>CAWFLX010000051.1:0-40960 GCA_963816775.1 uncultured Alphaproteobacteria bacterium
CATCCGCACGCGCACCAAAACGCTGGCTTGGCTCGCCAATTCTCGACTGCGGATGATCAGCTATCACGCGCCCTGGCCTGGATTGGGGCACGTGGCTCGGACTGGACGGTGCGTTCCGCTTTGTTCCGGAACCTATAATCCGGCGCCCGGGTTAGAGCTGGCTCGAGCAAGCAAATGCGGAAGACCAACCTATCGGTTGTCTAGTTCGGGCATGCCGCCCCAGTCTTCACCCACGCCTCGACGAGTGCGCCCGCCTGCTTCTGCGTGCCGGGCGCCGGTTGCGGCCGGACCCCGGCGCCCACGCCCAGCCGACCAGATGATCCTCGCCGATATGCTCGATCAGTGCTTCCGGCTCGGTTGCCGTTGCGCGCGGGGTCCTTGATCTGGGCACAGATTTCGCCGAGCGTCTTGCCTTCCCACGCCATCTCACGCGGCGCGAGATGCCAGATCGGATTGCCGGGCACGCGCCGCGGGATCGAAGTTGGCCTGCAGGTGGCAGATCGGACAGCGCATGGCCGGAAGTCCGAATCCGTCGGCGCCACGCACAACCGGCGGCTGGTGCAGCCGGCTGGTGTCGCCCTGGCGCGGGCGGTCGCCGGCGGGGTGGCAGTTCAGACAGCGTGGGTGGGTCAGCACCTTGCCCAGTTCGGTGAATATCGCCGCCGACCGGGCCGCCGGGTCGGCGATCGACGAAAAGCTTTCGACGCTCGCGAGTTGATCCGACGGGCTGTCGGACACCGCACGCGCTGCCAGCAGGGTCACCGACGAGAGAACGACCGCAATGAAGAGCTGAACCCGCAAGTTGAACCACATCCTCGCCTGCCTTCCTGGCTCGGGCCTTCTCGACAATTAGGACGAGATAGCGTCCCGGATCCGCCAGGATCACGGCGCGCACCGCCTCGTGGTATTTGATGTAGCCGGTGCAGCGGCACAGATGGCCGTCGAGCGCTTCGGCGATGGTCTTCTCGACTTCGGCCCGCGCCACCGGCTTCTTTGCCAAACGTTCGAGGAGAACCTGGCTCTCGTTGAGAAATCCGGCCGTGCAGTAGCCGCACTGGAAGGAGAAGTGCTCGATGAACGCTTTCTGCAGAACGGAAAGCTCGCCGTTCTTGGCAAGGCCTTCCACCGTGCGGATCGATTTGCCGTTGAAGCTTGTCGCCGGAACGATGCAGGTCGGACTCGTGTAGCTGGTCCCGTCGGGATTATCGACGATGATCGCGCAGCTCAGGCACTGCGCGGCGCCGCAGCCGAACTTGGTGCCGGTCATCCCGAGATACTCGCGCAGGAAATCGTTCATCGTGAGTTCGTCGCGCACGTCCCTCGGGCCGTAAGCGCGTCCGTTGATGGTGACGGTCAGCATCGTCACTTGAGCACTCCCTTGATCATGGCCTGGGTCACCGGCAAGGACTGGAAGCGGTGACCGGTGGCGTCGTAGATGGCGTTGAGCAGCGCAGGGGCCGCGGGCATCATCACGACTTCCGCTATGCCCTTCGGCCGCTCGTCGGCATCGACGGGTGGCAATATCTCAATCTCAAGCCCATTCAGCGGCAGGTCCGACCCGCGTGGGACGACGTATTGACCGAGGTTCCATTTGCCGTTGCCGGGCCCACCCTCGTACGGCGGCAGCGACTCGAGCAAGGCGAAGCCCACGCTCATGGCGAAGCCGCCCTGCGCCTGTCCCAGCACGACCTCCGGGACCAACGCCTGGCCGCATTCCAGCACGCTGTAGGCTTTTGCGATCCGCAACGCGCCGGTTGCGCGCTCGATCTCGACGCGAACCAGCGCGCCGCACGTCGCCGCGTGGGTGGGACCGCTCTTGTTGAGATCGGTTGGCGGATACTTCACGTTGGAACGATCGAGGCGAGCAAATTTGCCCGTGCCGCGGCGCACGGCCAGGGCATCGATGTCGGCCGTCCACGCCTGTCCGGAAATCGCAAAGGTCGCCTGCGCGAACGCCCAACGGTTAAAGCAATGCGTCATCGCCCCGGTCACGCCGTTGCGCGCATGCGCCTTCGCCGCCACCGCCGGCAACGCGAGCGGCGCCAACCCCGGCATGACCAGTTGCCCGTCTTTCCACCGCGCCGTCTGCCATTCCTTCGCTCTGGGATCGGTTGGCGCGATGCCCCACAGCTCGAGCGCCGCCGGCCACAGACCGAAGCGGAAGATGACACGCGCCGCTTCGGCCGCCGCATGCGTCATGACGTAAGCGCCGATCGAGGCAAAGGTGGCCGAACTGATCGCCGGCACCCAGCGCGAATTGCGCGCTGCGGCGTCCTGTGTCTTCTGGTCCATCGTGTAGCAGTTGCCGGAGGTCACGAGCGCGAGCGGGCCGAACCCGTCCACCTGCAAGATCGCGACTTCGTCGGCCACGCCACCCAGATGGGCAGCGACCCGATTGGCCACCGCCGTCCCAATGCCGTTGCCCATCTCGGCGCCGTCGCAATAGATGGCAATCCGGCCGTCCGGGTCGATCTCCACCGTCGAGAGCGACGCGTCCCCTCCGGAGCCGTAATTCTTGGCGGTGCAAGCGACGCCTGTCCCCACGAGTGTCCCCGCTTGGGCCCGGGCCTTTTCATCGGCACGCTGCTGCCAGATCGGATGCTTCTCCAGCTTGTCCAGAATCTCCGGCGTGCGGATCGCGACGTCGTAGTGATTTCCCGACAGGGTTCGGCCGCCGGTCTTGAGCGCGTTGCGTCGCCGGAAATCGATCGGGTCGAGCGACAACGCCGCGCACATTTCGTCGACCAATGCCTCCAGCGCCGTGTTTGTCTCCAGCACTCCGTAGCCGCGCATCGATCCCGCGGTCACGCCGCGTGTGTGGAGGGCGACTGTGGTAACGTCGACTTTCGGAATATCGTAGACGCCGATCGCCATCTGGGCGCCAACCTTCGCAACTGTGCCCGAGAAATTGGCGAGGCCGCCGCCATCCAATATGTGGTCGGCGGCGAACGCGACAATCTTGCCGCTCGCGCGATCGACCCCGATCCGCGTGTGTATTTTGAATGCGTGCCGTTTGATGCCCGCCTGGAACTGCTGATAGCGGTCGTAGGCGAGCCGGACCGGACGATTCGGGAAGAACATCCCCGCCAGCGCAACGTACAACGGGAACGGGGTATGGTCGCGTCCGCCGAATCCGCCGCCGACATAGGCGAATTGAGCGTTGATGCGCGTCGGCTTGAAGGCGGGGCTCGTTTCGCCCAGAAGGAACACGATGGCTTCCGCGTTCTCGAACGGAGACTGTACGCCGAGCACGAGCTCGAGGTTCTTACGGCCCGCGTCGTACCAGGCGATGCCGCATTCCGGCTCGAGAAACACGGGGTCGTTTGATTGGGTCTCGAATTCGCGGTCCAGCACCAGAAGGGCCGGATTGCTCGCCGCAAGTTCAGCGCGGATCTGCTCGCCATAGGTCGCGGCCTTGGCGTAGGGCTGCGCCTTCGGCATCGCGAGCGGTGTCCATACCGGGAGTTCCGTATTCTGGACTTGCCCGGGGCTGAACACACCGTCCTTCAACGTCGAGTAGACATCGGGCGCGTCAGGGGTCGGGCCGGCCACGCGCGTGAAACGATAAGCGCCGTAGTCGGGCGCCCTGATGGGGCCGGTTTCCTCGCCGAACTTCAGGAAAGTTCCATCGCGCAACGCGAGACGCGCCTGATCGAAGGCGTCGAACTGCTCGAAGATCAACAGAGCCACCGGCTGGCCGAGATACAGCGGCGTCGTGCCGACCGGGCAGAACAGGTCGCCGGCATAGAATTCGGGAACCCGTGTGCCGATGCGCGCGAGATCGGCGGCGGTAACGACAACCGCGGGCTTCAACGCGCCGCTCAGGCGCGAGAGATCCATGCCGGTGTAAACATGCGTGGCGTCCGGGGCCAGGATGAGCATGGCGTGCGAGGTATTCTGCGGCCAGCCCGGGAGATCGGCGGCACGAAAATCGGACGCGTAGAGCTTGGCTCCCGTGACCTTGGGGACGCCGTCGATCCGGCCGTGGCCGTTCGCAGCCGGGTTCCAGGTTTGCGGTCCTGGTAAGCGTCTCGCGCGCGGCAAAGCTGGGCTCCTCGGCGATTGCCAGGCGCGACACACTGAGTGCAATGCCGCTCGCCGTGACCGACGTGACAAAGTCGCGTCGCGAAATTCTCATTGTGCTGCGCCTTTCAGTATCTGAACGGTGGTCAGCCGCTTTTCGCGCGGGCGCGGCGCTCACCTCCTGAGTGCGCGCCGTTACCAGAGTGCTTGGGCCTCAGGGGAGATCGGCGAGTGTCTTGGGGCCGGTCCCCGGCGTGATCAGCGCCGGCCACTGATGCGAGCCAAACGACACCTGCGGGGGCAGGTTGACCTTCAGGTTGCGCTTGGCGTCCTCGTCAATGATCGCTTGGCGCCCGTCGCCACCCATGAGCTCGAAGTCCATCAAATAATAGTTGCCGAAGAACGCCGCACCGACCGATCGGTCGGCGATGATGCGGGTCATCGACTCGAGCATCGCGTCCGGCGTGGTCGTGAAGGAAATCGTTTCGATCATGATCAGACGGTCGTTGATGGCGTCGGGCGGGAAAAACTGCGCGAGCACGCTGAAGAGGACATTGTTTTGGCGCGCGACGTAGATGGTGTTGCTGGCCGCGTAGACCTTGTCCCAGTCGGCCCCGAGCATCTGCTTCCAGCCGGAGAGCACGTCCATCCAGTGGTGAACCTGGGTTTGGGCGGCCCATTGGACGTTTTCTTTCAAGAGCGGCGCCTGCTTCTTGGCAAATGCCTGCAGCGCTTCGACCGTGATGACGTTGTTCTTCAGGCATTCGTCCATGAATGCAATGTTGTTCTGCAGGATGCTGCGATTGGTCGGCTTCCAATCGTCTTGCATGGGGACGGCGTCGAGGCTCGCGAGCGCGGTCTGCATCTGGGTTCGAAACGCCGCCATCGGTCCGCGCCAAGCCAGGTTGTCGGGGTTGTTCAGATAGGGAATCACCACTTCGCCCAGCGCCATGGTGCTGTGGCCGACCGACTTCATCAATTGATAGACAATCGGAACCGACGGCGCCTCGAGCGGCGGCATCCCGGGGCGATAGAGGACGAACCGTCCGCCTGCGCCGGTGAACAACCCGAGAATCACCGGGTGTTGAGCTAGGATGTTCTTCTGGAAGATCTGCAGCGAGTTGTCATAGAGCGCGAACATCGACGTGTTCAGCTGCAAGACGTTCTTGGTTGCGATATCGGCCGGGCTCGTGGTCGGGGTGTTGGCGAGGACCTTGAAATAGGGCGGCAGCTCGGCAGCGCGCGCAGCCGAGCCCGCTCCGAAAGCTAATAGGGACAAAAGCAGCGCACAGCTGCCGCATTTGATCGTTGAAACGTGATGCACGAGTTTTTCTCCCAGTTGCGAATCAAGCCGGTCGAGCACGAATCAACTTTGATCGCGCCCCATTCAGATCGAATTCAGATATGGTCGGCGTTCGCCCCGCTGGCCGGCCACAGCAGATACACAGGGACGATGGCGCTTTTCATGCGCCGCGATTCTTCGCGTCATCCGTGCGGACGGTATCTTAGGGCGGTCATTCGAAAGATTCTAGTCTTCAAGTCGCGGGCAGACAGAAAAAAAATAGCGCGCAAAAACCGATCGCGAACGGGATGTTTCGCCGTAGTTTTGCCAGTCGGCGCCCGCTCGACCGCTTGTTCCCGTGACAAGCGACGCGCGGCGATCCCGTCAGTCACGTTTGGTGGTGGTTTGCAGCTGCGTGAGCAGTCGGTCCGTTCCGGCGACGAGTGCACGCCACTCCGCCAGCAAGGCGCGCGGGAACCGCAACGTGACGAGGGCTTGCCCGACGTTGCGCTCATAGAGGCAGCTTCCGGCCGTCGCGCGCTTGTCGCGGGTGCAACGAACTAGAAATCGGTCAGGCGCGGTCTCGTCGTACAAAAGGTCTTCTCCCTGATAGGGTGTGTCGTCGAGAAATGCGACTGCGGACAGTCCGTCGGGCCCGACGTTGACGGTTCGGGCGAGGTGGCGCGGGTAAATGCTTTTGAGCCGCTCTGCCGGGGAGGCAATCCCGTCGTTGGGCGCAATCGTCACAAAAATGCGGCCGGCGGAAGCGGCGAGATCGTCTTCTGACGGGTCGGCGGCTGGAGTCATCGCTGGCCAAAAGAACGCGAGGTCAAGACGCTCCTGCGTGCCCGGTCGCCGTTGCAACGCCACGCGAAGTGCGCGCGGCGGGACGCGAAAGAGCGTGTCGGCAACGACGATGGGCAACGGCGGTGCGTCGAGCGCAGCGGGCGTCGCCTCGATACGCGGCCGCAACACATATGTCACGTAGCCGAGCGCGAGGACACACAGCACGACAATCGCCACGATCGGGACAGCCAACAGGCCGCCGGCCGCGCGCTGTCGGTTTGGAGACCGGGCTGTAATCGCGCCCATACGCACTGCTCCCTGCAACTCGGCGTCTTGTTGCGCTCCACTATTTGGCGCGGTCGAAACGCCTGTAAACATCACAATTTTTGCAGCACACGCGTCTCCATTAAGGGGTTTTTAACGGCTTGCGCGAAAGCCGATTCGTCGGCAGGAACGAGCGCGAAGCGCCCGGCCCGCCCACACGGCGTGGCAATATCGCGCGCCAATCGGAGTAGCTCGATGCCGATTTATCAATTGGACGACAAACGCCCGGAATTTCCTTCCGATGGGCGATACTGGGTCGCGGAAACGGCAGTGCTGATCGGCCGCGTGCGCCTCAAGCTCGACACCAGTGTTTGGTGGGGTGCTGTCCTGCGCGGCGACAACGAATGGATCGAACTCGGTGAGCGCTCGCAAATCCAGGACAACTCGACGCTGCACACCGATCCCGGATTCCCGCTCACCATCGGGACCAACTGTGTGATTGGTCACAATGTCGTCTTGCATGGCTGCACGATCGGCGACAATTCGCTGGTCGGCATGGGGGCGATTATGCTCAATGGCGCGCGCATCGGTAAGAATTGTCTGGTTGGAGCGGGCGCGCTCATCACCGAAGGAAAGGAATTTCCAGACAATTCGATGATCATAGGGGCGCCGGCACGCCGGACGCGCGAGCTCAGCGAGGACGCAATGCGCGCGATTGCGTTCGGCGCAGACATCTATGTCAAGCGTCATCAGCAATACGCCAAGGGTCTGCGCCGGCTCGGTTGATACGACACGCATGATGGATCGAGGGTGGGGATGGTAAGCAGTACGCCAGTGTCGACGCCGTGGTGGAGCTGGGTCTGGCCGCTGCTGGCCTGGGTGGTTTTGGGGATTGCCGTCCTCGGCGGCGCGATGAACGGTGTCGTTGTCACGGCTGCTGAGATCGTCCTGATCGCCACCGTATTTGCTGCGGTCTATCACGCCGAGGTTGTCGCGCATCGCGTCGGCGAGCCGCTCGGCACGCTGGTTCTCGCCGTGGCTGTGACGATCATCGAGGTGGCGCTGATCGTCTCAGTCATGATCGCGCACCCGGCCGAAAAGGCCGGGCTCGCGCGTGACACCGTCTTCGCCGCCGTCATGCTGGTGTGCAACGGCATTGTCGGATTATGTCTTCTCGTTGGCGGTGCTCGCCATCGCGAGCAGGGGTTCCAGGCGCAAGGCGCGAACGCGGCGCTCGCCGTGCTCGCCGCGCTGACGACGCTCTCGCTGATCATCCCGAACTACACGACCACAACCGTCGGCCCGGAGTTCAGCACCCCGCAGTTGATCTTTGCCGGCACCGCGTCATTGGTGCTGTACGGGAGTTTCGTGTTCATCCAAACCATCCGCCATCGCGATTATTTTCTTCCGAACGGCGGCGGGAACGAAGAGGCGCACGCACCGCCGCCCTCGACCGCAATCGCGCTCACCAGCGCCGCGCTGCTGTTTGTGTCGCTGGTCGCGATCGTCGGGCTTGCCAAGGCGCTGACCCCGACCGTGGAACAAGGTCTGAGCTGGCTCGGTGCTCCGAAGGCCGTCGTCGGCATTGTGATTGCGGCGCTGGTACTGCTGCCTGAAGGAACGGCGGCGCTGCGCGCGGCGCATGCCAATCGCCTGCAGACGAGCCTCAATCTTGCGCTGGGCTCTGCGCTTGCGAGCATCGGCCTGACTATCCCGGCGGTCGCGGTGGTGTCCGTCGTCATCGGGCAACCGCTCGCGCTCGGCCTCGATACCAAGTCCGAGATTTTGCTGGCGCTGACGTTGCTGGTCGGCGTCGTCACTTTGGGTACCGGGCGCACGACCGTGCTGCAGGGTATGGTCCACCTGGTGATCCTGGCGGCGTTTTTGTTTCTGGCGGTGGTGCCCTAACGCACGACGGAGTATCGTGAAGGAGTACAAATGATCCGTCGGAAAGACGAGCGACGCGCCGAGGGAGTTGCACCATGGAGACTTTACCGCGTGCAGGCGTTTCACGCGCCGATATGATGAAGCGCGTGGCGCGTTTTAGCGAGTTGAAGGGTTCCGACGGCGGGCTTCCGGACAGCCGGATGAAGGGCTGCATTCGGACGCTCTATAATGTGATCGGATTTCAACCGCCCAAGGAAGCGGGTGGCGCGGTCACCTCTCCGGTCGGTGATGACGCGTCGCGGCTTGCGGCGATCAAGATCTCGGAGGGATTCAATCTCGGTTATTGCCGTGCGAAGCCGGGCAATGGTCCGATGATGCACAATCACGACACCAACGAAACATTCATCCCAATGACCGGAACCTGGCGATGCAGTTGGGAGAATGAGAAAGGCGCAGTCGACTATGTCGATCTCGGACCGTTGGACGTGGTGTCCTTCCCCCCTGGCGTCGCTCGCCGCTTTGAAAACGTCACCCTGGGCGATCCGAACGAAGAATCCATTCTGATGTTCGTGATCGGCGGAGACGGCCCGAAAGCCGAGTTCACCGATCAGGCGATGGACCAACTGGTGGCGGCGGGGGCTTGGTCGCGCACCTGATCTTGCGCCGCTCAGTCGGCGGGTTAAGGATGCCGATCGCAGCCACCAACGGGATGCCGACCGCAGCCTTGCCGCCGCGTTGCCGCCGTTCTATCAGGAGCGGTGAGCGGAACCTTCCACGTGAAAGCCTCCGAACCGATTTTCAACGTCCCACCGGTGGTGATGGGGACGATCGCCGCATTCGTTGTCGTGCAAGTGGGCCGCCAGTTTCTGTTGTCGGCTGACGACGACATCGATTTCCTGCTCTGGTTTTCATTCATCCCGGTCCGCTACGATTCCGCGCTCGAGCCAGGCGTGGCGTTGCCCGGCGGACTGGCGGCCGACATCTGGACGTTCGTGACCTACGCTCTCATTCACGGCAACTGGGTGCACCTCGGGGTTAATTCGGTCTGGCTATTGCCGTTTGGCACCGTCGTGGCGCGGCGCTTCGGCGGATGGCGTTATCTTCTGTTCTTCGCGATCACGGCTGCCGCCGGCGCCGCGGCCCACCTCCTCACCAACTGGGGCGCGATCCTGCCGATGGTGGGCGCGTCCGCCTCGATCTCCGGGTTCATGGCGGCAGCGACCCGATTCGCGTTTCAGCCCGGTGGTCCGCTCGACAGCTGGCGCCATCACGATCCGGAGAGCTATCTCATTCCGGCTGCCCCGTTGCCGGTGGTACTGCGCAACCCGCGCGTATTCGCGTTTCTGGGTGTCTGGTTTGGCCTGAACTTGTTGTTTGGTGTTGGGGCGGCCGCGGTCCCGGGCAGCGATGAGGCCGTCGCCTGGCAGGCCCACATCGGCGGCTTTCTGGCGGGATTGCTCTTGTTCCCTTTGTTCGACCCGGTACCACGCGCGCCAAGCTAGCCTCTGGCGCATTTGCGAGTGCGCGGTATCGGAAATCGGACCGATACCTGCATTGCGAGTTGTTGCAACTGCGAACGCCACCGCCCGCGACAAAGCAGCCTTTGCTGCACCGCATGTTGCGCGCTGCAGGATTTGGGCGGATGATTGGGGCAATGGCAATCGGCTCTGCCCCGCCGCGCGGGGAGCGGTAGTGTCGGCCGGCGAGGGCTTCCAAGCCACACGTCGAGCCTTCGACCCGCAAGTCGGGACCAACGGCGCCGAGCCACGTGATCTCTCCAAGCGCACTCCGGCGTCATGCGCGACGCTGGAGAAAGCGTCGAGACAAGGAGGCGACCCAATGACGGTCAAGCGAATTCTGGCGAGCAAGGGAAACGAGGTCCTGACCATCGAGCCGACAGCGCTGCTCGCGACAGCGGCCAAGCTTTTATCTGAGCGGCGTATTGGCGCCCTGGTGGTCACCGGTGCCGACCATAGGATCGTCGGCATCATCTCGGAGCGTGACATCGTCCGCGCGCTCGGCGCCCGCGGCGCCCACGTGCTCGAGGAGCCAGTCGCGGAGGTGATGACCCGCAAGGTCGTTACCTGCAGCGAGCGCGACACCACCGCCGAACTGATGGAACAAATGACGGCAGGAAAATTCCGCCACTTGCCCGTCGTTGATCAGGGACGTCTGGTCGGCATTGTTTCCATTGGCGATGTCGTCAAGTCACGGCTCGAAGAAATGCAGCACGACACGGAGGCGCTGCAGGATTACATCCGAACGGCTTGATCGCGGGGCTGCTTGGTGCCGGTGCGGCTTTACGCCAGCGCCTGCATCGCTTCGGCGATGTTTTCGAGCGCCTTTTCGGTCGCCTCGACGCCGAGTTTGATCGCCTCGTCGGCGCGATGAAAATCGAACACTCCGAACCGGGCGAGCCGCGGCGCAATCAGGGTATCGGGCGGATCGGCGGCGAGCCGCGTGCGCGTGATACGGTCCTGGACGATATTGAACGCGTCCACCATGACTGTTGAAAGGCCGGGCTTGCCGGGCGAGCCGAAGAAGCGCCGCTTGAATAATTGCTCGGCTTTACCGCGCAGGCTTTCGGGCGGCGGCTCGGTCGACGGCTGGAGACCCTCGTCGAAATCCGGGCCGTGGTTTTGGATCACGGTGCCGCGTCCGAAGTTATCGGCATTGAGATTGACCGCGATCACCAGCCGTGCGCCAAGCGAACGCGCGGCTGATACCGGTACCGGATTGACCAGCGCGCCGTCCATCAGCCAGCGTCCACCGATCCGGTAAGGCGGGAAAATCCCCGGCAACGCGTAGGAGGCATACATCGCATCCGCCAGGCGGCCGCGGGTGAGCCAGATCTCATGGCCGGTCCCGACTTCGGTGGCGATCGCGGCCACGCGCACCGGCAGCTCGTCGAACCGCACGTCGCCAAGTTCGCGCACCAGGTCGTCGGCGAGCCGGCTGCCGCCGATCAGGCCCGAGCCCGAGAAACTGAAGTCGAGATACCCGAACACACGCCCGCGCGTGAGTTCGCGGGCCCAGGCTTCGAACGCGTCGAGACGGCCGGCCGCGTAGACGCCGGCAATCACGGCGCCGATCGAAGTGCCGGTCACGACGTCCGGACGGATCCCGTTGGCCAGCAACGTCCGGAGCACGCCAATATGGGCAAATCCACGCGCGGCGCCGCACCCGAGCGCAAGCCCAATTGTTAGGCGCTTGCCCTGCGGCTCGCCGGCTTGGCCCGCCGCCGAACGGTCGTCATCCGTGGAGTTTCGCCTGACGAATTCCAACACGCGGGACCTCGTATGCGCGACTCACCCGCCCGATATTTGGCTCCAAGAGCACCATAAGATGACCGGACTGCGACAGGCGCGCTCCGGTCAACGCGGCAAAGATGCTATCGTTGCAGCCCGCCGGCGCCGAATCAACGGCTTGAATTTGCCGTGATTTCCCTTGAAAAAAAGCCTGTCATGAAGCGAACGGGGGGCCTCGGGCTGGTTCTGCTTATGGCGCTGGCCGTATTCGTGCCAGCGCCAGCCCGCGCTCAATTTCAAGGGTCCGGTTTCGCGCCGGCCCAGCAGCAGTTTGCGCCTGCGACGGGACCATCCTCCGCCCCGCCGGCCGCCTCTGGCGGCCTCCCTTCGATGCGCGCGCCGCCAGCGGGCACGATCCCGCAAGGGGGGCCCCAGGTGCAATCGGGGCAAGCTGCGCTCAGCGTCAGTGCCCGTTTCGGTCGGGATTTTCCGCAAGCAATCACCAGTGGGCTGATCTGGCGCGTCTATCCGGCGAAGCCCGATCTGTCTCGCCCATTTGTTCCGATCAAGGAAGAGCGCGCCGCCACGCCGGTATTCCTGCTGCCGCCCGGCGACTACGTCGTGCATGTCTCCTTCGGCCTCGCTAGCGCGGCGAGGTCGGTCAGCCTGCGCACGGAGACGACGCGCGAAGTATTCGACTTGCCAGCGGGCGGGATCAGACTCGAGGGCCGAGTCGGGGATGCGCGAATTCCCTCCGGGCAGATCACTTTCGATGTTTACCCGGGCAGCCAATTTGATGTCGGCGATCGCAAACCGATCGCCGAAGGCGTGATGACCGGCGACGTGGTGATCGTGCCGGAAGGGGCTTACAACATCGTCTCCAACTACGGCGACAGCAACGCACAGGTACGATCGGATCTCCGGGTGCAGGTCGGCAAGCTCACCGACGCGGTCATCAACCACCACGCTGCTGTCATGGTGCTCAAGCTCGTGAACGAGCGCGGCGGTGAGGCACTCGCCAACACCGAATGGTCGGTGCTCACGCCGGGCGGTGACGTCGTCAAGGAATCGATCGGCGCGTTTCCGAAGGTGATCCTCGCCGAGGGTGAATATCGCGCCATCGCCCGCAACGAGGGCCGTACCTACGAGCGCGCTTTCAAGGTCACCACGGGCATCGACGGCGAAATCGAAGTGATGGCGCGCTAGCTCGGTTACGCCGCGGTCTTCATGCGCCGCACGTCGGGCGGCACCGCTTCATCCACCAGCGCAGCGAGTCCGGCATCGAGCGGCATCACGCTCTGCTTGTCGCTGCCAAGGCGCCGGATCGAGACCGCGCGCTCGGCCGCTTCCTTCTTGCCGACGACGAGTAGCACCGGCACTTTGGCGAGCGAGTGTTCGCGTACCTTGTAGTTGATCTTCTCATTGCGCAGGTCGGTCTCGACCCGCAGCCCCTGGTGCTGCGCCGCTGCCGCCACCTCGCGTGCGTACGCGTCCGCATCGGACGTGATCGTTGCCACCACCGCCTGCACCGGGGCAAGCCAGAGCGGGAAGTGGCCGGCGTAGTGCTCGATCAAAATTCCGGTGAAGCGCTCGAGCGAACCGAACATCGCGCGATGCAGCATCACCGGCGTCACCTTGTTCGAATGCTCATCGATATAAAACGCGCCAAGTCGGCCCGGCATATTAAGATCGACCTGGACGGTCCCGCACTGCCAGTCGCGCCCGATGGCGTCGCGCAGGACGTATTCGAGCTTGGGCCCGTAGAACGCTCCTTCGCCCTTGTTGAGCGTCCACGGCCGGCCGGACGCCTTGAGCGCCTGCATCAGCGCGGCTTCCGCCTTGTCCCACATCGCATCATCGCCGATGCGCTTGTCTGGCCGATCGGAAAACTTGATGTGCACGTCCGGAAACCCGAAGTCCTCGTAGATCGACAGGATGAGATTGTTGATCTTGAGCGACTCCTCGGCGATCTGGCTCTCGGTGATGAAGACGTGCGCGTCGTCCTGGGTAAACGCGCGCACGCGCATCAGGCCGTGCAGAGCGCCCGACGGTTCGAAGCGATGCACCTTGCCGAACTCGGCGATCTTCAGGGGCAGGTCGCGGTATGACTTTAGCCCGTTCTTGAAGATCTGGATGTGGCCGGGACAGTTCATCGGCTTGATCGCAAAAACGCGATCGTCGTCTTCCCGTTTCTGGGTGAGAAACATCATGTCGCGATAGGCCTGCATGTGGCCGGTCGTCACCCAGAGTTGCGAGTCCATCAGCTGCGGCGAGTTCACCTCGATATAGCCCGCGTCCGCCTGCCGGCGGCGAATGTACTGCTCGAGACCCTGGAACAGCGTCCAGCCGCGCGCATGCCAGAACACCGCGCCGGGCGCTTCTTCCTGGAAATGGAAGAGATCCATTTCGCGACCGAGCCGCCGGTGGTCGCGCTTCTCCGCTTCTTCGATCTGCTTGACGTAGGCGTTGAGCTCGTCTTGCTTGGCGAACGCGGTTCCGTAGATGCGCGAAAGCATTTCACGGTTGGAATCGCCGCGCCAATAGGCGCCGGCAACCTTGGTTAGTTTGAATGCGTCGCCGACTTTGCCGGTCGAGGTCATGTGCGGACCGCGGCACAGGTCGAACCAGTCGCCCTGCCGGTAGATCTTGATGTTCTGATCGGCTGGGATCGCGTCGACGAGTTCGACCTTGAATTGCTCGCCCATGTCGTGAAAGGCGCGCTTGGCCTGGTCGCGCGACCAGACCTCCTTGGTGAACGGTTTGTCGCGCGCAATAATCTCGCGCATCTTCTGCTCGATCGCCGGCAAATCTTCCGGAGTGAACGGCTGATTGCGAAAGAAATCGTAGTAGAAGCCGTTTTCGATCACCGGCCCGATGGTGACCTGTGTGCCAGGCCACAACGACTGCACGGCTTCGGCCAGGACGTGCGCGGCGTCATGGCGGATGAGCTCCAGCGCACGCGGGTCCTCGCGGGTGAGAAATTCAATTTTCGCGTCGTGCTCGATCGGGTCCGAAAGGTCGGCGACGCGGCCGTCGAGCGCCATTGCGACCGTACGTTTTGCGAGCGAGGGCGAGATGCCCTTGGCCACATCGAGACCGGTGATGCCGTCGGGGTAGTCGCGACGCGCGCCGTCGGGAAAGGTCAGTGCGACCATGGCCTGCTCCTTATGCTCACTCGCTGCCTACGAATGCAGGTAAGCGTGGGTTGCCGGTCGAAACTCGGTCCGCCAGCACAGGCTCGGTAATGGATGGCGGCAAAACTTTCAACCTCGCGAACTTGTACATCGTCCCCAGCGAAAGCTGACGGAGTCAGCCAGATCCGCTGGAACCACCCGCGCCCCGCGTGGTTAACCAAAGGTTGACGAAGTTGGCCCGCGCGATTGCGGATCGTCCGGCTGAAGCGCAAGATCGCGGCGTATCGGGTGGCGGGGGAATCGGTGACAATTCGCGGACTATTGGCGGCTGCTATTGGCGCGCTCGGCCTTGTTGCGGCGCACACGTCCGCGCACGCCAGCTCCAATGCCGAGGCTTCGCTGCCGCGATTTGCGCCGCTCGTGTTCTTCCTCGCGCGCGCCACCGGTGGCTGTGGCGCGGGTTGCGACGAATGGATTGCTGCCGAAGGCGGCTTTGACGTCGGTTCGGCCGATCGATTGCGGGCTTTTCTGCGGAAGTTTCCTGGACGCACGCCGCCGATCTACTTCCAATCCCCTGGCGGTATCCAGGAGGAGGCCATCGCCATCGGCAGGCTCATGCACGAGCGCGGCATGACCGCCGGGGTGGCGCGCACGCTGCCCTATGGTTGCGCCCCCGGCAAAGAAACCGGTGATCGCTGCCTTGCCTTGAAGCGGTCCGGTCAGCCGATTGCGGCCGAGCTCCGCAGCACCGGAGCAAGCTGCAGCTCGGCCTGCGTCTATGCATTGCTCGGCGCCAAAACTCGCCTCGTTCCACCGGACGCGCGCCTTGGGGTCCATGCGAGCCGGCGGGTCCATGTTTATCCGGATGGACGGGTCACCCGGACCAGCGGCGACGATGCTCGGTTGGCGGAAGCCACCAGCGAGCTCAAGGACTATGTGCAGGAAATGGGGGTCGATGTTGCGCTGATCGACACTGCGTTCAAAATCAAGTTCAGCGATGCTTACTTCCTAAGCCGCAACGAGATTGTTCATTTCGGTATCGACACGCGGGCGTTCCAGGAAACCCGTTGGACCGTGCTCGACCCGGCCTCGCGCCGCCCGTCGGCGTTCAAGCTCGTTGTCGAAGCGCGCGGCGAGAAGGACGTATCGACCAGCCTTGTCCAGCTGGCCTGTACGGGTCAGGACGAGGTCAGGATTGGCTACGTCCGGCCGGTTGAGGCGAACGAAGTCGCCCCGGCGGTCGTGCGCGTGATGGGCGGTGATCGCCATGCAACGTTTGCCCGGCCCGGCCCCATGGTGCGCATCAGCGCGCTCGATAATGCGGCATTGTTCGAACCGCGTGCAGCTTTGGCGCCGATCGACTTTCTCGAAGCGGCAGCCGCTACGGGTAGCCTGACGATCACCGAGCTCTCGTTGCGGCCGGACTCGCCGCGTACGATCACACTGTCAACATCCGGGCTACCCGAAGCTATTGCGGCCCTTCGGAAGTCCTGTGGTCAACAGTCGCTGGCATCGCGTTGACCCCCCGCCAGCGCGCGTAGCGCCATGGCAGGTACCAGCGGGCGGCCGGCGGTACTGCTTCAGGCACCAGATCGAGACCGGACGTGCCAAGCGGGTGACACCGGCATAGGCGACCTAACGTCATCCAGCCACCAGCCCACAGTCCAAAGCGATCAAGTGCGGCGTCGCTGTATTGGGAGCAAGTCGGTACGTGTCGGCAGTGGATGCCGATCAGCGGCGACAGCGTGACCCGGTATAGAAACACCATGCCGCGCCCGATCCGACGCGGGATATCGCCAATAGGCTCGTGCAATCTGTGAGACCTCATCGCCATGGGTCGGGCTACGGCGCCACAGCGGTTGCGCCGCGCTTGGCCTCGATTTGATCGATCGCCGAGACCACGGCGTCGAACGTCAACATGGTGGAGGCGTGTCGCGCCTTGTAGTCGCGCACCGGTTCGAGGACCGCAATGTCGGCCCATTTGCCGTCCGGTGGGCTGCCATTTTCCTTGAGCATCCTACGCACGGTGTCACGCAGTTTGCGCAGTTCAGGTGCTTTGGCGCCGATCACGTTTCGGGCCATGATCGAGGACGAGGCCTGCCCGAGCGCGCACGCCTTAACCTCATGGGCAAATTCCGTCACCGTGTCCCCATCCATCTGTAGGTCGACGGTGACGGTCGAGCCGCACAGCTTTGAGTGGGCCGTGGCACTCGCATCCGGTGCTGGCAATCGCCCAAGGCGAGGAATATTCCCCGCGAGTTCGAGGATGCGTTTGTTGTAGACCTCGTTCAGCATGACGCCGATAACCTTATTCCATAAAATCCGTTCAAGGCATGCATGACGTTGTGATCATTGTGCCAAATACCCGATCGACTATATAAGATCGGCTGGTGCGGGACGGAACCGTCCCACACGAGCAACCGGGTAAGGCAGGGTTGCGAACGGCCGGGTCGACGCCTTGGCTGGCTCGGACGGATCCTGCCAAAGCCTGGAGCGAATATGGGATGACGGCGTCCGATCTTCCCCGTGGTGCGATGCGTCTAATGCATCGGCCAGGGGCGCCTCTGCGACGCTCGACCCGGTGACACTCCCGGAGCCGCAAAGCGGCACCGGTCGAACGGAGCGAATGTCGATGGATGCCATTTTCAAGAAGCGCAATACTTTGCCGTCCGATGCCCGGGCCGGCCTGATTCGTCCGTCGCGCGAAGAGGCGGAGTCCGCCGTGCGTACGCTGATCGCCTTTGCGGGCGACGACCCCGAACGCGAAGGACTGATCGACACGCCCAAGCGCGTGGTGGCTGCTTACGAGGAACTCTACAGCGGCTATCGCGAGAGTGCTGAGGACGTGCTCGACCGCACGTTTTCGGAGACCGGCGGCTATGATGACCTCGTGCTGGTGCGCGATATCCCGTTCCACTCCCACTGCGAACATCACATGATGCCGTTCTTCGGCACGGCGCATATTGCCTACCAGCCGATCGAACGCGTGGTCGGGCTGTCGAAGCTGGCGCGGCTGATCGACGTCTTTTCGCTGCGGCTGCAAACTCAGGAGCATCTCAACTCGCAGATTGCCGCCTCGATCGAGAAGGTGCTCAAGCCGCGGGGCGTCGCAGTGATGCTGCGGGCCGAGCATACCTGCATGTCCTGGCGCGGTGTTGCCAAGGTCGGCGCGCAAACGGTGACGACGCAGTTTCTCGGAATTTTCCGCGATGATCCGCAGGTCCAGGCGCGCTTCATGAATTTGGTGGGCAACGGGCAGCGATGACGCGCGCCCCATCCACCTCGCCCGCTAAGACACCTCGATTTGCCGCTCGTCCATCCGACAACGAGGTGGAAGAGGGTCGCGTTTTTGCGCCGAAGTTCGATCGCGACGGGTTGATTACCTGCGTCGTGACCGACGCGGGGACCGGCGACGTCCTCATGTTGGCGCATATGAACGACGAAGCGCTTGCGCGCACGATCGAAAGTGCCGAAGCCTGGTTTTACAGCCGCTCGCGGAAAGCGCTCTGGCGCAAGGGCGAGAGTTCGGGTCACACCCTGCGGGTTGTCGAGATGCGGGTCGATTGTGACCAGGACGCGCTCTGGCTTCGGGTCGAGCAACAGGGCCCGGGCGCCTGTCATACCGGGCGCCGCAGCTGTTTTTATCGGACGCTGCCGCTCAAGCAGCCCGCCGGTTCGGGAATAAAGCTCGAATTTTGCGATGCTGAGCGCGTTTTCGACCCCGGACGGGTTTACGGAAAGCGCACGACCAATTCCTGACCTTCAGGCGATGCGCACGCGCGACGCCTTTGCCAGCGCCAGCACGCGCTGCGCGCGCTTAAGGTGCGGCATGTCGTACATGACGCCGTTGATCCCGACGACACCGACGCCGGGTTCCGCAGCAAAAGCCGCTACGATCGCATCAGCCTCCGCGACAGCCTTCGCGGTCGGGGTGAACACTTCGTTGATGACCGCCACCTGCGCGGGGTGGATCGCCATCTTGCCGGTGAAACCGTCGCGGCAAGCTTCTTCGGTCTCACGCCGCAACCCAGCCTCGTTGCGAAAGTCGACGTAGACCGTGTCGATGGGCTCAATCTGCCCAGCGACCGCTCCGGCAAGACATAGCGTCCGCGCCAGCCGATAGGGCTCAAGAAATTGTCCGGTCGCATCGCGATTGGCGGTTGCGCCGAGATCCGCCGAAAGATCTTCGGCACCCCATGTCAATCCAACAAGCCGTGTGCTCGACCCCGCATAGGTACCGAGGCGAAACAGGGCCGCGGCGGTTTCGGTCGCAATTGCGATAATTCGGATGTGGCCGTCTGCAAGGCCGTGGATGGCCTCGCGCGCTGTCAGCTTGGCGGCGAGGTGAATTACGCTCGCCGCCCCCTCCGATTTAGGAAGGAGAATGGCATCCGGTGCCGCCGGCACGACGGCGTCGAGGTCAGCATCGGCAAGCCCGCTCGGGAGGCTGTTGACGCGAATGATCAGCCGGGGCCGTTGCGCCGAGCAACCAGCCTGCATCAGGAAGCGCGCCGCGCGTTCGCGTGCAAGCGGCTTATTGTCGAGCGCGACCGAGTCTTCGAGGTCAATGATGACCGCATCGGTGCCGCTCGCGAACGCCTTGTCGAGCTTGCGGTCGCTGTCGGCCGGAGCGAACAGCAGCGAGCGCATCACTTGGGCCGCATGCGCATGAAGGCTTGGCGGCGGCACTCGGCGACCAGCTTGTCGTCCTGATTGTAGGCGCGGTGGTGGAACTCGACGATGCCGGCGCCGGGTCGCGATTTGGATTCCCGTTTCGCGATGATTTCAGTCGTAGCATGCACGGTGTCGCCCTCGAACAGCGGGTGCGGAAACTTGACCTCAGTCATGCCAAGGTTTGCGATGGTCGTGCCGACCGTGAGATCGGAAACCGACATGCCGATCATCAACCCAAGCGTGAACAGCGAATTCATCAGCGGCTGGCCCCACTCGGTCTCCTGCTCGCAGAAGTGCCGATCGATATGCAAGGGTTGCGGATTGAGCGTCATGTTGGAGAACAACATGTTGTCCATTTGGGTGACGGTCCGCGTGTAACGGTGCTCGACGAGCTCGCCGACCGTGAAATCCTCGAAATAAAGTCCGCCGCGCTTGTGCCGGACCGCGGTTGCGTGGGGCATGGGACCCTCCTTAAAGGGACTTGGTTGCTGGCTCTCCGTTAGCACAAAGGCGCCCCGCAGTCGCGCGTCCGCGGGGCGCACCACAGATGGAATTCCTCATTGGCCTTGCCAGCGCGGCTGCTAACCGCGCGCAATCGCCGGCCGCGGTACAAGAAGAGCTGCGATGCGCCGGTCTTGCTCAGTCTTGCTCAGCGACTGCGCAACGCGACTTCACGTGACAGTGGCGGCGACGGCGGACGCCGCTCACTTAACAAGCGTGCGGCCGGTGATACGCTCCAGATTCTTGTAGTAGATTTTGTCGCGCGTTGTGCGATCGAGCTCGAGCTCCTCGAAGATACGCAGCGTCTCGCGCGGATACAGCGTGCCGCCCTCCGGATCGAACGGGCAGTCCGATGCAAATACGACCTTTTCGCGCGGAAAGAACTCAAGCCCGCACCTAGTTGCCGGTGCTGCTCCGAATACTGCGGTGTCTGCGTAAAAATCCTGCTTGAAATAGTCGAGTGGCCTCTTCTTAAGGCTTTTGCGCAAAGCGACATAGTCCTCATCGGTAGTGCGCGAGCCGAGCACGTCCCATCCCGGACCGATGCGGCCTTCGAGCATCGGGACGATAGCGCCAAAATGGTGGGTGATGATTTTTAGGTTGGGATGGCTGTCGATGATCTTTGAGAATACCAGCCGCGCCATCGCGGTCGCGGTCTCGTATGACCAGCCGAACGTCCACCAGATCTCGTAGAGCGACTTCTTCTCGTCGATGTAGTCCGGCATGTTTGCGCCACGGATGGGATGCATCCAGATCGGCGTGCCGAGCTCGTTCATCCTGTTCCAGAACGGCAGGTATTGCGGGCGGTCGAGCGGCTTGCCCGCCACGTTGGTGTATATCTGCACGCCGAGTGCTCCAAGTTCTTTGACGGCGCGCTCTGCCTCGCCGACGCCGCAATCAGGCGCATCAAGTGAAATCTGCGCGACCCAGCCGGGGAAGTGGTCGGCTTCCTTCGCGCACAGTTCCGCAAATCCGTCATTGATCATGCGGCAGAATTCGTTGATCTGCGCTGGCGTTTTGGCAATGTCCTCGATCGCCGGCTGCGAGTAGGACAGGATCTGCGCATAGTCCTTGTGGCCATCGACGATCTTTTTGCGGACATCGAGATCGTGGAGCGCCGGTAGCGAGCGCACGCGCTTGCCCATGTCCTGGTAGTCACTAGTGGCACCCAACACGCGCTCGAAGAAGCGCTTCGGGAAGAAGTGGGTATAGGCATCGATTCGCATTACGCGTTCCTCTCGCGGGTGTGTTGGGATGAAACTAGGGGACGCATGTAGAAATGCATCTTTCTTGAGGAGTCTCAAGCAGGCAGCTACAATTTTCTACTCCTTTAGCGGAACGCAACCGCCAAACAGCCGACTACACTCATCGCGGCTCATGCCGCTTGTCAGGCGCGGCGAATTCGCCAGAGTGCGATCCGGGTCGGAAACGCCGTGACCCTTCCGCCCTTGACCTTACGAATGGCTCTTCAGGCGGGAAGTCAAACTCCCTCCCGGCAAAGTGCTGATGCCGGGCGTGATTAGCCACGCGACCAACGTGGTCGAGCATCCCGAACTCGTCTGCGAGCGAATCGTAAGGATCGCTCAGCTGGTCGGCCGCGAGAACGTCATCGCGGGTACCGACTGCGGTTTTGCTCAAGGACCGTTCTACCGGCGCGTGCATCCCAGCATCATGTGGGCAAAATTCGAAGCCTTGGTCGGGGGGCTCGGCTTGCCAGCCGGGAGCTCTGGCGCTGATGCCTGTTGGTTGAACCTTTCGACCCCGTTGCACAACAACAACTAGGTGGGTGCCCGACCGGTCGGTTTCCGGGCCCCCCAATGTGCGGTGGATCACGCCTGTTCTCCGGCTCTGTGGTAGTCTCTAACCGTGGCAAGGCGGAGATGAGCGGACCGGCAGTGTCCGCCGAGCGGGGAGCTGTATGCGGTTGGTCGTTCTCGCGGGCGTTTGCATGCTCGTCGGCGTCGGCGTGTCGTCGGCCTGGGCGCAGCCCGCTTCCATTGATCTCGTGACGTCGGCTGTGGCTGCGCTCGGCGGCGAACAGGCGATGCGCGGGCTCAATAGTTTGTTGATCCAGGGCGAAGCCAAGTACTCGGAGCCTGAAGAATCATTCACGCCGGGCGGGACGCCGCGCTTTCTGGGCGATGCGAGTTTCACGCTATCCTGGCAGCTGGCCTTGGGGTGGGCGCGCATCGACTGGAACCGTTCGACGCAATATCCGACCGTGAAGAAGTTTCAGTACACCGAGGTGTTGACCCAGAGGTTCGGGTTCATCGAAGACACCAACGGCATCCGACCTGTATCCGCAGCGAGACTTGCCGTGCAATTGCGCGAGCTCGCGCGCTCCTCGCCGACACTGCTGCTCAAGGCGCTTGACAACCCCAACTCGGTTTCGTTCGAAGGCGGCGTGAAAGTCGGACAGACGCCTCTGCCGGCAGTCTCGCTGAAGGATGGCCGTACCACCTTCATTATCATGTTCGACCGCGCAACCCATTTGCCCGCGATCATCCGCACCTTTGATGACGATCAGGTCAAGGGTGATTCCGGGTTTGACCTCGCGCTAGGCGATTGGCGTGTGGTGGCTGGTGTCAAAATTGCGCATGCCATGAGCTACAAACTCAATGACGCGCAGGTTGCTCGTGTCGCCTACACGAGCGTCGTCGCCAATCCGACGTTTGGACCCGACACGTTCGCGACCGCGGACCATATCAAGGCGGCCGCCAAGCCGCCGGCTAACGGGTCGGTGCCATTTCAATCGATTTTGCGTCAACTTTACGCTGGCAACATTGCCGACGATGACCCCACAGGTGTGCTGGCGACGAACCGTCTCAAGCTCGTCGAACTTGCGCCCGACGTGCAGCAGGTGGTCGGCGGTGCACAGAACAGCCTCGTTGTCGCCATGAAGGACGGCATCGCCGTGTTCGATGCGCCGGGCGGCGAGCCGCAATCGCGGTGGACGATCAACGCCGCGAAGGCGAAATACCCCGGCAAGCCGATCAAGTATCTAATCCTGACCCATCACCATATGGAGCACGCGAGCGGCGTTCGTACCTATGTGGCGGAAGGTGCGACCATCATCGTTCCGAGGCCTGACAAAAAATATTTTGTCGACCTTGCGCTGCGGGAACACGCGCTTGCGCCCGACGCGTTGCAGAACAAGCAGGTCTCGGCTCAGGTCGTGGAGGTCAGCGATCCGATGACCCTCAAGGACGACGGCGAGGAAATCCGCCTTTACCGCATTCTCAACCCGCATGTGGACGGCATGCTGATCGGGCACGTGGTCAAGCCCAACATCGTTTGGGTGACCGATTTGCTGACGTCGCCGGAGGCAACCAAAGGGCCGGGAAGCCGGGCGCTTGGCCTCGCGCTCGAGCGCTACGGAATCAAGAATGCCACGATCGCCAGTGGCAACGGCGGAGCCGCCAAACAATCGGATCTGGCGAACGTGCTGGCGGAATAGCGTGCCGCTCCAATGCTTGCTTCGCAACTAACGCTGACTTCGTCCGGATTGAATCACTACTCGGACGTCATGCCCGCGCTCGTCGCGGGCATCCACGTCCTTACAGCCTCGAAGCGCGATGAAAGACGTGGATGGCCGGGACAAGCCCGGCCATGACGAACTCCAGCGCCACGCTTCAAGATGACCGGGAACAGCGCTAGTACCCAAACTGCTCGCGCAGAATGCGCTCGTCCAGGTTATGCCCGGGATCAAACAGCATGTGCATCGCCACATTGCGGTCCATGCCGATATCGACGCGATGCACGCGACGAACTTCGTCGTGATCGGCGACGGCGGCAACCGGGCGCTTGCCGGATTCGAGCACTTCGATCGTCACCCGCGCCTTATCGGGTAACAGTGCACCGCGCCAACGGCGCGGACGGAATGGACTGATCGGTGTGAGCGCGAGGAGCGGGGCGCCGATCGGAATGATCGGCCCCTGGACCGACAAGTTATAGGCGGTCGAACCGGCGGGCGTCGCTACCAGCACGCCATCTGCAGTGAGCTCGGCCAGCCGCTCCTGGCCGTCAACCAGAACCCGCAGCCTCGCGGCCTGGTAGGTTTCGCGGAACAGCGAGACCTCATTAATGGCCCGAAATTCGTGCCGATTCGAATCGACGTCGACGGCATGCATGACCAGAGGATGAGTAATGGTGGTCTCGGCCGCCGCCAGCCGTTCGCGCAGGCGCTTCAGGTGAAACTCGTTCATGAGAAATCCGATCGTACCTCGATTCATCCCGTAGATCGGCTTGCCGCTGCTCATGAACTTGTGCAGGGTTTGTAACATGAGCCCATCGCCGCCGAGCGCAACGATCACGTCGGCTTGCTCCGGACTTGTTCCACCGTATTCGCGCACGAGGTCGTCGCGCGCTTTTTCGGCTTCCGGCGTCAGGCTCGCGACAAATGCGATCCGCTCGTAGCGGCCGGTCATTGACGCCTCTGCGTGCCGAGCGGCATTTTCGTGCGGTGGGGAGGTAACAGCGGAATGGAGCGCATCGTCTTCGTCTATACGACATACCCTTCCACTGTCGAGGCGGAAGCGGCCGGTCGCACGCTGGTCGAACGCAATCTCGCGGCTTGCGTCAATATCCTGCCAGGCATGATCTCGCATTACCGATGGCAGGGTGCGGTTGAGCGGGGCGAAGAGACGGTCATGATCGTCAAAACACGCGCGTCATTGGCAGAGCGCGTGAGCACGGCCGTCAAGGAGATGCACTCCTATTCGACGCCGGCGATCCTGGTGATTCCGGTTGAAAGCGTGGATGAGGCTTACCTGGGCTGGCTGCTGGCGGAAACAGACCATGCTAAGGGGTAAGCCGCGCATCCATGCAAGTCGGCGACGTAGCCTGCACCACGTCGCCGAGACTGCCGCAGCCACGCGGTCAGGGTAATCAATAGACGACGGTTCCTTCGATGACGCCCTTGAGCTCCGTGTATTCCTTGCACTCGGTCCCGCAGATCGAGCGCACTTTCTCCAGGATGTCCTGGGCCTTGAGCAGATTACCCTGCTCGGCGTGCCACATGCCGTAGTAGGACCAGGTGCGGGCGTACTTCGGATTGGCGGCGAGCGCCTTCTCGTACCAATACTTGGCGTCGTCGTAGCGGCCGAGCTTGCGGCTCGAATAGCCGATCAGGTTGGCAATCTCGGCCAGATCATCGTGACCGAGACTGTGCAGCTTGGCTATACCGGCCGCATAGTCGTGGTCCTTGTAGATCAGGTTGTAGGCCACCCAGAAGCCGTCGTTGAGTTCGCGCTCCGATCGCTGCTGCTTCTGTCCGCTGGTCGATTTAGTCTTCTTTCTTTTAACGCCGGCCGACCCCTGCTGCTGCGAACCGCCCGAGGGGCCGGCGCTTGGCGGCGTCGATTCCATGGCGGGGGTGGGCGAGGGCGCCACGGTCACAAGACCGAGGAACACGGCCGCGAGTAGCAGGTCCAGTCGTCGCAAACGCAGGTGGTTCATCGGATTCTCCCGTGGTCTCACGCCGACATCCTACGCCAAAAACAACAACGCGGCTTGCACTCCATTCCATGCAAGGGGATCAACCCGGCGTGATCTCCGGAAAGGCACAGGCTCGCCGCATGGCGGTCGGCATCCTGAACCAGAGGTGAGCGACGCTGCTGCCCACGGTTCAGCTATGTGAACCGGTGCTAGCAATCGGTTTCAGGGCGGGTTCAGCGCGTGTCCGGCAGAATGCGACCCAAGATCGGGAGCGACCCGATCGGAGGAACCCAAAAATCCAGGCTCTGCAAGAGCCGGAACAGCAGAAGGACACCGTTATGTTGAAGAAACTCGCAGTCGCGCTGGTCGCCGCATCGGTCTTCGCTGCGCCCGTCCTGGCGCAAACCGGTTCGACCGGCACCCCGGCTTCCCCGGCCAAGCCGGCCGTGGCCGCTCCTGTGGCCCCGTCGAAGGTCACCGATGAGACCAAGTCCGTGAAGCCCGTCAAGAAGAACCGGCACACGGGCAAGCAGGTGCGGCGTGGGGGGCACGGCAAGGTCGCCGGGATCCACGGCAAGAGCCGTACGGTCATCAAGGGGTCTGGTCACGGCCTGAAGGGGACGAAGGTCCTGGCCCAAAAGGGCGCCCAGACCGGCGCCGGCACGATTCGGTAGCTGCGGTCCGGTTCGAGGTCAGCCTTGACCGGATCGCGCGAGAGGCCGGCGGCAGGGCCGGCCTCTTCGCTTTTTCATTGCATTTGCGACGAGGCCGCTCACAGCGACGCTTGCCACATCACCGGTATCAGATCGTATCCTGTGGCCGTCTGCCTGATGTGACCGGAGGCTGGAAACGGGAAGTGATAGCCCTGAACCAGCATGCGGTCGGCGGCGGCGCGATCGAGCATCTTCTTGCGCGTTTCGGCGGCGAGCGCAGCGTCGGTATCGACGATCGCCTGCCATTCGGGATGTCGCACGAACAGCCATGGATTGTGCGACGTATCGCTGAGCGCAAGCATCGAAGCATCGCCTGACGTAATCGCGAAGGCGACGTGGCCCGGGGTGTGACCGTAAGCGGCAATCGACCTGATGCCGGGCGCGACCTCGTCGCCTGGCTCAAACCGCTTCACGTCCTTGGCGATGTCGGCAAAGATCCGGCGCGCGTTGAGGAACACCGGCCGTATGCTCTCGGGCGCGGCGCTCAACTGGGCATCGTCCATCCAAAAGGCCCACTCGGGTGACGAGACACGGATTTCGGCGTTGGGGAAGCGCAGCGCGCCGTCCTTGCTCTTGAGGCCATTGATGTGATCCTGGTGGAAGTGCGAAATCAGGATTGTATCGACATTCTTCGGGTCGAAGCCCGCGGCTGCGAAATTTGCATCCCAGGTTCCCGACTGCGGCGCGAGCTGCGTCAGCTGACCGCCGGTGCCGGCGTCGATCAGCACAAGCTTTGAACCAGTGTTGACCACCAAACTCGTAAACGGAATCGGCAGCTTGTCGACCGGCTGAAACGAGTTGGCCAGCGCCTTCTGAACGTCCTGGTAGGGAACGTTGCTGACGAACTTGTCATCTATCGTCCGCAACCAAACACCGTCGTTGATCGCCGTCATCTCGTAGTCGCCGACCCGGTAGCGATAGAAACCGGAGGCTTGCGTGCCGCTCGCTGGGGCGGCAGCCAGCGCGGCGTGCCAGCCGGACGGAGCGGCGGCGGCCGCAATCGCGGAGCTGGCAAGGAGGTCGCGGCGACTAATACCAGACATGGTCACCTCTTATCATCACGCGCCCCACCAGCCAGACCTATACAGATCACGCGACAGCGGCCAGGAAGGCTTGTGGCTCGCTACGTCTTGAACCCCGGGCGCAGGACTGGAATTCCAAAACTTGTTCGACGTCAGGCTACGCTACGCGTTCGCGCACCAATTGAGACAACGCTACCGTATCAATTTTGCCGGAGCCAAGCAGTGGCAACTTCTCAACCACCAAGATTTCAGCCGGGGTCATCAATTCATGGGCACCTTTCGCCTTCGCAAAGCTGGCGAACGCGGCACGGGTCGCGTCGCGTTGGCTTGTCACGAGGACAATGCGCTCGCCCTTGCGCGCATCGGGAGCCGTTACACAGCCGGAGAGCGCGTCCGGCCACAGATCGGCTGCGAGCGTCTCGATTGCGGCAAGCGAGATCATCTCACCGCCGACCTTGGCGAAGCGCTTCGCACGCCCCTTGATGGCGATGAAACCGTCGGCGTCGATGGCGACGATATCACCGGTGTCGTGCCAACCGTCAGGCGGACGTTCAAGCACTCCGGGGTTCTCCGCGCGCAGATATCCGAGCATTACGTTGGGCCCACGCACATAAAGCCGTCCACCAGCCTCGATGCCTGCGACCGGTTCAAGCCGCACTTCCATGCCCGGCAGGATGCGGCCAACGGTTCCGAACTTGTTGAACATCGGCGTGTTGAGCGCCAGTGCAGGCGCGGTTTCGGTCACACCATAACCCTCGAGGATGCGGAGGCCGAATTTCTCCATGTAGGTTCGGCGCGTTGCTTCCTTCACCGGCTCCGCACCGGCGAGAACGTAGCGCAATGAACGGAAGTCGTAAGGATGCGCCGCGCGCGCATATCCTGCGAGGAACGTGTCCGTGCCGAACAGGATGGTAGCGTTCACGCCGTAGATCATTTCCGGCACGATCCGGTAGTGCAGCGGGGAAGGGTAGAGGTAGACCCGCACGCCGCTCACAAGCGGTAGGATGAGCCCAACGGTCAGGCCAAATGAATGGAATAGCGGCAGCACGTTGAACACTTTGTCGCTGCGCCCGAAATCGATGCGAGCCTCTGCTTGCGCGGCGTTGGCCAGCATGTTGCGGTGGGACAGGACGACGCCTTTGGGGGTGCCCTCGGATCCTGAGGTGAACAGGATTGCGGCGGGGTCGTCCGGTTGGCGTGCGACGAGTGGCCGACCCGCGTCGAGCAAGCCTCGCAGTTTGTCGATGATGCCGATCTGTGCGCGTACATCCTCGAGATAAATGATGCGCACATCCGCGCTTACTCCGCCGACCAGCGCTTCGAGCCGCGCCTTGTCGACAAATACTCGCGACGTGACGATCACTGCGATCTTTGCCGCGCGGCAGGCCGCCCGAACGCCGGCGATACCAGCACTGAAGTTAATCATGGCCGGAACGCGCCCGGCGGACATCAAGGCCAAGGTTGCGACGGCGGCGCCGTTGGCATTTGGCAGCATGACGCCGACTGCCTCGCCGACGCCGGCACGCGGGGCGAGCTTTCTCGCCAACACCGCGACGCCGAGCAGGAGCTTTCGGTAGGAGAGGGCGCCGGCAAGCGGGTCCTCAACCGCGATGCGCCCGCGGCCGTAGGCGTTGGCGGCTGCGATAACGGCTTGGACAACCGTGCGGTCGGTCGATGTGGTGCGGAAAACGAGTTCCGACATGATCTGGTAAAGCGCGGCCCCGGCAGCGATGCGGCGGCGTTTGCCCTTGAGGTCCGGATCGACCGTGAGCTTGACGGGTTCGCACACGGTGACCGTGACCTTGGGAAACCAACGGCGGCGGACTTGCGTGCGATCGAGCCGCGAGAGCGGCGTTGCCTCGGGGCCTTTGAGACGCACCGGCACGACCATGGCGTCTGACTTGTCGGCGATCAGGCCGGCGCCATCATAAACTTTCATCAGGCTCCCGGTTACGGTGATGCGCCCCTCGGGAAATATAATCAGCGTCTCCCCGCCTTTGACCGCGTTGATGAGTGTGCGCGTCGCCATCGGCTTGGTTGGATCGAGCGGCATGGCGCGCGTAAGCCGGAGAAACGGCTTCACCCACCAACGCTGGGCAATGCCGTGGTCGATGGCGAATATCGGTTCCTGCTCGAGGACAGCGAGCGCGATCGCGGCGTCGAGAAAGCTCACATGGTTGAGCGCGATGATCGGATGTGGCCCGGCCTTGGCGACGTTCTCGAGACCATGAACCTCGAGCCGGTAGAGAACCCGTAGCAGGACCGACAGGAAGTCGCGCAGCGGACTCGTCGGCATCGTGCGCGCGATGACTACCGCTACGACGAAGTTCGCGACCCCGATCGCCAGGAACAGCATCGCCGGCGTCGCGCCGGCTTTCTGCACGAGCGCTACGCCGACGCCTGCGACGGTCATGAACGCTGCGTTGAGGACGTTGACTGCGGCGACAATCCGAGCCCGGCGATCCGCCCCAGCCCAGGCCTGCACGGCCGAAAACGCCGGCACAATGAACAATCCGCCCGCAATGGCGAGTCCGGCGAGATCGATCGCGACGTGCAATCCGCGTGCGGACCCGAAGACTTCGGCAAAACCGGCGGTAGCGGTCGTCGTCACGTCCCACGTTGCCCAGCTGAGGTCGAGCGCAAACAGTCCGAGCAATACGGCCGCCAGCAGTGTTGGAAACAGAACGATGCGTCCATGCGCGAGCCATGACGCGAGCGCGGAACCAACGCCGATCGCGACTGCGAAAACGGCCAAAAACGCCGTGATTACGCTGTCGTCGCCGCCGAGCACGTTCTTCACCAGCGGTGGAAGAAGTGAGAGGGCGATCGCGCCCACGAGCCAGAACCAGCTCGTGACCAAGCCGCCCCACCACAATCGCGGCTCAGCCTTCAGGGCGCCGAGCAAGCGAAAGGTCGAGCGAACGATGTTGAAGTCGAGCTTGAGATCGGGCGCGGCTTGCCCGGTTGGCGGGATCAGGCGGGCGGAGATCCAGCACGCGAGCGCGAACACCATCATCACGCTGGCAAACGAGGCTTGGTTCGGGCCGTCCTTGGCGGCGAGCCCGCCCGCGATCGTGCCGAGCAGGATCGCAATGAAGGTCGCGCTCTCGATCAGGGCGTTGCCGGCGGGCAGTTCGGAGCGCGCGAGATGATCGGGCAGGATGCCGTATTTGATCGGGCCGAACAGCGCCTCAATGACGCCAAACAGAAGCAGCGCGAGAAACAGCAACGGAATCGAGTGCAGCCAAAACCCGCCGACGGCCAGGGCTGCAACGCCGATCTCGAAGAATTTCAGCCGCTCCGCCACCCGCGCCTTGTCGTAACGGTCGGCCATCTCTCCGCCGATGGCGGATAGAGCGAAAAACGGAAACATCAACGTCGCGCCTGCAAGCGTGATCAGCGATTCCGCATCGGCGCCGGCGAGCTTGAACAGGATCAGAAAGACGAGCGAGTTCTTCAGAAAGTTGTCGTTGAATGCGCTGAAGAACTGGCACCAAAACAAGGGCGCAAAGCGCCTCGTCGTCATCAAGGTTGTAAACATGGCCAGGAGTGTGCAGATCGTGGGCGGGCTGTCGAGATCTTCTTGCGCAGGTCCGGTCGGATCGGGCGGCGCGAGACCAGTGACGGCACTCGGCGGGCGACGTGTTGCCGCCGTCACTGACTCCGTCGCTGAATCTCACGCTTTCTCGCGGTCGAGCTCCATGAGCAACCGCTCGGCTTTCGCATCTTCCAGACGATTGACCAACTTGCCGCCCTCGTGCATGTCGCGCAACGTTTTGGTTGCCGTGATGCAGGACTGGATCAGCAAGGCCGCACCCATGGCGAAATAGGCTTTCACCCAGATCTCCATTGGTGCGAACGCGATGCCGACCGCCACCATAGCGACGGCACCGATGAACGACGCGTAGGTGAAGCTGACCCAAGCGGGCGAATGCGAGTTGTGGATTGCTTGCGGGTTCATGATTGCTGCTCCTTGTCAGTCGGGGTTTCGGGACCTGGTTGCCGGGTGCCGACGGCCTTGTCCCGCAGGCGCGCTAGCACATCTGCTGCAGTCGGCCGCGTGCGTGGCCCGAAGCCGGCGGCCTCCATACGATCGGAAATGTCGGCGGGGCCGGCGCCTTCGAGCCTCTGCAAAGCCGCCGCCGCTGCCGCTTCCTCGGCCTGCCGCGCGCGCAAGCGCCGCAACGTGAGTTCGGCCTCGACGAGCGCCGCGGTTTCGGATGCGTTGGCGGGGCCGCCGGTGCGCAGTCGGCGGACAGCTTCGGCGGTCTGAGCAATCCTGCGACCGCGCTCGAGCTCGGCGAGGCGGCGGCTCGCCCCGGCGACGGTCGATTTCATTTGCCCAATTTCGCGCAAAAAATGTGCGCGGGCCTCACGGATCGCATCGCGATCCGCTTCAAGCGTCGCGATCGCCTCGGCGGCTTCGGCAACGAGGTCCTCGCGCCCTCCGGCCAGCGCTGCCAATGCGCGCGTTTCCAAGTCGGCAATGCGGGCGATGATCGTCTCCAGGCGCTTCGCTTCCGCTTCGTCCTGCGCGATCGCGAGCGCCAGGGCACGCTTTGCGCGGTCGGTCGCGGAGGCGGCTTCTCGGATCTGCTGGTCGAGGATCAAAAGCGCGCTTCGATCGACCACTTCTTCCTCGGCTGCCGCGGCGGCGCCCCGCATCAGCGTCAAAACGGTCTTGAGCATTGGGCTCTCTCTCGCTATGAACAACGTTCATGGTATTGGTAGCGTATTCATGAACATCGTTCAAGAAAAATCTGAACGTCGTTCAAAAAAAGCTAAGGACGGGCTGAGGAAGAGATGGTGAAAGTAACTAACGCATTGCGCCGTCGTCAGAATTTAAAACAGGCGCTGATCCGTGCCGCTGAAAAGACGATCACCAAGCGAGGTCTAGCAGGTGTGCGCGCGCGCGAGCTTGCCTTCGAGGTCGGCTGCGCGGTCGGGGCGATTTACAATGTGGTTGAGGATATCGACGACCTTGTCATGCTGGTGAACGAACGCACCTTGGCGGCGCTCGAACGCAGTCTGACCGAAAGCGCGCAGGTAACGACAGGAGCGGCTGGAACCGCGGACGCGATCGAGCGACTGGTCCGGTTGGCGGTGACGTACCTCAACTTCGCGCACGCAAACGGGCTTCGTTGGCGTGCGGTGTTTGATCATCGACTGCCAAAGGGACGCGACGTTCCCGACTGGTATCGCGCGAGTCAGCGCCGATTGTTCGGGTACGTCGAGGCGCCCCTGCGCGCGCTGCAGCCGAGCGCATCAGATCAGCGCCTTGCATTGCTGGCGCGCTCGTTGTTTTCAGCGGTCCATGGCGTCGTCGAGCTGGGGCTCGACGAAAAGCTCCAGCCTCTGCCCGTAGACATATTGCGCGAGCAAGTCGCAGCGGTCGCCGCAGCGATCGGGCGCGGGGTGGCGCAAGTCTGACGCCCGCTATTTCACCACGACTGCTGAGGGAACCGACCACGACTTCGGATCGGACAGGACGTCGATCGCAACTTGTGTCGGAGCGTAGGCGCGCGGAATAAGATAGAACTGGCGCCCGACGGGCGGCGGCAGCAGTTCGGCTTTTTGTCCGGCCCGGGGCTCTCGCTTTGGATGTAGATGGTGAAAGAGCCGTCCGGGTTCTTCTTCAGCGACTCATCTCGTATTTGTGTCGAGCGCTAGCCTGGCCGCAGGCAGATCAAACAACAAGCCTGGTGACTTCCGATTTGGACATGACCTATGCTGGCAATTGCTGTCAGTGTCGTTTTGCGTTGGAAAACCGACACGACCCAACTTCGTCATGTGACCCACGACATGAGCCGCCGATGACGACGCTTCCGAAATGCGCCCATTGCTCTATCTTTCCGCGAAGCCGGCGATCGTTGCTGGCGACGCTCGCGGGGGCCGCAACCGCTTTGGTTGTGCCGCTGCATCATCCGACGGTCGCGTCCCCCGGATCGCCTGATGACGAGACATTCATGCGGATCGCGATCGAGGAAGCGCGCCAGGCGGATTTTCCGTACGGGGCGGTGATCGTGCGTGACGGCGACATCCTTGCGCGCGGGCGCAATCGCGGACGTCAGCTCGACGACCCCACCGCGCACGGCGAAATCGATGCGATCCGGCGTGCCTTGGCCCAGCACGGCAGCAAGGCGCTGCAGGGCGCTACGCTCTACACGTCCGGGGAACCGTGCGCCATGTGCATGGGCGCAATTCTGTGGTGCCATTTTGATCGGCTCGTGTACGCGGCGTCGATTGATCAGATCGCTACCAGGACGAGTCAGATGATGGTGCATAGTGCGGATGTTGCGGCGAAAGCGCCGTTTGCGCCGATTTCGATCACCGGCGGTGTACTGGCCGACGAGGCGATGGCGCTTTTTGCCAGATGATGCTGCTAAAATCACCTGTCATGCTTCTGCGTATCGCGAAGACTGCGATGGTTGCCGCCATCGCGGTCTTGTTCAGTATTGTCGCGTTCGGAAACATAACGGACTACGGCACCAACTTCGCCTTCGTGCAGCACGTGCTGTCGATGGACACTCTTTTCCCGACGACGACGATTACCTACCGGGCCATCACCAGCCCTGCGCTCCACCGCCTCGCCTACGCCGCTATCATCGCGACGGAAATCGCTATCGCGCTGTTGTGCTGGCTTGGTGCGCTCGCGCTGCTGCGTGCGTTGTATGCCCCAGCCGAACGCTTCAACCGCGCCAAGCCGTTTGCGATCGCCGGCCTGACCCTTGGTTTCCTGCTCTACCAGTTCGGCTTCATCACGATCGGCGGCGAATGGTTCGGAATGTGGATGTCGCAGCAATGGAACGGCGCGCCGGACGCCTTTCGCTACTTGACCACCCTGATCATGATCTTGATCTTCGTGGCGATGCCGGAAGGCGACATCGCCGGCGCCGAATGAACGCCTTCGCTAAGTCAACGAGTTGATCCGCCGAGGTATCAGGCGCATCACGCCGACGCCGCGTCTTAGGCTGTAGCGCGATATTGCTCGGCCCGCATGCTGGCGACGGTGACCGACGTCATGAATTCGTGTCCACAGGCGTCGCACGACCACCAATGACGAATATCATCTTGATGGACGTGCACGGACACGGCCGGAGCAACCAACATATCGTCGCAATGGGGGCAGTGGGGTCGCGCCACTCGGCGCACCGCCGGCGACCCTCGCATCCGAATCCGCGTGTTCATCGCCACCCTTTCCCAATTGTAGTTGGATTGAGGATATCGCGTACCCGGCTTGTGCGACACCAAAAAGGCGCGGATGTGAAAGTTTTGTTAACGTGCTCGTGACTGCGCCAATTGTTGTTCGCAGATGCGATAACGTTCCTGCAGCGCGCCTCGAAACGGTGTGCACGTCGTCAAAATCACCTTTAGCAGGATGCCTGAAAACGTCGTCAGCGCAGGGTTCTAGCGCGCGCGGTGATGGATCATAACGGGACGTAACAGGGCGTAACGCTCGTCGGTGGGTTAGCCGCATCGCACAAAATTGAAAATGGTTGCGCGCGCCGGGCAACCCGTGCATGTCACGCTCGCCAACGGTCAAGACTATTTCCACATCTGAAGCGATTTCACATGGTGACGCCGCAAGACGTGCCGACGTTTGCCCTGCCGTCAGGGTTTCTGGGGCTCGAGCGGGGCGATCCGAGCGCATCCGTGTGCATTGCCGGAATTCCGTTCGACACGGCCACCACCAACCGAAGTGGTGCGCGCTTTGGGCCGCAAGCAATCCGACAAGCGAGCCGGATGCTCAGGGACGGCGCCCATCCGCACAGTTTCGCTGACCCAACAAGCTTGTCGCTCGCCGACATTGGCAACTTCCGGATCGCGTTGGGAGACATCGCGGCGACTATGTCGATCGTCGAAAGCCAGGCGCGCGACATTTCGCACCTGATTGCGTTGGGTGGGGACCACAGCGTGACACTGCCCCTGTTGCGCGCACTCGCCGGCCGGGTCGGCCCGCTGGCGCTGGTTCATTTTGATGCACACGTGGATACGTGGCCGGAGAATTTCGGCCAAGCCTACGCGCATGGCTCGGTGTTCTATCACGCCATCAAGGAAGGCCTCGTTGATCCACGCCGCATGATTCAGATTGGAATCCGCTCGCCGGTCGAACGCGAGGTGTTCGAATGGACGCGCGGTCAAGGAGTTACGATCGTCTCGGCGCACGAAGTGCATGAAGCCGGACCCCGGGCAGTGGCCGACCGTGTGGGCACCGTCATCGGTGGGGCAAGCGCATACCTGACGTTCGATATCGACGCGCTTGACCCGGCGTTTGCGCCCGCGACCGGTACACCCGAGATCGGCGGCCTCGCGTCGTGGCAGGCGCAAGCCATTCTCCGCCGGCTGGGAGGATTGCACTTCGTCGGCATGGACCTCGTTGAAGTGGCACCGGCCTACGACGTGGCGGAGATCACCGCACTCGCGGGCGCAACGGTGGTTTGGGAGTATTTGGCGTTGCTGGCGGAGCGGGCGTGACGAACTGCCGGGTCGTCCCCGGTCAATCACAGGAGTAAGCCGACGTGTTTCCGATCCCGACCAGTATGTTCCTGACACGTGGCGTGGGCATTCATCGGCACCGGCTTACGGCGTTCGAGTTCGCGCTGCGCGAGGCCGATATCGAGCAGCAAAACCTGGTGAGCGTATCATCGATATTCCCACCGCGCTGTCAGCTCATTGCGCGCGAAGACGGGGTTGCGACACTACGCCCGGGCGAAGTCACTTTTTCCGTCATGGCGCGCGCCGAGACCAACGAGCCCGGCCGCCTGGTCCATGCCAGCATCGGGCTCGCGCGTCCGGCCGATCCTGCAATGTATGGCTACATTTCCGAGCATCACGGATTTGGCATGTCCGCTCAAGAAAGCGGTGACTACGCCGAAGATCTGGCAGCGACCATGCTGGCATCGACACTCGGGATTGATTTTGACCCCGACGCAGCCTGGAACGAGCGCAAGCGCGTTTACGAGCACAGCCAACTCATCATCGACAGCATGTCGATGACCTCGGCGGCGCAGGGCGATGCCAGCGGTAAATGGACCTGTGTGGTGACGAGCGCGGTGCTGCGTTTTTGACAGCCAATGTTTCGCCCCCCGGTGCTCGGCGGTGGACGGGGGGCCAGCCCTATGTCGCGGCTTTTGCGAGATTACGACATTCGCGCGCCAATTCTTTCAGCTTTTTCTTGGCTGCCGGATCGGCGGCGGCGTCGGCCATTCGATCGTATTCTGCTGCTTTAGCTTTCAGATCATCAGTGCGGGGCATGGCGTATCCTAGGTGGAGCCCATCGAGCTTTACCGATACGCATCGTGCCGCCGAGAAACTCCTGACAGCGCCGCAATCAAGAACAGCAGAAGCGTAACGCAGAACGCGATTTTTGCGATTTTGACAGCCGCGTCGGCAATTCCGCGTGAGGCTGCCACTAGCGGCGAAGCCATATCAAATCCAACAGTTCCGCCCCACCTAATAAACGGCCGTCGGTCGCGATGGTTCCACTCGCTTCCCACTACCGAGAGGCTAAGTGCTGCTGCGATACGAAGCGGCTGTCAAAGCGATCTGTGGCGAAACGGGAACATCCGTGACGCGTTCGCATTGATGGTTCCAAGGCTCGCCAAGGTCCGCTGAGGACGCAGCAACAATGATTCGAAAGCTCAAATCCGGCGGCTATCGCCTTTATTCGCGCAAGCCAAATCCAAAAACCGGCAAACGACGCAACCTGGGCACGTTCAAGACGCGTGCCGCTGCTGAGCAACACGAGCGCGCAGTGCAGTATTTCAAGCGTCGAGGGTAACTGAACGCGTGGCCGATGGGTCGGTTTAGAAATTTCCGCGTCAAAGAATTGCTGCGATTCCCATGCCGGTGGCGGCCGCCGCCATGGCGAGGGTGGCGATCCAGCCAATGATGCGCAACGGTCCCCTCACCATGAACTTGCCCATAACGTCTTCGTTCGACGTCATGATCATCATCATCACCATTACGGGGACGGCGACGACGCCATTGGTCACAGCGCTCCAAAACAGCGCCCTAATCGGATCGAGCGGCGAGAAACAGATGACGGTACCCAACAAGGTTGCGGCCACGATCACGGCGTAGAAGCCTTTGGCTTGCATAGGTTTGCGGGCGAGGCCGACGGGCCATCCGAATGCCTCGGCCATTGCGTAAGCGGCCGATCCGGCCAGTACCGGTACAGCAAGGAACCCGGTTCCAATGATTCCCAGTGAAAAAATCACAAAAGCTAGCTCGCCCGCGATCGGCTTGAGTGCCTCCGCTGCCTGGCTGGACGTCTCGATGTGTGTGTGCCCCGCCGCGTGTAGGGTTGCCGCTGCCGTTATCATCATTGCGAGACCCACGAGGTTCGAAAACGCCATCCCGACGTAAGTGTCGAGCTTGATCCGCTGGATCGCGTCGGGGCCTTGTTTGGGCGACTTTACGAGCGGCTTGCGCGCTGCGACGTCGGCAATGTCTTCGACCTCCTGTGAGGCCTGCCAAAAGAACAAATACGGGCTGATGGTCGTACCGAAAATAGCGACGACCATCGTCCAAAATTCAAACTTCGCAACGAACGTCGGAATGAACAACCCGCGCGCGACCTCGCTCCACGGAACATCGACCACTAAGACGGTTCCGAAATAAGCGAACAAGCTGAGCGTCGTCCACTTCAGCACGTTCACGTAGCGAGAATACTGGACGAACACCTGCAAGGTCGTGCAGACAACGGCAAAGACGACCACAAACAAGCTCTTCGGGCCTCCGATCAGTTGCGCCGCGGCGTCGCCCATGGCGCCGAGATCTGAGCCAATGTTGATCATGTTTGCGATCAACAGCAGTGCCACCACGCCTTGGAGAACCCAGCTTGGATAGAATCGGCGCAGGTTGGCTGCAATGCCGCGCCCGGTCGTGCGTCCGATGCGTGCGCTGATCTCCTGGATGGCCGCCATCAGAGGATACGTAAACAGAAGCGTCCAGGTCATGCTGAACCCGAATTGGGCACCGGCCTGTGAATAGGTCGCGATTCCGCTCGGGTCATCGTCCGAGGCTCCGGTTACGAGCCCGGGACCGAGCACGCGCAAGAACCGCGACCGGATCAGATTATCTATTCCACGCTGTTTCGAAGTCTTTGGATCGCGGGGCGCGCTCATGACGCTTGTATCAACGTCCTATGGAAGCAGCTCGGTGAACCGCGCCAAAAGCTGTCACCCGGAAGATGTTTGGAGACCGGATAAGGCAGGGGGCTTCAGTTCCGCGGTAGTAAACCCCAGAGTTTTAGATGGGTTCCCGCAGGCCTCAGCCGCATCGTTGATCGGCACGAGGTTCGGCCGACCCCGTAATTCGGGCGCATCGGCTGGAACTACGCGCCACGTCTTGCGTTTGTGATACGGCCTAGTGGGTCTCTAGCCCAACCTCCCAAGAGGCGGAATTCCGAATCCGGGGAGCCGATGACACCCAGCGCTGAAATTTTGGATGCACTGCCGGTTGCTGTTTACACCACTGACGCGCAAGGCCGCATCACCTATTACAATCAAGCCGCTGAAGATCTGTGGGGACACCGTCCCAAGATCGGATCCGATCAATGGTGCGGATCGTGGCGTCTGTTTTGGCCGGACGGTCGACTGCTCCCGCATGACGAGTGCCCGATGGCCGTGACCCTCAAGGAGGGTCACCCCGTGCGCGGCGTGGAGGCCATCGCCGAACGGCCTGACGGCACACGGGTGCCGTTTCTGCCCTACCCGACACCGCTGCGGGATGCCACGGGCCAGCTCGTCGGCGCAATTAATCTGCTTGTGGACCTGACCGAGCGGCGTCGAGCAGAGGTCGAATCGGCACAACTCGCCGCCATCGTTGCCTCGTCGGATGATGCGATCATCAGCAAGACCCTGGAAGGCGGATCTCGAGGCGAGCCTCGCGGCCGCCGGCTGTCACGTGGTCGGCCCGGCCGCTACGGTCGAGACTGCGAGGAAGCTCATTACACATGAACAGTGCGACGCCGCGCTCCTTGATGTGAACCTCTCCGGCCATCCCGTCGACGAGCTCGCAGCCGCGTTGACCAAGCATGCGGTTCCATTCGCGTTCCTGACCGGCTACGGCAGAGAGGCTCTGCCGCGCGGATTTGGTGAGGCGAAGATGCTCGGTAAGCCGTTCAGTCAGCATGAAGTACTCGCGATGCTGGCGCAGCTTTTGACGCCGCGCACGAACGTGGTTTCATTAAGACAGAAGACCCTGTAGTCACCAGGGCCTCTGACGTGATCTCTGGGGTTGCGATCAACTTGCGCTAGGTCCGCGCGAGACCATGAGAGCGCGTTGAATTGCTCGCCAGGTTCGGGCCATTTCAAGGTCGCCCTGTTGCTCATATGCGTGAGCTCGCTGCGCAGCTTCGGCGATAGCGTTAAGACCGTGCGCTTCGGCGAGCCGGTACGCGTAATCGTGAAGCTCAAAATCGTGAAGCTCAAAATCCTGCATTGAGTACCTCCGCTGAGGATTTATTGGGATACGTCACTTCAATCCCTGTTGTTGACGGTGGTTCCACGGCGCCCCCGTGATCGAGCAGCCGTTATCCGGGGTGCGGTAGGCTGCAACTGATCTTACTTCTCGAGCGTTGAGGGGAAGCCTAAGCACTGAGCCGCGGTTAGGCGTGGCGCGCTATGTGCCACGTCATGCGACCAATGAGTGAAATTTTGACAGAAGGAACGACGAGGATGCGTGCGCCTTTGCTGACGTGGACGATCGCCGTCTTGGCGATGACAAATCTTGCTCCGGGCGCGCCCGCTCAGGTTTCTGCGCCCGGTCCCACTACCTCGACTGAAAATGCCACCGGCGCCAGGCCCTCGGTCGAATCGGCGCAACCGGTTCCAGGTGCGATGGTTGGCAGTGACGCTGTCCCGTCGACAATATCGGAAAGGAATGCGAGCGACGATCAGTTGCCTACCCTTGCTTTCCGCCTGAGAAATCTGACCGACGACCAACGACGGGCGATTCTCCGCAGCGTGAAGCCGAATGGAGATCGTTCGACCGGGACCTCGTACAGGGCTCCGCCAGAGGTAGGAATGGTCATCCCACAAAATGAGCCGCTACGTCCGCTTCCTCCTGAACTGGGCGATCGGATAGCCGAGGTCAAAGATCTTCAATACAAAATTACCGGTGACGCCGTGTTGCTTGTCGATCCGATACAGCGCGCAGTGCTGGCGGTCTTGTCGCAGTGACGATTTTGCAATCGGTTCTGATTAAGGACGGCCAAGTGATTCAGATCATGGTGCCGGGTGCGCGTCACCTGCTATCCCCCCGACAGACATTCCTACCTTTTGCATGCGTTTGATGGCCGGCTAAGCTCCGGAAAACAGGGGCGACCAACAGCCCGGCCCGAGGGCGACGCCACATCCGTCCGCGTTTTCCGGCGTCGCGAGAACGGTTGCCGCCAGCGGCAATGCCAGAAATCCCTGATTTTCATGGATCCAGCGTCTATACTTCCGGCTTCACGAATCAAAGGAGCCACGATGGCCACGCAGATGACGAAATCGCAGTTGATCGAGCAGATTGCGACCAAGAACGAAGTCGCCAAGAAGGACGTCAAAGGCGTTATCGAGACACTTGCCGAGATCGGCTACAAGGAGCTGAAGAAGAACGGCGTGTTCCTCGTTCCCGGCTTTGCGAAATTCGTTGTCATCAAGAAACCGGCCACCAAGGCTCGCCAAGGCACCAACCCGTTCACAGGCGAGGCGATGACCTTCAAGGCGAAGCCGGCGCGCAAGATCGTCAGGGCACGTCCGGTCAAGGCTGCCAAGGACGCGGTGTAAAAGGCATCGCGTGGGGCCTCTTGCCTTCTCTGGCCAGAGGCGGCTCCCCGCTGAGACATCGGTCTGATCGCCGATTGAACGGCCTCCGGCGCGTCTCCCTAAACGAGGCCGCTTGGCGGTCCTGATCGGTGCAAGCACCTTTCCGCAAGCAAGGTTGGTCGGGGGTTAGGCGGTGCCGGGTGCAGGATTTGAACCCGCGACCAACGGTTTAC
>CAWFLX010000052.1:0-45632 GCA_963816775.1 uncultured Alphaproteobacteria bacterium
TCCCGGTGGTCGAGGGCAACGGCGCGCGCAATCCCGGCAAGCTCGTCGGCATTTTGACCAATCGCGACGTCCGCTTTGCGACCGATCCGGACCAGAAAGTATCCGAGCTCATGACCAAGGAGCACCTGGTCACGGTGCGCGAAAGCGTGAGCCAGCAGGAAGCCAAGCGCCTGCTGCACCAACACCGCATCGAAAAGCTGCTCGTCGTCGACGATAAATACCGTTGCGTCGGGCTGATCACCGTCAAGGACATTGAGAAGGCGGTCGCTCACCCAAGTGCCTGCAAGGACGAGCAGGGCCGCTTGCGTGTCGCGGCTGCGACCACGGTCGGCGACAAGGGCTTTGCCCGCACCGAGCAGCTGATCGCGGCCGGTGTCGATCTCGTCGTCGTCGATACCGCGCACGGCCATTCCAAGCTGGTGCTCGCCGCCGTTGACCGCATCAAGCGCTTGTCGAACGCGGTTCAGGTCGTCGCCGGCAACGTCGCGACCTCGGAAGGGGCGAAGGCGTTGATCGACGCCGGTGCCGACGCCATCAAAGTCGGGATCGGCCCGGGATCGATCTGCACCACGCGGATCGTGGCCGGCGTCGGCGTGCCGCAGCTGACCGCGATCCTCGACGCCGTCGAAGTCGCGCACAAGACCGACACGCCGGTGATCGCCGACGGCGGCATCAAATATTCCGGCGATCTCGCCAAGGCGATCGGCGCCGGCGCCGAGTGCGGCATGATCGGCTCGCTGCTGGCCGGCACCGACGAGACCCCGGGCGAGGTCTTTCTCTATCAGGGCCGCTCCTACAAGACCTATCGCGGCATGGGCTCGGTCGGCGCCATGGCGCGCGGCTCGGCTGATCGCTACTTCCAGCAGGACATCAAGGACGCGCTCAAGCTGGTGCCGGAGGGCGTCGAGGGCCAGGTGCCCTACAAGGGGCCGGCCGCGAACGTGCTGCACCAGCTGGTCGGCGGGCTGCGCGCCGCCATGGGCTATGTCGGCGCAAAGACGATCAAGGATTTCCATGCCAAGGCCGAGTTCGTGCGCATCTCCGGTGCCGGCATGCGCGAGAGCCACGTGCACGATGTGACCATTACGCGCGAGAGCCCGAACTATCCGTCGCGGGATTAAGGCGGTGGACTCGCTCCTCTGGCCGATGCTCGCGCAGATCGGCTGGACGTTTGCGCTCTATGTCTGGCTCACGGTTGAGCGCACGCGCGCTGTCGCGCGCGGGGAGGTGAAGTACGCGGCCTTCGAGTTTGGACGCGGAGAGCCGCCCAAGGTCGCGCGCATCAGCCGTAATCTCGCCAACCAGTTCGAACTGCCGGTGATCTTCTATGCGGTCGTGGTGCTGTTCGTGGTAATCGGACGGGTCGGCGCCATTGATGTTCTGGCCGCGTGGGTCTTTGTCGCCGGCCGGGTCGTCCATACATTGGTGCAGACGTTGACCGACGACGTACCGCTGCGCGGTCGCGTTTTTCTGATCAACTTTGCGGCCGTGGTCGTTCTGGTCGGCCATATCATAATGCTGGCACTGGAAGGCGTGGGCCGGCCGTTGCAGTAGTCAAAGAGTACAAGGAGTTCCGCATGGCCGACCCCGCCCGCCGCGTCGTTCTCGTTTCGCGTCCCGTGGGCGAGCCTACGCCCGAGAATTTTCGCACCGAGGATTTTCCCGTTCCAACGCCTGGTCCGGGGCAAGTGCTGTTGCGCACGCTCTGGCTCTCGCTCGATCCTTACATGCGCGGCCGCATGAGCGAAGCGCCGTCCTACGCGGCACCGGTCGGCATCGGCGGGACGATGGTCGGCGGAACCGTCAGCGAGGTGATCGCGTCCAACAATCCAGACTTCGCGGCCGGTGACGTCGTGCTCGCCCCTACCGGTTGGCAGACCCACGCGGTCTCCGACGGCAAAGGGCTGCGCAAGATCGATCCCAAGCTCGCGCCGCTGTCGACCGCGCTTGGCATCCTCGGCATGCCGGGCATGACCGCCTACGCGGGGTTGCTCGAAATCGGCAAGCCGCAGCCGGGCGAGACCGTCGTGGTTGCCGCGGCGTCCGGGCCGGTCGGCTCGACGGTCGGCCAGATCGCCAAGATCAAGGGGGCGCGCGCCGTCGGCATTGCGGGCGGCGCGAAGAAGTGCGCCTACGTCAAGGATGAGCTTGGCTTTGACGACTGCGTCGACCACCGTGCCCGCGATTTTGCCGAGCGTCTCAAGGCAGCTTGTCCAAAGGGCATCGATGTCTACTTCGAGAACGTCGGCGGCGCGGTGTTCGAAGCGGTCCTGCCGCTGTTCAACCCGTTTGCGCGCATGCCGGTGTGCGGGCTGATCTCGCAATATAGCGCCACCGAATTGCCACCCGGTCCCAACCGGGTTCCGCTGCTCATGCGCAACGTGTTGACGAAGCGGCTCACGATCCGCGGCTTCATCGTCAGTGACTTTGCCGCCAAGCAGGGTGAATTTCTCCGCGACGTGTCGGGCTGGCTGCGTGAAGGGCGGATCAAATACCGCGAGGACGTGGTCGACGGCCTTGAGCGCGCGCCTGCGGCCTTCATCGGGCTCCTCAAGGGCGAGAATTTCGGCAAGATGCTGGTGCGTGTCGCGCCCGATCAGGCCAAGTGAACGTCGATGTCGGTTGCCGCCATTCTCTTACCGGTATTCGTGCAGGTCGCGCTCACGTTCGCCTTGTTGATGCGGCTCGGCACTGTGCGCGTCGGGTCGCTCAACGCCGGCAAAACCAACGTGCGCGATATCGCGCTCGGCGAGAGCAACTGGCCGCCCGAGGCCGCGCAGGTCGGCAACTGCTTCAACAACCAGTTTCAGCTCCCCGTGCTGTTCTACGTGCTGGTGGTCCTGGCGCTGTTTCTGCACAAGGCGGATTTGCTGTTTGTCATTCTGTCGTGGGTCTTCGTGATCAGCCGGATCGTGCACGCCGGCATTCACATCACCAGCAATAACGTCACGCATCGGTTTTCGGCCTACACAGTTGGGCTGTTGGTGCTGATGCTGATGTGGGTGATCTTCGCCATTCGAATCCTGTTTGCACTCTGATGACTCCGTCCGCCCGTCTCAGCGCGAGCATCGACATTCTGGCCGATATCGAGGCGCGCCATCGGCCGGCCGCCGATGCGCTCAAGGATTGGGGATTGTCGCATCGCTTCGCCGGCTCCGGCGATCGCGCGGCGCTGGCCGGGCTGGTGTACGACGCGCTGCGCCGCAAGGCGTCGGCCGCCTTCCTGATGGGCGACGCGAGCGCGCGCGCCAGCGTGATCGGCATGCTGCATCTGCAGCGCGGGCTCGACACCGCGGCGATTGCGGGTCTGTTCGACGGCTCGCGCTTTGCGCCGCCGCCGCTGAGCGAGACCGAACTGCGCGCGCTCGAGGGCTCGCTGGCGCAGGCGCCCGCGCACGTGCAGGGCGATTATCCCGAGTGGCTCGATCCGTACTTCGCGCGCGTCTTTGGGGCGGACCGGAGCGCGGAAGGGGCCGCGCTCGCGCAGCGCGCCCCGCTCGACCTGCGGGTGAACACGCTGGTCGCGGATCGCGGCAAGGCGGCCGCGGCGCTGGCGGATCTTGCCGTGACCCCGACGCCCTGGTCGCCGGTTGGCCTGCGGATCGCGACGGCGCCCGACGCCAAAAGCCCGGCGGTCCAGTCCGAGCCGGCGTTTCTCAAGGGCATGATCGAAGTGCAGGACGAAGGCTCGCAGATCGCCGCGTTGCTCAGCGCCGCGAAGGCCGGCGAGCAGGTGATCGATCTCTGCGCCGGCGCCGGCGGCAAGTCGCTCGCGCTCGCCGCCATGATGGAGAAGCGCGGTCAGGTCTACGCGACCGATCTCGACAAGCGCCGCCTCGCGCCGATCTACGCGCGGCTCGAGCGCGCCGGCGCGCGCAACGTGCAGGTCCGCAGCCCGAAAGGGCGGCACGACGACAGCCCGGATCCGCTCGCCGATCTGCACGGCCGGACCGATCTCGTGCTGATCGATGCGCCCTGCACCGGGACCGGCACCTGGCGGCGCAATCCGGACGCCAAGTGGCGCATGCGGCCGGGCGCGCTCGAGCAGCGGATGATCGAGCAGGCCGAGGTGCTGGAGCGCGCCGCGTTGCTGGTGAAGCCGGGCGGGCGCATCGTCTATGTGACGTGCTCGGTTCTGGCGGAGGAGGGGCCCGACCAGGTGGCCGCATTCCGGCAGCGCCATCCGGACTTTGCCGTTGAACCGCCGCCGGTCGCCCAGGTGCTGGGCGAGGTCGCGCCGGCCTTTATGCAGGCGGTCTGGACGCTCGATCCGGGCCTGTTGATGACCCCGCGCAAGACCGGCACCGATGGATTTTTTGTGAGCATCCTGCGGCGCGCGGCGTGAAGCCTCGACAGATCGCCAGCGCTCTAGAATTTTACGGTTTGCGCATGTCCTTTTCGGAAAACCGGTTTCCACTTTTCCGGGACATGCGCTAGAACCCGCCATGACCACCCACGACAAGATTCTGATCGTCGATTTCGGCTCGCAGGTGACGCAGCTGATCGCGCGGCGCGTGCGCGAGGAGGGGGTCTATTCCGAGATCGTGCCGTACCAGAAGGCGCAGGAGGCGTTCGACGCCATGCGCCCGAAGGCGGTGATTCTCTCGGGCGGCCCGGCCTCGGTTCACGCGCCCGGCGCGCCGCTGCCGCCGCCCGCGCTCTACCAGGCCGGCGTGCCGATGCTCGGCATCTGCTACGGCGAGCAGGCGATGGCGCAGCAGCTCGGCGGCAAGGTCGAAGGCGGCCATCACCGCGAGTTCGGCCGCGCCGAGGTCGAGGTGACGCAGGAGTTGCCGCTGCTCGAAGGCGTGTGGCGCAAGGGCGAGAAATATCCGGTGTGGATGAGCCACGGCGATCGCGTCACCACGCTGCCGCCCGGCTTTCGGGTGCTCGCGACCTCGCCGAACGCGCCGATCGCCGCGATTGCCGACGAGGCGCGCAAGTTCTACGCGACCCAGTTCCACCTCGAAGTCGTGCACACGCCGCAGGGCGCGGCGCTGCTGCGCAACTTCGTGCGCAGGATCGCCGGCGCGGCCGGCGACTGGACCATGCGCGCCTTCAAGGACGAGGCGATCGAGAAGATCCGCAAGCAGGTCGGAAAGGGCCGCGTGATCTGCGGGCTGTCCGGGCGGCGTCGATTCAGCCGTCGCGGCGGTGCTGATCCACGAAGCGATCGGCGATCAGCTCACCTGCGTGTTCGTCGACCACGGCCTGCTGCGGCTCGCCGAAGCCGAGAAGGTCGTCGCGCTGTTTCGCGGCGCCTACAACATTCCGCTGGTGCACGTCGAGGCCGGCGACCTCTTCCTCGGCGCGCTCGCCGGCGTCAGCGACCCGGAGGAGAAGCGCAAGACCATCGGCAAGCTCTTCATCGATGTGTTCGAGCGCGAAGCGAAAAAGATCGGCGGCGCGGAATTTCTGGCGCAAGGCACGCTCTATCCCGACGTGATCGAGAGCGTGTCGTTCTCCGGCGGACCGTCGGTGACCATCAAGTCGCACCACAACGTCGGCGGACTGCCCGAGCGCATGAACATGAGGCTGGTCGAGCCGTTGCGCGAATTGTTCAAGGACGAGGTCCGCGCGCTCGGCCGCGAGCTCGGCTTGCCGGAAGCATTCGTCGGCCGTCATCCGTTTCCCGGGCCGGGCCTCGCGATCCGCTGCCCGGGCGAGATCACGCCCGACAAGCTCGAGATTCTGCGCTTCGCGGACGAAATCTTCATCGAGGAGATCCGCCGCGCCGGCCTCTACGACACGATCTGGCAGGCGTTCGCCGTGATCCTGCCGGTCAAGACCGTCGGCGTGATGGGCGACGGGCGCACCTACGATTACGTCGTCGGCCTGCGCGCCGTGACCTCGACCGACGGCATGACCGCGGACTTCTATCCGTTCGACGGAGTGTTCCTCGGAACGGTCGCGACGCGGATCATCAACGAGGTCGCGGGTGTCAACCGCGTTGTGTACGACGTGACCAGCAAGCCGCCGGGCACGATCGAGTGGGAGTAGGGGAAGTGCTGTCGAGTAGAATGGGATAGAGCGGCACGTTAAAGATGATGTTGGCCCAGCGATAGTACTCAATAGTCCTCACGCTACTCTGGACCCTCGCTTGGGCCGGCGGACGGCTCTCACCTTGCCGCTGCTTCCGCCTCCGCAAAAGAACTGATCGCTGCCATTGGATTCAAGCCCTGATACGGCGACGCCGCGCGGCATCTCGATCCGCTCCAGCACCTCTCCCGTTTGCGGATCGATGCGCCGCAGATCGCTCTCGTCGCCTTCCCAGGTACCGTGCCACAGCTCGCCATCGACCCAGGTGACACCGGTGACGAAGCGGTTGGATTCGATGGTGCGAAGGATCGCTCCGGTCTCCGGGTCGATCTGATGGATCTTCCGCTCCCGATACTGGCCCACCCAGAGCGTGCCTTCGGCCCAGGCGAGGCCCGAGTCACCGCCGCCGCCGGGCGCCGGAATCGTGGCGAGCACGCGCCCGGTCTTCGGATCGATCTTCTGGATGCGGTTCTCGGCGATCTGGAACAGATGCTCACCGTCGAACGCGGTGCCGGCATGCCCGGCGACGTCGAGCGAGCGCAGCTTCTTGCCGCTCTCCGGATCGAAGGCGTTCAGCCGGTCGCCGGACGCGAACCAGACATGCTTGCCGTCGAACGAGACGCCGTCGACCTGTTCGGCCTCGGGGAAGGGCCCGTATTCGCGGATGATCTCTGCTTTTGATGTTTTCATTCTTCCATCCTAGCCGCCCGGGAGCGGCGCTGGGAGTAACAAGGTCGTCGCGAATCCGGGCAGCGGCGGGGTCATCCAGCGCCGCGCCCGGCCGCGGCCGAATGCCTGCACCTTGCCCGCGGCCGCAAGCTCCTTGAGCGCGCGCTGCACCGTGCGCTGGCTCGCGCCGAGCGCGAGCGCAAGCGCGGAACTCGACCACGACTCGCCGTCGGCGAGGAAGGCAAGCACCGCCGCATGTCGCTCCTCGACCGGCCGCGCCAGCACGATGACCTCGCGCGCGCCGCGCGGCGAGAGCGCGAAACCCTGTTTCGTCGCGCTCACGCGGGCGACCGCCCGCAGCAGCCTGCGGAGCCGCCCGATCTCGACCCGCAACCGCGCGCGATGGGATTCGTCGGCGTGCTTCGCGCCGAACGCGCGGGCGAGCAGCACGTCCCGCGGCACGTCCCCGGGCCATGCCTCGCCGAGCGTGCGCGCAAGCGCGAACAGCACCGGACGCCTTGCGAGCGGCACGAGCATGTTCCGCTCGCGCACGAGATTGCGGCAGGCGTCGATGACAAGCGCCTTCGACGCGAGCAGCGCCTCGACTTCCTCCAGCAGGAGAGGGCGCTCCTCGCCGCGCGCGATCAGCCGCGCCGCAGGCGTGTCGAGGACAGCGAGTGCCTGTTCGACCTCCGCCGCGAGCGCCGGAATGCGTGCCCAGCGCGCGGCTTCCTCGGCGCGGGCGAGCGCTGCGTGTGCTGCCCTGGCGCGGACACGCCGCATGGAAATCCCGGCGACCGCGAGCTCATGTATGGCACGCAGCGCAGGCGTAAGAGCTGAGAGATCGAGCTGCGCAAGCTTGTGCTCGGCATCGTCGAGGCGCCCGATCAGAAGCAGGCGCCGGGCCTCGAGGTAGCGCGCATGGGCGGCGTTCGCCCGGTCGCCATGCGCTTCGAGGGTCGCCGATGCCGCGGCGAGCGCCTTCGTGGGCCAGGCGAGGTCGCGCGAAGCGAGCGCGATCTCGGCCTCGGCGACGACGCATCTCGCGCGAGCCACGGCCTCTCTCGGACCGAAGGCGCGCGCCGCTCGCCGCACCAGCGCTTTCGCGCGGTCGAGATCGCCGAGCTGGGCCATGGCGATGCCGCGAAGCGCGAGCGCCGGCGCGTCGTCGCGGAGCGCGACTCTGTTCAGCGCGCCGAGGGGATCGCCCATCGCGAGCGCCCGAGCCGCGGCCGTGATCAGCGAGTCCATCGAAATCCCGTCACACTTGTAACTCCCAGGGGCCCAAGCCCGGTCCTAGTCTAACCCGCAACGGTACAGATAACGGAGAATGACGATGACCACACACAAGATCGGAACACGTGAACAGTGGCTTGCGGCGCGGCTCGAGCTGCTCGATGCGGAAAAGGCGCTGACGCGGCAGAGCGATGAGCTCGCGCAGAGGCGCCAGGAACTGCCCTGGGTCCGCGTCGACAAGGACTACCGGTTCGACACCGACGAAGGGAAGGCTTCGCTCGCGGACCTCTTCCGGGGGCGCTCGCAGCTTCTCGTCTATCACTTCATGTTCGGGCCGGACTACAAGGCGGGCTGCATTTCCTGCTCGTCGATCGCCGACGGCTTCAACGGCATCGCCGTGCACCTCGCCAACCACGACGTGATGCTCTGGGCGGCATCGCGCGCGCCGCTTCCGAAGCTGCAGGCGTTCAAACAGCGGATGGGCTGGACCTTTCCCTGGGCGTCCTCGCAGGGCGGCGACTTCAACTACGACTTCAACGTCTCCATCACCGAAGAGCAGCAGCGCAACGGCGGCAGCGAATACAATTACCGTCGCGGCGGCCACGCGATGACCGAGACGACGCTTCCGCCGGTCGTGATCGAGAACGCGGCCAGGACTGGAGCCGAGCCGATCGCCTATGTGCGCGAGCGGCCGGGCCTCAGCGCTTTCGTTCTCGAGGACGGCGTCGTCTATCATACCTATTCGACCTATGCCCGCGGACTGGACGGGCTCTGGGGCATGTACCAGTGGCTCGACCGCGCCCCCAAAGGGCGCAACGAAGAGGGCGTCTGGTGGCGTCACCACGACAGCTACGAGCAGGTGGCGCGATGATCGCCACCCGAGACGAAACCGGGCGCCGCAGCCATGCGGCGGCGCTCGGCGCGGCCGGTTGGCTCGGCCTTGCAGCCGCGCCGACCTTCGCCGTCATGGCGCTCCTGACCTGCGTGCCCGGCGGAGGCGCGGACATGATGTGCTCGGCCGCGCATGGTGTGTCACCGCTATCCCGGTGGTCGAAGGCAACGGCGCACTCAGTCCCGGCAAGCTCGTCGGCATTTTGACCAATCGCGATGTCCGCTTTGCCACCGATCCGGACCAGAGAGTGTCCGAGCTCATGACCAAGCAGAATCTGGTCACGGTGCGCGAAAGCGTGAGCCAGCAGGAAGCCAAGCGCCTGCTCCACCAGCACCGCATCGAGAAGCTGCTGGTCGTCGACGACAAATACCGTTGCGTCGGGCTGATCACCGTCAAGGACATCGAGAAGGCGGTCGCCCACCCGAGTGCCTGCAAGGACGAGCAGGGCCGCTTGCGTGTTGCGGCTGCGACCACGGTCGGCGACAAGGGTTTTGCCCGCACCGAGCAGCTGATCGCAGCCGGTGTCGATCTCGTCGTGGTCGATACCGCGCACGGCCATTCCAAGCTGGTGCTCGCCGCCGTCGACCGCATCAAGCGCCTGTCGAACGCGGTGCAGGTCGTCGCCGGCAACGTCGCGACCTCGGAAGGGGCGAAGGCGTTGATCGACGCCGGTGCCGACGCCATCAAAGTCGGCATCGGGCCGGGATCGATCTGCACCACGCGTATCGTCGCCGGCGTTGGCGTGCCGCAGCTGACCGCGATCCTCGACGCGGTCGACGTCGCGCACAAGACCGACACGCCGGTGATCGCCGACGGCGGCATCAAATATTCCGGCGATCTCGCCAAGGCGATCGGCGCCGGCGCCGAATGCGGGATGATCGGTTCGCTGCTGGCCGGCACCGACGAGACCCCGGGCGAGGTCTTTCTTTATCAGGGCCGCTCCTACAAGAGCTACCGCGGCATGGGTTCGGTGGGCGCGATGGCGCGCGGATCGGCTGATCGCTATTTCCAGCAAGAGATCAAGGATACATTGAAACTGGTGCCTGAGGGCGTCGAAGGGCAGGTGCCCTACAAGGGGCCGGCCGCGAACGTGCTGCACCAGCTGGTCGGCGGGTTACGCGCCGCCATGGGCTATGTCGGCGCCAGGACCATCAAGGACTTCCACGCCAAGGCCGAGTTCGTGCGCATCTCCGGTGCCGGCATCCGTGAAAGCCACGTTCACGATGTGACCATTACGCGCGAGAGCCCGAATTACCCGTCGCGGGACTGAGCTATGTTCCACGACGGAGCTAGATTTGGCGTCATGGCCGGGCTTGTCCCGGCCATCCACGTCCTTAAGCGCGGTAAGGTGTTTTAGACGTGGATGCCCGCGACAAGCGCGGGCATGACGCAGATCGGAGGTCGGGCAGACTTCCGAACGGGGCTAGCGATGACCTCGATCCTCTGGCCGATGCTCGCGCAGATCGGCTGGACGTTTGCGCTCTATGTCTGGCTCACGGTTGAGCGCACGCGCGCTGTCGCGCGCGGGGAGGTGAAGTACGCGGCGTTCGAGTTCGGCCGTGGGGAGCCGGCGAATGTTGCGCGCATCAGCCGCAATCTTGCGAACCAGTTCGAGCTGCCGGTCATTTTCTATGCGGTCGTGGTGCTGCTGGTCGTGATTGGACGCGTTGGCGCGCTTGACGTGCTCGCCGGCTGGGTCTTCGTCGCCGGCCGGGTCGTCCATACATTGGTGCAGACGTTGACCGACGACGTACCGCTGCGCGGTCGTGTTTTTCTGATCAACTTCGCGGCCGTGGTCGTTCTGGTCGGCCACATCATACTGCTGGCACTGGAAGGCGTGGGCCGGCCGCTGCAGTAGTCAAAGCGTAAAAGGAGTTCCGCATGGCCGACACCGCCCGCCGCGTCGTTCTCGTTTCGCGTCCCGTGGGCGAGCCTACGCCCGAGAATTTTCGCACCGAGGATTTTCCCGTTCCAACGCCTGGTCCGGGGCAAGTGCTGTTGCGCACGCTCTGGCTCTCGCTCGATCCTTACATGCGCGGCCGCATGAGCGAAGCGCCGTCCTACGCGGCGCCGGTCGGCATCGGCGAGACGATGGTCGGCGGAACCGTCAGCGAGGTGATCGCGTCCAACAATCCAGACTTCGCGGCCGGTGACGTCGTGCTCGCCCCTACCGGTTGGCAGACCCACGCGGTCTCCGACGGCAAAGGGCTGCGCAAGATCGATCCCAAGCTCGCGCCGCTGTCGACCGCGCTTGGCATCCTCGGCATGCCGGGCATGACCGCCTACGCGGGGTTGCTCGAAATCGGCAAGCCGCAGCCGGGCGAGACCGTCGTGGTTGCTGCGGCGTCCGGGCCGGTCGGCTCGATGGTCGGCCAGATCGCCAAGATCAAGGGGGCGCGCGCCGTCGGCATTGCGGGCGGCGCGAAGAAGTGCGCCTACGTCAAGGATGAGCTCGGCTTTGACGACTGCGTCGACCACCGTGCCCGCGATTTTGCCGAGCGTCTCAAGGCAGCTTGTCCAAAGGGCATCGATGTCTACTTCGAGAACGTCGGCGGCGCCGTGTTCGAAGCGGTCCTGCCGCTGTTCAACCCGTTTGCGCGCATGCCGGTGTGCGGCCTGATCTCGCAATATAGCGCCACTGAATTGCCGCCCGGTCCCAACCGGGTTCCGCTGCTCATGCGCAACGTCTTGACGAAGCGGCTCACGATCCGCGGCTTCATCGTCAGTGACTTTGCCGCCAAGCAGGGGGAATTCCTCCGCGACGTGTCGGGCTGGCTGCGCGAAGGGCGGATCAAATACCGGGAGGACGTGGTCGACGGCCTTGAGCGCGCGCCTGCAGCCTTCATCGGGCTCCTCAAGGGCGAGAATTTCGGGAAGATGCTGGTGCGGGTCGCGGCGGGGAGGCTGATTTGATTGTCATCGGATCAAGGCGCTAACCTCGCCGTCATGGCCGGGCTTGTCCCGGCCATCCACGTCTTGCGGCTTGGCAACGCAGAAAGACGTGGATGCCCGGCACAAGGCCGGGCATGACGAAGCTCAGAGACTTGCCTCCGTTTGCGAGTAGAAACTTATGTCGGTTGCCGCCATTCTCTTACCAGTATTCGTGCAGGTCGCGCTCACGTTCGCCTTGTTGATGCGGCTCGGCACTGTGCGCGTCGGGTCGCTCAACGCCGGCAAAACCAACGTGCGCGATATCGCGCTCGGCGAGAGCAACTGGCCGCCCGAGGCCGCGCAGGTCGGCAACTGCTTCAACAACCAGTTTCAGCTCCCCGTGCTGTTCTACGTGCTGGTGGTCCTGGCGCTGTTTCTGCACAAGGCGGATTTGCTATTTGTCATTCTGTCGTGGGTCTTCGTGATCAGCCGGATCGTGCACGCCGGCATTCACATCACCAGCAATAACGTCACGCATCGGTTTTCGGCCTACACAGTTGGGCTGTTGGTGCTGATGCTGATGTGGTTGATCTTCGCCATTCGAATCCTGTTCGCGCTCTGATGACTCCGTCCGCCCGTCTCAGCGCGAGCATCGACATTCTGGCCGATATCGAGGCGCGCCATCGGCCGGCCGCCGATGCGCTCAAGGACTGGGGATTGTCGCATCGCTTCGCCGGCTCCGGTGATCGCGCGGCGCTGGCCGGGCTGGTGTACGACGCGCTGCGCCGCAAGGCGTCGGCCGCCTTCCTGATGGGCGACGCAAGCGCGCGCGCCAGCGTGATCGGCATGCTGCATCTGCAGCGCGGGCTCGACACCGCGGCGATTGCGGGTCTGTTCGACGGCTCGCGCTTTGCACCGCCGCCGCTGAGCGAGACCGAACTGCGCGCGCTCGAGGGCTCGCTGGCGCAGGCGCCCGCGCACGTGCAGGGCGATTATCCCGAGTGGCTCGATCCGTACTTCGCGCGCGTCTTTGGGGCGGACCGGGTCGCGGAAGGGGCCGCGCTCGCGCAGCGCGCCACGCTCGACCTGCGGGTGAACACGCTGGTCGCGGATCGCGGCAAGGCGGCCGCGGCGCTGGCGGATCTTGCGGTGACCCCGACGCCCTGGTCGCCGGTTGGCCTGCGGATCGCGACGGCGCCCGACGCCAAAAGCCCGGCGGTCCAGTCCGAGCCGGCGTTTCTCAAGGGCATGATCGAAGTGCAGGACGAAGGCTCGCAGCTCGCTGCGTTGCTCAGCGCCGCGAAGGCCGGCGAGCAGGTGATCGATCTCTGCGCCGGCGCCGGCGGCAAGTCGCTCGCGCTCGCGGCCATGATGGAGAAGCGCGGTCAGGTCTACGCGACCGATCTCGACAAGCGCCGCCTCGCGCCCATCTACGCGCGGCTCGAGCGCGCCGGCGCGCGCAACGTGCAGGTCCGCAGCCCGAAAGGGCGGCATGACGATAGCCCTGATCCGCTCGCCGATCTGCACGGCCGGACCGATCTCGTGCTGATCGATGCGCCCTGCACCGGGACCGGCACTTGGCGGCGCAATCCGGACGCCAAGTGGCGCATGCGGCCGGGCGCGCTCGAACAGAGGATGATCGAGCAGGCCGAGGTGCTGGAGCGCGCCGCGTTGCTGGTGAAGCCCGGCGGGCGCATCGTCTATGTGACGTGCTCGGTGCTGGCGGAGGAGGGGCCCGATCAGGTGGCCGCATTCCGCCAGCGCCACCCGGACTTTGCCGTTGAACCGCCGCCGGTCGCCCAGGTGCTGGGCGAGGTCGCGCCGGCCTTTATGCAGGCGGTCTGGACGCTCGATCCGGGCCTGTTGATGACCCCGCGCAAGACCGGCACCGATGGATTTTTTGTGAGCATCCTGCGGCGCGCGGCGTGAAGCCTCGACAGATCGCCAGCGCTCTAGAATTTTACGGTTTGCGCATGTCCTTTTCGGAAAACCGGTTTCCACTTTTCCGGGACATGCGCTAGAACCCGCCATGACCACCCACGACAAGATTCTGATCGTCGATTTCGGCTCGCAGGTGACGCAGCTGATCGCGCGGCGCGTGCGCGAGGAGGGGGTCTATTCCGAGATCGTGCCGTACCAGAAGGCCCAGGAGGCGTTCGATGCCATGCGCCCGAAGGCGGTGATTCTCTCGGGCGGCCCGGCCTCGGTTCACGCGCCCGGTGCGCCGCTGCCGCCGCCCGCGCTCTACCAGGCCGGCGTCCCGATGCTCGGCATCTGCTACGGCGAGCAGGCGATGGCGCAGCAGCTCGGCGGCAAGGTCGAAGGCGGCCATCACCGCGAGTTCGGCCGCGCCGAAGTCGAGGTGACGCAGGAGTTGCCGCTGCTCGAAGGCGTGTGGCGCAAGGGCGAGAAATATCCGGTGTGGATGAGCCACGGCGATCGGGTCACCACGCTGCCGCCCGGCTTTCGGGTGCTCGCGACCTCGCCGAACGCGCCGATCGCCGCGATTGCCGACGAGGCGCGCAAGTTCTACGCGACCCAGTTTCATCTCGAAGTCGTGCACACGCCGCAGGGCGCGGCGCTGCTGCGCAACTTCGTGCGCAAGATCGCCGGCGCGGCCGGCGACTGGACCATGCGCGCCTTCAAGGACGAGGCGATCGAGAAGATCCGCAAGCAGGTCGGAAAGGGCCGCGTGATCTGCGGTCTATCGGGTGGCGTCGATTTAGCGGTCGCGGCGGTGCTGATCCACGAAGCGATCGGCGATCAGCTTACCTGCGTGTTCGTCGATCACGGACTGCTGCGGCTCGCCGAAGCCGAGAAGGTCGTCGCTTTGTTTCGCGGCGCCTACAACATCCCGCTGGTGCACGTCGAGGCCGGCGACCTTTTCCTGGGCGCGCTCGCCGGCGTCAGCGACCCGGAGGAGAAGCGCAAGATCATCGGCAAGCTTTTCATCGACGTGTTCGAGCGCGAAGCGAAAAAGATCGGCGGCGCGGAGTTTTTGGCGCAAGGCACGCTCTATCCCGACGTGATTGAGAGCGTGTCGTTCTCCGGCGGACCGTCGGTGACCATCAAGTCGCACCACAACGTCGGCGGACTGCCCGAGCGCATGAACATGCGCCTGGTTGAGCCGTTGCGCGAATTGTTCAAGGACGAGGTCCGTGCGCTCGGCCGCGAGCTCGGATTGCCGGAAGCATTCGTCGGCCGTCATCCGTTTCCCGGGCCGGGCCTCGCGATCCGCTGCCCGGGCGAGATCACGCCCGACAAGCTCGAGATTTTGCGCTTCGCGGACGAAATCTTCATCGAGGAGATCCGCCGCGCCGGCCTCTACGACACGATCTGGCAGGCGTTCGCCGTGATCCTGCCGGTCAAGACCGTCGGCGTGATGGGGGACGGGCGCACCTACGATTACGTCGTCGGCCTGCGCGCCGTGACCTCGACCGACGGCATGACCGCTGACTTCTATCCGTTCGACGGAGTGTTCCTGGGAACGGTCGCGACGCGGATCATCAACGAGGTCGCGGGTGTCAACCGCGTTGTGTACGACGTGACCAGCAAGCCGCCGGGCACGATCGAGTGGGAGTAGGGGAAGTGCTGTCGAGTAGAATGGGATAGAGCGGCGCGTTAAAGATGATGTTGGCCCAGCGATAGTACTCAATAGTTCTCACGCAACTCTGGCCCCTCGCTTGGGCCGGCGCACGGCCCTCACCTTGCCGCTACTTCCGCCTCCGCAAAAGAACTGATCGCTGCCATTGGATTCAAGTCCTGATACGGCGACGCCGCGCGGCATCTCGATCCGCTCCAGCAACTCCCCCGTTTGCGGATCGATGCGCCGGAGATCGCTCTCGTCGTTTTCCCAGGTCCCGTGCCACAGCTCGCCATCGACCCACATGACACCGGTGACAAAGCGGGTGCATTCGATGGTGCGAAGGATCGCTCCGGTCTCAGGGTCGATCTGATGGATCTTCCGCTCCCGATATTCGCCGACCCAGAGCGAGCCTTCGGCCCAGGCGAGGCCCGAGTCACCGCCGCCGCCGGGCGCCGGAATCGTGGCGAGCACGCGCCCGGTCTCCGGATCGATCTTCTGGATGCGGTTCTCGGCGATCTGGAACAAATGCTCACCGTCGAACGCGGTGCCGGCATGCCCGGCGACGTCGAGCGAGCGCAGCTTCTTGCCGCTCTCAGGATCGAAGGCGTTCAGCCGGTCGCCGGAAGCGAACCAGACATTCTTGCCGTCGAACGAGACGCCGTTGACCCGTTCGGCCTCGGGGAAGGGCCCGTATTCGCGGGTGATCTCTGCTTTTGATGTTTTCATTCTTGAAGCCTAGCCGCCCGGGAGCGGCGCTGTGAGTAACAATGTCGTCGCGAATCCGGGCAGCGGCGGTGTCATCCAGCGTCGGGCCCGGCCGCGGCCATAGGACTGCGCCTTGCCCGCGGCCGCAAGTTCCTTGAGCGCGCGCTGCACGGTGCGCTGGCTCGCGCCGAGTGCGAGCGCAAGCGCCGAACCCGACCATGACTCGCCATCCGCCAGGAAGGCGAGCACCGCCGCGTGCCGCTCTTCCACCGGCCGCGCCAACACAACAACCTCGCGCGCGTCGCGCGGCGAGAGCGCGAAACCCCGTGTCGTCGCGCTCACGCGGGCGACTGCCCGCAGCAGCACGCGGAGCCGCCCGATCTCGACCCGCAACCGCGCGCGATGGGATTCGTCGGCGTGCTTCGCGCCGAACGCGCGGGCGAGCAACACGTCCCGCGGCACATCCCCGGGCCATGCCTCGCCGAGCGTGCGCGCAAGCGCGAACAGCACCGGACGCCTTGCGAGCGGCACGAGCAGGTTCCGCTCGCGCACGAGATTGCGGCAGGCGTCGATGACAAGCGCCTTCGAGGCGAGCAGCGCCTCGACTTCGTCCAGCAGGAGAGGGCGCTCCGAACCGCGCGCGATCAGCCGCGCCACTGGCGTGTCGAGGACAGCGAGTGCGTGTTCGACCTCCGCCGCGAGCGCCGGAATGCGTGCCCAGCGCGCGGCTTCCTCGGCGCGGGCGAGCGCTGCATGTGCTGCGCTGGCGCGGACACGCCGCATGGAAATCCCGGCGACCGCAAGCTCATGTATGGCGCGCAGCGCAGGCGTAAGAGCTGAGAGATCGAGCTGCGCAAGCTTGTGCTCGGCATCGTCGAGGCGCCCGATCAGAAGCAGGCGCCGGGCCTCGAGATAGCGCGCATGGGCGGCGTTCGCCCGGTCGCCATGCGCTTCAAGGGTCGCAGATGCTGCGGCGAGCGCCTTGGTGGGCCAGGCGAGATCGCGCGAAGCGAGTGCGATCTCGGCCTCGGCGACGACGCATCGCGCGCGCGCCACAGCCTCTTTCGGACCGAAGGCGCGCGCCGCGCGCCGCACCAAGGCTTTCGCGCGGTCAAGATCTCCGAGCTGGGCCAAGGCGATGCCGCGAAGCGCGAGTGCCGGCGCGTCATCGCGAAGCGCGACTCTGTTCAATGCGCCGAGGGGATCGCCCATCGCGAGCGCATGTGCCGCCGCCGTGATCAGCGAGTCCATCGGAATCCCGTCACACTTGTAACTCCCAGGAGGCCCAAGCCCGGTCCTAGTCTAACCCGCAACGGTACAGATAACGGAGAATGACGATGACGACACACAAGATCGGAACACGCGAACAGTGGCTTGCGGCGCGGCTCGAGCTGCTCGATGCCGAAAAGGCGCTGACGCGGCAGAGCGATGAGCTCGCGCAGCGGCGCCAGGAATTGCCCTGGGTCCGCGTCGACAAGGACTACCGCTTCGACACCGACGATGGAAAGGCTTCGCTCGCGGATCTCTTCCGGGGGCGCTCGCAGCTCCTCGTCTATCATTTCATGTTCGGGCCGGACTACAAGGCGGGCTGCATTTCCTGCTCGTCGATCGCCGACGGCTTCAACGGCATCGCCGTGCACCTCGCCAATCACGATGTGATGCTCTGGGCGGTATCGCGCGCGCCGCTGCCGAAGCTGCAGGCGTTCAAACAGCGGATGGGCTGGATTTTTCCGTGGGCGTCTTCGCAGAGCGGCGACTTCAACTACGACTTCAACGTCTCCATCACCGAAGAGCAGCAGCGCACCGGCGGCAGTGAATATAATTACCGTCGCGGCGGCCACGCGATGACCGAGACGACGCTTCCGTCCGTCGTGATCGAGAACGCGGCGAGGTCGGGCGCCGAGCCGATGGCCTACGTGCGCGAACGGCCAGGGCTGAGCGCTTTCGTTCTCGACGACGGCGTCGTCTATCACACCTATTCGACCTATGCCCGCGGACTGGACGGCCTCTGGGGCATGTACCAATGGCTCGACCGCGCCCCGAAGGGGCGCAACGAAGCGGGCGTCTGGTGGCATCACCACGACAGCTACAAACAGGTGGCGCGATGAGTGCCGCCCGAATCGAAACCGGGCGCCGCAGCGATGCGGCGGCGCTCGGCACGGCCGGTTGGCTCGGCCTTGCAGCCGCGCCGACCTTCGCGGTCATGGCGCTCCTGAGCTGTTTGTCCGGCGGCGGCGCGGACATGATGTGCCCGGCCGCGCATGGTGTGTCGGCGCTGAGCGGAATGGTTCCGATGTACGTGCTGATGAGCGCATTCCATTCGACGCCATGGCTAAGACTGATCTCGCGCCGAAGAAGCGTTGCCGCCGGTGATCCAGAATGGGTTGAAAGTTTGCGCGATAGAGTGGATGTGCCGGCACGCTCAGTCTTGAGGTGATCGGCGCTCGTGCGCTCCGTCAATTCTGGAAATAGCTTGGCCGGTCGAGATCAGGGATGAGCCCGAGCTCTTTTGGTTGCCATCCCAACAGTTCCCGGGTTCGTTTGCTCGAGGCCGGGGTGTCGTTGGTTGCGAAATGTGCGAACCAGCCAAAGTGGTTGTTTGCTTGCTGGGCGGACATCGCGACTGCCGGCACGTTCAGCCGACGGCCGATCACGGCGGCGATATCTCGAAACGGCACGCCCTGTTCGGCGACCGCGTGATAGCAGGCGCCCGCGGAACCGTTCTCGAGCACAAGCCGGTAAAGCTTGGCGGCATCCAGCCGGTGCACCGCAGGCCAGTGGTTGAGCCCGTCGCCCGCATAAGCCGAGACGCCTTTCTCGCGCGCGATGCCGATGAGGATCGGGACGAAGCCGTGATCACCATCGCCATGAACCGAGCAGGGCAGGCGCATAACCGACACGCGGGCGCCACGCGCCGCCACCGCGGCTGCCGCCTCTTCCGATGCGACGCGTGGATTTGTAGTAACGGGTCGATCGTCTTCGATCCCGAGGTGGCCTGGCGCCAGGAGTCCGGTCGCGGAGGTGATGATCAAGGGGCGGTCAGAGCAGGCGAGCGCGGCGCCGAGCGCCTCGATGACCTGGCTGTCCGCCTCGCAGTTCGCCTTGAACTTCGAGAAGTCATGATTGAAAGCGGTGTGGATCACGCCATCGACCGCGGCCGCTCCGCTGCGCAAGCTCGCAAGATCATCGAGCGAACCGCGATGGACGTCGACCCCGGCTCCAACAAGTGACGCAGCCGCCGCGTCTGAACGCGCAAGGCCGAGCACCGTATGCCCCGCATCGATCAGTTCCCTGACAACGGCGGAGCCAACGAATCCAGTCGCTCCCGTCACAAAGACGCGCATGATGAAAGTCTCCTAGTTGGACTAAAGATTTGACAAGGCCACCATCGGCGCTCAATCTATCGGGGTAAAGTAGTGACGTTATACGGGTATAACGACTAACAGGACGCGCAATGTCGGCGGTTGCGGACGACAATTTGCTTGGAAGTTTCCTGAAGGATCGCCGTGCGAAACTCGATCCGGCGGCGTTCGGCGTGTCATTGACCCGCCGGCGAACGCCCGGACTGCGGCGCGAGGAAGTAGCTCAACGCGCCAACGTCAGCGCGACCTGGTACACGTGGCTCGAGCAGGGCCGTGGCGGTGCGCCCTCAGCCGATGTGCTCAACCGCATTGCGCGCGCCCTGATGCTGACGGACGATGAGCGCGAGCACCTGTTCCTGCTTGGCCTCGGCCGCCCGCCCGAAGTTCGATACCAAGCGGCGGAGGGTGTGACGCCGCGACTGCAAGGCGTGCTCGACGCGCTCGCGCTCAGCCCGGCCTATGTGAAGAACTCCACTTGGGACATCGTCGCGTGGAACCACGCCGCCGCGGTGGTGCTCGCCGACTATGCGGGGCTTCCGGCCGAGCAGCGCAATGGCCTGCGCCTCGTCTTCTGTAATCCGCACGTGCGTGCCGCGATGTTGAATTGGGAGAGCGACGCGCGCTTTGCGGTGGCAGCGTTCCGGGCCGACGTCGCGCGCAGCGGCGCGGCGCGCAAGGTTGAAGCATTAGTCGATGACCTCTGCCGGCTGAGCCCCGAATTCGCGGCGATGTGGCGCGACAATGACGTCCGCAGCACTTACGGCGAGGGACCCAAACATCTGCGGCATCCGCGTGCCGGGCGGATCGCGCTGGAATACTCAGCCTTTGCGGTCGACGGCCGGCCCGATCTCAGCATGGTGATCTACAATCCGGCGACGTCGGCGGACGCCGACAAGATCAGATCGCTCGTCCGGCTGGAGGCGGCCGCACGTGCGCGCACCCCTAACGCCAACAGTGGCAGTGGAAAAACCCGCGGGCGCGTTCGCAGCGTTGCCGAACGCAATCAACAACGTGGTCGACGTGGCTAGGTCAGGCTAGCGCGTTCACGAAACCACGAAAACGCCGAGGCCGGGTCGACCTTGTGGAGCGGTCCCGCAAGACTACGCCCCGCGTCCGGATTAATTTCATAAAACCTAAACGCGAGTTCTGATACGACTTCCCGGATTCGAACGTACTCCAGTTGCCGGACGGAACACCCATGCCCACGCCATCCCTCGCACTCACGCGCACCGTCATCGGTATCCTGCAAGGGATTTTCCTGTACTGGCTCTATCACGCGACCGAAGCGAAGTCCTGGCCTGCGACTGACCCATATGCGTTTGCAATGATGGTCACGGCTGGCGCCGCGGTGCCATTGCTCGCCATCGATGGACTCGGCCACCTGCGGCCGCGAACGCTCGGACTCTGGCTGGTGTTCGCGACATTGCTGGCTTGTGGGGTCGCCGGCTATGGCGTCTATCGCGACGCGACCGGCGTGAATCTAGCCTTGAGCTTAGCGCGAGCACTTTTTGTCATCTTTTTCATCTTTTTCATCATGCAGTCGCTGATCGTAGCCGGCGAATCCGAGGGGCGGATCGTCGCGAGCTATCCCCGATACTTCGACGTGTCGTGGACACTTGGCGTGCAATTCGTCCTGGCACTGTTGTTCCTCGCCGCGCTGTGGGGTCTGCTGTGGCTCGGCGCCGCGCTGTTCAATCTTATCAATATCAGCTTTCTATCCGAGCTGATCCAGAAACGCTGGTTCGCGATTCCGGTGACGACGATGGCACTGGCGTATTCGCTCCACGTCACCGACGTGCGCGCAAATCTCGTGGCAGGCGCACGCACGCTTACGCTGACGCTATTGTCTTGGCTGCTGCCGGTGATGACGCTCTTCGCCGTGCTGTTCGTGCTGGCGCTGCCGGTTGTCGGCCTTGAGCCGCTTTGGGCGACGCGGCGCGCCACCGGGATCCTGCTTGCATCGGTGGCGGCCCTGGTGTTTCTCATCAACGCCGCCTACCAGGACGGCAAACCTCAGACACCAATCGCATTGTTGTTGCGCCAGTCCCGCTGGCTTGCCGCGATTGTCATCGTTCCGCTGGCGGTGCTCGCCGGCTACGGCGTGCTGCTGCGCGTCGAACAATACGGTTGGACGCCCGAGCGGGTCATCGCCGCTGCCTGCGTGACCGTCGCTGCGTGCTACGCAACCGGCTACGCGCTGGCCGCCATCCTGTCCCGGCTCGCCTTGAGGCAACTCGAGCTAACCAACGTCCTCACCGCCTGCGTGATTATCGCGGTGCTGCTCGCGCTGCTGTCGCCGATCGCTGACCCAGCCAGAATTTCCGTGATCGACCAGATCAACCGCCTGAACTCAGGCAGGACCGCGCCGGACAAGTTCGATTTCGCTTTCCTGCGATTCCGTGCCGGACGCTATGGCAAGGAGGCGCTGCAGCGCCTTGGCGACGGCACGGAAGGGCCTCGGGCGCCGCTCTTTGCGGAGCGCGCCAAAGACGCGTTGCGGGCGGACAACGAATACCGGATGCGGCAGAGCGCACAGGCGCAGCCGACACCTGCATTGCGCGCTAGCAACATTGCCGTGACTTATCCAGCCGGTGCGGCGCTGCCCGACGATTTTTTGCGGGCCGACTGGAACACCGCACAGCAACAGCTGCAGCTAGGGTTGCCGGGCTGCCTGCTGCGGGATGCCAAATGCGAGGCGATCCTAATCGATCTCGATGGTGACGGACGCGACGAAATCCTGCTGTTCAGTCTGCCGTTCGGCCCCAGCGCCGCATTCCGGTCGAACGGGGAGGGACGCTGGAGCATGCTCGGCGCGATCGCCAACGGCGGCTGTCCGGGTGTCCGTGAGGCGCTGCGCGCAGGAAAATTTGAGGCGATACTTCCGACGATGAAGGAGATTGAGGTCGCCGGTCAGCGTTTGAGTGTAAATAACGGATGCCGGCCGGCACCGCGCTGACCATCCGCGGCTGCCGCGGCAGTTACAGCAATCTTTATATCGGCGTTCGATGCCGGGTCGGTCAAAGGCGCCGAACGGCTTCGACCGTTTTTCGCCCTCAAATACCTCACGGCACTTACAGCGTGATTTTCGACACTAAAGCTATTGCCTAACTAATCGGTTCGTGATACTTAGGCACATGCTTAACCAATCGGCTGGTCTCGATCGCCTGTTCCACGCTCTGGCCGACCCAGCCCGTCGGGCGATGTTGGAGCGGCTAAGCCGTGGCCCGGCGCCGGTCAGCGAACTCGCGCGCCCGTTGCCGATGTCGCTGCCCGCGGCCATGCAGCACCTGGACGTCTTGGAGGCGGCGGGCCTGGTGCGTTCGGAAAAGGTCGGCCGCGTGCGCACCTGTGCGATCAAGCCTGGGGCTCTCAGCCGGGCCGAACGCTGGATCAACGCGCGCCGCATCGAATGGGAGCACCGTCTCGATCGGCTGGGCAAATATCTGAAAACTCTGGAAAGTGAAGGAGATGGCTCAAATGGCTGAGACAACGAAGAAAGCCGCTGCACAAGATCTGTTGCCGCTTAAGCTGTCGCGCACGTTCCATGCGCCGCGCGTGACCGTGTTCAAGGCGTGGAGTTCCGCCGACCACGTGAAGCGCTGGTTCTGCCCCGAGACCTTCACGGTTCCGGACGCCAAGGTGGAAATGCGTGTTGGCGGCCCCTTCGAGGTGTGCATGCGCTCGCCCGCCGGAGAAGAGCATTGGACCCGCGGCGTATTCGTCGAGGTTGCGCCATACGCACGACTGGTCATCGACACGCAGGTCACGAATAGCGCTGGTAAGCCGCTGTTCCGCGCCTATACCGAGGTCGACTTCGCTGATGCGCTCGGGGGAACGCGCATGGATGTGGTGCAGACCTACACACTCATCGACCCGTCAGTGGCGTGGATGGTCGCCGGTGCGCCGCACGGATGGCGCACGACGCTCGACAAGCTGGAGAAGGAAGTGGTGCGCATGCGGGGCGGGCTGGAGGCAGACGGCCATTCGGTGGTGCATGCGAGCTTTCACCTGGAGCGCACCTACGAGGCTCCGGTGGCGCGGGTGTGGAAGGCACTCACCGACGAGTCAGCCAAACAGAAATGGTTTGGCGGCACCCCCGGCCGCTGGGAATTGCTCGAACGGCACATGGACGTGCGCGTCGGCGGAAGCGAGCGGGTGAAAGGGCGATGGGAGGGCGGGGTCGTTTCAACCTTCGACGCGTTCTATCACGACGTGATTCCAAACGAGCGGCTGGTTTACAGCTACGTGATGCATCTCGACGACAAGAAGATCTCGGTGTCGCTGGCGACCATGCAGTTGAAGCCGGTGGGAGCGAAAACCACCCTCAAGGTCAGCGAGCAAGGTGCTTTCCTCGATGGCTATGACGACGCGGGATCGCGTGAACAGGGGACGGGCCACCTCCTCGCTGCGTTAGGTAAGTCGCTCGAAGACTGAATACGCCGCCGCCGAGGCGTGTGAAGTTTTGCCTTTAACGTCTGAGCGAAGCGCGTCGGAATGAATGGGCTTGCGCTGCGGTCCGTCGGGCACTTCTTGCCTGACGTACTGCCTTTGGTACGTTGCAAACCACAATGGATCTCCAGACACTTTCGGCTTACGACGCCGAGGCCAAGGCGTTCGCTGCGGATTGGCACGAGCAGCCTCCTCCGAGCGATCTCCACGCGCTGGTGCGACGTTTCTTCAAACCGGGCCAGACGGCCGATATTGGCGCCGGCAGCGGGCGCGAGGTCGCCTGGCTCGCCGCGAATGGCTTTCCGGCCGTCGGCTATGAGCCCTCGCGCGGATTGCTCAACGAAGCCCGCGCGCGATATCCAGGCCTGACGTTTCAGGACGCGGCCTTGCCCGAGCTTGCGGGCATTCCCGACAACACGTTCGACAACGTGCTGTGCGAAACGGTCATCATGCATCTCGCGCATGATCAGATCGCGACGTCGGTGCACCGCTTGCTGGCCATCCTCAGGCCTGGTGGGATTCTCTATCTCAGCTGGCGTGTGACAAAGAACGCAGATCAGCGCGATGCGCACGGTCGCCTCTACACGGCGTTCGATGCCGATCTTGTCCGGCAGGCACTACGCGACGCCCTGGTGCTGCTGGACGAAGAGGTTGTCAGCGCGTCGTCAGCCAAGACCATTCATCGCATCGTTGCCCGCAAGGACGAAGACGCAAGCCTGTAGGATGGGTAGAGCGAAGCGACCCATCATCAATCGTCGCACACGGAGGCTGATGGGTTTCACCTGCGGCTCAACCCATCCTACAAAAGGGGTTCAAATGGAGATCAGTCTGGCCGGTCGGTCCGCCATCGTCACCGGGGGTAGCAAGGGGATCGGGTTCGGTGTCGCGACCCGCTTCGCACAGTCTGGCGCCGACGTTGCAATCGTAGCACGCGGACGCGAGGCACTCGATGCCGCGGCCAGGAGCATCGGAACGGCCAGCGCGGCGCGCGTCATCGCAGTCGTGGCCGACGTCGCGAGCCCGGCCGACATCAGCCGCGCCTATGACGAGATCATGCGGGCGTTCGGCAAGGTCGACATCATCGTGAACAACGCCGGCACGTCGCGCGCCGGCCCGTTCGAGAATCTGACCGACGAGCTCATGCAGCAGGATCTCGATCAGAAATTCTTCGCAGCACTTCGGCTCACCCGTCTGGTCTGGCCACAGATGAAGGAGCGGCGCTGGGGCCGGGTGATCAATGTGCTCAATATCGGCGCCAAGGCGCCGCGCGGCGGCAGTGCGCCGACGACGATCTCGCGCGCCGCCGGCATGGCGCTGACCAAAGTCTTGGCAGGCGAGGGAGCACCGCACAACATTCTCGTCAATGCGTTGCTGGTCGGAATCATCGAGGCCGATCAGCACGTGCAGCGTGCGAAGCGTACAGGGGTCCCTTTGGACGAGTATATGGAGCGTTTCGCCAAGGAGACTCCGATCGGTCGAGCCGGCAAGCCGGAGGAGTTCGCCAATCTTGCCTGCTTGCTCGCCTCCGACGCGGGATCCTATATCACCGGCACTGCAATCAACGTCGACGGCGGCCGCTCGCCCGTCGTATAGGGTTGGCCCGCTCGCCTTCGCCCAATCGTCGCGACGGCAAGTCGAGGCAGGATGTCGTGGGGAGGACACGATGGCGGAAGTTGCGATCAGTCCGGGCGCCGCCACGCCGCCGCAGCGCCAGCCCTGGTACGCCGTTCTTTACATCCAAGTGCTGATCGCGATCGCGCTCGGTGTCGCCATCGGTCACTTCTATCCCAAATTCGGCGAGCAGCTCAAACCGCTGGGCGATGCCTTCATCGCGCTGATCAAGATGATGATCGCGCCGGTGATTTTCTGCACCGTGGTGCACGGCATCGCTTCGATGAGCGACCTCAAGAAGATCGGCCGGATCGGCGTCAAGACGTTGTTCTATTTCGAGGCGGTGTCCACGCTGGCGCTCGTCATCGGGCTGTTGATGGGCAAGATTCTGCAGCCTGGCGTCGGCTTCAACATCGATCCGGCTGCCCTCGACGCCAAGGCGGTCGCGACCTACGTGTCGCGCGCCGGCCAGGAGGGTGTCACCACCCACCTGATGAATATCATTCCGAACACCTTCGTCAGCGCGTTCTCGGGCGGCGACCTGTTGCAGGTCCTGCTGGTGTCGATCCTCACCGGCTTTGCCATCTCGCGCATGGGGCCGCTCGGCGAGCGCGTATCGCACGCGGTCGACGCCATGGCGCAGATCTTCTTCGGCGTCATCAAGATCATCGTGCGCGCCGCTCCGATCGGCGCCTTCGGCGCCATGGCGTTCACCGTCGGCGCATTCGGCGTCGAATTGCTGTGGAAACTGGTGCAGCTGGTCCTCGTCTTCTATGCGACCAGCATCCTGTTCATCGTCGTCGTTCTCGGCCTGATTGCGCGCTTCGCCGGGTTCTCGATCTTCCGGTTCATCGCCTACATCAAGGACGAATTGCTGATCGTGGTCGGCACGTCGTCGTCGGAGACCGTGTTGCCGCAGATGATCCAGAAGATGCAGCGGCTGGGCGCCTCGAAATCGGTGGTCGGCCTGGTGATCCCGACCGGCTACAGCTTCAATCTCGACGGCACCAACATCTACATGACGTTGGCCACGTTGTTCCTGGCGCAGGCCACCAACACGCCGCTGACGATACCCCAGGAGCTCGGCATTCTGGTCATCGCGATGATCACCTCCAAGGGTGCATCGGGCGTGACCGGCGCCGGCTTCGTCACGCTCGCCGCGACGCTCGCAATCGTGCCGGACATCCCGATTCAGTCGATTGCCATCCTGCTCGGCATCGACAAGTTCATGAGCGAGTGCCGGGCGCTGACCAATCTGGTCGGCAACGGCGTCGCAACCGTCGTGATCAGCCGTTGGGAAGGTGAACTCGACCCCGTCAAGCTGCACGAGACCATGGCCAACCCGATCGCGATCGGGGAGGAGATGGAAACGAAGCCCATCACCCTCTGACGGATTGCGCGGGCCGGCTCCTCAAGCGAGGTGGCGCGGCCCGCGTTGATTGCTCATCAGCAGTGCGGCTGCCCTGGTCCGCCGCAGGCCGGCTTGGCCGCCGGCTTTGCGGCCGGAGGTGGTGCCGCGGGCCTGGGTGGCGGAGGCGCGGCCGCCCGGGGAGGTGGCGGTGGTGGCGCCGCGGCGCGCATCTGCGGCGGTGGGGGCGCGGGCCGCGCTGCGGCGGGCGGTGGTGGAGCGGGTCGCACCATCGGCGGCGGCGGCGCGGGTGCGCGCGGCGCGACATTCGCGAGCGGCGCGGGAGCAGGAGGTGCCACGCGGGCCGGTGCCGGCGGTGCCGGTCGCGCCGCTGCCGGCGGAGGAGGAGCCGGGGGCGCGACGCGCGCTGCCGGCGGCGCGGTTGGTGCCGAAGGTGCAACGCGCGTTTGCGGCGGCGCGGTGGGCGCCGCCGAAGCCGACGGATGTGGCCCGGCCGATGGCGTCACTGGCGGCGCATGGCCAGCTCCTGGGGGAGTCGCGCCCGGAGCAGTGCCCGCCGGCCCAGTCGGCGCGGCCGAGGGCAGGGTGTGCGGCTGCGTTGATCCCGGGCCCGGAAGCGCGGCCGTCGGAGATGCACCGCTTGCAGGCGGGCCGCCACGCTGCGGCGGTTGGCCTGCCGGCGGATGGTTAGCGCTCGGCGATGCGCCAGGCGCGGGAGGCTGGCCGGCCGCTCCCGGAACCGGCAGCGCGTGCGCTTGGCCGGCCGGCAAGGCCGCAGTAGGTGCAGTCCCGGGTGCCGGCGGTTGGCCGTGAGCCGACGCCGGTCCGCCCGGCGTGGCTGCCGTTGTCGGCGCTGTGCCAGCTGCGGGCGGTTGGCCGTGAGCCGGCGGCTGACCTGCAGGCAAGGCGGCCGTCGGTGCCGTTCCAGGCGTTGAACCAGGGGGTTGACCAGGGGCAGGCGGTTGGCCGCCCGGAGCCGTGGCCGCGGGGGATGACCCGGGCGGCTGGCTGTGAGCGGGCGCGGTTTGGCCTCCCGGCAATGCGGCGGTGGCGGCGCTGCCCGGGGTGGTCGGCAGCGGCTGCTGCCCCTTGGCCCCCGGCAACGGCTGGCCAAGTTGCGGATGCTGCGGCTGACCGGTTGTGCCGGGTGTCCCGGCTGCGCTGGGTGTCCCAGCTGCGCCGGGACCTCCTGGCGCACCAGACGCGCCGGGTGATCCAGGCGCGCCGGGCGTTCCGGTTGTGGCCGACGCCTGCGCGCCCGCTGGGCCGGCGCCGCGCGCCGCGGCACGGGCTGCGACCGATGGCGGTAGTGAGGGTCCGACGGTCGCGGGCGCTGTGGCCGCGGCCGGTGTTGCTCCGCCCGCGGCAGCTGGTGCGCCGGGCGCAGCTGGTGCGCCGGCCGCGGGTGCTGGCCCGCGCGCCGCGACTGCGATCGGCTGGGTCGTGGTCTGACCGGCTGGGTTGCGGATGGTGACGTTGTTGGTGGTGTTGTTGACGATCACCGTGTTGTGGACGTTGTTGTAGATGATGTTGTTGGGCGGCGGCGGCGCGATATAGGCCGGCGGGCTCACGTAAGCCGGAATCGGCTGATAGACCGGGATCGGCAGCACAAGCGCAAAGAGCGGCGGTGGCGGTGGCGGCAGTGCCACCCAGAACGCCGCCCGCGGCGCCAGGAAGATCACCGGCGGCGGCGGCGGCGGCGCGAACGCAAACACCGGGTCGCTGAAATAGAGCACCGGCCGATCGACGTAGACGATTTCATCCGGCGGCGGCGGCGGCACGTCGTAGGCGAGCGCGGCGAATGTCGGCGGCGGCGCGAGCGCGGCCTGCAGTTCGGCCAAGCGACGTTCGGCGTCCGGCACGTGCGGCCCGCGCGGATAGCGGCGCAGGTACGACCAATAGCCGTCGGGCGTATCGGCGATCCGGGTTCGCCGCCACGTCAACGCTTCGCGTCGCGCCGCCATGATGGCGCGCACGCGGCCGGCCATCGGATCATCCGGATAAGCAGCGATGAAATCCGTATAGCCCTGTAGCGTGTCGCGCTCGAGCGCGGCCGCATAGGCGTCTTGCGGGCCGATCTCGCGGATCGAGCGCGAGCGTACTTCCGCCACCTGCTGCGATGAAACCGGCGGTGGTGGCGCGTCGGCGGCGCGCTCGAAGAATACGAACGAGGTCTTGATATTGGCCGATTGCCAGGGAACTTCGGCGCCCTTTGTGGTTTCGTTGACCCGCAGGCGCACGCGATTGAATATGTCGGACGGCTGCAGGCCGCCGTCGCGAATTATTTCGGCCAGCGCCTGCGCGTACGCCCCATAGGGGCCGTCGCCGTCGGGTGCGACGGTGCCGGGCGCGGCGTTGAACGCGATCAGCGTGCCGGGCTCGGCGTCGACCAGCGCAAGCCCGCCCGCGAGCGGCGGGCCGGACTTGGCGAATGGATTGGCGCGGCCGGCATCGAGCACAATGATGTTCGCCTTGAGATTCATCGCCGCGAGCGGCCGCGTGTAGTCGGACATGCGCACCGCTTCGACGGGGACGTCCGCGGCACGCGCCAGCTTCGCGTCGATCGGCACGAAATAGTTGTCGCCTTCGAACTGCACGCCGTAGCCGCTCAGATAGACGAACGCCGCGGTGTCGGGGCCGGACGCCTGCGCCTTGTCGAGGAAATCGCGTAGCGCACGGCGCGTCGATTCCTGGTCAAGGTCGCGCGCGCCGACAACGTCGAAGCCCGCGGCCTGCAGCGTCTGGGCAATCAAGCCGGCGTCATTGGCAGCCGTCTTGAGAGGAGCCGCTTGATATCCGGAGTTCCCGACCACGAGGGCGATGCGCTTTTGTCCTCCGCCCGCGGGAGGCGGCGGACCGGCCTCCGGGCCTGGCGCCGGACCGGGCGCGCTGGGCGCTGGCGAAGCAACATTCTGCGCGGAGGGACCGATGTTCTGCGCTGCAACCAAGCCGCCAACGGCGAGCGCGCCAAGCGTGATGATGAGACCGAAAGTTCTTGTCATTGTGGTGCCCCGGAACGAGAAACCGCTGCGTGCCAGTACAGGGCAACGGCACTGAATGTTCTCTGAATGGACGGCGTCAACAATGGGGCGACTTGGCGGCTTTTAATCATGCGGGGCCGAATTTCATTTTCGTTACAAAAGTTTTTCGGGGTATGAGGGAACCGTTTATCTCGTTCTCGCGTTTGCAGCGTCGGACGGGGGTCTCCCTCGAGTAGCCCGTGTCTCCCCGGGGCAGGAGACTCGCGTAGGTATGACCTTCCGCTACCGCGTCTTGAGGGATCGCGGCCGCGGTAGGAACCGTCCGCCACCGCGGCGCTCAGACCGACGCTCTTATCAGGATGATCCATGCCGTCCCCCGCCCTGCCGTCCTCTGACCCAGCTGCTTCCGATCTACCCCCCCATGCCGACGATTCCAGCCCGCTAGCTCCGGCCAACGGTAAAACCTCCTTCGAGCTCAAGGACTTGCTGCACGCCTTGCAGGCCGTCCGCACTGGCGACTTCTCGGTCCGGCTGGCCGGCGATCACCTGGGCATCGAGGGCAAGATCGCCGACACTTTCAACGAGATCGTTGGCGCCAACGAGCGCATGGCAAAGCAACTCGAACGGGTCGGCCAAGTGGTCGGCCGCGAGGGCAAGACACGCCAGCGCGTGCGATTCGGTCTCGCTGGCGGCGCCTGGGGCGAAATGGAGACGTCGATCAATTCGCTGATCGACGATCTGCTGTGGCCGACGCGCGAGGTCACCCGTGTCATCGGCGCGGTGGCGGAAGGCGATCTGCTCGAGACCGTGCGTCTTGACGTCGAAGGCCGCCCGCTGAAGGGAGAATTTCTGCAGTCCGCGATGATCGTCAACACGATGATCAAGCAGCTTGGCGTGTTCACGTCGGAAGTGACGCGCGTCGCGCGCGAGGTCGGCACCCAGGGCAAGCTCGGCGGCCAGGCGCAGGTTCCCGAAGTGACCGGCGTCTGGAAGGATCTGACCGAGAGCGTCAACCAGATGGCCAGCAACCTGACCGCTCAGGTGCGCAACATCGCCGACGTCACGATCGCAGTCGCCAACGGCGACCTGTCCAAGAAGATCACGGTCGACGTGCGCGGCGAGATCCTGCAGCTCAAGGAAGCCATCAACACGATGGTGGACCAGCTGCGCTCGTTTGCTTCGGAAGTGACGCGCGTCGCGCGCGAAGTCGGCACCGACGGCAAGCTCGGCGGCCAGGCGATCGTCCCAGGCGTCGCCGGGACCTGGAAGGACCTGACCGATAGCGTCAACGCCATGTGCGGCAATCTCACCGCGCAGGTGCGCAACATCGCCCAGGTGACGACGGCGGTCGCGCGCGGCGACCTGTCGCGCAAGATCACGGTGGATGTGCGCGGCGAGATCCTCGAGCTCAAGGACACCATCAACACGATGGTGGACCAGCTCAACGCGTTCGCCTCGGAAGTGACGCGCGTCGCGCGCGAGGTCGGCACCGAAGGCAAGCTCGGCGGCCAGGCGGCCGTCCCGGGCGTCGCCGGCACCTGGAAGGACCTGACCGACAGCGTCAACTTCATGGCCGGCAACCTGACCGCTCAGGTGCGCAACATCGCCGACGTCGCAACCGCCATCGCGGGCGGCGACCTGTCCAAGAAAATCACCGTCAACGTCAGCGGCGAGATCCTGCAACTCAAGGAAACCATCAACACGATGGTGGACCAGCTCAACGCGTTTGCGGGCGAGGTGACGCGCGTCGCGCGCGAGGTCGGCACGGAAGGGCGGCTCGGCGGTCAGGCCAACGTGCTTGGCGTCGCCGGGACCTGGAAGGACCTGACCGACAGCGTCAACTCGATGGCGTCGAACCTCACTGCCCAGGTCCGCAACATCGCCGAAGTCTCGACCGCCATCGCCAGCGGCGACCTCTCCAAAAAGATCACCGTCGACGTGCGCGGCGAAATCCTCGAGCTCAAGGACACCATCAACACCATGGTGGACCAGCTCAACGCGTTCGCCGGCGAAGTGACGCGCGTCGCGCGCGAGGTCGGCACCGAAGGCAAGCTTGGCGGCCAGGCGCTGGTGCGCGGCGTCGCCGGCACCTGGAAGGACCTCACCGACAGCGTCAACTCGATGGCCTCAAACCTGACCGGTCAGGTCCGCAACATCGCCGAGGTCGCAACCGCGGTCGCCCAAGGAGATCTTTCGAAAAAGATCACCGTCAACGTCAGCGGCGAAATTCTGCTGTTGAAGGAAACCCTCAACACGATGGTCGACCAGCTCAACGCGTTCGCGGCCGAAGTGACCCGCGTCGCGCGCGAGGTCGGCACCGAAGGCAAGCTCGGCGGCCAGGCCGCGGTGCCGGGTGTCGCCGGCACGTGGAAGGATTTGACCGACAGCGTCAACTCGATGGCCGGCAACCTGACCGCTCAGGTGCGCAACATCGCCGAAGTCGCGACCGCGATCGCGGGCGGCGACCTGTCGCGCAAGATCACGGTCGACGTGCGTGGCGAAATCCTTCAGCTGAAGGAAACCCTCAACACCATGGTCGATCAGCTCAACCGCTTCGCCGGCGAGGTGACGCGCGTTGCGCGCGAGGTCGGCACCGAAGGCCGGCTGGGCGGCCAAGCCAACGTTCCGGGTGTCGCCGGCACCTGGAAGGATTTGACCGACAGCGTCAACTCAATGGCCGGCAACCTGACCGCTCAGGTGCGCAACATCGCCGAAGTGACAACCGCGGTCGCGCGCGGCGACCTGTCGCGCAAGATCACGGTCGACGTGAAGGGTGAGATTCTCGAACTCAAGAACACCATCAACACGATGGTCGACCAGCTCAACGCGTTCGCCTCGGAGGTGACGCGCGTCGCGCGCGAGGTTGGCACCGAGGGCAAGCTCGGCGGTCAAGCCGAGGTGCCGGAAGTCGCGGGCACCTGGAAGGACCTCACCGACAACGTCAACTTCATGGCCGGCAACCTGACCGCCCAGGTTCGCAACATCGCCGAGGTCGCAACCGCGATTGCCAACGGCGACCTGTCCAAGAAAATCACCGTCGACGTGCGCGGCGAAATTCTACTGCTCAAGGAAACGCTCAACACCATGGTCGAGCAGCTGCGCTCGTTCGCTGCCGAAGTGACTCGCGTCGCGCGCGAGGTCGGCACCGAGGGCCGGCTGGGTGGCCAGGCGGTGGTGCCGGGCGTCGGCGGCACCTGGAAGGACCTCACCGACAACGTCAACCTCTTGGCCGCCAATCTCACCACCCAGGTGCGCAACATCGCCGAGGTGACGACCGCGGTCGCGCGCGGCGACCTGTCGCGCAAGATCACCGTCGACGTGAAAGGCGAAATTCTCGAGCTCAAAAACACCATCAATACGATGGTCGATCAGCTCAATGCCTTCGCCTCGGAAGTGACCCGCGTTGCCCGCGAGGTCGGTACCGAAGGCAAGCTCGGCGGTCAGGCGGCTGTGCCCGGCGTCGCCGGCACCTGGAAGGATCTCACCGACACCGTCAATGTGATGGCCGCCAACCTCACCGAGCAGGTGCGCGGCATCGTCAAGGTCGTGACCGCGGTGGCGGACGGCGATCTCAAGCAGAATCTTGCCGTCAAATCCAAGGGCGAGGTGGCGGCGCTGGCCGAGACCATCAACAATATGACCAACACGCTTGCCACCTTCGCCGACCAGGTGACCACGGTGGCGCGCGAAGTGGGCGTCGAGGGCCGTCTCGGCGGGCAGGCGAACGTGCCCGGAGCTGCCGGCACCTGGAAGGACCTGACCGGCAACGTCAACCTGCTGGCCGCAAACCTCACCACCCAGGTGCGCAACATCGCCGAGGTCGCGACCGCGGTGACCAAGGGCGACTTGACCCGGTCGATCCAAGTCGACGCGCGCGGCGAGGTGGCGGAGCTCAAAGACAACATCAATACGATGATCGACAATTTGCGGCTCACCACCGACCGCAACACCGAGCAGGACTGGTTGAAGACGAACCTCGCGCGCTTCACCAACATGCTGCAGGGCCAGCGCGATCTCACGACGGTCGGGCGCCTGCTGCTGAGCGAGCTCACCCCGCTCGTCAACGCCCAGCTCGGCGTGATCTACCAGGTCGAAAGCGAAGGACAGGAGGGTCTGCGGCTGCTCGCGGGCTATGCGCACGAGGGCGGCGGTTATCGCGCGACGCTGAATTTCGGCGAAGGGCTGATCGGCCAATGCGCGGCCGACAAACGGCGATTGCTGATTACCCAAATGCCGGCCCGGACGGTCCCGATCCGCTCGGCGCTGTTCAAAGTTACGCCTAAGAATATCATCGTCCTCCCGGTGCTGTTCGAGAATCAGGTCAAAGCGGTGATCGAGCTCGCATCGGTCGCGAGCTTTACCGCCTTGCAGGTGACCTTCCTCGAGCAACTGACCGATTCGATTGGTATCGTGCTCAACTCAATCGAAGCCACGATGCAGACCGAGGGGCTCCTCAAGCAATCCCAGCAACTTGCCGGCGAGTTGCAGACGCAGCAGCGAGAGCTGCAGCAGACCAACGATCAGCTCGAGCAGAAGGCCCAGCAGCTCGCCGAGCGCAACGTTGAAGTGGAGCGCAAGAACCAGGAAATCGAGCAGGCCAGGCGGGCGCTCGAGGAAAAGGCAAGCGAACTTGCGCTCACGTCCAAATACAAATCCGAGTTCCTTGCCAACATGTCGCATGAGCTGCGCACGCCGCTCAACAGCATTCTCATTCTGGGCCAACAGCTGTCCGACAATCCCGAGGGCAACCTGTCGTCGAAGCAGGTCGAGTTCGCGCGCACCATCCAGGGTGCGGGCACCGATCTGTTGAACCTCATCAGCGACATTCTCGATCTGTCGAAGATCGAATCCGGCACGGTCACCGTCGACGCGGAGGAGATTTTCCTCGCGAACCTGGTCGATGCCATCGCGCGGCCGTTCCGGCACGAAGCCGAAACCCGGCAATTGGCCTTCGACGTGGAGATCGATTCTCATCTCGGGCGCAGCATTACGACCGATTCCAAGCGGCTTCAGCAGGTACTCAAGAATCTGCTCTCGAATGCGTTCAAGTTCACTGAGCACGGCGGGGTTCGTCTGACCGTGACGGCGGCGGTCGGCGGCTGGAGCCCGCAGCACGCGATCCTCAGTCAGTCGCCTGCCGTGGTGGCGTTCGAGGTTGTCGACACCGGCATCGGCATTGCACCTGAAAAGCAGAAGATCATTTTCGAGGCGTTCCAGCAGGCTGATGCGAGTACCAGCCGCAAATACGGCGGCACCGGCCTGGGACTCGCAATCAGCCGCGAGCTCGTAAACCTGCTCGGCGGCGAAATCCACCTGCGCAGCGCGCCGAGCCGCGGCAGCACCTTCACGCTTTATCTGCCGACGAAGTACGTCGGTCCGTTGACGCCGGCGCGTTCGGTGGGGGCGGCGCCGATGCTGGGGTCGGCGACGCCGGGCGTGCAACTCGCCGCGTTGCCCGAACGCCCGATCGAGCCCATTCCAGACGACCGGCTCGCGATCGTTCCAGGCGACACCATCCTGCTGATCGTCGAGGACGATCCGCATTACGCCCGCGTGGCGATGGAGCTTGCCCGCGACAAGGGCTTCAAGGTGCTGGTTGCGATGCGCGGCGCCGAGGCGTTGGAGTTGGCCAAGCAGTTTCAGCCGACGGCGATCTCGCTCGACGTGTTCCTTCCGGACATGCTCGGCTGGACCGTGCTCAGTCAGCTCAAGCAGAATTCGCTCACCCGCCATATTCCGGTGCAGATCATCACGCTCGACGAGGACCGTCAGCATGCGCTCGCCCGCGGCGCGTTTGCGTTCCTCAACAAGCCGACGTCCAAGGAAGGGGTGGAGGCCGCGCTCGCCCGGATCATGGAATACACGAAGCCGCGCCTCAAACGACTGCTCGTGGTCGAAGACAACGAAGCCGAACAGACCAGCATCAAGGAACTGTTGGGTCACGACGATATCGAGATCGTTTCCGCGCGCACCGGCGCCGACGCGTTGGCCAGGCTGCGCAAGGAGCGCTGCGATTGCGTGGTGCTCGACCTGCGCTTGCCCGACATGTCCGGTTTCGACGTGCTGGCGGAACTGCGCGGCGACACGGCGTTTTCGGATTTACCGGTCGTGGTTTTCACGGGCCGCGAACTCTCCGCCGAAGAGGATGCTCAGCTGCACACAATGGCGCGCAGCATCGTCGTCAAAGGCGTCGAATTGCCGGAACGCTTGCTTGATGAAACGGCGTTGTTCCTGCACCGCGTGGTCACCGAGCTTCCGGTCGAGAAGCAGCGCATGCTGGAGCGGCTCAATTCCTCCGACGAAGACTTGGTCGGACGCACGGTCCTTCTGGTCGATGACGACGCCCGCAATATTTTCGCGCTCAGTAGTGCGCTCGAGCGGCGGGGTATGAAGGTGTTGACCGCAACGACCGGCCGCGAAGCCATCGAACTAATGGATGCTACGCCCCACATTGCCCTTGTGCTAATGGACATCATGATGCCGGAAATGGACGGTTATCAGACGATCCAGGTCATTCGCTCGAAACCGACGTTTCGTCGGCTGCCGATCATCGCACTGACCGCCAAAGCCATGAAGGGCGATCGGGAAAAGTGTCTGGAGGCGGGCGCATCGGACTATCTGGCGAAGCCGGTCAACACCGAACAATTGCTCTCCTCGCTGCGCATGTGGCTGCACCGCTGAGAGTGGAGTGCCGTAAATGGCAAGCGATCCGCACGAAAAAGTAGGCATCCTCCTGGTGGATGATCACCCGGCCAAGCTCATGGCCTATGAGGTGATTCTGCAGGACTTGGGGGAAGACCTGATCAAGGCCACGTCCGGCAAGGAGGCGCTTGAACAACTGCTCAAGCATGAGGTCGCCGTCGTTTTGGTGGACGTCTGCATGCCAGATCTCGACGGATTTCAGCTGGCGCAGATGATCCGTGAGCATCCGCGGTTTCAGAACACTGCGATGATCTTCATCTCCGCAATCCACCTGAGCGACGTCGATCGCTTGCGCGGTTACGCGATGGGTGCGGTCGACTACGTGCCGGTTCCGGTCATTCCCGAGGTGCTGCGCGCCAAGGTCAGGGTCTTTGTCGACCTTTACCGCAAGACACGTCAACTCGAGCGCCTCAATGCCGAGCTCGAAAGCCGGGTCGCCGCGCGCACCAGCGAACTCGAGGCTTCGGCCACGCGTCTCATCGACAGCGAGGAGAGGCGTTCGCTCGCGTTGAAGGCCGGCAGCATGGGATCGTGGGAGTGGGATGCGGCAACCGGCAAGCTGACCTGGGATGACGGCCAATATCGCATCTGCGGCGTCGATCCGGAGACCTTCGTGGTCACTCCTTCTAACGTTGAAGCTTTGATTGCTCCGGAAGACTACGACGACCTCTTGGCGGCATCGATGTCGGCGTTGCGCAGTGGAAAACCGTTCCAATCCGAATTTCGCGTACGCCGGCCGAACGGTGAAATCCGCTGGTGTCTCGGGACCGCGATCGCGAGCGTCGACAGCGGCGGGCGAACCTTGCGTGTCACCGGCGTCACCGTCGACATGACCGAGCGCAAGCATGCGGAGGAGCGGCAGTTGCTGCTCGCGCGCGAAGTCGACCACCGTGCCAAAAACGCCTTGACCCTGGTGCAATCGATTTTGCGGCTCACGCGCGCCGGCGATATCGACGAATACGTCGAGGCGGTCGAGGGGCGTATCAAGGCGCTCTCGCGCGCCCACACCATTCTGTCGCACGCCCGTTGGGAAGGTGCCGATCTCGCGAGTTTGGTCGATGAGGAACTCGCTCCCTACACGTTCCCCGGGTCGGATCAGGTTGCGGTGACCGGCCCCAAGGCGTTCCTCGATCCCAGCACCGCGCAGGCGTTGGCATTGACGCTGCACGAGCTTGCCTCCAACGCGGCGAAGTACGGGTCGCTGTCGAACGCTAACGGGCGCCTTGCGCTCGCATGGAACATCGAACAGGACCAACTGGTATTGCGCTGGGTCGAGAGCGGCGGGCCGCGGGTGTTGCGGCCGGCAACGTCGGGCTTCGGCACCAAGATCATCCTTGGGAGTATCGAACGCCAACTGCAAGGGGCAGTGACGTTCGAATGGCGGCCGGACGGCCTGCGGTGTGTATTGGCTGTTCCGCGCCCCAAACCGGGCGAGGCCTCAACCGGGCTGGACCGTGTCAATCAGAGGATGGCTGCACATGAGGTAACCACGACGGATTTGCGCGCGCATCGCATCATGGTGGTCGAAGACGAGGCGCTGATTGCGATGGTGCTGGTAGATCATCTCCAAGAGATTGGTCTTTCAGCGGTTGGTCCGTTCAGCCGCGTCGCCGATGCCTTGAAGGTGGGCGAGGAGCTCGACGCGGCGATCCTCGACGTCAATCTCGGCGGTGAATTGGTCTACCCGGTCGCCGACATGTTGCATGCACGGGGTATCCCGTTTGTGTTCATGACCGGCTACGGCTCGGCGAGCATTGATCCGCGCTTTGCCATGGTTCCGGTGTTGCAAAAGCCGATTGAAGCGAAAGCGCTCGAAGACATGTTCGTGAGCCGCAACGCGCCGCTCAAGCTGACCCGCGGCGCCGAACCAAGTTCGACCCGCCGTCGCGCGGTGTGAGGCGGCAATCAAGACGGCTCGGCCTGAGCCGCAGCGACATTCGTGATAGAGTGATTGGATGCCGCGATTCTCTTTGCGCCTGCGCATCGTCGTGTCGATTGCGTTCTTGTTGGCCGTTGCGCCGGTCGCGGCCCAATGGTTCGTGGGCTTGGCAAATGGTTCGGTCATTTTCGGTGGCGGGGAGGCGCCGGAAGGGCTCACCGTCGTGCTGGCCAACCTGCCGTGGTCGGAGTGGGCCATTGTATTTATCGGCGGCATCCTGATCGGCGTCTGGACCGATTGGTGGTTTAGAACATTCGACGACAAGCGGCGAAACGCCGGCAAGGGACTCGGCGCACAATTGACCCGGTTAGGCGACGAGCTTGCGCGCCTGCAGTTCGCCACTGCCCGCGCGTCGGATTGGCCGAAGAACCTCGGCACCGCGCGACTCGGAGTCATGCGGGCATTAATCCGGATGGGGAAATTCGGCATCTGGAATCCGGGCGCTGCCGCGTTTGAGATCCCGCGTGGCGGCGAGTTTTTGGTGGATTTCTTTCGAGAGATCGGGACTTTGCTGCAGAGCGAGCGCTTTGAGGAAGCCAGGACCCGGGCGCGCGCCGCCCAGTTGAGGTTCGACCTCATCGGCCACCGGCTCTAGTGCCCCGTTCCCGAAGTTCGTGAAACATTGCGGCATTCACCGACACGAACTTCGGAAACAAAGGGGCACTAGCAAAGTATTTGATTCTAGGGCCGCTTATCGATTTGAAGTTCCTGAACGAGCTTACGGCAGGTGATGCAGGAACTTCAAATCGGCGGCACTAGCCCTTGAAGTATGGTTCGGGACAAGGTTTGCTTCGACCTGTCGGGGCGGTCCGGATGGCTCGACGAGAAAGATCGCCATGAACAAGTTGACCGGGACGGCGATTGCGGCTGCCTGTGTTCTCGCACCGGTGGCGCCAGCTGCCGCTCAGGCGCAAGTCGCGGTCGTCCAGGATGTGAGCAGCAAGACCGCCGGCGTCGAGTTCATGGACTATGTCGCCGTCGGCAGGCAGATCAGACTCGGACCGCGCGACACCATCGTGCTCGAGTATATGCAATCCTGCTGGCGCGAAACGATCACCGGCGGCCAGGTAACAATCGGTACGGAACTGAGCGACGTGAGTGCCGGCCAGGTCGAACGGCACAAGGTCGATTGCGACGGCGGCCGATTGATGCTCACGTCGACCCTTGCGAGCCAGAGCGCCGGCCTGGTGGTGCGCGCGATGCGTCCGCAAGGGCAGGGGACGCCGCCCGCCCCACAGATAACGCTCTACGGGTTGTCGCCGCTTATTGAATTGAAGGGCGGCGGCAAGCTGGTGATCGAGCGCGTCGATCAGCCTGGCGAGCGCTATGAGTATGCGGTCGGCGGGGAGCAACTGCTGAAGGGGGCGTTTTTCGACCTTGCCCGGGTCGGCCAAGCGCTTGCACCCGGCGGCACTTATCGCGCGAGCGTCGGTTCGCGCCAGATCGTGTTCAAGATCGATCCCGGCGCGAAGCCCGGTGCGTCGCCGGTCGTCGGACGTCTGCTGCGCCTCGCGACCTGATCCTCGTGCGCAAGCGCGGCCCTCAAGACACAAGTGCCCCGTTTCCGAAGTTCGTGATACATTGCGGCACTCACTGACACGAACTTCGGAAACAAAGGGGCACTAGCAAGTATTTGATTCCAGTGCCGCTTATCGATTTGAAGTTCCTGAACGAGCTTGCGGCAGGTGATGCAGGAACTTCAAATCGGCGGCACTAGTGCCCCGTTTCCGAAGTTCGTGATACATTGCGGCACTCACTGACACGAACTTCGGAAACAAAGGGGCACTAGCAAGTATTTGATTCCAGTGCCGCTTATCGATTTGAAGTTCCTGAACGAGCTTGCGGCAGGTGATGCAGGAACTTCAAATCGGCGGCACTCGACGCGAATTGGTTCCGACGCGGCGCGACGCGATAGCGGCCGCCATGATTGCGCTCGTCGCCGGCTCTGTCGTCGCATTGCCCGCGTTCGACATTTTCCGGGGCCTGTCGATCGACGCTCTCACGGCGCTGCGCTGGCGGGCGTTCGGGCCGCAGAGCGACCCGAGCACCTCGCCGGTGGTGGTCGTCGCCTTGGACGAAGAGAGTTTCCACCGCCCGCCGTTTGCTGGCACGCCGACCATCGCCTGGACGCGCGAGGTCGGGCGCGTTCTCACAGCCATCATCAATGGCGGCGCCAAGGTGGTCGGCTTCGACGTCGTCTTTGCGACCTCGATCGAGCAGTCCGCGATTCCCGTGGGCGAGGAAACCTTGGGGGAGCGGTTGCGCGGATTCGACCGCGACTTCCTGCGCGCGCTTGCGCTCGCGGCACGCGACGGCAGGGTCGTCCTGGGCGAGGTTCAGCACAGCGACGAGCCGATTTTGCCGTCACCCGGGCAGCGCGCCGCCGTCGGTCAGCAGCGCAATATTCGCCCGCTCAACGTCTACGAGGACACAGACGAGGTCGTCCGTCGCATGCCGTTGTCATTTACGGTCGATGGCGTGCGCACGCCGTCCATGGCGGTGGAGCTCGCTGCGCGCGCACTGGGCTCGCCCCCCGACTTTGGATCCGACGGAAGCATGACGCTCGCCGGCCGTCGCATTCAAGGTGTGGTGCCCGACACGATGACGCTCAATTTCGCCGGTGGCGGCGGCGATATTCCGACATTTTCGCTTGCCGACCTCAGCGCTTGTGTTGCGAAGGGCGATGAGGACTTCTTCCGTCGGGAATTCAAGGACAAGATCGTGCTCATCGGGTCGCTCCTCGATGTGGAAGATCGCAAGGCCACGTCGGTTCGTCTCGCAACAACATCGGAGCGCGTAAAAGGTGCGCGATGCGCGCTTCCGCAACCGCGCGAGAACGTGGCCTTTGTCAGCAGCACAATCGCCGGCGTGTATGTTCACGCGACCGCGGTCAACAACTTGATGCGCGGCAATGCGGTGACCGAAATCGGCCGCGCCGGCGCCGCGGCGGTCGCGATCGCATTTTCCGCGCTCATCGCGCTGGCGGTGCTGATGCTTGCGCCGATGGCCGCGGTCGGTGCGTATATTGTGGCGACGCTCGCGTGGGCCGCCGCAACCACGGTGGCGTTCAATCGGGGTGTGGCGTTGCCGCTGGTCGAGCCGGCGGTCGCCGGTCTATTCGCGCTGGCGGCGACTGTCGGTTACCGCTTCGTGGTCGCGGATCGGGACAAGCGGCTTCTGCGCAAGAGCTTTGCGCTCTACCTCGCGCCGGCCGTGATTGAAAAGATGCTGGCGTCCAATCGGCCGCCCGCGCTCGGCGGAGAAACCCGCACCATCACGGCGTTTTTCGCGGACGTTGCCGGGTTTTCCAAGCTTTCGGAGAGCAAGACGCCGAGCGAGATCGTCGCGTTGATGAATGAATATCTCACGGCGATGACGGACATCGTCGAAGAGCACGGCGGCTTTGTCGACAAGTACGTCGGCGATGCGATCGCGGCCGTGTTCGGCGCGCCGCTCGACGATGAACGTCACGCCAGCAGCGCCGTGCGCGCGGCGCTCGCCTGCCGGCGGCGGCTCGCGGAGCTCAATCGCGCCGGTGCGGCGTTCGGGTCCCACAAGCTTGACCACCGCATCGGATTGAATTCCGGCGAAGCTCTTGTCGGCAATATCGGTTCGCGGCGCCGCTTCAACTACACGGTCATGGGCGACATGGTGAATGTCGCCTCGCGGCTCGAGGGCGCCAACAAGTATTTCGGCACGTCGATCATCGCATCCGAAGCGACCGTGGCGCTCACCGGCGGCGCCTTCGTGTGGCGCGAACTCGATATTGTTCGCGTCCAGGGCCGATCGCAACCCGTGAAGATTTTCGAACCGCTGGCCGGGAGCGGGCAGGTGAGCGCTGACGACGAGGCGCGCGCGAGCGCCTACGCGGAAGGCCTTGCGCGCTGGCGAGCGCGCGACTTCGCGGGCGCAGCCGAATGCTTTGAGCGGTTCGCGCACGCCGACCCGCCGTCGGCATTGTTCATGGCCCGCGCCAAGGCATGCGCCGCAAACCCACCCGGCCCAGAGTGGGAGCCGGTCAACACGCTCGAGGGAAAATAGCGTAGCTCGCGCTAGCGCGCCGAAGTGATCATTCCATATCGAATGCGCCGATCAGTTATAGTCGTCGACGCGCTGGATCGGCAGATCCTGTGGATTCACCCTCAAATGCATTTCCGAGGGCGAAAGCGTGGCGGGACCAAGCGTCGCCGTGCCGGTCGCGAGCACTGTTGATTTGGTCCACACGCCCGCTGCAAAGGCCAGCAGGGCGGTCACAACAACAATGAGGACGATCTTCAGCATGTGAGCCTCCGCGAAGCGTTCAGACCCCAAGCTCTGGACCGCTTAGCCCTGTCCGGTTCGGCAAGCAGTGATGTGGCTCACAGTGTGCAGTCTAAAATTCATCGCGCGGTAATGCGCGGCGTTGTGACAATGGTAACCGGCACCTGTCGTGGTAAGATCGGAGGCGAACGGGGAGAGACGCGAGATGCTGAAACACTTCGACCACCTCACGATTGTCGTGCGGGATGTCGACCGTGCGAAGGCGTTTTTTGGGGTACTGGGCTTCAAGGAAGCGATGTCTGTCGTCATCGCCGGCGAGCCATTTGCGAGTTACATGGGCGTGCCCGGGATCGAGGCTGACCATGTTACGCTTGTCCTCGACAACGCCTCGCCGCGCACTGAGATACAACTCTTGCGCTATCGCCACCCGGACCCTGTGCCGGATCCGAACATCCGCGATCTACATAAGCTCGGCATGAACCACATTTGTTTTGCGGTCGACGATATCGAGGCCGAAGTGGCAAAGCTCAAAGCCAACGGCTTTGCGACGCGAAACCAGATCATGGATTTCCACTCCCGCAAGCTGGTGTTCATCGACGGCCCGGAAGGCGTCACGATCGAACTGTCGCAGTGGCATTGAGGCGCGGAGTCAGCCAAGATAGACGTTCGGGGGTGGCTGCAAATCACGCTCGTTCAACAAGGACCATAACAAAATGAAGATCACGCGTAGGGATGGACTTAAAGGCTTGGCGGCGGGCGCGGCTGCCGTGGCGATGCCCGGTATCGTTCATGCAGAGGCCGCCGACATCGTGGTCGGGGCGCCGAATTCGCTGACCGGCGGCCTCGGCGAGATCGGCACGCGCGGAACCTGGGGCATGCAGATCGCGGTCGATCAGATCAACAAGGAAGGCGGCATCAAGTCTTTGGACGGAGCCAAGCTCAAGCTGGTGATCGCCGATACCTCGTCGGAGAATCCGACCCAGGCCGCGAGCGTCACGCGCCGCATCATCGATCAAGACGGGGCGATGGTCATTCTCGGGGCGGGCGGAAGCGCGATGACGCTTGCGGCTCAAGTCGAGACCGAGAAGTCGGAAATTCCGTTGATTACCGGCTCCTACGCAGACGGCATTGTCACGCGCGGATACAAATACACATTCAAGCTCTCGCCGCAGGGCGGCGCGGTCTGGAACTGGTCGATGACCAGCGGCTATGACATGTGGAAGGCGGCGAAGGGCAGTCCGCCGAAGTCGGCGTTGATCTTTCAAAGCAACGACGCGGTCGGCCTGGTGGTGCAAAAGATGCTGCCCGAGCACGCCAAGACGCTCGGTTTGGACGTACCGTTTTCGCAATCGTTTCAGATGGGGCTGAGCGATCCGTCGGTCGCGGTGGCGCCGATCCTTCGTTACAAGCCGGACCTGATCTTCCTTGGCGGATTCACCAACGACATCATCCTGATCATCAAGGCGTTGCGCGGCGTCGGCGTCACTGCGCCGATCTTCGGCGCAGGTCCGGCCGGAACCGACTCCGTCGGCAAAGGCCTCGGCGACGCCGGCGACAAGTTCTTTGCCCCGATGATGTGGAACTGGGACCTCAATGCGCCCGGTAACAAGGAATTTGTCGCCGCATACAAGGCGGCCTATCCGAGCCAGCCCTATCCGCCCGCCAACGAGCAGCTCGGCGCCGGCTACGTCGCCGCAATGATCCTGCGGCAGGCCTTGGAAAAGGCGGCCGCGCGCGACCCCAAGAAACTCCGTGACGTGCTGGCAACGACTGAGTTCACGAACCTGCCGTTCCCGGCCGGCAAGGTAAAGTTCGGCGACAACGGCTTGAACGTCTACAATCAAGAGATTCTGGCGGAGTGGATCAAAGGCGAGATCCGGACGGTGTGGCCGAAAGAAAATCAGGTGGTGCCGCCATTGCTGTGAGTTGCGTCGCGTCGCATCCTGCGTCGCGCAAAAAACGGCCACAAAAAGCCGAAACGTTGCAGTGAGCGAGCGTTTCGGCCCTACACGTCGCGCGGAGCGCGAATACGGAGCAAGTTGCGTTGGAAATCAAGGCCAACTACCTCCTGAACGTATTGTTCACGCTATTCGTGGTGGCGGGGATTGTTGGCTTTGTGCATTGGATCCGCGCCGGACCGGTCACGGGCCCGCGCGCGAGCTATCATATCGTCTTCCGCGGTTCGGTCGGCGGGCTGACCAAGGGGTCCGAGGTCCTGTTCAACGGCATGCAGGTCGGCGAAGTCGCTGCCGTCCGGCTCGACGAGCGCGACCCGAGGCAGGTGGTAGCCACAGTGTCGATCGATGCGGGCGTTCCGATCGGCAACGATACTTTCGTTGGTCTCGAATTCGGCACCATCACCGGCGTGGCCTGGATCGAGTTGCGCGGCAGCGATCCCATGCCCGCGCCCTTGCCCAAAGCCGCCGATGGAGTTCCAACGATGACGGCGGACGAAGACGCCATGCTCAGTCTGTCCGGGAAGGCGCGTGCGCTCATTCCCAAGCTCGACAAGATGCTGGCCGAGAATTCCGAGTTGCACCAGTCGCTCGGCAAGTTCGAGGCGTTTACGGCGGCCATGAAAAGCAATGCGGATCGCATCGACCACGTGATCACCGGGATGGAGAATTGGATCGGCAGCACCGACAAGCCGGGCCAGCTTGCTGACGCGCTCAAGTCCGTTCGTCTATACGCCGACAACTTCAGCCATCAGGTGGACGGTATGTCGCGGGGGCTCGAACAGTTTGCTGGCCCCGGCCTGAAGAATCTCGATGACATGATCGAGAATGCGCGGCGCGCTGTGGCGACGACCGAAATAACGTTCAAGAGTCTTGGCCAGAGTTCGTCACGCTCGCGCTTGCAGGCCCCGCAACAAGCGGCTCCGCCTCGAAATCCGGATCAGCGTTGAGGCTTCGGGCGGGCCTTCGGGCACTGAAAAGTGAGACCCTCGCGCCCCGAGAGGCT
>CAWFLX010000053.1:0-83931 GCA_963816775.1 uncultured Alphaproteobacteria bacterium
GCCTTCGCATGTTCGAGTCGGGGCTTTTTTCGTCCGATCCCCGCGATCCGCTGCGCGCCGACGCCGCGAAGCTTTCCTCGCTCACCACAAAGGATCTCGGCGACGGGCTTCAGGTCAGCGCGCACAATCCAATCACCGGTCTCGACGGCCGCGCCGCGCTGCTGGCGCGTCTCGGCCATACATTGCTGGACCGGGCGGACGTGTTTGCGCTCCACGATTCCGCGCGCCCAGGAGGGCTTTTTGATCACCTCGCAACGCTCCTTGGGCCGAGCGTGGCTGCTCCGGCAGCACTGCGCGAGGTGCTGGTCACGCTCGGGCCGATCTGGCCGTCGCGCTTGAGCTTGGGCGGCATGGCGCTCGGCGACACCTGGAGGCACAGCGCGATCCGGCGCAGCGATCCTACCGACGGGCTCGTTCCGCTGCACAAGCTGTCGCAGTGGCTCATGTACTCGCTGATCGAACCGATGACGCGCGCCGGCGTCGCGGTCACCGATCTGGATGGTCTCACCGGGCTTGCGGAATATCGCAACGGCGGCCTGTTCATCGATACCGGCGTGCTGACCGCGCGCGATTCGTCGCTGCTGAGCGAGCCGCTTGCCGTGGATTGCGAGGCAGTCGTCGAATGGCGCGCGCTCACGGTCGCGTTGCTCGACCGTCTCGCCCGGCTCGTGCAGCACAGAATTGGCGGGTGCGCGGCCATGCCGCTTGCAAGCATTCTGGAGGGCGGAACCTGGGCGGCGGGTCGCAGAATTGCGCAGCAGAAAAGAGCGGATGGCAGACCACCGCTGAACATTGCCAGCGACGGGTCAGTTTTTTAGCGAGGATTTCGTCATGGACGGGGTCACGATCGTCGATCACCCGCTGGTGCAGCACAAATTGACGTTGCTGCGCGACAAGACCCGCTCGACCAAAGTGTTTCGCGAGCTGTTCAACGAAATCGGCGCGCTGCTGTGCTACGAGGTGACCCGCGATCTGCCATTGGCCAACGTCGAAGTCGAAACGCCGTTGGCGAAGATGCAGTCGCCCAAGCTCGCGGGAAAGAAGCTGGTGTTGGCCCCGGTTGGACGCGCCGGCAGCGGCTTTCTCGAGGGCATGCTGAACCTGCTGCCGTCAGCGCGCGTTGCCCATATCGGGATTTACCGCGATCCACGCACGCTCACCTCGGTCGAATATTTCTTCAAGGCGCCCGACGACATGCCGGAACGCCTCGCGCTGGTTCTGCACCCGATGCTGGCGACCGGCAATTCGGCGGTCGCGGCAGTCGATCGGCTCAAGGAAGCCGGAGCGAAGACTGTCCGCATCGCATGCCTGCTGGCGACGAGACAAGCGATCGAAAAGGTGCGCGCAAATCACCCGGACGTTCATATCTGGACCGCGGCCATCGACGACGCCATCAATGAGGCTGGCTACATTCTGCCCGGTCTCGGCGATGTTGGAGATCGGATGTTTGGGACGCGTTAGCCGTCGACATTTCAATTGATGTCGTGACTTTGAAGCCAGGCTTCCAGCACGGCGACTTGCCAAAGTTTGGAATGCCCCTTGGGGGTTAGTTCGCCTTCCGGGTCGGCGAGCAAGCGGTCCACGTATGACCTGTTGAATATGTCACGCTGCCGTCCGACCGGTTCGTTCAGAACGTCTCGTACGAAGTCGAGAAACGGGCCACGCAGATAGCGCAAGCCCGGCACCGGGAAGTAACCTTTCCGGCGGTCAATGATTTCAGAAGGCACGATGTCTCGAGACGCGTCCTTCAGGATGTGTTTGCCCCCGTTTCGCACTTTGAGCTCAGACGGGACGCGAGCAGCCAGCTCGACGACTTCGTGGTCCAGGAATGGAACGCGCGCTTCCAAGCCCCACGCCATGGTCATGTTGTCGACCCGCTTCACCGGGTCGTCGACCAGCATGATCTCGGTATCGAGATGAAGCACTTTATCGATCGGCGTAGCCGCCGTGCTGTCCGCAAAGAATTTCTCGACAAAACACCTGCTGTAATCGCCGTTGACGTAGTCAGGATGCAAAGCCTCCTTCATTTCGGCGTGATCGCGGTCGAAATAAAGTCGGCTGTAATCACTCAACGCGTCGGCCGTCTCCATCATCGGTGCGTGCCAGTGATACCCCGCAAAGATTTCATCAGCCCCCTGACCGCACTGAACCACCTTGACGTCGCGGGAGACTTCCTCCCCCAAAAGATAAAAACCGATCGCATCGTGGCTCATCATTGGCTCGGACATCGCCGAGATGACACCAGGCAGCGCGTCGACGGCGCGGTTGCTACCCACTTCAATCCGATGGTGCGTGGTGTGAAACTGATCGGCAATCAGATCGGAGTAGCCAAATTCATCGCCTTTGACGTCATCGATACTCTCAAACCCGATCGAAAATGTTTCCAGTGACGTCCGCCTCGCCCGCGCGAGCAGCGCCACAATCAAAGAGCTATCCAACCCACCCGACAACAGAACGCCGACCGGGACATCGGCGATCTGGCGCCGCTCGACCGCCTTCGCCAGCACGTCGCTCAAGGCGTCTCGCCAATCCGTCTCAGTCAGTCTCTCGTCGCCTTGCTGGGATCCAAAATGAACCTTCCAGTACCTGTGCTGACGGCAAGAGCCGTCGGGCTCAATGACCATCAGGGTGGCGGCTGGCAATCGTCTGACCCCATTTAGAATTGTCATGTCCCTGGGAACGACTGCATGAAAGCTCATGTAGTGGTGAAGAGCAGCTGCATCGATCGTGGTATCGACATCCCCTGCTGCCAGGAGCGCCGGCAAGGTCGAAGCGAATCGAAATGCGTGCGGCGACCGCGCCCAATACAAAGGCTTGATGCCGAGCCGATCGCGCGCGAGAACAACGCGACCGCTGTCGCGCTCCCAAACGGCAAACGCGAACATCCCTTTTAGGCGTTCCACGCACAGTGGACCCCAAGCGTGATACGCCTTGAGGATGACTTCGGTATCACCACCGGAAAAGAACTGATATCCCTTGGCACTGAGCTCCGATTTAAGCTCGCGATAATTGTAGATGCATCCGTTGAACACGATTCCCACGCCGAGGTGCGGATCGATCATTGGCTGCTGCGACGTCGGCGCAAGATCAATGATGCTCAAACGCCGGTGACCGAACCCCAGGTTCTGCTGATGTTGGTGGCCTTCGGCATCCGGACCTCTGGTCCTCATCGATGCCGTCATCGCCTGCAGGGCTGAGACGCTGACGTTTCCATCCCAACTGATTTCGCCGCAAATCCCGCACATATCGATTTCTCAAGCCCAAACAAATTTGATAACGCCCGTGACGGACGATGTGTTCCGGCAGGCATCCGGTTCAACACGCGCGCGTGAACGCGATTACCCGCATTTGTTTGTTGTCACTGCGCGCCATTGCACAAATTATAGCCACCAGGACATGGAACCGTGACCGCGAAACCTTACGCAGCGGCGCGTTGAATGCTGATCGATTTTTTGCGTGGAAGTCCTCGAAGCAACTCGTGGTCGCCACGGCATTGTGCGCCGCACAGCTGAAGTTCGTTGACGATCAGCTGATGGTACTTCTGCGAGTCAAGCGTGCGACCGATTGCCTGTGAATGATGTATCAATTCGTTCTCATAGAAAGTCCAATGCGGCAGGGACTGTCACAATCGATGATTTAGTTTCAACGACGGTGCTTATCTCGCCGCACGCCTGGCACTTAAATGTAATGAGTTCAGGCAGCGAGCCAAAACTGGGCGTTGTCCGGGCCACCGTCATAGCACCGCCGCACCGAGTACAAACTCGAGTTTTGTGGTCGAGGTAATTCGCGTGCGCGTTTGATGCTTGAAGTCGCTGTGGCATGGCTCACCGGCAGCAAGTCCGCCCGAGGCCCCTCGGAGGCTCGCTCAAGGGTCAAACGCGCCAATACGGAATCTTGTTCCCAGCACATTTTCTCATCCAAATGCATGAGCGATGGTCATGCAAAATCGCTTTGGTAGATATCTTTTTATGGTTGGTATGCCTGGGACACCGGAACGGGGCTCGCGGGCGGTCGAGGCCGCTCGAGAGGCGTGGAGCTGGCGACAGATACACGGCACAACGGCATCAGCGAATAACCTTGACTCTCAACCAATCTCGATTAGATTGCTTCACGTCGGGCTTGATCGCAGTCGCCCGGCTTACCCTAGGCATCCGCCCAAGCACTGCACTTCGCCCGTTTGCCGGGCAAAGGTCTTTTGGCGGAATGTCTGATCTCCATAAGTCCGATCCGGCGGCGGCACTGGAGCAATCCATGCCTGCGATCACAATCTGCTTCTGACAATTCGCTCAGATGATGCGTCCGGTCGTGGCGTTCAAACGGCGCGCCGCGCGACTTAATCAACCAAATCGTGTCGGGCCAACGACAACCGCCCGATTAGCTGCCTTGCAGTCAAGCGTTGTCTCGCTCCTTTTGGAGATGAGATATGTCTTGCACCAACCTAGCCCACGCACCCGTTTTCGTTTGGCCAGCTCGAGATTCGCGCCGGCGGGAACGCCCTCTGCTCCTATGGGTGATCGTCGCGCTCTACGAGTCGTTCCATGAGGCGCTGGAAATGCGGCGCGCGGCGCATAAGCGTTATCACCTAACCGACGATTGAGCGTGGATGAAACGCTGTTGCTAAGGGCGCGAAGCGGCTTAGGGTAGACCTAAGCCGTTCAACGCGAAGATATCGAGCCCGTGCTGGGCGACAACAGGCGACTGAGAACGGCGACAATCGGCATCAACCAGCTCCACCAAACCCACGGGTCGCAAGCGATTTGCACGTAGGTCAGCGTAACGCTGTGCGGTGACCCGTCCGCCCAGATGGCTTCAGCCCCGACGCCCAGAACGGGCCAACCGGAGGGTAGGATGACGAATCCTGTGCGGACTTCCGAGACCGTGGCCATGAACTGGCCTTGGCCGACAGTCGTCGTAGGACCCTGATAACTGCCGTCCGGGCTGTTGAGGTTGGCCCCGATGGTCACCTGAGCGGCCACGCCGGGACGGTTGGACGTGATGGTCACGCTGACTTCCGGGATCAGGTTTCGGCGGGGCGGCAATGCAACCTGGCACGTCTGTGCAATATTTATGGTAATTCCCTCCCCCGCCGTCGCCTGGTGCGCTCCAATGTGCGGGGCTTTGGCGGGATCCGTGCGCAGGCTGCGCCACAATGCGGCGACATCCATGGTTGGCTCCCTTGCGGTTGCAGCCGCCACTAAGCTTGCCTGACGAAACCCGTACTGACTAGAGATGTCAGCGATCGTGCGCACCCTCGTTGCGCTGCAGCCGGCTGTTACCACCCTACTCCAATGCCGATTGAGTTACTGCTTGCAGATCCAGACATATCCCCGGGTCGTCCGGCGCCAGCACGAGCCCACGCCAGGGTAGCCGATATTGTAGTTGCTTTTGTAATTGCCGCCGTGCGCGCGGCCTCCACCGCCGTGGCCACCCCGAGCGAATGCGATCACCGGCATCAACAGGCAAGATGCGATCGCGATGACGAGCACGAGTTTGTACAGCATTTTTGCGTTCCACTGATCACATGATCAGACTCGGTGCCGGCTGCCGTGATTGTCGGCGAACTCACTCCGGAACGTAACCCGAGGCTTGCACCACGGCTCGCCAGCGCTCGAGTTCCGCGCGGTCATAGGCTGCAAGCTCCTGCGGCGTGCTGCTCTTCGCCTGCATGCCCATCTTCAGGATTTTTGCCTTCACCTCCGGATCCTCAAGGGCATCCCGCACGGCCTTGCTGATACGCTCGGTCAATGCCGGATCCATTCCGGCCGGGCCAAACATCGCAACCGCGCCGGTCGCCTGCATCGCGGGATAGCCGAGCTCGGTGAACGTCGGCACATCGGGCAAGTCCGCCGTACGCACCGGCGTGAAAGTCGCGAGAATCCGGGCCTTGCCGCTCTGGTGCAGGTTGGTCAACTCGCCGAGCGTCAGGATCGTGGACGGAACGCTGTTGCTCAGCAGCGCATTCATGGCGTCGGCCGCGCCCCGGAACCAAACGTGCTCGAGTTTCACGCCGATCAGGCCAGCAAGCTGCAGGCCCAGAACATGCTGACCGCTTCCGGTCGACGGCGATGCAAACAGCGCGAACTTGGGATCGGCCTTCGCGAGAGCGACGAATTCCGCGAAGGTTTTTGCCGGCGAGGCCGCCGGAACCGCGAACCCAAAGCTCCAGGACAGCACCTGCGAGATCGGCGTCAGATCCTTGAACGGATCGTAGCCGACCTCGCGAAACACATGCGGAAACAGGGTCACGATCGCGTCGGGCGCGACCAACAACGTCTGCCCATTCGGCTCGGAAACCCTGAGCGCCTGCACCGCAATGCGGGTGGATGCACCGGGCCGGTTCTCGACGACGACCGGTTGTCCGAGACTGGCCTGTAGCTTCTCCCCTACGAGACGCGCACCGATGTCGACCGCGCCCCCGGGAGGAAGCCCAACCAGGATCTTGATCGGTCCGCTCTGCGCGTGCGCGCTCGCGGCGAGTGCGAGCGCGCATGGGAGCGCCAGCACCACCGACCGTATGAACTCTCGTCTGCACGGCATACCGTAACTCCGCTGAGCCCTGAGTGACGGCGCTTTGATGGAAAGTAGATGAGCGCTGACGCGCCGAGACAGAGCCAATTCAGATTTGACGATCCGCCGGGCACTCCCGGTGCGAACTGATTTTCAAACGCAAGGCTTCAGTTGGTCTTGATCAGAACCGCCCGGATCTCACCTTACCGGGTCGCTTTGTGTCTCGTCCTGCAGCGCATTGATCCTGGCGACATGTCTTTCCAACTCGCGGCCAAATATGTTTTCGGAAACAAGCTCGCCCCGATATTGCGTCTCCGTTTCCTCCGTTTTGATCGGCTCGGAGAACGTCTCGGGCTCCAATGATCTTGCCTGCGGACTGACATCTTCCTCGTCGCTCGCCTGCTCAGGTCGCTTGCGCCTGATCAAGAAAACCAACGCGTTGATTGCCAAAACCGCAATCAGTGCGGCAACTGCCGCGTACGCCAGGATTTGCAGTGCTTGGGTCTTGCCATCAAAGGCTTTGCGTTCCGCGATGGTCGCTCGTTCAGCTTGATCTTTGTCGTTTTCGGCATCCGCGCGCGCTTGCTGCGCTTGCCGCAGGGCACGCTCCGCCTGGTCTTTTGCGGTTTCGAGCTCCGCAATCTTTCCAACGGAACTGGCCAGATCAGCTTTCAGCTTTTCGATCGTCTGATTCAACTCGGCCAGAGCAACGTCCCGCTCAGGGCCTTTGTCGGCTGCTGGTGAAGGAGACGTAGCTGTGGCAACCGCCGGACCGGGAGTGGGCGACGCAGCAGGCGCCGGACCCGGAGCCGCAGACACAACAGGAGCAGGACCCGGAGCTGGCGAGACAACAGGAGCTGGACTAGGCGTCGTAGCAATGACCGGACCTGGAGTTGGCGAAGCAACAACCGCCGGACTGGGAGCTGGTGAAGCGGCTGGAGCGGCACTCGGCGCCGGCGGGGCAACAGGAGCCGGACTAGGCGCCGGCGAGGCAACAGGAGCCGAACTGGGAGCTGGTGAAGCGACTGGAGCAGGAGCTGGGGACGCTACAGGCGCGGCAGCGTCGGCAGGAGCACGACCGGCAGGTGAAGGAGAAAATGCCGATGCATCTACGGCTGCGGACCGAACGGCTCCACCGCCCTTCTTCCCGTAACTGGCCGACCACACGAAACCCGGGCCTCCAGCCAGTCGGTAAACCGGCAAGCCGACTTGAGCGGAGCGGCGCAGATTGCCGATGAAATCAAGCAGCAGCCCTTTGCCGGGACTCTTTCCCGTCGCCAGCACGCTGATACTGGCTGCATCAAGAGGTTCGAGAGCAACGTCGCCCCATACCGCAATCACGCCTTCGGCAAATTCCGGCTTGCGCGGCATGTTGAGGATGCGCGGTTGCGCACCATACTTTTGCGTCAGGCTTTGAATCTCCGCTTTCACCTCCTTGGAGGTAAAGGACGATGGCTCGGACGACTGATTGGTATAGACGACGGCGCCATCGGCCGAATGCAGGACCGAATAGGACGAGTTGATCTTACTGCCCGATTTCTTTTCGGTGCTGTTCCGGTGGCACCACGTGAACCCTTTGAAGAGTTCACTGCGATTGCAGTCGTAGGCCTTGTAAGCGGCGCTACCGGACGCGACGCGCGCGCCAAGCGCAAGCCCGTTGACCGTATAGGGTTGCTTCGGGGCGTCGCTCTTGGAAGGAGCCGGCGACTCGGCTTGCTGCGCACCGCCGGTGTTGGCGCCGGCGACAAGACCGAGCAGCACAACGACGACGGTCTTCACCCCCCCTACCCGCATGGCTCTCTCCAACTGCCCGCACCAAGGGACACCAAGATGCGAGAATTTGTAACACCTTAGCGCAGGGGTGACAAAACCTCAAAGCCGTCTCGCAACCCGACCAGGTCGCAACCCCATCACAGCAGCGTTCGGTACTCCACCACTCCGGCGGCGACCGAGTCCAGCCGCGAGGTGCTCACCCAGCCGTTCGCCACGGACCTCGAGCCCTGATAGAAATGCAGTCGACCAGGAGCCTGCGATGAGTGCCAACCCAACGCTTGCCGAACTCGACCAGCGCATCGCCCTGATAAGACAGAACATTCGTGAGTTGATCGAACAGGCCGCCGCCTTCTCGGGTGCCGGAGACGAAGCCAGGGCGGCCGATCGGATCGCGGAGCAGGAGGAGGAACTCGCCAAGCTGACCAAGATGCGCGATGCCTTGTCGCGAAAGTAACCTCCAGATCAAACCATTCACGACACGCGGTCAGTCTTTCGCCTCTCCATCCCCCGTGATTGAATGCGCGGTGCGTTCGGATTTTCCGGCCCGGGAGATGCACGATGCACACCGTGATGTGGACGTTCAAAGTACCAGCGGGCACCTCCAAGGCTCAGCTGGTCGAGACCATCAACGCAACCGCTCATACCTATGAAGGTATCCCGGGCTTGATCCGCAAATATTATGGGATCGCGCCGGACGGCAGTTCGCTTGTCGGCATCTATCTCTGGGAAAGCCAAGCCGCCGCCAACGCGTTTTACACGGCTGACTGGGTTGCGATGGTCACCAAGCGTTGGGCAGTACCACCGCAGCGCCAAGAATGGGAAACGCCCATGGTTGTCGAGAGCGCCGAGCGGCGCCTCGTTGCCGCCGAATAGTCGCGACGGTCGGCCGTCAAACCCCGCCCTAGCGCCTGCCGCGTTCAGACTCTATTTCACCCGCTGCCAGACCTGCACGGTGGCGCCGCTCCCGCGCGACGGAGTTGGGTTTTCGAGCTTGAGGTCGTCGCTTGCCAGCGTAAGCACGCGCTTTTGATCGGTGTCGTTCAAATTCGGAAACGAGCTACTCTCGATATGAAAAGTTAGCATGCGATTCGGCTCGCTGACGGCATAGGTGCCGAAATAGGAGAGCGTCCCACGTGTGGTTGCCTGATTTTCGATCAGGCTTCCTCGCATGCGTGTGTTGGATTTGTATCTGGGGCGATCGCTGCGCATGATCTGCAGCGAAAATCGATTGCTGTCTGTAAAGATCAACAGGCCTTTAGGATTCTGCCCCCACGTGGCACTTCCGTCGTCGCGTTGACTGGTCGAAGAGACGAATTTCCACGCGCCAACGAGCTCGTCCTTGAGCGATTTTTGCTGCCCGGTCGCGTCACCCGCGCACAGCGCAAGAACCATCGAAAGCAGCGCCATTGCCGGAATTTTTTCGCGCAAGGCGCGCCGAGAAATCGATCCGTGCAAGCCGCTTCGGCGCAAAAGCATGGACATTCGCTTCATGATTTTCATTCTGGATCGTCCCAACGTGCGTTCAGCTTTTCTCATACAGCATCCGCCGGTTCAGGGACAACTCTGCGGCGAAGTCCGAAAACGCGATCAGCGCAGCATAAACCGGGCGTCGCCGATAAAGACCGTGGCTGTGCGTCCCGTCACCAGGCGGCCGTCGTCGGGTAGCTCGTCGAGCTTGATACGAACAGGCACGCGTTGCGCGAGCCGCACCCAGCTGAACGTCGGATTGACCGACGCCAGCAAGTCATTGCTGGTGCCGCGACTTTGATCGTCGATTCCGCTGGCGATGCTGTCGACGTGGCCGAACAGGATCCGCGGATCCCCCAACAGGCGGACCGTCGCCTTATCGCCGACGTGCACGCCGCGCAACTTCGTTTCCTCGAAATAGCCCTCGACGCGAAACGTATCGGAATCGATGATCGCGAGGATGGGCGCGCCGGCTGTCACATAACGGCCCGGCAGCAATCCGAAATTGGTGACGATGCCGTTGACCGGCGCGGTTACGGTCGAACGCTCGAGATTGAGCTTGGCGACGTTGAGCGTGGCCGTGGCCTGATCGAGCGCCGCCTGCTGGACGTCGACTGCCTGCTGATCCTGTTCGACCTTTTGCGCCGTCACCACGACCGACGACAGCGCCTTGCTGCGTGCAAGGTCGCGCTTGCCTTGATCGAGCGTCGCCTGGCGGCTCGCCGCCTCGGCCTTCGCCTGCGCCAGCGCGAACTCGAAGCGCTTCTGATCGATCCGAAACAGCGGGTCGCCCTTCTTGACCACCTGATTGTCGTGAACGAAGACGTCACTCACGAGGCCCGACACGTCGGCTGCCACCGGAACCACATCGGCGCGAACCCGCCCATCGCGCGTCCACGGCGCAACCATGTAGTAGAGCCAGAGTTGCCAGGCGACCACGCCAGCGATCGCCACCACGACCGCGGTAACGCCAAAGCGTAACAGAAACGACAGCACGGGCTTCATCACACCATCATCCAGGGAACATGGTGACGAAGGAAGCCGACGATCGGCTCGGCGTAGGCTGCGACTACCCCAAACAGAATAACACCGAGCGCGAGATCGAACAGCGGGCGGTGCCACACAAAGCGATAGAAGCCGATCGCGTCGAGCAGGCGTCCCAGGACGAGCACCAGCAGCAAAGCCACGATGGCGAACACCAGCAGCGCCGGAACAAACACGCCGTAGATGTCGAACTCGGCGATCACGCGGCGTCCCCAAGGCGCGGCGGCTCGGCGGCGTAGGGCGGCGCGTCAGGATAGAGGTTGCGGCGCAGGCCCACGGCCGCGGCCACGCCCTTGTGTCGGGCGGACGGTGAACCCGCAACGAGTACGTCGCGGATCAGAACATCGAGACTTTCGAGCAGAGCAGGCGCAGGCGGTTGGCGCCGCCCGCGTGCGAGGCCGCGGAAATACGCGGCAATCCCATCGAGCACCCGCGTCGTCGTGTTACGTGCGCGCTCGTCCTCAACGCTGACGATCTCCTCCAGGCCGATGATGTTGACGCCGGTCCGCAGGTCGCGCAGCGCGTCCGCGGTTGCAAGTTCCGGATCGCGGCCCGCGCGGCTCAGGCGCGGCATCAAGAGACCGACGCGATCGAGCATTCGGCTCGCCCACTCGGCGCGTGTCGGCGTGAAACTTTGAGCGGCGAGATCGGCCAGATCCCGCCAACCGGCCCGCAGCAACCGACGCGCCCCGGTCTCCGCCCCGATGACGCGCATCAGCTGGGTCACCGCGACGCCGGTCAAGCTGCCGATGACCACCGCCGTGGAGGTATTCAGAAACGACGCCATGTCGGCACTGTAGCTCGATTGCAGAGCGAGGTTGAGCGACATCCCCACCGCCAGTGGCAGCCCAAGCAGCAAGTATCGCGGGATCGCCATCAAGATGCCGATCGGAATGAAGGCGGGCGCGAGGCAAATCACCAGCCAAGTGTAGCCGTCGATCGCAGGAAGAATGGCAAACTGGTAGATCCCGGCCAAGGGGACGGACGCAATAACCCCGATCGTAAAGCTCGACATCGCCGGTATCGGATCGTCGAACGCCGCGAACAACGAACAAATGACCGCCACCAGGCCAACGGCCGTGGCACCCTGCGGCCAGGCGGTCGCGATCCAGAACGCGCTGCACGCCAGCATGGCGAGGCCGGCCGCGATTGCGGAGAGCGCCGCGACGCCGTGATCGCGGTGCAACGGCTTGGCGGCGCGCTGCTTGAGGATGGCGCGCAGGCTGCGATCCTGAGGAAGCGACGGGTCACGGGTCAGCGCCGCCAGCTCGAGGCATTCCTGCCAGGATTCGATCAACTCATTAAGGCGCGCAAGCAGACTAACTTGCATGAGATCGGACCAGCTCGATTGAGGCCCTGTCTCGGGCATCGCCGCGACGCAGGCTCGCCGCAACCGGAGAGCTCCCCTGCGATCGCCACCGCCCTGCTGCGCAACCCAAGCTGCCGCGTCGGCGAGCAGTTTTCGCACGTACTCGGGCAGGGTCCCGCCCTGCTGCAGAAACGCGATCCGGTCTTCGATCGTGCTCAGCAGCGGCAGAAGTCCGACCAACCGTTCGTCGAGCGCGCGGATCACCGCCTGGCTCGGCCGCTGGGACGACGTGTCGTAAGGCAGGCTCGAGCCCAAGATCGCGAGTTCGGTTACGTCGGCCGCGATCCGGCGCTGCTCCTGATCGACCGTTGGGGCGAGCTGGCGAGTCAATCCCTCGGCGATCCAGCGCCGCGCATCGGCAAGCACGCCGCTCTGTTTCGCCAGCAAGACCGACAACACACTGCGCGGAAAAATGAGGCTGTGCACCAGCGCGGCGCACACCGTGCCGAGCATGATCTCTTCCATGCGGGCAATCGCGGTGTCGAAGACCCCGCCGGGATTGAGAACGGTAGGAAACCCTATCAGGGCCGCCGTGTAACCGGAAAGCGCAAACGCATAGGCGCGCGGTGTGCGATCAAGCAGCGACACGTAAAGGCAGAGCGCGACCCACAGGACGATCGCCGCGGTTGTGAGTTCGGGTGCATCCACCAGGTTGGGCACAATGACCACCATCACGATCGCGCCGATCAGTGTTCCCACGACGCGATAGAGGGCGCGGGCTCGCAACGTGCCCGATAGCAGCGGCTGGCTGGTGAGATAGACCGTGACCATCGCCCACCACGGATTGCGCAGATCCAGGCGGAACGCGATCCAGAGCGCGAGCATCGCCGCGATGAAGCAATTGACGGAAAAGATGACCTCGCGGAAGCCGAAGCCCTTGCCCACGGCATCCTCAAACTGTCGGCTGAGGCCGGAATTTGTTCGCCGACGCGAAGCCGAGGATCACGAAGGCCACCGAGCTCAAGGCGACATGGACGAAGGTGAATGTGGTCATCCTGAAGATCATGATGCCCCCCGGTCGGACGCGCAGCACCGAAAAATCACTCTTATCCCTGCGGCGTGATCTTGGCGATACGAACATACTCGCGCCAATTGTCGATGTCCTGCAGCATCAACGCCTGCGCCTGCTCGGGCGTCGTGATGAGCGGATCGCCGCCAAGATTATTGAGAAACTTCCGGGTTTCGTCGGTGCCGACAACGTCAACGAACCACTTGTTGATCACCTCGATCGCGGGCTTTGGCGTGTCGGCCGGAACCGTCACCGCCCACCAGCCGATGACGTTCATCGGGATGCCCTGCTCCGTCATCGTAGGGAGGTCCGGTACAGCCTGCAGGCGCTCGTTCGAGCCGACGCCGAGGATGCGCATCTTGCCTTCGCGCTGCTGCGCTAAGGCGAGCACCGGATTGTGCACAGCATAGTCGACGGCGCCGCTGAACATGTCGTTGATGGTGTCGGCCGCGGTCTTGTAGGGGATTTCGACCGCCCGCACGCCGGTCTTGGCCTTGTAGATTTCGCCCATGACGGTGGCGTCGAAATTGCTGGTTGCGTAGCTCGCCTTGTCGCCCTTCGCCAGCATCGCCCTGGTGAGATCATCGAGCGTCTTGTAGGGCGTCTTGGCGTCGACCACGAACATGAAGGCCTGGCGATTGATCGTCGCCGCCAGCCGCAGGGTCTTCGCCACGTCGATCGGCGGATTTTTCAACAAGCTCATCATGCCGGCGACGGCGTTCCCGCCCCAGAGCAGTATCGTGTAGCCGTCGGGCTTGGAGCGGGCCACGTATTCGATCGCAAGGTTGCCGCTGGCGCCGACGCGGTTCTCGACGATGATCGGCTTGCCCGCCATTGGCCGGATCCGCTCGGCCAAATAGCGCACGATGAGGTCGCCGCCGCTTCCGGCCGCGGTGCCGGTGACGAAGTGGACCGGTTGCGCCGGATATTGCTGGGCGAGCGCCGGCCGCGCGAGCCCGGCCGCAGCGGCCGTGAGCGCCGAGGTCGCGGCCATAAATTGCCGCCTCGATGGGTTCGACATTGCGTTTCCCGACGACGTCACGCAGCGATTGTCGCCGATCCCAAGACGGGTGCAAGTCTACCGGTAAGTCCTCAGCGCACATCGCGAATGCGCTGTGCGGATGCGTCACACCCCATTGGCGCATGCGTTGACCGAATCGCCGGCGCTCGCGTCGACGTTTCTGTGAGCCCGGTACCGTCGCAAATTTGCAAACCGGTCACGTGACGGTCGCCTCCCTGGGGACGCGACAAAGACCATCCAGGCGAGCGGCTTTCGTTAGAAAAGTTTCCACAGCCTGACGCGAAATCCGGAAGATACACCCGTAGCCGCGGCTCCCTTCGGCGTGCTACGCAAGGGTGCGACTCGACGAGCAACGACGCTGTCACGCAAACGTCATCCACCGGTCATTCGACGAGTTGGTCATGAATGTCAGCGTTGATGAAGCCGTAACGATGTACGCGAGGTTTTGCCACGCTTGGTATGGGGGACGTGCCGAGCGGGTCGCGCGCAGCCGAATTCAGCATCTCCGGCGCAAAGGCGACACCAAGGGTGTCGAGGTCTGGGAGAAGCTCGTACGCGAGCTCAAGGCATCCGGGCCTCAACAGCGCCCGGGCAAGACGCGGCCGCATAAATTTGCAGCCACCAGCGCAGCATCGCAAAAAGTGCGGTTGCGATAGCCGATTGTTGCGGCCGCGGATCGCTCGCGTCAATTCGGTTCAAGTCCGGCAGCCTTGGCGGCAGCGCGCCATCTGGCGACTTCGCTCTCGAGCAGCTTCCTGAACTCCTCCGGCGTCGACAGGTTTGCGATGGCGCCGATATTGTCGAGCTGACCGCGAATATCTTCGCGCAACAACACCTGCGCCAGGGCGTAGTGGGTCCTCTCGACGATCGCCGGCGAGATGCCGGCGGGGAATAACAGCCCGTACCAGCCGAGCACCTCGAAATCCGGAATGCCTGACTCAATAACGGTGGGGACATTCGGAAGTGACGGCCATCTGTTGGCGGTCATGACTGCGAGAATCTTCAGGTCGCCGGCCTGGACCTGGCCGCGGACGGCATGCGCGAGTTCCACCGCATAGCTCACATCCCCGCGCATCAACGCGGTCACGACCTCGGGCGTCGTCCGAAACGAAACGTGTTGCGCATCGATCCCGGCGCGCTGACGCAACAGTTCGGCGGTAATGTGCTGGGTCGAGCCGATGGTGACGCTGCCGTAATTGAGCTTGCCAGGCTCTTTCTTGGCGAGCGCGATCAGTTCGCGCATATCCTTGGCCGGAAAATCGCTCTTTGCCACGACGACGAACGCCGAATTGGCGACAACGCCGACCGGGCTGAAGTCCTTCACGGCGTCGTAGGGCTGCGCCTTGATCATGGCCGCGGCGACCGTGTGCGCCGGGCTCGCCATCACGGCGTTGTAGCCATCCTTCTGGCTCTTCGCGATCGCGTCAGCCGCGATGGTGCCGCCTGCGCCCGCTTTGTTCTCGACCACGATGCGTTGCCCAAGCACCTCGCCGAGCGGGTCCGCAATGATGCGGGTCGCGACATCTGTGCCGCCGCCCGCCCCAAAGCCGACCAGGATGCGGATCGGGTGCGTCGGCCAATCTGTTCCGGCGGAAACCTTAACCGGGCTGACCAGGCACGCGAGTACAGCGGCTCCTACGCCAACCGCGCAGGTTTGACGCGTGAACGGCATTATTCTCTCCCTCTGGAAGGCTCGCTTTTTTTCATTATAGCGCGATCTGAAGAGACGGCATCAAGCCGCGCTAAACCTTCTTCACGATGTCAAACAGCCGGCGAAGCCAACGCTCCACATCCCGGATCAACTGAGCGCCGAGCCGCCCTTTCTCTCTTTTTTCCGTTTCCCCAAAGGGGGTGGAGCGCCGAGAAGGCGAGTAAGTCATCACAATTTCCATTGCTCCAATTTTGTAATAGTAGTTCCGGTCATGACCCCGCCAATTAACCGCCAAGTGCGCTTGAAGTCACGGCCAAACGGCATTCCACAATCAGAACACTTTGAGATTGTCGCGGCGGCGCTTCCGGAAATCGCAGACAAACAGTTCGTGGTGCGCAATGAGTATCTTGCGGTCGAGCCCGCGATGCGCGGCTGGGTGGCCGCCACGGCGAACTATTCCACGCCCGTCGGCATTGGCGAGGTGATGCGGGCGTTCTCGGCGGGCACGGTCGTGGCTTCGCGCCACCCGAACTATCGCGAAGGCGACGCCGTAATGGGCATGCTCGGATGGCAGGAGTATGCGATTTCCGACGGCAGCGCGATCACACGCAAAGTGAAAGAAAACGATCTGCCCGTGTCGCTGTCGCTCGGGGTCCTGGGGCTGAACGGCGTCACAGCCTATTTCGGCTTGCTCGACATCGGACAGCCGCGTCCGGGCGACACGGTGGTTGTTTCGACGGCGGCGGGAGCGGTCGGTTCTGCTGTGGGACAGATAGCCAAGCTGATGGGGTGCCGGACTGTCGGTCTGACCGGAGGACCGGTCAAATGCAAACTTTGTCGTGACGACTTCGGCTACGACGCTGTGATTGACTACAAGGCCGGTGGAATTGCCGACGCTTTAGCCCAGACCTGTCCCCGTGGTGTCGATGTGTATTTCGATAACACCGCGGGGGCGGTTAGCGATGCGGTGCTGCCGCAGCTCGCCGTCGGCGCGCGCGTGGTAATCTGCGGCACCGCTTCGGTAGCGAGTTGGGATCCACCTCCGACCGGACCGAGGGTCGAACGGCATCTGCTCGTGAAGCGGGCGCGAATGTCCGGGTTTCTCATATTCGATTATCAGCACCGCTACGAAGAGGCCATTGCGCGACTGGCCGGGTGGGTTCGTGAAGGCCGACTGCGTTATCGCGAAGACATCGTCGACGGGATCGAATGCTGCCCAGGTGCGATTGCCGAACTTTACCGGGGAGAGAACCTCGGCAAGCGGCTCATCCATCTTCGCGATCATTAAGTTAGGCTGCCAGCACGCGAGCGACCTGTATGCCTGCTAATGGCACGAAGCTGCCGAACTGGAATGTCCGCGCTTTGGTCGCTTCTCTAATCGGCGGTTTGGGGTCAAGCGTCTTCAAACGCTTGCGGCCGATCACGGGGGCGGTCATTCCGGCCTTCAATCATCCAATCAAATTGGCGGGCGAGCTCGCCATGTTAGACAATATTTGCCACGGACGGTTGGATGTGGGCTTCGGCCGCGCGTTCATTCCCGAGGAATATGCGGCCTTCGGGCTGGACATGCAGGACAGCCGGGAGATGTTCAACGAAGGCGTTGCGCTGATCAAGCGGTTGTGGACCGAAGAGCGGGTAACACACCAAGGTAAATTCTGGCGCTTCAAAGACGTGCATTCCATGCCGAGGCCGTATCAGCGGCCGCATCCGCCTATCTGGATAGCCGCCATCACTTCGGAGGAATCGTTCATCACTGCTGCAAAAAACGGCTACCACGTTATGATCGTGCCCTATGCCGGCGGGCTGGAGCGCACCAGTGCGCTGGTGAAGACCTACCGGGAAGTTTGGCGGGAGTCCGGACACGTACCGGGTACCGAACAAGTGCAGATGTCGTTTCACGCCTATGTGGCGGAAACGCATGATGATGCCGTGCAAGGTTTTGTCCCGGCGATGCACACGTATCTGAAGGTGTTCACGGAGGCCGTCAGCAGCTGGGAAGGCCTGAAATCGGGCCAGTACATCGGCTACGACAAGTTGGTCGAGGCGATCAGCTCACAAACACCGGAAGGCAACATTGAAAAGCGCTATGCCTTTGTCGGCACGCCCGCCGAGGTGATCGAGCAGGTGCGCTATATGCGCGAACTTTTCGGTGAGCACGAGCCATCGTTACAAGTAACGTTCGGAGGCATATCAGACGACGAGGCGCTGCGAACGTTGGACCTCTTTGCGCGCCACATCATGCCGGCGTTTGCGTGATCGGGACCGACGACCTTACAGGGGGCAATCCGCCGCTGATTTTTTCTCCACAGAGAGTCAGGAGTCGCTCCTGCTGGTGAAGCGAGGCAGGTTCTCGGACCAGCAAATTCCAGCCTCTGAGTTGGCTACCCGCTCGCTGATGCTTCTTGGCACGTAGTACGTGTCGACATGTAGGCGAGGAATCGTTGGCTTCGGGTTGCGCGGCGCCTATCGGCATCAGCAGGGCACCTTGGCCAACGGACTGCTCTCGCCGACTAATGTCTGCTCCTGGCGAAATCGGACGTGCGAGCGCCGCGGAACGTGCAGCGATTGACCCTGAACACACCTCGTCGCCTCGATAAGAACACGTCTGGCGAGCGACAATAAAATGGCATTTAATCAGGGCCGAATGCAGGTGCTGGGATGGTCGAGCAGCGAGTGCAGCGGCGATTAGCAGCGATCCTTGCCGGCGACGTCGCCGGCTACAGCCGCCTGATGGGTGCCGACGAGGAAGGCACATTGTTGCGACTCAATGTTCATCGCCGCGAGTTCCTGGAACCCAAGATCGCCGATCATCGCGGCCGCATCGTCAAGCGGACCGGGGATGGCATTCTAATTGAGTTCGCAAGTGCAGTGGACGCCGCGCGTTGTGCCGTTGAGATTCAGCACGGCATGGCCGAGCGCAATGCACCTGTACCGCAGGATAAGCGTATCGAATTCCGCATTGGCATCCATGTTGGCGACGTTATCTTCGAGGACGGCGACATATTCGGGGACGGTGTGAATATTGCTGCGCGGCTCGAAAGTATCGCTAAACCTGGCGGCATCAGCATCTCCGACGACGCTTACCGACAGGTGCGCGGCAAGCTCGATATAGACTTCCAGGACACGGGCGAACATGAGTTGAAGAACATCGCGCGGCCGGTTCGGGTCTACCAGCTGCAACAGTCTGGCGGTCGTGCGATGGAAGCCCCGTCGCCCTCGCTACCCAATAAGCCGTCGATCGCCGTGCTCCCATTCCAGAACATGAGCGGCGACCCGGAGCAGGATTATTTTTGCGACGGCATGGTTGAGGACATCATCACCGGCCTATCGCGCATCAAGTGGCTTTTCATCATCGCCCGGAACTCGAGCTTCGTCTACAAGGGTCGCGCGATCGACGTGAAACAGGTCGGCCGAGAACTCGGCGTCCGTTACGTGCTAGAGGGCAGCGTTCGCAAGAGTGCTAACCGAGTGCGTATCACCGGTCAGCTAATCGAGGCGGAAACCGGCGTACATCTCTGGGCTGAGCGATACGACCGCCCGCTCGACGATATCTTCACCCTCCAGGACGAGATCACGCTCGCAGTAGTTGGTGCCATGGAGCCGAGCCTCCGTACCGCAGAAATCGAGCGCGTCAAGCGTAAGCGGCCGGAAAATCTTGACGCTTATGATCTATTACTGCGTGCGATCGCCTGCGATATGGCTATGCCGCAAGGTGTAGCTCAGGCGTTGCCGTTCCTGGAGCGTGCGCTCACGATCGAGCCTAATTATGCGAGGGCACATAGTCATCTAGCCATGTGCCATCACACGCTTTACCTGCGCGGCGGACTACGCGAAGAGAACCGACTAGCAGCAATTCACCACGCACACGCTGCGATCGCGAAAGGCCAGGATGACAGCACGGCGCTGTCGCTCGCGGGATTTGTTATCGGTATGGATGAGCACGACCGTGTCGCCGCCTATGAGGCTTTCGAGGTGGCCCTCGCGCTCAGTCCCTCCTCTGCTTTCACGTATCTCGTAGGCAGTGCCGTCCTGGGTTGGGGCGGTGACGCCGAGCGTGCCATCGAATGGGCCGAGCGTGCACTACGTCTGAACCCCTTTGACCCCTGGAACTGGTTTCCCTGCCACGGACTCGCGCTCGGGCATTTTGCGCTCGGGCACTATGGTGAAGCGGCCACTGCTGCCCGCAAGGCAATTCACTTCAATCCGGGTTTCAGCATGTCCCACATGTTGCTTGCGGCTTCATTGGCGAAGCAGGGACAGCTAGGCGAGGCGAGGAGTGCAGCCGCCCGTGTCCTGGAGTTGCAACCCTCCTATAGATTCGGCAAGCACTTTGCTGGCGTGGATTGCGCGCGACCGCTTGCCGCTTCGTTGTCCGAGGCTTTGCGCGTTGCGGGGCTACCAGAATAAGCGGCGGGCTCGAAGCGATCTTGGCAGAGTCTCCGCCGACGGGGGAGCCCTCGATCGCGGCGTCGTTCTTCCGAACGGAGCGGGGGACCTTAACCTGCGACGGACGGTCCGCAGCGACGCCCAGCCGACCTTCATCGCTCGAATAACCTTGCGGGTTTTGCGGTGCATGAGTCTGATTATGGCACATCGCTACCAAAGCGTACGCGACGGCATCCATAACCTGTCATTCCGCGAATCCCACCAATCTGAACGCGAAATCGCGCGCCCGCGTAGTGTCATACGCTTGGTGCCTGGTCCTGATCGCGCCAGAACGGCTTGGCGCAAATCCTGGCAATCTCATCATCTGGCGCCTCCCAGCATGACGTCTGCTGTGCTCTCGTACTCGCCGGCTTTCTGTGCTGCGCCGATGCGCAGCTACGAAGCCTTCATCAATTGAATCGTCCCGTCTTCCGCGCTTTGAGCCGCGACACCTGCCGCCGCATCAGGTCGAGCAGAAACTCAGCCGCCGGGGTGAGGGGCAGGCCGGCGCGGCGAACGATCACGATCGACGGCGCCGGGAAAATCTCCTTCAACCGGAGCGGCGCCAACGACTGGGCAACCGCCGCGAACTGCGTCCACTGCACCGGCACCATCGTCAGCAGGTCGCTGTTGGCAAGCGCCACCATCAGGGTCAGCGCTGACTGGCTTTGCAGCATCAGCCGCGGCGCCGGCAGTTGATGCTGTTCGAAGAGCTCGCGCAGCTCCTCCTCCGCCTTGAACGTCACCGACGTCGTCGCCCACTCGGCATCGACCAGATCCTTGAGCGAACGCGCGCGCCCCAGCGGATGTCCGCGGCGCCCGAGCACCACGCGGGTGTTGTCGAAGAGATGCTCCTGCACGAGCTCGGCGGAGGGCGGTCGTTCATGCCGCGGGCCGACATAGAAATCGACGCTTCCCTCCTTCAGGGCGGCCTCGAGCGTCGGATACCAGCCCTCGATCAGATGCAGCTGAACCTGCGGGTAGCGCGCGCGGAACGGTTTGAGCGCCGGCGGCAGCAGCGCCACATGCGCGGCGAGCGACAGCCCGGCGACGACCTTTCCGCGCGTGCCGCCGTGCAGCTGCTCGACTTCATCGCGGGCGCGCCGCACTTCGCTGAGCACCGCGCTCGCCCGGCGCACGAACGCCTCGCCCATCGGAGTGAGGATCATGCCGCGCGCGCGCCGCTCGAACAGCGGCACGCCGAGCTCGCGCTCGAGCTCGTGGATGCTGCGCGTGAGCGCGGGCTGTGCGAGCGAGAGATGCCGTGCGGCCGCGCGCAGACTGCCGCGCTCGGCAATCGCCACCACATCGCGCATCTGGCTGAATTTCATGGGTTGGCACCGATAGCATGGCGGTATCGCTCGGATAATTTTGACATCTTTCCGCGATCTCGGTCGAGGGCTATTGCATTGATCAAGATCAATTCTTGAGGGAATGCCGGCCACGGGAGGCCCGTGCCGGGGGCGAATCTATGGTCAACTCCGAGCCCATCCAGACCGACGTGCTCATCGTCGGTGCCGGCCCCGTGGGGCTGTCGGTCGCCATCGAACTCGGCCTGCGCGGCATTGCCGTCACGCTGGTCGAGCAGCGGTTGCGCACCGGCGCGCAGCCGCGCGCGAAAACCACCAACGCGCGTTCGATGCAGCACCTGAGGCGCTGGGGCGTTGCCGATGCGCTGCGCGCCGCCGCGCCGCTGCCCTACGACTACCCGACTGACATCGTGTTTTCGACCACACTGTTCGGGCGCACGCTCGCCGTGATCGAGAACGCGTTCGAGGGCGCCAAGCGCCGCGATCCGCGCTTTCCCGAGCCCGCGCAGTGGGTGCCGCAGTATACGGTCGAGAAAATTTTGCACGAGCGGATCGCGCAACTGCCTTCGGTGCGCGTGATCGCCGGCGCCGCACTCGAGACCTTCACGCAGTCCGCGCACACCGTCACGGCGACGGTCCACGAGCTTGCGACCGGCGCGGAGCGAACCATTGCGGCCCAGTATCTCGTTGGCGCCGACGGTGCACGCAGCCGCGTCCGCGAGGTGATGGGCACCAAGATGACCGGCGATCACGCCTTTGCGCTCAACTACAACCTGATCGTCAAAATCCCGGAGCTTGGGCAACATCCGCCGGCCCGCCGCGCCATCATGTACTGGACCGTCAACCCGCGGGCGCCGGGTGTGCTTAGCCCCCTGGATGGCGGCGGCGTGTGGGCGTTTGGAATTCTGCTGCCGCCCGGAGGCAAGGAAATCTCCGATCAGGAGCTTGTCGAACGCCTGTGCGCCACCATCGGCCGCCCGATGCAGGTCGAGATCCTCGAGCGCGACCTCTGGGCCGCGCACCGCCTGATCGCCGACCGCTACCGTGACGCCCGCGTGTTTCTCGCCGGCGATGCCTGCCATCTGCATCCACCCTACGGCGGGTTCGGCATGAACCTCGGCGTCGCCGACGGCGTCGATCTCGGCTGGAAGCTTGCCGCCGTGTTGCAGGGCTGGGGCGGCGATCGGCTGCTCGCGTCCTACGAGGAGGAACGCCGCGCCGTGCACGAGCGCACGATCGAAGCAGCGATTGTGAACTACCGCACGCTCAGCGATCACCTGGTGCGTGAAGATCTCGACGAGGATACCCCGGAAGGCGAGCGCGCGCGCGAAGACGTCCGGGCCGCGATCCTTGCGGCCAAGACGCGCGAGTTCAAGTCGCTCGGCGTCGTGCTCGGATCCAACTACGAGAACTCGTCGATCATCGTCGCGGACGGCACGCCCGCGCCGGCAGCCCAGCACATGGAGTTTGAGCCGTCCGCGCGCCCCGGCTGCCTCGCCCCGCACGCCTGGCTCGCGGACGGATCCTCGCTCTACGATCAGTTCGGCCTCGGTTTGAGCCTGCTGGTGCTGGCTGACTCCGGCCAGTCCGCCGCCCGCGCCATCGCCGACGCCGCGGAGGCCGCACACGTGCCGCTTACGGTTCTCGACTTGCGCGCCGCCGGCCTCGAAAAACTTTATGAAGCGCCACTCGCGTTGATCCGTCCCGACCAGCACGTGGCGTGGCGCGGCGCTACGGCAGACGCCGCCGCATTGATCGATACGGTTCGGGGAGTCGACACAAAAATAACGGCCAGGAGGACGCCATGGGAGACACGAACGGCAACGTCATCAGCGTCAACAGCGTGATCGACGACGGGCCGATCCGCCCGTTCCAGGTGTTTGCGATTGCCTTGTGTGCCCTGGTCGCGTTCCTCGACGGCGCCGACACGCAATCGATCGCCGTTGCGGCGCCGATCATTGCCGACAACCTAAAACTCTCGCGCGCCGCGCTCGGGCCGTTGTTCTCCGCCGCGCTGCTCGGCGCGGCGATCGGCGCGCTGACGTTCGGTCCGCTCGGCGACCGGTTCGGCCGCAAGCGCATGCTGGTGTTGGCGACCGTCATCTTCGGCGTCTTCACCCTGGCGACGGCGCTTCCGGTGTCCTACGAAGGGTTGCTGGCTATTCGCTTCGCGGCCGGCCTCGGGCTCGGCGGCGCGACGCCGTGCTTTCTCGCGCTGGCGTCGGAATTTTCTCCGGGCCGCCGCCGCGCCATGGTGGCGAGCCTGATCTGGGCCGCGTTCCCGCTCGGCGGAACCGCCGGCGGCTTTGCCAATTCCTACATTCTCACCAACTTCGGCTGGCAAGCGATCTTCTGGGTCGGCGGCGTTCTGCCGCTCATCATCGCCGCGGCGTTGCTGATCTGGCTCCCCGAGTCGCTCCGCTTCCTGATCGCGACGCGGCAGGATCCGCGGCGCGTGGCCGCGATCGTACGCAGAATTGATCCGAGCCTGCCGGTCGCCGTGCTCTTTGTCTCCGACGAGGAACGCCTCGACGGCGCGCCGCTCAAGCGCCTGTTTGCCGACGGCCGGGCGACCCAAACGGTCCTGCTGTGGGTTCCCTTCTTCATGGCGTTCGGAACGCTCGCCCTCACGGTGGTCTGGACCCCGCTGCTGCTGCGCGACAACGGCATTGCGCCCGCCCAGGCCTCGATCGTGATCGGGATACACTTCCTCGGCGCGCTGATCGGGATGGGGAGCGCGGGCCGGCTGATGGAGCGGTTTGGCACCGTTCCCATTCTGTGTCCCGCGCTGTTCCTTGGCGCGATTGTCACCGCGATGCTCGGCTATGCGGCGACCTCGATGGCATCGATGTCGGCCGCGCTGTTCCTGATTGGATTGTTTGTCGGCATGGGCGCCTCGGGCGCAATTGCGCTTGCCGCCCTCACCTACCCGACTGCCATCCGGTCATCCGGCATCGGCTGGGCGATGGGCATGGGCCGCTTCGGCCAGGTGCTCGCCCCGCTGCTGGCGAGCGCGCTGATCGCGGCGAGCTGGAGCAACATCCAGTTGTTCCTCGTGATCGGGCTGGCGCCGGCCTTTGGCGGGCTCGCAATTCTGGCGCTGCGGGCGAGCGGCGAGATCGCGCGCCCGCCGCAGGCAACGGCGATCAGTCCGTCTGCGACGCGATGACAGCGAGGTGTGCTTGTGGCCATCCTTCGAGATGCTCGGCCTTCGGCCCCGCTCCTCAGGATGAGGGCGGAGTTTGTGGGCGGCGCCGCGAGCCGCGTAACACACTCAGCCCTCATTCTGAGGAGCGTCGCTCAGCGACGCGTCTCGAAGAATGGCCACAAGCGCGTTGAAGCATGACCCCCAAGGAAGGACCCGCCCATGATACGCAGCACGGACCGGATCATCACCACCCACGCCGGCAGCCTGTCGCGGCCCGAGCGGCTGTGGCGGGCCTGGGCCAGTCTGGCGACCGGTCCCGCGCATGAGAAGGAACTGGATGCGCTGCTGAAAAGCTCCGTCGCGGACGTCGTGCGCGCGCAGCTCGACGCCGGCGTTGACGTCGTCAACGATGGCGAGTTCGGCAAGCCGATGCGCTCCGCGTCCGATCTTGCGGCCTGGGGCGTCTACATTTTCGACCGGATCAGCGGTTTCGGCCCGGCGCCGCGCGAGGCGGTGGCGCCCGAGCGCGTCGCCGCCGGCGCGCCGATGCGCGTCGTCATGCGCCCGCTCGAGCAGCACAAGTTCGTGGAGTTCTACGCCGAGGCCGCCGAGGCCATGCGCCGGGTGGTGCGGCCGGCCTGCATCGCGCCGATCAAATACACCGGCGAGCACGCGCTCAACCGCGACCTCGCCAACCTGAAGGCGGCCGCGAGCGCGGCGGGCGTGAAGGAAGCATTCGTCACCTCGATCGCGGTCGGCAGCCTCGAAATGTTCTGCCGTGGCCAGAACGCCGTTTACCCGAACCCGGAGGCATTCCTGGAGGGCATCGCCAATGCGCTCGCGGTCGAATATCGCGCGATCGTCGACGCCGGCTTCCTGCTCCAGCTCGACGATCCCGGCCTGCCCGACACTTGGGACATGCTCGATCCGCCGCCGAGCGTCGAGGACTATCGCCGCTATGCGGCGCTTCGCATCGAAGCGTTGAACCACGCGCTCAAGGGCATTCCGGAAGATCGCGTGCGCTATCACATCTGCTGGGGCAGCTGGCACGGCCCGCACACCGCCGATCTTCCGCTGCGCGACATCGTCGAGGTCATGCTGCGGGTGAACGCGCAGGCCTTTTCGGTCGAAGCCGGCAACGTGCGCCACGAGCATGAATACAAGGTCTGGCGCGACGTGAAATTGCCCGCCGGCAAGATTCTGATTCCCGGTGTCGTCAGCCACGCCACCAACCTCGTCGAGCATCCCGAAGTGGTGGCCGACCGGCTGTTGGACTATGCGCAGATTGTCGGGCGCGAGAACGTCATCGCCGGCACCGACTGCGGGCTTGGCGGGCGCGTGCATCCGCAGCTCGCGGAGGCGAAGCTCGCGGCGCTGGTGGCCGGGGCGAAGCTGGCGAGCCTGGAGCTGTGGGGCTGAGGCGCATTGATCCGGAGCGTTGAATGTCTGGCTATCACATCGTCAGTTATCTGGGCGCGTCGGGCCCTCGCGCCGGCATTGCGGTTGACGAGAGCGTTCTTGACGTCGCGTCGCTGACAGAAAGACCGGGCTATACGAGCGTCCTCGACGTGCTCAACGATTGGGGCAAGGCCAAGAACGCGATCGCGGGCGCGATGTCCAAAACCCGCGGCACGCCCGCACAGCGTCTGTCCAACGCTGAGCTGGTGACGCCTGTACTATATCCGTCCTCCATATGTTGCGCCGGCGCCAACTACTCCGACCATCAGCAAGAGATGGAGCGCCTTCAGAAGAACCTGCCGCACGAACCGGATCCCCACACTTTGGGATTGAGCCCTTGGCACTTTCTGAAAGCGTCAAGATCGATCACCGGCCCCAACGCCGCAATCAAAGCGCCGTCGTATTCCAAGATGTTGGATTGGGAGGCTGAGCTGGTCGCGGTCATTGGAAAAACCGCGAAGGACGTCCCGGTCGAACACGCGCTGGAGCATGTGGCTGGCTACACGATCGCGAACGATCTCTCCGCGCGCGACGCGATGAAACGTCCTGGCGTATCGAGCTCGTCTCCATTTCAATTCGATTGGATTGCGCAGAAATGCTTCGATCAGGCCTGTCCCCTGGACCGTGGATTACGCCGGCCGAACAGGTCGGCGATCCGCAGGCGCTCGGGATCAAGCTTTGGGTCAACGACGTCCTCAAACAGGACTCGCACACCAGTCGGATGATCTTCAGCACGGCTGAGCAGGTGTCGCATCTCTCGACGCGCATGACCCTCTATCCAGGCGACCTGATCCTGACCGGAACGACGTCAGGAGTCGGCATCGCACGCGGAGAATCTCTCAAGGCCGGCGACGTCGTGAAAGTTTGGGTCGAAAACATTGGGACGCTGGTGAATGAGATGCGGGCATAGCTGCCAGTCACGCCCGCCGGTGGATCGGGAGGAGCTCATGTTCGCTGTCGTCGCGCGGATCGCGTTGACCTGCGCAGCCCTGCTTGCGGCAAGCGTTAGCCTGTCAGCGCAAACGTTTCCGGCAAAATTCGTCAGGATCGTCATCGCATCGCAGCCAGGCGGCGTGCAGGACCAGTTGTCGCGTCACCAGCCGTCGGCGACGACCACCGCCGCCGTCACAAGCGCGGAGGCGTGATTGGCAGTGCTGACCTCCCCTACCCCCAGTTCCATAACCTTTTCATTCCGCGAATCCGACCTGGTTCAAGCATCAACGTTTTTTCTAGTCGCTCTTGGTACGTAAATGGGCGTCGGAGCGGCTGTTGCACGGATGCGATGAGAAGTCTATCCCGGGCCGGCAGGTTCCAGCGGATAGTTCGTCGGTTCGAAAGTCACTCCGCCCTGATGTTGGCCGCCCGGATCACTTTGCCCCATTTCTCAGTCTCATCGACGATGAGCTTCGCAAACTCGGAAGTCGTGAGTGAGAGAGGCGTGTCGCCAAGCTCGGCGATCCGCAGCAACATCGTCGAAATCTGTGAGCGCGGCGTTGATTTCCCGGTTTAGCGTGTTGATGATTTCGATGGAAGTGCCGCGCGGCGCGGCAAGTCCAACGTAGATTCTCGCATCATATGTCGGCAGGAATTCGGCCATTGCCGCTGACGGCAATTGCGCCGCCGCAAGTCTGCCTTCCTGGGAGGAAGGGTACCGTAGATCGTCCTGCTCACAAGCACAGGAAAGCCGGGCTCAATTTGAATGATCCCTGGTGCCGGCGCGCTAAGGTGAAAGCTCCTCCAACGGCTTTCGGCGCGTTTCTTCTGCAAACAGGAATGTCACGAGGGCCCCGGCGACGCCGAAGGCGCCGAGCAGCAGGAAAACCGCGGCCATTCCTTGCGACCCGAGCCACCAGCCGATCACCGTTGGGGCGATCATACCGGCCACTTTCGCCCAAGCGCTGCAAATTCCCATGCCGACTGCGCGCAGCCGCGTCGGATAGATTTCGGGCGTGTAGACATAGATCGCGAGATTCAATGAGGAGACGAAGAACATCGTGATTGCTGCGAGCGCGACCACGAGAAGCACCGGCTGCGCACCCGCGAGCCAGACCGACAACATTGCGAGCGCAGCGACTGTGAAAGCCAGCATGAACCAACGCCGTCGCCCGACGATATCGATCAGCAACGAACACGTCAGCGTACCGGCCACGATGGCACCGCTGGTCGTGATGAGCCCGTACGTCAACGCGGTTTCGACGGGCACCTGGTAAACGGTACGAAACATGGTGGGCAGCCACGTCGTTAGCGGCCAGCTGACAAAACCGATGCAAATCCAAATGAGCCACATGACTAGCGTTCGCCTGCGGTAGCGCTCGTTGACTAGCTCGCTTAGTCTGCCCCTGCCAACAAGCGACGGTGTCGCTTGTTGAGGAGGCGGTAGCGTGCGCCCCGTGCGCGTTATCGCTTGCTCGATCTCAGTCACAACTTTATCCGCCTCGTCAATCCGGCCGCGCCCGATCAGCCACCTTGGCGACTCCGGCAACCGCATGATGAATGGAACGATCAGCAGAGCTGGCACCGCACCGATCCAGAAAATCGACTGCCAGCCGAACGCTGGAATCGTCCAACGGCCGAGGAGTCCGGCGGCAAGCACGCCGACCGCGAAAATGAACTCATACAACAGCACAAATCGACCACGCTTCTGTGCCGGTGCTATCTCATTGATGTAGCTCGCGGCTACAGGCACTTCGGCCCCCATCCCAACGCCCTGGATGCAGCGAAATACGAACATCGAGTAGAAATCCCAAGATAGTGCGCAGCCGATGCCCGTTAGGCCAAAAATCAGGACTGTCGTGACGATCGAAGGAATACGACCATAGCGTTCCGCCATAAACCCAAACCCGACCGCACCGATCAGCTGCCCAAAGGCGCTGCCTGAAATCAGCAGGCCGATTTGTACCGGCGTGAGATGCCACGCCCCGGCAAGAACCGGCAGCGCAAGTGCAATAGCCAGAAAATCAATACCGTCAAAAAACGTTGCAGTTCCGATGATGGCCCTCACTTTGAGATGCCACCTCGACAGCGGCAACCGTTCGATGCGGCCGAGGATCGGTGCCGAGGCTGACGAAGCCGCCGCTGCGCTTGCTGACTGCTGCCCGACGAACGCGACGTCGGACGTGGTGGTGCTCGTCATTTCGTTGTCCTCCCTCGATGTTTTGGTGTTTCAGGCTTTTTGTTGAATGATCGCTTCTATTTCGCTGGTAGGGGGGTTGCGTCCATGCCGTCCCTTACGAATGCATCGCCTCCCACCACCCTTTGGTTCGCGTGATCGGTGCTTCCTTCGGACAGCGTGAGGTTGGCGCCGCGAAATTCGAGCAACTCGATTTCAGCGAGCAGGTTGACGATGTGGTAGAGCGTGGGCAGGTCTTCCCATCGCGAACGTCGAAAATGAAAATGTCCTTCGCCGGTCTTGCGCGACGTGACGGTAACGTCCGAGGGATGCGACGGCGACAAGACGGCGCCCGCGAAATCAGCCGCGCCCCAGTCGCCCGTGCGCGGCATGAACTTGTAGTGCAATAGTCCCGCGTTCATTGGATTTGGCTGCGCGGGCGGTGCATCGCGCAGACCCGAAAGTTCCATGTCGAAGAATGGATGGCCGAGCCAGCCGCAACAGATTGCGTGTTTGCCGTCCTGTACGCGCGGCTCGGGTATTTCGCAGAAGAGCTTGCTGAACCCCAGTTCTTCGCGGCCGCTGATGATCGGGTCGGCGAGATTCTCCCACAGCACTGAAAGGAATGTGCCGTGCACCGTCTCGCCGTTCGCGCGAACGATAGCCGGAAATTTGACACCGAACGTGTTGTAGCCGCGGCCGGCCAACCAATCGATGCCCCACATGTAGGTGACGTCGACGGTCATGACGGGTTCGCCCCACAGCGAGAACCTCGGCGGCAACAGCGCTTCGAGCCGCTCGGGCTTCACCAAGTAGCTGACGCCGAACGTTCGGCGTTTTGGGTTGCGGCGATGATCGACGGGCTTGCCGGCTGGAATTTGGCGCGGACCTGGCATCGGCCCGTAGGGAACCGGCATGCGGTAGAACTTCCCGCGTTCAAGCGCGAACGTCATGGGCCCTCCTTGCGTGTGGCCTCCTCATGTGACGGAGGCCGAATTAACGTCCAATATGTCGAGCAACGAGCGACCACCGATAAGTCGCTCGAGGTTCTGGTTGAATTTTCCGACCAGGCGATCGAGGGTATCGGGGCTGTTCCAGGCGCTGTGCGGCGAGAGCTGAACACGCGGATGCGTGTAGAGCCGATGCCCGGCGGGGAGCGGCTCCGGTTCCGTCACGTCGATGCTCGCAGACGCCAGGTGTCCGCTGTCGAGCGCTTCGAGCAATGCATCCTGATCGATCAACCCCCCGCGCGCGACATTCACGATGTGCGCCCCCTGTTTCAGGTTGGATATCGCTTCGCGGTTGATGATGTGGTGGGTTTCCGCACTGTACGGAGCCGCCAAAACGAGATAGTCCGCCACAGCCAGCATCGCCGCGATGGAAGGCGCGTATGTGATCCCGGCGGGCAACAGTTCGATCATTGACCGCCTGCGCACGATGATTTTCATGCCGAAGACGAGCGCGCGCTGTGCCACCTCGCGCGCGACGCTGCCGAAGCCGAGCAGGCCGAGCGTCCGACCATCGAGCGTATCCATCTGCACGGACCGCCAATCCTCCTGACGCGAAATCCACGCGGACGGAAAGCGCTTCGCATGCGCCAGCATGCTGGCCAGGACGAATTCCGCTATTGGAACCGAGTTGATGCCGCGGCCCGTGGTCACGACGTGGCTGCGCAACAACCAGCGTGGATACTGGTCCGCGCCGGCGCCCGGGATTTGGACCCAGGCGAGCTTTTTCGGCCAGTCGGCTGGCTGTTCGCGCGGACCGTGCGCCCACACTTTCGACGGGCCCGACAACAAGGCGGACGTGTCGGCCGGCAACAACCAGGCGCGCGCCGGATCGACCTCGTGTACGGGGTAATCGGGCCACCGGTCCCTGAGCAAGCGCGTGACACGCGCTCCGAAATGATGCGCAATCACGTGATGCGTGAGGGTGTTCATTGCGGCTCGAGTCCCGATGCCCTGATCATCGCCGACCATTTGATGATTTCGTTCCGGACAAAGACATCGAGCTCTTCCGGGCTGGAGAGCTTGATTTGCATTCCGAAGCGCTCGCTCGCGTCGCGGACCGGCTTGGTCTCATAAGCCGCATGAATCATGCGATTGAGCTCCGCCACGATCTCGCGCGGAGTGCCGGCAGGCGCAAAATAGGCACCCCAAGACACCATTTCGTAATCCGGAACGCCCAGTTCGCTGATCGTCGGCACGTCCGGCATGATCGGAAAGCGCTTTGCAGACGTGACCGCGAGGGCTCGCGCTTTGTTGCCCTGTGTCAAAGTCACCGCGTTCTGAACGTCGGCAGCGAGCGCGTCCAGGCGCTCACCGAGTAGATCGCTGATTGCCGGTGCCGGTGCTTTGTAAGGAACTTGCAGAAAGTCCAGGCTCGCCTTCGAACTCAGCATTGTGGCGGCGACGATGCCCGATACACTGAACACGCCGACATTTAATTTTCCCGGACTCGCTCTGACTGTTTCAATGAATTCAGCCATTGATCGGATCGGGCTGTCGGCGCGCACGACGAAAAATGCCGGCGCGTTCTCAGCCATGGTGATTGGAGCAAAGTCCTTGACCGGGTCGTAGGGCAAGTTCTTGAACAACGAGACGTTGGCCGCATGCGTCGAGTTGGTCGCCAAAAAAATCGTGTATCCGTCCGGAAGCGCCTTGGCGGCAAACGCCGCCGCAATGACGCCGCTTGCGCCCGGCCGGTTGTCGATGATCACGGGCTGCCTGGCGATCATGCTCAGTTCATTGCCCATCGTGCGCGCAGCGCCGTCGGCCGTGGACCCGGCGGCGAGCGGCACGACGATCGTGATGGGCTTGCTCGGAAATGTCGGTTCGGCCGGAGTTTGGGTGGGAAAAATCCCGCTCACGACGGCCAGCGCGATCGCCAATGTCGAAACTGGTCCGTGCAACGTCACTCTCCAGCGACTTTGTTGGCGATGCTTGTGGACTTCACTTTGGGGCGTCGTGCCCCGCGCTATAGGCCGACGAACCCGCGACAACCTTGTTTTTCTGACGGCCCAGCCCTTCAACTTCGGTCTCGATGACGTCGCCTGCCTTAAGAAATTCAAGGCGCTCTTGGCCCGTTCCTGCAGGCGTCCCAGTGGCGAACACGTCGCCGGGCTCAAGGGTCATCATCTTCGAGCCGTACGCGATCTGCTCCTCGATCCCGAACACCATGTCGCCGCTGTTGCCATCTTGCTTGGTGACTCCGTTCACGGCGCACCAGATGCGCAGGTTCGAGGGATCCGGCACAAAAGCCGTGGGAACGAAGAACGGTCCCATCGGCGCAAAGGTGTCGTAGCTCTTGCCGCCCATCCAATCGGAGCGGATGCTCGGTCGATCGAGCCGCCAAGTCCTGCTGCGCGCGGAGATGTCGTTCGTCGTCATGAACCCGGCGACGTGGTCCATCGCCTGGCCGGTAGGAATGTTTTTTCCCTGGCGGCCGATGACGACCGCGAGTTCTGCCTCCCAATCGATCCGGTCAACGCCCTCCGGCAAGACCACGTCGTCGTACGGCCCCGAGAGGCAGTTGTTGCCTTTGAAAAACAGATAGACGTCCGATTTCGTTTTATCGGCCTGATAGTCGTTGGACGGTTCGATCGGCGGCAGGCCGTTGCGAAACGTCTTTCTCATCCCAGCGACGTGCTCGCGATAGTTGGCGGCGGCGTAAAGCAGCTTCGGCGGCCGAATGATCGGCGGAAGCACCTGCAGGGCGCTCAGCTGATAGACCGTCGCTTTCACCGTGTCGTTGTCGATACGTTGCTTTACGACAAATGCAGCAATCAATTGCAACACCGGGAAGTTGCGATCCCAGTCCTGCAGCAGGCCGAGCACGCTGGTCGGATCGCTGAGCACGCCGGATGTTGCGCCGTTCGATCTTGCAAAATGCGGATATGCGGCGGCGAGATCGACCACGCCTTCGTCGATCACGAGACCTGCGAAGCGCCGGCCCGCCGATGCAAACGTCCCGAGTTTGAAGGAGGCACCGCCCATCGCCGATCAGTGCCCGTAGAGCGTGTAACTGGTGCACCAGGCGGCAACGACGTCGTTGGAATATTCCCACTCCTTGGCTTCCCAATCGTCGTCGGCGTAGTCCATGTCGCAGGCGAGTTCCATGGCACCGCCGCACGGCGTCTTGAAGTACCAGAAGTAATTAGAACCCAAGGTGTGACGGCCAGGCCCAACGTAGGTCTTCCACCCTTTTTCGGTGAGCCGCCGTCCGCCCATCATCACTTCATTGAAGTCGCCGACGTGGAACTCGATGTGATGCAGGCCGCCCGGGATGTCTTCCTTCTTGATAAGGAACAGATTGTGGTGATCGTTTGAGCCTTCGGCGCGCAGGAAGCACGAGCGATCCCGGTAGGAATCGGTCAGACGAAAACCAAGCCGCTCGGTGTAGAAATTTCTCGCACTGTTGAGATCGGGCACCCACAGCACGATGTGTCCGATACTGCGCGGGCGGTGCGGTGCCGCAAAGTCCACCCTCTGGTTTTTCGGGCGTACGGGCGGCAGGCCGGCCACGTTCGCCAGCGCGGGCCTCGCATCGTAGGAGTGACGCGCCGTCACCTGAAAAGCGATGCCGTAGCCAGTATTATCTTTCGTTCGCAACACGCCGTCCGAGCCCATCATGACCTGACGGTCTTTGCTCAGCTCGGCGCCGACTTTCTGCAGCTCCTCGGCGCTCTCGACCCCCCAGATGATCTCCCGCGCGTTGGTCGCCGCCCCGACCGCCATCGGAAGCGAACGGTCGTTCGTGTCGCGCAACACGAGATCGGTACCGTCGAGCGACTCGAACGTCGCGCCCTTCGCTCCTTTCTCAACTTCCGTCAATCCGAAGTCTCGCAGGAACCGCTTGGCCGCGTCCATTTCTTCGACGCTCAGGATGACTCTGTCGACTCCGCGGATCGTCATGACGGTTCTCCTGTCAAAAGCTCATATGTTCAGAACGCGTGTGCCAACTGCAGGCGGACGTGATTGCTAAGTTCAATGGCGTCATGGACCGATGTCTGTGTGGGGTTTTGTTCCCACTCGCCGACCTGGACCGACGCCTCGACGACTAGTTTGCAGCGGGGCCAGCGGCGCTCCATGAACTGTTCGAGCACATCGTCCAACTCGCCGTCGGCCCGCAGCAGCTCGGACAGCACGACCGCGTCCTCGACCGCCATCGCAGCCCCTTGCGCATGATGCGGTGTGGTCGTGTGAGCCGCGTCTCCGATCAGCAACACCCGGCCGCGGTACCAGGGCCGCGGCACGAGTATCGTCTCCATCGGCTTGTAGACGACGTCCTCCGGACGCTGGATTCGGTTGCAGATTTCGCCGGCAAGTCCGCCGTGCCCATACAGCCGCGCCCGCATCAGGTCGTGCAGGCGATCATCCGGCATCCAAGGATTGCCCGGCTCGGACGTCGTCAGGAACATGTACATCGAGTTTCGTGTCAGCGGGATCAGCCCGGCTTTATTCGGACCGTGAAACGCGCAGCTCCAGTCCATTTCGGGTGACTTCTCGGTGGTAAACCGCCAGCAGCCCTGTCCCGAGAAACGCGGCTTGTAGACGTCGCCAAACACCATCTGGCGAATTTTGGAATAGGTGCCGTCGGCTCCGATCACCAGGTCGTAGCGACCCGTTGAGCCGTCGGTGAACGTGACGTCGACGCCGTCGCGGGAATCCTGTAGCGCCTCGACCGTAACCCCCGTTCGAATCCCGGCGCCGTGCGCCCGTGCCCTCGACACCAGGATGTCATGCAGCACGGGGCGAGGAATTCCGCAGTGCCCAACGATGTCCAGACCATCGATAGGGGGCATCGTCCGCTCGCCGATCATATTGCCGTCGGCGTCGTAGTGGCGCTGCCGCTTGTAGACAAAGCCGCGTTCGAGACAGAGCCCGGCAACGCCAAGCGCCTCGTAGGCGCGGATGGCGTTTCCGGGTTGAATGATCCCGACGCCGTAGATTGCCCATTCCCTTTTGATTTCGACGACCTCGGCGTCAATCCCGACTTGGCCGAGCCCGATGGCGGTCGAGAGCCCGCCGATGCCTCCGCCTACGATCAAAACCTTTCCAACCCTGGGCATCGAAGCTCGACCTTTTGACCCATCACCTTAAAACCCCGGCGGGTAGAGCGCCCGCGCTAGGACAGAGCGGTAGCGGGCTCAGCCTCCACCAGGTTCCGCGACGTTTTCGATCAGGCGCGGCTTGCGCTGAACTCTATTCGGCGGCGACCGCCTGTCAACAATATTTCTCTCTTGCGAGAATATTTTCTGAAACGCGGTCCATCGGGCCCATGCGCGCGCATGACATGGCGAACCCGGATTGGGGGCGAAGTGAACAGCAGCGATCGTCCTGGCCGCAGACCCCGGCCCTTGGCCGCGCCTTACTGATTGAGGATCGCAACCGCGCGCGTCCAACCGGCGGATGCGCGATGGACCTTGACGGGAAAACAAACAACATCGAATCCGTCGGCTGGCAACATTTCGAGGTTGTGCAACTTCTCGAGGTGCGAATAACCAATCTCGCGCCCGGCACGGTGCCCTTCCCAGATCAGGCCGACATCACCGCTTTCTTGCACGCGCCTGCGCGTGTGCGAAAATGGCGCATCCCAGCTCCATCCGTCGGTTCCGACCAGCCGCACGCCACGCTCGAGCAGCCACAGCGTCGCCGTCTTGCCCATGCCGCACCCACTGTCGACATAGTCGTCTTCGCCGTAGCGGCTCCCGGCACGCGTGTTCACGACCACGATCTCCAACGGCTTGATTGCATGCCCGATGCGCTTGAGCTCTGCCTCAACGTCGCCCGGCGTTGCCACGTAGCCATCGGGAAGATGGCGAAAATCCAGCTTTACGGCTGGATTGAAGCACCACTCCAAGGGTACTTCGTCGATCCGCCACGACGGCTCGCCGCCAGGCTTAAGCGCATGATTCATGGTCGAGAAGAAATGATACGGCGCATCGAGATGTGTGCCGTTGTGCGTGCTGATGCGTAGCCGCTCGGTCGCGCAATATTCGCCGTCGGGTAACTGATCGACCCGCACGCCCATGTATTCGGCCATCCGCGGCGCCGTCTGGTGGTGATCGTGATAATCGATCTGCGGCAAATTATGCGGTGGGTCGCTCGCGATATCGGCTCGCAGCGGCGCGGAAATGTCGATCAACCGGCGTGCCATAACGCGCCCCCATGTTGGCGTCTGATCGCGCCTTGTCGGCGTTCGACCAAATAATATTCTCTATGGAAGGAATAGTCAAGAAACCGGGCGTGCGCGTGCAATTTTCTTCTGTTCGGGAAGAACTTTGGATAATCCGTCCAAAAATACGTCCGACACGAACCGGGCGTAGGCGTGGAGATGCGCTTCGGTGATGGGCCCTCCCATCAGCTCTTCGAACAGCGCGCGCTCGGCCATCGGAAAGCTGCAAGCTCCGACCGTCGCCAGAAACAAATGCCGAGGGTCGACGCGACGAAACTCGCCGGTGGCTACGCCTTCATTGATAACAGCGGCCAGTTGTTTGCAGGTCCCATGGACCATGTCGTGTCGCAATTGGCGCGCTTCCTTGGATTTATTGTGAATGATCCGCTCGATGATCAGGTGATGCAGCGAGGGGTCCTGGTAGAGGGTTTCCAGAAGCACGAAGATGCGCCGTCTGATCTTTTCGCGAACCGTCGTCTCTTCGGCAGAGCCCTGGGCCTGACGTTCCCGCAGTTCAGCGCCGGCCTGCAACACCGCGGCAACGAGAAGCGCGGATTTGTCGCCGAAATAGTACCGGATGAGCGCGGGGTCGACGCCGGCCGCCCGCGCGATATCCAACCGCGTTATTTGTCCCGCCGGAATGGTCTTCGTCAAAGCGCGCGTTGCGGCAATGAGCACGTCGCGACCAACGGTTGTCGCGTCCTTGTTCGGCCGTCCCTGCTTGCGCCGCTTCCGTCGAGTTTTCGTTGCTCCGCTCAAGATCCCCTGCCCGCTCCAAGCCTTGATCTGGAACGAGTCTTTAAGCAGCAACGGTTCGATTGGCAATCGCCACGCCGGAGCAGCCGAAAACCGGGAACCAGCTTTTGGGAAGATCGTGCTCCAATTAGGCAGCCGGTTCCTGCGACGTCTGCGCGTGGACCGCCAGGATCGCGGCAACAAGGTCGGGCCGCCGCGCGCGCGCGATGCCGCATTCACAGGCTATCCCGAAGCCCTTGAGATACCTTCCGGCTGCGGCGATCCTTTTATTGGTGCCGTCCTTGCCATCGGCGCCGTGGACCACGCCTAGATAGACCTCGGTGTCTGTTGCCAGCCGTAGATCACGAAGCGGCTGGAAAAAGGCGTCGTCGGTCCGGTTGATGGGGACGGGCATGTGGACGAAGGCGAGCGGATGCTTGACCGCCTTCGCCAGGGCGTTGGCAAATTCGACCATCTTGGCGGCGTCGCGCGGTTCTACGAAGTGCTTGGCCTCGAAGTCGCCGTAACAGAGATGAATGCCGAGCTCGACGTCGGATGGGATCGCGCTGCAGATGCGTTGCGTGCGCTCCAGGATCAACTCCTTGGTGATATCCGCTCGTTTGGTGCGGCCCCGGTATTCCTGGCCGTCCCAAAACACCATCTCGATGCAAATGTCCCATTGTACGGAAAGATCCTTGTGCGGGATGGCCTCGCACAGTGCAGCGACTTCCGCCATCATCGCCTTTTCGTATGCTTTTTCGATGCTGGCCCCGTCCTGTACGCTGCAAAACGAATTTACCACGGCCAGCGGCGTCGGCAGGCAAACTTGAAACTTCACGTCCAGCGGAAGTTCGCCGCGCTCCTTGGCCTTGAGGAAGTCGAGATAGGACGCCCGCGCTTCGCGCGTGTACCCCAGTTCACCGAACACGATATCCTTCGGATCGACGCCATCGGCGATTTTAAGTTCGAGAAAGCCCGTGCGCGGGCGCGCAACTTCGGTGGCCGCCAAAAACGGATTTGCGCGAAACAGCGGATATTGCCAACTCACCCAAAGCCGGCGTCCCCCGACCTCGCCGTCCGGGACGCGTTTCAAGCGACGGCCGAGACCCTTCCCAAGGGCACGAAAAATATCCGGCACATTGTCGAGCCCAATGCTGCCGACAAGGTGAACATGCTGCGGGATCACGGTTTCCATGGGGTCCCTCGTCAAACAGGGTGTTTTTGAACTTGCCTTTGCGTATTCGCATTAATTCACTCTTGAAAGAATTTCAAGCCGATTTGGCCCCAGCGATGTTTGACTATTCCTTATTACGGGAATATTTAACTGCAAATGAAGCACGGGGAGGAAGGGATGACGGATTTGAATCGCACGCATGACCCTTCTCGCAAGAGCTGGGTCGAAAGCGCCAACCTCGCGAGCAGCGATTTTCCGATTCAAAACCTCCCCTTTGGCGTTTTCCAAGGCGTTGCCGGCGCGCGCATCGGGGTCGCGATCGGCGACCAAGTCCTCGATGTTTTGGCCGCGCTGCAGGTTGGTCTTCTGGACGGCGAGGCTGGTGACGCTGCGCGTCTCGCAACAGGCGGAAGCCTCAACGCCTTGATGGGGTCCGGCAACCGGATGGTATCCGCGTTGCGCGCGCGCCTGTCCGATCTTCTGTGGCTGGACGAGCGCCATGCGACGCAAACGCGCCAGATCGCAGACAAGCTGCTTGTTCCGATCGCAAGTGTTGAGATGAAGCTGCCTGCGAAGATCGGAAGTTTCACCGATTTTCTGACGTCGATCTATCATACGGAACGCGGTGGACGCGTGACTCGCCCCGACAATCCGGTCCCGCCCGCGTTTAAATACCTTCCGATTGCCTACAACGGCCGCGCCACGTCGGTGAGGCTGAGCGGTGAGCCGGTGCGACGACCCAATGTGCAATGGCGCAATTCCGACGGCAAAGTTGAGTTCGGTCCTTGCCGGCAGCTCGACTTCGAACTTGAAGTCGGCGTGTACGTAGGCAGGGGCAATGCGCTGGGAGAACCGATCTCGATCGAAGACGCTCCCGATCACATCTTCGGTCTCTGCCTGCTCAACGACTGGTCGGCGCGCGACATCCAGCGCTGGGAGAGCGTGCTGGGTCCATTTCTCAGCAAAAGCCTTTCAACCACCGTCTCGCCGTGGGTGGTCACCGCGGAGGCTCTGGCGCCGTTCCGCGCTCCCGCCTTTCCTCGCCCGCAGAGCGACCCCACGCCCCTTCCCTATTTGAATTCGGACTCCGATCAAGCTGCAGGCGGTTTCGACATCGAGCTGGAAGCCTATCTGCTGACCCCGCACATGCGCGCCGACGGCGCGAAACCAACGCGCATCACGCGCACCAATTTCATTCACATGTATTGGACGTTTGCGCAGATGCTCACGCACCATATGAGCAACGGGTGCAATTTGCAGCCAGGCGATCTCCTCGGCAGCGGCACGACGTCGGGCCCGCTCGACGAAAACCGCGCCTGCCTGAACGAGCTCACAAACCGCGGCACGCACGCGCTCGCGCTACCGAACGGCGAGACGCGCGGTTACTTGGTGGACGGCGACGAAGTTATTTTTCGCGGTCGCGCCAAGCGAAATGGATTCGTCTCAATCGGCTTCGGCGAGTGTCGCGCACGGGTCGATACAGCCGTACCCTGGCCGAAAACCGGTTCGTGATGAAGGTTGCCGCCCTAACGCTATGCGTCGTGACGATTCGGTCCACGCCGTGTTTCATTGGAGTCCATCCTTCGTGGACAAATCGATTTTCAATATTTCCCACGGCAACTGCACGCGCGACTTTCGATCTGCATGGAACATGGGGAGCCGATGAACTTGCGACGCCGGGAAATACAGCCACCCGTCGGGTCCAACGCTTCCCTCATTTGGAAAGCTGATTCGTGAGTGGCTAATAACTGGCCGAACACCATCGCGCTGCAAACCGAAAATAGCGTTCTCGGTAAATGCTGAAAGGTACATGCGGCCGTCGGGTGCACCCATCAACCCCGCGCAGGCTGGTATACGTGCCACATCCTCGATGCAGTTCCCGAGATCGGTATCTGTGAGGGAAACGTCGAGAACGGCAGAAAGCTTGATCCGGCGCAAGACCGGACCAAATAGACACGTGAAATAGAGCCAGTCATCCGCGATTTCGATCAGGTTGGCGTTTACTATAATGGGATCACCATTGGCTTTTTGGAACGGCACGCCATCAATAATGGGGCTGATTGAGGGGTCTGCTTGCGTTTTGGGATGTCGGCTGAGAATTCTCCGCGAACGACCAGTCGCTCGGTCGAGCACAACAATGGCGCCATACTCCGAGTTTGTTACATACGCATGATGGCGGTCGGCACGTACGTGACCGAGGACTGCCCCAACAGGCGCTGCTTCGATGTTTAACTGGAAAACCCGAACAACGCTGTCGGTTAGCAAGTCAATTTCTACGATCTTGGGGCGCGCAGCTTCGTTCCTCGTCTGGTGTGGTGCAGCGTCGTCAACCACCCAGAGATGGTTGGAAGCGTCAATGAAGATTGAATGGACGGCGACGAAGTACTCCGAAGACGATCGATTTGACGGACGATCATTCCATCCTCGGCCTGGAAATGGCCGAAAGGACCCATCCGCGAGGAGCTCGGCTACGCCAGGAGCTTGGCCATCGGTCCAATGAGGAAAGCTGGCAAAAATGCGCCCGTTTGGCGCAACCGCGACTCCGTTGATCATGGCGTCGTGTGAAGCGGCAACTCTAACAAGCTGCATCAGTAGTCCTCGAACCAACGCCCTTTATCGCAGGGGCATAGGTTATGCTTTCCCAACCGAAGGCGCGGGTCTGCCTTATTGCTTGGGAACGTTGAAACGACGTACGATTTCGCCCGCGCGGTCCCGATCTTCTTTAGTGAAAGCGGCGAATTGTTCTGGTGTGCTCGGGGTCGGTTGTAGAAATTGCTTCTCCAGAAACTCAACAACACTCGGGGTCCGTAATGCTACACCGACGTCCTCGCTGATCTTATTGACGATTGTGACAGGCGTTCCGACGGGCACGTGCAAACCCCACCATATCGGACCACCAAACGGATAGTTCCCAATGCCAGCCTCCGCAAACGTCGGGACGTCGGGAAGATATTTCGAGCGGTGCGGCCCCTCTATGGCGAGTGCCTTCAATTGCCCGTCCTGTAATTGCGTCGTCATGTTGCCAAGCCCGATATACGCGACGTCGATCTCACCCTTGATCAGGGCTTGGGCGACTTCTCCGCCACCTTTGTAGGCAACGTCCGCGAAATTCACGTTCCATTCCCGATTGAGCCACTGTCGAAACACATCAGGAATTGAACCAGGACCGAGCGTTCCAAAATTAAGGGCAGCGCCTTTAGCACCAGCAAGTGTCTTCAGGTCCTGAATAGAATTGGCGGAAAGGTTCTTTCTAGCGATGACCCCGCCGAGGACAAAATACATGTTTGTCACCGGGATCAGGTCTTTCTCGATGTCATATGGCTTCTGCGAAAAGATATGCGGGTTGTATGAAATCGGCCCGCTGTTCGTTGCACAGAGGGTATATCCATCGGGAGCCGCGCGAACGCACGCTTCCGTTGCCAAAAACATGTTGCCGCCTGGACGATTCTCGACGAGCCAGGGTTGCCCGGTCAGGCTCCGCATCTCCTGGCCGATTGTTCGAACTGCAATATCTGTGACCGAGGCCGCCGTGACACTAACGATGACGTGCACGGGCTTCGTGGGGTACGTCTGGGCGGAGCCTGGCGATGAGGGGAGGAGCGTCAGGACCAACCCGGAAATCGCGCAAAGAACCTGGTTTCTGATCACTGATCTTTCCTCCGAAAAGATGGGGTACCACAATCCGGAAAGATGGGGTACCACAATGATGGCGCGACCGACGATCAGCGGCGTGCGCGCTCCGCTCGAATACCGCCTGCCGGCGCACTATCCCGCGCGAATGAACGAACGAACGAGTTGCTGAAAAAATTCAGGGCAATCGACCGCAAGCGCAACAACGGAATGATGGCCGACTGCTGGCGGCGGGATCGCACCGTATATAAGTCCACATCTGTCAATCTGCCGGGAAATAGCGCTTCAACCAGGTCCGGACTATTTCTTCGACGCGCCTGTCGTCTTCCCCGAACATAAAGTGGTCCACGCCGCCGATGATGTGTAAGTCGCCGTGATATCCGGCGCGCTTAAACAATTCTATCGAACCTTCTGCTGTGATCACTTCGTCCTGCGCGCTGTGCATGAGCAATAGCGGACGCGGCGCGATGCGCGCGGCCATGTCTCCCGGATTGAACGCCATCGCTTCTATCGCCATCTCCAGCGGAAATTCCATGATCGCGTGCTTATCGATATTGTTGCGCAACCGTTCCGGAACCACGATCAGGTCATACCGATGCGCCATGATGACCGGATCGGTCGGCTTCCGGGCGCGGCCGCGTTTTAGCAATTCGCTGAACTTCTGCCACTTTTCCGGCGTCGAGTGAATTGAGCGGAACATCTGCTCACCGCTGGCCCAGCCACCCTGCCCGATAACAGCCGACACGCGCTTGTCGAGGCCGGCGCTGTAAACCGCAACCGACGCCCCAAAGCTCGTGCCGCTTAGACAAACGCGGGTTGGATCGATCTCTGGCCGGCCGGACATGAAGTCGAGAGCGGCAATCGCATCATTCACTTGCCGGAGCGGCAACACCCAGCCGCGCTCACCCCCGCTTTCGCCACAGCCCTGAAAGTCAAATCGCAGCACCGCATAACCCATGCTGGTGTAGAACGTCTGTGACCAGCGTTGTTGTGGACCATCGCGATGGCCGCCAAAGCCGTGCATGACGATCACCGCGGGCTTGGGGGTATCGCTGCCTATCGGAATCGAGAGGTCGCCAACAAGGGCCGTATCGCCAGACTTGAACGTGACGCGCTCCTGCATCGAACTGCCCTACTTTCGATTCGAAGATCTTAGATCTACTGCGACGAAACGGCTCGCAGAGTTCAAACTCGTTAAACAGACGGAATTGCTAACGAGTTTTATCTGAACCCTCAGGCGCTGCGCGCTCCTGGCGAAATGCGTGATCTGGGCAGGGCGAACAGGGGCGTGCGCTGAATGCTGGACCATCGCGGCAATTTGCGCCCCCGATGCGCCCCGAGACGAACGCGGGCTCAACCAGATGATCCAGTCGTTCTCTATAAGTAGCTGAATTATTGTTGAAAATTATGGTGCCCAGGGATACCGCGCGGAACAACTGCGACCTCGTTCGGCGCAACGTGAAGCAGGCCTAATTCGGTGACAAGGCGCAGTCGCCCCAGCTGAGGCACCAGCAACATTTCGCCGTCGGCGCTGTAAAAATAGCGGTCGCTCATTGACACGTTGGCGGCATAGAAATGCGCCGCCATGCCTGATTGCTGCGAGGCGTCCCCGTTACCCCCGATGGTGATCATTCCTTCAACAAAATCGGTCGCTGTGGTCGGTATTGGAAACGGCGACCAGCGCAATTGCGAGGGCGTCGCGTCGAGGTCAGTGAATGGCGCGGTGCGGACCAGACCATTGTCCATGCGTGAATACGGCCGGTGCACGACGGACGGCCGCAAACGATAAGTCCAGGTGCGGCGATTTTCAGCGCGCGGTGCCGTGAAAGCCGTGCCGGAAATCTGTTCTGCGTAAAGGCCGAGCGGCGGCTTCTGCGGCGAGTTTCGTCCTTTTGGGAGCGCACCCGGGCGCGCCTCAGTAGCGAAATGGTTGCCGAAGCCCGTCTGGTAGGAGGGCACCCCAACGACTGCTGGATGTTCCTGCAACTGCCCTATCTTATTGGTCACCCGCACCTCCAAGAAACAAGTTAGGCCTTTGCACTTTCATCAAGCTCCTTGCGTTGCTGAAAGATCTTCCCGCCTTCGCTGCTTAATGAACGGAAGCTCTCGAACGCGGGCCCGGATATTCATCGTTGGCTCGTCTACAAAATTGCCCCAGACCACGACCACTTCCGTTCCTGCCTCGCTAAATTCTCTGTCGATGCGGCCCAATGAAATCATCCGACGCAGGTTTGGGCTGTAGGTCACACCAGATGCCCAGCCCACCTGCTTGTCCCCGCGAGTAATTCGGAGGAAGCAAACCCGCATCTGCCCGTACGGTAGGTCTGGTGGAGGTGCCGACGGCTCGTCCTCAAATAGTCGGGCATACAAACGCGCCATGTCTTCGCTATTCCACATAAGTCCGATGAATCGTCGCTGGGGCCCACCCTCCTCTGCTTCGCGCACAAGTGCTTTCTGGCCCATAAACTCGTCGCGCTCCACATTTACTGTGTGAGACCAGCCCAGTTCTGTGGGCGAACAAAAGTGAGGACTCAGATCGTCGCCCAACAGGGTCAGCTCTTCCCGGCTGGACCATCGTCTGACCAACTTGTTCTCGGATGGCACGACGGAGCCGCGAGCGGGCAAATAATCTCGCATTGAAGTCGCGATACCCGTTTCCGTATGTCCAATGAGTTGAGCTTTCAAACCAAGTTCACGCAGCCCATACGGCTCCCCATATTCCCTAATCGTTCGCCAAAGCTCGTGGGCCCTGCCCGTATCAGTGCGGATATAGAACTCATACCCGACCTCCCCCGTCACGCCCTGTCGTGCGACGATAACCTCCTCACCTAAAATCCGCGTTTTGCGCCAACGGGAGAAGCGAAGGTCTCTAAATTGCTCCCCGGTGATTGCTTCCAGAATTGTTGTCGATTGGGGGCCCTGCAAAGCGAAGCAAGTATAATCAGGCGTCACGTCCTCAACACTGACATCAAAATTCGTTTTGCTCTTCAACAACGGCAGATAAGTCTCGGCACCGCCCGCGGTATAGAGGAACTCGTCCTCTCCTAGCCGCAAGGACAATCCTTCGACTGTTACCTTGCCATCATCGTTCACCATCGGAGCGAATATGACTTGGCCGACTTGCTGCCGAGCTAGGTCCTTTACGCTCGCGTACGCCATAAACTTTGCAGCATCGCGCCCCTTCACAGACACCTTATGCAACCAGCTCCAATCACCCAAGACCGCTGTATTTCGAAGTGCCTTCGATTCCTTCCACCAACGCGTGTACTCGTACCCAAATAGGAATCCGCCCAACATGTGTCCCCAGATCATGCTGGAATTAGTTTCAGCTTGAGCAGGAGCCCCCGGAGATCCAATGTACGGCCTGTCAATGAATGCCGTGGCGCGATGATTGTTCGCCCGCTGGTATTCGCGCCGAAAAAAGCTGTCACTCACCTCAGCATTCTCCCGCATCATTTCTTGCCACGAACGTCAGCTTTCGAAGCGGTCTCAATCGCACGAACTTTGCGCTCAACTAGATCCTTGATGTTGAGCCCCCGGCCGTAGAGCCGTCGCTGGTCGCTCAGTCCCTTGAACAACTCATCGATGCGATCAAGCGCACCATATAGGGCGCTCAACTCCCCTTGGTTGAAAAGCCCGCGAATGATTTCATTTTGCTCTCTCATTCGCGGCATGATCGCCCCGTAATACCGCCATCCAGCCGGAGTTAAACTGACTTCACGGGCGCGCTTGTCCTGGCGGTTCCGTTTTTTTTGGATAAATCCTCGACGCGCCAGTACTGAAAGCGCGCGGCTGACCGCGACCTCGTCGAGCATGCTGATACGGCTGATCTCAGTCGCTAGCAGGGAGGGATGATTTGCAAGAATCGATATGATGCGCCACTGCGCAGTAGTAAGCTTCGGTCGCAAGCTCGCACAGACTAACGACGTCTCTCTCAACATATATGACGCAACCGCGGGAATTCTGTAAAACAGGAACTCTCGCAGCCAAAGAATATCCTCGTGGCGCGCCCCGATCATCTGTGCAGGCTGTACATGCAAAGGACGAGTTTCGCGTGTTTTCTGCATCTTATCTTCCAACAGATTCTAGAGACTTACCTACCCGAGAACTTCGGCTTCCGCTTTTCTGAAAACGCCGTCATGCCTTCCTTGTTATCGGACGTGCGGATCAAAACAGACTGACCAAGACGTTCGAGCTGCCGACCCGTTTCGGTGTCCACGTTTTGACAGATGTTGATAATGTGTTTAGCCATGCCCAAAGCTTGAGGCGAGAGCGCAATAAGGCTCTGGGCCAAGTCAATGGATGACTTCATGAGCTCGTCTTGGCTAACGACATCTGTGACGAGTCCCACCTGCAAAGCTTTGTCGGCCGTAAATGGCCGAACCGCCATGACCATTTCTTTTAATCTTCCAATACCGATCATTTGAATCATTCGAGAGCAGGCGCCCGACGCCGGAATGACACCAAGCTGATTTTCCGGCAGCAGAAACTCCGCGTTAGTAGAGGCAACGCGGAAATCGCACGCGATTGCCATCTCAACACCACCGCCGGCACAAATTCCGTTCACAGCCGCGATGATCGGTTTCTCGATCGCCTCCATCTCATCAAAAAGCTCGTGGTTTGCTCGCACATAAGACCGATAGCCCGCGGTCGGAAGATTGTTTTCATAGTGGAGCCCGTCGATATCTCGACCTGCGCAAAACGCGCGACCAGCTCCCGTTATGATGATGACGCGTATTTCATCGTCGAAGTTAGCGTCCCAAATGACCTGACGCATTTCGCGAATCATAAGTTCGTTGAAAGCGTTAAGCTTCCTTGGTCTGTTGAGTGTAACCAGCAACACCCGAGGAGCCGGATTTGATAGGATTATCGTTTCAAAGCTCGAAACGCGGTCGAGAAATCCGGCTGGTAGGCCTTTTGACGTCTTACGTGTCATTCACTTGCTTCCACTTAAGCGTTGCTGACGCGAACGTAGGTTCATTGCGATCGAAACGTTGACTACTCGACCGGATCGGCTGGAGCCCAACTATTATCTTTCAGCTCAACCAATGCGACGGCTGAAGCATTGATCCCAACGTGGTTGCTCGAGGAGAAGCGCTGGTTGTGAATGCTCTCGACTACGGTCGTCTCCAACCATTGCTTAACCGAAGTGGGATCCTCCGGATTGGGCGAGGAGCGAAGAATTGCATCCGCCGTATCCGTTAGGAGCTTGCCCAGGACATTCAGCATATCCGGACGCTGGGAATAACGCTGTGTGTACTGTTCGTGAAAGCGGCGAGCCCGGGCCTGTTCGCCCGGATCTTTCATGATGTCCGGAACAATCCCCGACAGCGCGGTCCCTAGAAGTCGAGGGGGCTTTACATCTTTAATTAGCTGCACGAAGGCGTCGCTGATGTTGGCGTAGCTGACGATCAGTGGCTGCTCTAATCCCAAATTCTTAAATCCCTTGACGACGGTCACAGCGCCGCCACCCGAGTATGAGGAGTACACAAGCCGAACCCCCTTGCCGGCTACAGAGACGAGCTGCGTAGAGGCATCGTTGGCCTTGAGGTCAATTCTTTCAATAGTCACATCGATGTTACGCTTGGGAAAAACCTTCTTTGCGCTTTCGACCCCTACCTCGCCGCTGGCGTCAGTCGCAGCAACCATCCCTATTTTCGAAAGCCCGTTTGCCTGCATAAAATCGGCGATTGCTTCGGTTATGACTTCATCACTTGGACTTACTTGGAAATCATAAGTGCTAGGTGCTGGCACAACGTTGGGCGAGGCGATGATGAAAATCGGTCCTTGCCGCGTTAGCGGCTGGATCGCCCGAATACTAGCAGTAAGCGTATTTCCCAGAATGATGGAAGCGCCCTTTTCAATCATATCGCGAGCGCATGCTACGGCACGCTCCGGCCGGTTTTCATCATTGCAATTGATCAGTTGGACCTTGCGACCTCGGATGCCGCCGGCCGCGTTGACCTGTTCAACCCACATCTGGGTTGACTGATCGACCCTCACACCAACCGTCGCGACGGGGCCAGTCAACGGCACGACCTGTCCGACGATCCAAGGCTTGTTGTTCTGCGCTACTGCGCAGCTTACCGACCAAACGACCGAAACCACCGCAACTGCTACTGCTATTTTAGTCTTCATAGCTTTCCTCCCAACTCGTTCCTTATCAATTCTTTGACAGTAGGTAGCGCCCGTTTTCGGTTCGCCCTATTCCTAGTTCCTTGCGCAGGATTTCGAGCTCCCTAGCAATTTCTCGACCGTTGCGGCTTCCAGTAACCGAAACGATTTTGCGTAGACGTTGGTGATTACATCGGCTTTCGCCGTTTGGGTCGGCATGATCCCCTCCAATGTGTATTATTTCATTTGCATCTAACAAGTTTCATATGCAACTATATACTCTCCAGCCGGTTTCGCAACTCTGATTTGGGCCATGAATTGTAAGTGGACTATCGAGGTCGACGTGAGCGAACGCTCGAAAGCAAAGCACCCGGATAGCGCGCACTCGGGAATTTGGCGTTCTTGGCTTATGGTGGGCGTCCTGACGGCTCGCTTAGAACCTGCCTTCGTTCACCGATGGGGCGCCGACTTCGCAAACAGCCTGAACGGGGAATCTATAAAATGGGTACCAGGAAAAAATGCCCGTGATCAGGCAAAGAGCCGACAGTTTTCAGAGGTCATTAACGAGAAGAATCGTGCTGGTCCGATAGAAACAGGCCGCACATATCCATCGCAAGTCCCACGAGCTACGCAACCAATGACTTCTTGTCATCGGTTGCCGCCGAGCTTCCATTCATAGCATGCGCAATCGCTGCAAAGCGGTCCATGGATGACATAACTTGGTACTGCGGCATCATTCCGAAGTTGTGGATCGCAAGGACATGGTGGACATCCATCTCCGCCAGTTGCTTCAGCTTGCGAGTGACCGTCTGGACTCCGCCAATGAGCGAGAGGCCGGAACGCAGCACATCATCGTAAGTCTGCCGCTTGGCGTACAAACGCGTCGCCACATAGAGGTCAAATGGCGCGGCAGCTTGGACCTTCGCCTCGCCGTCATCGATGGCAACATGCGCGTGCAATGCCACAAGGACATCATTGTCATCGGGTTTGACGCCGGCATCACGTTGGCCTTTGCGAAATTCAGCAACGATGGCGCCAATTTCGTCAAAACTGTCGACCGAGGCATAGGGCACGCACATCATCTTCTGTCCCTTACTACCGAGGTGGTAGGCGCCCTCGCGGCGCAGGGTCGCGACGTAGATGGGCGGGGTCGGCATTTGCAACGGCATGACGTTGATCGCAACGTCATCCACCGTCAGATACTTTCCATGGAATGTAAATCGCTCGCCCGAGAGCGCCTTCGTCAATACTTGCAGCGCTTCATCGAAGCGCTCGCGCTTCTCGGCGGGATCGACACGGAAACCTTCGAATTCGTGCTTCAAGTAGCCGGAGCCCACACCGAGAACGAGACGGCCCCCGGAAAGGATGTCGACCATCGAGTAGGTCTCCGCCACCGTCAGCGGGTTTCGGAACGTCAGCACCGAGATCGACGTACCAAGTCGCAGCCGCCGCGTTCGCTGCGCCAGGCTAGCCAGAAAGACCGACGGATCGGGCACGGCCCCATATTCGTGGAAATGATGCTCTGCGAGAAAAAAGGCGTCGTAACCAAGGGCATCGGCGCGCTCGCCTTGAGCCATCACCTCTGCATAGAACTCCGGCACCGAACGACCCCGTCCTGGATAGTGGTCCTGCACCGACATGATCGAGTAGCGCATCTGGGTTCCCACTTGATTATATATATTGTAATGCGTTATACGAGGTGACACGCGTTCATACGGCTGGAGTGATCCCGTTGTCAAGCGAGGACCGTGAAGACGAAGCATCGCCGTCGACAGAGGCGCTCGGTATTCAATCAATCGAGGTTGGATTGAAACTCCTGCGCCCCCTGCTTGACGCTGGGAAGCCGCTCAACCTCAAAAGTCTTGCTGCCGGCGCAGGCTACGCGCCGCCGAAGGCGCATCGTTATCTCGTGAGTTTGATCCGCATGAAACTGGTGGCTCAGGATCCCGTCACCGGTCGTTACGGCCTCGGCAGTCTCGCTTTCGAGTTGGGACTTGCGGCGCTTGGATTGCTTGATCGCGACGCACTCGGTCGCGCGTCGCTTCGAGAAATAATGTCCGAGACTAGCCACACTGCGTGCCTCGTCACCTGGGCGAATGGCGGCGCCACCGTGGCGGCAGTCGAACCCGGCGTTGGATCGATTTTTCTCGGCATTCGCATTGGCTCGATCCTGTCGCTGCTGCGATCCGCAAGCGGCCAAGCATTCCTCGCCTATCTGCCTCGTGAAGCCACCAAGGAAATGCTGGCGAGAGAAATGCGCGAGACCAAAATGTCCAACGACGAGGTGAAGAAGCTAATCGAGCGGATAAGGCAAGAGGGCCTGACCCGGATCAGGGACACGATGATGGTCGGCCTGAGCGCGGTATCGGCGCCGGTATTCGACCACGACGGCCGCCTTGCTTATGTCATCACATGCATGGGCCCGAGTAATACATTTGACACCAGCGCCGATGGGTCGATCGTCACGCTGATGCGGGCCAAGGCTCAGGACCTGTCCGCGCGGATGGGGTACCGGACCAAAATGGCCGGATGAGATTTTAAGGACAGAAGGAAACGCAATGAGGATCAATTCGCTCCATCACTTCGCCTACCGCTGCCGCGATGCCGAAGAGACCCGGCATTTCTATGAGGACATCCTCGGCCTTCCGCTTAAACATGTGATCCGGCTGGACCACGTGCCATCGACCGGTGAGTATTGCCCGTACGTGCACATCTTCTTTCAGATGCGGGATGGATCATACATCGCGTTTTTCGATCTCGGCGATGACGTCCAGCCCCTGCCTTCGCCCAACACGCCCTCGTGGGTGAATCACTTGGCGCTGGAGCTTTCCAGCAGGGATGAACTGATCTTAGCCAAACAGCGGCTCGAGGCCGCAGGCATCGAGGTCCTGGGCATCACTGATCACCACTTCATCAATTCGATCTACTTCTTCGACCCGAACGGCATTCGCCTCGAGCTGACCGTGCGAACCATCGAGGAGGAGGAGCTCGAGCGCCTCGGCAGCAATGCGGCTGCCCAACTTGCCGCCTGGAATGCCGAGAAGACCGCGGCTCGAAAGGCCGGACGCACCAACGCCTTGAGACGGGCACAAGCAAGCTGACTAGGGGAACCATGGGTGCCACGTCGCAACGGCACCCCGCAATCGCTAACACGCGTGCCTAAGTAACAGAAGACTGGGAGGATGGAGTGAACACAGCGCCAACTAACAGCATGGCCATCAGGAATGACCCTATAGACCTCGAGGCATTCCGGCTCCGGCGCTTTCTCGACCTGCTACGCGATGAAGGCGAACTGGAGACCGTCTCCGAGCAGATCGACCTCGTCGATATCGGTTCTCGCCTCGACGGGAATCCCAAGGCGGTTCTCTTTAAAAAGCCCGGGCCGGGCGGAAAGTCCGATCTGCCCGTTGTCGGCAACGTTCTCGGGAGCCGCCGCCGGCTCGCGCTCGCTTTCGGCGTCGACGCGCCTGGCCTGCTCAAGGAGGTTCTTAAACGCACGGCACCGATTGCGCCTGTTGAAGTGCCAAGTTCGATGGCGCCTGTGCATCAAACAGTATGGACCGGAACGGATGCCGACTTCACCCGGCTGCCGGTGCACCTGCAGCACGGTCATGACGGCGGCCCGTACATTTCCGCAAGCATCGACATCACCAAGAGCATCGACGGAAAGAAGCGAAATCTCGGATATCGCAGGCTGATGCTGCGTGGGCGCACCGAGGCCGGCGTCGATATGATCGCACCGAGCGACTTTCGCGCCATGTACCAGGAGTACGTCAGCCGCAAGGAGCGAATGCCCGTCGCCTTCATCGTGGGGTCTCATCCGGCCGACAGTGTCGCGGCCACCGCGATGTCGCTCATCGACGATGAAGTCGAGCTGATGGGAGCTTTACGCGGCTCGGCTGTCCCGCTCGTCCGGTGCGTCACCATCGATGCCATGGTGCCGGCCGATGCCGAGATCGTCCTCGAAGGTTACCTGGACGAACGCGGGTGGGTGGAACCCGAGGGGCCGTTCGGCGAATACGTCGGTTACTACGGCCGCATGAAGACAAACCCGGTGTTTCATCTCACGGCCATAACGATGCGAAGCGACGCGGTCATGCAAACCGCAACGATCGGCGGTCGCTCCCTCGCATATACCGATACAGCGCAGCTCTGCGCTCTGCGTACGGAGGTCGCCGCATGGAGCGCGGTGATCACCGGCATTCGTGAACCCGTGGCGATCTATGCGACACCATCGGCAGGCGGAATGTACAATCTGCGGCTCTCGCTGCGTCAGCGCTATCCTGGCGAGGTCCGTAACGCGATCGCATCGATCTTCGGGTCGAATGCCGATGTTAAACACGTTTTCGCGGTGGACGACGACATCGACATCTTCTCCGACGAGCAGATGGACTGGGCATTCGCAACCCGCTTCCAGGCTCACCGGGATCTTGTCGTGTCGAGCGGCTTTCGAACCATCCCGCTGGACCCCTCGCTCGACGGATCGGTTACCGGCGCCAAGGCAGGCTTCGATCTGACGTTCCCGCTCGGTTGGAAGAAACTTACCGAATATCAGGTGCCCGAAGCGCCGAAGCTTGGCGCCTCGCGCAACATGACGGTGAAGGAAGCTCTCGCGCAAGGCCCCCAAAGCTTCAGGGATCTGATGGAGGCCACCGGAAGCCGGGATGGCCGCGACGTCCTCATCGCTCTCGACCAGGTGCGGCAGGACGTCGGCTTGGCAAGGACGTCCGATGGCCGCCACAAGCTTGCAGAGCGCAAGGATCAAGCCTCTTCAAACTAGACAATCGGCGAGGTTGACCAAATCAACCTCAAAACAGCTTACAGGGAGGGCCTCATGAACGCGTTCAAGTATTCGATTGCGCTTGCCGCCATGGTCGCAGCGCTATTGCCGGGCCAGGCTGCGGCACAGACGTCGAAGCCCTGGCTGATCGGTCAGGTGGTTTCCCTGACGGGGCCAGCGGCCAGTGTCGGCAGTGCGCTCGACAAGGTCGCCAAGATGTGGGTCGAGGAGGTCAACGCCGCCGGCGGTATCAAAGGCCACAAGGTGGAAATGGCGACCTGCAACGAGGAAAGCAAAGCCGAAAAGGCCGTCGCCTGCGCTCGTGAAATGATCGACAATGGTGCCGTCATCATCATCGGCAACACGCTGACGGCCAGCCTTCACGCAATGCTGCCATTGGTGCGCAGGGGTCCGACCCTGTTGATCCCATCGCCGAATGTGGTGCCGGCCCCTGACACCTTCGCGTTCCAGGTCAGCCCCAGCGACGAGTACATTACTGAATCGGTCGCCAACTACATGAAGGCGAGCGGCCTCACCAAGATCGGCATGGTTGCGGCAACGGATGCGAGCGGCGAAGTCGGTGTAGCGAGCGCACGCAAGGTATTCCCAGCGTACGGCATCGAACTGAAGCTCGAACGCATTGACTTGCGCGCAACCGACGCCACGACCCAACTCGCATCGATCGCCGGCGATGACATCAAGCTTGTGTACTCGTCCTATTCCGGTGCCGGCGCGGTCACTGTCGTGAAGAGCTACAAGAATCTCGGCTTGCAGCAGCCGCTGATCGTCAGTTACGCCAACATCAGCCAAGCTTTCGCTGCACTCGTGAAGGACGTGAAGCCGCCGCGCCTCCTTGGCACCGCCGCGACGGCCATTGTTCCGGACGCGCTGAAGGATCCCGGTGAAAAGGCGCGTTCCAAGGCCTTCATGGCCGCCTATGCCAAGCGCTATTCGGAGCCGGCCGACATGCTCAACATGCTCGGGAAGGCTTCAATGGACGTTGCCGACGCAATTCTGCGCAATGTCCCAGACCCCGGCAATGCTGAGGCGGTCAAGGCCTATCTGGAGTCGCACGTGGTCGAGAGCGTGCTGAACCAGCGCTTCTCGCCGAAAACCCACGTAGGGGTCGACGCCTCCTCCGTCATCATCGTCGAACTGAAGGACGGCGCCTGGGTCCCGGCCGCTCTGGTGAAATAGTCGGTAAGGCGCGCTCTTCGATCGCTCGAACTGCGACAAGCGAATGAACCTGTTCACCCAAGCCATCATCAGCGGTCTGATGGCGGGCGCGCTGTACGCCTTGCTGGGGATCGGGCTGGTGCTCATGTATCGCACCAGCCGCATCCTCAACCTGGCACACGGGGAGTCTTTTGCCATTACGGGTGTCGTCGCGGCTGTGCTCACAGCGAAAGGGGTTGCTTTGCTGCCCGCCCTCGCCATCGCGGTCTGCGCGGCCCTGGTCTTCTCGATGAGCTTGCATCGCTTTGTCCTGCGTCCTCGCAGCGAGTGGCCCCCGGGGGTGCTCATTCTGATCACACTCGGCGCGGCTTTTGTTGCGCGTGGCGTGATGATCCTGCTGATTGGAACAGATCCCGTTTCGTTTCCGCAGATCCTCCCGTCCACGCCCATCCGATTCGCCGGTGGCGCGGTTCCGTTGCAGGGCATTGCGCTGGTGGTGCTCGGGTTCGGTCTTACCGCCACAGTCGGCCTCTTCCTCAATTCGACCCAGGTTGGCAAGCAGTTGCTTGCGACGTCGGAAAATCCGTTCGCCGCCGAACTGCTAGGCGTTGACATTGAACGCGCCCGGCTGATGGCGTACGGGATCGCCGGACTGCTGGGCGGAATCGCCGGTGTTTTGTTGATTCCCTTGATCGCGGTCGATTTCCAGTCCGGTCTCGGCATGACCATGCGCGGCTTCATTGCCGCCGCGATTGCCGGCATGTCGCCGATCGGGGTGCTCGCCAGCGCGCTGGGACTTGGATTGTTCGAAGCCATGGTCGGTGCCTACCTCGGCGCCCTGTTCCAGGATCCGGTGATGTTTGGCGTGCTCATTCTCGTGGCGCTTTGGCAAAGCCGAAAGATACGCTTCGGCGGCGGTAAGCGCGCATGATCGTCCAACGTCTCCTCATTGCAGCCGCCCTCGCGTTTGTGGCTGCCCTTCCCTACCTCGGTTGGCTGCCTGGGTGGACCCCTGCTCTGGCGACGGTCACGGCTTTCGGCACGGTTTCCCTGATCGGCCTCAATCTGATCTACGGGGTCACCGGAATGCTGGCGCTCGGTCAAGCGGCATTCGTCGCGATCCCCGGCTACGCCTCCGGGATCATGGAAAAGTTCGGCGTGTCCGCCTTTGTTTCGATTCCGCTGGGCGTTGTCTTTGCCGCACTCGTGGCGCGGCTCGTCGCCGAGATCTTCATCCGGCTGCCCGGCATTTACTTCGCCATCGGCACCTTGGGATTTGCTTTCGTGGTCGAAGGTCTCGCCCGGGCATTCCCATCGGTCACGGGCGGAGCTTCGGGGCTGGTGTTGGAGCCGCCGTTCCCGCTGCGGCGCGACGGCTGGTACATGGTCGCGCTGGTAGCGTTGGCTGTCGGCATCGCGAGCTTCGCATGGCTGGTGCGCGGCCGCTTCCTGCGCACCCTTAAACTCGTCCGCCACGATGAATTGGCCGCACAGGTGATGGGTGTCGATGTCGTTCGTGTCAAAGCGAATGTTTTCACGATCGGCAGCGCCTACTCGGCGGTCGGAGGGGTTCTGCTCGCTTATTATGTCGCCGTGCTGGCACCCGAGGCCGGCGGCGTCAACGCGTCCCTCGAGTCGCTTGCCATGCTCGTCATCGGCGGCAGCGGTTCGCTGTTCGGCCCGCTCCTCGGGGCCGGTGCCATCCAGTGGCTGTTCGCAATCTCGGGACGAGCGGACCGTTACGAACTGCTGGTCTACGGGCTCGCCTTCTTTTGCGTCGTTCTGTACGCGCCGTCCGGGATCGCCGGCGCGTTGCGCGCGGCATGGAGGCGCGTGACCGACAGCCTTGTGCGCAAAATCCCTCCCAAAGCCGTCTCGACGGCCTCCGCCGAACTGAAGATCACGGATACCGGGGTGCAGCGTGCAGGCATCTGCCTGCAGGTCGAGAATGTCGCGAAAAATTTTGGCGGTTTGCGCGCCGTTCAGGACGTGAGTTTCGACGTCAGTTTCGGTCAGATCGTTGCATTGATCGGACCCAACGGAGCGGGGAAATCGACCCTATTCAACATCATTTCCGGCATCGAAACTCCGACACAGGGACGCGTCGTGCTTCGGGGTGAAGACATGCTCGGCGTCCCCATCCATCGCCGCGCCGTCGCCATCGGTCGTTCGTTTCAGGTCCCGCGTCTTGTCCCGGACCTCACCGTCCTCGAAAACGTCGTCGCCCGCCTTGATCATCTCCCTGACGCTCCCGGGGAGCGCGCGGCGCAGGGCATCGCCCGCGCCCAGCTGGAGAGTTTTGGCCTCTCGCATTTCGCCGATGTCCCCACCCGTCAAATCGGCCTCGGTCATCACAAGCTGATCGAACTGGTCCGCGCTTCCGCAGGCGGTCCCGCCCTGCTGCTGCTCGACGAGCCGGCTGTTGGCCTCACCGCTGAAGAGGTCACGCGCCTGGCGACCTGCTTCGGATCCTCAAGCTGCCAGGGAGCAGCAATTCTTGTCGTCGAGCACAACATCGGTTTCGTCTCGACGATCGCCGATGAGATCGTGGTCATGGAAACCGGGCGTCTTATCGCTCGCGACAAGCCCGAGGCCGTCATGGCCGACCCGCATGTGCGCGAAGTCTATCTCGGAGCACTGGCATGAACGCGGTGCTTCGGGTCCAAAACCTTTCCGGCGGATACGGCCGCCTCAGCGTGTTCAACGACATCAGTTTCACGATCGACGGGGGGCGAACCTGCGGGCTGCTCGGTGCAAACGGCGCCGGCAAGACCACGCTCCTGAAATCCATCGTCGGCGCGCTGCCGACGTCCAAAGGCCACGTTCTGCTGCAGGATCAAAACGTCACACACTTTCCCGCGTTTCGCCGGGCTCGGGCCGGGCTCAATCTCGTCCCCGAGGGAAGGCACATTCTCGGCACGCTCACGGTCGAGGACAATCTGCGTCTGACCCGCACCATCGAGGGTCATCGCCGTGATCTTGGCGCCTTCGACTCCCGCCTTGCCGAGGTCTACGCCATGTTTCCCCGGCTCAAGGAGCGCCGCACGCAGCTCGGCGGATCGCTTAGCGGCGGCGAGCAGCAGATGCTGGCGATCGGGCGGGCGTTGCTGCTCGACCCCAAGATACTGATCCTCGACGAACCGACGCAGGGCCTGGCACCGATCGTCATCCAACAGCTCGCCGAAACACTCGCTTCGCTCAACGGTCGATTTGCCATGCTTATCGTGGAGCAGAACAGGACATTTCTCGAACGGCTAACCGATCGCATTCTCTACATGGATGGAGGACGCATCGTATCCGAGCGAACCAACCCAGCACCAGCCGCCACGGCCGACCGACCACCAATCCAGTGAACCTCACAGGAATCAGGAGACCGACAATGAGCTATGAAACAATCACCTTCGACGTGAGGCCCGATGGCATCGCAACAATGACCTTGAACCGCCCGAAGAATCTCAACTGTTTCAACCAGACGATGTTCAAGGAATGGAACGACGTCATCAGCCGCTGCGCTTATGACAACAACATTCGCGTGCTCGTACTCACCGGCAATGGCCGTGCGTTTTCCTCCGGTGTCGATCTGAGCGTGCTGGGCAGCGACAAGTATGACCCGGCCCAGTTCCGCTACTACTATCGACAGAACCACATGGGATTTGACAATCTTGAAGCGCTCGAAAAACCCGTCCTCGCCGCGATCAACGGCCTTTGCTACGGCGGCGGCATCGAGCTCGCCCTTTCCTGCGATATTCTGTTCGCCGCGGACGACGCCAAATTCTGCCTGATCGAGAATCACATCGGCTGCATTCCTGCCAGCGGCGCTTGCAATCGCATGATCCACTACGTGGGCCTGGCCAAGACCAAGGAAATGATCATCTCCGGCGAGCCCATCGACGCCCAGGAAGCTTGGCGCATCGGCTTCGTCAATCACGTCGTTAAAGCCGACAGCCTGCTCAAGGAAGTCTACCAGTACGCGGAAAACCTGCTGACCAAGGCGCCTTTCGCCATGGGCATGGGCAAGCACATCACCAATCTGTGCCTCAACACCGACATGCACACCGGTAGGTATCTCGAGCGCCTCGGCCAAAGCGTGCTCGTGCTCTCGCAAGATCACCGAGAAGGAATGCAGGCGTTCCGCGACAAGCGGAAGCCGAAGTTCACTGGAAAATAGAATCCCCCCTTGTTCGCGGAGACATCAACATGATGCCGATCTCCTGGATCCTGCCACGGGCGCGCGCCATGTTCCCGGATCGCCCGGCAATTGTTGACGGCGACGTCCGCCACACGTTCGAGCAGCTTGGGCGTCGTGTTGATGCTCTTGTCGGCGGGCTCAAGATCAAAGGCGTGACGCAAGGTGACCGGGTTGCGATCCTTGACGTCAACTCCTCAACCTATGCTGAGGCCTACTACGCCTGTGCTCAGGCAGGCGTGGTGCTGGTGCCGCTCAACTCCCGTCTCGCGGCACCGGAGCTGCGCTACATACTCAATGACGCGGGCGCAAAAGTGCTGCTGGTTTCCGACGCCTTTTTTCCGATCCTGGAGGGGCTGCGCGACAGCCTGCCGACCGTTGAGCACGTGCTCGCCTACGGCAAAGGCCCGCTTCCCGGCAAGGCCCTGGACTATGAGGCCATTCTAAAATCGGCACAGCCCGAAAGCGCCTGTGCGACGGTCGATCTCGGCGATGTGGCACAAATCTATTATACCAGCGGCACCACCGGCGAGCCGAAAGGCGTGTGCCTCACCTACCGGAACATGATCGCAAGTGCATTCGACTCGCTGATCGGCCTCGGCCTCAATGACAAAGACATCTGGCTACACGGCGCCCCGATGTTTCACTTGGTCGATGCGTGGTCGATCTGGGCGATGCCGTTGATCGGCGCTCCTCAGGTGACACTCCACTACACGCCAGAAGGTTTCATGCGAACCGTTCAGGCAACGAGGGCGACCGCCACCGGCCTGCCGCCGACATTGATCAGCATGATGGCAAATCACCCCAAGATCGGCCAGTACGACCTCGGCAGCCTCCGTATGATCATGTATGGCGGTTCACCGACGCCACTCGGCATACTGCAGCGCGCCGTCCAGGCAATCGATACCTCTTACATCCACGGCTACGGCATTACGGAGACATCCGGCATCACTACGCTGGCCCACCCGGACGACTTCTGCGTCGAAGGGCCGCCCGAGAAGGTCGCGATGACGGCGTCCGCCGGCCGCGCCGTACCGCTCATTCAATTGGCGATCTCCGACGACAACGGCAACCGCCTCGGACCGAACCAGGTGGGTGAAGTCGTCGTCGGCGGCCCACGCGTGATGGATTGTTACTGGAACAAGCCGAAGGCGACGAAGGACGTTCTGCGCGACGGTTGGTATCATTCCGGCGATGTCGGATACCTGGACGAGCAGCAACGTCTGTTCGTCGTCGATCGCAAGAAGGACATGATCATCACCGGCGGCGAGAACGTATATTCGGTCGAAATCGAGAACTTGCTGTCGACGCATGCGGCCGTGCTCGAGGTCGCGGTGATCGGTGTCCCCGACGAACGGTGGAACGAAGCCGTCAAGGCGGTCGTCGTGCTGCACGAAGGGGCAAGCACGTCCGAAGCTGATCTGCTCGAGTTCTGTCGCGGAAAGATTGCCGGATACAAGATTCCCAAGTCCGTTGATTTTTCCAAGGAACCGCTCCCGAAGACCGGACCCGGCAAGATCGCCAAACGTCGGCTGCGCGACCCGTATTGGGTCGGGCAGAAACGCGCGATCTGAGCGAGCATGGAGTCCGGAACTTGACGGGGATTACAATTTCGACCGGAGCCGATCTCTACGTCCGGCGTGGCGGCTCGGGTTCGCCGACCCTTGTCCTGCTGCACGGCCTGGGTGCGAACGGAGAGGTGTGGAACCGCATGCTTCCGATCGTGCGGGAGCGATGGCACGGCACATGGATCGTCCCCGACTTGCGCGGTCACGGCCGCTCCGGCCATCGCGCGCCATACAGTTACGGCGCCTATGCATCGGATGTGGCCTCGCTGCTTCCGCAGGATGAGGAGGTGACCGTTATCGGCCATTCGATGGGCGGCGTCGTGGCGCTCGCACTCGCGACCGGCTGGTATGGTGTGAAGGTCCAAGGAGCTCGCCGCCTTCGGCATCAAGATCCGTTGGACCGCAGAAGAGGAAGAGAAGCTGCGCCAACTTGCCCGGGCGCCGGTGCGCTGGTTCGACACGCAAGCCGAGGCGATCGACCGCTACCTCAAAGTCTCAGGTCTGATCGGCCTGGTCGAGACCGCAGGCATCGAGGCGACAAGCGGGGTGGTCGAGGTGGACGGGCGCTTCAGGCTCGCGTCCGATCCGCTGACCAACGCAGCGATCGGGCCGCAGGTGGCGGATCTCGCGGCAGCCGCCAGAGTACCGCTCCGGTTGGCAGCCGGAAGCAAGGATCCCATGGTCTCGGCCGCCGACATGATGCCATTCGACGCATCGCCGACCATTTTTGTCGGCGCCGGGCATAACGCCCATGTCGAAAAACCCGAAGAGGTGTGGGACTTCGCGTTGCGTGGAACCTGATCCAGGTTCAGGCCAACGCGCTACGCGTCGGGATCAAGCCCCGCGGATCGGCCGCCAGCTTGCGGCGTGTTTCGCTAGGCCGGAGACAACCGCACAGGCAGCGACGATAGCGAGCGCAGCGTGTTGTTCAAGCGGTGTTGCGGCTCGCCCGCCAGTTCAATCCTGCTTATCCTGTGGGCGACAGCACCCAGAATGGCCTCACCTTCCATTCGCGCGATCATCTGCCCCGCACACACATGAACTCCCGCCCCGAACCCGACATGGCCGACACTGCGTCGCCCGATGTTGAACCGGTCCGGCTCGTCCCACTTGCGCGGGTCGCGGTTCGCTGATCCGAGCGAGAGAAATATCTTTTCGCCCTCTTCAAGCCGAACCCCGCCAAACTCGACAGGGCGCGCGGTCGTGCGAAACAAGGTCTGAATGGGCGTCTCGTACCGGATGGTTTCTTCGAACGTCGCACGGGCAAGGTCGGGATTCGCACGCAGCAGCGCCCACTGGTCGGGATATTGGGCGAAGCACATGATGGCGTTGCCGATCGCACTGACCGTCGTGTCCATGCCGGCGGTGAGAAATCCGCGAACGATCAGAAACGCTTCCTCTTCGCTTAGGTCGCCGGTGTCGACCGCCCCGTAGATCAGCGCACCGAACCCGCCGGGTGCGAACGATTCCCGGCGCGAAGCCTCCATCACCCATGCGATAGCCGCCTCGCCTTTTTCCATGGATTCCAGAAACAACTTGTTGCGCGGACCAAAGGCGTTAAAGCCGATGTTGCTGTAGGCAAGCAGATGCTCGCGTCCTTCCTCCGGCAATCCCATTGCATCAGAAAATACCTTCACGGGATATCGCTCGGCGAGGTCCACAACGGCATCGATCTCGCCGCGCGCCGCGAGTTCGTCGACAAGGACGTCGGCCTCGTGCTCGAACTTTTCCTGCAGGCTGCGCAACAAGCCCGGAGACATGATGCGGTTGAGAACACCGCGCGTTCGATCGTGCAGCGGCGGGTCCGCCTCGAGCAGGACGCTTGGGGGCCTCCATGGCGTTTCGTTTCGAAAGTTAGTGATCCCCACGCCGGCCGACGAGCAGAATGTCTGCCAGTCCAACAAAATCGAACGTATGTCGGCGTATCGAGCGAAGCCCAGGATCCCATATCGCGTCAGCCGCACGACAGGTCCGGCCTCGCGCATGATCTCGTGCAGCCGATAGGGTTCGGAAAGAAACTCGTCGCTGAACGGATCGAGATCCAATTCCGGGGTCGAAACCTCAAGCACGTCACTCATTTTTGGCCGCGCTCTCTTTTCTTGACTGTGATTCTGCTTCGACGAGGTAGTACTCCAGCGTCGCATGATGAACGAGCCGTAGTAATCTAACTGCCTCGGACGCAGGGCGTCGTGCAAAAAAGATTACGCTTGGTAGAATTTTATTTTGCAAGGAACAAGTAAGTCCGTGGCCGGAACTGAAAATCGCGATTGGGACCCATCCCCGCTTGGATCCGTGGCAAGCAAGCCCGAGGTGTTCGAGACGCAGCTCGCCGGCTTGAAACAGGTCGCGGAGCTGCTACGGGGGCAACTTGAGGATATGCGGCGAGACCGCGACGCCTAGCCCGACGAGGCTCGACGGCTTACCTTAGCCGAGTAGCGGGTTGCGCGGCGCGTTATCGACGATGGCCTATGGCGATTCCCAAGCTCCGCAGGCCCGCCGACCGCCTTGGGTCAGCATTCGTCGAAGGCCTTCCGAACCGAGACACCCTTGGCGGTCGCGACCAATGTAGTTCTCATTAAGAAAGCAGAATTTCTTAATGAGTTTTGGAATCACGACCCGAGCCTCCAATTCGTTGATTGGTCCAAGACAGGTCCACACTCGCGCCAAGATTTACATCTCGGATGGATGCAGCCGACATTGCCGACATTGCAATCGCCGTCGAGTGGATCCCAGTCGGTCCCAGCTCCCGGTGGGGTGTCACAACCAACACAGCACTTGGAGAAAATATGGAGAAATATTCAAATCTTCGGCAATTTCTGGCGTAACTATCTGATTTCTTTGGCGCTCCCTAGGGGACTCGAACCCCTGTTTTCGCCGTGAGAGGGCGATGTCGTCAGGCTCTAAAGCTGCCGTACTCTGCGGTCGCAGTCCCCTCGGAAAATGAGCTTCGAACATACAATGCGATTGTTACCTATATGCAGTCTGCCACCGAAGTGGCCAGTTGCGCGCCATATAATAACTTGAAATCATGATGCTATTTTTCAACGCAAGTTACGCAACCGCTCCGCAGCGGTGAGCGGCAAGAGGCGCTGCCGAATGCATGGTGGCGCGCCGGGATCGGGCGCACCTCGTGGCAATAAGAACGCGCTAAGGCACGGCATGTACACGCATGAAGCCATCGAGGAACGCCGGCGTTTGGCCGCAGTGATCAGCGACTCGCGCAAACTCGTTCGGGATATCGAGGGAGTTGGGTGAACGAATTGGCAGGGTTCCCCCGTCGGGCAAGTGCCCGTCTGGGTCGCCCGGGGGGAGCTCGGATGCGGGTCTGCCACTTCGCCCGCGACGTTGGCTTCGTTTTGTAATTTGGCCGGTCCATGAAGCGACCCGGTACCCAAGAGACAATCGAACCGGGGGGCGATTTGCCAAAACGAACCCATCCGGATCAGAATTCACCTCAGTCAGCCTGCCCCTTTGACTGCTTTTTCTTCAGCCTTCAGCCAGGCCCACCAACGGTTCACACGTCAAGGCATCTGGCGTCGGCCCGCTATCTCTTAGCGATCGCGTTCGCGGATCTGCGGCGCACTACTTTTGCGCTCGTCGATTTGATAGCCGCTCTAAGGTGGTGCGCCGCGGCGCTTTTGCTTAGGCGCACGCCGGGCTGTTCACCATTCGTGAACTCTACGCCAGCTTCCTCGAGTGCCCGTTGTAACGCCTCGATAGTTCGTTCCTTCAATTCCTCTCCGCGCTCGAACCTAGCGACTGTATCCATCGAGACCTTTGCCGCTGCTGCCAGATCCCGAATGCCCAAACCGACGGCTGCACGCGCCATTCGACATTGGATTGGCAGAATAATCATAGCTCAGCTACGATTTTAGTTGAAATATCGAATGCACGAGATTATCGTAGCAACGTGACGATTTCAGAAACCATTACGGTCAACCTGCCCTGGAGTTAAACGCGATGAACGCATCTTCGCAAAGAATAACGGATTCGGGAAAAAGACGATGCTTTATCGGGGGCTCGGATGCCCGGATTATCATAGGTACTGATGGGGCAGCCCTCCTCCGCCTCTGGCGGGAAAAACGCGGCGAGGCAGAGCCGGAGGACCTGTCGGGCAATCTCATTGTCCAGCTCGGCGTGGCGACGGAAGCGCTCAACCGGAATTGGTACGAACGCAACACCGGGCACGTCATCACGGCGATCCAGCGACGGGTGCAGCACCCGGTCATTCGGTTTTTAGCCGCCACTTTGGATGGCATGATCGAGGGCACAGGGGCAGTTTTCGAATCCAAGTTCATGCTGCCGTGGTCGTTCTCCGAGGAGGCGGCGGCTCAAAAATACATTGCCCAGCTTCAGCACAACATGTGGGTGACCAATGCCACGACGGCGGTACTCTCGATCATCACCGGAGGCGGCAAGTGGGTCGAGCTTACCATCCCGGCTGATTCGCTCTACCAGCATCTCCTGCTCACCGCCGAGAAAAAGTTCTGGCGCTGTGTGGAATCGGGCGAGCCCCCTCGCCTCTTCCTCTCAGAACCGCCGAAGGTTCGGATCGAGGCGGTCCGCATCGTCGACATGAGCTCGTCGAACTCCTGGGCGGAATTTGCGCGAGTTTTCCGCCGCACCCGCTCGGCTTTCCTGGAGCACGAGAACGCCAAGGCCGAACTGAAGGGGCTCATGCCCGAAGATGCCAAGGAGGCGATCGGGCACGGCGTGCGCGCCAAGCGCTCGAAATCCGGCGCCATCAGCTTCGACCTCCTGGAAGGGGAGGCCGAACATGCAGCGCTCCAGTGAGTCGATCGGCGCCATTGCGAGCGCGCTAGCCAAAGCCCAGTCCGAGCTCATCAACCCGGAAAAGTCGCTGATCGCCACCATAAGGTCTCCATTCCCGCGGGAGAGCGACCGGACGTTCCGTTATGCGTCGCTCTCCACGGGGCTCGACATCGTGCGCAAAACACTCGGCAAGCACGAGATTGCGACCGTGCAGACAACCGCGATCGATAAGGATGCCGGCCTTATTCACCTGACCACGGTGCTCGCCCATTCGTCCGGAGAATGGGTCTCGTCCGACTGGCCGGTATGCCCGGTCGGTGAAACCGCGGCGCCGCATAAGATGGGGGCAGCCCTCACCTACGCCCGTCGCTACGCCCTGTTCACCCTGGTTGGGATCGCCGGCGAAGAGGATCTCGACGCGCCGGACCTGCCAGTAAGCAACACTGAGGGGCATGCTGGCGATGCTGCAGGGAAGACCGAATGGCATCGTAAGTCGCAGCCGCCGAAGCCGGTGCTCGACTTGCAAGCCTCCGCGATTGTTCGGGACAAGCTCGGCGAGGAAATTGCAGCGCTCGACGGCGTGGGAACAGCCGTCGAATGGGCCGGCCGCAGCATCAGCGCCAAAAACACCCTAGCCGCGGAGGATGCTGCGATTGTCGAAGCCGCCTTCCGTGAGCGGATGCAAGTGCTGCAACCCGAAGTCTATTCCCTGACCTCGACCGCATCAGAGGCGCCGAGCTCTCCTCTGACCTCGCACCCCGAATTGGCACCGTCCGTCAATTTATCGGCGCCAGCACGAAACCCGCGAGCCAGAACAGCGTCTGGTTCGCGAATTCGGATGGAAGGGAGAGGCGTCACGTCTGCAAAACCGCGCCGCTGCCGGGACAAAGACCATTTGCGCATTATTGCCCTTCAGCCGTGCACGATCTGTGGTCGGCAGCCTTGCGAGGCGCATCACATCCGGTTCGCGCAGCCGAGCGCCCTCGGCCGTAGAGTATCGGATGAGTTCACGGTACCGCTATGCCGCGTTCACCATCGCGAACTCCACCGTATTGGCAACGAGCGCTCATGGTGGGACCAACTCAATATCGATCCGCTACCGATTGCGCTCCGATTTTGGCAACAGACAAAAGGCGTGGCTTCGGGAGCCAGTGGCCAACCCACAGCTGACTCGCAGATTGCGGACGCCTCGATCAAACAACAGGGCGAGTCAAGAGTGCCTTCCAATGGTGATTTGCCCTCCGGGTCTGCAATCACCGATGACAGCGGTCCGACCCGATGATCTCGATACAACGGCTCGAGGCCAATCGACGCAATTCGCTGCGTAGCACCGGCCCGAGGACCGAAGTTGGCAAGCAACGATCACGGACCAATGCCGTCCGACATGGACTGACCGCCGAGACAGTGGTCGGGAGTTTGGAAGACGCCGAGGATTACAAGGCATTTGAAGCTGCGATTACCGCAGATTATGACGTCGAAACGGCTGTAGCGCGGGAGCTCGTGCTGCGGCTCGCATCGCTCTTATGGCGGCTTCGCCGCGCCAACGCGATTGAGGCCGACCTGTTCGAGATTCAAGCTGAAAGCTTGGCGCCGCCTCAGGTCGGAATTGGTTCGCCCATCCAGAAGCGCGAAGCATCCGTCGATCATGCCTTCGAATCGCCGCTCGGCGATGAGAACCGCGAATGGCAGCAATCTAACGATCACCTCGCCGAGCAATATAAGAAGTGCGTCCGCGGCTTGACGCATAGTTTCTTACGTTTGGCAAAAATGGATAGCCGAGCATTTGAACGGCTCAATCGGTACGAAGTGGCTCTTTGGCGCCAAACTAAACAAACACTGTTCGCGCTACATCCGAGGAGATATCGCTAACACGTCAATCAACATGCGCGACGCCAGGTGAAACCGAAGACACCGCATAGTTCCAGACGAGACCCACCGCAATGCCGGCTAGGGCTGAGAGCCACCAGGCATAGTGCTGCTGGAACACGGCGGCTGCGATACTCACATTGGCGATCACCCCCACACTGCAGATAGCAAAAAACGACAGCAGTCCGGTCAAAAATCGAATCCCCCGTAGCCGTCGAGCCGATCCGTTTTTCTTCACCAAATCTTGGGCGAGCTGAAACAGCGACGCGCTTAGGCTGCTGGCACTCGCTCTCGTATTCCGAAACTGCCGATTCAAAATCATCATGAGCGGACTGAAGGCTTGAAAATTCGCTGGAACAGTCGTCGCGCCCTCTACTACTAGAAATACAACTAGCGTACGCTCGCAGGGCGTCGGACACTTCTGATTTAGCAGAATTATACTGGTCCACTGCATCACGGCATTCTTCGGGACCTGCATTTGATGCGTTGCCCGCTAACGTGACAGCCAAGCAGCCGTGATTGCCGACAAAACACGGACCCGCGACAAGGCGAGGCCCCAAATTGAGGCAAGGACTGTCAATGACAGTGCCCCGATCGCCAAAGTGGGTGGGGCTCCACTAAACCGTGGTGGGGTTTTAACCGCGGACCGGTCATGGCGATCGGGATGCGTTACTGTCCGCCGCCCGCGTGAAGCTCCGATGACGCTTTCAACAGGCCGACGGCAGAACGACCTGATGGCTGGTTGGCGTGAGGTTATGGTACTTTAAGAGATTAAAAGCTTTTTTTGCATGGAGGCGGGTCATGAACAGCGGACCGACGTTGACTATCGGATCGACCGGGCCCGATGTACGGCGACTTCAGACTTTTTTCGTGATGACGAAGGAAATGGACTATTCAGATATCGACGGCACCTTCGGCCCCAAGACGCAAGATGCAGTCAAATCATTCCAACAGGGAAGCAATCTTACGCCCGACGGAGTGGTTGGACCGATGACGTGGAATGCGCTTCCGGCGGACCCGAACACGCCTAATCTGTCGCGCGGCGCAACTGGGAGTGCCGTGTCCGGATTGCAAAAAGGGTTGCGGGCGTTCGGCGGTGCCAACACCGCAACTGATCCTGGACCAATTGACGGGAACTTTGGATCGAGAACTGAAGCCGCCGTGCGCGCCTATCAAACCCAGCACGGTTTAACGGCGGATGGCATCGTTGGCGCTCAGACGTGGTGGGTCCCGGCAGGCGGCGCAGGTGCAACGCTCGCTTCATTAGCAGGCTTGATCACGGTCTAGCTGCGCCGACATCGTCAGCTGCCTAAGAGCCCAGCGCGGCCGTGATTGTCGATTCGCGTTCGCGCCGTTCGACCGTTATGTAAGCCGACCATGCTCTGGCGCTCTTCCGCTCCCTGTGTGTACCGATAACCTAAACTCGGACGTAACGGTGGTGGAGGCCGCCGAGGAGCGCGTATGACACGATGCTTCCGGTACGCTGAACAGGGCGCGAGCGCGGGGCATCTTTGTCCAACGATCGGTGCGTTCTCATGGCGTTATAGTAGTGCGCATAGGCCCGCAGGACCCGCCGCAAGTGCACCTCAGACGCCGGGCCGGATGATCGTGATGGCCTTGAGGACCGCTGGACACCATCGGTACAGGAGGACCAAGAACAACCGGTCGCTGTTCGTGAGGCGGACGCGACCGGGCACCCTTCCGCTACAATACGGTCAGCTGATGCCGGAGCGCCGCGTTCTCTGCCGCAAGCCAACTCTTCGACTTGAACGGCGAGGTGAACAGGGTCAGGAAAAGGCATAACAGCGCGATCATCTCGCGCTGACGTTAGGCGTTTCTGTCACGTAATCAATACGGATGAGGTTTTCGGTACACACAACCTAGCGTTCCCCTAGCTCGCACCGCACCGGAGCTGGGAAGATCGGGACTGTCTGTTTTAGCTTGTTCTCGCGCGATTCTTCACTAAGATTGAATGACTTGACGGGGATGGGGTCCCCCAAAACCGCCGCCGTGGCTGATGACTCCTGTCGCATACGAGGTGCGAACAGGAGTTTTTTGTCATGACCGGCGTGTGGGCAATGGCGGCACTGTGGTTGGGGTTAGCGCTGATCGCGAGCCTTCTGTCGATCTGGCTCCGTATCTCGACGGCGCTTTCGGAAATCGTCGTCGGCACAATCGCCCAATTGATCATCGGCGCTGCGATCGGCGCGGCGGTGCTCGGCACCGACGAATCCTGGGTCAAGTTCCTGTCCGGTATCGGCGCGATCGTTTTGACATTTCTGGCCGGCGCCGAGCTCGACCCGGTGGTCTTCCGTCTCAAGTGGAAAGAAGCGGCTGCAGTTGGTTTGGCGAGTTTCTTTTTTCCGTTTCTCGGCTGCGCGGCCGCGGCTCGCTATCTGCTCGGATGGGAGATCATGCCGAGCTGGCTCGCCGGCGTCGCAATGTCGACCACGTCCGTGGCCGTTGTTTATGCGGTCATGATCGAGTTTGGTTTCAACACCACCAACTACGGCAAGACAGTTCTCGCCGCATGCTTCATCACCGATCTCGGGACAGTCCTGGCGCTCGGATTGATCTTTGCGCCGTTCACGATCAAGACGCTGATCTTCCTCGTCGTCGGAATCCTGGTGTTCGCGGTGCTGCCGTGGCTGACGCCCCGTTTTTTCAAACGCTACGGCAATCGGCCTTCCGAGCTGGAAACGAAATTTCTGCTGTTTTGCCTGCTCGGCATGGGAGCTCTGGCGGGCTGGGCGGATAGCGAAGCCGTGTTGCCGGCCTATCTCATTGGAATGGTGCTCGCTGGAACGGTCGGCAGGGACCATGCGCTGGTCAGAAGGCTGCGGACGCTGACGTTCGGCCTGCTGACGCCGTTCTATTTCATACGCGCAGGTTCGTTCGTGTCGATACCCGCGTTGATCGCGGCTCCGACCGCGTTCATTTTCTTTCTGGTCGTCAAGATCGTCACCAAGATCATCGGTGTTTACCCGGTGACGAAGATCTTTGGCTCCCCAAACAAGGAAGCGATGTACACCACTCTGCTGATGTCAACGGGGCTTACGTTCGGAACGATCTCCTCGCTGTTTGGCCTCTCGCACGGCATTATCGATCAGGCGCAGTACTCAGCGCTCGTTGCCGCAGTCATCGGCAGCGCCGTGATCCCGACGGTCATTGCCAACGCATTCTACCTACCGCACCATCTGTTGCCGGAAACTGAATCCGAGCAAATACCCGCAAGGACCGCGCCGGTCCGACAGGCCGCGGGCGGTGTCGAATAGGTCGGGAGACGCTCATGTTCGGCAAAATACTGCATGCCAACGACGGCTCTGATCCTGCATTCAGAGCGCTCGCCTTGGCGCTTGAGATCGCGCAGCAGAACGCTGCCGCACTGCACATCGTTTGCGTCGAAGAAGTGCCATATGTGCCCGAATACATCGAGGAGGTCCGCGAGGAGACCCGAACCGCCGGGCGCCGGTTTCACAGCGTCCTGCAGAAGGCGCGGGGTTTGGCGGAGCAGCACCGAGTCAAGCTCAACACCCACGTGCACGCCGGTCATCCGGTCCGTACCATCGTCGATCTGGCGAACGAATTGGGCGCGGACCTTCTGGTGATTGGCGCCACGGGGCATTCCCAGCTATACGAACGCATGATCGGCAGTCGCGCCGATCGGCTCGTCCACCTCGCGCCATGTCCTGTCCTGGTGGTCAAGTGACTTCACCCCCTTGCCGGGAGGTCGATGATTAGGATGCTCAATGGGAACTTATGTCTGGGTTGCGGTCGGCGGCGCGATTGGAACACTCGGGCGCTATTGGTTGACCGGCGTGGTGTCGCGGCTCATTGGCGAGACCTTTCCCTGGGGAACGTTCGTCATCAACGTGACTGGCTCCTTCATCATCGGATTCTTCGCGACGTTAACCGGCCCGGACGGCAGGATTTTTGCCCCGACGGACGTACGCCAGTTCGTCATGATTGGAATTTGCGGCGGTTACACGACATTCTCATCGTTCAGCCTGCAGACCCTCAACCTCATGAACGATGGCGAGTGGCTCTATGCGGGAGCTAACATCGTGCTCTCGGTTGTCGCGTGCCTCATCGCTGTTTGGGTTGGTCACGTGCTCGCGCTCAGCCTTAATGCTATGAGATGGGTTTGAACCGATGGAACTTGCCCGCGATGCCGTGCTGCTGCGCATTTTCATTGGCGAAGACGCGAGATTTGAGCATCGTCCGCTCTATGAGGCGATTGTCACCAAAGCTCGTGAAATGCATCTTGCCGGCGCTACCGTCTTGCGAGGGCCCATGGGCTTCGGCCACACGAGCCAGATCCATACGACGAAGATCCTGAACCTGGCTGAAAATCTTCCCGTCGTGATCGAGATCGTTGACTCGCAGACGAAGGTGGACGCGTTTCTGCCTGTGCTCAATGGAATGATGTCGAGCGGGCTAATCACTCTGGAAAAGGTTCAAGTGTTGCAATACGGCCAATCGAGTCCCACTTCAGATTCGTGAAGGTGTCCAACACAAGGGTGCAAGCCATGCAGCTTCCCCGTGACGCCGTCCTGCTCCGCGTTTTCATCGGCGAAAACGACAAATTTGATCGTCTGCCGCTCTATGAAGCCATTGTCTTGAAAGCCCGCGCGATGCAGCTTGCTGGCGCGACGGTGTTGCGCGGGCCGATCGGCTTTGGCCCTTCCAGCCGGCTGCACACCACCAAAATGCTGCGGCTATCGCAGGATCTGCCGCTGCTGATCGAAATCGTCGACACGCAGGAAAAAATCGATGAATTCCTGCCCGTGCTCGACGGCATGATGGGCAGCGGACTTGTCACGCTCGAAAAGGTGCAAGTGCTGCAATACGGCAAGGCCGGTGTCGCGAGCCCCGAGCGCGCCTAAGCCATAGGCGTGAGGCCGAGCTTGTCCATCAGCGCGCGGTCGCGATCTTGCGCCGGGTTGGCGGTGGTGAGGAGCTTCGGCCCGTAGAAGATCGAGTTGGCTCCTGCGAGGAAACACAGCGCCTGGGTTTCCTCGCTCATGTCCTCGCGGCCGGCCGAGAGCCGCACCACCGAAGCCGGCATGGTGATGCGGGCGACCGCGATAGTGCGCACGAATTCCAAGGGGTCGAGTGAACTCTCTTGGGCAAGCGGCGTGCCCGCAACGCGCACCAACATGTTGATCGGCACCGACTCGGGATGCTCCGGCAGCCTTGCGAGTGTCGCGATCATGCCGATGCGATCCTCCCGGCTCTCGCCCATGCCGACGATGCCGCCGCAGCACACGTTGATGCCGGCGGCGCGAACATGCGCGAGCGTATCGAGCCGGTCCTGATAGGTCCGGGTCGTAATGATGTGATCGTAGAATTCCGGCGAGGTATCGAGGTTGTGGTTGTAGTAGTCGAGCCCGGCGGTCTTGAGCCGCGCCGCCTGCGGGCCGGTCAGCATCCCGAGCGTGGCGCAGGTCTCGAGCCCGAGCGCTTTCACGTCCTCCACCATCGCGCAGACGCGGTCGAGATCGCGATCCTTCGGGGCACGCCAAGCGGCCCCCATGCAGAACCGGCTGGCGCCGGACGCCTTGGCGGCACGCGCGGCATCGACCACCGCAGCGCGGCTCATGAGCTTTTCAGCATCGATACCGGTGTCGTAATGAACGCTCTGCGGGCAATAGGCGCAGTCTTCCGGGCAGCCGCCGGTCTTGATCGAGAGCAGCGTTGAGATCTGCACCTCGCGCGGATCGAAGTTCTCGCGATGAATGCTCTGGGCACGGAACAGCAGCTCGGGGAACGGCAGCGCGAACAGCGCGCGTACGTCGGCGCGGGTCCAGTCGTGACGAACGGCGGAATTTTTGTTGGTCAGGTTCGCGGTGCGGTCGTCCATGGTGTCACGATGGCTGTGCTACGAGGCAAAAGCAAGCCGCCACCGCGACCGGGCTCAATCACTCGGCCGCGACCCTGGCCCCCGCTCCGGCCGGTTCAACCCGCGCGGCGCAATACTTGAATTCCGGAATCTTGCCGAATGGATCGAGCGCCGGATTGGTCAGCAGGTTCGCGGCCGCCTCCACGAACGCGAACGGGATGAACACAACGCCGTCGGGCACCGCGTCGTCTTGGCGCGCGACAAGCTCAATGGTTCCGCGTCGGGTGGTGACGCGAACCATATCACCAGGGGCCATTCCGAGTTTCTCGATCTGATTGCGCGACAGTGACGCCACGGCGCCGGGCTCGAGATCGTCGAGCACGCTGGCGCGCCGGGTCATGGCCCCGGTGTGCCAATGCTCGAGCTGGCGGCCGGTGGTGAGGATGAACGGGTACTCCGCGTCGGGCCGTTCGTCGGGCGGTGTGAGCTTCGCCGCCACCAGCTTGCCGAGCCTGCCGGGACGCGGAAAACCGTCGGAGAACACGACGTCGTGGCCGGGCTGATCGGGCGCGTCGGACGGATAGGTCACCGAGCTTTCGCGCTCGATCCGCTCCCACGAGATGTTGTCAAGCGACGGCATCAGCGATGCCATCTCGGTGTAGAGCTCGCGCGGATGCGTGTAGGTCCAGGGCATGCCCATGCGCTTGGCGATGTCGAGCGTGATCAACCAGTCCGGCCTGGCTTCGCCCGGCAGCGGCAGCGCCTGGCGCCCCATCTGGACCTGGCGATTGGTGTTGGTGACGGTGCCGTCCTTCTCCGGCCAAGCCGAGGCAGGCAGGATCACGTCCGCAAAGGAGGCGGTCTCGGTCAGGAAGATGTCCTGCACCACCAGATGTTTCAAATGCGCCAGCGCATGGCGCACGTGATTGAGGTCGGGGTCGGACATCGCAGGATTTTCACCCATGATGTACATGCCCTTGATCACGCCGGCGTGGACCGCGTTCATGATCTCGACGACGGTGAGGCCCTTCTTGGGATCGAGCGTCGTGCCCCAGGCCGCCTCCACCTTGGCGCGGATGTCACGATCCTCGACCGACTTGTAGTCGGGGAAGAACATCGGGATGAGGCCGGCGTCGGACGCGCCCTGCACATTGTTCTGCCCGCGCAGCGGATGCAGTCCGGTCCCCGGACGGCCGACCTGGCCGGTAATCAGCGCGAGCGCGATCAGGCAGCGCGCGTTGTCGGTGCCGTGGGTATGCTGGGAAATGCCCATGCCCCAGAATATGATCGCCGATTTGGCGCGCGCATATTTGCGCGCGACAGTGCGCAGCACGTCCGCCTCAAGGCCGCAGATCGGCGCCATCTCCTCGGGCGTGAAGTCCTTGACGTTCTCAGCGAGGGACGCGAAGCCCTCGGTGTAGGTCTGCACGTATTGCTGATCGTAGAGCTTCTCGGTCACGATCACGTTGAGCATGGCGTTGAGCACCGCCACGTCGGTGCCGTTCTTGAACTGCAGCATATGGGTGGCGTGGCGCTTGAGCGCCTGGCCGCGTGGGTCCATGACGACCAGCGTGGCGCCGCGCTTCGCCGCCTGCTTGAAGAAGGTGGCGGCCACGGGGTGATTTTCGGTCGGGTTGGCGCCGATGACGATGATGACTTCGGAATTCATGCACTCGTTGAAGGTCGCCGTCACCGCCGCGGAGCCGATGCCATCCATCAATGCGGCGACGGACGACGCGTGGCACAGCCGGGTGCAGTGGTCGACGTTGTTGGTGCCGAAGCCGGCGCGCACCAGTTTCTGAAACAGGTAGGCCTCTTCGTTGGACGCCTTGGCCGAGCCGAAGCCGGCGAGCGCTTGCGGACCGTGATTGTCGCGAATGTCCTTGAGACCTTTAGCGGCGAGGTCCAGCGCTTCGTCCCAAGTCGCCTTGCGAAAGTGCGTCCACGGATTGGCCGGATCGACGATGTCGTCCGCGTGCTTGGCCACCCCATCCTTGCGGATGAGCGGATGTAGCAGCCGGTCCTTGTGGCTTACATAGTCGAAGCCGAAGCGGCCCTTCACGCACAGCCGGTTCTCGTTCGCCGGTCCGTTGGTGCCGGTTACGTACGACAGCTTGTCGTCCTTGATGTGATAGGTGAGCAGGCAGCCGACGCCGCAATAGGGGCACACGCTGTCGATCGTGCGGTCGGCCGCCCCGGTGAAGATATTGTTGGCATCGACCAAGGTCGCCGGCATCAGGGCGCCAGTTGGGCATGCCTGCACGCACTCGCCGCAGGCGACGCAAGTCGAGTGGCCCATCGGGTCGTCGAAGTCGAACACGATCTTTTCGTGATGGCCGCGACCGGCCATACCGATGACGTCGTTGACCTGCACCTCACGGCACGCGCGGACGCACAGGTTGCAGTGGATGCAGGCATCGAGATTGACCGCCATGGCCGGATGGCTGCGGTCAGGCTGCGGCCGTGCCGCGCGCGGGAACCGGCTCGCGTCGACCTGCGTGCGCGCCGCCATCGCCCAAAACTCAGATCCCGGATCGTGCGTTGCGGCGCGGGCGGGCTGGTCGGCCACCAGGAGCTCGACCACCATGCGGCGCGCGGTCTTGGCGCGATCGGTTTGGGTCTTGACCTTCATCCCCGGCGTCGGGGTGCGGATGCAGCTCGCAGCAAGCACGCGCTCGCCCTCGATCTCTACCATACAGACGCGGCAGTTGCCGTCGGGGCGGTAACCGGGCTTGGGTGCGTAGCAGAGGCGCGGCAACTCGATGCCTTGGCGGCCCGCGACCTGGAAGATGGTCTCGCCCGGTCGTGCCTCGACTTCCTGGTCATCGAGGATGAACTTGACCGCCTCGCCTTGTCCGTTCGCTTTGCTCATCGCGTCAATTCCGTTCGAACGCCATTTGTCGGCCCTCGTCCTGAGGAGGCCGCGCCTTGCGCGGCCGTCTCGAAGGACGGCCAAGAACGAGAGCAGTTCCCTCTGGCCATCCTTCGAGACGCCGACCTTCGGTCGGCTCCTTAGGATGAGGTCTGAGGGTGTTCGCTCTCATCACCATTCTCGCAAAGGCTGTGCCAAATCGTCACGAAAATACTTGAACACGCTGGTCAGCGGGTTGGGAGCGGCCTGACCGAGACCGCAGATCGAAGCATCCCGCATGGCGTCGGACAGCTCGTTCAGCAATGTCTCATCCCAGGGGCCGCCCGCCATCAGTTTCACGGCCTTCTCGGTTCCGACCCGGCAGGGCGTGCATTGCCCGCAGCTCTCGTCCTCGAAGAACTTCATCAGATTCAACGCCACGGCTTTCATATCGTCCTTGTCCGACAGGATCACAACCGCGTGCGAGCCGACGAAGCAGCCGTATTTCTCAAGCGTGCCGAAATCGAGCGGCAGATCCCCCATGCTGGCCGGCAGGATTCCACCCGACGCACCCCCGGGCAGGTAGGCCTTGAAGGCATGGCCCGGGGCCATCCCGCCGCAATATTCATCGATCAGCTCGCGCACCGTGATGCCGGCCGGGGCGAGCTTGACCCCGGGATCGCGCACGCGGCCGGAGACCGAGAAGCTGCGCAGCCCCTTGCGCTCATGTCGGCCGTGTGACGTGAACCACGCGGCGCCTTTTTCGACGATGTCGCGCACCCAATAAAGCGTCTCGACGTTCTGCTCGAGCGTCGGGCGGCCGAACAAACCGACCTGCGCCACGTAGGGCGGGCGGTGGCGTGGCAGCCCGCGTTTGCCTTCGATCAATTCGATCATCGCGGATTCTTCGCCGCAGATGTAGGACCCGGCACCCCGGCGCAGATACACGTTGGAGAGGCGCGTCAGGCCGGCCTTCTCGACCTTGGCGATCTCGTCGAGCAGCATCAGCCGGACTTCGGGATATTCATCGCGCAGATAGAAATAGACCTCGTGCGCCTCGACCACCCAGGCGGCGATCAGCATGCCTTCGAGGAAGCGGTGCGGATCGCGCTCCAAATAGTAGCGGTCCTTGAAGGTGCCGACCTCGCCCTCATCGCCGTTGACGGCCATCAGCCGCGGGGCTGGCTCGGCGCGCACCAGCGACCATTTGCGGCCGGTCGGAAATCCCGCACCGCCGAGCCCGCGCAGCCCGGCATCGCTCACGGCCTTGACGATGTCGTCGCGCGTGCGGCGGCCGTCGAGGCACGCCTGCAACAATTGGTAGCCGCCATCGGCCCGATAGGCAGCGAAATCCTTCGCGCCAGGCCAGGGGTGCGCGTGCGTGTCGGCTTTGACCGCCGTCGCCACCTTGTCCGGTGTCGCGGCGATCACCTGCACGTGGCCGACCGCGCAGACTGGCGCACGATCGCAAGCACCCATGCAGGGCGCGCGCAGCACACGAACGCCTGATCCGAGCTTGCCCGGAAGGTCAGTGAGGAGTTTTTCCGCGCCCGCCATTGCGCAGGACAGGTTCTCGCACACGCGCACCGTGACCGGTGGCGGAGGCGGCCCCTCCTTCACGACGTCGAAATGCGCGTAGAAGGTCGCAACCTCGTAAACTTCGGCGAGCGCGAGCTTCATCTCCTCCGCAAGCGCGGCGAGATGCGCGGCCGAGAGATAACCGTAACGGTCCTGGATCAGATGCAGGTGCTCGATCAGAAGATCGCGCTGGCGCGAGCGGTCGCCGAGCAGAGCCTGCACCTCCGCGAGTGCGCGCGGATCGACTTGCCGGCCTTTCGGTGTTTTGGGAGGTCTGCGTCGCCCGCTCGCGGGTTGGTCGTTCATGGTAATCGTTGCTTTACTCACAGCAAGATGACTTTCTTCGAATCGTCATCCCGCTCTATTTGTTGTTTGAGCATGTCCTTTTCGCAAAACGGGTTCCCACTTTTGCGGGACATGCCCTAGAACAGCCCCATGATCTTTCCATCAGGACCGACATCGATAGCGTCGGCGGCGGGAACTCTCGGCAAGCCGGGCATCGTCATGATCTCACCGCAGATCGCCACCACGAACTCGGCACCGGCGGAGAGCCGTACCTCGCGCACCGGGATCGTGAAATCGACGGGCGCGCCCTTGAGGTCCGGATTGGTGGAGAAGCTGTATTGGGTCTTGGCGATGCAGACCGGCAGCTTGCCGTAGCCCATCTGTTCGAACGCGGCGAGCTGATCGCGCACTGGCTTATCGATCGCGATATCCTTGGCGCGGTAGATCTCGCGTGCGATGACGCGGATCTTTTCGACCAGCGGCAGATCGTCGGGATAGAGCAGCTTGAGGTGGCTCTTCCCGCTCTCGACCACCTTGACCACGGCGCGCGCGACGTCAGCGGCCCCGGCACCGCCCATCGCCCAGTGATCCGCCATCAAGGCCTCGACGCCGAGCTTCTTGGCGCCTTCTTTGACGAGCGCGATCTCGGCCTCGGTGTCGGCCGAAAAGCGATTGATCGACACGACTGGAACGATCCCGAATTTTTGCAGGTTTTCGACATGACGCTGCAGATTGGAGAGCCCTACTTCCAGCGCCTTGAGGTTCTCGGTCTTGAGGTCTTCCTTCTTCACCCCGCCGTGCATCTTCAGCGCCCGGATGGTCGCAACCACTACGGCACAATCCGGAGCAAGCCCGGTCTTGCGACACTTGATGTCGAGGAATTTCTCGCCGCCGAGATCGGCGCCGAAGCCGGCTTCGGTCACCACGTAGTCGGCAAGCTTCAACGCGGTGGTGGTGGCCAGCACCGAGTTGCAGCCATGCGCGATATTGGCGAACGGCCCGCCGTGAATGAATGCCGGCGTGCCCTCCAGCGTCTGCACCAGGTTGGGCGAGAGCGCGTCCTTGAGCAGCACCGCCATGGCGCCGTGCACCTTGAGGTCGCGGGCGTGCACCGGTTTGCGATCGCGGGTGTAGGCGATGATGATGTTACCGAGTCGCTCCTTCAGATCGTTGAGGTCCTTGGCGAGGCAAAAGATCGCCATCACCTCGGACGCCACCGTGATGTCGAAGCCGGCTTCGCGTGGGTAGCCGTTGGCGACGCCGCCGAGCGAGCAGACGATCTCGCGCAGCGCGCGATCGTTCATGTCCATGACGCGGCGCCACGCCACCCGGCGGCTGTCAATGCCGAGTTCGTTACCCCAATAGATGTGGTTGTCGATAACCGCCGATAGCAGATTGTGCGCCGACGTGATGGCATGGAAATCGCCGGTGAAATGGAGGTTGATCTCCTCCATCGGCACGACCTGGGCATAGCCGCCGCCGGCAGCGCCTCCCTTCATGCCGAACGACGGGCCGAGCGAGGGTTCGCGCAGGCACAGCATTGCCTTCTTACCGATGTGGTTGAGCGCGTCCGTCAGTCCGACCGTCGTGGTCGTCTTGCCTTCGCCGGCCGGGGTCGGCGTGATGGCGGTGACGAGGATGAGCTTGCCGTTGGGTTTGCTCTTGAGCGATTTGATGTAGTCCATCGACACCTTGGCCTTATAGTGGCCATAGGGTTCGAGGTTCTCCGGCGCAATGCCGAGTTTCTCGCGCGCGATCTCGAGGATCGGCCGCTTGGCGGCGGCTTGGGCGATCTCAATGTCGGATTTCGGGCTGGTATGTTGCGAAGCAGGCATTGCGGGTTCCGTGTTCAGACTGTTTGATTGGGCCGGGTGCGTTCCAACAAGTTCGGTTCTATCTAATTAACTCAGTCGCGTGCCGACCAGCAGCTTGGCGGCGACCGCGAACTCCCCGGCTGACGTCTTCGGTCCGTCCGCGGGTTTCACGCGCAGGACCTTCATGCGTCCATCGGCACAAGCCACGACAAATCCGTCCGCGTCAACAGCAACAATCTCGCCCATCTTCCCACCGATGCCCTTGGGATCGTGGGCAGGAAAAGGCCTCGACTCGAACACCTGGAGCTTGGCCCCGTTGAGGGTGGTCCATGCGCCGGGAGCCGGATTGCACCCGCGAATCAGGTTGTGGATCTGGCCCAAGGGCTTTGCCCAATCGATGTGGGCATTCTCGGCGGCACACCAGCCTTCGTAGGTCGCCTTGCTGTGATCCTGCGGCGTGCGCGGCGCCTTGCCGGCCTTTACCAGGTCAACCGCCTCCAGCATCGCGTCGATCCCCATGGGGAACAGGCGGTCGAAATAAACCGAACCGAGCGAGTCGTCGGGGCCGATCGGGGTCTTCTTTTGCAACAGGACGGCGCCGGTATCGAGACCGTTGTCCGGCCAGAAGATCGACAACCCGGTCTCGGTCTCACCCTTGATGATCGGCCAGTTGATCGAGCTCGGCCCACGAAATTTGGGCAGCAGCGAGGGGTGATATTGGATCGACCCGTGGGTCGGACTGTTCAGGAACTCTTCGGGCACGAACAACGTGACGAACGCCATCACCTGCAGGTCCGGCTTGAGCGCGCGAAATTCCTCCCACACCTCCGGCTTGCGATAGGAGGCCGGCTGATAGAGCGGCAGCTTCGCCGCGAGCGCAGCTTCCTTCATGGGATCGGCCTTCTGGCCGGGCTTCTCGGGAGCAACATAAACCGCGACCACGTTCTCACCGCGCTTGAGCAGCGCCTCAAGCACCGCCTTGCCGAACGCCTGCTGGCCGTGGACCACGATACGCATGTGACCTTCCTCGATCTCCTAACTCGTCATGCCCCGCGAAGGCGGGGCACCCAGTCATCACCGGGCGCTCCGTTGAGTACTGGATCGCCCGCTTTCGCGGGCGATGACCTCCTCGTCGGCGGCGCCCTTGACGTCACGCCGCTTCGGCGCGCGACTTCTCGGTTGCGGTGATGGCACCCGAAACCTTGATGTCGGCGATCTCATTCGCGCTGTAGCCAAGCACCTTGCCGAGGACCTCCTCGGTGTGTTCGCCGAGCAGCGGGGCGCGCGTCACCTCGCAGATCGAGTCGGACATCTTGATCGGATTGCCGACCGTCAAATACTTGCCGCGCGTCGGGTGGTCGACCTCAACCACCGTTCCGGTCGCGCGCAGAGAGGGTTCCTCGGCGATTTCCTTCATCGACAGGATCGGCCCGACCGGAATATCAACTGCGTTGCACAGGTCCATGACCTCGAACTTGGTTTTGGTCATGGTCCACGCTTCGACTGTGCTGAAGATGTGCTTGAGGCGAGGTAGCCGCGCAGGCGGTGTTGCGTAATCGGGATCGGTCTTCCATTCCGGCTTGCCGATCAGGTCGCAGATTGCGCCCCATACCGGGGCCTGGGTGATGAAATAGATGTAGGCATCCGGATCGGCTTCCCAGCCTTTGCACTTGAGGATCCAGCCCGGCTGTCCTCCGCCGGAGTCGTTGCCGGCGCGCGGCACGGCGTTGCCGAACGCGACGCCCTCCCCGAACTGACTGTACTCCTTGAGCGGCCCGTGCTTGAGGCGCTGCTGGTCGCGCAGCTTGACGCGACAGAGATTGAGCACGCCGTCCTGCATGGCGGTGAGCACGCGCTGACCGCGCCCGGTGCGATTGCGCTGATAGAGCGCCGCCACGATACCGAGCCCAAGATGCACCCCGGTCCCGGAATCGCCGATCTGCGCACCAGTCACCAACGGCGGACCTTCGCGGAACCCGGTCGTGGACGCAGAACCGCCGGCACATTGCGCGACGTTCTCGTAGACCTTGCAGTCCTCATACGGCCCCGGGCCAAAGCCCTTGACCGATGCGACGATCATGCGCGGGTTGAGCTTGTGGATGTGATCCCAGGTGAGCCCCATGCGGTCCAATGCGCCCGGCGCGAAATTTTCAACCAGCACGTCGCACTGAACGATCAACCGGTTGAGGATTTCCTTGCCCTTGGGATGTTTGGAATCGATGGTGATGGAACGCTTGTTGCCATTGAGCATCGTGAAATAGAGGCTGTCGGCATTCGGCACATCGCGCAGTTGCCCGCGCGTGATGTCGCCGACGCCAGGCCGTTCCACCTTGATCACGTCGGCGCCCATGTAGGCGAGAAGCTGCGTACAGGTCGGCCCCGATTGCACGTGGGTGAAATCGAGAATGCGCACGCCTTCGAGCGCCTTGCCGGCCTCGCCATAAGGTTTGCCACTCGGGCGTGGCAGGCCGTGGCCGGCCACCTTGACCGCCGGCTTCTTCGAGACCTTGAGCTTTACGACCCGCTTGGCCGATCGCTTCGCCGCGACCTTCTTGGTCGCCAAGCGTGCCTTCGCCACCTTCGTCTTCTTCGCCATTACAGTTCTCCTGAATTTCGATTTCGTCTGCGGTTGCGGCGGTTGGCGCCGCCGCCGGCTTATTTCTTGCGCAGTACGCTTTGCGGGTTGAGGTTGCCGATGCGGCCGCTCTCGCTGCCGGCCGCCGGGTCGATCACCGCATTGATCAGCGTCGGCTTGCCGGAGTCCATGGCCGTGTCGACGGCGCGCTTCAGCTCGTCCGGCGTCGTCGCGTTAACGCCGACACCGCCGAAGGCCTCCATCATCTTGTCGTAGCGGGCACCTTTGACGAACACGGTCGTCGCCGGATCGGAGCCGGCCGAGTTGACGTCCGTGCCGCGGTAGATGCCGTTGTTGTTGAAGATGACGACGCAGACCGGCAGGTTGTACCGGCAGATCGTCTCCACCTCCATGCCGCAGAACCCGAAGGCGCTGTCGCCTTCGACCGCGAGCACCGGTTTGCCGGTCTCGATCGCCGCCGCGATGGCAGAGCCCATGCCGATGCCCATGACACCCCAGGTGCCGACATCCAGGCGCTTGCGCGGCTTGTACATGTCGATGACGCCGCGTGCCAGATCGAGCGTGTTGGCGCCTTCGTTGACCAGGATGGCATCTGGCCGCTCTTTGATGACCGTGCGCAGCGCGCCGAGCGCGCCGTGGTAGTCCATCGGCGAGTTGTTGTTCATCAGGCGCGGCGCCATCTTGGCGACGTTCTCTTCGCGCTTCGCCTTGACGGCGCCGGTCCAGTCGGCAGGCGCCGTCGGCCAGTTGCCGCCCATGCCTTCGAGAAGGGCCGCGACGCAGGAGCCGATGTCGCCGACCACCGGTGCGGCGATCTCGACGTTGCTGTCCATCTCCCTGGGCTCGATGTCGATCTGGATGAACTTCTTCGGCGCGTCGCCCCAGGTCTTGCCCTTGCCGTGCGACAAGAGCCAGTTGAGGCGGGCACCGATCAGCATCACAACGTCAAAGTCCTTCAGCACCGTCGAGCGTGCCGCGCCTGCGCATTGCGGATGCGTGTCGGGCAGAAGGCCCTTGGCCATGCTCATCGGAAGGAAAGGAATGCCGCTCTTCTCGACCAGAGCGCGGATCGCGTCATCAGCTTGCGCATAGGCCGCGCCCTTGCCGAGGATGATCAACGGGCGCTTGGCGCTCTTGAGAACGTCGAGCGCGCGCTTGACCGCGGCCGGCGCGGGGAGCTGGGCCGGCACCGCGTCGATGACCTTGACCAGCGACTTCTTGCCCGCGTCGGCGTTCATGACCTGCCCAAACAGCTTCGCCGGCAGATCGAGATAGACGCCGCCCGGACGCCCGGACACCGCGGCTCGGATCGCGCGCGCCAGGCCGATGCCGATGTCGGCGGCATGCAGCACGCGGAACGCCGCCTTGCAGAGTGGCTTGGCGATGGCGAGTTGATCCATCTCTTCGTAGTCGCCCTGCTGCAGATCGACGATCTCGCGCTCGGACGAGCCCGAGATCAGGATCATCGGGAAACAGTTGGTCGTGGCGTGGGCCAGGGCCGTGAGCCCGTTCAGGAAGCCGGGCGCCGACACGGTGAGGCAGACGCCGGGTTTCTTGGTCAGGAAGCCGGCGATGGCGGCCGCGTAGCCGGCGTTCTGCTCGTGCCGGAACGAAAGCACGCGGATGCCTGCGGCCTGTGCCATGCGGCCGAAATCCGTGATCGGGATGCCCGGGACCCCGTAGATCGTATTGATGCCGTTGAGCTTGAGTGCATCGATCACGAGGTGAAAGCCGTCCGTCAGCTCCTGCTCCGTTTCGGCTGCGGGCGTTGTTTCTTTCGCCTTCACTGCGGCCTCAGCCATGACCAACCTCCCTGAACAGTCTTGTGCCGTTAATCGAGATAATCGGCGTGCCGCGCCACGTGCTCGGCGAGGCCGAGCGCATGATCGCGCACCAGCGCTTCCGCCCGCTCGGTATCGCGCGCTTCCAGCGCCTGAATGATGTTCATGTGATCCCGGATCGAGCGCGAGGCGCGATCATCCTCGCCGATGGTCTTGCGGCGGATCATGCGCATGTGAGCGAACAGATTCTCCGCGAGATCGATCAGCACGCGATTCTCGCTCATGCGGATGATGCTCTGGTGGAACTCAATGTTGACCTGCGAATATTCGTCGAGCTTGGCGTGCAGCTGGCCGTTCTCGAAGGTTGTAAACATCTTGCGCAACTTGCTGATGTCTTGGTCGGCCGCTTTCAGGGTGATCAATCGTGCCGCCATGCCTTCAAGCGCGGCCCAGGCCGTGATCAGTTCGACGACTTCCTGTTTGGTCTTGCGCACCACATAGATGCCGCGGCGGGGGACCGAACGAACGAAGCCTTCGCGCTCGAGCTGCGCCATCGCCTCGCGCACCGGCGTGCGTGAAATTCCGAGATCCTGCGCGAGCGCGCGCTCGTCGAGGCGCACATCACCGGCTCGCTCGTAGACATTGAGCGACAGGATGACGTCTTTGAGCGCCACGTAGGCGCGCTCAGCAAATGTCGATGTGTCGGCGAGCGGCG
>CAWFLX010000054.1:0-46892 GCA_963816775.1 uncultured Alphaproteobacteria bacterium
ATGCGCCGCGTGTCACAAACTCATACGCCAGTCCCGCCTCGCGCTGAATTTGCTCTAGCGACAACAATGTGGCGACGGCCAGATCGAAGCGATCAATCGCGCTGCGGCGCTCTTGGGTACTCGAAGCCAGGCTTAGGGTGGTGCGAAGCTGAAGAACCTGGCTTTGCAAATCGGCGAAGTTCCGGCTCCAGGCTGTCCCGAAATCGCGATAAGCAGAAAACGTATCGTTCAGGAGTTTGTCTCTGCGAGTCGCCGCGCGCACGCGTTCAATCGCGGTTTCCTTGAGCCGTGAAAGGGTATCCCGCAGTTTCGATACATTGGACGAAAGCCCATCGAGCGCCCTCGGATCGATGGCTGCGGTGCGCAGCCGATCGACGAGACGGTCCACATTTTTCAAGTCATCGGTCGCCAGCTTCCATAGTCTCTCAACCTCGTCGTCTGTCCCGGCATTCAACATGCGAGGCCCGGCGGCCAGCACCTGTTCGCTCTCGCGCGTCAGCTCGACCGCTGCGAGCGCCGGCGGAATGGTCGCTCCGGTCCGGTCGAGTGCCTTGGTCACTGCATTGAACGCGTAGTGACCGCTCAGCCCGGCCACGACGGAAAACATGCTGATGCCCACGAATGCCAGCAGGAGACGGCCGCGGAGTCCGATTTTTCCGCTGCCGCCGGGCCGGGCCTCGGGGAGAACTTCACGCTTCAAAGGCCACTCCGCAGAACAGATCCGGAGAGCGCGGACATCGGCTTATTTGAGAAGCCCGCTTTCGCGGTAGTAACGCTCCGCACCGGGGTGAAGCGGAAGCGGCATGCCGATCGTTGCGTCCTTGACCGAAATGCCTCTTGCGGCCGGATGAATTTGCGCAAGCTGACCGAGGTTGCCGAAAATGGCCTTGGTCATGGCATAGACGGTATCGGTGCTCAGACCCTCGCGGGTCACGAGAAAATTCACCACTGCCGCAGTCTCAACATCCTCCGGTTGGCCTTCGTATACGCGCGCCGGAATGACTGAAGGAAGATAGGCGGGATCGCCGATCTTGATCACCGTATCCTTGGGGATCGGCAGTAGTCTGATCGGCACGGCCGTCGACAGGTGGCGGATCGAATTCGACTCCCAGCCCGGCTGACTGCAATGTCGCGTCGAGATCGCCCTTTTCAATCATCTTGGCTGATTGGCCGAACGGCAGATAATCGGTGCGGGCGAAGTCGGCATAAGTCATGCCGGCCGCAGCGAAGATGGCACGCGCGTTGAGTTCGGTACCGGACTGCTTGGGACCCACAGAAACGCGCTTGCCCTTGAGATCGGCCAGTGTCTTCGACACCGGACGCCTCGCTCACGACGAGCTGAATGTAGTTGTGATAGATCGCCGCGACGCCGCGCAGCTTTGTCAGAGGCGCACCAAAGCCTGCGTCCGCGTTGCCCTTCCATGCGGCTGACACGGTGTCACCCAGGCTGAACGCCAGTTCGCCATCGCCGGCTTCCAGCAGGCGCAAGTTCTCGATCGAGCCCTGCGTCACCTGGACGCTCGAACGTGCGCCCGGAATGGACTTGATGAAGATGCTCGAAAGGGCATTTCCCAAGGGATAATAAACGCCGCTTGTGCTGCCAGTGAGAATGACGATATTGATCTGGGCCGGTGCGGGTGTCGCACAAAATGCCGCCAAACCGGCCGCCAAAATGAGGCGTTTCATGAGATCCCCGCTGCGCGTTTTTGCTTTTCGCCGCTGCAACTAGGATCGTATTCTTGCTGCACTACCGATTGCAAGGTCTATCCGCGTGGACCGTTTACATGGATGGGTCGCCGACGCGCCGGATTGCCAAGGCAGTGATGTCGTCGGATTGAAGCGCACCGTCCGCAAAGCCTTTCACGGCATCTACCACGGCCTTCACGATGTCGTCTGTTGCTCCGTTGATTTTGCCGCGCAGGACCTCTTCCAGTCTCTGTTCCGAAAAGAGCTCGTGCTTTCGATTCTCTGCCTCGGTGATACCGTCGGTGTAGACATACAGTGTGTCTCCCGCCGCCAGCGTCAGCCGGCCGGCCTCGTAGGCGGACTTGGCACGCAAGCCCAGCGGACGGCCCTTGGCGTTAGTCACCGGTTCGGCTCTGCCGCCGTTGAGGTGGTAGGGCGGATTGTGTCCGGCGTTGCAGAACTGTACGTCGCCGGTATCGGGTCGGATTGTGCCGAAGAACAATGTCACGAACATCATTCCGGCGTTGTCCTGGCAGAGCTCCTGGTTGACCATGCTGACGACCTCGGCGGCCCCGAGCGGGCTTCCATCGGTGCGGCGGGCCAACCGTGTGATCAGCCGGATCAGGTTCTTGGTGCGCGCCATGAACAGCGCCGCCGGAACGCCCTTGCCTGAGACATCGCCGACCAGGAAGCACAAGGAGCCGTCGCCGCTGTCGAAGAAATCGTAGAGGTCACCGCCGACTTCCCGCGCGGGCTCCATCATGGCGAAGATTTGCAACGGCCGCTCTTTGCTCGGCGCCGGGAAAACCGTCGGAACCATGCCCATCTGCAGCTGGCGTGCGGATTCGAGCTCGTCCTCCATGCGCACCACATGGGAGCGCACCGCATCCTGCAGCCGTTTCTTTTCCAGCGTGGCTCCAACGCGTGCCCGCAACAGCACGGGGTCGAACGGCTTCGGCAGATAGTCGACCGCGCCAAGTTCGATGCAGCGGACTACGCTGTCGACTTCGTCGAGCGCGGAGATCATGATCACCGGAAGCTCGTGCAGGCGGCCGTCGGCCTTGAGCCGCTCCAGAACCTGGTATCCATCGACCTTCGGCATCATGACGTCGAGCAGCACGAGATCGAAGTCCTGTGACCCCAACAGCTCCAGCGCCTGCTCGCCGTCCTCGGCGATCGCGATGTTCGAATAGCCCTCGATCTCCAGGCGCATGATGAGGGTGTAGCGGTTGTCCTCGTTGTCATCGACAACGAGCAGCCGCGAGCCCGAAGCGGCGGCATCGGCATGCTCATTGGACATCGTCGGCACCCACCCTCTGCGCCCGAGTTTTGGCGAGCGCCCGCGCGCCACTATGATATCCTGTTCCACGGCGAGTTGGACACGTCCGTGCCCCAAAATCTCTTCGCGAATTGCAACCATGAGCTTCAGCGGCTCCGAAGCAAAAGACCGTCTCGTGATCGGCAACACGGTGGCCGAAATGGCCGAGGTCATCGAATTCGTCGAGAAATTCGGCGCAGCTCACGGCATTCCGCAGGCCGCTGTCAACGACCTCAATGTCTGCCTCGATGAGCTTCTCAACAACACGATCTCATACGGCTATGACGATCAGGCGCCGCACAGTATTGCAGTCGATTTGACGCTCGCCGCTGACCTGTTGATCGCCGACATCGAGGACGACGGCAAGCCCTTTGATCCGCGCAAGAACACGCTCAAGCCGTCGAGCGGCACGATCCAGTCGCGCGCGGTCGGTGGGCTCGGGCTGCTTTTCGTCAAGACATTGATGGACGAGGTGGGTTATACGCGAATGGGCCGGAACAACGTCGTGCGGCTTGTGAAAAAGCTTCGGGAGGCGGGGCATGGAAATGGCTGAGGACCGGGCCGGCGAAGTGACGGTCGTGGAGGTCAAGGGGCGGATCGACAGCAACACCGCAAAGGCGTTCGGCGAGCGGCTGACCGGTCTGATCAAGGACGGACGGGCGCTGCTCGTCGTCGACCTCAAGCAGATCATCTACATCAGCAGCGCCGGGTTTCGCGCGCTGTTGCTCGCCGGCAAGCTTGCCGACGAGACGAACGGCACGCTGGCGCTGTGTGGGCTGTCCGCCGAACTGCAACGGCTGTTCGATCTCGGTGCCTTCACCGACTTGTTTACGATCTATGGCTCACGCGACGAGAGCATCGCCAAGCTGAGCTAGTGTCCCGATTTCGAAGTTCGCCACACAGTGCAGCACGCTCGACGCCAACTCGGGTTCGGGGCACGAGGCGGCGCGCTTGACCCTCGTCAATGATCGAAATGAAAATGCGTCAGCGCTCGTCCGTCCTTGGCGTCCGAGCGCACGCGGTCGGCGTTGCGGCGCAGCATAAAGCCCGCGAGCAATCGGACGCCGTGGTCGCTGTCGCGGATCTGTTCGATCGACGGCCGGCGATCTGGAAACTCCAGCGCTTCGCCTTGATACGAGACACGAATATCGAGGTTGAACTCGTCGAAGCTCGCCTCGAGTGTGATCGGGCCGCCGCGCCAGCAATTTTCTTCCACGGCTTCGAGCAATTGCAGCGCCGCGAAGGTCGCGCGCTTGACCACATCCGGCCGGGCGCCCCATTTGGCCGCATTCGATTGGAGAAAATCCTCGATCTTTTGCGAGTCGGCCTGAGCGGACTCGATCGTCAGGCGCACTGTCTTCTTGACGCCGATCCGGAACAGCAGGTTCAGCGCCAGTGCGAGCAGCGTCGAGAGCACGAGCGATGAGCCGACCAGCGGCGCCAAGGGCCTAGGCGCCATGGCCGCGATCGAGGGAAATACCTCGACCGCCAATCCGGCGATCAACGACAGCCCGAGAACGAGCGTGCGACGGGCATCGAGCAGCCGGGAGCTGATCACCTGAAGGCCGTTGATGATGATGAAGGTCACCGCGAACAGCAGCGCCGGCACGATCACCGAGCGCGGCATGACGGCGAGCAGCGCCGTCAGCTTGGGGAAAAATCCGAGAAGCAGAAACATGGCGCCGACTGCGACCGCGACCTGCCGACTCGCAACGCCTGTGGCCTGCGCGAGGCCAACCACCGGCGTCGAGGTGTTGATGCCGACACCGCCGAGGAGCCCCGCCGCCGCGGTCCCGAGGCCGTCAGCCAGCACGCCGCTCTTGACCAACTGCATGTCGGGCCTGGTCCAGTCGGCATCGTTGGTCTTCTGGCAAACCGTAATGGTGCCGGCCGCCTTCATCGCCGCCGCGACGCTCGCGATCGCAAACGGCGCAATCAGGGTCGCGTCGAACGACCATGACAGATGGCCGAGCGACGGCAGGCCGATCCAGGGCGCTTCGCCGACCGCCGTCAACTGACCGAGCAAGCCGGCGAAGCCCGCGGCGACGTAGCCGACCGCGAGACCAGTCAGCGCGCAGACCATGCGCAGGATCCCGTGGCCCCAGACGTTGAGGAGGACCATCGTGGCCAGTGTGATGCCCGCCACGCACCATTCGGACGTGCTGACCGCGGCAACGTCCGCGCCGAGCATCGAGCGCAGGCCGGCGACGCCGGCGGACATGCCGATCATCAGAATCACCAAGCCGGAAATCTCGGGCGGGAAGATCGCCCGCAGGCGGTTGAGCAGCGGTGCAATCGCCGCTTCCAGCAAGCCCGCGAAGATCGTCATGCCGAACAGCATCGGCAGTCCGCCAAGCCGCACCGCGAGCAGCGACGGCGCAAAATAAGTGGCGGTGGGCGTCGCCGGACACATGAAGCCAGTGCCCACCGGGCCGATGCGGTACACCTGCAAGAAGGTTCCGATGGCAAGCGACCAAATGACCATGGCGAGCAGGCTGGTGACGACCTCGACCGGGGTGTCGACTGCGCGGAAAATCAAGACCGGATAGACCAGATTGATCGCGATCACCCCGACGTGCTGGACCGCGTTGAGCAAGGTGACTAGCGGCGGAGGCACATCGTCCACCGCGTAGACGAGGCTGGGCGGCTTCTTGCGGGGCGGGCGTTTGCCCGCATCCTGTGCGGGGCGCAGTGCGCTGCGAAGTACACCTGCGAGCATGGAATTCATGGTTTGGCCTTTGGCCAGCGAGGCTCGACGGCGCTTCCAAACTCGATGAGCGCGCCGTCGCCCATGAGCTTGACGATCCGGCCCGAATGGGCGGCGATCATCGGATCGATAAGTTCGCGCCGCAATGCCTTTAAGCGCACCAATTTCCCGGCCTCGTCGATTCCCATGAGGCGCAAGCAGCCCGCCACATCGGCTGACAGGATTGCTGCAAGTCGCCTTTGACGGCGCTCTTCGGCCACGCAGACTGCTCCTCGGGAGAGGGCCCCGACCCGATACGACTTTTATGGCTCACTAGCCGGGGTGTCTACGCATCGCCATGTCTGCTAAGGGTCAAAAGCGGAAATGCTCATAACGAGCCGTCGATGTCCGCTTTCCACCCTATAGCGACCCAACAGCGGACGCAGTTTTATGTCGGCTTCGTGCCAAAAGCAGACTCATGCACCGCAGCAAACAGCGTCTCTATTCGAACACTCTGTCGGCTGTGCCGAGCAATTTGTCCGGAACTGTAATGCCAAGCGCCTTCGCTGTCTTGAGGTTGATGGCCAGTTCGAACCGGGTAGGTCCTTGCACGGGAAGGTCACCCGGCATGGTCCCCTTGAGGATGCGATCGACATATGAGGCCGCCTAGCCGAACTGAGCGACTGCATCATAAGAATAAGAAATCAAACCGCCGATCGAAGTAAATACGCGCTCGGAGTAGATCGTTGGCAGTTGGTGTTGCGCAGCGAGTCTGACAATCAGGTCGCGCTGACTGATCATCAGTGCATCCGGCAGCACTATCAAACCAGTGTTCGGCTCACGCGCCAGCATCTCGATCTTGTGCTCGACCCGGGGGATTCGAACCTCCGACCCCCAAGATTCGTAGTCTGCTGCTCTCCAAATTAAGAAACGGCATTAGGAAGCCGCTGGTCCTTTCCTCACATCGCCGAGGGCCCGAGCGAGAGCACGCCCCGCAAGGCGCGACTGCGCCATGATGTAGTGCTTCTCGGTCGTAGCAAATGACGCTTGGCCGAGAAGATCCTTGACGCCTCGCACGTTGACCGGGTCATGGCTCGACCAGAAGCTCGCCGCCGCATGCCGGAAACGATGCAAGTTGACGCCAAAGCCAAAGGCTTTTTTGGTTCGTCTGAGCACGGCGTAATAAATGGCGTCAGGACACATTGGACGGCTCAGGTTTGATGACCAGAGGCTGGAGTGCTTATCAGCACCGGGAATAAGACTGCGGAATTGCTCCAGGTACAGATCGATGCGCTCGGACAACTCCTTCGAAATTGCATAGTCAAGCGGCCGTCGGGTCTTCGTATCTGAAGCAGGTATGTCGAGCTCCCAAAGATCACCCGCTTTTATGAGATGACGGCCAATACGCAGCGCCGCAAGCGTCCGACGGCGCAACGGTATGAGCGCCAAGAGCGCAATGATCAAGCCGTCGCGGTACTGAAAGGCGTGCGCCTTGCGGACGCATGTGGCGGCGCTTGCATCGGCGACGGCACCATCCATGAGTTCAATCCCGAGCGCATAGAGGCGATCGCTGGTCACAAGGTGATATTTCTCCGTCTTCCGTGGCGCCGTGGCAGCGATCCGCTTGGTGATGGTCAGCAACCAGGACCAATCGGTGTCGGGACAAATTAAGTTGCAGCGCGCCGCGAAGGAGACCGAGATCAATGGCTACCGACATTTCGCCGCATGAGGTTCTGCGCCATGATACGTATTCAGCCACGAGACGCTGATCGATCCGCGCTTCGGGTGGGAGGGCGAGGAGGTCGTCGTGGTTGGCTGACAGAAATCGCAGGTATCGCCCATAACTTTCCTGCCGTGCCTGACGGGTTGTTGCCGCAAGGTGGGCGCCGCCGCCGCTTTCATCAAAGCCGGTCGCCGGATTTGAATGCTGCTTCCCACCGGTTCTGGTCCTCGGCCGGCCATTTTGCGAACGGGAGCATCAGTTTGAATCCACGAGGCATGGTTTGCGTTCCTAATCTATGCGATGCCGTTGATGGCGACTTTTGCGCGAACGCAACGGATTTTGAGATGCGATGGCGTTTTCGATGAGACGCTGGTGATGGCGGCCAGCACGACGGCTGTCGATACCGGCGTAGGCATTGACCGTAGTGTCGCTGCGCTTGTGGCCGAGAAGCTGTTTGACGATTTCAAAGGCTCCAGGCTGCGCATCGAGCAGAACTTTGGCGCTTAAATGCCGAAACTGGTGCGGCGTCAGCACGATGCCGGCTGCGCCTTTTTGCATAAGTCGAAATCAGCCATGCGACGGTCATCTCGCTCTTCGGCGTGCCATCGACATTCACAAATAGTCTTGCCGGACGATGGCCGATGATCTTTGGGAGCGATGCGTTCGCGATACTCGATCAGCATTTTGGCGACTTGGGGCGGAATATCGAACGCGAGTTCTCTTTTGTTTTTGACCTCCCCGTTTGACAATTCCAACGTCGAGATTGCGCCCGCTCCCGCGCGAACGAATAAGTGGGTGTCGAACGTAAGATTCGACAGGTTTTGCAGCCGCACCGGCATGTAGGTCAGAATCGCGATGGCAAGTGCTGCTTGCGCCTTGGCCAGCGTGCGGAAACTCGGTCGGCTGTCTCGCCTCACCTCGGCCCAGAGCCGTTCGGGCAGTTCCCTCAAGCGTTGCCGGGCTTTCGGATCATCGAACTGCCGCAAGAACCGCTTGTTCTTGTCGGTTAGGCCCACGATCGGCACCGGCAACTTGCCGACCAGCCGTTTGAGCTCGGCGAGGACAGAGCCGTCGACCTTCACCCATTCGCGCGCAATCAGAGCGAGCATTATGCCGAGGTCGCGATTGAAGGCGTTTTCCTCGCCGCCCGCGATCTCGAGACGACGTCGCAGAATGCTTTTGAAGTTGAGGGGCGTGACGAGGTCGGCGAGCGAAAGAATACTTGCTGGCTTTGTTCCGGTTTCGACCAAGGCCGACACGGCCGCATGAATATAATCGCGGCGCAAATGTAGCGTCTTCGGCGCGAGGGCCCGCAGACGAGCATCGGCCGCAAACGGGTCGGACTTGCCGGCCCAGCACAGATAATCGTCTACGTCCCGTCTGAACGAAGCTGGAAGCACCGACCACTCGATCCGCTGGGGTGGGCCACGGAAGGAGGCGACCGCGACCGGCGGGAGACCAAGCTTGGGATCGCGTGCGGCTTCATTCCAGATCAGCGTTGTTTGTCGATGCAGAGCCTTCGGATTCCGGTGAAGTGACCCTTCGCGAACTGCGGCGATAAAGCCGTCGATGACCTCATCGTTGATGTCTGTCGGCTCGATCCCCCGGGCGCTCGCAAACCCGGCGAGGCGCGACAAGCCGATATGCGCCCGCCGTCCGGAAAGCCGCGCAAACAGCTCGGCCCAAGCCGGGCTGAGGGTCTCCTTGACCTCGAGCTTGACTGGCATCAGGCCGCTCGCCTTCACCGCCGCGAGGGAGTCGGACCGGATGTTGGCGAAGCGCTTGGCCGTCATGCTGGCGGCGATCGGACTGATCGCGGTGAGCTTAGACCCGATCGCACCGAGATCGAGCGGTATGCCCGCCGGCTCATCGCCGAGAAGGTCTGCGACACGCTTCACCGCAGACCGCAGGTCGCGCAGGCGGGTGGTGGAAAGTCCGCCAGGCTGCTCCAGGGCGGCCAGCACTGTTGCCAACGTGGGCTTGGCCACGACGCCGTTCGGTGCCGGCGCTTCGTTTTTGGATATTCTAGTCATGGGCAACGTCCTTTCGGGGGCTCGGGTCTGGCCCCGCGCGGTCTCGGGAGGACAACGGGGGACAGGAGCGGCGTTTCGGGTATACTACTATAGCGCACGTACCCGCAGTACTCAGTGAGAGTTCTCCCGATAACTGGTATAGTATTGACATATTGTGACAATTCGTGACACACGCGCTCGGTCCTAACCCTCGCGATGTAAGGCTAAAAACGCCCGTAGATCGCGCTCTCCTATCCGAACGACACCGCCGATCCGGTGCACTATGAGATCGCCGGCCTCGATCCACCTCCGGACGGTCCGGCTGGCCACGTGGAGGCGTTCCGCCACCTCGATGATCGTGAAAAATTCCGTACTGCCGTGGTTTGGGAGCTGAGTTCGAGGCATAGCGTTGGCTTTCTGAATTCTGCGCATGATGCTTCACGCGAGGTTCGGAGCCCGCACGGCGACTTGGCGTTCGGGCTAGGCGATCATCGATTGCATCGCTTAATTGGTTGAATGGGTGCAGCAGGGAAAACGGTCCGACAAAGTGATCGAGACAAAGGCGCTCGGCGTGCTGGGGTGCCGATCGATTAATAGTGGATGCGGAATGAAAATCTTTGAGGTGAAGATGGCGAGCCGATTGCGCGCGCAGGTAGGTGGGGTGGGGCGCTTCGGCGCTATTTTGAGGAGCAAAGACGACCGTCGCCCCAACAGCGAGCAGGATCGGAAGCGTTTGTAACTGCTGTAAAACCGCCTTTAAGTTCAATGAGCGCGGATACGGGCGTTTGTGTACCCAACTTGTTGTAGCAGCTCTACTGAACCACTTCCCTAGGGAGCGCCAGTGAAATCAAATACATACTGAAAATGTGGCCGTTCGTGTCCAACCGGTGTCCAATAAACATATGCGGACAAGCATGGACTCCAGCGCTGGAACATCGTGCCCATACGCGCCGTGGCACGCCTGCGGAATCGCACTGACGTTTCCTGTGCTTAAAGGTTCTCGCAGGGCGGAGGTCGGCTCTTCCTGAGTGGCCGACCGCCATTAAAGTCAAACACTTAGCTCACGCGGCAACTGACCTAAAAAAATCTAGGGTAACGGTCGGGGTAACAGCAGACCTAAGTCGCAATCGAAGCGCGATCACCCAGTTCCTCGAGGCGCCGAAATCGGCTTGTGCGCGGCTCCGGCGGCCCACAGAACCTCGGTCGAGGCCGCCAGCATCAGCAACGCGCCCTCCGAACACGAATTTGCTGTGATAACCAAACTCGCGGGGCACAGAGGAGCTTCCCCGATGACTATCATCGATTCCCAGGTCCATGCCTATCAGGCAAACACACCAAACCGACCCTGGCACAGCGTGCCGAACTGGCCCGATCACGTCACGGGTGACGAGATGGTGGTGGCGATGGATAAAGTCGGCGTCGACGGTGCGATCTTCATCTCCGCCTTTTCCCTGTACCGCTACGACGCCAGCTATGCGGTGGAAGTGCAACGGGCCCATCCCGGCCGGTTCGCCATCGTTAAGCCGGTCGACCCGGACGATCCGGCGGTGGCCGATGTCGTCGCCGGCTGGAAGAATACGCCGGGCGCGGTTGGAATCCGCATCATGCTGACGAAGGAGGCGAAGCGCGAGCCGAACGACCCGGGCCTCGACCGGATCCTAAGCGCGGCCGTTCGCCACGATTTTCCGGTCAACATCCTGTGCTGGGGCAACTTGGACGCGGGCACTGCGCTCATCGCTCGCCATCCCGACACGCGATTCATCATCGACCATCTAGGCATCATGCAGCCGCGCGTGCCGCCCGCGCCGCCGCAGCCCTGGGCCGACCTCCCCAAGGTGCTGGAACTCGCCAAGCGCCCGAACGCGGTGATCAAGGTCAGCGGCGCCTGCACGCTGTCCCGGGAACCGTATCCCTTCCAGGACATTTGGGACCCGCTTGCCCGCGTGTTCGATGCCTGGGGTTTCGATCGCTGCTTGTGGGGCACGGATTGGACGCGCGCGTTCGCAGTCGTCAATTACGAGCAGGCCGTAGAGCCCTTCCTTGAGACTGACCGCCTGAGCGACACTGAGCGGGTAATGCTGATGGGCGGTGCCTGCGCCAAGGCTTATGGTTGGTCGCCGAAGAAAGGTTAGTAGTGTCTCAGTTTGACAGCGGCCCGCGCCTAAATCGACAATGAAAAGAGGAGATCGCCGTGAGCAGACCAGCATTGCCGGGGGGAAGGCGTCCTTCTGATCAACTCCGGCGGCTCCGATCCCGGCGGAAGAGATAGTCGTCACACCTCGTTGCACGACAATTGCAGGATGCCCGTTGACCAACCCGCAGACGCAATCATCAACCCAGGAAGTCTTGGCCGGCCTGGTTGAGCGCGTCACCTATCACAACGTCGAGAACGGCTTCTGCGTTCTGCGAGCCAAAGCGCGCGGCCATCGCGATATCGTAACTGTGGTGGGCCATGCGGCCACCATTGCAGCCGGCGAGTGGGTCACTGCTTCTGGCGAATGGGTCAACGACCGTACCCATGGGCAGCAGTTCAAGGCGCGGTTCCTGCGCACGTCGCCTCCGACTTCGGCCGACGGCATCGAGAAGTACCTTTCGTCCGGCATGATCCGGGGCGTGGGCCCGGTTTACGCCAAGAAGCTCGTGCGCGCCTTTGGCGAGAAGGTGTTCGACGTCATCGAGGCAACACCAGACCGGCTGCGCGAGGTTGACGGCATCGGGCCAGTTCGCGCTGCCAGCATTCTCGCCGCCTGGGCTGAGCAGAAGGCGGTGCGGGAAATCATGGTGTTTTTGCACAGCCACGGTGTCGGCACGGCGCGGGCGGTGCGGATTTTCAAGACCTATGGTGCCGACGCCATCCAGGTCATGACCGAGAACCCGTATCGCCTGGCGCGCGATATCCGCGGCATCGGGTTCAAGACGGCCGACGCCATCGCGATGAAACTCGGCATCGAGAAGACCGCCATGGTCCGGGTACGCGCGGGCATCTCCTATGCGCTGACCGAGGCCATGGATGAGGGACACTGCGGCTTGCCCACGGAAGAGCTGATACCGTTGGCCGAGAAGCTGCTGGAGGTCCCGCAGGAGCTTATCCGCACCGCGCTCGATCTCGAGCTGCAGGAGGGCACGGTGGTCGCCGACCAGGTTGGCGAAACGCCCTGCGTATTTCTGGCGGGGCTGCATCGTGCCGAGCGCACCATCGCCGAGCGGCTGATGCGACTTTCTAATGGCCCGCTGCCCTGGCCCTGGATCGATCCGGACAAGGCCATACCTTGGGTCGAGCAGCGTGTCGGGCTTGCCCTTGCCGAAAGCCAGGTCGCTGCGGTCCGGCTCGCACTGATGTCCAAGGTGCTCGTCATGACCGGCGGTCCCGGCGTCGGCAAGACCACCATCGTCAAAGCCATTCTGCGCATACTCTCCGCGAAGGGGGTGAGGCTTCTCCTGTGCGCTCCGACCGGCCGCGCCGCCAAGCGCATGACCGAGGCAACCGGCTTCGAGGCCAAGACCATCCATCGGCTGCTGGAGGTTGACCCCAAGAGCGGCGGCTTCAAGCGCGGCGACGACAACCCGCTCGACTGTGACCTGTTGGTTGTCGACGAGACCTCCATGGTCGATGTCATGTTGATGCAGGCGCTGATGAGGGCGGTGCCGGAGGCAGGCGCCCTTTTGATTGTTGGCGACATCGACCAGCTCCCCTCGGTTGGACCGGGCCAAGTGCTGGCCGACGTCATTTTATCCGGCGCCGTGCCGGTGGTGCGCCTGACCGAAGTGTTCCGGCAGGCCGCGCAGAGCCGCATCATCACCAGTGCCCATCGCATCAACCAGGGCTCGATCCCCGATCTCAGTTCACCTGGAGCCGAGAGCGATTTCTACTTCGTGCAAGCGGACGACCCGGAGACCGCCGTCGGCCGCATTATCGAACTGGTGAAGACGCGGATTCCCAACCGATTCGACCTCGATCCCATCCGGGACATCCAGGTGCTTTGTCCAATGAACCGCGGCGGTGTGGGTGCACGTTCGTTGAACATCGAGCTACAGGCCGCGCTCAATCCCGCCGGTGATCGCAAGGTGGAGCGTTTTGGCTGGACCTTCGCCCCCGGCGACAAGGTCATGCAGATCGAGAACGATTACCACAAAGAAGTCTACAACGGGGACATCGGATTCATCCACGACGTCGACCCCGATGTGGGCGAGATCGTTGCAAGCTTTGACGGTCGGTCTGTCACTTACGGATTTGGGGAACTCGACATGCTGGTGCCGGCCTATGCCGCAACCATCCACAAAAGTCAGGGCTCGGAATATCCTGCGGTAGTGATCCCAGTCATGACGCAGCACTACGCCATGCTGCAGCGGAACCTTCTCTACACTGGCGTCACCCGCGGCAAGCGGCTGGTCGTTTTGGTTGGGCAGAAGAAGGCTATCGCCATTGCGGTGCGCAACGTCTCGGGCCGCCGGCGGTGGTCTAAACTAAGCGACTGGCTAGCTCCGCCCTCGACAAAGAAGCGCGACGCTATCGTGAGCCAAGGGGTCAAAGGTTAGCAACGTGCAACGTTAACACGGCGCGAACCGACGACGCGACGCGGCCGCCGCACCGGAGCGTTCTCCTTTCTAATCCGCGCTCACGCCGCTCGCTCGAATCGGACCCGCCCATTTGGCGAGTTCGCTCGGTAGGAACTGGGCGAGGTATTCGGGGCTGCGGCGCTCTGGCGCCGCGACGGTCACGCCGACGCTTGCGAAACGCTCGCGCACCAACGGCAGATCCACCGCCTCGCTGGTCGCTTGCGCGAGCCGGCGTACGATCGCTTCTGGCATCAGGTCTTGCATCGCCGGCGCGCTGCCGCGATAGGGCACATGGGTGATGGTCGTGCCCATGTCGGTATTGAGCAGCACGGCGCAGATATGCAGCCCCGAGCCAGGCGCCAGCGGAGCCGAACTGCATCTTCGCCTGGTTAGTTTGCGCGTAGGCGATGAAATCCTTGAGCGTGTCGGCCGGCAAATCCTTGCGCGCGATCAGGATGCGGGCAGAATCCGCGAACAGGGAAACCGGCGCAAAATCGGTCACCGGATTGTAAAGTGGTTTCTTGTAAAGGTTAGGAACTAGGCCGAGCACGGCTAGCCCGCCTAGCAGGAACGTATAACCGTCGGGCGCAGCCAAGGCGACACGGCTCGTGCCGGTCATGCCGCCAGCCCCGGTGACATTCTCGATCACCACCTGTTGGCCCAGGATCTCGCTCAATCCCGCCGCCATAATGCGGCCAACCGTGTCGACAGGGCCGCCTGCCGCGTAGGGAGCCACCATGGTGACCGGCCGGGTCGGCCAGCCTTGCGCCCGCGCGCCGCCGGCGAGAAAGAACAGGGCCAGCGCGAATGTGCCCACAAGAACGCTGCGACGGTGACGGATCATGGCTGTATCTCCCTGATGTATGCTTCCGCAATATGATCCGTGGCTACGCGAGAGAACAAAGACGTTTACCTGAGGTCAAAGGGTAGCAAGGTCACACGGAGTAATAACGTCGCCTGCAGGGTAGCAGACGTCCATCGATCTACTTTTTTCGCCGCGTCCCTGCTAGTTCGACCCTGCTACCGGCTCAGGCCGTCCAGCGCATGTGATCCCCGTAGGCGTGCATTGCCATTCGCGCGGTTGAATTTTCGTAAATCATCCAGGACACTCGTTCAAAGATGCACTGGGGGTACAGCCGAGGAGCATCTTCGATGTGCGACTACAGCCTAGAACACCTAGCCTCACGCCCGGCCAAGGTGGGCGACAAATTGGTCACCACCAAATTCAGCCGATCGCTTACGCGCGGCTTCTGCGCAATCGGCGACCCCAACGTTGCCGTTTGCCTTCAGCCTGGGACAGAGTTGGCATTTGACCGCGAGATCGAAGCCCCATCGGGATTCTGGATGCGCCCGTGGAAGCTCGGCGCCAAGCTAGCGCGGTTTCGGCGTGTCAACGAAGCGTGCCGGACGATGCATCACGATGCGCTCGAACTGCCGAGCGGGCAGGTTGTTCTGCTGACCAGTCTATGCGAAGCGCAGCACGCGACGGTGATTCAGTTACCGGCGACCCAACGCCAGCAGCAGCCGGCGCAGGAGGCGCGCAAGTCCATCGTCGCCTAGCGATCAATGCGGGACATGAAGCAGCCGCCTCCAGGCTCGCAGCAGGCGTCGTAGAATGGGAAAATGACGCGCAGCGATGTTCTGATCATCGGCGCCGGACCCACGGGGTTGGTGCTCGCTCTCTGGCTCACGAAGCTCGGCGTCAAAGTACGCATCGTCGACAAGACTGCGGAGCCCGGAACAACATCGCGGGCTTTGGCGGTCCAGGCCCGGACCCTCGAACTGTATCGCCAGCTCGACCTCTCCGACGAGATATTCAAGTACGGCCACAAGACGCCCGCCGTTAATCTATGGGTCCGAGGCAGGCGGGCAGCTCGCGTACCGTTCGAGGAAGTAGGGTCGGACCTGACTCCGTATCCGTTCCTGCTGATCTTTCCTCAGGACGAACACGAGCGTCTCCTCATCGGGCGGCTGCAGGCGCTTGGGGTGGCCGTTGAACGCCGCACTGAGCTGGTCGGGTTCGAAGATAGGGGTGGTTTCGTCACAGCCCGCCTCGGGCGTCCGGATGGAGGTGAGGAGGTCTGCGAGGCGGCTTACATCGCGGGCTGCGATGGCGCCCGCTCGCTTGTGCGCGAGACGATTGGCACGGGCTTCCCAGGGGGCACTTATCGACATCTCTTCTACGTTGCCGACGTCCAGGGGGAAGGTCCTCCATTCGACGGAGAACTGCATGCTGATTTGGACGAGGCGGATTTCCTGGCCCTGTTCCCGTTGGCTGGAAGGGGACGGGCCCGATTGATCGGCACCATTCGGGACGAACGGGCCGACCATCCCAACACGTTAAAATTCGAGGACATCAGCGACCGGGCAATCAAAAACCTGAAAGTCTCTGTTCTCAGGGTGAATTGGTTCTCGACCTATCACGTCCATCACCGTGTGACGGAGCATTTCCGGAAAAGTCGGGCGTTTCTGTTGGGCGACGCGGCACACATCCATAGCCCGGCCGGCGGTCAGGGCATGAACACGGGCATCGGCGACGCAATCAATTTGGCCTGGAAGCTCGCGGCGGTCCTAGGTGGACGAGCGTCAGACGGCCTTCTCGATAGTTATGAGGCCGAGCGGATCGGCTTCGCTCGACGCCTGGTCGCTACGACGGATCGGGTATTCAGTTTCGCCACTGCCGAAGGTTTCGTCGCAGGTGTGCTGCGCACTCGCGTCGCACCGCTACTGATCCCCACGATCGCCGGGTTGGAAGCCGCGCGCGAGTACCTCTTCCGAACCGTCGCGCAGATCACCCTGAACTATCGTGGTGGACCGCTCAGCGTAGGAACAGCGGGTCGCGTTCATGGCGGTGATCGCTTGCCGTGGGTTCCGGTCAACGGCCAGGACAACTTCGAGTCGCTCGCGGCCATGACATGGCAGGTTCACGTATACGGATCTGCCACGGAGGAACTCGCCCACTGGTGCGCCGCTCACGATTTGCCACTTCATGTGTTTGACTGGCGATCGCAGTACGAGACGGCAGGCATCCTGCGGAACGCCCTCTATCTGCTGCGACCCGACAGCTATGTTGGTCTGGCTGATCCGTCCGCGTCAGTCCGGGTTCTGGAGCGATACGCTCTGGAGCGTGGCGGCCACGGTAAAAGGATTAAAGCGTAATACGCGTCAATGTCGCCGCGCCGCCACCTTTCCGAAAGTCTGCGCGTCCGCCTAGGGTTTGGGCTTGGCCGTGTCCATGGCCGCCTTGCTGGAAATCTCGCCCAAGGCCCGCGCCTGCTCGGTCAGCGCCTGCATCTGAGATTGGACGAATTCGCCATGTAACGTGAGCAGGGTCTGAGCATCCTTGGCCTGAACCAGTTTTTGAGCGTGGTCGAACGTCGTGGTCACATTCTGTTCGGCGAAATCCTTGATTTTTTGGGTCACTTCCTTCGCGCCCGCCTGGGCAACCTTGGACTGATCCTCGAACGTATTCATTGTTGACTGCGCAGCATCCATGAACTTGTCGAAAGCGAGCTTTGCCTGTTCCAAACTACGTTCAGCGAATGCGAGCATTTCAGCCGGGATTTCGGGGCTCGGCATAGTCGGTCTCCTCCTGCTGCCGTTTTTCCTCCTGGTGCGATTTTTGTTCTTCAGGTTCGCATGCTGCCCAACGTGCAAAATGTGCCAACGTTCCGACATAACGCCGCCTTTTTTGAGCTTGTGTTGATAGAAGGATATGATCCTAACGCCGTCACAGCCGAAGGGGCCGCCAGCGGGGGCCCGGGCCTGTCCATGTCCCCCAGTGGGTCACCCTCGCTCACACCGCAAACCCGCTGACTTCGCTAACCACAGTCACCGTGCTTGCTAGCAAACAGCCGAGAACAAGCTCTCGCTTCTCGCATGCTTCGACGATCGCGGCGGGCTAATACTCGAACATCGGACTTTCGTTTCGAACCTCAATGGATGATCCTGCCCGCAGTATCGCAGCGATCCAGATAGGCACGTGCATCGTCTTCCGTTTCAAACTTCTTGACTCGCCCATTCTCGTATACGTCTTGCCCGCGCCAAATTGCGTTAAATCCACCGCTCGCAGATCGCTCTACCCGGTTACGCCAATTTCTTAAACTCGCTGGTCATGATGCTTGCGTCTCCGAAATCTTCCGGCTCCTCCAGAGTATCGAAATTTACGACTGATTCGATGAACGCGCGTCGCCGTCGATTGTCGGCTCGCCCACGCCGTCGACGCAGCACGGAAGTGACTTTCCGGTATCGTCCGGTAATCCCTCGGCTCGAGAAATCGATGTGCGAGCACGATACAGTCGCCATTCCGATTGGAGAGAACAATCAACCAATCGGCATGGTCAACGATCCAGACACGGTCTGCGAAGCTTTGGCACGGAGCTCAACGTCACGATTTCCAGAGCGCACTGAGTTGGCATTTGACAAGCTTGACGGTGCGCAGACAGTTTTGCTGCTGGTCGCGGTCACCGCGAGCGCAACCCGACTTTGACGAGGCGGTCACTAACCTAAAGCACATTGTCGACTACGGACAACAAGCCGCCGATATTCTCAGCAGCATACGCGCAATGTTCCGCAAAGATGACCACGAAAGGCGCGAGATCGACGTCAATGGTCTCGTTCGCGAGACCATTGCCTCGTTCATGGAGAAATTGAAAGTAAGCAGGCCGTCATCAAGGTCGACTTACTCGAGACATCTCCAACGATAGTTGGTTATAAGGTTCCTCTGCAGCAGGTGTTGATAAATCTGATCATGAACCCACTTGATGCAATGAGTACGGTGAAGGGCGAGTGCAGATCACTCGGCGGCCGCCGGCCTTGCCGTCGGGGCCAGGTTCTCCGTCGAACCTCCGGCGGGGGCTGTGGTCGGCTCGACCCTTGGGGCAGTTTCGGTGATCTGATCAACCGGCAGCACGAGCATTTCCACGCGAGGGGCAGGGCGATTGTTGAAGAGGAGCCGCGTCACGTCCGGCCGCGCGTAGTGGCCGGCGGGATCGGCGGCCGCCTTGGCGATCGAAATCATGCCAAGGTCGATGTCGGCATAGGCGATCCCCTCCGCATCCGGCGCGAGCTTGTCGCCGATCCGCGCCCCGTCGGGTCCGTAGATGACCGTGAAACCACCGCCCACGTGGAGGAGCTGATGCTTGTCGGGCGTGTCGCACAAAAGGTCGATCATCTCCTGTGAGACAACCGCGCACGGCGCGACCACGAAGCACGACCCCTCGACCGCGTAAATCTGGCTGGCCGCATTGTTGACCTCCGCGCCGAGCGCGTGCGCGAACGGGTCGTAGAGCGAGAAGGTCGGCCATGAGGCCACGTGGATCTGCTCGTTCTGCGCATACATGGCGTATTTGGAAAGCGGCTGCAGATGCTCCCAGCAGCACAGCGCGCCGAGCCGGCCGATTGCAACGTCGTGCACCGCAAGATGGCTGCCGTCGCCCTCGCCGAACACCGTACGCTCGGCGTGGGTCGGCTTGAGCTTGCGCCGCTGGGCAATGGTCTCGCCGTTCGGCCCGATGATCCACTGGGCAATATAGAGGCTCCCCCCAGCGCGCTCGGAGAGCCCCATCACGACAAATATGTTGTTGCGCTTGGCTGCCTCGCGCAGCCGCTCCGCCTGCGGGCTGTCGTAGGCGAGCGAGTTGTCGAAATAGCGCGACACGAACCCGCGCATGATCGCCCAGGCCGGCGAACCAAGCCAGATCCAGAACGGATACCCCGGGATCCAGGTCTCCGGAAACGCGATCAGGCGGGCGCCAGCGGCGCCGGCCTCATCGATCAGCCGAGCCCCTTTCTCGACCGCAGCATCGAGGTCGAGGAAGGCGGGGGCTACCTGCACCGCTGCAACTTTCAGCTTGGGATGAGTGATGGCCATTGCATCCTCCTCTACGCCACCGACCGACGCAGCCACGCTAACGCGCAGGTGACTAGCCGCCTTGCCCCTTTGCGCAATCCGCCGGCCCGGCGTCGGCGATTAAACTGGGCTTACTCCGATCACTCCCGAACTCGACGGAACATTAGTGCTTTTCCAGCTTCGCTAGAACGGAGCCTGTCACGAGGGGCATGTTTCCACCAGTGCTCTAGATCTGTTCGATCTTCGCGATCCTGACGTAGTCCTGCCAGGCCTTGATCTCGTTCGCGAGCGCCTCTGCGGCGCTCGTGTGATTGCCGGGAAACGCCTCACAGCCGATCTGCGCCATGAACTTGTCGTGGTCCGCGCTTGGCGACTTGCGGATTTCCTCCCGGTTCCGGGGCCGACGTGTTCGTGCGCTTCTACAGCAAGAAGCTCGAAGACAAGCTCAGAAGGACCATCATCATCGAGAACAAGGTTGGCGCGTTCGGCAACATCTCGACCGAGTACGTCGCGCGGTCCAAACCGGACGGCTACACGTTATTCGTTGCGCCTGGCAGTTCTTTTCTCGCCGCCGCACCGAGCCTGTTCAAGAAATTGGCCTTCGATCCGGTCAACGATTTTGAACATGTGACGACGCTGTCCAAGCTGCCATTCATCCTGATCGTATCGGGCGATAGCCCCTACAGATCCGTCGCCAATTCCTCACCGCGTATCTCAAGCAACAGGGCGACAAGGTCTCCTACGCCTCAGTCGCCAATACCGGCATCGTCAGCAGCGAACTCTATAAGGCCAATTTCGGGCTCAACACCGTCGAGGTGAAATACAAGGACGCCGGTGCGATGCTTAACGACCTGTGGGGGCACAACATCGTGTTTGCCCACCTCGATCCCGTCACCTCCATGGCGCACCTCAAGAGCGGCAAGCTGCGCGCACTCGCGACGTCGTCTAAGGAGCGTTTTGCGGCGCTGCCCGATATTCCCAGCGCCGGGGAATCCGGGATAACGAACTCGGATATCATTGGTTGGTGGTCCGTCCATATGCCAAAGGGCACGCCAAAGCCGATCCTCGACAAGCTCGAAACCTTGTTCAATCAGATTGCTGTCGACGAGGAGACGAAGACGTTCCTGGCCAATTTGGGCAGCGACCCATTCCCCGGCAATTCGCAAATGCTGAAGGCGCTGCTCGCCAAGGACATCAAGGCTTGGGGCGAATACGTCAAGATCGCGAAGATCGAGCCTCTTTCGTGAGCGGCGTGCGGCAAGGTCGTTGAGGGACGTCGCCGTATCAGGGTGCTCCGGGCCGAGCATCTTCTCGCGGACCGCCAGTGCGCGCAGGCGACCGCCACGCCCTCGCATTGCGGGGCGTGCCCACGGCGAGGGGCGGGCAGTGGTCACCCGTTCACGTGCTCAACATCCTGCGGCGCGAGAGGGCGACGGCGTGATAGACCGCGACGACCACATCGAGAACGCGCTCACGGCCCATTCGATGGGCTTTCTGAAATGAGATGATTGAAGGGGGTTGCCATGCGCTTGCTGATGATTGTCGCCGCGCTCACGTCCGCAATCGCTCCGCATCGGCGCAGCCGCCGAGATCCTGGTGCCGCTCGGTGCGCTACGGGCTGAGTATCGGCGTGGCGAGGACCTGCGCAATGCGCTTACGCGCCTCGTCCGGCGCTTCAAGGTAGGCACGCCCATCATTCTCCGGCGCATCCATGATCTTCGCGGGCTCACGCAAATTGAGCTCCAGCAGGCGTACGAGCGCGAGCTAGAACGGCTGCGGCCGAAGCGCAAATCGCGCGGCGGCGATTTTTATCGTACCCAGGGCGTGCGCCTCGGCAAGCGCTTCGCCCGCGCGCTCGTGATCAGCACTCTGGAAGGCGAGACGCAGCATGGCGATGCGTTCCGGCTTCTTGGCTTTTCCAAGCTCGCAACCCTGCGCGAGCTGGGGCATAGGCTCGGGGTGGTGTGAACTTCGTAACCTGATTGCACTTGCAATCGGTGGCTCCGCGCATCAACAGACTTAAGTTGGGCGGTAGGCTCGAAGCGGCTCTGGCGGTGGCCCGCCCGGTCTGGGGAATCTAGAAGAGGTCCACGCATCAATGCTTCGACACCCAGGGTACCCACCATGAACTTTGCGCACTTTTCCCATATTTGGGGAAAACCAGGGATGACACCTTACCAGCGCTACGAGGAATTGTGGCGCGAGCTCGAGCTCTGCGATCGGCTCGGCTTCGACTACAGCTTCTGCGTCGAACACCACTTCCGGCCGGACGAAAGCTGGATGTCGTCGCCGAGGCGTAGGTTCACAGGACGAGGCGGGGAGGAAAAGTCATGGAATGGTTTAGCCGGACAACATCGATAGCTGGCACTGCAATTCCCAATTGGGTGTTGGTTCTGGGCGCCCTGATCGTAATCTGGATCATCTATCGACTCATTGCCTGACCGCAGGCGAGCGCTAGCTAAATGCCCACTTCAGGGACGCGATGATCTCGGTAATCATAACGGCAGCGGCGATTGCTATAGTTGCGTCCCAAAAGATCGGCCATGGCGAGCGGGGTGTGGGTGGCTTGCGGCGGGGTGGCAGATTGGTTGGCATTTGCCACTATAGCTGAGTTCGCTCGACTGGGGTCATCAGACTCGCGTGACGGGTGTTCTGCCGGCGATGCTGCATTTGAGTTCCCCGCGTGAGCTATAAAGGGCTGGTGAAACGGCTTTTGCAAATCAACGTGCGGCTGCATCCGCGCAAGAAACGACGGTGAGGCTCCGATGCCCTACATTTCTCAGCCATCCCGGGCGGGGCTTGACGCCCACATCGACGCCCTTGCCAACGAAATTCGAGCGCTGGCCAAATCAGAGGGCCATGATGCCGCATTCTGCGGGCCGCTGAACTATGCCTGCACCAAACTTGCGCTGCAGGTGATACCGGTTAGGCGCTATTGGACGATCGCCTTGGTTGTCGGCGTCTTCAAGAATATCGCCGATGAGTTTTATCGCAGGTACGCTGTGCCTTATGAGGACGAGAAGATCGCCGAGCACGGCGACGTGTACGAGGCATAGGGAACACCAGCATTCTGGAGGACGCGAGCGTTACAAAATCCCTCGTGGCGCCCTCAAAAAGGAAATGAGGCCATGTCCGCGGGCCAGACTGGCGCTGGTCGGCCTCCCGCGCACGCGCTTGGCGTGTACCACCTGACGCTCTTTGGCTTCTATCGAGACGGCTATGGAGGCCGCCTGAGAGGCTTGTTTCGGAATGTCAGCCAGGTCTGCGCCGAGCGGGCTTGGCGGTGCGTCCGAAGAACAGCGCTTGGCTGAGGATTGCCGACAGCATCGATTGCTGAAACGGTTTTGAAATAAGAAACGCTGGTTCCGGCCGCTCTCCAGTCAGAAAGCGCTCTGGATACGCAGTAATGAAGATGACGGGCACCTCGAACGCGTGCAACAACTCGTTCACGGCATCGAGACCGGAACTTCCGTCCGCAAGCTGAATATCGGCCAGGATTAGGCCAGGCTGCTTCGCCCGAGTCAGGTTGACCGCCTCCGCATGGGTGCGCGCCACACCAATCACCCGATGACCAAGGCTCTCCACCAGTGTTTCCAGGTCGATCGCAATCAAGGCCTCGTCTTCAATGATCAGCACGTCGGTTGCGATCTCGGCCGCCAGCTCCCGGCCGGCTTCGTACACCAGGTGACGCAGAGTGGTGATATCGCAATCCAGGATTTCAGCCGCATCCTCCTCGGAGAATCCCTCCAGCGCCATCAGGAGAAACGCATGCCGCGACAGCGTCGTCAAATTCGCGAGCCTCTGTTCGGGCGGGCGCGCACTGTCCACCGCCGCGGTTGTTTTATTCAGGGCAACCGATTTCCAGATTTTTGTGAACATGTGAAACAGCGCCTTGCGCGGATCACGCCCGCTTTCGAGCACTGACGGATCCTCGACGAGCGCCTCCAAGGCGGCCGCGACGTAAGCATCGCCGGACGACTGCGTACCGGTTAGCGCCCGCGCGTAGTGACGCAGGAATGGGATATACTTTGCTACTGGTTCGGATTTGGACACGCTCATCCCAACAGGATGTTGGCCTCGACGCTGCCCGAGACGCGGTGCGGACCGCCAGTTCGAGGCCGCCCTACTGAGGCGGCTTTAATGCCTACGCGCTGGTGGCTTCACCAAGGATCGGCTTATTATTTCGCCGAAACGGCGCCGGACTTCAGCATCAAAAAGCTTTTCAACGTCGTCACCTCGGGCGCGTTCGTTGCGTATCAGTTCATCGAACTGATCTTTCAGGGCTTTCCATTCGCTGCGTTGCACATCACGAGGCATTTGGCACCACTTCGGTGCCCCACGTAGTGTAAAGTCATTCATGCTGCACAGTGTTCCGGCAACTTAGGACAATTCAGGCAATTTAGGAAACGAAAGAATCGCAATGGGACGGCTGCCAACTGAGGCGGCCTACCCGGACCGCCCGAATGCCTTCAAGGCTTGTTGGCGCATCTGATCGGGATCACGTTCCCCGCGCTGGGCCAATTCGATGATTTTCTTTGCGACAAGGTACGTCAGAGGAATGGTGCGATCGGCGAGGTTGAGAGCTTCGCAGCCACCTTCATAAGCCGTCGACATGATTTCGATGGTTTCCGGATCGCCGCGTGTTGGTGGATTGTCATGAACCTGGCTCCCGATGAATTGCAGGCGGGAGCGCTATCGGGTCCTCAGCCACCGGCGCCTGAAATGGCGAGCCTCGGTCGGTGATGATCTACCGTGCGCCTTCTTCAGGGCCTTGGTTTTATAGGACGGCCACTCTTCCGAAATAGGAGCCGGAGCGATAGGGAGAGCCGCTCAGGGTGGCCACAAAACATTCAGCAGGTACGCTATACTGAACTGGCACCGACACGATTCAAGAACTTCTGGGACTAACGTCGTTTATGCGCTGGCGGTGGCCGCGCGGCGATAAAGGTTGCGGCGGAAGGCTTAGGCTCCGGGGCACTTATAAAAGGATATCGCCTCAAAAATGCCACTGCGATCATGACTGACTCCAGTCAAAGGGCCATTGCATCTGGGCTCTGATCAATAGGGGGTGGGGCATGACAGTCTACCCGCTTGAGCGAAACTCAGTTTTCGAGCCGGAAATCATCCAGGTGATGGCCGGAGTGTACGAAGAAGTGTTGGGTGAGCTAAGGCTTGCAGACCGCGACGATGCCCTCGCTGAGGTCATCGCGAAAGAGGTTATCGAGGCAGCGCGGCGGGGCGTGGACGATGTGGTAGAGATGCGCCTTTGGGTTCTCAACTCACTCGACAAGCCGCATTAGCATTACTCTGCAAGTGAGCCTGAATCCCGCACCCTCCAAGTCATTGAGTTGCGAGGTTTTTCGAGATGCCGGATCGAGCCAGGACGCGAGCGACCATCTGGTGACCCCAATACCCGGTGCCGGATGGCGTAGGGACTCCAGCGGCGTTCAACTCGCGTTCGATCGAGCGCAGAGAGACCCTTATTCCAGAGACCCTTATTCCAGAGAGCGACGACCGGCGACGCTGTGCCACGGGCTGTGCCACCTGTGCCGGCGAGGGTGTGCCACCTGTGCCACCTACCTGTGCCGGGTGTGCCACCTCGGGCACCTGTGCCGGCACGTCCGGCGCAGGCTCGTCAACGAGCCGAAGCGCATTGATTACGCTCGGCAACATGCGCGAGCTTGGCATAGGAGCATTAAGCTAAGCCGTTTCTGATCGTAGGATTTGAGCGTCAGCCAGCTCGTACGGTCGGTTTTGTGCTTTACGTAGATATCTTGCACTGCGTCGGGAATGCCCTGGCCTGACGTGGTTCGAACGATCAGCGCCTTACGAATTAAGCCTGTTCCAAATGCACCGATCGGGCCGAGTAACTTGGCCTGGATAATGTCGCGAACAGTCTGCGATGTGTCGCCGGCCGCCTCCTGTATCCGGGGCCGTCGCTTGGGCGGCGAGCTGGCGTAATTGCAGCTAATGGGACCAACGCGGAGCGCAGGAACAGCTCGAAATGTGGCTGAGCGGACGCGATTGGCCATGCGTTGCTTGCAAGCCACAATGCCTACAAGATTTGACTATCGTTGGAACAGACCGGAGAGCGCGCCGTTGAGGATGCGATAGGATTAGATGGGCAGCGAATCCGGGCCGCTCCCAAGGCGCCACTGCGGAAAAGGCCAACGCCGTTCCCGAACGCTGTCCATCGATCTTTTTCAGTCCTGACTGTCGTTCGCGTTCGCCCCGTTCGACCGCTATGTAACGGTATGCTTTCGCGCTCTTCCGCTCCCGCTCGCCCGAAGGCCACCCCCCGGGTGCTTGTGGGCGAAGGCTGGGGTGCAATTGTGACTGCTACGGCCTTTCGGCGCCGTGGTGCTTGGGGCGACCCCCGCCCCCGGTCAGCTGTTAGAGCGGTGCGAGTCCGTGCGTAACACAGCGACCGGAACATGCGTAACACAGCGACCGGAACCGATTTGAAGAGCTCACCAACCGAAAACGACGCGCTAAGCGCAGTCTGATTAAGCACATCGTAGATGACGCCATAGTTGTCGATATCCAGACTAGCGTCCCAGTCGGCGCCGCGCGGCCAGTGTCGGCCGCCTTGCGTGAACCGCGCGAAATGCCGGCCGACCGCGATAACAACCGCTTCGCCATTCCATACGCGCGCGAACGCGATGACGTGGTCGCGATGCGTGCCAGCGGTGGCCACCGGCTCGTATTCGCCACGCGCGAACAGCACCGGCATTTGGGATCGCAGCGTGAGCAATCGGTGCGTAAGCAAGAGCTTGATTCCTGGGTCCAACCATGACGCCGCCAGCGCCGCAAAATTCTGATCGCACTGTTCTAGAAGCTGCGCCCGCGTGTCGAAGGCGACGCCGCGCCGATTGTCTGGATCGACCAACGCCAAGTCCCAGAGTTCGGTGCCCTGATAGAAATCCGGCACGCCCGGAATGGTCGCTTTGAGGACGAGTTGCGACAAGCCGTAGAGCGCGCCCAAAAGATTGGTGCGCTGCGCGAACGCTTCGAATTCGGCGAGAAAATCTGATCCTTGCTTCCGGTCAAGGATGCGCGCGACAAATCCCACAAGACCGGCTTCATAGGCGCTATCGGGGTTGATCCAGCTCGTTTCCTGCTTGCCTTCCCGCGCCGCTTTGACCGCATAGGCTTGCATGCGCGCGACGAAATCGCCGCCGATCCCGGCTGGCGGCCAAGCGCCGATCAGCCCCTGATACAGCATGTATTCGTGCGCGCGGGATGGCGAGCGCCGCCGCGAGCAATCAACATGGCGAGCGTTCAGCGCGCTCCAATGCGGCACTTTTTGCGCCCACTCCTGTGCGAGTTCGCCGAGCGCGAGTATGCGCACCCGTGCGTCCTCACCGCGTTTCGTGTCGTGGGTTGCGGTCGCGTTCATGGTGTGCGGCGACGCCCGCGCCCGCTCACGCATGAGCTGGTGAAACTCTTCGACCGACAATCCTGGCAGGGTCGGGTTGTTGCCGACTTCGTTGAGCGCCAGCAATCGGTGATGGCGATAGAAGACCGTATCTTCGACCGCCTTCGCCATGACCGGTCCGGTGAATTGTTGTACCTTGGCGGTGAAGCGCTTGACCCGGGAACGGCTGTAGCCACTGCGGTGCGGCGCGATCAGATCCAGCGTCAGTGCATCTTCAAGAAAATCGAAGATCGCAACGTCAGCGCCGTACCAATCCGCCCGCGCCGCGTCGATCGCGCCGGTAATTGTCGCGCGGTCGATCGCACTGATCGTATTGCCTGCGATGTAGGTGCGGTACACCGGAAAATGCGTGATGAATGCTTGGAGCGCCGCACGCAGGCGATCCTCTGTATAGTCCCGCGACGGCCAGTGGCCCGCTGCGATCCGCGCCAGCAGGCGTGTCAGGACAGTGAACTCACTCGACAGGGTCGAATTGATGATGCGTGCTTTGGCGTCCGCAACCATTTCATCGAAATTGCGGCCGGGGGCTGCCTGGATCTGCCACGTCTGCTCAAGTGTGGGGAGCCCGTCGGCATCGAGCAGAACCCGCGAGATGCAATTGAGCGCGTCGTAGCCGGTCGTTCCCGCGACACCGGCGAACCTCGGCATGACTTCGCCAGGCGCCAGAATTTTTTCAACCACGACATAAAATGGCGCGCTTCCATCCGGCTTGCGCATATGACTCGTCAGTCGCTGCAGCCGCCGGCAATATTGTGCTGGATCATAAAGTCCGTCGATGTGATCGAGCCGCAACCCGTGCAACTTTCCCTGGGCAATCAGCGCAGCGACCTTGCGATGCACCAGGCGAAACGTGCGGGCGTCCTCGACGCGAATGCCGGCGAGTTCGTTGATGTCGAAAAACCGCCGATAGTTGATTTCGCTCAGGGCGACCCGCCAATGCGCAACCCGATAATGCTGACGTTCAAGCAACCGGTGCAGCGCGACCACGCGCAGTGGATCGCCGACGTCGGGCCGGTAGGCCCGCAGGCCAGCCGCGATGATCTGGGTGTCCGCTATGGCGGCGAGAGCCGCTTTCATAGTCGCGGCCTGTGACCGCGTCGGCGCGCGGGGGCTGCTGTATTTGTCAGCGACGCTCAGTAATTCGCGTCCCGCAGGCTTGCATTCCGCCCCCGCGAATGAAACAGCGGATTTGATGATTTCGGAATAGCGGCTCGGGCGCACGGGCAGCCTATGATCGAAGTACCACAACGAGAAGCTGCCTTCGTGCGCGTCATAGCGTAGTTCGATCTCGCCCTGTTCCAGGGCTTCGCCATAGGGCCTTCCCAGGATCGGCAGCAGCACGCCGCCCGCCCGCCTGTTTGGGAGCGTCATCCAATCGATGTCGAAAACGCTCGCATAGGGTGATTTTTGCCCCCATTCGAGGACATCCAGCCACCACGCATTGTCGGCGTAGCCGACGCCCATGTGATTGGGCACGAAATCGAGAATCAATCCCATGTCGGCGCGCTCGAGCGCGTCCGATAACCGGGCAAATGCGTCTTCGCCACCGAATTCCGGATTAAGCAGACTGGGGTCAACGGTGTCATAGCCGTGCTTCGATCCAGGACGTGCCTTGAGGAACGGCGATGCGTAGAGATGACTCACGCCCAAAGCCTGAAGGTAGGGCACGATCGCCGCGACTTGATCGAAACCGAAATCCGCGGAGAGCTGCACGCGATACGTAGCGCGCGGGATCGCCGGTGGCATTCAGCTCTCCCACGTCCAAAACACCGACCATGGCGGCAAGACACCCCCATGCGCCTTGTTCCATATGGCGCGTCCCCGTGGTGGTTCACCGCGTACGTCGCGCTCTGAAAGATTGGCCTTAAGGCGCAATGTGCCCCCGTCGAGCCGCCACGCGGCGGTTGCGACGGGACCATCCGCGGCGGCCTCGGTACGCCATTGCGTCATTCGTCGCAGGTGGGGGACTATATGTTGTTTGCGAAGTTCTAATAGCCGGCGCACCAGCGCGTAGCGCTCGGCGTATGGCGGTTCGCTGACAACACCCCAATCGAGAACCGCGGCGCGAAAGGTTTGCTCCGCCAACGGGTCGATCCACGCCGCATCTGGTTCGTTCTCGTTTGTTTGCCTGAACTCCTTGCGACGACCCGCACGCACTGCGTCCGCAAGCCTGCCCCGAAAATCGCAGAAGAAAGGGAACGGACGGGTTTCGCCCCAGTCCTCCCCCATGAACAGGAGCGGCGGCATCGGCGCCAGCAACAATACGGCTAACGCAGCTTCGATCGCCGCGGCCGGCGCCAGAACGTCAAGCCGTTCCCCGCCTGCGCGGTTGCCAATCTGATCGTGGTTCTGCAGGAACGATACGAACGAGGTTGGCGGCAAGTGACCGCTGTCGCCTCCGCGGGGAGCGCCGTTCCGATGTGCCGACGGCTCGCCCTGATAGGCGAATCCTGACTGCAAGGCGCGAACGATGTGGCGGACAGGATGGGGCGCATAGTCCTGGTAGTAATTCTGTCGTTCTCCGGTCAGCAACACATGCCAGGCATGATGGTAATCATCATTCCATTGGGCACGATATTTTCCGCGCGGCGGATCGCTGAGTGGATCCAGCAGAATCGCGTCGTTACGGTCGTTTTCCAGCACGAGATGAATTCTGCGCTGCGTCCTCTCGGCCAGGACGCCGGCGGCTATGCTGATGTCGGTGAGTATCGAAGGGTCGCCGGGCTTGACGATTGCGTGCACGGCGTCGAGGCGGAGCCCGTCGAAACGGTAACTGTCGAGCCAGTGCAGCACGTTCTCGATCACGAAGGCGCGCACCTCGCAAACACCAAAATCGATGGCGGCACCCCACGGGGTTTGCGTGCCGGACGCGAAAAATTCCGGTGCGTAGCGTGCGATAAAATTCCCCTCGGGGCCAAAGTGATTGTAGACAACGTCGAGGAACACCATCAGCCCGTGCGCGTGCGCCGCATCGACCAGAGCCTTGAGGTCGTCGGGGCGGCCGTAGACCGAATCCGGCGCGAACGGAAGCACGCCGTCGTAACCCCAGTTCCATCGCCCGAAGAAGTCCGCGACCGGCATCAACTCAATTGCCGTGAACCCGGTTCGAGCGACGGCCTCAAGTTTGGGAATGGCCGATCGAAACGTCCCTTGCGGCGTAAATGTGCCGACGTGAAGCTCCAGAATGGCGGCTTCGTGCCAAGGTCTTCCGCGCCAATCCGCTTGCTGCCACGGGTAGCTATGGTCGATTACCTCACTCGGCCCGAAGACGTCGCCGGGTTGAAAAGACGATGCGGGGTCAGGCACTTCGACGTCGTCGTCGATCCGAAATTTGTAACGCGTTCCCGCGCGCGCGGCGGGGTACTCGATCTCATACCAGCCTCCAGGCAAACGACGCATCGGCGTGACCTGCGACGTAACGAGGTCGACCGTGCGTGCCGCGGGGGCCCATAATCGGAAGATCGTTCCCTCGCTGCCGTCTCCACGAGGGCCGAATTGCCGAAGCGTCACGACACGCCTGCGAAAACCGTAACCGATCGGGGGAGTGCCCGGTGGCGGGTGCCAACATGATAACGGCCGCCACCCTTCGCCAGGTTGGGCTCCACCGTCGTCAAGATTTCCGACCAGTCACTCCAGTCGAGAAACTCCGGAAAGATGAAATCCACCGGATTCACCCAGGCGTTCATCACGATGAGTAGGGGCACTCCACCTTCGGTGCTCGGCGCAAGCACATAGTTCAGGAATCGGGCTTCCGCGAACGCCCAGTCCTTTGTGGTCATTTCGGTCGCATGGGGGGTGAGCCACACGGCGTCAGGCGGGCGGTTGCCGTCGTGGCCATCGATCCAGTGCCGCGGGCGCAATTGAGGATAGCGCGAGCGCAAGGCCACGAGGTTCGAGACAAACTCCGTGTGGTTTGCGTTTTCGTCGCGAAGGCCGGACCAATCGACCCAACCGATTTCATTGTCTTGGCAGTAGGCATTGTTGTTGCCGCTCTGGCTGTTCTCGACCTCATCGCCTGCGAGCAGCAAGGGCACGCCATGCGCCAAAAACAGCGAAGCCAGCATGTTGCGGCGCGCGCGCCGGCGCAGCTCGCGTATCTTGGGATCGTCCGTCGGTCCTTCGACACCCCAGTTGGCGCTCTGGTTGTCGTCGGCGCCATCGTGATCGTCTTCGCCATTCGCTTCGTTGTGCTTGCGCGCGTAGCTCGTGACGTCGGCGAGAGTAAAGCCGTCATGCACGGTGACATGATTGATGCTTGCGCGCGGCAGGCGACCGGGGCGTCGAAACAAATCCGCCGATCCAGTCATGCGGCTAGCCACTTTCCCAGTGCGGTTCCCGTCTCCGCGCCAATAGAGACGAAGCGAACGCCGGAATTTGTCGTTCCATTCCGACCACCTGGGTGGAAATCCGCCAACCTGATATCCGCTTGGGCCGAGATCCCACGGTTCCGCTATCAGTTTTACACGGCTGAGCACCGGGTCTTGTGCGATGGCGGCAAAAAATCCGGCATGAGGGTCGAACCCGTGCGGACCGCGACCGAGGGTGGTTGCGAGATCAAAGCGAAATCCGTCGACGTGATATTGCTGGACCCAGTACCGCAACGAATCCATGACCATCTGCAGTACGCGCGGATGGGTCAGGTTGAGTGAATTGCCGCAGCCCGTAAAGTCGACGTAATAGCGTGGCTGCTCGGGATTGAGCCAGTAGTAGGACGCATTGTCGATGCCGCGGAACGACAACGTGGGGCCAAGCTCGTTTCCCTCCGCGGTGTGGTTGTAGACGACGTCCAGAAGGACTTCGATGCCAGCCTGATGGAGTTGACTAACGGTTGACTTGAACGTGCCGGCTGCGTCCTCAGGAGCGTAACGGGGCTCCGGCGCGAAAAAGCCGATGCTGTTGTAACCCCAGTAGTTCCGCAGTCCGCGCTCGACCAGTGAACGGTCGTCGATGTAGGCCTGGATCGGCAACAGCTCGATCGCGGTGACGCCGAGGCGTTGCAGGTGCTCGATCATCGCCGGTGCCGCCAGCCCTCGGAAAAATCCCCGCAATGGCGGCGGAACATCTTCGCGCCGCGCGGTGAGCCCTTTGACGTGCGCTTCATAGATGAAGGTTTCGTGCCAGGGGCGCTCGGGACTGCGATCGCTGCCCCAGGTGAACGCTTCGTCGACCACGACGGCCTTGAGCATCCCGCGCGCGTTGTCGCGGCGGTCAAAGGAAAGATCGGCATTCGCCCCTTTGAGGCGATAGCCGAAATGTGCATCACTCCAGGCAAAGTGCCCGGCTAAACGCTTCGCATAAGGATCGAGCAGGAGCTTGTTCGGGTTGAAACGGTGGCCTCGCTTGGGGTCGTACGGCCCGTAGACGCGATAGCCGTAGGCTTGCCCGGGCAGGACATCCGGCAGGTAACCGTGCCAAACATCTTCGGAACGCTCGGGCAGCTCTATCCGGTCCAGTTCACGGCGCCCAAGTCGATCGAACAGGCACAATTCGACTTTTTCGGCATTCTCCGAGAACAGCGCGAAATTGGTGCCGCGTCCGTCCCAGGTCGCGCCGAGGCGACGGGGAGATCCGTCCAGAACGCGCACGCTAAATCTCCGGCACCAACATGAGCCCGGCGAGCGGGGGCAGGGTCAGGCGCAATTCGCCCCCAGAGCTGGTCGGCGCTGCGACGACGGTACCGGCGTTGCCGACGTTCGTGCCGCCATAGATCGCGGCGTCGCTGTTGAACACTTCACGCCAACGGCCGGCGGTTGGCACTTTGATCCGATAATCGCGGCGCACTTCGGGGGTGAAATTCAGCACCACCAGGCAACGAGCCCCGGGACTGCGGCCGTTGCGCAACCAGGCAAACACGCTCTGGTTCGCGTCGTCCGCGATCAACCAAGTGAACCCCTCGTGTACGCAATCGAGCTCATGCAGGGCCGCGGTCGTCCGGTATAGCCGGTTGAGGTCACGGACCAGCGCCTGGACTCCATGGTGTTCCGGTTGCCGCAACAGATGCCAGTCCAAGCTGTGATCGTGAGTCCATTCGCGCTCCTGACCGAACTCGCACCCCATGAACAGAAGCTTTTTGCCGGGGTGCCCGAACATGAAGGTGTAATAGGCACGCAGGTTCGCAAAGCGCTGCCACCGGTCACCCGGCATGCGGCCAAGGATCGATCGTTTGCCATGCACGACTTCATCGTGTGACAGCGGCAACACGAAGTTTTCCGAGAATGCGTAATGGAGACCGAACAACACATCCCCATGATGATGCTTGCGATGAATCGGCTCCTTGGAGACGTAGTTCAGGGTGTCGTGCATCCACCCCATGTTCCACTTGTAGCCGAAGCCGAGCCCGCCCACGTCGACCGGCTGTGACACCATCGGCCAGGCGGTGGATTCTTCGGCCATGGTGGTCGCGTTCGGGTGGTGGCCAAATACTTGGGTGTTGCAATGGCGAATGAACTCGATCGCTTCGAGGTTCTCGCGGCCACCGTGTCGATTCGGCACCCAGTCGCCGGGCGGCCGGCTGTAGTCGAGATAAAGCATGGATGCGACGGCGTCGACGCGCAGGCCATCGATGCCATAGCAATCGAGCCAGAACAGCGCGTTGGAAATCAGGAAATTTGCGACCTCGCGACGGCCAAAATTGTAAATCAACGTATCCCAGTCGAGATGCCGACCCTGCCTTGGATCGGCGTGCTCATAGAGCGCGGTGCCGTCAAAACCGGCGAGCCCATGCGGATCGTCGGGAAAATGTCCCGGTACCCAGTCAAGAATGACCGCGAGCCCGGCCCGGTGGCAGGCGTCAACGAGTGCCGCGAAATCCGCGGGCGACCCGAACCGGCTGGTCGGCGCATAGAGACCGGTCGGCTGATAGCCCCACGATCCATCGAACGGATGCTCCATGATTGGTAGAAATTCGACGTGGGTGAAGCCGAGATCCGCTGCGTATGGCGGCAGATCGCGGGCGAGCTCGCGATAGGTCAGCCAACGGTTGCCGTCTTCGGGGTGCCGTCGCCACGAACCGAGATGCACCTCGTAGATCGAGATCGGCGCGTCGCGGCGGTTCGCCCCCTTGGGAGCCGCTGCGGGCGCATCAATCGTGCGCGGGTCAATCACGATCGATGCCGTCGCCGGGCGCAGCTCGGCCGCGCGGGCAAAGGGATCCGACTTGAGCATCAAAGCGCCGTTCGCACCGAGAATCTCGAATTTGTACTTCTGACCGGCGGTCACTCCCGGCACGAAGATTTCCCAAAAGCCACCGCTTCGCACACGCATCGCGTGGCGGCGGCCGTCCCAGAAGTTGAAGTCGCCGACCACGCTGACGCGCCGCGCATTGGGCGCAAACACCACGAAGGCCGCGCCTTTCACGTGCGCAAGCTCGGTCAGATGCGCGCCAAGTTTTTCATACGATCGCAGGTGGCTTCCTTCGTTGAGAAGATAGAGATCGTAATCGGAGAGCACCGGTGGAAAGCGATAAGCGTCTTCCAACTCGACGACCTGCCCGCCGAATCGCGCACGCAGCTTGTAGCCACGCTCGCCTGAGTGAACCTGACCGATGAACAGGCCGGCCTGATGAACGCGCGCCAATTCGGTTGCGGGAGCCGCCTCGTCGACGACGGTTACCTCCTCGGCGCCGGGCAGGAATGCGCGAACGACTTGGCGTCCCCCTTCGTCATGCCGGCCGAGGTACCGGAACGGATCGGCGTGATAGCCGCCGATGATTGCGAGGGCTTCGGCCGAAAGCGACGTCATGTGTCACCTCCGTCGTCAAAGAGCGCGTGCACCGCGCCCGCGAGCGGCACCATGACCCAGTCCGGCCGGTTCGCGAGCTCGTATCCGATCTCGTAGAACGCCTTCTCGGCGATGAAGAAGCGCAGGAGCCGGCGGGCCACCGCCTCGTCCCGCGGCCATAGTCGCGCCGGAGACGCGGCTTCGCGCACACCCGCCAGGAAAGCTCGCGTCGATTGCAAGCGCCAATGGTCAATCGCCGCCGAAACCTTGACGTGCTCTTCCGGCGCCGCCGCCATGACGCGTCCCAAGGCCGAGGTGGCGGCATAGTCGAGCGAGCGTATGAAGCCGGCGACATCGCGCGCCGCGGGCGCTTTGCGGCGGCGTTCATTCGCGCTTCGATTTGGCTCGCCTTCAAAGTCAATGATGCAGGCATCGTCCTTGACGATCAGAATTTGACCGAGGTGCAGGTCGCCATGATGGCGTATCAGATCGATCTCTAGGTCGCCGGGAAGCAACCCGCGCAGGCGTTCGAGGGCGGCCTCGCGCCTGCGCAGTAGAGCATCGGCGAAGGTCGCCGCGCGTTCGTCCAGATGAGCGCGTTCTTCGCGAAGCCGGTCGAAGATATCCTGTGCGGACTCGATGACCGTATCGACCATCGTTTGCGCGACAGCCGACGTGATCGGCTCGGGGGCAAACTCCGCAAGATCACTGGACGACAAGGCGGCATGCAACTCGCCAACCCGGCGGCCGATTTGCTGAATGCGATTGAGAAACGATGCGTGCTTGCCGGGGTCGGGCCTCGGCTGCGCGGTTAGCAGGCGCTCCTCCTCCAGGAAGCGATCGAGATAGGCTCCCGTAAATGTCCACGCTTCGCCCTGATTCTCCACGAATTCGTGCATCACGGCGATTGTCCATGAGGTGTCTGGCTCGAACAGTTCTACGGTGCCCAATAACGCCGGGGCATGGGTATACCCGGCAACCTCAGTCAGGAATCGGCCGATATCAATTTCCGGATTCGGGCCCGCCGACAGGCGGCGATAAATTTTGAGTACACAGGAAGCATCAATAATGATGGTCGAGTTCGACTGTTCGCCGTGCAAGGCGCTGACGGACTCGAATGCCGGGATCGGAGCCTCGGCGAACCGGCGCGAAGCCCGGAACTTGATCTGGCATCGCGATGCGTCGATCGTGGCGTTCTGATGTATCTGGCGGACGATGTCCACAACGACATCGCGATCGGCCGTTGCTTCGACGAGGATGCCTTCGACGTGTCCGCGCCGCACCGGTGCAATCAATATCGGCTGCGTTTGCTCATAGCTTCCCGCTGCCCGGCTCCATTGCACGGCAAGCGGGAGCGCGTAACGGCTGGTCTCGCCGCGGGCTGTGACATCGAGCAACGCCAGCGCGGCGTCTGAGTTGCCCGACCAAGGAAGCGTTGCCGCGATCGAAATATTGGTCAACTCGCTGTCCTTTTGGGCGAACCAACGACGCGATGCCAGAAATGGCGGCAAGACATCGCGAATGAAGAATTGATGCGAGCGCCCGGTGCACAGCGAGTTCCAGCCTTGATTGAATACGAGAGTGACCCATTCGGGGATGTAGGCCGATGCCGCGTCCTGGCCGGCCTCTTCGGACAGCATCAGCCAAAAGAATCCATACGGTGCGAGCGTGACCGCGTACGGCTCATCACTGATCTTTTGGAAGGGCGTACGGCCCAGCATTTCAATCGGCGCCCGCCCGTTCCACTGGGATAAGTCGAGCTCGGCGGCCTGCGCGGAGCGCGACAGGTTGGCGATGCAGAGGATGGCCTCTCCGTTGTATTCGCGCACATAAGCCAGCACGGCGCGGTTCGACGGCCGGATGAAAGCCAGGGAGCCGCGCCCGAATATCTGGCTGGACTTGCGGACCGCCATCATCCGCTTGTTCCAACTCAGCAGCGACGACAGGCTTCGCGACTGGGCCTCCACATTGACCGCGTGGTATCCGTAGACGGCATCCATGATGGGCGGCAGAAACAGCTTTGCCGGATCGCTGCGCGAGAACCCACCATTGCGGTCCGGCGTCCATTGCATCGGCGTACGCATGCTGTTGCGATCGCCGAGATAGATGTTGTCGCCCATGCCGATTTCGTCGCCGTAATAGATGATTGGCGTGCCCGGGAACGACAGCAGCAGACCATTCATCAGCTCGATCTTGCGGCGATCATTATCCATGAGGGAAGCAAGGCGCCGGCGGATGCCGAGGTTGATGCGCGCGCGCGGATCAGCCGCATAAGCGGACCACAGATAGTCGCGCTCGGCGTCAGTCACCATTTCGAGCGTCAACTCGTCATGGTTGCGCAGGAACAGTGCCCATTGGCAGTTTGACGGGATGTCCGGGGTCTGGCGTAGAATATCCGTGATGGGAAAGCGGTCTTCCTGTGCGATTGCCATGTAGATGCGTGGCATGAGCGGAAAATGATAGGCCATATGGCATTCGTCGCCGTCGCCGAAATAAGCCGATACATCCTCGGGCCATTGATTGGCTTCGGCGAGCAGCACGGTGCCGGGCGCGTAAGAGTCAACCTCCGCCCGCAGTTGCTTTATCACCGCGTGGGTCTCGGGCAGGTTTTCGTTGTTGGTGCCTTCGCGCTCGCACAGGTAGGGGATCGCATCGAGCCGGAATCCGTCGACGCCGAAATCGAGCCAGCGCCGCATCACCTGGGTGATCGCCGCTATGACCCGCGGATTGGCAAAATTCAGATCAGGTTGATGTGAGAAGAAGCGATGCCAGTAATAGGCACCGGCGACCGGATCCCAAGACCAATTTGATTTTTCGGTATCCGTGAAGATGATGCGGGTCCCCCGATAGCGATCGTCGGTATCGCTCCAGACATACCAATTACGAGCATCAGTGCCCGGGCGGCTCGTGCGTGCACGTTGAAACCACGGATGCTGATCGGACGTATGGTTGATGACCAGCTCGGTTATGATCTTCAATCCGCGTTTCTTCGCTTCGGTCATGAAACGCCGAAAGTCTCGCATCGTGCCGAAGTCGGGATTGATGTTGCGATAGTCGGCGATGTCGTAGCCGTCGTCGCGGCCCGGACTCGGATAGAACGGCAACAACCACAGCGCGGTCACGCCGAGCTCCTGCAGGTAGTCCAGGCGCTCGGTCAGCCCGTTGAAGTCGCCAATCCCATCACCGTTACTGTCGGCAAATGCTTTAACGTGCAGCTGATAGATGATTGCATCCTTGTACCATTCGGTATTGTTGAGCAGTCGGGTCGCCGATATGTCCTGCAAGACGTTCATTGCGCGGCCTGCGCTTCGCACCGAAACAGCAATGCCGGATCGTCGTTCGTATCGATGACCAATCGGACGCCGCCCCATTCAAGAAGCCGGCGTTCGCCAGTGACAAGGTTCTCGACCGCATGGACGACACGTTGATCGTCGCGTGGCCCGATCCTGAGATCACCGAAATGAAACCAGAATTCATGCCGGCCGGCGGTGAGCGCGATGGCGACCGCGACGGCATTGCTCTGGTCGGCCGATTGTTTGACGAAGCCAATGACCTGGTCGTTGTCGACGGCGACAAAACGTAAATTGTGGGTTTGTAAAAGCGCCGGGTTTGCGCGCCGCAGGCGATTGAGCCGTGCGATATAGTCTTTGATATTGCCCGGCTTGTTCCAATCGCGGTGCTTGATTTCGTATTTTTCAGAATCGAGATATTCCTCTCTTCCATTGAGCGCCGCGTGCTCGATGAATTCAAAGCCGCTATAGACCCCGTAGCTCGCCGAAAGTGTCGCGGCGAGCGCGACCCGCGACTTGAATCTCCACACCTCGCCGGGTTGCAGGTGAAACGGCAAAATATCCGGCGTGTTGACGAAGAAATTTGGCCGGTAATATTCCCGTTCGGGATAGCGCGTGAGTTCGGTGAGATAGTCGGTAAGCTCGGCTTTCGTCGTGCGCCAGGTGAAGTACGTATACGATTGGCTAAAGCCCAGCTTCGCGAGCGCCTTCATGACCTTCGGCCGTGTGAACGCCTCGCTCAAGAAAATCACGCCGGGATCGCGCGCCTGAACCTCGGCGATCAGCCACTCCCAGAAGGGGAATGCTTTGGTGTGCGGGTTATCGACCCGGAAAATGCGCACGCCCTGGTCATTCCAAAACAGCACGACATCGCGTAGCGCCGACCAAAGCCGATTACGATCGGGGCAAGAGAGATCGGGATTGACGATGTCTTCGTATTTCTTGGGCGGATTTTCCGCATAGCGAATGGTGCCGTCGGGCAGCCACTTGAACCATTCGGGATGCTGGCGGACCCACGGGTGATCCGGCGAGCATTGCACCGCGAAATCAAGTGCGACCTCCATCCCGTGCGCGGCGCATGCTGCGACGACGCGCCGGAAATCGTCGAGCGTTCCAAGCTCAGGGTGCAGCGCGTCGTGACCTCCTTCATCCGAGCCGATTGCATAGGGGCTGCCCGGATCGTCCGCCGCGGCGGTCAGAGCGTTGTTCTTGCCCTTGCGATTGGTTTTGCCAATGGGATGGATCGGCGGAAAGTACAGCACGTCAAAGCCAAGTGCAGCAATTTCGGGCACGCGTTCCACGCAATCGGCAAGCGTCCCGTGCCGGCCCGGCACTCGGCTCTGACTGCGCGGAAAGAGTTCGTACCAGGCGCCGGCGCGCGCTCGCTCCCGATCCACCACGAGGGGAACCGGGGCACTGCGAGTGAGGTCCGATCGAGGTTGCGCGGCCGCCATTGCAGCCGCAAGGCTCTCGTCAAGCAGCGTCGCCTCAGCGGGATGGTCGTCGAAGGTTTGCGCCGATTTCCTGATGACCTCGGCGGCGGCACGGTTCGGCTCGACGTGGTTGAGCAGCTGGCGACCGGCCGCGAGCTCTGAAGCCACGGCGGCACCGCTCGTGCGCTTGAGGAGATAATCGCGCCGCCAGGTGCCGAACGTGTCCGTCCAGGCCTCGATGGCAAAGACGTATTGTCCAGCCGCGTCCGGCAGAAACGTCCCGTGCCAGCGGTCATTGTCCCGGAGGGTCATCGGGGAGGATTGCCATCCATCGACCTCCTGCCTGCGCCAGCGCAGCGACGCCGCCAGGACATCATGCCCGTCGCGCAAGATATCGGCCCAAACCTCAACCGGCTCGCCGGCAATGCGCTTTAGTCGAAAGCGTCCACAGTCCACCGAAGGGTAGACATCCTCGATCAAAAAGCGCCCGGTAGTGGTCCCAGCCGCTAACGGAGCGCTCGATGTTGTTTTGGTCGCGCGCCGGACCTGCATAGCCTCAACCAAGGGGGGCTTGTGACTAAGCGAAAACCGCCTCCGAAAGATTTGGTTCCGACGATACCGCATTGCGGAACAATAGGCAGCGAGGTACGTTTAGGTAAGCCGCCTCTCAAGGCTCTTTACCGTGAACGTCGTCGTCGTATCCAACCGCATCGCCCGAGCCCGGTCCGATGATCCGATTGCAGGCGGACTAGCTGCGGCGTTGCTGCCGGCGGTGAGGGATTTTGGCGCGATCTGGGTTGGCTCGAGCGGCCGCCTCCGCAATGCCTCGCGCAATGACGCCTTCGTCCAAATCAGCGCCTTTGGTAACGGAGCGTTGGGCGCAATCGATTTGCCGCAGGATCACTACAGCGGCTACTACGACGGATTTGCGAACTCGGCATTGTGGCCGGCCTTTCATTCGCGCACCGATCTCATCCGCGCGTTGCCCGACCACTATCTATCCTACCGGGAGGTCAACGCGTACATGGCGCGCGCGCTGCTTCGCTTTTGTACACCCGATGCACTTTTCTGGGTTCATGACTATCATTTGCTGCCGCTTGGACTTGAGTTGCGGGATTTGGGTGTGGAACGTCCGATCGGTTTCTTCCTGCACACGCCGTGGCCGGAGCGGTCCTCCTTTGCGGCGATCCCGCACCACCGCGAGCTTGTGCGGGCAATGCTCGCCTACAACTTGATCGGGTTTCAGACCGATCAGGACCGCGAGAACTTCGTGGCATGCCTCAAGGAACATCCTTCGCTCGCCGTTGGAGATGAGTGTGTCGTTTCTGAACACGGCACGTGCCGGCTCGCCGTTTTTCCGATTGGCATCGACGTGCAAGCGTTCGTGGATTGGACCGCGAAGGCGGCCGTTTCACCCGAGGTGTCCCGCCTGCGTGAAAGCTTGCGGGGCACCAAGCTCGTGATCGGAGTCGATCGTGTCGACTACGCGAAGGGGTTGACCTACCGGGTCCGTGCTTTCGATCGCCTGTTAATGACGCAGCCAGCGTTTCAACGTCAGATTTGTTATCTGCAGATCGCAGTACCCTCGCGCACCGGTATCGCGACCTACAGCCAACTGCAGTCCGAACTTGCCACCCTGGTCGGCGAGGTCAACGGACGGCATGGCGATTTCGATTGGACGCCGATTCGCTACCTCAACAAGGGATTTTCACAAGCCACACTTGCTGGATTTTACCGTACCGCCAACGTGGGCCTGGTAACGCCCTTACACGATGGGATGAATCTCGTCGCGAAGGAGTATGTGGCGGCCCAAGATCCGTCCGATCCCGGCGTCTTGGTTCTGTCGGAATTTGCAGGCGCGGCAAAGCAACTCGACCATGCTCTATTGGTCAATCCTCACGACATTGACGACGTTGCGAAGAAATTGGCGGCCGCCTTTACCATGCCGGCAGAAGAACGTCGGGAGCGCTGGGAGCCGATGATGAAGCGGCTGCGTGGTTCATCTGTTCACCAATGGTTTTCGCAGTTCATCGAAACGCTCGCCGATACCAGGCTGGGAACGGTCGACGTGCCTTTGATTGAGGCACCGCGGTTCGCGGAACGCGCGCAAACTCACTAAAACATACGATGACCGGGCCGGCGGTTTCCTGGGCAGTCGAGAATAACTACGTTGACGGGCGCGGGGAACTTCAGACCGCTGATCCCGATACGATTGCTGCGATAACGGCGTGTCTCGCTCCCGAAGGCAACGGCAGGGAGCGGCGAGGCATTATCGCGCTTCGCCAAGGTGCCCCGTTCGACATTGCTTTGCCGCTGGAAGATTTCAAGGAATTTGACTGGCAGGTTAGCGACGAACGCGGGTGCGTTGCGTCCGGGCACGGTCGTGACTCCAAACTGCGCTTACCCGACCAAAACCTGGCGATCGGGAGCTATAGGCTGTCTCTCAACACGAACAGCGGGACGCAGCGATCGTTCCCGGTCCTGGTAGCGCCGCCAATGGCCTACCAACCGGCATTCGGTGGCGGGCGTCGCCATGCTTGGCTCCTTGCCGTGCAGCTTTATGCGATCCGTTCGGACCACAATTGGGGACACGGCGATTTCACCGATTTGAGATTTCTGATTGAGGTCGCCGCCAAGGTTGGGGCGGCAGGTGTGGGATTGAATCCGCTGCATGCGCTGCCGTCCGGGCAAGCGAGCCCGTATTCGCCCAGTAGTCGACTGTTCCTCAATCCACTTTACATCGACCTCGACGCCATACCTGAATTCCCGGGACTCGAAGCCTGCGGCCTTCACGACGAGGTTGCGGTTCTCCGCCGTGCCGAGCTGATCGACTATGACAAGATCACGGCGGTGAAGTCGAAGGCACTTGGCAGCGCCTACCGAGCCTTTCGCCAACATTCAGAAAGCCGCCGCCGCGACGATTTCGAATCGTTTCGGGCGGAGCGAGGCCCGACGCTCACGCGCTTTGCCGCATTTGAAGTCCTCAAGCAACGTTTCGGCGCGGTTTGGTGGGAGTGGCCGTTGATCTGGCGCCAGCCCTCGGAGGCAGCGCTTTCCAGGTTGCGACAGACCGCTGACGACGAGATGACGTACCAGGAATACATCCAGTGGCTGGCCGATCGGCAATTGTCGGCGTGTCAAACCGCTGCCCGCGCGCTCAACTTGTCGGTCGGTCTCTATCTTGATCTGGCGGTTGGAGTCGAGGCGGCGGGCGCTGATGCGTGGAGTGCCCAGGATGCACTGACGCGCGGTCTTTCGATCGGTGCTCCACCCGATATGTTTAACCCCCGCGGACAGAATTGGGGCCTTGTATCGTTCCATCCGCAAGCATCGGTCGATTCGAATTTTCTTTTTTTTCGCCAAACGCTGGTCGCAACCATGCGCCATGCGGGGGCCGTCAGGATCGACCACGCGCTGGGTCTCAATCGGCTTTATTTGATCCCAAATGGTCAGGCGGCCGAGCGGGGGGCCTACGTGCGCTTCCCGTTCGAGGCCATGTTAGCCGTGGTCTCACAGGAAAGCGTGCGCTCGCGTTGCCTCGTTATCGGCGAGGATTTGGGCACGGTGCCTCCCGGCGTGTCCGAAACATTGCAAGCATGGGGAGTGTGGTCGTATCTGGTGGCAATGTTCGAACGTGACGCGGATGGCGGGTTCCGGGAGCCGCAACAATACGCTGAAAATGCCATTGTGACTTTCGGCACGCATGACTTGCCGACCCTTGCGGGGTGGATCAAGGGCCACGACCTCACTCTCAGGAACGCAATTGGCTTGGCTGCGGGTGAAAACGCGCGAGATCGAGGCACTGCGTATCAGAATTTGCTGAGGACCCTTGATCGCCACGATGTCGGCGCCAGCGAGGACGGCGCTTTCATAGCGGTTATGCGCTATCTCGCCCGCTCACGCAGCCGACTTATGTCGGTTGCGCTTGAAGATGTAATCGGGCTCGAGCACCAAACCAATATACCTGGTACGGTATCTGAGCACCCGAACTGGCGTCGCCGCCTGCCGGTCAATTTGGAGGAATTTTGTGCATCAGGCGGCTTTGAGCCCATCGCGTCCGCCATGGCGATTGAAGGGCGCGCATCCTAAAAGCGCGAAACCCAAGGGTTCAGAGACCCTTTCTTCAAGAGCAGCCGCAAATAAGAGCGGGGAAAAGGGATCGCCTCACTGACTGGGTCCCTAATCTAATCTCGGGTGACACTGCATAATTTACGTCTGATTCGAGTCGGCCGCGACTAAGAGGCATGAGATGCGAGAGAAGTTGGAGCAAAAGCCGAGCTTTTCTCCCTTAGCGAGGCAGGTATCGCAGCTCGAGCAAGCAATTTATGAAAAGCTCGTCTATTCGGTCGGACGGCAACCCGAGCGCGCGGGTCCGCGCGATTGGTTCATGGCGACTGCGCTCGCCGTGCGCGATCAGATCGTCGACCACTGGATGGAAACTGCGGAGCGCGTGCGTGCCAAAGGCTCCAAGCACGTCTACTACCTGTCTATCGAGTATCTCATAGGCCGGCTCCTGTTTGATGCATTGTATAACCTGGAACTCGTCTCGCCGGTCCGCGCCGCGCTTTCAAAATTCGATGTCGATCTCGATCAGCTTCGCGCACTCGAGCCTGACGCGGCTCTGGGGGCCGGAGGGCTCGGGAGGTTGGCGGCTTGTTTCATGGATAGCCTCTCCGCGCTGGGAATTGCTGCGCACGGCTATGGTATTCGGTACGACCACGGCCAGTTCGAGCAACGGCTGCGCGACGGCTGGCAGCACGAACTGCCGGACGATTGGCTCGCGTTTGGTAACCCGTGGGAATTCGAACGGCCGGGCGTGAGCTATCCGGTTCGCTTTGGCGGCTGCGTCGAATACATGGGCGGCGACCGGGAGACCGCGCCGGCGTTCTGGTATCCCGACGAGGTGGTTGCCGCGGTCGCGCACGATACGCCGGTCGTTGGGTGGCGCGGACGTCACATCAACACGCTACGCCTGTGGTCCGCCCGCGCGACGGAACCACTGCACCGTCCTAAGCCCAGCAAGGACGGCGACTATGTGCGAGCCCTGGCCACGCGCGCGGAGGCGGGAGCGATCTCGCGTGCGCTCTATCCCGACGCTGAAACCGCCGCCGGCCAAGAACTGCGTTTGCGTCAGGAATATTTCTTCACGTCGGCATCTCTGCAGGACATCGTGCAGCGGCACGTCGCCGAGCGCGGCGATCTCGCATCGCTACCCGATCACGCTGCAATCCAACTGAACGACACGCATCCGGCCATCGCGGTTGCCGAGCTGATGCGCATTCTGGTCGATGAGCGCGATCTTTCTTGGCATGAAGCTTGGCGGATCACGACCTCGACGTTGAACTACACCAATCACACGCTGCTCCCGGAGGCGCTCGAAACCTGGCCGGTATCGTTGATGAATCGCCTGCTACCGCGCCATATGCAAATCATCTTCCTGATCAACTGGTTTCATCTTGGCGAGGCCAAGGCACGTGGCGCCGGTGCCGAGTTGCTGCAATCCTTGTCTCTGATCGACGAGCGCGGCGATAAGCGTTTGCGAATGGCGCATCTTGCTTTCGTCGGTTCGCGCAAAGTCAACGGCGTGTCTGCGCTGCACACGGATCTGATGCGACGCACGATTTTCGGCGACTTGGACGCAATCCACCCGAGCCGGATCGTTAACAAAACAAACGGGATCACCTTTCGCCGCTGGCTCTACCAGGCGAACCCGATGTTGACGACATTGCTCGTCGACGCTCTCGGCGAGCGCGTATTGGATGACCCCAATCAATTGCGCAGGCTCGAGCGCTTCGTCGACGATTCTTCTTTCCAGGAACGGCTCGCCAATATTCGCACGGCCAATAAAGAGGCGCTCTGCAGAGTTATTCGCGAACAGACTGGGGTGCGAGCCGATCCCGCAGCGCTGTTCGATGTGCAGATCAAGCGCATTCACGAATACAAGCGCCAGTTGCTCAATATTCTGGAAGCGGTCGCTCTTTATTATGCCATGCGGGCCAACCCGGGCGGAAATTGGTCTCCGCGCATCAAAATTCTGGCCGGAAAGGCGGCCCCGACCTATGTCCAGGCTAAGCTCATCATCAAGCTTGCCAATGATGTCGCGCGCGTGATTAACGGCGATGCGGCGGTCGGCGATCTGCTCAAGGTCGTATTCCTGCCAAACTACAACGTGAGGCTCGCTGAAACGATCGTGCCCGCTGCCGACCTGTCGGAACAGATTTCAACCGCCGGAATGGAGGCCTCCGGCACCGGCAACATGAAACTCGCGCTTAACGGGGCCCTCACCATTGGCACAATGGACGGCGCCAATATTGAGATTCGTGACAGCGTCGGTGAAGAGAACATCTTTATCTTCGGCTTGAAGGCGCAAGAGGTCGCCCGACTTCGTAGCGATGGATTCGAAGGGCGCGACGCGGTTGCGGCGTCCCCCTTGCTGGCGCAGGCGATCGAAGGCATTGCAAACGGCGAGTTCTCGCCCGACGATCGTGCGCGCTTCCGACCAGTCGTTGAAAAGATTATCGGCCGCGACGAATTTATGGTTGCCGCCGATTTTGACGCTTACTGGCAGACGCAACGGGCCGTGGATCAGCGTTTTCGGGACCGTGGATCCTGGTGGCGCGCGAGCCTGTCAAATACCGCGCGCATGGGCTGGTTTTCCGCCGACCGTGCCATTCGGGACTACGCGGAGGATATCTGGCGGGTTCCGATACCATGACGCAATAGAGACTATCTCAGCGAATTTCGTGTCCGGCGCGTCTGCCCCCGGCACGTCTTACCGCGCCCCATGACGGTACCCTCAGTGGGGCTGCGAATTGCGCGCAGCCGATCAGGGAAGGCGCGGCATTAAAATTCTTCGCCTGGGGTAGCCTGGTCCGTAACCATAGCTCCCATTTTGCGAAATGCTGCTTTCGAGTGCGAAAGGACCACGAGGCATGATGAGAGCCGGCGGGTCTGTTTGCCAGGATCGAATGAGAGCGGCAAGCCAGCGAGGACCCGATCGCGAAACGGACGACATCGAATTGGCTGTGGCGGGAACTGCTGCGACCGTCGCATGTTCTCAAGCAAGAGGGACAACGATGTCTCGACCATCACCAACGCCGGACGCAAAGGCACGCTGGCACAGTGAGGCCATAGCCGCCATCGGTCGACGCCTGCGCCTCGTCTATTTGGCCAGCGACT
>CAWFLX010000055.1:0-34271 GCA_963816775.1 uncultured Alphaproteobacteria bacterium
CTGCTCGACTTGGTAGCGGCCGTTGGGATCGAGCCGCGAAGATGGTCCACCAGGAACGCGCACGATCTCCTGCACCGGCCGGCCACTGATCTCGACTACGCGCCCGCCGATATGGAACGAGCCCATGTCGCGCAGCACGATCGGATCCGCCGCAATTGCCGGCGTGACAATGACACCAAGCAACATCGCGACGAGCCGACGCATGATCGCCTCCCTGTGTTTCCGGATTTGCAATTGCCAAACGGATGAACCCGTGCTGCGCATCATAGCGAACCTTCACGGCCGCGGAACAAGCCAACCCTGATATCGAACGATGAGCCCGGTCAGCGGGTGGCCGATCTCCACGTGAAAGTTGAACCGACCGTCTTCGACGAACTCGTAGGCCGTGCTGATGGGCGCCCACGAGCGTGGCAACACGGCACCCAAGCAACTCCAGCGCCGCACAATCAACCGCATGCGGCGATTGTCGAGGACGAGCGCGAGGCCGAATTGGAACGGCCCGACACGTTCACATAGCAGGCGCTCGCACCGCCCGCGTCCTTCCTGTTGTGTCGTCACAAAACTGCGATCGGCAAATTGCCGCTGCCATGTTTCGATGCCATTACGCGCCGTGAACGTGACATTGACCGGGACCTGGTCGCCCGCATTGGGAAGTCCAAACAGGTTCGCGATGAGTCGGGCGAGCACTCCGGTGCCGCGGTCGACTTTCGCCACACCTTCCGCCATGAGTTCACCCTTGACCTCATGCATGGCACGCCACGGCGCCGGCATGCTCTCGAACGCGTCGCCGAGCAGGCGGCGATAGAGCGGCACAGATGCCGGCAAGCGCGCGCGCGTGCCCGTATAGATGTGACGACGCGCAAACAGGGCCTCATAGTCGGACAATTCCACATCGTTGGTTGCAGGTCGTGCACCGGCGGCGGGGCGGCGACCGGCGAGGCAATTGCGGATGATGACTTCGGCTGCCATCGACGGAATGAACGGCCCGTCGTCGCCTTCCGCGATCATGTGCCAGGAGCGTTCGGTCTGCTGACCCAGCAGATCGATTCCCTTGACCAAGACGAACATGCCGCCGCGATGTTCGCCCCAGCGCAGGAGGTTGGTCGTGCGATGCATGAATGACGCGAGCGGCGCGAGCGAAGGTATGAGTTCCACACGCACCGCCTGCGCCAACAGATTCAGAGCCCGATGCAAGCTCTCCGGCACCGGGCCTGCACCCATCCACACGTCCTTCAAGCCCGGCCAAAGCGCGGGCAGGACCTCAAGATCTGGAACATCGACCAGCGAGAAGTGCACCTGATCGAGCGGGAGCCGCCCTGGCGGCGCGATCACGTAACGCCGCGTTTCGGCGAGCGCGTAGTGCGGCTTTCCGTCAGCCATCGAGGTGATCGGCTTGCCGGCGTAGCTCGCGATCGCGCGGATGACGTTTAGACCAACGCCCGCATAGGGGGACGGCGCAATGCCGCCGGCGACGGCCTCAACGCTCGTCAGGTCGCTTGCGAGCCTGCGAGTAACGGCGGCAGTCAGCACCGGGAAGCTGCTCGCGCCGGAAAGGAGAAACACGCCGCGGGCCTTGGCGTCGGAGTCGAATTGCGCAATGCCTTTGACGAAGCCAGTGCTGTCGGCGAGGTCGAGATAGTCAATGCGATGCGTGAGCGCTACGCGCACCAACCGATAAGGATCGTCGTAGAGCTGAAACGGTCCCGATGCGTCGACGATCAGATCGGGAACGAGTTCGGCCAGCTGCGCTTCGATTGCGCCGTTGCGATCAAACGAGGCTGGTGTCGCATTGGAAGTGCGGAGATGCGCACAAAATACTGCAGCCTTCTCATAGCTGCGGCCGGCGATGATGAGGGTTGCGGAGGATTCGTCGGCGAGCAGTTGTGCCAATCGACCGCCGAACGTGCCATAGCCGCCGAGGATGAGAACCTTCATCCGCAGGGGTATATCAACAACCTCGGGCGATGTGGCGTGTGGACTTGGTCAGGCCGATGCGGCCATATCCTGCGCCGCCTCGCGGCAGGCGGCATCGATGAACGCGAGTAGTGCCTCGTCCATCGCCAGCGCAACCGAGCGTAGTTTTGGTTGCCCGGCTTCCCGCCCGGTTCGTCCGGTCGCGTAGAGCGAAATGAATCCGTCCTTCTGCGGCAGCACCGTGTCGAGCACCGCGATGCGGTTCATCTCGAGAATCGAGCGCGCTTGCTGCTCCTGCCTTTTAGAGCCACCGGTTCTGCAAAACACGATCGCCAAGCGGGTGGCTGGAACACCCGCGTTGCGCAGCGACTCGACGACGCGCAGCGTCGGCGATAGGTCGTCCAGCGAAAAGCTCGACGGCAGGAACACGACATCCGACGAAACCGCGAGATCCAGACTGAGCTCGTCGTGCTGTCCGCGCGTGTCGATCACAATGTCTTGATACTCGAATTCCACGCGCCCGAGCTTCTTTTCCTTGGAAAACGCCGCGACCTCGATGGCCGGCGTGAGAGCGCGCGCGACTCGCTGAGCCTGCCAGCGCATGCAGGTCCGCTGGTCAACATCAAAATCCGCGAGCAATACCTTACGGCCCGCATACGCGAGCGCGACCGCCGCGGAGCGCGCGAGCGTCGACTTTCCGACACCACCTTTTTGCGAGGTGAACAGAATTCGACGGGGCATCGTGGTCGGGGTCTCCATTCAGAGTCAGCTTTTAGGCTGACAATTGTCAAACATTATGACATGTTCTCGTCATGGTAGCGCGATTCGGCCAACAAGGAGAACGTGTCATTGCCGACGATGACCGATGGATGATTCGAGGGGTCGATGCGGCTACCCGCAAGGTCGTAAAGGCCGCGGCGAAGGCCGAAGGTGTCAGCGTCGGGCGCTGGGTGCGCCGAGCGCTCGCGGCCGCGCTTAACACAGCCGCTGATGGCCCCTCCACCGCCGATCGCCTGAGCGAGCGCATACGACTGCTCGAAGCGCGGCTTGACGTGCTGGAGAAATCGCACCGCACGCTTCACCACCGGGTCCTGGCAACGGACTACCGGCTCACACCGACGCACTACCAAGATAGGATGCGGACTGATGGACGGGCACGACGAAATCGAGCTCAAACTAAGGATTGACGCTGACAGCGTCGCCAAGATCCGCCAATCGGATTGGTGGCGTCAGCTTGGCAGCGGAAACCGCAAGCGACTGCGCAGCGTCTATTTCGATACCTCCGATCGGCGGCTGCGCCGTCTCGACATCAGCTTGCGCACCCGCACCGACGGACGCGACACCATCCAAACCGTCAAGATGGCGACCAAGGGGTCAGGCCCCATAGCGCGCCGCGAATGGGAGACGCTCGTTCCCGATGCGATACCGGATCCGTCGCTGGTGATCGATTCGGCGCTGCCGCAGGAATTTCGCAAGCTGACGGCGCCGGACCTGCAGCCTCTGTTCGACGTCGATGTCAAGCGCGACACGCGACGCCTCAACGCCGATGAAGCGCAGATCGAGCTGTCATTGGACGAGGGCGCGGTCACGTCGGGGGAACAGCGTCAGGATGTCCGCGAGGTTGAGTTGGAATTGGTGTCCGGCAACCTCGAACAGTTATTCGTCGAAGCCAAGCGGCTGAGCGATATCGCGACGGGCCGCCTGCATGCCCGGACCAAGTCCGACGTCGGTTATGCGCTGATGCGAGGCGCCCGAAGGCATTGGTCGAAGGCGCCAACGCTCGAGCTCGATGCCGAGATGACGGCGGGCGATGCCCTCAAGGCGATCGCGCGCAACTGCTTCGAACATCTGACTGCGAACGACGATTGCGCCCGTCTCAATCTCGATCCCGAGGGCGTGCACCAGTGCCGAATCGCGCTACGCCGGTTGCGCTCGCTGTTCAAGACTTATGAGACAGTACTGCGCCGCAAGCGAGTCGAACCGATCGACGCCGAGGTTCGGTGGCTCGGCAATGTGCTTGGCTCCGCGCGCGATCTCGACGTGCTGCGGACTGATTTGTTGGAGCCGGCGATCAGCGCATTGGGCGAAACCGAACAGCTCGCGCCGCTGATCTCCGGACTCGAGGACAATCGGGCGCGCGCCTACTCGACGGTTCACGAAGCGCTCTCGTCGACACGCTATCGGCACTTCCTGGTCGACCTTTGCGCATTCGGCTACGGCAAATATCACGAACTCGCTAAATCCAGGCTGGGACCGGAAGCTCTCGACCAACCGCTGCCGCAGTTCGCGGCAACCGCCCTGGCCAAAACCCACCGCAAGCTTCTCAAGCGCGGCCGCGACTTCGAGACACTCTCGCAGACCGAACGTCACAGCGTTCGAATTGCGCTCAAGAAGCTGAGATACGCGGTTGATTTCTTCGGCGGGGTGTTCGATCCGGAGCGACGGACGCGGTTTTTCAAAGAGCTGGCCCGGCTGCAGGAAGATCTGGGTAGCATGAACGACGTCGCGGTCGCCGAAGCGAGGCTCGCGCGGTTGGTCGGCGTCTCTGCGGACGATGGTTCCGACATGGTCGCGGCCTCGGCGTTATCGGGAAAGCTCACGTTTGCGGCGGGGTGCGTTCTCGGCTGGCACCGCCGTCGCGCGGCCGAAATCGACGAGCGGGTGGTCAAGGACTGGCACGCCTTTGCCCGCGCCAAGCCGTTTTGGCAGGGCGAACTCGCGGGCGAATAAACCTCGCGCCGCGGGGTTTGACGCCCGGAGGCGGGCTTCCTGATTGACGAACCGAGCGCGCGCGCGCCATAAATACTGGTCCGCCGGGTTGTTGCCTGAAGCCAGGACCAAACACCATGAAGCTCGTAGTCGGGATTGCCGCTGTTCTGGCGCTGGCGTCCTCGCCGCTCTGCGCAAAGCCGCGGCCCGCGTTACCCGATACCCCGAACATGGCGGAATGGCGGGACGTCGGCCAGTCCATGGCTGAGCTCGTCGAGCAGGGCTACAGCCTCGTGACCGCCATAGCGACTGGTGATCAAGACGAGGTCACGGTCTACTTTTTGTCCAAGGGAACCGAACTCATACGCTGCCGGGATGGCATTCTCCTCGCTAACAATCGCGGCTTCGTTGCGAGTTGCGCAAAGCTGGTTCGCCCCTATCAGGCCACGCAGTAAAGCGCTGATCGAGTCTTCCGTGAACGTTCAGAACATCTCGAAATATTCGCGGTGCTCCCAGTCGGTCACCTCGGACATGAAGCGCGCGACCTCCGCGTCCTTGATCTTGAGCATGTACTCGACGAACGGCTTGCCGAGCTCGTGTGCATAGAGCTCACTTGCCCGCAATGCGTCGAGCGCCTCCATCAGGCTTCCCGGCAATGGCTCGGCGTCGCTCTCGTAGGGCGTGTCGGATGCGGTCGCGGGAACAAGTTTCCCCTCGATGCCGGCAAGCCCGCTGATCACCTGCGAAGCCATGTAGAGGTAGGGGTTCGCCGCTGGTTCGCCGACGCGGTTTTCGACCCGGGTCCCCGGGTCGCCGGGGCCGCCTGATACGACCCGCAGCATCGCGCCCTTGTGATCGCGGCCCCAGATCGCGCGGTCCGGCGCGAGCGAATAAGGCTTGTAGCGCTTGTAGCCGTTGATGGTCGGGGTGGTGAACACGCAGGATGCGCGCGCATTCTTGAGCACGCCCGCAACGAAATGCTGGCCCAGGGTGGAGATGATGTCTCCATCCTGCGCGGGCGCGAATGCGTTCCGGCCGGTATGGCGTTCGCGCAGCGACTGGTGCAGGTGCCATCCGCTCGAAAACATGTTCGGCAGGCCCGGCCGGCACATGAACGTTGCTTGATAGCCATGCCGGCGGCAAATCTGCTTCACCGCGCTGCGGAACAGCGTCATGTTGTCGGCCGCCGCAAGGCCATGCGTCGGATTGAACGTGATCTCGAGCTGGCTCGGACCAAACTCGCCCTCGAACGTGCGCACCGGCAACCCGAGAGCACGCAATTGCGGCGCCAGCAACTGGATAACGGGGTCGAGTTGGTCGATGCGCAGCTCAGTTAGATAATGGTAGCCGTAAGCAAGCAGGCTCACGGGCGGTGGCGGCGGCGGTTGGGTTGCATCTTCGGGACGAAGCCGGTCCTGCTCGAGCTTCATCACGTAAAACTCGACCTCGAGCCCGGCCACGTAATCGTAGCCGGCGTCGGCAAGGCGTTCGAGCGCACGCCGGTAGAGATAGCGCGTTGAAAACGGAACCGGCGCGCCATCCTTGAGGTAGATGTCGCACAGCATCCAGCCGGTGTTGGGCGCCCAGGGAAGGACTTTGAACGAAGCAGGCAGAGGCACCATCAGCATGTCGCCGGCGCCGCCCATCAAGGGGACGCCAAAGCCGCCGTCCGATGAAAACACCGGGTAGAGCGTGCGGTTGGCGGTGTCTTTCCCGAGCAACGTTACCGGGATCGCGCAGCCGCTGCGAAAGACGGACTCGATTTCGCTCGCAACCAGGGTCTTGCCGCGCAGGATTCCATGCTGATCGGCGAACGACAACCGCACGAACTCGAGCTTGTCCTGATTGATGCGCGCGAGAATGTCCGCCGCCGCGGCTTGCTCCGCTTCGGTCCAGAGCCCGAAGGCTGCGATGAAGCCCGAGCGTCCGATCGCCCCCTCGCGCAAGTCCACTCGGCTCCCCCTCTAGTGTCCCGATTCTGAAGTTTGCAGTAGCCTGCGTAACCCTCTGATGCGAACTTCGGAATCAAAGGGACACTAGCAAATTAATGAATTTAGTGTGGGTTTGGATTTGAAGTCCTATGCGAGCGTGCGGCTAGAGTAGTAGGAACTTCAAATCCACCACGCTGGTAGCGGACGCTACGAGGCGAGCGCGGCCCAGGCCGCGCCCTGCCGGCGCTTGCGACACGCCTCCTGCCAATACCGATCCCAACCGTCGCTCGGCCCCACCCCGTCGATGGTCTCGGGGCCGGTGATGCGTCTCGCCGCGTTGGCGTCGAGCACCATTGGCGGGCGTTCGCCGTTTCCGACGCGGTCGATCGCTTCGATCAGCATGCGCCGGTAGGTCGTGATCGCGCGGTCGCATTGGCCTAGATGCTCGGTCGTGCGGTCGGAAATCCGTCCCATCGATTCGACAGCGAATTGGTCATGCACGTTGATGTCGTGGCCCATGCCGGTGAAGGTTTCGCGCCGCTGTTCGGTCGCGTCGAAGCCGTAGTTGTTGTCCTTGTTGAACTTCGATCGGTAATCCGGCGGCGCGATCGTCTGCACGCGTTGACGCCGCATTTCGGCTTTGTCGACCGGTTGATTGTAGCTCGTGAACATCGAGTACCAGAAGCAGCCGGTGTCATCGACCGGAACGTGAAATTGGGTGAGCACCATTTCGGAGCTCAACGGGAGATTGACGATATTTGGGAACACCAGGTTGGTGACCCGTATGTGGGTTTCGACGGAGCTGAGCTCGCGCAACGTGATCAGTTTGAACCCAAACTCGGACGGCACCACGTCGATCTGCGGCCGATCGAACTCACGCAGCACCTTGGACATCGGCAGATCGCTGTTGGACGACGTGCCGCGAAATTGCCGGCCATAGCCCTCTTCCGGCTTTTCATCCTCGAAATAGCGATGCAGGAACGAGGCGTGCGAGGGATCGATCCCGACTTCCAGTGCCTGCAACCAGTTGCAGTCCCAAAATCCTTTGAACGCAAACGTGTACTCGTCCGGCGCAAGGAAACAATCGAACTCCGGAAATGCCGGCGGCACTCCCTCGCCCAGGTAGGCGAACACGATGCCGTTGCGTTCCACCACCGGGTAGCTCTTGTGGCGAATCTGGGTGTGCAGGCGACTGCCCTGCGGCTCGGCCGGGGTCTCGAGGCACTGGCCGGTCCTGTCAAACAGCCATCCGTGGAAGACGCAGCGCAGCCCGCTGTCTTCGCAGCGCCCGTAAGCGAGATCGGTGCCGCGGTGTGGGCATCGGCGGCCAAGGAGACCGAGCTCAGCGTGCTTGTCCCGAAACAGGACCAGGTCTTCGCCGAGCAGACGCACCGGCACCACCGGGCGTGCGCTGTCGAGTTCTTCGCTGAGCGCTGCCGGTTGCCAGTAATGCCGCAGCAGTTTTCCGCAAGCGGTCCCAGGTCCAATCCTGGTGATGCGCTCGTTCTGTTGCGCGCTCATCATGCGGGACACTCCTCATCGTGCAGGCCGGCGGGTGACCGACATCTAGCATAATTGCCGTGTGCACAGCGAGCGGCGCTCAGTCAGGGAAATTTAGCGGCCACCGTCCAGGAAGCGGTCGCGTTCGCTCGCGTCGGGGGCGTGGCACGTTGCGTGTTTGCCGAAGACACGTAACCGGTTGCGTGCAATGAAGTCATAGAGTTGGTCGCGCACCGGACGGGGGAGGATGCGAAGGCCGCCGACGAGCGACCAGGGTCGACCAAGATCTTCCAAGATGCGGATGCCGGCCTCGGATTTGAACCACGCAATGCCATCGGCAATCAGGATGTTGGTCTCGTAGTCCTGCGGATGGAGGCCGTAGTGCACATAGAGCGCATGCCCGAGCGCCGATTGGGCCGGGAGCAGCCGGAACTTCGCCGCGGCGTCGTGCTTGAGCACGATTTGCGCGAAACCGGTGCACAGCGCGCAATAGCCGTCGAAGAGAATGATCGGGTGGTCGTCGGGGAATTTCGGAACGGCCGGGTCGTTGCGATAGCTGTGGGCCGCGCGCACGAGCGCGCTCACGGTTTCGCTCGCGCGATCGCATCAGCAATCATCCGGCGCGCCTCGTCGGCGTCTCCCCAGCCGATCACCTTGACCCATTTCCCGGGTTCGAGATCCTTGTAGTGCGAAAAGAAATGCTCGATCTGCGCCAGCGTGATCTCCGGCAGATCGGTGTAGTTCGTCACGTGCGCGTAACGCTTGGTGAGCTTTGGTACCGGCACGGCGAGAATCTTTTCGTCGAGCCCGGCGTCGTCCTCCATCTTGAAGACGCCGATCGGCCGCACGTTGATCACCGCGCCGGGCACGATCGGCCGCGTATTGGCGACCAGCACATCAATCGGATCGCCGTCCTGCGAGAGCGTATGCGGCACAAAGCCGTAGTTGCCGGGGTAGCGCATCGGCGTGTGCAGGAAGCGGTCGACCACAAGCGTTCCTGCGGCCTTGTCCATTTCATATTTGATCGGCTCGCCGCCAATTGACACCTCGATTACGACGTTCACGTCGCGCGGCGGGTCGTGGCCAATCGCAATCGCATCGAGCCGCATGTGCTTCTATCCTGTCTAACGCTGACCGAACCCTACGCGGCCCGTGCCCGGTCGGCGAGTTGCTTGAGCACCTGGCGCAACATGCCGGGCCCGTTGATCGGGCGCGGGAATGTCAGCCGCAGCGCCGTGCGGCCGTCTTGTAGTTCGAGGCCCTCTGGGTCGCACCCCGCGCACCGCCAGTCGCCGTCCGGGGCGCCGAGCAGCTTGGTGGCATAAAGGCGCGCGGTATCCGTCTGATCGCGGTTCATGTGAGCAACAACTTCGGCTTCCGCGGCAACAAGTGAATCGAGCCCCGCGAGATCGAGCAGAATCTGCCCCGGCTCGAGATCAACGATACGGCCGAACCCGGCGACCAAATGCACCCGCGAGAGTGCAACGCGATAAAACGCGAAATCGCCGAACCCTGCGAACGTCCCGGCTTCCGGCTGGCGGTCGAGATAGCGCCTGCGCACCTCGGGGTCGCCGGTCGCCGACGCGCGACCCATCAGCATCACGCGCGCGCCTTCGAGCGGATCACCGAGCTTGCGCTCGTCGATCATCAGGGAAACCCGCGGATCCGCCAGAATGTTCTTGGTGTGCAACGCCAGTCGAGACAACAGCAACAGGGGTTCTCCGTCGGCGGCTGTTGCCACGTTGACGAGGGAGCAATACGGATCGCCGGAACCCGGCATCAGAGTTGCGAGCGCGCCAGAGCGGCCCTCGCGCAGGAGCTTCTTGGCGGCGGTCTTGGGATCGAATTCGGATTTGCGCTCCATTGCCCTTCCTGGGGTTAAAGAGGTAGAATTGCTGGCGTTTGCGGACAGGGTTGTAATTGTAGCAGAATCACATACTTGTTGCAGGTTAGACACATTTTGGCCCGTCTTTAGGGCCTACCACGGACGGGGGAAAATTCCGTCACGGAACAAGCTCATGCCGACCATCGCGCTCGTGGACGATGACCGCAACATTTTGACCTCGGTGTCCATAGCACTCGAGGCCGAAGGCTATCGGATCATGACTTACACCGACGGCGCGTCCGCCCTCGATGGCTTCAAGACGTCGCCGCCGGATCTCGCGATCCTCGATATCAAGATGCCACGCATGGATGGCATGGAGACCTTGCGCCGTCTTCGCCAGAAGACCGACATCCCGGTGATATTCCTCACGTCCAAGGACGAGGAGATCGACGAATTGTTTGGTCTGAAAATGGGCGCGGACGACTTCATCCGCAAGCCGTTTTCGCAGCGGCTGCTGGTCGAGCGCGTGAAAGCGGTCCTGCGCCGCGTGGCGCCCAAGGACGTAACCGCGCCGAAGGAAACCAACTCCGCCAAGGTGCTCGAGCGCGGCCTGCTGCGCATGGACCCGGAACGCCACACCTGCACCTGGAAGAATGAGCCAGTAACGCTCACCGTGACGGAGTTCCTGATCCTGCAGGCGCTCGCGCAGCGCCCGGGCGTCGTCAAGAGCCGCAACGCGCTCATGGACGCGGCCTACGACGATCAAGTCTACGTAGACGACCGTACCATCGACAGCCATATCAAGCGGTTGCGCAAGAAGTTCAAGCAGAGCGACGACGACTTCGACATGATCGAAACCCTGTATGGCGTCGGCTATCGCTTCAAGGAAATGTAACGATCGCGGGCTGGAACACGATCAGCGTCGGCATGGGGCGGATTTCGCGGCGCTGAGCGGCACACACACGGAACTGCTGGAACGCACGGTGCTCGATCGAACCATCGACCCTGGCGAACGCGCTGCCGAGACGGCCCAGCCCGGCAAGTCGACTAAATTCGGCAAAAAGCGGCGTGTCCTGCTCGCGGTACTCGCGATCAAAGCAAAGCGCGTCGCCTATGCGGCCCAGAGGTTGCCGGCGCGCGTCGGCGCGTTTTTTCACGGCACTTGGCAGGTACTCCTAGTCGACGGGATCTCGGGCATCCTGCGTCACGCCTGGCAGCTTTTTGTCGAACAGAGCTTCTCGAGCCTTACCCGGCGCATCATCGTCATCAACATGATCGGGCTGGTCGCGTTCGTGGCCGGCATTCTGTTTCTGTCGCAGCTGCGCGAAGGCCTGATCGATGCACGGGTTCAGAGCCTGGTCGTGCAGGGCGAAATCATCGCCGGCGCAATCGCAGCCTCGGCCACGGTCGAAACCGACGCCATTACGACCGACCCCGATCGACTTCTCGAGCTGCAGACCGGGGAAAGCTACGGCCCGCCTGATGAGTCCTTGTTCGGCCTCGAATTCCCGATCAATCCGGAACGGGTCGCGCCGGTCCTGCGCCGCCTCATCACCCCGACCCATACCCGCGCCCGGATCTACGACCGCGACGGAACGCTCATTCTCGACAGCCGCAATCTCTACGGCCGCGGCGATGTTCTGCGCTTTGATCTGCCGCCGCCCAACGCCGAAAAGCCGGGTCTGTTCGAGCGCGCCTATATCGGGTTGCGCAAATGGCTCAGTCGCGGGGATTTGCCGCCGTATCGCGAGCTTGGTCCCGAGAACGGCAAGGGCTATCCGGAGGTGATCCTGGCGCTCAATGGGCAGAAGGCGAGCGTCGTGTCCATGAACAATCGGGGCGAAGTCATCGTCTCGGTGGCGGTGCCGGTCCAACGCTTTCGCACGGTACGCGGCGCCCTGTTGCTCTCGACTCAGGGCGGCGACATCGATCAGATCATCGAGGCGGAGCGCTGGGCGATTCTAAAAGTCGCCGGTGTTGCTGCGGGAGTGGTGCTGGTACTTTCGATGCTGCTCGCCGCCACCATCGCGGTGCCGATCCGGCGGCTGGCAGAGGCGGCCGAACGCGTGCGTCGGCGCATCAAGTCGCGCGTCGAGATCCCCGATTACACGCGGCGGCGCGATGAAATCGGGGAACTGTCCGGCACGCTGCGCGCCATGACCGACGCGCTCTACAGTCGGCTTGAGGCGATCGAGAGCTTCGCCGCCGACGTTGCTCATGAACTGAAGAATCCGCTCACCTCGCTTCGCTCGGCGGTGGAGACGCTGCCACTCGCTCGAACGGACGAGAGCCGCTCGCGTCTTCTATCCGTCATCCAACACGATGTGCGCCGGCTCGATCGGCTGATCTCCGACATTTCCGATGCCAGCCAACTCGACGCCGAATTGCAGCGCCAGGAAACCGGGCCGGTCGATCTCGCCCGCTTGCTGCGAACGGTGGTCGGGGTGGCCAACGAGGTCAAGCGCGACGGCGTCACCGTCGCACTGACGTTCGAGGGCAGCTGGTTCGTGGTGCCCGGACACGACTCTCGGCTCGGTCAGGTCATCAACAATCTGATCGACAACGCACGCTCGTTCTCGCCAGCCGGCGGGGTCGTGCGGGTGACCTGCCGACGGGTCAAGAACGAGATCGAGATCGTTGTCGACGATGACGGTCCAGGGATTCGGCCTGAAGCGCTCGACAAGATTTTCGAGCGCTTTTACACGGACCGCCCGCACCAGAATTTCGGCCAGAACTCCGGGCTTGGCCTGTCGATCTCCAAGCAGATTGCTGAAGCGCATGGCGGGCGCCTTTGGGCGGAAAACCGCGTCGACAGTCAGGAGCGCGTGCTGGGCGCCCGGTTCACACTGCGCTTGCCGGCCGTGTAATGGCCGATGCCAATCCTCCCGGCAGCGTAGCCCCTTCGATCCACGCGTCGGCTGTGTTGGTCGGACCGCGCGCCGTCCTGATCCGCGGTCCGTCCGGGTCGGGCAAATCGCGGCTTGCCTTCGCGCTGTTGCAGGCGGCCGAAGAGGGGCGGCTCGCATTCGCACGTCTCGTGTCCGACGATCGAACCCGGCTCGAAGTCGTTCATCAGCGTCTTCTGGCAAGACCAGTGCCCGAACTTGCCGGACTGATCGAAGTCCATGGCCGGGGTATCAGGCAGGTGCCCTACGAGCCACAGGCGATCGTATTCATGGTCGTCGATCTTGCGGCCGATGCGCCGCGATTGCCGGAAACAGCAAGCCAAGCGGTCACGATTGAAGGTATCTCGCTGCCGCGACTTGCAGTCGCATCCGGACATGATCCGATGCCGATGATCTTGTCAGAGGTGCGCGGTCGCGTTGCTTGATAGCAGTCGAAGACGACGCCGCGTCGCAGTGTCCGGGTGCAAGATGCCTTCGCCCAAAGCGTGAATTCTCGGGAACGACCGGTTTGTCGACGCGCTCACGAGAACAGGTTCCAACGCGCGAATTCGACTAATGGATCATGGCGTTTTCGGCATTGCTGCCGCAATGCAACATCAGCCCTAAAACGCCCAAAGGCCCCTTGCGCTCGGATTTTGGATGGTCAACATGTGGGCCCTTTCGTGCGGTGCAACCAGCGCCCGCGGGGAGCTTCGATGATCGGCCTCGTTATCGTCACCCACGGGCGGCTTGCCGTTGAGTTCCGCGCCGCTCTCGAACACGTGGTGGGGCCGCAGTCGCAGATCGAGACCATCACCATTGGTCCCGACGATGACGTCGAGAAACGCCGTTACGAAATCATCGAAGCCGTCAAACGCGTGGATACGGGCGACGGTGTCGTGATATTGACCGATATGTTCGGGGGCACGCCGTCGAACCTCGCGATTTCGGTAATGAGCCGTCCGAAGGTCGAGGTGTTGGCTGGGATCAACCTGCCCATGCTGGTCAAGCTTGCGAAGGTACGAGACGACTCCCCGTTGCCGGAGGCTGTGGCCTTCGCCCAGGAGGCCGGCCGCAAATACATCACCATTGCGAGCCGGGTGCTCGCCGGGAAATGACTGGACCGGCTGCCGAAGCGACGGCCCCGGGACCCATCACGCGGGTCATGCACATCATCAATCAGAAAGGCCTGCACGCCAGGGCATCGGCCAAGTTTGTGCAAACCGTCGAAAAGTTCGACGCGGAGGTCCGGGTCAGCCGCGGCGCAGAGACGGTCGGCGGCACGTCGATCATGGGCCTGATGATGCTGGCCGCCTCACCCGGGACGTCCATCACGGTCGAAGCGAGCGGCCGCGATGCGGCCGCCGTCATTGCGGCGCTTGAAGACCTTTTGGGGCGGCGCTTCGGTGAGGACGAGTAGGGATCATCCCTATCGACCCCCCGGTACGGTGTGAAGATATAGACATAAAGAACTCTTTATGTCAGCTTGCGGACCCCCCATATCCCTGCTATAGGGGCGCGCCGCCGGCGGGTTTGCCGCTGCGTGCCAACTCCAATCCGAAGCCGAAGGAATGCCATGACCGCCACCAAGGACTGCGCCATTAAGGACATCAGCCTGGCCGACTGGGGCCGCAAAGAGATCGCCATTGCCGAGGTGGAAATGCCGGGCCTGATGGCGACCCGCGCCGAATACGGGAGCAAGAAGCCGCTCAAGGGCGCCAAGATCGCCGGCTCGCTCCACATGACGATCCAGACCGCGGTGCTGATCGAAACTCTGATTGATCTCGGGGCCGAGATTCGCTGGGCGTCGTGCAACATCTACTCGACGCAGGATCACGCCGCCGCGGCGTTGGTCGCGCGCGGGATCCCGATCTTCGCGATCAAAGGCGAGTCGCTGAACGACTACTGGGACTACCAGCACCGGATCTTCGAGTGGGGCGACGGGGGAACTCCCAACATGATCCTCGATGACGGCGGGGATGCCACGCTGTTGATCCATCTCGGGCTGCGCGCCGAGCAAGGCGATACCAAGTTCCTCGACAAGCCTTCCAACGAGGAAGAGGAAATCCTGTTCGCCGCCATCAAGAAGCGGCTCAAGGAGAAGCCCGGCTGGTACAAGAAGAACGCCGATGCCATCAAAGGCGTGAGCGAGGAGACCACCACCGGCGTGCATCGGCTCTATGAGATGCAGAAGAAGGGTACGCTGCTGTGGCCGGCGATCAACGTCAACGACAGCGTGACCAAGTCGAAATTCGACAATCTCTATGGCTGCCGCGAGTCGCTGGTCGACGGCATCCGGCGCGGCACCGACGTGATGATGGCCGGCAAGGTCGCGATGGTCGCCGGCTTCGGCGACGTCGGCAAAGGTTCGGCTGCGTCGCTGCGCCAGGCTGGCTGCCGGGTGATGGTATCGGAGATCGATCCGATCTGCGCCTTGCAGGCAGCGATGGAAGGCTATGAGGTCACCACCATGGAAGACGCGGCGCCGCGCGCCGACATCTTCGTCACTGCCACCGGCAACCTCGACGTGATCACGGTCGACCACATGCGCGCCATGAAAGATCGCGCCGTCGTCTGCAACATCGGCCACTTTGATTCGGAGATCCAGGTTGCCGGCTTGAAGAACTTCAAGTGGCACAACGTGAAGCCTCAGGTGGACGAGATCGAGTTTCCGGACGGCAAGCGCATCATCTTGTTGTCGGAAGGCCGGCTGGTGAATCTCGGTAACGCCATGGGGCATCCGAGCTTCGTGATGTCGTCCTCGTTCACCAACCAGACCTTGGCGCAGATCGAGCTGTGGGCCAACCCGAAGAAGTACGAGAAGAAGGTCTATACGCTGCCGAAGCAGCTCGACGAGAAGGTCGCTCGCCTGCACCTGGACAAGATCGGCGTCAAGCTCACCAAGCTGAGCGACAAGCAGTCGGAATACATCAACATTCCGGTGAACGGCCCATACAAGCCGGAAGCTTATCGATATTGAGGACTAGTCCTTATCGCCGCGGGGCGCGGGATGCCGCGCCCCGTCCGGCGGGACCGTCGCGATGACAAACTGTTGCGGCGGGTCGGAATACCCCATGTAGGTACGCGAGATCGTAGCCTCGGCGCGCTTACCGCCGGGCGCGCGTGCGGCCCGCGCGTTCAGCGCGTTCATGCACAGGACATTGTCGGCGGGGCACACCATTGCCAGCCCATCGCGGGCAAGCCGGGCGTCGTCGATCCAAGGCGTCATGCGCGGGTTGACGATTTCGAACGCGGACGGGCCGTCGCGATAGTAGAACACTGTTCCGGACAAAAGGTTTTCGTACGATCCGACGATGCGTAGCGGTTGGTCCGTGGTCTCGTGCCAGACCCTCTCGACCGCCTGCGCAACCTGCCGATAGTGCGGCGAGTCGGTGTCCGTACCGAAGCGGTGAATGATGAACGCGACCGCCGGTGCGGCTGCAATCGCGAGCAACGGCAGCACAACCGCAAATCCTAGAATACGCAGCGCAGCTTCGCGCGTCAGCACGAGGCGTGCGGGCGACAGGACAATGATCGGCAGCGTGATGACGCCCGCCAGTGCCCAAAGTGACACCGGCTTGCCGCCAATCAACGGCGCGGCCAGTGCGGGGAGCAGGAGCGGGATGAGAAATGCCAGAACCACCAGGCGCCGATCGGGTTCTGGCGGCCATAGCATGTCGCCGATGGTGTTGCTTTTAGGACGCGTCGCGACCAACGCGATCAATACCGGAGCCACCAGATAGCCAATGGTCCCGGCGATGTATTGGACGCCGGACCAAAGCGCGGTCCCGTAGTCCGAGGCGGGATGGGAGGAGAACATCCATTCGAACGTTCGCCACCCATGGGTCGCCACCCAGATAAAGTGCGGCGCAACAACCAGTGCACCCACCGCGATCGTGATCCACGGTGAGGGAGAGCGCAGATAGTCGAGTCGGCGGCGATCCAGAAGAGCAGCGAGGCCCAGGCCCGCTAGCAGAAAGACCGACCAGTATTTGCTCAGCATGGCGGTACCGGCCGCGAGGCCAGCCAGCGCCGCGTAGTCTGCCCGTCGGGTTTCGAACGCGCGCAGGAACAGCCAGGTCGTGGCCGCCCAGGTCGGCAACGACATAGCGTTGTTGTTGAACTTCAGTGCGTGGAAGTTGAAGACCGGAATGAATGTTAATAGCGCGAGCCCGATGACCCGCTTGGGACCGTCGAGATAGCGCTCCATGAGCCGCCACCCAAACCATAGCGCAGCGGTCGCAAGCACCATTGCGAACAGGTAATAGGCCCAGTCGGCGCGGGGAAACACGGCAAACCAGGCGCCCACCAGCCACTGGGCGAGGGGGGGATGTTTTGGCGACGCCCAGATGGTATCCAGCGACCACGAGTATTGCTCGCCGAAGTCGAAATGCAGGTCCTGGCTGCCCTTGGCGATGATCCCGTAAATAGTCCAGAGCGCCGCGTAGCAGGCCAGCACCACCAGCATCGTGCGTTCGCGGCGGCTCGGGTCGACCAGCGCGTCGAGGAGGCGCCCCAATGCGTCCTCCAAGCGCCCGAACAGCGTCCGCCGCGATGCTGGCTTATGGTCCGTCGTGGTCGCCAAAGCCCATTCCCCGTGAGTTGGGGCACCTCAATAGAACCTCACGGTGTTTGTGGCCACTGGGGTGAAAGGCCCACTTGCGCAGCCGTTCGGCGCGCGCTATTGCCGCAAAATTCGGCGGTAATTTCCACCGGTTGCCTGAAAGGGAACAGATTCGGCCCCCATATACCGGGGACGCGCACCGCACGGACGGGATTACTATGTGCCGTTGGATTGCCTATCGGGGCGAGACGATTGCTCTTGAGCACTACGTTACCGCTCCGTCCCATTCCCTGATCGAGCAGAGCATCAGGGCGCTCGAATCCACCGCCAGCATCAACGGCGACGGCTTTGGGCTGGGCTGGTACGGCGATCATCCCGAGCCTGGCCTCTATCGGGAATTGCGGCCAGCATGGTCGGACGAGAACCTGCGGTATCTGTGCCGGCACCTGCGGTCTCGGTTGTTCTTCGCGCATGTGCGTGCCGCGACCGGAACCGCGATCACGCGGCAGAACTGCCATCCGTTTGTGTGCGGCCGATGGATGTTCATGCACAACGGCCTTATCGGCAATTGGGGCCGGCTGCGCCGCAAAGTCGAAGCGCTGGTGCCCGATGAACTCTATCCGCTGCGGATCGGGACGACCGATTCGGAGGCCGCGTTCCTGGCCATCATGGGAGCCGGGGCCGACCGCGATCCGATCGGCGCCACGGAACGTGTGCTCGAGGTGCTGACCAACATGGTCACGACCGACGGCCTGCGCGAGCCGCTGCGGTTCACCGCCGCGCTTGCCGACGGCCAGCACCTCTACGCATTCCGTTACGCCGCCAATGACAACGCCAACACGCTCTATTACCGGACGGTCGACGAGGACGTGGTGGTCGTATCCGAACCGCTCGACAAGGATCAGGACATCTGGAACCCGGTGCCGACGAACCACATGTTGATCGCGCGCGCCGGCAAGCCGGTGGAGCTGCGGCCGATGTTCGCGGCGCAACGGATCGCCGCGGAATAACGACCCGCAAAGCGTCTCTGCGCATCGGCGCGGCGGGACGCGCCGCCTTATCCTTTTTGCAAAGCGCGCGACCTTGCCGCCCCTGACACCCGATGCTATCCCGCGCCCATGACCAGCGGACCGATCGAGAACATTCGCAACTTCGCCATCGTGGCGCATATCGACCACGGCAAGTCGACGCTGGCCGACCGGCTTATTCAGATCACCGGCGGCCTCGCTGAGCGTGAGATGGTCGAGCAGGTCCTCGATTCGATGGATATCGAGCGCGAGCGTGGCATCACCATCAAGGCGCAGACGGTTCGGCTGAACTACCGCGCGCGCGACGGCAAGGATTACATCCTCAACCTCATCGACACACCGGGCCACGTAGACTTCGCCTACGAGGTCAACCGCTCACTCGCCGCCTGTGAGGGCTCGTTGCTCGTGGTTGACGCAAGCCAGGGCGTCGAAGCCCAGACATTGGCCAACGTCTACCAGGCGATCGACAACAATCACGAGGTCGTGCCGGTCCTCAACAAAGTCGATCTGCCGGCGGCTGAGCCCGAAAAGGTCAAGCAGCAGATCGAGGACGTGATCGGCCTCGATGCGTCAAATGCGATCCTGATCTCGGCCAAGACCGGCCAGAATATCGACGCGGTGCTGGAAGCGATCGTCACCCGCCTGCCGCCCCCTAAAGGCGATCGCGAGGCTCCGCTCAAGGCGCTCCTCGTGGATAGCTGGTACGACGCCTACCTGGGCGTCGTGGTGCTGCTGCGGGTTGTCGACGGCACGCTCAAGCGCGGGCAGCGCATTCGCCTGATGGGCACCAACGCGTCCTACGAGGTCGATAAGATCGGCGTGTTCACCCCCAAGATGCGTGACGCCACGGAACTCGGCCCGGGCGAGATCGGCTTTCTGACCGCCTCGATCAAGGAGGTCGCCGACACCCGGGTTGGTGACACCATCACCGACGACAAGAAGCCGACTTCGGCGCCGCTGCCTGGCTTCCGACCCGCCATCCCGGTTGTGTTCTGCGGATTGTTCCCGGTCGACGCCGCCGATTTCGAAACGCTCCGCGCCGCGATGGGCAGGCTGCGGCTCAACGATGCGAGCTTCACATTCGAGATGGAGACGTCGGCAGCGCTGGGCTTTGGCTTTCGCTGCGGGTTTCTCGGCCTTCTGCACTTGGAAATTATCCAGGAACGGCTGGAGCGCGAGTTCAATCTCAACCTGATCGCGACCGCGCCGTCGGTGATCTACAGGATCAAACTCACCAACGGCACCGAGATCGAGATCCACAACCCGGTCGACATGCCGGACGTCGTGCGGATTGAGGAAATCGATGAGCCGTGGATCGAAGCGACGATCCTGACGCCGGATGAGTATCTGGGCGCCATCCTGAAGCTCTGTCAGGATCGGCGCGGATCGCAGGTCGATCTCAATTATGTCGGCGCGCGCGCGATGGTGAAGTACAACCTGCCGCTCAACGAGGTGGTGTTCGATTTCTACGACCGGCTTAAATCGGTGTCGAAGGGCTATGCGTCCTTCGATTATCATCTCACCGAGTATCGTGCGTCCGACCTCGTGAAAATGTCGATCCTGGTCAATGGCGAGCCGGTCGATGCGCTGTCAATGCTGGTTCATCGCACGCGCGCCGAAAGCCGTGGCCGCGCCATGGTCGAGAAGCTCAAGGAACTGATCCCGCCGCACATGTTCCAGGTCCCGATCCAGGCGGCGATCGGCGCCAAGATCATCGCGCGCGAGACCGTGCGGGCGCTACGCAAGGACGTGACCGCAAAGTGCTATGGCGGCGACGTGACCCGCAAGCGCAAGCTTCTGGAAAAGCAGAAGGAAGGCAAGAAGCGCATGCGCCAGTTCGGCAAGGTGGAGATCCCGCAGGAGGCCTTCATCGAGGCTCTCAAGGTGGATGTGTAGTCAAAACTCGCTGCGGGATCAGTTGATTACGATTGTCGTCCGCCCCGGGCCTTCGCGCGCAACCAGACTGAACAAGGTCGCGGCGTTGCCGGGATAGAGCCGCACGCAGCCATGCGAGGCCGGGCCGCCGAGCTGATTGATGGCGTAGGTTCCGTGGATAGCGTAGCCACCGTAGAAAAAGATCGAGTACGGCATCGGCGAATTGTAGTAGGCCTTCGAGAACCAGCTACGCGCCATGCGCTGTGGATGGAAGACCCCGCTCGGCGTGCCGTATCCACTGCGGCCGGTCGACACCGCCCACGTGTGAATCGGTTGCCCGTCGCGAACAACCGTCATCCGCTGCGACCCCTTGCTAATGTGAACTACGAGGTCGGCACGCGCGGGCACCGTTGCAACAGGCCCGAACATCGCCACAACAAATGATGTGACGCACAAAACCTTGAGTTTGTTCATCGCAACCCCCGGCACGGTCCCGCCGGACGGCGGGTTTGTCGCATAGTCGCTCAAAACGCGGAGAAGTTCATCTATACCAAGGGTCAAACTGTCTGTAGGCAGCGTACCGAGCCTGAGGCTGCGCCCGACCGTGGGTCGTGATAGAGAACGCGCCGGGCGCGCGATCGAATCACGCTGGGAGGCCCTATGCGGCGGCTGTTGTTGCTTGTGTTGGCAATTGCGACCGGCTCCGCATGGGCGCAGGATTTGGGCACGCTCGATCCCAAGCCGTTGCCCCCGCTCGCCAATCCAAACGACCCCACGCTGCCGGCGCGCGAGTTATTCGGCCGCAAGACCGATCCGGTTTCGATGCCGCCGCGTTCGATCGGGTTCTATTCCAAGGGGTGTCTCGCGGGTGCCGTTGCGCTGCCGATCAATGGCGAGACGTGGCAGGTCATGCGGCTCTCGCGCAACCGAAACTGGGGCAATCCCCACTTGATTGAACTCCTCGAACGGCTGTCGGTGAAAGTACACAAGGCCGCGGGCTGGCCCGGTTTGCTGGTTGGCGACATTTCGCAACCGCGCGGTGGCCCAATGTTCACCGGTCACGCCAGCCATCAGGTCGGGCTCGACGCCGACATTTGGCTCACCCCCATGCCTAACCGCGAACTCTCCCGCGCCGAGCGCGAGGAAATATCGGCCACCATGGTTGTGGCTGAGAGCCGGACCGACGTTGATCCGAAGGTTTGGACGCAGGGTCATTTCGAGGCGATCAAGGCCGCGGCCAAGGAACCGGAGGTGGAGCGGATTTTCGTCAATGCGGCGATCAAGAAGGCGCTTTGTCGGCAAGCCAACGGCGATCGCGCCTGGCTCAACAAGGTGCGTCCCATGTACGGCCACGACTACCACTTTCATATCCGCATCAAATGCCCGGACGACAGCGCGGGCTGCAAGCCGCAGGATCCGGTCCCGGCAGGCGACGGGTGCGGCGACCTGCAAGGCTGGTTCAAGGATTCTGTTATTCATCCCAAGGAGACGGAGCCGGCCGAGCCCCGAAAGGGACCAACGCTCGCGCAGTTGCCCGCAGCCTGTCGCGGCGTTGTCACCGCACCATAAGGCGGCCTGGCATCCTTCTTGCAAAGTCTCCTCCCAAGGGGGCGATGAGCCTGCCAACTAGAGGAGCTCTGCATTATGTGCGACTACAGCCTGCAAAACGTGAAGTCGCGTCCTGCGAGCGTCGGCGACAAGTTGACTACGCGTAATTTCGGCACTGGCACCCGCGGATTTGCGGCGCCAGAAGATCCCACCACAGCAGTCTGCGTCCTTCCGGGAACGGAGCTCGCGTTCTCCAAGGAGATTGCCTGTATTTCACACGGTCTGTTGGGTTGGGGTTCGAAGAAGGCCACGCACCAAACAGCGCTATTCCGCCAGATCAACAAGGATACTCCGCACCGCCACCACGATGCGCTCGAGTTTCCCGACGGCGAAACCGTACTCCTGACCGAATTATGCGAAGGCCAGGAAGCGACCGTGCTGCAATTGCCGGCGCAACCGACGACACCGGCCGAGGTCGAGGAGCAGACCCGCGTCGCTTACGTGGGATGATGACCGCGGACTAAACCCGTACGCGTCCATCCGATCAGCAGGCCGTCCCGCGGGACGGCCTCGTAGGCTCACGAGTTGTCCCGCATGGGGGAGCCGGTGATAGCCGGCCGGTCTGATATGCTGTGCCCGAGCACAGCGGCGGATCAGACCAATGGACTGCAACTTCACCCAAGAACAACTCATGCTGCGCGACAGCGTGCGCAAGTTGATGGCACGCGTTGCGACACCGGACTACATCCGGCAACTCGATCGCGAGCGCCTTTATCCCTACGAGCTCTACCAAGCCTGGGTCGACGCCGGCCTGTTTCGCATGCCGTTTCCCGAAGAGTATGGCGGACTGGGCAGCAATATCGTCGACATGGCGATCATTTCGGAAGAGCTCGCATGCCCGAGCGCCGATCTGGTCATGGCGTTCGGCGGCAGTATGTTCTGCGGCCTCAACCTGTTGCGCAACGGTAGCGAAGAGCAGAAGCGCCATTTTCTACCGAAGCTGCTCGCCGGTGACATCAGGATGACGATCTCCATATCGGAGCCTGACGCCGGCTCCGACGTCGGCGCCATGCGCACGCAGGCGCGCCGCGACGGTGACCATTACGTCATCAACGGGCAGAAGATTTGGCAGACCGGAGCCGGCGCCAAGAACAACTACATCAACGTCTATGCAAAAACCGACCCGAAGGCGCATTACCGCGCCGGTATGTCGCTGTTCCTGGTCGACGGAAACTCGCCCGGACTCGAAATTCGCAAGCTCGACATGCTCGGGCGGCGCGCCGTTGGCACATACGAACTGTTCTTCAACGACGTGCGGGTGCCGGCCAATCATTTGGTCGGGGCCGAGAACAAGGGTTGGGACTGTGTCCTGTCCGGCCTGCAGTCCGAGCGCGTATTTGCGGCTGCCTGTGATTGCGGCAGCGCGCGCGGCGTCTTTGAACTCGCGTTGCAGTACGCGAGCGAACGAAAGCAGTTCGGCCGTGCGATCGGAACGTTCCAGGCGGTCGCCCACATGTTGGCCGACATGCAGACCGAAATCGAAGCTGCGTGGGCGCTGACGCTGCGCGCGGCGTCGCTGGTCGCCGCCGGCAAGGATGCGCTGCGCGAAATCACCATGGCCAAACTGTTTGCATCGGAGACCTACGTGAAGGCGGCGAATACCGGCATGCAGATCTTCGGCGGCTTCGGCTACAGCATGGAATTCGACATGCAGCGGCACTATCGCGACGCGCGCGCGGCGACGATCGCTGCTGGCACCTCGCAGATCCAGCGCAACTTGCTTGCGGGGCTGATGGGGCTGAAGGTGTAGGATGGGTTGAGCGGAGCGAAACCCATCGTGTGCAATGGCGTAAACAGCGATGGGTTTCGCCGGAGCTCAACCCATCCTACGGCAACGGCCCTTTGTGAACCAATCCGCCGTCGACGCTCACGATCGTGCCGCTGGTGTAGGAGGAAAGATCCGACGCCAGAAACACCACGGTGGCGGCGATCTCGTCGACCGTTGCAGGCCGCCCGAACGGCATGTGCTTGTAGCTCTCATGCCAGCGGCTCTCGTCGCCGGCCTTGGCGGCGCGCTGGCGCGCCAGATATTCGGCGCGCTCGGTCGCGACCGGCCCCGGGTTGACGCCGACGACGCGCACGCCGAAGTCGGGGCTGGTGCCGCCGATGGCGCGCGTGAACGCCATCAGGGCGGCGTTGCCGGCCGAGCCCGCGATGTAGCCGTAGGTCAGCTTCTCGCCGCCCGCGCCGATGATGTTGATGATGACGCCGCGTCGGCGCGCCTTCATGCGCGCGAGGTAGAGCCTGGTGAAGTCAACATGCGCGTAGATCTTGAGGTCCCAGCCGGATCGCCACGCCTTCTCGTCCACATCTTCAATCGTTCCGCCTGGGATCGCCCCGGCGTTGTTGACGACGATGTCGACGTCCGGAAAGGCCTCGAACACCTTGCGGCGCGCGGCCGGATCGGAAAGATCGGCCGCCATGGTCTCGACGTTGACTTGCGCTGATTTGCGAATGGCCTCCGCTTCCTTGGCAAGCAGATCGCCGGAGCGCGCCACCAGTCGCGGGTGCACGCCTTCGCCGGCGAACCATTTGGCGATTCCAAGCCCGATGCCCTTGGAGGCGCCGGTGATCAGCACGCTGCGGCCGGTCAGTTTTAGATCCATGACAAATCATCTCCTGAGAAGCGCATGTCGCCACAACGTCGTCGATGCGGTGCGGAGCCGCCTCAATCGCGCCGGTAGTTTTTCAGCCCCGGCCGGAATGATTTTTCGTCGAGGAACTGAGCCATCCCCTTCCGGCGCCCTTCTTCCGGATCGGTCGAATAGGTCTCCTGCGCCTTGGCGTAGAGATAGTCCTCGGACTCATCCCAGGTCATGTCCTTGACGCGACGATAGGCGAGCTTGACTGCGCTCAGCACGTGCGGGTTCTTCTCCATCAGTTTCTTGGCGATCTCCTCGGTGCGGTCGCGCAATTGCGCGAGTGGCACCGCCTCGTTGACAAGCCGCATGGCGGCGGCCTTGCGGCCGTCGAAGGTCTCGCCGGTCATCAAATAGTAGAGCGCATCGGCCGGCATCATTTTCTCCGCGACGGCGCGCGTTACGTTGCCGGCCGGAATGATGCCCCAGTTGATCTCCGAGAGACCGAAGATCGCGTCCTCGGCTGCGACCGCGATGTCGCAGGACACGAGCGGCGTGAAGCCGCCGCCGAAGCACCAGCCGTTGACCATCGCGATGGTCGGTTTAGGGAAGAACCGCAACCGCCGCCACTGCCAGGCCATCGAGTCGCGGCGCACCCGCATCGCTTCGACCGGGGTCGCGGTGTCGACTTCGCGGAAATACTCCTTCAGGTCCATGCCGGCCGAGAACGCTTCACCTGCTCCGGTGAGCACCAGCACCTCGCAGCGATCGTCGATCTCGAGCGCATCGAGCACCTCGATCATTTCGCGATTGAGCGCCGGGCTCATGGCGTTGCGCTTTTCCGGGCGGTTGAGAAAGACCCAGGCGATCCGGTCCTTGAACTCGACCTTGACGTTGGTGCCGCCGGGCGCGGGCTTGGCTTCGCTGGAGCGTTCTTGAACGGTCATGGGCGTTCCTTGGCTCTTTGTGTCTGTCGCATCATCGGGCAGAATGAGAATTGCGAGCAAGTCCCATCGTGGCATAGGGGGAGACAACACTATGAGCGAGATTCAGGCCTTGGATGTGCGCATCCCGGCGGAGATCATCCACAATTGGGGCTGGTTCCTGGCTTTTGGGATCGGCCTGGTGCTGCTCGGCGTTCTGGCGATCGTGCGTTCCGTGGCCGCCACCGTCGTCTCGATGCTGTTCTTTGGCTGGCTGCTGGTGATCGCGGCCGGTATCGAGATCATACAACTCATCATGGTCGGCAAATGGGCCGGCCAGTTCCAGCACGCGCTTGCCGCGGTTTTGTTCGGTGTCGTCGGCGTGCTGATGGTGTGGCGCCCGATCGTGACCGCCGAAATCGTGACCCTTCTGATGGGCGCGTTCTTCCTGGTGGCGGGGCTGTTTCAGCTGATCGAACCGTTCTGGATCGGTCTGCCGGGCTGGGGCTGGCACGTTCTCAACGGGGCGATCACCCTTATCTTGGGCGTTCTGGTGCTGGCGCAGTGGCCGGTCTCCGGGCTTTGGGTGATCGGCATGTTCGTCGGCATCGAACTCATCTTTTACGGCGGCGCTTGGGTAGCTCTGTCGCTGAGCTTACGCGGGATGGCGTAGGCGAGGTTGTAGGATGGGTTTCGCTCCGCTCAACCCATCCTACGGATCGATCAGCATGCGCGGCGCCCAGACCTTGCCCGGCGCCACACCGAGAAGTTCACGCGCGCATTCGCGCAGGATGCCGGTCGATGTGGTGGCGTGCTGGGTGCCGGCGTGCATGTCGCGGAAGCAGCGCTGTAGGATGCCGTCGCGCAATGCGACGCCGCCTCCGTAGTGATACGCGAACGCGCAGACCTCGGCGATCGCCGAAGTCGCATAGTTGAGCGCGAGCCGTGCCAAGGTGATCTGGCGCGTGTTGGGCTCATCGCCGCGATCGAGCGTCGCCTCGATGTCGCGCCAGCTCTCGTAGGCGAAAGCTCGCGAGGCACGCACCTTGGCTTCGGCCAGACCGAACTGTTCATGAAAGCTCTCGCCGCCGCCCTGCTGCGGCAGGATCTGGGGCCGGCCGGTCTCCTGACGCGCGAGCCGCGCGAGCTCATCGAGAATGCGGCGCCCAATGCCGAGCGCAAACCCGGTATGCCCGATGGTGCTGAGCCCAAAGATGCGCAACTTGAAGAGATTTCCACCCTGCACCGCGACATTCGCCGACTGCAGGTGGGTCATTTCTTCGGGCACATATACATTGTCGATCGTGTAGTCGACCGATCCGGTGGCGCGTAGCCCGAGCACGTCCCAGTTGCCGGTCAGCTTCGCCTGCTCGACCGGCAGAATGAAAATGCGAATGTCGGGAAATCGGCCGCCAGGCAACATGCGGGGAGCGCCGTTCTCGTGCACGACCGCGCCGGTGTGGATGTATTCCGAGTGCAAGAGGCCGCTGCCGTAGGACCACTTGCCGCTGAGCCGATAACCGCGGCCCTCGACGTCAGCGCGCCCGTTAGGTGCGCCCTGGCCGGCTATTACCGGCATGCGTTGAGCGAACAGTTGGTTGGCGGCGCCGGTTTCGAGATAAGCGGCGGCGGTGCCCATCGCGACCTGCGCGGCCATCAGCACCCAGCCGGTCGAGCCGTCGGAGTAACTCGTTTGCTCGATCACGCTGAGGAATTCGACCGGCCCTGTCTCGCTCCCACCGAAACATCGCGGAATCCACATGCCGAGAAAGCCGTTGTCGCGAAGCGCAGCGAGGGTCGCTTCGGTCAGCATCCCCTTGGCCTCGCCGCGCGCCGCCTCGCCGGCAACGAGCGGATGCAGCTCCTTGGCTTTCTCGACCAATGAAGTGCCGTTCGAAGCGTCGCGGGCGAACTCGCGGGCAAGCGCCATGTCTCACTCCTTCACTCGATTTACTCCGGGGCCCCGTGGCGGCCAGGGCTCAGCACCATGCCGTTGAGCGCTTCCCAATATTTAATCGCGGCGGTGTGGTCCGCGTCGCCACCGACCGCCTCGCGCGCTCGCAGGATCAGGTCGCGGCTCGCGCGCACGAGCGGCGCATTGATCTGGATGTCCTCGGCAAGATCGGCGGCGATCTTGACGTCCTTGGCGAGCAGGCCGAGCACGAACTCAGTCGCGAACGCGCGGCTAATCACCTCCTGCTTGAGCGTATTGGCCGTGGCGAAGTTCCGACCGGTGGACTCGTTGAGCACATCGACCATCACGGCCGGATCGAGGCCGAAGCTTTTGCCGATCACCAGCGCTTCGATGGCCGCCATGAAACCGGTGCCCGACACATAGTTGTTCAGCGCCTTCATGGCGTGGCCGGCACCCGATCCGCCGACCTCGAAGACGCGATGCCCGAGCACCGCCAGGACCGGACGGACGCGCTCAAGCGCGGCCTTGTTGTCGGTGCCGACCATCATGACGAGCCGGCCCTGTTCGGCGCCGGTGATGCCGCCGGAAACCGGTGCGTCGATCAGCGTAACGTCGCGCTTGGCCAGAACGGCGGAAAGCTCGCGCGTGCCGGTCGGTTCCGACGAGGTCATGTCGATGACCACGCTGCCGGGTGCGAGCGACGCTTCCAATGCGCCGGTCTCTTCGTGCAGGAAAACCTGGCGCACAATCGGCCCGGTCGGAAGCATGGTAATGACGACGTCGGAGCTGCGCCCGAGATCACCAAGGGACGTTGCGGGGCGCGCCTGGTGCGATTGCGTGAATTGTTCGACCTTGCGGCGATCGGCGTCGTGCACTGTTAGGGAAAGGCCCGCACGCGCCAAATTGGCCGCCATGCGCGCGCCCATGGCGCCGATCCCGATAAATCCTATTCGTGTTTCACCCGCCATCGACCGGCCTTTCGCGAAGCGACGCGCGAACTGTAGCGCATCGACGCTGCGCGCGGCATGCCCCATCAGGCTCATCGTCCGACGTTCGCACCACGTCTGTCCCATCGCGATGTGACGACCCATAATGCATGCGATCTGTCATTGAAATTGGAGGAGCGCCGGATGGCACGGGTCCCCTACGTCGACAACAAGGATTTGCCTGAGCAGTACCGCAATCAGCTCAGCAGCGATGCTAATGTCACGCGCGCACTTTCCAACAGTCCGCAGCTCGCATTCCTGTCCGGCTCGATGGCGCGCTACATCCGCCACGAAACCAAGGTTGACCCGCGTCTGCGCGAACTCGCAATCATCCAAGTCGGTTATTCGGCACGTTCGGCGTACGAATATACGCACCACATCAAGATCGGCTTCTCGTTCGGCGTGACCGAGGATGATCTACGCGCGATTGCACAAGAGACAGCAGGACGGCCGAGCAAACTTGAGCCGCTTGCCAAATCGGTGCTGCGCGCCGCGCGCGAAATGACCGATGGCCGCACCGTCTCCGATAAAACCTTTGCGGAGCTGCGCGCCGCCTTCGATAACACGCAACTTGTCGAACTCCTGTACGCCATCGCGAACTACAACGGTGTCGTGCGGATCCTGGCCGCCCTGCAGGTCGACCTCGAGGACGAATATCGAAGCTATTTGGAGAAATTCCCTTTCGCAGCGTAGAGCACCGCGGAGGCAAGGATGCCGGCACTGGCCAAGCACGGAATCCCCGGAATCATCTGTTTGTTCCTGGCAAGCCTGGTGACGGCCGCGATCGCCCAAGTCCCCGATCGGCCGGTTCGGGTATTCATTCCCTACGCGGCCGGCGGACCGGCCGACGTCATTGTGCGCAACCTTGCCCAACGCATCACGGCGTCCGGCGGGCCGACGTTCGTGGTCGAAAACAAGACCGGTGGCGGCGGCGTGATTGCGGCGCTGGCGACCAAACAATCGCCGCCGGACGGGACGACGTTGTTCCTGACCGATCTTCCGACGTTCGCCATCAACCCGAACCTGCTGGCGGATTTCCCGCTCGATCCGGTTGGCGATTTCAAGCCGCTCACACTGTTGTTCGCATTTCCGTCGTTGCTGGTCGTGCCGGCGGACCTCAAAGCAAACTCGGTTGCTGACCTCGTCGCGCTTGCCCGCAACACCCCTGGCGGTCTCGCTTACGGCTCGCAAGGCCAGGGCTCCGGCGGCCAATTACTGGCGGAAATGTTCAGCAAAGCGGCCGGCGTGCCGTTTGTGCATGTGCCCTATCGAGGCTCGGCGCAGGCCTATCCAGACCTCGTCTCCGGACGCGTGTCCTTCATCTTCGGCAGTTACGGCGGCGCGAAGCCTTTTCTCGACGACGGGCGTTTGCGCGCGCTCGCTGTTCCGTCACGGGGGCGGCTGAAGGCGCTGCCGGACGTGCCGACACTCGACGAGCTCGGGTATCGCGACATGGAGCTTGATCTTTGGTACGGACTGGTCGCTCCGGCGGGGACGCCGGACGACGTCGTCGCGGCGCTGCGTGCACTGTTTGTCGCTCAAATTACGGCACCCGATATGATCGCAAAGCTTGATGCACAGGGCATCAATGTGGTGACCAGCACGCCGGCGGAGTTTGCGGCGTTGATCAAGTCTGATCTCATGCGGCTGGCGCCGATTGTCCAATCCATCAAGGGAAAATGAAGCAGATGTCCAAGGATCCATTTCTCGGTCGGCTGCGCGTGCTCGACATCTGCGATCTTTCGGATGCATTGGATGCCCTCGGCATGACGCCGGCGGTAACCGGCCTCGTCCTGACGAGCGGCGCACGACCGATTGCCGGGCGCGCCATCACGGTGCGCATTGGCGCCGGCCCCTCGCCGCCGGGTGTAACGCGCCACCTTTCAACGGCCGCCGTCGAAGCCGGCGGGCCCGACAACGTGATCGTGGTCGAGCAGCGCACGGGCGTCGACGCAGCCGGCTGGGGTGGCATTCTCTCGCGCGCAGCGCAGCATCGTGGCGTTGCCGGGTCGATCGTCGATGGTCTGACCCGCGACGTCGAAGAAGCCAACAAGCTCGGCTATCCGGTCTACGCGCGCGGTTGCACGGCGCGCACGGCGCGGGGGCGCATCCACGAGGCCGGCTGTCAGGTCACGATCAGGTTGGGCGATGCGATTGTCATGCCGGGAGACTATGTCGCGGCCGACCGCAGCGGCTGTGTGGTGATTCCGGCAGCACACATCGCGCAGGTATTGGCGCGCGCCGAGGCGATCCTCGCCAAGAGCGATCAGATGTCGGCGGCGGTCGATCGCGGCGAACCGGTCTCCAAGGTCATGGGCGCGAGCTACGAGACCATGCTGGAGCGCAAAGAGCGATAGCCGAAGTCTTACGGCCGGCCGCGTAGAAAATCCGGCGTCGGCGGCGGGCCCCAGATGTTCGACGTCGGTCCCGGTTCCCACACTTTCGGGCGCTGCGGCTTGTCGCGATGCCAGGGGCGCGGCTCGAAATAGCCGAGCTCCTCATCTCTCATCTGGTCGAGTTCGCAGAACAGCTCGATGACCTGATCGTCGGGCTCGCGATAATAGATCGAAATGTTGTGGCCGGGGCCGTGGCGCACCGGTCCCCAGATGATGTCGATCTTGTGCTTGGCGAGGACGTCGCAGGCGTTTTTCAGGTGCACGATGTCGGCGAGCTCGAACGCGATGTGGTGCATGCGGGCGCGCGGATCGCGCACGAAATTCACCGTGTGGTGATCCGGATTACAGCGCATGAAGACGAAATAATCGCCGATCCAATCCGACACCCGAAACCCAAGCAGGCCGCCGTAGAAATCGAGGATCTTCTGCAGGTCGGGCGCAAAATAGGCGAGATGGCCGAGCTTGGTGGCCGCGACGCCCTTGGGCTGCGTCCCGTTGCCGAGCGGATTCCAAGCCGTGAACAGCTCGATCTGCGTGCCTTTCGGGTCACTGAACGTCAGCGTCTGGGCGATACCGGGAGCCGGGTCATTGCTGCGCTCGCTGCGAACCCCGTTCTTGTCGAGCTCGCGCGCGGCGTCGTTAAGGTCGGTGCCAGGCGCGATTTCGAAGGAGAGCTTGCGGCATCCTGCTGCGCCGCCAGCACGCAGCTCGATCGCGAGATGCCCGAGCTTGCTGGCGAGATAGCGCCGGTCCCTATCCTTGGCAGCCGGCACGAGGCCGACCACATCGGTGTAGTGGTCGCACAGCCGCTCGACGTCCGGCGTTTCGAATACGGCGTGTCCTATCCGGCGCGCTTTGATCATCGTTTCCTCCGCTACACCTCTATTATAGCGCAACGAGAGCGATGCGGACGCAAAACCGCTATGCGCCTGCGCGGACGCTTCGGCTTAGTCGGCATATAGGCACGTTCGGGGAAATACGATATTCCCGGGGCCGCAGAACAGGGAGGACGACATGGCCGGTTACAAATTGGCGACCTACGAATCCGCGCAAGGACCTCGCGCCGGCGCGGTCATCAACGATCTCGTGTACGACGTCGCCGCACTCACCGGCCAGCCCAAGTATGCGAGCGTGCTTGACGTGCTCGCGGACTGGGACACCGCACACAAGCTTCTCGACGCTGCCTCGAAGGCGCCCAAAGGCGACGGCAAGCCGGTGAAGCAAACGAAATTGCTGGCGCCGGTACGCTGGCCGGGGACGATCTATTGCGCCGGCGCGAACTACCAGGACCACGCCGAGGAGATGTGGAAGGCGGCCGGTCAGCCGCCGCAGCCTGATCCGCATGAGCTCGGACTGAAACCCTGGTTCTTCATCAAGGCGGCGCGCTCAGTGACCGACCCCGACGCGAAAGTCAGCATCTCAAACTACTCCAAGAAGATGGACTGGGAGGCCGAGCTCGCCGTGGTGATCGGCCGCAAGGCGCGCGACCTTACGCTTGAAAACGCGCTCAGCTGCGTTGCCGGTTATACGGTCGGCAACGACCTCTCCGCGCGCGATCTCGGCTTTCGCCCGCAGCTGCCTGAATCCTCCCCGTTCCGAGCCGATTGGATCCGGCATAAGAGCTTTGATGGATCGTGCCCGCTCGGGCCCTGGATCACGCCTGCGGCTTATGTTTCCAACCCCAGCAAGCTCGCCATCAAGCTATGGGTGAACGACACCCTCAAGCAGAACTCGAACTCCGGCAACATGATCTTCACGATCGCCGAGCAGATCTCGCACCTGTCGACCGGCATCACGCTCTATCCGGGCGACGTGATCATGACCGGCACGCCGGCCGGCGTCGGCGCCGGCCGCGGCGAGTTCCTCAAAGCAGGGGACGTCGTGAAGGTTGAAATCGCCGAGATCGGGTCGCTCACCAACACGATGACGTAGCGGCGCTTCAAACGTTCCGGTTCATGCGGCCTTCGCCATCTGTTCCAGCGCGACGCGCGCGTCCCACGGCTGCCACCACGGCTTGAGCCCGAGGTCGCGCGCGATAATGCCGGCCGTGATGTAGCCCCCGCCGCCGGAGATCGCGCCGCCCGGATGCGCCGCCGAACCCGCGTAGTAAAGGTTTGGGATCGGCGTGCGGTAGCCGAAATGGTTGTACATCACCTGCTCGGCGCAGAACGCGCCCATGAAAATGTCGCCGCCGCGCATGTTGACCATTTCCTGGGTGTATTCGCGCCCGGTGTAGATGTATTGGCCGAGGATGTTGCGGCTCGTCATGTTCGGGCAATAGCGCGCGAAGGTCTCGATGATCTTGTCGGCGAATTCCTGCTTCCACTCTTCATAGCCGGCGCCCCCGGTATCCGGGTCGAGCGGCATCACATGCCAGGCGTAGGTCGTGTGTTTGCCGGGCGGCGCCTGCGTCGGATCGAGCAGGCTGAGCGGACCGGAGCCGAACTGGACGATTGACGGCACCCGTCCCTGTTGCACTTCGCGATGAGCTGTCGCGAGATCTGCCATGGTCTCTGCGCCGAAACTCCATTTGAGCGCGCGGTTGATATTGGGGTCAAAGGCTTCGGCTGCGAAACGCGGGCTCTCGTTGAGAGCAAGGTGCAGGCCGAATAACGTCCAGGCCGTATATTGGAATCCGTCGAGCTTGGCTTGCATCGCCGCGGGCAATTGTGCGCGCCCGATCATATTTTCCAAGGTCTGATGCACGTCGATGGTTGACGCCACGAACTGGCGCGCACGTACCGTGCGGCCGTCGGTAAGCGTGATGCCGGTCGCACGACCGCCTTCGATCAGAATGCGATCGATCGCGACTTGCGGGGCATAGCGCCCGCCCGCCGCGATGAAGGTCTCCATCAGGCCGCGCGCGAGGTTGAACGAGCCGCCCTGGCAAAGCTGGTAGCCGGTCTTGAGGTCGAATGCGCGGATCACCGAGCCCATCGGGCTTGTCTTCGACAGCGTGTCGGTGAGCCAGGTACCGAACAGCGAGACCTTGAACAGGAACAGCAGCCGCACATGCTCGTTCTCGAACAGTTCTTCCACGAGATCGAGCGGCTGGCGCTGGGTCACCGCGTGAAATTCGCGCCCGAGCGGCGTCTGTGCCAACAGAGCGTCGCGCTCGGCTTGTGGCAGCGGCTCGGCAAATCGCTCCGGGATCAGGATCTGGCGCGTCATCTCTTCGGCGCGGGCATTCCAGTCCCGGAACGTCTTGGCGTCACGCGTCGAGAACCGTGCGATGTTGGCGACGGTCTCCTCAAGCTCACGACCGAACACCAGCGCGGTGCCATCGCGGTGTGCCTGTCCGAACTCGTAGCGCGGCGTGATGTAGGTGACCCGTTCAGCGAGACCGAGGTCGTTGAACCAAGGGGTCTCGCTGATGTGGAAATGATTGATCGAATGCAGGTTGTGATAGAAACCCGGCAGCGTGACTTCTTCTGTGGCGAGCCCGCCCCCATAGCTGAGACGGCGCTCGACCAGCAGAATATCCAGGCCCTGGCGCGCCAAATATGAGCCGAGCACCAGTCCATGGTGGCCGGCGCCGATGATGATGCCGTCGTAGGTCCGCTCCAGCACGTGCGTTTGTCCCTGCGTCACTTTGGGCCAGTTTTTCCCGAAAATGTTCGACTTGAGTTGCGG
>CAWFLX010000056.1:0-12914 GCA_963816775.1 uncultured Alphaproteobacteria bacterium
CTGGTCGGCAACGCCCGGATCTTTTGGCGACGCGCTGCCTTTGGATCCTGAAGGCGCCGCCTGCATGCCGGGCGGCGTCTCGCCCTGCGGACTTGCTGCCGGCGCGCCACCAGAACCGGTCTCGAGCGGTCCCGTTTCGCCCTGAGGAACATGTCCCTGCGACTGAGCTGGAAGATTTGCGGCTGGCCGGGAAGAATTCGCAGGCGTGCTCTGATTGTCGACCGGGTTCGACTCGCCGAAGACGGCGCTCGAGCCGCCGCCGATAGCGCAAGCAACGACTGCAGCGCAAATGACGACATTGCGTTTCAACCGCCGACCAACCGGAGGTACGTCACCGGCTCGGCCGGGGCATGCTGATAAAATCATGGTGCTCTCCACGACGAGACCCGATGTAAACTCCGCGTCGCGGGCCAATGTTCCCATTTGGGGCGCACAAGGGGATCGCGCAAACAATCATTCCTCGTTCGACTTCTCGTCCCGTGGTCCACTGCGGTCGTCTCTGTCTCGTTGCGCGACGTTACCCGTTCGTTTTTCGGCCGGCGCGTCCTTGCTCTTTTGCTTTGGGTTGGTCTTCTTCGACATAGCTATTCTCCACCTCGGTTATCCAAACTGGAGCGCATGGGTGTGATTGATGATGTGCGGACTCTGGGTTGCGCACGATCGCGATCTCGGAACTTTCAGATCGGTTGCGTCTTTATTAGCGGAGCGGCCACGCGGTGATTCGGAGTGCCCGGGACTTGGTCTTAAAGAGAATGGCGACGTTGGCACAATCAGGAGCGGCCAGGCGGCCTCCAACGCCAACTAATCAACGCCTGCAAACCAGCAAAGTTCCAGGGCAGCCGGCCCAGGCACTGCTATCAACAATCGAGCCCAGCTTTCCAGAGCCGGGGGGAGGGGAGCAAACAATATGCCTGAACAAACCACACTACCCGCGGTGGCAGCTCACGGCGCACGTCGCCTTCCGTCCGTCGATGTCGACAGCTACAACGTTGAACTCAAGGATAGCGAAGGGTTCATCGGCGATCGCGTCAGCCGAGGTGCTTTTCGCAACATGATCGACCACATCCGCAAGTTGTTGCGCAAAGCCGGCGAAGATCCGCTTGGGGACGAAGACAGCGATGATCTCACCAAAGCGGAGCTTGATGAATTGCTGTTGCGCGGAGAACCGGAAGCGGCGGGGCTTGTGCACGCGGCAATCGAGGATTTCTCGCAGGAATTTGCCCTGATCATTCAGCGTTTTCTCAAGCTGAAGGAATGGAAAGATACGGAACGCATCGCGGTCGGCGGCGGCTTCCGCGCAAGCCGGATCGGCGAGCTCGTAACCGGTCGCACGACGGTGATACTCAAAAGTGAAGAAATCGATATCAAACTGGCCCCGATCCACAACCACCCGGACGAAGCCGGGTTGATCGGCGCCGTTCATCTCGCTCCTTCCTGGATGTTCCAGGCTTTCGACGCTTTGCTGGCGGTGGACATCGGAGGAACCAATATCCGGGCCGGCGTCGTGCGGCTTAATCGCAAAGGATCGCGCGACCTATCAAAAGCCAAGGTATGGAAGTTCTCGCTCTGGCGGCACGGCGACGAAGAGGGCGTGAAGCGTGACCAGGCGATCACCCAGCTTGGCGCCATGCTCAACGGATTGATCGGCGCCGTCGAGAAAAAGCGTCTCAAACTGGCGCCGTTCATCGGCATCGGATGCCCGGGGTTCATCGAACAGGACGGATCGATCGATCGCGGGGCGCAGAACCTGCCCGGCAATTGGGAAAGCAGCAGGTTCAATCTACCGGTGGCTCTGCATGATATGATCCCCACTATTGGTGAGCACGAAACATCGATCGTGCTGCACAACGACGCGGTCGTGCAAGGTTTGAGCGAAATTCCCTTCATGCAGGACGTCGCTCACTGGGGGATTCTGACAATCGGAACGGGATTGGGCAACGCGCGATTCACTAACCGCGATGCCAAAGAGGACTAGTAGTATCGGTTAGTACGAGCGGCGGTACCGCGAGCCGCAACTGCGCGGCGTTTATGTTTATGTTGCTTCATGCAAGGCAGTCGATGCGAATGCACCGGAATCGACCGCGCGGCTCAACCGATCGGCCCCGAAATCTGCCGTGTCCTCGATCGACAATAGCCGCGCAAGCTTGATGCGGGCACGATTGACCCGGCTCTTGATGGTGCCGACCGCACAGCCGCAGATCTCGGCGGTCTGCTCATAGGAAAATCCAGAGGCGCCAACCAGGATCAAGGCTTCGCGCTGATCGTTTGTCAGCTCGTCGAGCGCCTGGCGAAATTCTTCCAGCTCGATGCGGCTGTCCTGCTCCGGATGAGAAATCAAGGTCGACGCAAAATGGCCGTCGGCATCCTCGACCTCGCGCCGGCGCTTGCGATATTCGGAACGGAACTGATTGCGCAAAATCGTGAATAGCCACGCGGAGAGATTGGTCCCGGGTTGAAACGAATCGATGTTGGCGAGCGCACGCAACAACGTCTCCTGGACGAGATCGTCGGCGCGATCGAGACTGCCGGACAGCGACGTTGCAAAGGCCCGCAGGTTTGGGATGGTTGCGAGAATGTCATCGCGCACCGAGCGGCGCACGTCTTCGCTTGAATGATCAACAGCCATTCAGGATTGTCCTTTATGTTCCTGCTGGTCGAGCTTCTTCAGCAGCTCGTTCAGGCGGCTTGACATCTCCTGCGCGACAACATCGCTGTACATCTTGCGCAAGCGCTCCCCGAGGTGCCGCTGAACACGCGCGTCGAGAAGCGGCTGTTGGTGTGAGGAGTTGGGCCAATACATATTCGCTTTAGTCCTGCCAGCAGATATTTGGTCGTGTTCATAGCCGTCGCTGACTGCCTGAGCGAAGCGATCTCCCATATAAAACAACCTCATCGGTAAATGGTTCCGCGAACGGAACCTGCAGGGCCCGTCCACGTTGTAGAGGCTGGCAGCCTCAACGCAGGTATACCTTGTCCAACTCTGACGCGGTCGTGAAGTACGTTCCGTTTCTGCGCCGCTACGCGCGAGCGCTGACCGGTGCCCAATCCTCAGGCGATGCCTACGTGGCAGCTACCCTCGAGGCTTGGCTTGAAGAGTTGGCGCTGCTCGAGGTCGGCCGCAACCCGCGCGTCGCGCTGTTCGAACTGTTCACCAAGATTTGGAAATCCGTCGCCATCAACAAGTCAGCCGAAGCTTCCGAGGGCGCACCAATGCCCGAACGCAGGCTTCAGAATTTGACGCCGCAGCCACGCCAGGCGTTTCTGCTGATGACGATGGAAGGATTTTCCGAAAGTGAGGCCGCGCAAATCCTCAACTGCGATGTCCCCACGGTTCGGCAACTCGTGGAACAGTGCGGCCGTGAGCTGGCGGAAGAGCTCGCTACCGACGTGCTGATCATCGAAGACGAAGTCCTGATTGCGCTCGACCTCGAAGCACTGATCGCCGGCCTCGGGCATAGAGTGACCGGCGTAGCGCGTACCCATGCAGAAGCCATCAAGCTGGCGCACGCGAACAGTCCAGGGCTCATTCTTGCTGATATCCAGCTCGCGGACGGGAGTTCAGGCCTTGAGGCCGTGAACGAGCTGATGCGCTCGTTCGACGCACCGGTCATTTTTATCACCGCCTATCCCGAACGCTTTCTGACCGGGGAGCGGCCGGAACCGGCGTTTCTTGTTTCCAAGCCGTTCCAGCCGGCCATGGTCTCTGCGCTCGTGAGCCAAGCGCTCTTTTTCGCCCGTGGCGGCAAGAGCAGCGCGCGCGAGTCCGCTCAGTTATGAGTGTGCCAGGAGCTGCGGCAAACAGGATCAAAGAGCAACAAATAAAATGTCGACCTCCGGCGTCGCCGAGGCGCGCCGGAGGTTCGTGGAGGCTCGGTCGTTCCTAGATGATGTGTGCGACCATGAGTGCGATCACGACGATCAACGGTACGCCTAACAACCAAAGAATAATCGGCATTTTGTTCTCCCTCAGCTTTTCGAAATTACGCTTCCAATAACGCTGATCGAATCAGATTGTTCCTTGCGCCCTGGAGAAGGGTGCTCGCCGGGAAAGCTGGAACCAAACAGTCTTCGAACAGTTAAATGGTCCTGAGAGGGTCGGGTGAGGCGCGGGCTGTTGCGGTGGTCCGCCATGACAAGCTTTCAATTCGCTCAACTGATGTTTGTCACACAGAGTGTTCTGATCGGCGCCGCTATTTCTCTGACCAGCCAGGCGTTCTCTGCCGATGGTGGCGACCGCCTGTCCGGCATCGCATCCGTCTATGACCAATCGTCAGGTGCGCAAACCGCCAGCGGCGAGCCGCTGTGCGAGGAGGCGATGACGGCCGCTCATCGCTCGCTGCCATTCGGCACCGTGGTGCGCGTCATAAATCGTCAGAATGGCCAGATCGCGCTTGTTCGAATCAATGATCGGGGGCCATTCGTCCGCGGCCGCGTCATCGACTTATCGCCGGCGGCCGGCCGCGCGTTGGGATTGTCAGGCTTGGCAGAGGTGTCGCTCGAAATTGTAAGTAACGATCGCGACGAGCAACTAAGCGCCATCTCAGTCACATCCCGCTAGGTTGGCCGGCGTACGCAGCGCGGTTCGGAGTGCGGGCGCTGCAATCGTCACGGCGCGAGCTGGTTAGCGGCGCTTAGTGTATGGCTCTCTGACGACGGTGAGGTCACACCACCCGCCGGTTCGACTGGCGGCTGCCGTGCACGCTGCTTGCGTCTGGAAACCGCAATTGATCGCGTAGATCGAGTGCACGCACCAGCGATAGGCCGACACGCGTGGCTCACCGGCCGTGAAACCGAACAGCAACGCCCCCGTGAGGCAGCACGCAAGATAGCGAATTGTGCAGGTCAGGTTGCGCGCCTTCTCTTTGCTGTCTTGGTCGCGGTCTTTGATGCATGTGCACGCTTTTGGACGCGCAGCGGGGGCCGCTGACCATCCTGGCGCGGCTTGCGAGAGCGTTCACGCAAGGGCGCAAACGCTGTCGATGACCGTGCTCGCTGCGTCAGCATTGCACGTTCGCGCGCGAGTATACGTTGGCGTTTTGTCAGAAATGTCGCCAATGCGTCGTCAGCACCCTCTGCGCTGGCCAAGGGTGCGATCAACAAGGCGAAAAACCCGATGCACAGACCGAAGATCAATGCATCCGAGATTGGGTCCATCATAGCGAGCAATAGGCTCCTGTTTGAACGCCCCCCGCTATGAGCATCAACTTCGCGTTGTCCCGATAGCAACGCGCGTTAGTCCATGACCGCTCTCCTTCTGCTGCTGTGTCGTGGTCTGCTGCTAACTAACGGCGGACGGAACCGTGAGTTCCAGGCCACGCTTCGCATATAGCTCTGGAATCAGTGCACTAGCGCGCAGGCAATAAGTTCCTAACCCCGGGAACAGTGTCCGCCCTGCGTCGTTTGCCTCACCAGGAGGGGCACGCAAAAAAGGACATTGTGCATGCTGAACCCAACTCGCAAAATCATCACCGCCGTCGCGCTGACGGGCGCGCTGGCGGTTGCGACTGCTACTCCGTCGGAAGCCCGCTGGTTTGGACGCGGCTGGGGCTGGGGCGCGCCGGTTGCGGCCGGAATCGGGCTGGGGTTGGCTGGTGCGGCGATCGCCAGCGCGGCGGTCGGTCCGGGGTATTACTACGGCGGATATTACGACTACCCGGCCTATGGGTATGGCTACGGCTACGGCGCTCCATACGCCTACGGTTACGGCGGACCGTACGCTGACGGCTATGACGCCGGCTACGTTTATGGCGGACCGGCCGTCTATGCCAGCTACGGCTGGGGCGGGTACGACTATGGCTACGCGTCGCCGGGCTATTACGGCGGATCGTACGCTTACGGCTCGCCGTACTATCGCTCCTATGCGTATTCGTCGCCGTCGTACCGCGTCTATCGGCAGGCTCGCAGGTCAGTCAGTCAGACGGTATATGCTCGCGCGCGCACGCCTGCCGTCCAGCGCGCCTACGCCATGGAGTCGCATCACAAGCGCCAGAGCATCTACAACAACGCCGCGCACGTCGCCGGACCGGTCGCGGGCACCCGGGTAACGCCGGCGACGCGTCACGTTTCCGGCGCGCCCGCCGCACGCCATGTTACGACGTCATCGCGCTCGGCTCCCGGCAAAGCGCAGCGCGGGCCCAGCATGGCGGCCGTGAGCGCACCGAGCGCGCTTAATCGCTAGGACATTCCTCAACAACAAATAAAGTCCCGCCGGCTTGGCGCGCCAACTTTGGCACCAGCCGGCGGCTCGCCCTTGGTAGAGCAGGCAATGCGCTTCGCTAATGCTTGCCGCCGCCTGCGCCCTGGATCGCCTGCCAGACCCGCTCCGGCGTCGCCGGCATATCGAGATGCTTGACCCCGACGTCGGCGAGCGCATCGGCGATCGCATTGTTGATCGAGACCAGCGATCCGGCGCAGCCGGCCTCGCCGCAGCCCTTGACGCCGAGCGGGTTGGTGGTGGCGGGCGAGGGCTGGCTCTCGGTGGTGAAACTCGGCGCGTCGGCGGCGCGCGGCATCGCATAGTCCATGTAGGACCCGGTGAGCAGCTGGCCGTCTTCGTTGTAGACGGTGTGCTCCATCAACGCCTGCCCCAATCCCTGCACCAGGCCCCCGTGCACCTGGCCTTGCACCAGCAGCGGGTTGAGCTCGGTGCCGAAGTCGTTGACCGCGACATATTTCACGACCTCGACGATGCCGGTGTCGGGATCGATCTCGACTTCGGCCACGTGCGCACCGTTGGGATAGGTGGCCGGCACGCCGTCGCTCACGTGCATGACGTTGAGCGTTTGTGGAATATCGGCCGGCAGCTTCAGGCCGCTGCGCAGCTTGGCGGCGAGCTCCATGATCCCGAGCGTCCGGTCGGTGCCGGCAATGACAAAGCGGCCGTTGTGAAACTCGATATCGCCGGTTGCGGCTTCGAGCACGAATGCCGCGATCGGCTTGCCTTGCTCGATCACCTTCTCGGCGCCTTGCGCGATCGCGGTGCCGCTCATCATCGCAGACTTCGAGCCGCCGCTGCCGCCGCCGAGCGGAAGCTGGTCGCTGTCGCCCTGCAGCAGGCGGATCTTGTCGAACGGCACCCCGAGCTTGGTCGCGAGCACTTGCGCAAACGGCGTCCAGTGGCCCTGGCCGAAATCGAGCGTGCCAGTGATGATGGTGACGGTCCCGTCGGCCTCGAACCGGATGCCGCCCAGCTCTTTGGCCTGCGGCGCAGTGACCTCCAGGAAACTGCCGACGCCGATGCCGCGCAGCTTACCCTGCTTCTTGCTCTCGCGCTTGCGCTTGGCGTAGCCCTTGTAGTCGGCGAGCTCGAGCACGCGCTTGAGCAGGGCGGGAAAATCGCCGCTGTCGTAGACGTTGTCGCTCGGGGTCTTGTAGGGAATCTCCTTCGGCTTGATGTGATTGCGCTTGCGCAGCTCGATGCGGTCGATCCCCATCTCGCGCGCCGCCTGATCGATCAGGCGCTCCATGTAGTAGTTGCCCTCGGGCCGTCCGGCGCCGCGGTAGGGCGCAACCGGGGTGGTGTTGGTGAACACGAGCTTGGTCGATTGCTCGATCAGCGGCGTCTTGTAGACCCCGATCGTGTTCTTCATGGTGGTGATGGTGGGCTGCATCGTGCCCATCATCGAGACGAACGCGCCCGAGTTGCCGTAGCCGGTGGTGCGCACGGCGAGGAACTTTCCGTCCTTGTCGAGCGCGAGCTCGATGGTCTGGTCGTGGTCGCGGCCGTGTGTGTCGGAGAGAAACGAGCTCGAGCGCTCGTCGATCCACTTGACCGGGCGGCCGAGTTCGCGCGCCGCATGCAGCACGCAGACGTATTCGGGAAACACCGGCGCTTTCATACCGAACGATCCGCCGACGTTGCCCAGGAGGGCGTGCACCTTGTCGGGCGTCACCTTGAGGACTTCCGCGGTCGCCATCTTCTGGCCGAAGGCGCTCTGGCCGCCAGTGTAAACGGTGAAACGTCCGCTCGCCTTGTCGTAGCTCGCCACGAAGCCGCGCGGCTCCATCGCGTTGACCACGAGACGGGTGTTGCGCAGCGGCATTTTCACGACGTGCGCGGCCTCCTTGAAGGCCTGCTCGACCTTCGCGGTATCGCCGAAGTGCCAGTCGCAGGCGACGTTGCCGGGCACGTCGTCATAGAGTTGCGGCGCGCCGGCCTTCACGGCTTCGCGCGGGGTGGTGACGGCGGGCAGGGGGTCGATGTCGACATCGATCGCCTCGGCCGCGTCCTTGCCCTGATGCACGGTCTCCGCCACCACGCACGCGATCGGATCGCCGACGAAGCGGACCTTGTCGGTTGCGAGCGCGTAGCGCGTCGGCACCTTCATGAGGTTGCCGTCGCGGCCCTTGAGCGGCATCACGGTCTTGAGCGGGGCATAGCCGACCGCATCGAGATCGGCGGCGGTGTAGACCGCGAGCACGCCCGGCATTGCCTTCGCGGCCGAAGTATCGATCTTGCGGATGACGCCGTGGGCGTGGCGGCTTCGCAGGATCACTGCATAAGCCTGGTTGGGCAGGCTGACGTCGTCGGTGTAGCGGCCCTGGCCCTGCACCAGCTTGGGGTCCTCGGCGCGGGGGACCGGCTGACCGATGGCAAATTTCTCGACGGCCCAGGCATTCGGGTTGTCTTGAACGTTCATGACGCTGCCCAAATCGATTTTGATCGGAGGGGGAGCCTCCCAGATATCGAAGCTTGCCCGGCTCCACAAGGACGCCGGACGCATGCCGTTGATGCAGGGGGGATGCCGCGGGGTTCACCCTCACCTGGAGGGGAGGGTGAGGACGGGCCACAGGTGTTGTTGCACCCCCAAAAGTCGCTGATACACTTGTTTCGATCTTGGGGAGATCCAGAACACCTAAAGCTGCGGCTCCTCGTCTGTCGGGCTGGGCGCGGCGGAAAGGCTTGGGATGAACGACGGGGCCCGGGTAGCCGGGAACCTCGAGGCCGCTAATCGGCCGCGCCTGAACGGGCGCCGCGGTCCCCATTTGCCCCGACCGGCGCATGCTGCGTTCAGCGATCGCGGCGGCGCGACCTACGCGGCGCTTGACCTCGGCACCAACAATTGCCGCTTGCTGGTCGCGCGGCCGGCCGGCGAAGGCTTTCGCGTGGTCGACGCGTTCTCGCGCATCATCCGGCTGGGAGAAGGCGTGTCGATCTCCGGCCGGTTGAGCGATGCCGCCGTGATGCGGGCGGTCGACGCGTTGCGCGTTTGCCGCGACAAGATGAAGAACCGCGGCGTCACGCGCGCGCGCCTGATTGCGACCGAGGCCTGCCGGATGGCCGCGAACTGCGACGACTTCTGCGCGCAGGTGCGCGAGGAGGTCGGTCTCGATCTCGAGATCGTCGACCGGGAGACCGAGGCGCGGCTCGCCGCCATCGGCTGCACGCCGCTGATCGATCCGGGCGCCGACGGCGTGATCCTGTTCGACATCGGCGGCGGCTCGTCCGAGCTTGTGCGGCTCGGGCCGCCCGAGCCTGCCGGTCGTGGTCCGCCGCGTCCGCGCATCAAGTCGTGGGTGTCGCTTCCGGTCGGCGTGGTGACGCTGGCCGAACGCCACGGCGGTGTGAAGGTCACGCGCGCGCTGTTCGAGACCATGGTCGAGGAGATCTCCGAGTACGTCGATCGCTTCGCGGCCGAGAACGGCCGCAACGTCGGCGGGTTGCACCTGCTCGGCACCTCCGGCACCGTGACGACGATCGCCGGCGTTCACCTCGATTTGCCGCGCTACGATCGCCGCCGCGTCGACGGCTGCTGGATGAGCGGGCTGGAAGTCACCGGCGTGGTCGAGCGCCTGATGGACATGAGCTACGAGGATCGCGCCGCCAACCCCTGCATCGGTGCCGATCGCGCCGATCTGGTGCTGGCCGGCTGCGCCATCCTGGAGGCGATCCGGCGGGCGTTTCCGTGCGAGCGGCTGCGGGTGGCCGACCGCGGGCTGCGCGAAGGCATTTTGATCGAGCTGATGCGCGCCGACGGCGCGTGGGAGCAGCGCACCGCATGAGCCGCGGTGAACGCGATCTCAAGGTCCGGGTGCGCGCCGCCGGCCGCACCCAGGCCTCGCGGCGCTGGCTGGAGCGCCAGCTCAACGATCCCTATGTGGCGCGCGCCAAGCGCGAAGGGTTGCGCTCGCGCGCAGCGTTCAAGCTCACCGAGATCGACGACAAGCACCGGCTGCTCAAGCCGGGCGCCAAGGTCGTTGATCTCGGCGCTGCGCCGGGCGGCTGGAGCCAGGTCGCGGCCAAGCGCGTGCGCGCGGGAGCCGGCGGCGGCCGCGTGGTCGCGATCGATCTCTTGGCCATGGACCCGCTTCCGGGTGTCGAGTTTTTGCAACTCGACTTTCTCGATCCCGAAGCGCCGGAGCGCCTGAAAGCGCTGCTCGGCGGGCCGGCCGACGTCGTGCTCACCGACATGGCCGCCAATGCCACCGGCCACCGGCCGACCGATCACCTCAAGATCATGGGGCTTGCGGAAGCCGCGGCGGAGTTCGCGCGCGAGGTGCTCAAGCCGGGCGGCGTTTTTCTCGCCAAGGTGCTGCAAGGCGGCACCGAGGGCGAGCTGCTCGCCTCGCTCAAGCGCGATTTTGGAAGCGTCAAGCACGTCAAGCCGGCGGCCAGCCGGTCGGATTCGGCTGAGCTTTACGTGCTGGCGACAGGGTTTCGGGGAAGGGCAGGCTTGTAGGATGGGTTGAGCTCTTGCGAAACCCATCAACAATCGGTGTGGCGCGAAAATTGACGGGTTTCGCTTCGCTCAACCCATCCTACAGACAGCTTGAAAATATTGTTTTTGTAATAGCTTGGGTGATGTTCTTCGCACCAAGCTGCAGCGCCCGCCTGGGCGCACTGCGCCTCAAACCGGCCTCATCCCATCCGCTGATCCGCGGCCTCCGTCGGCCCCGGCGTGCGGTTGGCGAGTTCGGCACCGGCATCCGGCGCGAGCCCGATGAAGACGAAGGCCGCCGAGGCCGACAGCGCGCCGACCAACAGGAATGCGGGCGGGAAACTCTCGGCACTGATGACGCCGTGGTCGGAAAACCGCATGGTGAGTTCAACCGCCAGCGCGCCGACCGCGATCCCGGTCGACATCGAGAGCTGCTGCGCGACGCTCACCAGCGAGGTCGCGCGGCTCATGCGCCGCTTGTCGATCTCCGCATAGGCAATCGTGTTGATGCTGGTGAACTCGAGCGAACGGAAGAACCCGCCGATCACCAGCACCGCCATCATCACGACCACCGGCGTGCCGGGCCGAAAGCCGGCGCAGGCCGCGAGGAAGGCGGCGCTCAGAATCGCGTTGACGGTGAGCGTCCAGCGAAATCCGAATTGGCGCAGAACTGCCGGGACGACCGCCTTCATGCTCATGGCGCCGAGCGCGGTCGAGAACGTGATCAGGCCGGATTCGAACGGCGTCATGTTGAAGCCGAGCTGCAGCAGCAGCGGCAGCAGGAACGGCAGCGCGCCGACCCCAATGCGAAAGATGAATCCGCCGAGCACGCTGGCGCGGAAGGTCGCGAGGCTGAACAGCGAAATGTCGAGGAGCGGCGCCGGCGTCCGGCGCGCGTGCCAGACATAGGCCAGCGCCGAGATCGCGCCGACCACGACCAGCGTAACCACGACGCTGGCCGGCAGGTAGTTGACGCCGACGGTGGTCAGGCCGAACGCCAGCCCGCCGATGCCGAGGCCGGCGAGCACGAAACCGGTGACGTCGAACGGCACGCGCTCGTCGCCGCGCAGGTTCGGAATGAAGCGGGTCACGAGCGCGATCCCGAGGAGGCCGATCGGGATGTTGATGACGAAGATCCAGTGCCAGGAAAAATAGGTGGTGATGAAGCCGCCGACCGGCGGGCCGAGCACCGGCCCGATCAGCGCCGGCATGGTGACCCAGGTCATCACCGCGACGATCTCGCGCTTGTCGAAGCTGCGCAGCAAGACGAGGCGGCCGATCGGCGACATCATCGCGCCGCCCATGCCCTGGACGAAGCGGGCGATCACGAAATCGGTGAGCGAGTGCGCCATCGCGCAGCCGATCGAGCCGCACATGAAGATCGCAATCGCCACTCGGAACACGTTGCGGGCGCCGAATTGGTCCGCGGTCCAGCCGCTTGCCGGAATGAAGATCGCGAGCGCCAACAGGTACGACGTGATCGCGAGCTTGAGCTCGAGCGGATTGGTTCCGATATCGGCCGCGATCGCCGGCAGCGCCGTCGCGATCACGGTCGAGTCCATGTTCTCCATGAACAGGGCGACCGCGACGATCAGCGGCACGATGCGGGTACGAAACATCAGGGATCAGGCGTCAGGAGTGGGTCAGGTATCCGAGATCGGGGCTCGATGATCAAGGGCGGCGCAGTATGGCCAAAATCCGTCCAGCTTCCTGATACCTGACCCCTGATCCCCGCATCCCTCGCCCCTGGCGCCTGATTTCTGTTCGCTGACACCTTATATGGCTTTCATTCGCTGGCGCTGCATGCTATCGGCCCTTGCCAACTCCGCACAGGGGCTCTGATTCAGCAAGCCCGGCTCTTGCGGCCGGAAGGAGCTTGGCAATGGCCACGACGGCATCGAACGGTAGCTTGCGCGAAGCGCTCACCTTCGATGACGTGCTGCTCAAGCCCGGCCTCTCCGACGTGCTGCCGACCGATACCGACGTGCGCACGCGCATCACGCGCGAGATCGCGCTCAACATCCCGATCGTCACGTCCGCGATGGACACCGTCACCGAGGCTACGATGGCAATCGCCATGGCGCAGGCCGGCGGGCTCGGCGTGATTCATCGCAATCTCGATCCCGAGCAGCAGGCCGCGCTGGTACGTCAGGTCAAGAAGTTCGAATCGGGCATGGTGGTCAATCCGCTCACCATCGATCCGGATTCAACGCTCGCCGACGCGCTCACCCTGATGAAGCAAAACGGCATTTCCGG
>CAWFLX010000057.1:0-32415 GCA_963816775.1 uncultured Alphaproteobacteria bacterium
GCCCTTTCACGGCGGAAACACGGGTTCGATTCCCGTAGGGCGCGCCAATTACATCAATAAGTTAGATGAACTAGGAAAACTGCGGTCCAAAATAGGTCCGATATCGAAAAAATCGCCGCCGTTCCGATGGCACCCCGTTTATTCTATGCCACCGAGTTGGGCAGCAAAACGGTAGCAGGACCTTTAAGGGGGTTGAGATGACCACGGCCAATGTGTTCGCGCTTATCTTGGTAGCCTTTGCCTTACCCAACTTGGATGGCTGCTTTTATCAGGAAAAAGAACTCGACACCAAGGACGACGAGGCCTGCCGGCAGGCTGTGTCGAACAACCCACAGATCACGTACGAGGACTGCCGACGCGAGGCGACTGCGAAGCGAAATGCCCCGCATTCAAAGCAACAGGCAAATTATTAGTCCCCGGCGCACAGCCGACCGGGGGCCATCAGCCCGTGCTTAAGCAATTAGGTGGCAATCGGAGTCGTTTGTTGTGGCTGGAAGCGAAATCGGCCCATGCCATGGGCATCATTGGCAACGAATTGAAGTCTCAACTAGACCGTTTTCGATCTATCAGAAATGCATTCGCACATGCGATGTTATCAGTCTCGTTTGACGATGAGTTGATAGCCGCCGAATGCCGCTCGCCTCCACATTCGCAATTACTAGCAGCGCTGCACTGGCCTACGTGGGCGGGAATACCATCGTTAAATATCCGACAGCCTCAGCCTCCAAAAACAAGAAAGTCATGAATCACGGCGTCGGCGGAAATTCGGCGCCGAGCTATCCCGCAACTGCAAAAAAATAACAAACAATTCGAAGCGTAAATCTCTATCTCTCTGCTGTACTGGACCGCCGCGTCACGAACGGCGGTCTTTTTGCATGGACGAATCAAAGAAAAAGGCCCCGACCGGGGGCCCTCAAGTCGTCGTCGTTGGTCATGTGACTGAACAACGACCAACGGAGGTATAATTCGATTGCGGCCGAATTGCGGTAGCAAGCGCTCGTCAAATCCCCAACGGCTCCACGGTCGTTACGTGTTTGTTGGTCGCTAAGGAAAAGCGCGATGCAGATACTTAAAATCAAATCGTCATGCTTTCCGGCTCTCGCCGGGTTGCCGACGCGACGCGACTGGGCGAAGTGCCCCGCATGCACGGCAACAGAGCGGTTACTAATCCCAGCGCACCCCCCGACAAATGAGAATATTTCGCGCGCGAACCGATGAAGCTGGTGGTGGCGCAGCGGCGGAGGGCTGAGCCGCCACCAATTATACGTTGGGGTCGGCGCGCACTCGGTTCCTGGCGATCGAAACCTATTCTAGTAGTCGTTATCGAACTGGCTCTGGAAGTTCTCCGCCGCCTCGGTGTTCGCCTCGTCTTGGTAATCGTACATGTACATCTTGCCGCCCTGTTTGTAGATCACAGTATTTTTGCTGATTTCCCTGGCCCCTTTCCCAAGCGCCGCCAGATGCTTTTGGGCTGAGACCTTGGTGTTGGATTTATGGACACCGCCGGTCTGAGGATAGATCTTGATCGCCTCACCTTCATCGATCCTCGCGACGCGAGTCGATTTCGACATGCTTGGTGTTTGAGCACGCGCACCGGCAGCCGCCGACAATCCGGCAGCGGTGGCCGTTGCCAACAGCACTCGTTTGGAAATTCGCATGGCATCATCCTCGTGGTTATGTTTAGGAGCCTTAGTATACAGGAACGTGGCGCGTAAAACCGACGACGAAAAGCCCGCCGAAGCGGGGCCAGTCTGAGCCTTGGTATCAACCGCGCAGCCGGCGAGCAAAATTCTTCAGTGACGACAGTGAGTTTAGGTCGGGCGCCTCTCGTCGGGTGCGCCAACGAAGTCAATGTGTTAGTAAAGATTCGTTGGGGCGAACTTTCAACAGCTTGCGGCTCCCAGAGACGGCCACCTCCCTGCTTCATTCCCAGGAGGCCGGCAAGGCAAGCCGGAAACGATCATTGGTACGTTCCAGGACGACGGCAAGCACTTCGTGTTCGCGACCAGTGGCGACACCGGTAGCGGTGAAGCGACGAGTGACGAGATGAAATATTGCTGGGCGACGTCATCCCCGCGCTTCATGGGCACGGGGTGCGCCACCTTCAAGCGCAACAAGTGACGGGTCGCAGAACAGGCGCCATTACTTAACTCCTCCGATCGCACGCAAGATCGAGAGCGACGCTGCATCGACCCGACCATCGAACGCGGCAGCAAGAGCGCGTCGAGTGAAATGGTCCCGACCGTCTGGGGCGGCGCGGGGCATAGATGTCACGAAAGGTCTGGTTGGTAAGGAATCACTTCGCGGTCAGGACCGGCTTGCGCCGGTTCAAGAGGCGACCGGGGGTTTGGTCAGCATGCCCGGACAGCACATCATGTGGCGTTCTGCTGATCTACGCGGCGATCGGCTTGAGTGCGATAGTGGTTGAGCACGAAAACGCGGATCGCCGACGACAGGCCGCCATACTCACGCCCGTTATCGATTGTGGCGAGCAGATCGGATAGCGGCATATCCCGGATCACGGCGATGTCAATGAGGCTTTTCCAGAAGGCGTCCTCGAGGCTCACGCTGGTCTTGTGCCGCCCGATGACGACGGATCGTTTGGCATTTCGGGATTTTTGCAATCGGCGATCCATGAAACGACTCAATGTGCTCCGGCCGGTGGCGCTTTCGAGCGCCAACGTCGCTGACCGCGTGATCCAGTATTCGGAATTTCCCCACCCCGAATATCGCATCGGCAACGATCGACTAAGGAGGTTGTTCCCTCCGCGCTAACGAGTTCCGTTGCCAGAGATCACATTGAAGAGATCTGTTGCCGAAAAACTACATATTGGGGGAACAGCGGGATATTGAGCGGCTGGAGGCAACGTTGGAACCGCTCGTGGCGGACAGCGCGCCGGAACTTGACTATGCTACGCCGCTCACGGGATTTCGTAGGCCGCTCATGGGATTTCGTAGATCGGCATCCGTTCGGCGATGCCGCGCAATGAAATGTGCCGCACCGTCGGCTTGAGCGCATTCTCCCCGAGCACGGCCGCGGCCTGCGCGTTCTCCACCACCGGTTCGGTCGCCACGATCGAGCGCGAAGCCGCCAGGCCCTGCACACGCGACGCGATATTGACGGTCTGGCCGAAATAATCCTGCTGCTCGTTGAGCGTGACGGCCAGGCACGGCCCCTCGTGGATTCCGATCTTCAACAGCAAGCCCTGGTGTTGGCGCTGCGCGGCGAGATCGCTCATCGCCTCGCGCATGCGGATGGCGGCGGCGACCGCTCGGTCGGGCGTCGCGAAGGTCGCCATAACGGCATCGCCGATCGTCTTCACCACGGCGCCTTTTTCGGAGGCGACGATGGCCTGCAGCAGGCGGAAGTGCTCATTGACGAGGTCGAAGGCGACGAGGTCGCCGACCCGGTCATAGAGCGCCGTCGAATCTTTGAGATCGCTGAACAGAAACGTCAGGCTCAAGATCTTGAGGCGCTGATTGATGGCGAGCGTGTCGGTGCGGTAGATGTCGCGGAAGGTCTGATTGGTGAGGAGCCGCTTCGCGGTCAGCACCGGCTTGCGCCGCTTCAAGAGGTCATCGAGGGTCTGGTTTGCCACCCAGATGGCCGGCAGCACGCGGCTATCGGTGCGATTTTCCAAAGACAGGCGGAGCGGCCCGGGACGCAGGGCGACGGTCTCGACCGGAGCCGGCACTTTGTTGAAAACCATGGACAGGTTCTGGCGCTCGCTCGTCTCCTGGCCCTTGACGTCGAGGAACTGGGCCGAATGCGTCACCGGATCGAAGGTGATCAGCGTGCCCAGCGGCAGTTGCAAGGAGAGGATGGCCCGCTCTCCCGCCGGCAAGTCGATGCTCTCGAGCGTGACCTCGCCGAGCAGCTTCTCAAGATCTGCGGGAAGATCGATCGCTGAGCTCCAGAAAATCTGGCGGTAGTATTCGGTCGCAGTCAATTCGTCGGGGCTGTGCGCCGCAATCCTGCGCACCCGCGGGCTCACCGTGAAGGTCACCTCGACCAGGTTGTCGAGCGTCGTCTCATAGCCCGCAGCGCAGAAGGCGCAATTGTACTGCGCCCGATTGAGCGTCTTCAGGCTTTTGTTGGCGGACAGCACGCCGGCGCAACTCGGGCACATCACGTTCCACGACATCTCGAGGATGCCGAGGCCCACGGCATTGAGCAGCGCGGCGATGACGCGCTCCTCGTCGAGGCCTTCCTTGGCCGCGAGATCGAGCGCGTTGATCTTGATCAGGGCATGGTCCGGCGCGTCGCGAACCAGTCGCTCGAGCATCGCGACCGCATCGCCGCCGGTCGATTGGCGCAAGGCTGCGAACAAGGTTTCAGTGTCGCTCATGCAGCAACGCTACATGAATGCAGGTGCGACGAACACCCGATCCATGACGGAGAGACTTCACGGTTCGTTGAGCCGGTAATTGGCGCCGTCCGTGCGTCAACAAAGGCTATCGGAACTCTGAATAATTTGGAATAAATGCGCGGCTTGAAACCGCCAGTCGAAATGGCGCTTAAGCAGGGAGGGCAGTCATGGAGTACGACGGGATCATCGTCGGCGGTGGCCACAACGGGTTAATCTGCGCCGCTTATCTTGCAAAGGCCGGTCTAAAAGTCGCGGTTGTAGAACGCAACGAGGCTATGGGCGGTGGCTGTGCCACGAGCGAATTTGTAGCCCCCGGGTTTAAGCACAACTCGCATTCATCCTACCATTTCTTTGCCGAGGGGCCGGTTCCGAGCGATCTGCAACTTCATCAGTACGGCTTGAGTTACATCTATCCGGAAGTGCAACACGCCATGGTATTCCGCGATGGCAAAGCACTTACGATTCACCGCAGCGTGGATAGTACCGCGAAAGCAATAGCGCGGTTTTCCTTATCTGACTCCAAGCGCTATCGTGAACTCTACCAGCGTTTCGCAACGGAGATGGGCCCATTGATGACCGAATTCATGTATTCGGTCCCGCTGCCGCCGGCCGAGTTGGCGAAGCGGCTCACTGGCCCGCATTGCGATGAACTGTTTTCTTACCTGCCGTTGACCTTGCACCAGGCGGTTGAGCGAAATTTCGAGAGCGAACATGTCCGGATGTTCTTCAACTCCATTCTCCACGCAATCGCTATCGAGAACGTTCCTGGTGTCGGCTCATTTTTTCCTCGCCTCCTGAGCCGGCTAACGAAGCTCGGGCTACCGGTCGGGGGCGCTGTTTCTGTTGCGCTCGCCTTGGAGCGACTGCTCGAAGATCACGGCGCGTCCCTCGTTCGAGGCGCTCACGTCAGCGCTATCACCTCGGATTCAAAAGGTGTGACAGGTATCCGCCTGCAGAATGGCGATACCCTCACAGCGAGACATTTCGTGGCCAGCGCGGTCGACGCGCCTCAGACGATCAGAATTGCGGGCGAAGAAAACTTTCCCGTGACCGTCGTCGAGGGCATCAGAAATTTCAAATGGTGCTCTCACAGCCTTGTAACCCTGCACTTGGCTTTGCATGAGGCGCCCCGCTACCGGGCCGAAGCATTCGACCCGGATGTAGCCCGCGCCTGGAATATGATTTTTGGCGTAGATACAACCGAAGAACTTGATGTTTGCTTTGATGAAATACACCAGAAGCGACGACCGACCAAATTCGCTGGAAACGGCACATGCTCTTCAAGATTTGACCATACGCTTGCCCCGAAAGGCAAACACGTCGCGTTTTGGTGGCCTTGGGCACCCTATGACTTGGACGGCGACGCCTCGAATTGGGACAAACGCAAAGACGAAATTAAAAGCGAACTACTTTCGCAATGGCGCGAGTTTGCTCCAAATCTTTCCGAGAAGAATGTCATTGCGAGTGCGGTGTTTTCGCCGTTGGACATCGAGCGGTCGTGCATCAACATGGTCAGGGGAAGTCATCACGTCGGCGCATATATGCCTCAGCAGCTCGGGGGCAATCGTCCAACCCCGGAATTAGGCAGATACAGCACCCCATTGAAGGGCTTGTACCTGTGCGGCGCGAGCAGTCATTCTGGCGGAGCTGTGTCGGGCAGCCCCGGCTATAACGCTGCAAATGTGATTGCTCACGACCTTGGCATCCAGAAATGGTGGCAACCAGTCCCTAGCCCGTCCTGGCCACGCAAATCGGTTGCGATTGCTGCAGAGTGATCTTGAAACACAGCAACCTCTGCATCAACGACTCCGGGACGCTCCGAAGAACCAGGCCGCGCGATTACCATGGAGGCAGAGACCGTTCATGAAACGCTTTTTCCTGGTTGCCGCGGCGACGCTTGCGCTTTGTGCCCCCGCTCTGGCGCAATCGAACTATCCCAGCAAGCCAGTGAAGCTTATCGTTGACTCGGCGCCAGGCAGCGCCACCGACGTGATCAACCGCCTCGTCAGCGAGCGCCTCGCGCAAATCTGGGGTCAGCAAGTGCTGACGCTGAACTACCCAGGCGCCGGCGGTTCGATCGCGGTCCGCGCGGCATCGCAGGCGGAACCGGACGGCACGACGTTTTTCGTCGGCAACGCTTCGGTGTTCATGGCGCTGAAAGGAGAGCCGGGCGTAGCGCCTAACCTCCCGGTCGAACTGCCGCGCGATTTCACCCCGATCGGCTTCATTGCACAGCAACCGATGTTCATCGCCGTTGCGCCGCAGACCGGCATCAAATCGCTGCCTGAGCTGATCGACGCGGCGAAGAAACGGCCGGGTGCGCTCTCCTATGCGACCACCGGGCGCGGCCGCATCACCCACCTGACCATGGAGTTGTTGCAAAACCGCGCCGGCATCCAGTTGCAGATGATCCCCTACAGCGGCGGGCCAACCGCGGCGATGGCCGACGTCACGACAGGACGCGTTGCCATTATTATCGAAGCCTATTCCGGGCTTGCCGGCGGTTTGCAGAGCGGGAGCATCACGGGCATCGCGGTGACGTCCTATGAAAGGCTTGCTGAGTTCAAGGATCTTGCCACCGTCGCGGAAACGTTGCCGGGATTCATTGCGGGCGGCTGGAACGTGCTGCTCGCGCCCGTTGGCACCCCCGAAGCTATCGTGGACAAGGTGAGCGCCGACCTGACGAAGGTGCTCGGCGAAACGGAGATCAAGAACAAGCTCGCGGCGCTTGGCGCCTACGTGCACCCGATGCTGCCCCCGGAGGTCAGGGCTTTCGTCGAAGAGCAGCAGCGGACCTGGCGGCCGGTGGCCGAGAAAGTAGCCAAGGAAATGGTGCAGCCGGCTAGGTGAACGTGGCCAGCGTGTGGAACCGCGGGAACGTACCGTTCGATTAGCACTCGTTCATTGTCACGGGTTTGAGTTTTAGGAACAGACTGTCTTCAGAAACGACTACGCGGCCTCGCTCAGAAATTTGTCGGTGGAGATGCTCGACATGGAGCTGTTACCAAAAGGCGCAAACTTCGTTCGTGCCAAGACTCTCTGGGAGATCGGCCTGCACATTGCTGGCAATCCGGCGACGCCATACGGCGGCAATCGCGACATGGTCATCACTATTGGGAGCGGCTCCGGCCCTGCCTTCCGGCCATGGCTAAGGCTTGCGACGGGCTCTGCCATTCTCGCCGAGGAGGTTGCGAAGGGCGACGGCGTCGACTTGGCCTTCGTCAATCCCTCGGCGTTGCTCACGCAAGCCTATCGCGGGGTTGGCTTGTTCAGCACGCCGCTTCCCGTGCGTATCGTTGCGGTCTACCCGAGTTGGGATCGCTTCGTGTTCATGATCCATCCGAGGACGGGAATCCGTTCGCTCGCCGACATCAAGGCGAAGCGGTATCCGCTGCGCGTCTCGGTTCGCGAGGACCCCACTCATTCAACGCATGTCTTGATCGATCAGGCGTTCGCGCTCCACGGCTTTGCGCTCAAAGACATTGAATCCTGGGGCGGCCGTCTCGTCCTCTGCGGCGGGCCGTCCGACGTTCGCCGGCTGGAGCCGCTCGGCCGCGGCGAGCTCGATGCTGTGTTCGACGAGGGCATCATCGTCTGGCTTGATGAGGCCCTGGCGGCCGGTCTATCACCGATCGAGCTTGAGCCGACCGAGTTCGATGCGTTGCGGCCACTCGGATGGCGGAAGGTGTCTCTTCCCAAATCACGTTTCCCGCGCCTGGCTCGGGATGTCGACACGCTCGATTTCAGCGGCTGGCCGATTTACGCAAACGCGTCGCTTCCGGAGCAAGTTGCCTACGACATCTGCGACGCCCTCGCCGCGCGCGAAGCGGAGATTCCTTGGGAGAAAGGGACCGACGGGACCGCTTTGCACATGGGGCGCGAGAGCGACAGCACGCCGATGGACGTTCCCCTCCACCCGGGCGCGGAACGTTGGTATCGCGAGCACGGCCGGACTACCGGTTAGCTCGGTATATTGGTTCAGAGCCGTCCCATGAGAAGAAGCACCAAGAGGACGACGAGGATGATTCCGATGATACCCATGCCACCGTGGCCATAGCCGTAACCGTAGCCGCCGAATTGGCCACTGAAGCCACCGAGTAAAAAGATCACGAGGAGGATAACGAGGATTAATCCGAGCGACATGCTGCCTTCTCCATCTGCGGACCGCCTTCCCTACCCGCGTGTTCCCCAGAGATGGCCGCGAGTCGCGTAAACCCGATTGCGCTACTTTCCGCGCAAACTGTCTTTCACCCCACCAACAGCATTCTGTACCTTGCCTGCTGCCTTCTCGGCTTTGCCTTCGGCCTCGGTTTTGGCGTCGCCGGTAATCTTCCCAGCGACCTCCTTGATGCCACCTTTTAGTTGGTGGCCGGCGCCTTTAACCCTGTCCTTATCCATTGCGTGTCCTTTTGACGTACGCTTCGACGCGATGCAGATGCCGAAAGTGCGTGAAGCGACTACTCAATCAATCGATGGCGGTGAGTTAAGTTCCACTCCCGCTGGACCTTTCGAAATTGCTACAAATTTATCATCTACAAACGAGCCGCCTTAGAGGGCGTGTTATGCAGCGTATGTGATATTCGGTGTTCCGTTGTGGAATTAAAGCGGAGGTCAGTTTCCAACTAAGAACGTCTGCTAAGTGCTATAAGCAGTCATCTCGTATCAGCAAGATCGGGGTCTTGCAGGAGCAAATAAGCGAGCTCCTTGTGCGCGCTCATCAACTCCCTGACGTCGTCCTCGATTTCGAGACCGGGATGAACAATGGTCCAATAATGCGCAGTTCTGATAAATGCCAGAAGCGCGAGTAGATACTCAAGACGTTTACCCCCCAGTGCTTGCCGCAATGCCTTATGGGCGCGTTCGGACTTCGTCGGTTCGACAAAGATCAGAGCCGAGGCTGCAAATATCCAGTCTTCGGTCTCGCTTTCAGGGACGGGCCAGTCAATCGGCGTCCTAATTGCCGTCAACCCTTGATATACCGGGTCGAGCTGGCGCCGCCATGGCGGGGGTGCCTTGAGAAGCCTGACCGCCTGCTCGATGGTTTGCGGCGCGGCCTCTGCATCGCCCGATGAATGGCCGTAACCCACAAGAAATCCGCAGTGGCGAACAATGCAGTAGCGGACCTGGCAGAACCGCGACAAGAAGACAAACAGGCGCTCCTTGAAGAGCGAGGGGATGGGATTTTCGAGATACGCCGACTTGGCAAAGTCCCAAAGCTTCTCGACAATCTCCGGCGCATCGGGAGCCGACATGAAGAAATTGGGAATGAGCCCGAAGCGGAAAGTTACGTCGCGGTAAAACGGCCCCAGGACTCCCAGAGCAATCGCCGCAAGCCGGTCGGGATCGCGCTCACCGCGCTGCGCCGCTTCGATAATCTTCTTGGCCAGGATTTCTTGGAAGACGGGCGGCCGGCCTTTGGGGTGAAGGGACCTGCAGGCAATGTCGTAGGCCTTGCCCAGATTCTGGGTCGCTTCGGCGTCGAATCCTCTACCTCTAGAAAACGGTACGATAGACGAAATTGTGGTCACAACAGACACGGCCTACCTTTCCTTCAATTCCAGCCAAGGCAGCGCGAAACTGCGCCCGCCGTCCAAATAAATCTGTTCAATATCGCTCACTGAGCGCGCGTCACGATCGGCTAAGCCGCCTTGCCGCCGACCAGCGCGATGAACTCACGTCGCCTTATGCACGCTCCTTGGGCTTGAGAGCTTTGCTGCGCGGGCGGCTCAAGCAGGTGACCCGCAAGGCCGCAGCGATCTCGCCAGTGTGATGATCAGGACACACGCTGGCGCGAAATCGCGCCACTGAAATTTGTCACAGCAGCATCTGCTAGAGGGGGATGTTAGCGTACTAGCGAACAGGTACAGCCCACCTGTCGCGACAGTCCCGGCTTTGGACAAATCGATTCCGGGGCTGTCGCCCCAAAGTGCGGCACCGAAAATCCGCAAACCGAAGCGCCTGCCTATGCGTACTACTGTAAGCGCGATGGTTTTCACGTTTGCGGTTAGCGCGGCATGTGCCGATGCGACCAATGGCGAGCATCTGGCACAGCGTTGGTGCGCTTCCTGTCATACTGTTGCCCGCGAGCAAACAAGCGCCCGCTCCGCCGCACGATCGCTTGCGACTATAGCAAGAAGTCCAGATTTTGGCCGCGAGAAGCTCGCTATTTTTCTCCTCCTGTTTCATCCAAAAATGCCCGAGACGTCGCTGACCCAAAACGAGGCGTCGGATCTCGCCGAATACATCGCCAGCCTGGGACGTGCGGAATAGCCCTCCCTAACGCAATCCCGCCAACGCCAGCAAAATTGCAATCGACGCTGCGATCACCACCAGCGCCGTCACGCTGGCGCCGAGCTGGCGCGGCGGCGACTGGCCGAGCGTCCGGTTCAGCCCGATCGCGCTCGCGAGCCGCGCCAGCACGAGCGCAACACCCAGGATCTGCACCACCAGCGGCCGGGCACCCAGCATCTCGGCCAAGCCGATCACGATCAGCGCCAACGGCGCCTGCTCGGCAAAATTGGCATGGGCGCGGACCGCCTGCGCGAGCTTGGCCACGCCGCCGTCGCCGGCGTCGACCTTGCTGCGCACCCGGTTCACGATCACGTTGATGGTCAGTGCCGCGCCGAGCAAGCCGAGTAGCGCGGCATAGAAAGCCGTAATGCTGGGGACCGTCGTGTTCATGGCGAGACCTCCTCAAGGCGTTTCGTCCTCGGAGGGCGTCGGCTTTATGTCTTGATATCCCGCTCCGACCCATCCGCCCATTCGGTCGAACGCAAGGTCGGCCGATCGACAGCCCCGGACCGATTGCGCAGAATTTTCTTTGATCAGCCGAGCTCGGCCAGCCGCCTGAGGATCAGCCGCCGTTCCGGGTCGAGCTTCGCAAGCTCGAGCGCTTCGTGATAGGCGCGCCGGGCCTCCTCGCGGCGCCCGAGCCGATTGAGCAGATTGGCGCGCGCCGACGGCAGCAGGTGATAGCCCGCGAGATCCCCGCGCGCGGCGAGCGCGTCGATCAGATCAAGCGCTCGTGCCGGACCGTCGACCATCGAGACGGCGGCCGCATGGTTGAGCTCGACCACCGGCGAGGGCTGCAGGCGCAGCAGCACTTCGTAGAGCCCGACGATCTGCGGCCAATCGGTCTCCTGGTGATGGTGCACCCGTGCGTGCAGCGCGGCGATCGCAGCCTGCACGGTGTAGACGCTCGGGCGGCCGGCCGCGCGCAGCGCGCGCTCGACCAGCGCCAGTCCCTGCGCAATCTGGGTCTGGTCCCAGCGGCTTCGATCCTGGTCTTCGAGCAGGATGATGTCGCCATCCGCGGTCGCGCGTGCGGCACCGCGCGCGTCATGCAACAGCATGAGGGCAAGGAGGCCGGCGATCGCCGGTCGTTGGGGCAGCAGGCTGTCGAGCAGACGGCCGAGCCGGATTGCTTCGCGCGCAAGGTCCGCGCGCATCAGCTGCGCGCCTGACGTGCCGGCATAGCCTTCGGAAAAAACCAGATAGATGACGGCAAGGACGCCATCGAGGCGCTCGTCGAGCATGTCCGGCGACGGTGTCGTGTAGGGAATGCGCGCGCCGCGGATCTTTTGTTTGGCGCGCACCAGGCGCTGCGCCATGGTCTCTTCATTCACCAGAAACGCGCGCGCGACCGCTTCGGTCGAAAGCCCGCAGATCGCTCGCAACGTCAGCGCCACCCGGGTCTCCATGCTCAGCGCCGGGTGGCAGCAGGTGAAGATCAGCCGCAGCATGTCGTCGCCGAACGCATCGTCGTCCGCGTCGGCCGGCGCAGCCTGGCTCGCGATCGTGGCCTCGGCCTCGATATAGCGCTGCTTGGCGCGCAGCCGGATCTGACGCCGGATGCGGTCGATTGCCTTGTTGCGCCCGACGTTGACGAGCCATGCGCGCGGGTTTTCCGGCATCGCGGTCCATTGTTCGAGCGCGGCCGCGAATGCGTCCTGCATGGCCTCCTCGGCGAGTTCGAAGTCACCCACGAGGCGGATCAGCGTCGCCAGAACGCGACCCGCCTCGTCACGGAAAATCTGTTCGATCTCGCCTTCGCGCATCCGGTGCTCGCGCTGCGCCGATCCCAACCGGAGCGCCGTAGCCGTCATGAGTAGACCATGATCAGTAGACCATGATCGGCCGTACCTCGATCGAGCCGAACTTGGCCGACGGAACGCGCGCTGCGATCGATGTCGCCTCGTCCAGGTCCTTCGCCTCGATCAGATAGTAGCCGCCGAGCTGCTCGCGGGTCTCGGCAAATGGCCCGTCGGTAGTCATGGTCTTGCCGTTGCGCACCCGCACGGTGGTGGCGTTCGAGGTCCGCTGCAGGGCGTCACCGGCTTTGAAATTGCCCTTCTCGATGATCGATTGGGTGAAGGACCGATAGGCGTCCATCATTTCCTTCATGCCGGCTTCCCGCATTTTGTCGGCCTCGGCTTCATTCGCATAAATGAGCAGGAGGTATTGCATTGCTAGGCTCCTTCGATTGGTTAGCGTCACGACCGGCATTCAGTCGTTCGGGAAACGGCCGGATCGACAATCGGCGGGCGTGCGGTAGGCAAAAATCTCGCTGCTTGAAGCAAAGCTCCTAAAGCCTTGCCGTCCCTTGAAAACCTTGACACTAGCAAACTTGCGACCGGGCCCGTAGGCTCGCCCGCCGACGTGTCGCGTTTAATTTTTGGGGACCTCTCATGGCCGAGTATCAGCTCCACTGTTTCGCACAATCGGGCAACTCATATCGCGCGGCCCTCATGCTCAATCTCATCGGCGCGAGTTGGAAACCCGTCTTCGTCGACTTCTTCGCCGGAGGGGTCCAGCGCACACCGGACTTTAGAAGCAACGTGAACGAAATGGGCGAGGCCCCTGTGCTGGAACACGGAGCCCGGAAACTCAGCCAGTCGGGCGTAATCCTGACCTACCTGGCGGACCGCTCGGGCAAATTCCAGCCGCAGGGGTTTGACGAAGAGCTCGAGTGCCTGCGCTGGCTCCTTTTCGACAACCAGAAAGTCAACGGCTACCTCGGCCCCTATCGGTTCTTGAAAAACTTCGCGCCCAAGCCGGATCCGGGCGGGATGGCGTTTCTCAAAGGGCGCATCGACAATGCGCTCGGCATCGTGGACAAGCGGCTGGCCAAGGCCCCTTACGTGCTGGGCGAGCGCCCGACCATCGCGGATATTTCGCTGGTGGCCTATTTGTATTATCCGCCGGAGGAATTCGGCTTCGACATCGCCAAGGACTATCCCGCAATCGGGAGCTGGCTCGGCCGCATCAAGGCGTTGCCGAACTGGGCGCATCCCTACGATCTCATGCCAGGACACCCCCTACCCGGACGATGACGCCCGGCTGGATGCCATTCATCATCGCGATGGCATCTCTGGACGAGAATGGCATCTATGAGGGTTGCGGCGCAGATGCCGTCTCTCGCCGCGATGGCATCTATGGACCAACATGGCATCTATGCGCTAGCGCGCCCGATCGTGCGGATGCGCATGACCGTGGTCGCCGTCGTGCGCATGATCATGATCGCCGTGATCGTGATGATGATGGTCGGCGGCAGCATGCGCTGACGCAGCGTACGCCCCGCCTTCCGGTTCGAACGGCGCTTCGATCATCGCCACCTTGCCACCCGCGGCGGTCAGCAGCGGCTCGAGTGCCAGGATCGCGCCGCAGCCGGATCCGGTTCGGCAGGACTTCGACCGGCACATGCCGGTCGCCGAGCATCCATGCGAGCCGGGCCAGGACCGCAACGTCGGCCCTGACCTCGATGAGGGCTTCGGCCTGCGCCACGACCTCGACTACGCTTCCGTCATCGAGCAGCAGCACGTCGTCGGTTCGCAGGACGACCGGCTCCGCAAAGTCGAATTCGACGCAAGTGCCTTTTCCGCCGAACACGAAGCCGCGCTGCATGCGGCGTTGCTCGGCGTTGAGGATGAGCGTATCGGCGATCTCGCCACGCGGTTCGCGCCCGGGCAGCAGCTTCTTTCACGCGTGGCATCGGTCGCGACCGCGCCCTAATTCAACCGCGCCGGCCGTTCGTCGGGCGGCTCCGGCGCAGGCCGTGCAACATGCGCCGCCTCCGCGTCGTCGGCTTCCGGCCGCTGCGCGTGGCCGAGATGCGCCAGCGCGGAGCGATGCAGATGACGATTGTAGGAGAGCCAGCTCAGCGGCAAGCTGCCGAGGAACAGCAACGTGCCAACGCTCAGCACCTCCCAGGGATAGCTGAGCAGCAGCGCAAAGAACGCAACCACCAGCACGAATACAGGCAGCACCATATCCGGCGGCACGCGGGTGCCGACTTTCTTGCCGGAGAACACTGGAACCCGCGACACCATGAGCAGCGCGATCGCAAGCGTGTAGAGCAGGGTCAGCACCGCCGGAAACCTCACGCCCGGGATGCCGAGAAATTCGACGTAGAGCGGCAACAGCCCGATGATGGCACCCGCGGGCGCCGGCACGCCGGTGAAGAAATTGGCCACCCACGCCGGCCGGCTCGGATCGTTCAGCATCACGTTGAAGCGGGCAAGCCGCAGGCCCCCGCACAGCGCGAACAGGAGCGCGACGATCCAACCGACGTTGTGGAAGTCGTGCAGGCTCCAGAAGTAGAGCATCAAGGCCGGCGCCACGCCGAAATTCACGAAGTCGGCGAGGCTGTCGAGTTCGGCGCCAAACCGCGACGTGCCCTTGATCAGGCGCGCGAGACGCCCGTCGACACCATCGAGCGCCGCCGCCAGAACGATGCACGCGACCGCCCAATCGAGCTTGGCTTCGACAGCGAACCGCACTGCCGTGAGCCCCGCGCACAACGCCAGCAGCGTGACGAGATTTGGGGCCAGGGTGCGGAACGGAATCGGCCGGAAGCGGCGGCGGCGCGATCCCGGAAGATCAGGTTCGAACGGCGGAAACATCCTGCGCATGACCTAACTGAAATCCGTTGCGCCGCGTTCGGGAAGCCCGCCGCGGCGGCGCTGGCCCGCGGCGAATTGTTGCACTCTGCGTATCCGGCCAACCATGATCAGCTGACCTGATAGCTCGCGCCCAGCTGATGGCCGAGCAGCTCGGCGAGCACCGTCTCGCCGGCGATTGCGGTTTGCCCCTCGCCGACGAGCGATACGGTACCGGCCGGCAGGTAGACGTCGGCGCGCGAGCCGAACCGGATCATGCCGACGCGCTGGCCGGCTCCCAAGGCCTGACCCTCGTTGACGAAGCGCACGATCCGCCGCGCGATTAGGCCGGCGACTTGCACCAGCGCGACGCGGTTGCCTTCGGGCGTGCCGATGACCAACGAATTGCGCTCGTTGTCGTCGCTCGCTTTGTCGAGGCTCGCGTTGAGGAACAGGCCCTCATGATAAACGATCCGCTCGACCCGGCCGGTCACCGGACTGCGGTTCACGTGACAATCGAAGACGCTCATGAAAATCGAGATGCGAACGAGCGGCGCGCTTCCGAGGCCGAGGTCAGGCGGCGGCACCGTGGTGGTGACCGCGACCACGCGGCCGTCGGCCGGCGAGACGACCACGCCCGGATAGATCGGCGTCACCCGCTGCGGATCGCGAAAGAAATAGGCGCACCACAGCGTCGCGAACACCGCCAGCCATCCGGCCGGCGACCACAGCCAGAACAGGACCGCGGTCGCAATCGCGAACCCGGCGACAAACGGATAGCCTTCCGGATGCACGGGTGCGAACTGCGAGCGGATCGAGGTGCTGATCGACATCGAGCGGCCCCCCTACTCCGCCGGAATGTCCGCGAGCGGGATTTCGCGATCAGCCGGCGGCTCGGGCTCTATCGCAGCGGCTTTATCGGCGGCCGCCACGCCGCCGGATTCGGCGGCCTCCTCCTCGTCCACCGACTCGAGAATCTCGCGCGCCTCTTCGACCTCGCGCTGCCGGTTCCACATGCTCGCATAAAGACCGCGCGCCGCCAGCAACGCGGCGTGGGTCCCCCGCTCCACGATCGCTCCATGCTCGAGCACAATGATCTCGTCGGCCGCAACGATCGTCGACAGCCGGTGCGCGATCACCAGGGTCGTGCGGTTGCGCGAGACGCGGTCAAGCGCGTCCTGAATGTCGCGCTCGGTGTGGCTGTCGAGCGCCGAGGTCGCTTCGTCGAGCACCAGGATCGGTGGCGCTTTGAGAATGGTGCGTGCAATCGCGACCCGCTGCTTCTCGCCGCCGGACAGTTTCAATCCACGTTCCCCGACCTCGGTTTCGTAGCCTTTCGGGGTTGAGCGGATGAACGTGTCGATTTGCGCGAGCGCAGCCGCGCCCTCGACGTCGGCGTCGCTCGCGCCCCAACGCCCGTAGCGAATGTTGTAGCGCACCGTGTCGTTGAACAGCACGGTGTCCTGTGGAACCATCCCGACGCTCGAGCGCAGCGACGATTGCGTGACCTCGCGGATATCCTGGCCGTCGATCAGGATGCGTCCGCCGGCGACATCGTAGAAGCGGAACAGCAGCCGCGAGATCGTCGATTTGCCGGCGCCGGAAGGCCCCACGATCGCGACCGTGGCACCGGCCGGAACCTCGAAGCTCACGTTCTTGAGGATCGGCCGCGCCGGCTCGTAGGCGAACGATACGTTCTCGAACCTGAGCGCGCCGGCACTGACCACGAGCGGCTTGGCTCCCGGCTTGTCCTCGATCTCCGGCTCGCGGCTGAGAATGAGAAACATCTTTTCGATGTCGATCACCGCCTGCTTGATCTCGCGATAGACCATGCCCATGAAATTCAGCGGCTGATAGAGCTGGATCATCATGGCGTTGATCATCACGAAATCGCCCACCGTGTTGGTGCCGTTCTTGATGCCGTAGACGCACATGATCATCACCGCCGCCAGCCCGATGGTGAAAATCGTCGCCTGCCCGGCGTTGAGCACCGCCAGCGAGGTGTAGGACTTGATGCTCGCCTCTTCGTAGCGCGCCATCGAGCGGTCGTAGCGCTGGGCCTCGCGCGCCTCGGCGCTGAAATATTTGACCGTCTCGTAATTCAAAAGCGAGTCGATCGCCTTGACGTTGGCGTCGGTATCGCTGTCGTTCATCTTGCGGCGGATGCCGATCCGCCATTCGGTGGCGTAGTAGGTGTAGCCGATATAGACCGCGACCACCGTCAGGATCACGGCGACATAATACACGTTGAACTGCCAGAGCAGCACGGCGGTGATCAGTGCGAGTTCGACGATGGTGGGGAACAGCTGAATGATCACCATCCGCACGATCGTCTCGATGCCGTTGCGGCCGCGCTCCAGAATGCGGGTCAGGCCGCCGGTCTTGCGCTCCAGGTGGAAGCGCATCGACAGGATGTGCATGTGCTCGAACGTAATGAACGCGAGCCGCCGGACCGCGTGCATCGCCACCTTGGCGAAGAGACCGTCGCGCAACTGGGTCAGCATCGCCATCAGGATGCGAATGCCGCCGTAGGCGAGCGTGAACACGACCGGCGCGGCGATCGCCCAGGCCATCAGCGAGGGGTCCGACGCAAATGTCGGCGAAGCAAGCGCGTCGGTCGCCCACTTGAACGTGAACGGCACCGCCATGGTGGCGAGCTTGGCCAGAAACAAAAGCCCGGTCGCCAGCAGCACGCGCAACTTCAGGTCGCGCCGGTCGGACGGCCAGATGTAAGGCCAAAGATGCACCAGGGCCGTCAGCAGCGCACCGCGATCGCCGGAGACGCGCGGTTTCGCAGGCGGAGGCGCGGCGAACGATTGGTGGATGTTCATTCCTGATCCCGGTGCACGCTGCAACGGCTTCTGATAGCCTGAATCGCCCGTCCCCACGCGACGTCGCCAGCCCGAGACCCGGCGCGGCATGGCGGACACGCAACTCAATTCCCATATAGGACGTTATGCCGCGAGATTCATCATAAAGTCGGGTAAGCGGTGGATTTTTGCGGCACGGGGCAAATCCTCAGGGAAAACTCCGGTCCGACCCCAACAAGCGCCATACACGGCGCCTAGAGTGAAATTATGAGTACGATTCGATCGATTTGTGTCTATTGCGGCTCGAGCCCGGGAACCAATCCGGAGTTCGCCGAAATCGCCCGCGCGTTTGGGCAAATTCTGGCCGAAAACGGCATCACCTTGGTCTATGGCGGCGGCGCACGCGGGCTGATGGGCGCGCTTGCCCGCGCGGTGCACGAGAACGGCGGCCGTGTGGTCGGCATTATCCCGGACTTCCTCAAGTCGCGTGAACGCATGTTCGCCGGCGCCGAGGAAATCGTGGTGACGCGCGATATGCACGAGCGCAAGCGCCTGATGTTCGAGCGCGCCGATGCGTTCGTCGCATTGCCCGGCGGCGTCGGCACCCTCGAGGAACTGGTCGAGCAGCTGACCTGGGCGCAACTCGGACGCCACAACAAGCCGATCCTGATCGCCAACATCAACGCATTCTGGGACCCGCTGCTCGAGTTGCTGGACCACATGAAGCGATCGGGGTTCATCCATTCCGAACTGGCGATCGACTACAAGGTGGTCGATCGCGTGCAAGACATCCTGCCGGCGATCGAGGCTGCGACTGCGCTGGCCGAGCCGAAAGCGGTATCGCCGGCGATCGAACGGATGTGAGCCCAGGCTGCGCCGAGAGCGGGATGATTTAACGTTGAATCATTAAACCCGCTTAGCTTTTTGCTTGAGCATGATCTTTTCCGAAAACCGGTGTCCACTTTTCGGGATCATGCTCTAGCGCGCCAGCTTCCGGACCGCATCGATCTCGGATTTGGTCAACGTGAAATCGAACACGTCGAAATTTTCCGCCAGCCGCTCGGGCTTGGACGTGCGCGGAATGACGATCGCCCCCTCCTGCAGCAGGAACCGCAGCGCGACCTGGCTGGCGCTCTTGCCGTGACGCGCGCCGATCTCGGCCAGCACCTTGTTGTGGGATGCCCGGCCCTTGGCGATCGGACTGTAAGCCGTGACCGAGAGGCCGTGTCGGCGGCAGGCGGCGCGGGTCGCGGATTGATCGATGAACGGGTGCCATTCGATCTGGTCGTTGACCAGCGGCTCGGTCGCGAGCCGCACGGCTTCGTCCACGAGCGGGGGCGTGAAATTCGACACGCCGACGTGGCGGGTCACCCCCAGGCTCTTCATCTTGCACAACGCGGGAATTGTCTCGGAGAGCGGAATACGCGGATTGGGCCAGTGGATCAGCAGCAAGTCGACGTGTGCGAGCTTGAGCTTGACCAGGCTCTGCTTGGCGGCGTGCTCGAGATCGCGCGCCGCCAGATGCGATGACCACACCTTGGTGGTGATGAAAACCTGCTCGCGCGCAACGCCCGACGCACGCAAGCCCTCGCCGACCTCGGTCTCGTTGTCATACATCTCGGCAGTGTCGAGATGGCGATAGCCGAGCCGCAGCGCCTGCTCGACCATGCGCACGCAGGTGCGCCCGCGCAGATCCCAGGTGCCGAGCCCGAATGCCGGGATCCGCGCTCCATTCGCGTCGATCATCGGCGCCGACATGCCGGCCCTCACCGTTTGTCCGCCGCGAGTAGCTGCCATGCCGCGCGGGCGCTGCTGGAACAGGTCATGGCGCGGTTTTTTGGTAGATCTCGCGGCCGATCAGCATGCGGCGGATCTCGCTGGTGCCGGCGCCGATCTCGTAGAGCTTGGCATCGCGCAACAACCGCCCGGTCGGAAAGTCATTGATATAGCCGTTGCCGCCGAGACACTGGATGGCTTCGAGCGCCATCCAGGTGGCGCGTTCGGCCGCGTATAGGATCGCGCCGGCGGCGTCTTCGCGCGTGATGCGGCCGTCGTCACACCCGCGCGCGACCGTGTAGACGTAGGCCTTGGCCGCGTTCATCGCCACGTACATGTCGGCGATTTTGGCCTGCATGATCTGGAACTCGCCGATCGGCTGGCCGAATTGCTTGCGGTCGTGCACGTAGGGAAGCACCACGTCCATGCACGCCTGCATGATGCCGAGCGGGCCGGCGGCGAGCACCACCCGCTCATAATCGAGCCCCGACATCAGCACGTTGACGCCATTGCCAACTTTACCAAGCACGTTCTCCTCGGGAACTTCGCAGTTTTCGAACACGAGCTCGCTGGTGTCGGAGCCGCGCATGCCGAGCTTGTCGAGCTTCTGCGCCGTGGAAAAACCGGGAAAGCCGCGCTCGACGATGAACGCCGTGATGCCGCGGGCGCCGGCTGCGGCGTCGGTCTTGGCGTAGACGACCAAGGTTTCCGCCTGCGGCCCGTTGGTGATCCACATCTTGCTGCCATTGAGCACGTAGCGATCGCCGCGCTTGTCGGCGCGGGTGCGCATCGACACCACGTCGGAGCCGGAACCGACTTCCGACATCGCCAGCGCGCCGACGTGTTCGCCGGTGATGAGCTTGGGGAGATAGCGCCGTCGCTGGCTATCGGTGCCGTTGCGGCGGATCTGGTTCACACACAGGTTCGAGTGGGCGCCGTACGAGAGCCCGACCGAGCCGGAGGCCCGCGACACCTCCTCCATGGCGACGCAATGGGCGAGGTATCCGAGCCCGGCCCCTCCCAATTCCTCCTCCACCGTAATGCCGAGCAGCCCAAGGCTGCCCATCTCCGGCCACAAGTCGCGCGGAAAGGTGTTGTCGCGGTCGATCGCGTCGGCGCGCGGCGCAATCCGGTCCTGGGCAAAGCTGTGCACGCTATCGCGCAATGCATCGACGTCGGCGCCGAGCCCGAAATCAAAGCCACCCCAGGCGTTGGGAATCATCGTGTTCCTCTCGGTTCGGTCAATTCGGTTTTATCGTCCCGACCAGCGCATGTCAGCCGCTCGCCGGGAGCTCGCGCGAACCGCTGGGCGCGCTCCCGCCCCGCGCCCGCGCCAACAAGTTTTTACCAAGCTCTGCAATGTCTTAGGCAGGGCGGCTGATGCTGCAAGTGAGGCCCTGTCAGGCGGATTTGCAAGCCCGTTGGAGGCGGCGTCTGAACCCTTTAACCGCAAGCCGCACTTAATGTATTACTCATCCGAGGCGGGGCCATGTTCAAGAATCTGAGCACCAGTACCAAGCTCATCATTCTGTGCGGCATGTTCATCCTGTCGATCAGCGTGACCACCGCCAGTCTGGTGGCCGAGCACCGCATTGCCATCGATTTCGCGCGCAGGGAACTGATCGGCGACAACTACCTGGAAGTGTTGCGAAATACGTACGCTGCAATCTTGAGCGACCGGCCGATCAACTCGATCACGGCGTCGGCCGCGGCGTCCCCGAACAACGTGCTTGCAGCGCTGGCCGCCGAACAGGCCGAAAACCAGGGACTGCTGCAAACCAAGGAATTCGCGGACGCCCTGATGGCGAGCTTGCGCGAACTTTGGGCGCGCCGCGCCCAGAACAACGCCACCGATACTCTCGTGCTCGATGCGCTCAACAAGACGCACAAGCTCGCCACGCGGGTCGCCGATGATTCCAACCTCACGCTCGATCCTGATCTAGACACTTATTATCTGCAGAACATCGTCGCCAATAAGCTGCCGACGTTGCTTGGCCAATTGGGCGAGGCCCACGTGCTGTTTCACGAGCGCCCACAGCCGGCGGAAGCGGCGAACGAGCAGAATTTGCGTTTCGTTCTCGATGGCTTGCTGCGGGCGACCACCGACGGGATCGACGAGGATCTCACATCCGCCTATCGGGGCAACCAGGACGGGCGGCTCAAGCGAGCGGTGGCGGCTTCGTTTGGCGTGATGTCGCAACACGCTCGCGCCTACCTGAGCGCGCTCAATGCGACCAGGGTCGACAACGAGGCACGCGGCCTCATCGTCGGCGTCGACCGGGCATCGCTCGATTCACTTTATGGAAGGGCAGTCGCGAGCGCGCTGTGGGCCTGGGGCGGCGCGCAGATCGAGCTCGACCGCTTGCTCCGGCAGCGTATCGATAGTCTGCTCGCAAAGCTGCGCCGCAGTCTTCTGTTGACTGGCGCGCTCGCCGCGTTGAGCATCGTGGTCGCGGTCATGACCCATCGCCGCATCGTAGGCCCCCTGGAACGCCTTGAAGGCATCGCCCAGACCGTGCGCGAGACCAAGAACTATACGCTGCGCGCCGAAAGCGACAGCCAAGATGAGATTGGGCACCTTGCGATCGTGTTCAACGACATGCTGGCCGAGCTCGCTGCCACCCGCGATCGCGAAATGACCGAGCAAGCCGAACTGGCGCGTGCCGATCGTCTGATGACGATCGGCGCGATGACGGCTTCGATCGCCCACGAAATCAACCAGCCGCTGGCGGCGATCGTCACCAACAGCAACGCCGGCTTGCGCTGGCTGTCGAATGCCTCGCCCGACCTCGAGGAAGCGCGTTCGGCATTGAAGCGAATCGCCAAAGACGGCCATCGTGCGAGCGAAGTGATCGGAAGCATTCGGGCGATGTTTCGAAAGGAGACCCAGCACAAGTCTCTTCATGACGTCAACGACATCGTGCAGGAGGCATTGACGCTGGTGCAAGGCGAACTCAAGAAACAGAAAGTATCGGTGCGCACCGAGCTGGGCAACGAGCTCCCGCCGGTGTTGGCCGATCGCGTGCAAGTGCAACAGGTCGTGCTCAATCTGATGAACAACGCGATCGATGCGATGGCTCCGGTGACCGACCGCGCGCGTGTGATGCGCGTGCGCTCCGGCATCCACCACGACAACAGCATTGCGCTGAGCGTCGAAGACTCCGGCGTCGGTATCGACCCGAAGGATGTCGGCCGTATCTTCGATGCGTTTTACACCACCAAATCGAATGGAACCGGTCTCGGCCTGTCGATCTGCCGGACGATCATTGAGGCCCATGGCGGACGTTTGTCGGCAACGCCCGCAACACCGCATGGCTCGGTGTTCGAAGTCGTGCTGCCGAGCTCACCGCCGGGCGAGGGATGATCATGGGGCCAGCGACGGTTTTCGTAGTCGACGACGATCCTTCGATACGCGAAGCGTTAAAAAGCCTGTTCGGCTCAGTCGGCTTGCGCGCCGAGACCTTTGCGTCTGCAACCGACTTTCTGCAAGCCAAACTGCCGGACAGTCCGAGTTGCTTGGTGCTCGATGTGCGGCTTCCGGGCTTGAGCGGGCTGGATTTTCAAACCGAGCTCGCCAAGGCCAACATCCACGTGCCGATCATCTTCATCACCGGACACGGCGATATCCCGATGACGGTGCGCGCCATGAAGGCCGGTGCGGTCGAGTTTCTCACCAAACCGTTTCGCGATCAGGAACTGCTCGATGCGGTGCAGGTCGGGCTCGAGCGCGACCGCGCGCGCCGCGAAAAGGACACATTGGTCGCAACTTTGCGCGCCCGTTATGAGACGCTGACGCCGCGCGAGCAGGAAGTCATCGCGCTGGTGACGACCGGGTTGATGAACAAGCAGATTGCTGCCGAAATCGGCGTTACCGAGATCACGGTAAAAGTCCACCGGGGCAACGCGATGCGCAAGATGGGCGCGAAGTCGTTGGCAGACCTCGTCAAGATGGTGGACGCCCTGGGCGTTCGCCGGGCCCGGTCGTAACCAATTTAACTAAGCCCTAACCACGTCGGCAATTGGCGGAGCGCCGATTCACGGCGTTTTTTAGGCGCTCCAAAGCCTCGTATCGCGCCCAAAACAGCGCGATTGAGCAAGGCGTTGCGATTGAATTGCAAAGGAAAAATGCCGATCCGCACCATGGAAAATCACTGGCTGGTTTAAACCTAAGTATAATTTTCTTGGCACCCCCCTGCGGCAACTCTCGCACATCGCTTCGCTGCGGAGTTTTGAACTCTGGCCGTCCCAATAACCAAGGAAAAGCGTTTTGACGCAGGTGCCCATGATCTCGATAGTTGATGATGATGAATCCGTGCGCGAGGCCACCAAAGGACTCGTCCGGTCGCTGGGGTATGGGGCTGCAACATTCGCATCGGCGGAGGAATTCCTAGGGTCGGACCGGTTGCGCGAGACGTCGTGCTTGATCACCGACGTTCAGATGCCGGGCATCGACGGCGTTGAACTACAGAAACGCCTGCTCGCCGACGGCTATCGCGTACCAATCATTTTCATCACTGCTTTTCCCGAGCAGCGCATTCGTGATCATGTTCTTGCGCGTGGCGCCTTCGGGTTGCTGAGCAAGCCGTTCAGCGACGAGAGTTTGATCGGGTGCCTCGATCGGGCGTTGCACGCGACCGATGGCGGCGCGTTGCAGCAGTAGTTGCTGCTGACGCCTTTAACTTAGCGAAAAACGGCTCTAGCGCGCTGCACTAGCGCCTGAAACCAGTATTGGCGGGTGCTCACGATTGCGTGTCCGCCGAGCCGTTAATTACCGGAGATCTCATCCCTTTTTCGGCCGTCCCTATACCCGCGTATAGGGGCCGCAACCCCTTCCGATAGAGGCGGCTTCCCTGCGTACAGTGGTGAACCAACTCTTAACCATCCTATTTTGACCCCAACAACCGATCCCATTGGGTGTGGGGTAAATCAATGTCGAATACGTCCAAAGCTTTGCGCCGTACGGGCGCAGCCGCCGCGCTGGTGATTGCGCTTGCGAGCACCAGTGCGTTTGCCGATCCGCTCGGCTTTGCCGCGCCGTCGAATCCGTTCGGCACCATCTTCGAGCAGATGATGAGCGGCGACGGCGGAATGAACAACGACAACGGCAGCTACGCGGCCCGTCGTAATCTGCAGCAACAGAGCGTAGCGCGCCCCAGTCAGGAAGACACCGACGAGCCCGCGGAGCTTGCGCCAAACCTGCGGCGTCAGATCGTCAACTATCCGACCGCCGAAAGCGCCGGCACGGTCGTGATCGATACCCCGCACACGTATCTCTATTACGTGTTGGGCGGTGGCCGCGCCATTCGCTACGGCATCGGCGTCGGCCGCGAAGGCTTCACGTGGTCGGGCACGCAAACGATTGCCCGAAAGGCCGAGTGGCCGGACTGGACGCCGCCCGCCGAAATGATCGCACGGCAGCCCTACCTGCCGCGCTTCATGGCCGGCGGCCCCAGCAATCCGCTGGGCGCGCGCGCCATGTACCTCGGCGACACGATCTATCGCATCCACGGAACCAACGCTCCGCTGACGATCGGAACGCGCGTGTCCAGCGGCTGCATCCGGCTGGTGAACGCCGACGTGATGGATCTTTATTCGCGCGTCAACATCGGCACAAAGGTCGTCGTGCTCCCGATCTCTGGTGCTCGCCCGGTGCGGAGCGTGCAACGTCCGGCTACGCCGGCATCGGTCGCCGCCGGCCCCGCTCCCCTACCGCGATTTAACTGAGGACGCGTCATGAGTTCGATGAACAGCTCGCTCGCCACCGCCGATCGGGCGACCCATGTCAGGATCGTCGTTATGGCCTTCATCGGTGCGATCACGGTGATGCTGGTCGGTTTTGGCGCGCGCGCCCCCGATATGGGATCGGCGACCCCGGCGACGGCGAGCATGAACGGCACGGTGCAGAAGGCCGGGGTAATGACCGGTTATTCCAACAACGACGTCACCGTCATCCGCTGACGCGGAGCAACGCCTTGCGAAACGCTGGCCTTATAGGCCGGCGTTTTGCGTTCATCTCAGCCCGAACCTTTGCGTTCATCTCAGCCCGAACCAAAGTGTCGCGATGCTGAGAAACGAGAAAAATCCGACCACGTCGGTCACGGTGGTGACGAACGGCCCCGACGAGACCGCCGGATCAACGCCAAGCCGCATGAGCAGCAGCGGAATCAGGATCCCGCCGAGCGCCGCGGCGGCGAGCACGCACACCATCGCCAGCGCGATCACCAGGCCCAGATCGTTGATATTGAACCAGGCGGCGGCGACCATCCCCATGATCAAGGCAAACGCCATGCCGTTGAGCAGCCCGACCGCGAGTTCGCGCCGGATCACGCGCCAGGCGTTGGCGCGGCTGAGGTCGCGGGTGGCAAGCGCGCGCACCGCAACCGTCATGGTTTGGGTTCCGGCATTGCCGCCCATGCTGGCGACGATTGGCATCAGCACCGCGAGCGCCACCATCTTCTGCAGCGAACCCTCGAACTGACGGATCACCCAGGACGCGAGCAACGCGGTCATCAGATTTGCAAGCAGCCAGGGAAACCGGCCGCGCACGATGGTCCAGACTGAATCCGAGAGCTCTTCGTCGCCGGTGACGCCGCCGAGCGCCTTGATGTCCTCTTCGGCCTCCTCCTCGATGACGTCGACGACATCGTCGACGGTGACGACGCCGACCAGGCGATCCTGCTCATCGACGACCGGAACGGCAACCAAGTCGTAGCGTTCGAATAGCCGCGCCACCTCTTCCTGGTCTTCGGTCGCACGCACCCGCCGGCGTTCCTCATCCATGATGTTGGACACCGGGATTGGACGCTTGGCGCGCAGCAACCGATCGAGCGCAACCGCGCCCAACAGCCGGTACCCGGGATCGACGACATAGAGTTCCAGGAAGCGCTCGGGCAGTTCGGCGGTCTCGCTCAGGTAGTCCATGACGCGCCCAACGGTCCACGACGGTGGCACGGCGATGAACTCATCCTGCATGCGCCGGCCGGCGGATTCTTCGGGGTAGTCGAGGTTGCGCCGCAGCGCGAGGCGCTCGCGCGAGGGCAGTTGATCGAGAATCTCGGTCTGCTCATCCTTGGGAAGGTCTTGCAGGATCCAGACCGCGTCGTCGGAATCGAGCTCGCGTACGCCCTCGGCGACCGTCTTGGTGGTCAGCTCCTCGAGGATTTCCTCGCGAACCGTGTCATCGACCTGGGTGAGCGCGCTGAAGTCGAAGTCGGCGCCCATCAGCGTGATGAGCCGGGGCCTCGCTTCCGGATCCAGCGCCTCGAGCAGGCTGCCGAGGTCGGACTCGTGCAAATCCCCTACGAGTGTGCGCAGGCGCGTGGCATCGGCCGCGTCGATCGCGGTCGTGACTTCTTGGACGTACTCCGACCGGATTGCCCCGTCCTCTCCACGGGGCTCGGGAGCATCGGCCGATGTGTGATTGGTCTCTTGCTGGTCGAGCAACCGAAAGACTCGCGTGCGACGTGGTATCCGCGTGCGTTGTACGCTCGCCGTTCCGGGGTGGCAACAAAGCGAAACAGTGCACGCCGGCGCGGGGACTCCCGCTCAAGCGCATTGTCTCGATGCCATCCGTTGCGGCGTCGTCCTGCTTAACGACTCGAGGGCACAGATCGTTGCGACGCTGCCGCGCTTCCGGCACCGGCGCGGCAGCGCGGCAGGCGAATCGATTTGCGGCAGCTCGCGCGACTCACCCAACCCGGTTGCTCCAAACCGGAAGGCGCAAACGGCAAGGGAGCCCGTCGCGCCGCCCACAAGCGCGACAGGATGCTCGATCCATGGACGCGCGGGCGCCGCAACGGTGACTTGTTTGCCACAGCGATGTGGTAAAAGCTCACCTGGGCGCAGGTGCCGGTTGCTCTTGCGCCGTGTTACGATTTAATCGCCACAGGGAATCGCCGCGTACATCTGGCGCTCATACGGGGAATACAAATGCGCAGCTTGAGCGCCCTCGCGCTGCTCGCGGCCGCTTTGGCGGTGGCCGTGGGTGGAAGCGCCGCGGCGGAAGAATGTACGAACCCCAACGCACTCGGGGTCAGCCGAACCTTGGTGGTCGATCCGGCCGCGATGCCGCTGATCGGCACCATGAGTTATCACGACTCCCTGCCGCTCGCCGATCATGAGGTGGTGCTGACCTTCGACGATGGTCCCCTGCCCCCGCACACCGAGCATGTCTTGGAGATCCTCGCGTCGGAGTGCGTCAAGGCCACGTATTTCATGGTAGGCCAAATGGCTGCCGCCCACCCCGAGTGGGTGCGCAAGGTTGCGGAAGCCGGCCACACCATCGGAACGCACAGCTTCAGCCATCCGCTGACGTTTCACCGTATGCCGCTCGCCAAGGCGCAGGAACAGATCGACCAGGGCTTCGAAGCCGTGCAGAAGGCGCTCGGATCGGACTACAAGGTCGCGCCGTTCTTCCGCTACCCCGGGCTGCTGCACCAGGCCAATTCAGAAGCCTATCTGGGCGAGCGCGGGATCATGGCCTGGAGCGCCGATTTCCCCGGCGACGACTGGAAGCGGCGCATCTCTCCGAAGGAGATCGTGCGCCGCTCGCTGAGCCGGCTCGAAGCCAGAGGCCGCGGCATCCTGCTGTTGCACGATATTCACAAGGTCACGGTCGCGGCGCTGCCGACGCTGCTCGCCGAGCTCAAGGCGCGCGGGTTCAAGGTCGTGCACGTCGTGCCGGGCCCGGCGACCAGCGACGCACTTGTTGCCGATGCCGCAATCGCCGACCCCGCCAAGGCGGCACCGTTGAAGCCGGTCGCAGCCGTCGCGACCATGGCAACGATCGCACCTGGCGTTGCCGACAACGCGCCCGAGTTGCATGCCGCCGTCGCGCAAAAGTCGCTTGCCGCCCTGACCGACGTCCCGATGCCGTCGGCGCGTCCCAAAACGGCGCCAAGCGAGGGTGCACGCGCACACGCCTACCGGACGGCGCGCGGTCATGCGCGAGCGCATTTGGTCCAGCGCCCCGCGCGCGCAATCGCCAAAACCCGGCAAGCGCAACCGTCATATTTCCAGCAGGGGAACGGCGCGGGAGCCAGAGACAGCCGCGCGTGCGCGAACTGCCGCCTCATTCGCGTCAAGAAGGCTCATCTCGCCACGCCGCGGTCAGGGTAAGTCGACCAGCGGGAGCATCCCGCGCGGCCGTCCGGTCGATTACATGTCCTCGAACATGCCGCGCACGCTACGCTCGGCCGCCTGCGCCTCGGGCCCATCGTACGGGAGCCCGACCGTCATCGTCTCGTGGGCGGCCGCGAACATGTCGACGTAGGGCGCGCCGCAGAACGCAACCGGCTTGATCCGATCCCAGATGATGTAGCCCTTCGCATCGACGCAATCGGCGCGCACCGAAGCCGCCACTACGTTGCCGACCACCATCATCCGGTTGAGCCATTCCTTGGTCCACACCACCTCGCATTCGAAGTGGCGATGGCACTCGAGAATGCGCGGCGGCGCCACCAGCGTGGACGCCAGCGCGGTGAGCCCGGCTTTCTCGAGCTCATTGACGCCGCGCGCAAATGGAAGCCCGACGATGCGCACCTTCTCCAGGACATCGCGCTCAAACGACGGCAGGTTGACGACGAATTGACCGGTCTCTTTCGTATTGCGGCCGGTGTCGCCCGTCTGGCTGGTGGTGAACGCAATCTGAACCGGCTTGTGCACGATGCGCACGCAGGTGGCGTAGGCAGCCGCGTTGACGTGGCCCTCGCGATCGACCGTGGTGATCATGGCCGCGTGCCCGCCGGGCGCGAACAGACGGTCCCAGTATTTCTCGGGCTGCGGGACAATCGCAGATTTCGTCACCGTGTTCGGCGCCAATTCGTTCATCGCCAACTCTTTCATTGCCTCTGCCGGAGATCAGACTGGGCTGCGCCGGCCAATCGGCCGCACCCCCGTCATGCGGATAACCAGGCCGAATGGAACCTCGGCTTGTTGGTGAGGTCGACCGTTACGCCTTGCACCGTCTTCTGCGTGACCAGCAGGTTGGTCTGGAACAGGAAGGTGAGCACCAGCGCGTTTTCGATCACGAAGCGCTGCAGCTTTGCGAACGCCGCCTTGCGCTCGTTCAGATCGTCGGTCGCCTGGGTCGCGTCGATCAGCGCCCGGTAGCCCGGAAGCTCGATGCCGCCGGCGTTATAGTATGCGCTCTTGGCCAACAGGTTGTCGTACTGCTGGCTCGGGTCGGCGTAGCCGCCCATGCCGCTCATGCGCGCGGATCCCTTTTTCTGCGGGCCGAAGAATTGAATCGACGAGTCCTGCGGTGAGGCCGGCGTCAGCTGCACGCGAATGCCGGCCTTGGCAAGCTGAGCCATCGCGACTTCCTGGCGTTGCATGGCGGTCTGGTCCGACCAGCCCAGCATGGGCACGTCGATGCCGTCCGGATGCCCGGCCTCCGCCAGCAATTTGCGCGCCTTATCGGGGTCGTAGCCGTAATAGTTGAACGTCGCCGGATCGCAGGCCCAGTGCTCCTTGGTGATCACGCCGTTGCCCGGCGTGTTGAGCCCAAGCGCGATCGCCTTGTTCATCGCTTCGCGATCGATGCCCCATGACAACGCCTGACGGACCTTGAGATTGTCGAGCGGCGGCTTGGCAAAATTGATGTAGGCGCCCCAGAAGAACATGCTGGGCGCCAGCCGCGCCACCAGGTTGCCGGCACGGTCCGCCACGGTCTTGAGGTGAACGTCGATGTTGATCGCCATGTCGTTTTCGCCCGCCACCACCGAGCGCAGGCCAGTCGGCTGCTCGCCGATGATGCGCAGCACGAGACCGTCGAGATACGGCAGTCCGGTACGCCAGTAGGAGTCGTTGCGCGTGAGCACGATGCGGTCGTTGTCCTGCCAGCTCACGAATTTGAACGGGCCGGTGCCGATCGGCGCGCGGTCGATATTGCCGCCCGGCGCGTTCTTGATCGCAGTCGGTGACGCCATCAGCCCGGGCCGATCCGCCAGGATCGTCGGCAGCGACGAATTCGGGCGGTTGAGGCGCAACACCACCTGGTCCTTACCGACGGCCTCGACCGCGTCGATCGACGAGCAATCGGGCTTGACGTTGGAGCGCGGGTCGCTGCGGTAGCGGTCGAGGTTGAACTTGACCGCATCCGCATCGAACGCCGAACCGTCGTGGAATGTCACGCCCGGCTGGAGGTCAAGGACCAGGGTGGTCGGATCCTTCCAGCTGAATGCCTTGGCGAGCCCCGGTTTCGGCCGCAGGGTCGCGGGATCGAGGTCGATCAGCCCCTCGTAAATCGCGAGCAGCGTGTTGAAGTCCGGCGCGTTGCGGCCTGTCATCGGGTCGAGCGCCGCCGGATTGTAGGTCATGGACACCCGCAAGGTGCCGCCCCGGCGCGGCGTTTCCGCTGCGCGCGCCCCGCGCGGTAGCAGCAGTGCTCCGCCGGCCGCTGCCGCGCCCTGCAGTAAGGCGCGCCGGCCGAGCGCAGGCAATGGCATGGGCATGCGGTGATTGACGCTCATCAGGTTTCCTCCGGGTGGCTGTTTTTCCGGCAGTCGACCGACAACGGGTTATCCGAGTTGGCGCAGGGAGCCTAACTCGGAACTCGTCGCAGCGAAATCGGGGTGCTATGCGCGCGGCAAGGGATCGGTTGCCGAGCGCGAGGTCGCTGACGGCGCTCGCCGACGCCTTCGATCTTCGCGCCCGCCCGCTGACGAGCAGATTGTCGCGCTGTCGCCGATCGAGCGGCGCCTGCGCGTCTCGTCTCAGACTATTAGATGCAATGCGGAATTGGATGTAACCGCAAACGCGGCGTCATCTGCCCCTAGTTAAATGGCAGACCGCTACAGCCCATCGTGCACGTTTGTCTCTGAGTAGTGCAGTTTAAGTAGCACTGGGCAGAGTTTGAGGAGGAGCCCGCTGGCGTTCCTGCGGTGCTGCTTGTGGCAATCGAGCACGGATTAGTGCAGGCCATATACGCGGTTGTGCAAGCGAACGTGCAGGTGGAGAAAGTTGGCCCCGGAGGAAGTCCCGACGGCGAGGCCGATTGGGCATGGCCGGTCGCAAGACCGCCCAACAAGAAGAGAAGCGCAAGCGTGTGTTTCATAATGCGCCACCCACCTATTTTGACGCCGACGGAGCGGTCGCATTCTATAACCGGCGCGCCGAGGCCATCAAGCGCGCTTCGCCGCGACCCGGTTGCCGCAGGTCTCAGTCGCGCCTGAGAGGCCAGATATCCAAAGCCATGGCACCTTCTAGGCGAAGTTCGCTTGCATGAGATAACATAGGGCGAATTGCTCTAGGGCCGGAGAGATCCATGACCAAATCCATCTTCGTCCGTTGCGCGACCGGCGTTGGCATTGCCGGCGCGCTCACCTTTTTGGCCGCAGCTCCGATCGCAGCAGCTCCGGCCTTATCCAGCACCGCCCAGGTGAAATCCGCCGCTCCGAACACGGCGACAGAGGCGCGGTGGCGCAGGCGGGCATGGCGCCGCAGCTACTTCATCGGCTCATCATATGGGCGGTGGCGGTACAGCAACAGCGGATGCCATATCGCGGGCGGCTATTACCGACCCAACGGGTGCTGGTAACCGCGAAAAAACAACCGCCTGTTTTTGCGATGGTGCGGTCGAGA
>CAWFLX010000058.1:0-41779 GCA_963816775.1 uncultured Alphaproteobacteria bacterium
ACTCGAGCTCTTCGTCAAACCCCTGCGGCTGGAATTTGCCCGAGCGGTCCGCCAGGTAGGTCAGGATGACGCCAGACTGGCTGAGTTTCCGGGCTCCGTGTTCCAGCACAGGGGCCTCGCCCATTTCGTTCACGTTGTTTCTAAAGTCCGGTGTGCGCTGGACCCCGCCGGCGAAGAAGTCGACGAAGACGGGTTTCCAACTCGCGCCGATGAGATTGAGCATGAGGGCCGCGCGATATGAATTGCCCGATTGTGCGAAACAGTGGAGCTGATACTCGGCCATGAGAGGTCCCCAAAAATTTAACGCGACACGTCGGCGGGCGAGCCTACGGGCCCGGTCGCAAGTTTGCTAGTGTCAGGTTTTCAAGGGACGGCAAGGCTTTAGGAGCTTTGCTTCAAGCAGCGGGATTTTTGCCTACCGCACGCCCGCCGATTGTCGATCCGGCCGTTTCCCGAACGACTGAATGCCGGTCGTGACGCTAACCAATCGAAGGAGCCTAGCAATGCAATACCTCCTGCTCATTTATGCGAATGAAGCCGAGGCCGACAAAATGCGGGAAGCCGGCATGAAGGAAATGATGGACGCCTATCGGTCCTTTACCCAATCGATCATCGAGAAGGGCAATTTCAAAGCCGGTGACGCCCTGCAGCGGACCTCGAACGCCACCACCGTGCGGGTGCGCAACGGCAAGACCATGACTACCGACGGGCCATTTGCCGAGACCCGCGAGCAGCTCGGCGGCTACTATCTGATCGAGGCCAAGGACCTGGACGAGGCGACATCGATCGCAGCACGCGTTCCGTCGGCCAAGTTCGGCTCGATCGAGGTACGGCCGATCATGGTCTACTGATCATGGTCTACTGATCATGGTCTACTCATGACGGCTACGGCGCTCCGGTTGGGATCGGCGCAGCGCGAGCACCGGATGCGCGAAGGCGAGATCGAACAGATTTTCCGTGACGAGGCGGGTCGCGTTCTGGCGACGCTGATCCGCCTCGTCGGTGACTTCGAACTCGCCGAGGAGGCCATGCAGGACGCATTCGCGGCCGCGCTCGAACAATGGACCGCGATGCCGGAAAACCCGCGCGCATGGCTCGTCAACGTCGGGCGCAACAAGGCAATCGACCGCATCCGGCGTCAGATCCGGCTGCGCGCCAAGCAGCGCTATATCGAGGCCGAGGCCACGATCGCGAGCCAGGCTGCGCCGCCCGACGCGGACGACGATGCGTTCGGCGACGACATGCTGCGGCTGATCTTCACCTGCTGCCACCCGGCGCTGAGCATGGAGACCCGGGTGGCGCTGACGTTGCGAGCGATCTGCGGGCTTTCGACCGAAGCGGTCGCGCGCGCGTTTCTGGTGAATGAAGAGACCATGGCGCAGCGCCTGGTGCGCGCCAAACAAAAGATCCGCGGCGCGCGCATTCCCTACACGACACCGTCGCCGGGCATGCTCGACGAGCGCCTCGATGGCGTCCTTGCCGTCATCTATCTGGTTTTTTCCGAAGGCTATGCCGGCACGTCAGGCGCGCAGCTGATGCGCGCGGACCTTGCGCGCGAAGCAATCCGGCTCGCCCGTCTGCTCGACAGCCTGCTGCCCCAACGACCGGCGATCGCCGGCCTCCTTGCCCTCATGCTGTTGCATGACGCGCGCGGTGCCGCACGGGCGACCGCGGATGGCGACATCATCCTGCTCGAAGACCAGGATCGAAGCCGCTGGGACCGGACCCAGATTGCGCAGGGACTGGCGCTGGTCGAGCGCGCGCTGCGCGCGGCCGGCCGCCCGAGCGTCTACACCGTGCAGGCTGCGATCGCCGCGCTGCACGCACGGGTGCACCGTCACCAGGAGACCGATTGGCCGCAGATCGTCGGGCTCTACGAAGTGCTGCTGCGCCTGCAGCCCTCGCCGGTGGTCGAGCTCAACCATGCGGCCGCCGTCTCGATGGTCGACGGTCCGGCACGAGCGCTTGATCTGATCGACGCGCTCGCCGCGCGCGGGGATCTCGCGGGCTATCACCTGCTGCCGTCGGCGCGCGCCAATCTGCTCAATCGGCTCGGGCGCCGCGAGGAGGCCCGGCGCGCCTATCACGAAGCGCTCGAGCTTGCGAAGCTCGACCCGGAACGGCGGCTGATCCTGCGGCGGCTGGCCGAGCTCGGCTGATCAAAAAAAATTCTGCGCAATCAGTCCGGGGCTGTCGATCGGCCGACCTTGCGTTCGACCGAATGGGCGGATGGGTCGGAGCGGGATATCAAGACATAAAGCCGACGCCCTCCGAGGACGAAACGCCTTGAGGAGGTCTCGCCATGAACACGACGGTCCCCAGCATTACGGCTTTCTATGCCGCGCTACTCGGCTTACTCGGCGCGGCACTGACCATCAACGTGATCGTGAACCGGGTGCGCAGCAAGGTCGACGCCGGCGACGGCGGCGTGGCCAAGCTCGCGCAGGCGGTCCGCGCCCATGCCAATTTTGCCGAGCAGGCGCCGTTGGCGCTGATCGTGATCGGCTTGGCCGAGATGCTGGGTGCCCGGCCGCTGGTGGTGCAGATCCTGGGTGTTGCGCTCGTGCTGGCGCGGCTCGCGAGCGCGATCGGGCTGAACCGGACGCTCGGCCAGTCGCCGCCGCGCCAGCTCGGCGCCAGCGTGACGGCGCTGGTGGTGATCGCAGCGTCGATTGCAATTTTGCTGGCGTTGGCGGGATTGCGTTAGGGAGGGCTATTCCGCACGTCCCAGGCTGGCGATGTATTCGGCGAGATCCGACGCCTCGTTTTGGGTCAGCGACGTCTCGGGCATTTTTGGATGAAACAGGAGGAGAAAAATAGCGAGCTTCTCGCGGCCAAAATCTGGGCTTCTTGCTATAGTCGCAAGCGATCGTGCGGCGGAGTGGGCGCTTGTTTGCTCGCGGGCAACAGTATGACAGGAAGCGCACCAACGCTGTGCCAGATGCTCGCCATTGGTCGCATCGGCACATGCCGCGCTAACTGCAAACGTGAAAACCATCGCGCTCACAGTAGTACGCATAGGCAGGTGCTTCGGTTTGCGGATTTTCGGTGCCGCACTTTGGGGCGACAGCCCCGGAATCGATTTGTCCAAAGCCGGGACTGTCGCGACAGGTGGGCTGTACCTGTTCGCTAGTACGCTAACATTCCCCTCTAGCAGATGCTGCTGTGACAAATTTCAGTGGCGCGATTTCGCGCCAGCGTGTGTCCTGATCATCACACTGGCGAGATCGCTGCGGCCTTGCGGGTCACCTGCTTGAGCCGCCCGCGCAGCAAAGCCGCGCCCGAATTACACTTTCCGGGTTGGGGGTGTTAGCTTAGCCAGGGGCAAGGCCTTTGTCTCAGCCCAGAGGCGACCATGAGACGGCGGGAGTTGATTACATTGATTGGCGGTGCGGCGGTCGCTTGGCCGCTCGCGACGCACGCGCGGCAGCGCTTCAGAATAGGGCTGCTCAATACGGGGGCCAGCACTTTTTTCATCGCGCCGTTCATGGGAAGGCTGGGAGAACTCGGTTATCTGGAGGGTAAGAATATCGTCGTAGAGCGCAAATTCGCGGAGGGGAATTCTGAGCGCTTGAAAGAATTTGCGGCAGACCTGGTGCGGGAGAATGTGGATGTCATAGTGACGATTGGGACACCCGCCGCCTTTGCAGCCAAGCGAGCCACCAGCACGATCCCGATTGTTTTGGGGGCCATCAGCGACCCGGTCGGTCTCGGTCTTGTCGCGAGTCTCGCCCGGCCTGGAGGAAATGCAACTGGCAACTCGCTAATGGCGCCTGAGCTGAGCGCCAAACGCCTCGACATCCTTCGCACGCTGGCTCCAGGAATTACCCGATTTGCGATCCTGTGGGATTCATCAAATCCGGGCATGGCGGAACGCGTCCGCGAAACAGAGATCGCCGCCGATCAGTCGCACGTTCTACTTCACACCGTGGGACCCAGAAATCTTGACGAACTGGAGGCGGCGTTCGCCGAACTGCTGAATCAGCGGCCTGACGCGCTGCTGGTGACGACCGAAGCTTTCACGCGGCAGCATCTCGGCCGTATTCTAGATTTTGCGAACCGAAACAAAATTCCAGCTATGTTTGAGGACAGCTCGTTTGTCGAGGCGGGCGGGCTCATGTCGTACGGGCCCAACTACGAGGAGGTTTTTCGGACAGCGGCCGTCTTTGTCAATAAGATATTAAAGGGCGCGAAGCCCGGTGATTTGCCGATTGAGCAGCCAACGACATTCGAGCTGGTAATCAACCTCAAGACTGCAAAGGCCATCGGGGTCGAAATTCCGCCACCCCTGCTTGCGACGGCCAATCGTGTAATCGAATTAATCGGCGTGACTTCCGTTAGTTGCACGAAGCTGACGATCTAGGATGTCTGCTCACTCGTCCGCTATCGGGGTTAAAGCGGAAAACAAATGCTCAATGCGAGCGTTTCCGGTTTTGACCCGAAGCGCAAGTCGGCCGCGGGCTCTCCAGAACGCCTCTATGATCCGATACGCTGACGCCTCTCGAGGACGACGTCAGGGAGTTGATGAGCGCGCACAAGGAGCTCGCTTATTTGCTCCTGCAAGACCCCGATCTTGCTGATACGAGATGACTGCTTATAGCACTTAGCAGACGTTCTTAGTTGGAAACTGACCTCCGCTTTAATTCCACAACGGAACACCGAATATCACATATACGCTGCATAACACGCCCTCTAAGGCGGCTCGTTTGTAGATGATAAATTTGTAGCAATTTCGAAAGGTCCGGCGGGAGTGGAACTTAACTCACCGCCATCGATTGATTGAGTAGTCGCTTCACGCACTTTCGGCATCTGCATCGCGTCGAAGCGTACGTCAAAAGGACAGGCAATGGATAAGGACAGGGTTAAAGGCTCCGGCCGCCAACTAAAAGGTGGCATCAAGGAGGTCGCTGGGAAGATTACCGGCGACGCCAAAACCGAGGCCGAAGGCAAAGCCGAGAAGGCAGCAGGCAAGGTACAGAATGCTGTTGGTGGGGTGAAAGACAGTTTGCGCGGAAAGTAGCGCAATCGGGTTTACGCGACTCGCGGCCATCTCTGGGGAACACGCGGGTAGGGAAGGCGGTCCGCAGATGGAGAAGGCAGCATGTCGCTCGGATTAATCCTCGTTATCCTCCTCGTGATCTTTTTACTCGGTGGCTTCAGTGGCCGATTCGGCGGCTACGGTTACGGCTATGGCCACGGTGGCATGGGTATCATCGGAATCATCCTCGTCGTCCTCTTGGTGCTTCTTCTCATGGGACGGCTCTGAACCAATATACCGAGCTAACCGGTAGTCCGGCCGTGCTCGCGATACCAACGTTCCGCGCCCGGGTGCAGGGGAACGTCCATCGGCGTGCTGTCGCTCTCGCGCCCCATGTGCAAAGCGGTCCCGTCGGTCCCTTTTTCCCAAGGAATCTCCGCTTCGCGCGCGGCGAGGGCTTCGCAGATGTCGTAGGCAACTTGCTCCGGAAGCGACGCGTTTGCGTAAATCGGCCAACCGCTGAAATCGAGCGTGTCGACATCCCGAGCCAGGCGCGGGAAACGTGATTTGGGAAGAGACACCTTCCGCCATCCGAGTGGGCGCAACGCATCGAACTCGGTAGGCTCAAGCTCAATCGGTGATAGACCGGCCGCCAGGGCCTCATTAAGCCAGACGATGATGCCCTCGTCGAACACAGCATCGAGCTCGCCGCGGCCGAGCGGCTCCAGCCGGCGAACGTCGGACGGCCCGCCGCAGAGGACGAGACGGCCGCCCCAGGATTTAATGTCTTTGAGCGCAAAGCCGTGGAGCGCGAACGCCTGATCGATCAAGACATGCGTTGAATGAGTGGGGTCCTCGCGAACCGAGACGCGCAGCGGATACCGCTTCGCCTTGATGTCTGCGAGCGAGCGGATCCCCGTCCTCGGGTGGATCATGAACACGAAGCGATCCCAACTCGGGTAGACCGCAACGATACGCACGGGAAGCGGCGTGCTGAACAAGCCAACCCCTCGATAGGCTTGCGTGAGCAACGCCGAGGGATTGACGAAGGCCAAGTCGACGCCGTCGCCCTTCGCAACCTCCTCGGCGAGAATGGCAGAGCCCGTCGCAAGCCTTAGCCATGGCCGGAAGGCAGGGCCGGAGCCGCTCCCAATAGTGATGACCATGTCGCGATTGCCGCCGTATGGCGTCGCCGGATTGCCAGCAATGTGCAGGCCGATCTCCCAGAGGGTCTTGGCACGAACGAAGTTTGCGCCTTTTGGTAACAGCTCCATGTCGAGCATCTCCACCGACAAATTTCAGAGCGAGGCCGCGTAGTCGTTTCTGAAGACAGTCTGTTTCTAAAACTCAAACCCGTGACAATGAACGAGTGCTAATCGAACGGTACGTTCCGGCGGTTCCACACGCTGGCCACGTTCACCTAGCCGGCTGCACCATTTCCTTGGCTACTTTCTCGGCCACCGGCCGCCAGGTCCGCTGCTGCTCTTCGACGAAAGTCCTGACCTCCGGGGGCAGCATCGGGTGCACGTAGGCGCCAAGCGCCGCGAGCTTGTTCTTGATCTCCGTTTCGCCGAGCACCTTCGTCAGGTCGGCGCTCACCTTGTCCACGATAGCTTCGGGGGTGCCAACGGGCGCGAGCAGCACGTTCCAGCCGCCCGCAATGAATCCCGGCAACGTTTCCGCGACGGTGGCAAGATCCTTGAACTCAGCAAGCCTTTCATAGGACGTCACCGCGATGCCAGTGATGCTCCCGCTCTGCAAACCGCCGGCAAGCCCGGAATAGGCTTCGATAATAATGGCAACGCGTCCTGTCGTGACGTCGGCCATCGCCGCGGTTGGCCCGCCGCTGTAGGGGATCATCTGCAACTGGATGCCGGCGCGGTTTTGCAACAACTCCATGGTCAGGTGGGTGATGCGGCCGCGCCCGGTGGTTGCATAGGAGAGCGCACCCGGCCGTTTCTTCGCCGCGTCGATCAGCTCAGGCAGCGATTTGATGCCGGTCTGCGGCGCAACGGCGATGAACATCGGTTGCTGTGCAATGAAGCCGATCGGGGTGAAATCGCGCGGCAGTTCGACCGGGAGGTTAGGCGCTACGCCCGGCTCTCCTTTCAGCGCCATGAACACCGAAGCGTTGCCGACAAAAAACGTCGTGCCGTCCGGTTCCGCCTGCGATGCCGCGCGGACCGCGATCGAACCGCCGGCGCCTGGATAGTTCAGCGTCAGCACTTGCTGACCCCAGATTTGCGCGAGGCGCTCGCTGACGAGGCGGTTGATCACGTCGGTGGCGCTGCCTGGCGCCGAGTTAACGATAAGCTTCACTGGCTTGCTGGGATAGTTCGATTGCGCCAGAGCAGGGGCACAAAGCGCAAGCGTCGCCGCGGCAACCAGGAAAAAGCGTTTCATGAACGGTCTCTGCCTCCATGGTAATCGCGCGGCCTGGTTCTTCGGAGCGTCCCGGAGTGGTTGATGCAGAGGTTGCTGTGTTTCAAGATCACTCTGCAGCAATCGCAACCGATTTGCGTGGCCAGGACGGGCTAGGGACTGGTTGCCACCATTTCTGGATGCCAAGGTCGTGAGCAATCACATTTGCAGCGTTATAGCCGGGGCTGCCCGACACAGCTCCGCCAGAATGACTGCTCGCGCCGCACAGGTACAAGCCCTTCAATGGGGTGCTGTATCTGCCTAATTCCGGGGTTGGACGATTGCCCCCGAGCTGCTGAGGCATATATGCGCCGACGTGATGACTTCCCCTGACCATGTTGATGCACGACCGCTCGATGTCCAACGGCGAAAACACCGCACTCGCAATGACATTCTTCTCGGAAAGATTTGGAGCAAACTCGCGCCATTGCGAAAGTAGTTCGCTTTTAATTTCGTCTGTTGCGTTTGTCCCAATTCGAGGCGTCGCCGTCCAAGTCATAGGGTGCCCAAGGCCACCAAAACGCGACGTGTTTGCCTTTCGGGGCAAGCGTATGGTCAAATCTTGAAGAGCATGTGCCGTTTCCAGCGAATTTGGTCGGTCGTCGCTTCTGGTGTATTTCATCAAAGCAAACGTCAAGTTCTTCGGTTGTATCTACGCCAAAAATCATATTCCAGGCGCGGGCTACATCCGGGTCGAATGCTTCGGCCCGGTAGCGGGGCGCCTCATGCAAAGCCAAGTGCAGGGTTACAAGGCTGTGAGAGCACCATTTGAAATTTCTGATGCCCTCGACGACGGTCACGGGAAAGTTTTCTTCGCCCGCAATTCTGATCGTCTGAGGCGCGTCGACCGCGCTGGCCACGAAATGTCTCGCTGTGAGGGTATCGCCATTCTGCAGGCGGATACCTGTCACACCTTTTGAATCCGAGGTGATAGCGCTGACGTGAGCGCCTCGAACGAGGGACGCGCCGTGATCTTCGAGCAGTCGCTCCAAGGCGAGCGCAACAGAAACAGCGCCCCCGACCGGTAGCCCGAGCTTCGTTAGCCGGCTCAGGAGGCGAGGAAAAAATGAGCCGACACCAGGAACGTTCTCGATAGCGATTGCGTGGAGAATGGAGTTGAAGAACATCCGGACATGTTCGCTCTCGAAATTTCGCTCAACCGCCTGGTGCAAGGTCAACGGCAGGTAAGAAAACAGTTCATCGCAATGCGGGCCAGTGAGCCGCTTCGCCAACTCGGCCGGCGGCAGCGGGACCGAATACATGAATTCGGTCATCAATGGGCCCATCTCCGTTGCGAAACGCTGGTAGAGTTCACGATAGCGCTTGGAGTCAGATAAGGAAAACCGCGCTATTGCTTTCGCGGTACTATCCACGCTGCGGTGAATCGTAAGTGCTTTGCCATCGCGGAATACCATGGCGTGTTGCACTTCCGGATAGATGTAACTCAAGCCGTACTGATGAAGTTGCAGATCGCTCGGAACTGGCCCCTCGGCAAAGAAATGGTAGGATGAATGCGAGTTGTGCTTAAACCCGGGGGCTACAAATTCGCTCGTGGCACAGCCACCGCCCATAGCCTCGTTGCGTTCTACAACCGCGACTTTTAGACCGGCCTTTGCAAGATAAGCGGCGCAGATTAACCCGTTGTGGCCACCGCCGACGATGATCCCGTCGTACTCCATGACTGCCCTCCCTGCTTAAGCGCCATTTCGACTGGCGGTTTCAAGCCGCGCATTTATTCCAAATTATTCAGAGTTCCGATAGCCTTTGTTGACGCACGGACGGCGCCAATTACCGGCTCAACGAACCGTGAAGTCTCTCCGTCATGGATCGGGTGTTCGTCGCACCTGCATTCATGTAGCGTTGCTGCATGAGCGACACTGAAACCTTGTTCGCAGCCTTGCGCCAATCGACCGGCGGCGATGCGGTCGCGATGCTCGAGCGACTGGTTCGCGACGCGCCGGACCATGCCCTGATCAAGATCAACGCGCTCGATCTCGCGGCCAAGGAAGGCCTCGACGAGGAGCGCGTCATCGCCGCGCTGCTCAATGCCGTGGGCCTCGGCATCCTCGAGATGTCGTGGAACGTGATGTGCCCGAGTTGCGCCGGCGTGCTGTCCGCCAACAAAAGCCTGAAGACGCTCAATCGGGCGCAGTACAATTGCGCCTTCTGCGCTGCGGGCTATGAGACGACGCTCGACAACCTGGTCGAGGTGACCTTCACGGTGAGCCCGCGGGTGCGCAGGATTGCGGCGCACAGCCCCGACGAATTGACTGCGACCGAATACTACCGCCAGATTTTCTGGAGCTCAGCGATCGATCTTCCCGCAGATCTTGAGAAGCTGCTCGGCGAGGTCACGCTCGAGAGCATCGACTTGCCGGCGGGAGAGCGGGCCATCCTCTCCTTGCAACTGCCGCTGGGCACGCTGATCACCTTCGATCCGGTGACGCATTCGGCCCAGTTCCTCGACGTCAAGGGCCAGGAGACGAGCGAGCGCCAGAACCTGTCCATGGTTTTCAACAAAGTGCCGGCTCCGGTCGAGACCGTCGCCCTGCGTCCCGGGCCGCTCCGCCTGTCTTTGGAAAATCGCACCGATAGCCGCGTGCTGCCGGCCATCTGGGTGGCAAACCAGACCCTCGATGACCTCTTGAAGCGGCGCAAGCCGGTGCTGACCGCGAAGCGGCTCCTCACCAATCAGACCTTCCGCGACATCTACCGCACCGACACGCTCGCCATCAATCAGCGCCTCAAGATCTTGAGCCTGACGTTTCTGTTCAGCGATCTCAAAGATTTCGACGGCGCTCTATGACCGGGTCGGCGACCTCGTCGCCTTCGACCTCGTCAATGAGCACTTCCGCCTGCTGCAGGCCATCGTCGCCTCCGAAAAAGGTGCCGTGGTGAAGACGATCGGCGATGCCGTTATGGCGACCTTCGCGACGCCCGACCGAGCGGTCGCCGCCGCCATCCGCATGCGCGAGGCGATGAGCGATCTCGCCGCGCAGCGCCAACACCAGGGCTTGCTGTTGAAGATCGGAATCCACGAGGGGCCGTGCCTGGCCGTCACGCTCAACGAGCAGCAGGATTATTTCGGCCAGACCGTCAATATCGCGTCGCGTGTGCAGGGCCTGGCGGCTTCGCGCTCGATCGTGGCGACCGAACCGGTGGTGGAGAACGCGCAGGCCGCGGCCGTGCTCGGGGAGAATGCGCTCAAGCCGACGGTGCGGCACATTTCATTGCGCGGCATCGCCGAACGGATGCCGATCTACGAAATCCCATGAGCGGCCTACGAAATCCCGTGAGCGGCGTAGCATAGTCAAGTTCCGGCGCGCTGTCCGCCACGAGCGGTTCCAACGTTGCCTCCAGCCGCTCAATATCCCGCTGTTCCCCCAATATGTAGTTTTTCGGCAACAGATCTCTTCAATGTGATCTCTGGCAACGGAACTCGTTAGCGCGGAGGGAACAACCTCCTTAGTCGATCGTTGCCGATGCGATATTCGGGGTGGGGAAATTCCGAATACTGGATCACGCGGTCAGCGACGTTGGCGCTCGAAAGCGCCACCGGCCGGAGCACATTGAGTCGTTTCATGGATCGCCGATTGCAAAAATCCCGAAATGCCAAACGATCCGTCGTCATCGGGCGGCACAAGACCAGCGTGAGCCTCGAGGACGCCTTCTGGAAAAGCCTCATTGACATCGCCGTGATCCGGGATATGCCGCTATCCGATCTGCTCGCCACAATCGATAACGGGCGTGAGTATGGCGGCCTGTCGTCGGCGATCCGCGTTTTCGTGCTCAACCACTATCGCACTCAAGCCGATCGCCGCGTAGATCAGCAGAACGCCACATGATGTGCTGTCCGGGCATGCTGACCAAACCCCCGGTCGCCTCTTGAACCGGCGCAAGCCGGTCCTGACCGCGAAGTGATTCCTTACCAACCAGACCTTTCGTGACATCTATGCCCCGCGCCGCCCCAGACGGTCGGGACCATTTCACTCGACGCGCTCTTGCTGCCGCGTTCGATGGTCGGGTCGATGCAGCGTCGCTCTCGATCTTGCGTGCGATCGGAGGAGTTAAGTAATGGCGCCTGTTCTGCGACCCGTCACTTGTTGCGCTTGAAGGTGGCGCACCCCGTGCCCATGAAGCGCGGGGATGACGTCGCCCAGCAATATTTCATCTCGTCACTCGTCGCTTCACCGCTACCGGTGTCGCCACTGGTCGCGAACACGAAGTGCTTGCCGTCGTCCTGGAACGTACCAATGATCGTTTCCGGCTTGCCTTGCCGGCCTTGCATCGTTCCTGAGAATGAGCTGCCGTCTTGCTTCTCAATCTTCATTGTCCGATCCGTCGCGGGGCCATTGCTGAACCTCGGTTTGGGCGCCGGGGGATAACCGGGGTGCTCACCAACCTGGGCTGAATACAACACGGTTCGCGTCCAATCTCCAGGAAGGTTCGGCGGGTCAGCGGCCAGCGCGCCGACCGAGAGGCTGAGGACGGTAGCGACAGCGAAGGCAAACGAACGGCATGCGATGTCTCCTGGGAACGAAGCAGGAGGTGGCCGTCTCTGGGAGCCGCAAGCTGTTGAAAGTTCGCCCACAACGAATCTTTACTAACACATTGACTTCGTTGGCGCACCCGACGAGAGGCGCCCGACCTAAACTCACTATCGTCACTGAAGAATTTTGCTCGCCGGCTGCGCTGTTGATACCAAGGCTCAGACTAGCCCCGCTTCGGCGGGCTTTTCGTCGTCGGTTTTACGCGCCACGTTCCTGTATACTAAGGCTCCTAAACATAACCACGAGGATGATGCCATGCGAATTTCCAAACGAGTGCTGTTGGCAACGGCCACCGCTGCCGGATTGTCGGCGGCTGCCGGTGCGCGTGCTCAAACACCAAGCATGTCGAAATCGACTCGCGTCGCGAGGATCGATGAAGGTGAGGCGATCAAGATCTATCCTCAGACCGGCGGTGTCCATAAATCCAACACCAAGGTCTCAGCCCAAAAGCATCTGGCGGCGCTTGGGAAAGGGGCCAGGGAAATCAGCAAAAATACTGTGATCTACAAACAGGGCGGCAAGATGTACATGTACGATTACCAAGACGAGGCGAACACGGAGGCGGCGGAGAACTTCCAGAGCCAGTTCGATAACGACTACTAGAATAGGCTTCGATCGCCAGGAACCGAGTGCGCGCCGACCCCAACGTATAATTGGTGGCGGCTCAGCCCTCCGCCGCTGCGCCACCACCAGCTTCATCGGTTCGCGCGCGAAATATTCTCATTTGTCGGGGGTGCGCTGGGATTAGTAATCGCTCTGTTGCCGTGCATGCGGGGCACTTCGCAGTCGCGTCGCGTCGGCAACCCGGCGAGAGCCGGAAAGCATGACGATTTGATTTTAAGTATCTGCATCGCGCTTTTCCTTAGCGACCAACAAACACGTAACGACCGTGGAGCCGTTGGGGATTTGACGAGCGCTTGCTACCGCAATTCGGCCGCAATCGAATTATACCTCCGTTGGTCGTTGTTCAGTCACATGACCAACGACGACGACTTGAGGGCCCCCGGTCGGGGCCTTTTTCTTTGATTCGTCCATGCAAAAAGACCGCCGTTCGTGACGCGGCGGTCCAGCACAGCAGAGAGATAGAGATTTACGCTTCGAATTGTTTGTTATTTTTTTGCAGTTGCGGGATAGCTCGGCGCCGAATTTCCGCCGACGCCGTGATTTATGACTTTCTTGTTTTTGGAGGCTGAGGCTGTCGGATATTTAACGATGGTATTCCCGCCCACGTAGGCCAGTGCAGCGCTGCTAGTAATTGCGAATGTGGAGGCGAGCGGCATTCGGCGGCTATCAACTCATCGTCAAACGAGACTGATAACATCGCATGTGCGAATGCATTTCTGATAGATCGAAAACGGTCTAGTTGAGAGTTCAATTCGTTGCCAATGATGCCCATGGCATGGGCCGATTTCGCTTCCAGCCACAACAAACGACTCCGATTGCCACCTAATTGCTTAAGCACGGGCTGATGGCCCCCGGTCGGCTGTGCGCCGGGGACTAATAATTTGCCTGTTGCTTTGAATGCGGGGCATTTCGCTTCGCAGTCGCCTCGCGTCGGCAGTCCTCGTACGTGATCTGTGGGTTGTTCGACACAGCCTGCCGGCAGGCCTCGTCGTCCTTGGTGTCGAGTTCTTTTTCCTGATAAAAGCAGCCATCCAAGTTGGGTAAGGCAAAGGCTACCAAGATAAGCGCGAACACATTGGCCGTGGTCATCTCAACCCCCTTAAAGGTCCTGCTACCGTTTTGCTGCCCAACTCGGTGGCATAGAATAAACGGGGTGCCATCGGAACGGCGGCGATTTTTCCGATATCGGACCTATTTTGGACCGCAGTTTTCCTAGTTCATCTAACTTATTGATGTAATTGGCGCGCCCTACGGGAATCGAACCCGTGTTTCCGCCGTGAAAGGGCTTCCCGGGCGTCTTTGCGTGTCTAAAAGTGTCTAAGGCAATCTACTATAAATCATTGATTTTACAAGGTCTCTGCCATATCTGTTCAATTGGGATTAGCCCAGTCCACACCCGTCGCCGGGACACTTCCGGGACACTTTTTGCGGACATTTCCGTGGCGCGAAAAATCAGGTCAGCCGATCTCGAAACACGCACGGCACGGTTGCGGTTCGCGGTGCGCAAGAAGCCCATTCCCGTTCGGATCGGCCCCGGCATTCAGCTTACCTATCGCCGAAATCAACAGGCCGGGCGCTGGAGCGTCAAAGCGGCCGACGGGAAGGGCGGTCATTGGACCAAAGGGTTTGCGTACGCGGATGATTTTGAAGATGCCGATGGCGCCGCCGTCTTGAATTTCTGGCAAGCGGTCGACCGCGCGCGTCTCCTCGCCCGCAACAATGAAGGGGAAGGCGACAAGCCGGTCACGGTCTCACAGGCGCTCGATCAGTACGAGAACGATCTGCGAGCCCGCGGCGGCGACGTCGCCAACGTCAGTCGCGTGCGAGCCCACTTATCCGTAGCGCTGGCAGACAATTTGGTCAGCGTGCTAGCGGTGCGCGATTTGCGCCGGTTCCGCGATGCTCAGCTCAGGAAAGGACTTGCTCCGGACTCAGTGAATCGCGTTAGCCACGCCTTCAAAGCTGCTCTCAATCTCGCCGCCAATCACGATCCGCGCATTGCTAATCGCTCCGCCTGGCAGATCGGTCTGGCGAGCCTCCACGACGCAGGAGAATCCCGAAACGTCATTTTGCCGGATCGCACGGTCCTCAACATCATAGCATCCGCCCACGAGATCAGCGCCGCGTTCGGGTTGTTGGTCGAGGTTGCTGGCGTTACGGGCGCGCGCGTCTCCCAGCTTGCACGTCTCGAAATTCAGGACTTGCAGAACGACCGAACTACGCCGCGCCTCATGCTGCCGTCTTCGCGTAAAGGCCGTGGGCAAAAGAAAATCACGCGGCGCCCGGTTCCGATTCCGGTAAGCGTGGCCGAGAAATTGCAACTCTCCAGCAAGGGCCGGCCGGCAGAGGCGCCGCTGTTGACCAAAACGGGCGGGGGAGCCTGGAAGAAGTCGGACCATCTGCGTTTGTTCCAGCGAGCTGTCTTGCCCATTGGGCTCGATCCCGGCGAGGCGACACTTTCCGCGCTAAGGCATTCCAGCATCGTTCGCCAACTGCTGGCAAACACGCCGATTCGTGTTGTTGCAACGACGCATGACACCTCGGTCCTGATGATTGAAAAGACTTATTCCAGGTACATCGCCGATCATGCTGATAGTTTAAGCCGTCGTGCACTGCTCGACCCGGCAGTGCTTGCTCGCGGCAACGTCGTGCCGATTGCACGGGAGTCGGCATGATGATTCGGGCGCCCGATGTCGACGCATTGATAGGCGCCCTTAAGACGGAGGATCGAGCGCAATTAGCGGCCGCACTATTGCCACCCGGCGCTCAACGAGCTTGGCTGCAAGTTGCCTTAGGGCGCATCCTGGCCGAACCGCTGCGGGCGCCGTCACAGCTCGTCGCCTTTCACATCGATCGTGCCGAGAATTGTCGCCAACTCGCTGGAGACTTGCAGTCTCCGGCCATGGAGTACATTGAAAGGCGCCATGCCTTGCTGCTCCAACTTGCAGAGCAGGAACAGCATGAGCGTCGTCTCGCAGAGGCTTATCGAAAGCTTCCCGCAAAGTATCCGATCGTGTTCACGCGCCAGGCCGAGCTGCTGTTGGCATGGGTAAGCGCGGGTGGTGACCTTTATTACGAGCGCAACCGAAAGAAACGCGACGATCTCTACCATCCGGTACCGATCGGGAAGGTGGTCGATTTCTTGGTGATTACGGCCGGGATCAAGCCTGGAACGACCCATCATGTCGTTCTAAAATTTCGTCGGCTCCATCTGACCCCGATCGGCGGACAGCTCGCCGGAGCCGGATCGCTGACCATCAATGACGAGCTGATCTCGATCAAAAAAAAGGCGTGAGCCTCGTCATCTACGCGAACTGTAGGAACGATCGCTGTGAAAAATGGCGCTTGATCGTTCCGACAACTGTCTGATCCGTTTGGACCCATGAGGCGCCCTGATGGGCATGGAACAAAACGGACCTAAAGACATGGCGCGTGACGACGTGACGGGCAAAAAGCCCACAGTCGAAAACCAGATCAAGGCTTTTGAGCATCCACCGCGCGGCTCCTCAGCCAAGCTCGCGTATTCGATTATCGAGTTCTGCGCGCTGCACGGTATCAGCCGCGCGCACTACTACAACTTGAAGACGCTAGGCCTTGGTCCGATCGAAATGCACTGCGGCGGGCGCAAGCTCATTAGCGTTGAAGCTGCCGCAGATTGGCGCCGCGCGCGCGAAGCTGCAATTACCCCTGCTTAGCGGAAGCGCGCACGGCGGCGATTGCCAAGGCGGCCCCTTCGTTCGTCGTCGGCACCCAAACGCGGGCAACATCGGAAACCAAATGCGCAGCGACCTCGCTCGTTCCAAATCTTCGCGCGGCTTCTCCGCCCGCACCAAAGCCGAGCAAGGTCAGGTCCGCGGTCGCGGTCACCGCGACAATCAGATCAGGTTCTTCACGATCGCCGAGGTCGCGGAAGGCGTCGGCGTTTCGAGCCGTACGGTCCGCCGGTGGCTCCAGGCCGGCGATCTCGTCGCGTACCGAATAGGTGGTGTGGTGAGGATCGCTGAGCGCGATTTGCACGCATTTTTGGCCTTACACCGCGAAGATTAAGCACAGGAGTGCGCGTCATGAATTGTCACGTCATGTCAATGGCATGTCGAATGTCGTGAATACTCTAATTATGTACTGCGGATACTTATGCTATGAGAGTACTCCCGAATTGCCGCGCCTGTCACGACCTGTCCTCCCGAGGCCGCGCAGGGCAGACCCGAGCCTCCCCAAAAGGAATGTCGCCCATGATTAAGAAATCCAAAAGCAAGGCGCCAGCAGCGAATGGCGTCATGGCCAACCCGACGACGTTAGCAACAGTCCTGGCCGCTCTGGAGCAGCCGCGCGGGCTTTCCACCACGCGCCTGCGCGATGTTCGGTCGGCGGTGAAGCGCGTCGCAGATCTTCTCGGCGAAGAGCCGGGGAGCATACCGCTCGACCTCCGTGCGATCGGGGCAAAGCTCGGCACGATCAGTCCGGTCGCCGCCGGCATAACGTCCAAACGGTTCGGTAACGTCAAGTCCGACTTCCTCGCGGGGGTGAAGGCGAGCGGCCTGCTGGCAGTCGAGGTCCAGGTCAAGAAGACCCTGAGCCCAGCTTGGCGTGAGCTGTTCAAGCGGCTTTCTGGACGGCGGGCGCATATCGGCTTGTCGCGCGTTGCCGGGTTTGCGAGCGCCCAGGGAATCGAGCCGGCAGATATCAACGATGAGATCATTGAGGGCCTTATCGCCGCGGTTCGCGAAGGGTCACTTCACAAGAATCCGAAGGCTCTGCATCGACAGACAACGCTGATCTGGAATGAAGCCGCACGCGATCGCAAGCTTGGGCTCCGGCCGGTCACGGTCGCCTCTTTCCGTGGCCCGCCTCAGCGAATCGAGTGGTCGGTGCTCCCGGTATCGTTCAGACGGGACACGGACGATTATCTGCACTGGTTAGGCCAGTCTGATCCATTTGCGCCCGAGGCTCGACCGCGCGCCCTCGCGCCGACGACGCTACGGGTGCGCCGCGCATATATTCATGCGGCCGTTTCGGCCTTGGTCGAAACCGGACCAAAGCCAGCCAATATTCGATCGCTCGCAGACCTCGTCAGGCCCTCCAACTTGAAAGCCATTCTGCGACGTCGTCTCGAGATCGCGGGCGGCAAGGAAAACGCTTTCAATCGCGACCTTGGCATAATGCTCGCGCTGCTGGCACGCGAATGGGTGAAGGTCGACGGCTCTGTCCTCACCGAGCTCAAACGGCTGGTCGGCAAGTTGCCCGTGCCGATCATGGGCCTAACCGCTAAGAACCGACGGTTCCTGCGGCAGTTCAACGATACAAAAGCCTTGCGACGCTTGGTGGAATTGCCTGAACGGCTGTGGGCAGAGGTGAGGCGAGAAAAGAATCCGAGTTTCCACGTATTGCCCAAGGCGCAGGCGGCACTTGCCATCGCGATCCTGACCTTCATGCCGGTACGGCCGCGAAACCTGTCGAATCTTTCGTTCGACACCCACCTATTCGTTCGCGCGGGAGCGGACGCAATTTCGACGCTGGAATTGTCCGCGAGCGAGGTCAAAAACAACATAGAACTCGCGTTCGATATCCCACCCCACCTCGCCAAGATGCTGATCGAGTATCGCGAACGCATCGCTCCGAAAGTCGTGGGCCATCGTCCGACGAGGCTTTTCGTGAATGCTGATGGCACGCCAAAGAGCCAGGCGACCGTGGCATGGCTGATTTCGACCTATGCGAAAAGACGCACCGGCATCGTGCTGACACCGCACCAGTTTCGGCATTTAAGCGCCAAAGTTCTGCTCGATGCGCAGCCTGGATGTTTTGAAAGCGTCAGGCAGCTTCTCGGGCACAAGCGACGCAGCACTGCGATCGATGCCTATGCTGGCTTCGACTGCCGTCGCGCTGGCCTTCATCACCAGCGCCTCATCGAAGGCGCCATGGCATCTCAAAATCAAGCGCGTCACCGTCAAAGTCGGCATGAACGGCTCTCGTAAAACTAGGAATCCAGGTCATGCCGCGCGGCGTCAAAATAATGGTTCCGTTTGCAAATTGGCCGGCCGAAGATCAAGACCGGTGGGAAGCAGCGTTCAAATCCGGTGACCGGTTTGATGAAAGAAGCTGCGGCAGCCACCTGTCTGCCGCAACCCGTCAGGCACGGCGGGAAAGCTACGGGCGGTTCTTGCGATTTCTATCAGCCGACCACCCCGAGCTCACTATCCTCTCACCTGAAGCGCGGATTGATCAGAGCCTCGTGGCGAAATACGTATCATGGCGCAGGAGATCATGCGGCGACCTGTCGATCGCCATAGACCTCGGTAACCTTCGCGGCGCGCTGAACTTAATATGTCCCTATACAGATTGGTCCTGGCTGCGGATTATCACCAAGAAGATTGCTGCCGCGGCACCACGGAAGCCGAGAAAATATCACCTTGTGACCAGCGATCGCCTCTATGTGCTCGGGATTGAACTCATGGAGGGTGCCGTCGCCGCCGCAAGCACGGCCACGCGCCCGCGAACAATGCACGCCCTTCAGTACCGCGACGGACTGCTCATTAGTTTCTTAGCGGGCGTCCCGCTGCGCCGTCGGACGCTCGCGGCGCTGCGTATTGGCCGTCACCTCGTAAGAGCGGGTGATCTTTGGGAGCTCGACATACCCGCGGCGGATACCAAGACCGGACGGCCGCTGGAATACCCAATTTCGAAGGACTTGTCCGCGCGCATCGATCTATATCTTGAGCGATTCCGCGGTCGAATCCCAGGCGCTGACAAGCACGCCGGCCTTTGGTCATCAAAACTGAGCCGCCCAATGTGTCCTGACGCGATTTATTATGCCGTGCACAGACGAACCAAAAGAGCCTTTGGATTTGGCGTCAACTTGCATCGTTTCCGTCACGCTGCGGCGAGCTTCTGGTCGAGCTATGATCCGGTCAACGTGCGAGGCGCCAAGGATCTTCTTGGCCACGCATCATTTGCTACGACCGAGAAACACTACGTCATGGCGCAGTCGCGCCTTGCGGGGCGAGCTCTCGCTCGGGCCATCGAGCCCTGGACAAGCCGCAACCATCGTAAGTAATCGCCGTCGGATTGGTAGACGGTTCGCGGGACTCGTAAGGACTTTGATGGGATATCCGCGGCCTCGAACTGCAACAGGAGCAGGTCAGAAGACTAATGAACTGAAAAGGCGTTCGGGCTCATGCAGGGTGTGACCCAAATTAGGGGGCGTGCAGCGCCGGATACGCTGGCTCCAACTCATTAAGAAATGCTGTTTTCTTAATGAGTTTGGAAGGGTTCAGCCTTCAACTGTACGTGTCCGCTATTCCCTCAATAGCGGCGCAAAGCGGACACGAATCTAGGTCCGGAGCGTTGCCAACCGAGTGGCTCTAGGGGCAGAATTGAAGCGGCTAACGATAGGATTTTGCCGCCGCGAGCAGGGCCTCATAGTCTTCCTTCACTTTCGGATTGGCGGACAGGATCGATGCCGCGACCGGCGCGACCAAATCGACGTAGCGCTTGGAATTGTCCGGCGACATCGTGATGATCTCGCCGCCATTCGCCTTCCAGGCCTCTTCCTTGCTCTTGATGTCGTTGATGTTCCAATCGCCGAATGCGTCTTCCGCCTTGCGCGATTCCTCGCGCACGATTTTTTCCAGATCGGGCCCGAGCGATTTGAGCCACTGCCGGTTGACGACGACGGGCGCTGCAAACAGCGTGGATGGCAGATAGGTCATCGGCTTGGCGATGTCATAATACTTGAAGGCAACGTAGGGCGCTGCGGCCCCGACCATGCCGTCGATGGTCTTGTTCTGCATCGCCGGCAGCGCCTCGCCCAACGGCAGCGACACCGGAATCACGCCAAGCTTCTTGAGCGGCTCGACCTGGATGGGCGCGCCGCCCTGCGTCCTGATCTTCTGTCCCTGCAGATCGCCGGGCGCGCGGACCGCCTTGTGGCTCAGCAGCATCAATGGACTGTAGAGGCTGGGGGCCAGTATCTCGACGCCTTTGTCGGCGCCCCAGTTCGCCATCCGCGCCCGGATCGCCGGGTCGTTGAGCACCTTGAAGCCGTGGCTGACGCTGTCGAACAGGCCGGGCGCATCGAGCACCTGAAATCGCGGCTCGAGGCTGATCCAGAACCCGTTGGCCGAAGCGGCGGCCTCGATGGTGCCAAGCGCGACGCCTTCCACCACCGCCGGAAGCTGACCAAGCTGGTTGGCGGGGTAGATGTCGACTTTGATCTTGCCGCCCGCGCGCGATTCGATCCCGGCTTTCAATCGCTTGAAGTATTCGTAGGTCACGTCGTTGATGGTCGGCTGCGACAGCTTCATGGTGAACTGCTGCGCGCCCACCGGCGCCGCGGCGACAAGGGCGCTTGCCACGATGCCCGTCATAGCCAGACGTCTAATGGTATCCTGCATCGGTCGTTCCTCCCAATCGTCGTTGACTTTGGTTCAACCCTTGGCGAGCAGCATGCGTACGCCGATCAGTGAGATTTCCGGAACGTATGTGATCAGCGCGAGCGCGATCAGGTAGATGATCACGAACGGAATAATACCGCGATAGATCGTTTCGAGCTTGAGGCCGAGTACCGATTGCGCGACGAAGATGTTGATACCGAACGGCGGATGAAACAGCCCGATCGCGAGGTTAACCGTGACCACGATGCCGAAATGCACGGTGTTGATGCCGACAGCCTTGACGATCGGCACCAGCAGCGGGCTGAGCAGCAGGATCGCCGATAGCGGATCGAGGAAGCAGCCGACCGCCAGCAGCAGGATGTTGATGGCTAGAAGCAGCACCCAGGGCGAAACGTTCAGGGCCTGCAGCCACGCGGTCACCGCGGCCGGAACCTGATTGACGGTCAGCAGCCACGCGAAGACACCGGCGCAGGCGACGATGATCAGGATCTGGCCAGTGAACATCACCGTCGCGGCGGCGGCTTCTACAATGTCGTGCCACCCGAGCTCGCGGAACACGAAAGCGGTCACCAGCGCCGCGTAGACGCAGGCGACCGCGGCGGCTTCCGTGGGCGAAAACACTCCGCCGTAGATGCCGCCCAGGATGATGACCGGCGCGCCGAGCGCCCAGACACTGCGCGCCGCGGCGTGCAGAAACCGCGACAGTTCGAACGGCTGGCCGGCGCCGAAATTGTCCCGCTTCGCCCGCCACACGACATATCCCGCGATCATGACCGCTATCATCAGCCCCGGGATCACGCCGGCCGCGTAGAGCCGCGCGACCGATTCCTCCGCAGCGGCCCCGTAAACGATCATGGGAATGCTGGGCGGGATGATCACGTCGATTGCGCCGACCGCGGTAATGAGTCCGGCGGTGAAGGTTTCCGGGTAGCCGGCTTTTCGCATCGCCGGAACCATCACCTTGCCGATGGTCGCAACGGTCGCGGCACTGGCACCGGAAATGGCGCCGAAAATCGCCGAGGTGCCGACCGCCGTGACGCCGAGGCTGCCGCGGACCGATCCGACGCCGCCCTGCACGAAATCGACCAAGCGCTGTGCGACACTGCCGCGCCCCATCAGTTCGCCCGCGTAGATGAAGAACGGCACCGCGAGCAGCGGCGTAGCATTGACCGAACCGAACAAGTTCTGGTGGAGCACGACGAGCGGCACGTGCATGAAGAACACGAGCGCGACCGCGACGGCGGTAAGCAGCACCATGAAGATCGGAAAGCCGAGCAGCAGCAGCGTGACCGGCACGATGAAGAGCGCGAATGTCATTCCCACACCTTGACGTCGGCGGGTGGTGCCGTCTTGGTCTCACGGCCAGTGACGACGACGATCAGGCGCCAGCACGCGATCAACAGGATCAGTGCGAACCCGAGCGCTACGATGCCGTGGGGAATCCACATCGGAACGCCCGCCATGTCGCTGGTTCGGCCGATCCGCAACATCTGGCCGGCGTAGAAGTAGGATTGCGAGAGCACAAAGCCGGCGAGCAGAATGAGCAGGACTTGCTCGGCGATCCGCAGTGCGAACTGCATCGGCCCCGGCATGAACCGGACCAGGACATCCATCCGCAGGTGGAGGTTGCGGCGGGTCACTACCACCGCGCCGAGGAACGTCATGGCAACCATGATGAAAACCTGCACCTCGTCGGATCCCAGCAGCGAGAGACCGAACAGGTAGCGGCCGACGACGTTGGTGAAGTTCAACACCACCGCGACGATGAAGGCGAAGGCCAGCACGAGTTCGATGATGCGCGCCAGGCGGTCGAGGGCCTTGTCGATCATCGCGCGCGTCCAACTGCGATCGCGCGAAAGAACGCCGCGTCGGCCATTGCCCGTTCCCTCTGGTCCCTTGCCGTCGATGCTCTTGCCAATCGACGCTTGTTCTTCTTATTGACTTAATTGACGACTTTTCAACGATGGTGTCAACGTAGCCGCGCTGCCGTTCGACGCTTCCGCCCCCGCAGGCCAGTAGACCAGGCTCCTAGAGGTCGCCGTCAACGCGACCACGCCATCCTCGCGCACGAGGCGTCCGCTGACGGTCACGATCCAACCCTTCAACTTCGGCGTGTTGGCGATATCGGTGATCTCCCATTCGATGCGGGCGCGGTCGCCGGCACGCACCGGACGCAACAACCGGACCGACGCATCCAGCCCTACATTGGGGTGCCATCGTTTCAGAAAATCGGGGACCGCCGCAAGCATCATCGAGAACGTCTGGGTGCCGCTGGCAATGATGCGGCCGAACGGCGACGCGGCCGCCGCGGCCTGGTCGTGGTGCAACGGATTGGTGTCGCCGACAAAAGAAGCGAATTGCCGGATCGACTCTTCGCTAAAGGCGACGTCCTTGGCGAACCGATCGCCAACATGCATCCCTTCCGGGATCTCGCATGGCGCTGTCGTCGTCACCGGGCTCCGACTCCCAAAATCGGTTCGTTGGTCGCGACAAGCTTGAGGCGGTCGCGATCGAAATGCGCGATCTTGCCGTCGAGCCCGCCAGTCAGACATCCAAACCAGACCGCTTCGTTCATGCGGGTATCGCAGCGCAGAATCTCGATCTCATTCTCGAACTCCACGAATTGATAATGGCCGCGCTTGCGGTGGACCGTGCACCCGCCCGATTTCATCGCCGCGTCGATCAGCGAGGAAAATTCCGGCACGGCGAGGACGTAGAAGCCGCTCATGCGGGTGCCTGTTCGTTCGCTTGCGAGGCCTGCACAAACTTCACCTTGGACCGCCAGAGCTGCTCGATGTTGGTCCAGCGGCCGCTATCCTCGAGTTCCATCGCCGCCTCGATGGTTGCGCCCGCGTCCACCATGTCGGGTTCCTCGACCTCACGCAGGCTGCGCGTGATCTCAAGCGGATACCAGTTGGGATCGCGGAAGTAGATCGACTCGATGATTTCGTGCTGGATGAATTGGCTGACGTTGACGCCATGACTTTCGAGTCGACGCTGCCACTCGAGCAGTTCCACCTCCGACTCCACGCGCCAAGCGGTGTGGTTGGCCATCGCCATATAGCCCTTCGGCACGACCAGCTCGGGCGGCTGCTGCGTCCCGATATAATAGAAGAACGCAATCGTGCTCTCATTTCCGCTGTCGAAGAAGAAATGCAGGAAGTCGGCGTGATTTTCCTTCTCGCGTCCCCAGCCTTTGGCGCTGATGCAATGGACGAGCGGCAACCCGAGGATATCCCGATAGAAATGGACGGTTTCACGCAGCTTCCAGGTCGGGCGCGCGGTGTGATCGACACCGTGCAACCTCGGATGCAGTTCCAGCGGCTTGGTCATGGAAGCCTCCATTCAACAGGGTTCCGTCACGCCGATGCCTGCAGCATCTCGGCGCGGTAGCGGCGCATGAAGTCAGGCGATTCTCGCGTGAGCCGGTCCGGCGTCATGATATTGGTCCGCAGCAGGTAATCGTACGCAAACTGGTAGGGGGGCAGGCGCATCTTGCTGCCCATCTGTTCGTACCAACGCACGCTGAGCTCCATCGCGGTGTTCAGCTTGTTGCGAATCGGCCGGCGCGACCGCTCGTAGGTGCGGAACGCCGCCGCCGCGTCCTCCTTTTCCGTCTCGAATGCCCGCCAGAGCGCAATCGCATCTTCCATGGCGAGCCGCGTTCCCGAGCCGATGGACGGATGCGCCGTACGCAACGCGTCGCCGATCAACACGATATTCCTGAAATGCCAATTCTCATTGTCGACGCGGCGCCAGCGGCGCCAGATCGAGCGATTGCTGATCAGCGGCATTTCACCCAGCGCGTCGGCAAACACGGTCTCGGCTAGCACGCGACGCTCGTCGTCCGACATCGTGTCCATGCCGGTCCGTGTCCAGGCTTCCTGGTCGACCTCGGCCACAAACGTGCTCATCGCCGGCTTGTACCGGTAATGGTGTCCAACGAAAGCGCCGCCGCCGTCCGGCGCCGATTTGAACGTCAGCGTATGAGCCTCGTACCGGCGTTCCACGCCGAACCAGGCGAAGTAGTTCTGGTAGTCGTTCATTCGCGTGCCGAAGCCGTCCGCGTGAGTGTCGCGTATTACGGAATTGGCGCCGTCGGCTCCGACCAGGACGTCGCAATCAGCGAGGTCCGAAGCGTAGGCCGCGCGCTGCTCGAAATTCAGTTCGACGCCGGCGGCAGCGCACAGGCCTTGCAGTTCGCGCAGCAGCGTCAGCCGCTCGATAGCCGAATATGAACTCCCGTCGATCAACACGCGTTCGCCGCGATGCACGATATGCTGGTTCGACCAGTGCTCCATCCGGGCCTTGAGCCGCTCGACCGCCTCCGCGCTGCCCTCGGACAGGAACTGCAAGGCGCGGCCGGACAGAACGACCCCAAAGCCAAATGTAACGTCGGGCCGGTTTTGCTCGAACACGCGCACCGTGTACCCCGGGTTCGAGCGCTTGAGCAGATAGGCCAGATAAAGCCCGGAGGGACCGGCACCGGCGATGTGGAACAGCACTGCGATATCCCTCGCGAATCCCGATCAGGCAAAATGCTCGCGCAACCAGTCGCGAATTTTCGCGCCGGCGATGTTGCGTCCAAGTTCCTCGCCCGCGGCCAGCGCGCGGCCGTGATGATCGCCACGCACGCGCACGTGCGTCTTTTGCGACGTACCGAGGGAAGCAAAGATTTCCTTCGCGCCACTCGGGAAAGTCGAGACGTCCCCGGTGTATTCAACCAGCAAGCTCGGCTGCCCAATCGACGGCGCCGTCTTCGCCAGCGCCGCATTTGAGCTCAGCCCCGACCAGGTCGAGAGCCAGGCTTCCGGCGTGCAATTGCGCGCAAAGCCGACTGCGCCGTAGTTCGAAGAACGCGGGTCCCTGCCCCAAAGCGTGCCGTATGCCCGATCGGACGGATCGATCGACAGATCGAAGCAACGCGGATCGGCGTCGGTGCGCCACACCGTCATGATCGGCGTATGCGCACCCAGGCGGCGGAGCTGCTCGCTGCCGCCATCCTTGGCTTTCCGGCGCGCGTCCATCCTGGCCGCGATCAGGTCCCGGGCGGCAGCGTCGAGCCTCGCGACACGGGCGCGCTGGCCAGCGCGGTAGCGCTCCAGAAATTGCGGCGAATATTTCGACGACGCGGTCGGTTCCGCAAATCCGTTCGCGGCGTCGAGCGCGTCGAGCAAAGAATCGACCGAAAGCGGATCGCGTTCATCCTTCACCGACGGATCAATCGCGCCCATCAGCAGCACACCCTGGCCGGGATGCGGGGCCACGAACACAAAGCCGTCGATCGCCGGCATCGTCAGCGTGTCGAGATTTGTGGACCGGCCGCCAGGCGTGCGGGCAAGCCGGCGGCCGGCATCGAGCGCCGATTGCTGAACGTAGAATGCGTACAGGCTGGCGCCGCCGGAATTGCCGAGCAATACGATCTTCTTGAACCCGTGGCCGCGCAGGAAATTCAATCCAGCGGCGACGTCGAACAAAGCGAGCTCATGCTCGAGCCGCAGATCGTTGCCGACCGAGCGCGAACCTTGCGACCAGGCGGCGCAGCCGGATTCGACGATGTCGGGAATGAGATAGTGGCAGGCCATGAACTCGCGCGGATGCATCACGCAGACCACAGTGTCGGGCTGGCCGCGCAGATAAAGACTGCCGGTCACCGCCGCGTTGTCGGCGGTGCGCAACACGACATTGCGGGTCACCGTCCCATCAGGAACGTCGCGCGGGCTCCAGTCGGTGTTGAGGAAGCCCGCGGTCACCGCCGCATGCCCGGTCCTCGGTATCGCGGTTGCGGACGCAGCCACGGCCGCTGTCTCCATGCTGGCGTTCGCTGTCATGGACATATTAGACAATTTTTTTACGTTTGTGTCGAGAGGGAGTTTTGCCGGTCAGCGCGGCTTGGCCGAGCGGCCGATCAGCCGTTCCAGATGGGCGAGGTCATCCTTTACCCGCCGCAGCGCCTCTTCGGTTCCAAATTCGCGTGGCAGCACGTTATTACCCTGGCGCAGCCCGGCCACCGCCAGGTCGGCGATCGATTTTGCGATTTCGGCGAGCGGCACCCGCCCTTCCGGAATGAACCACCAGGCGGTCCAGTTGCACATCCCGAGGATGGAGAATGCAGCCACCGTCGCGTCGACCGGGCGAAAATGTCCGAGCTCGATGCCGCGCTCGATGGTGCGCACGAAGTTGTCGAGCAGCGCACGCTTGGCCTTGTCATGCCGGCGCCGCGTCGCGGCCGGCAGATCGTTTTCGGTGCGATCGACCACGCGGAATTCCACCGTATGTTCAAGCAGCCATTTGGCGTGATTGAACGTCATCTGCCGCAGCGTATCGCTCGGATTGAAGTCGGCCTTGGCCGCGAGTTCAGTCGCCTGAAGACCGGAAAAGACGGTCACCTCCTCAACCAGCGAGGCGAGAATTTCCTCCTTGCTCTTGAAATAGTAGTAGAGCGCCGGACGGCTGATCCCGAGTGAATCCGCAATATCCTGCAGATTGGTGCCGCCGAACCCGCGCTGCGCGAACAGTTTGGCGGCTGCCTCCAGCACGGTGCGTCGCAGGGCTTCCTTCTTGGATTTTCCCATCGTCCGCGCCGACGCGGCCTTGGCGGATTGCGCTGCTGCGGGCATAGCAAGGTTCTCGGTTTCTGCGGTCCGCGCCGGGACTGATCAGGACGCGTTGGTCATGCGACTTTTGGCGATTCGCCCGCCGCTTCGCGCACCAGTGTATCGGAGATCAAGCGACGCAGGGCTTGCTTGTCGACTTTTCCAACGCGGGTAACTGGAAATTCAGCAATCGCTTCGATCCGTTCCGGCAGCTTGAACTTCGCCAGTCCCTGTCGCTGCAGGAACTCGCCGAGCGCGGCCACGGACGGCAGCGGCTCGCCCGGCTTCGGAATGATGAAAGCGCAAGCTCTTTCGCCCATCAACGGATCCGGCATTGCCACCACGCGCACATCGTTCACCGCGGGATGCCGCACGATGATATTCTCGACCTCTTCGGCGCCAAACTTCTCCCCGCCCCGGTTGATGTTGTCCTTCAGACGGCCCTCAAAGATGTAATGATCGCAATCCGCGATGCGGACCGTGCGCACCAGATCCCCGCTGCGGAAAAAGCCGCTGGAGGTGAATCCTTCGGCCGTCATCGCCGGCGCATTGAAGTAGGCCCGTAGCGTGTGCGGGCCGCGAAAGCAAAGCTCGCCGGTTTCGCCCGGAGCGACCGGTTCCTCGCTTCCGATCTTGAGCACGCGGGCTTCTTCCCCGATTCCGGTCGGCCACCCGAGCGTCTCGTACCGCGCGCGGGCGCTGTCGCCCGGACAGGTGGTCATCAACATTCCTTCGGTGATGCCGTAGATGTGATGGCTTTCGACACCGGTCTTCTCCTGGACGGCTTCGGCGCGCGCGATCGTGAACATGAGCCGCAGTGAGCTCAAATCGTAGGCCTCGATATTCGGGCATTCGACGATACGAGGCGCGATCGGACCGATGCTGCCTGTATAAGTGACGCGGTGTTTTCGGATCGCTTGCAGAAAAGCGTCGAGTTCAAACCGCGATTGAATGACCAGCGTACGCCGCGAAATTAGCGACGGCACGAGCATCACCAGCATCCCGGCATTGTGAATGAGCGGCAGCGCCCACAACGCGACGTCGTCGCTGCGAAGGCCGTGGCGCACATTCCAGGACTGGGCGGATCCCAGATATTCGCCGTGCATGCGCGGAATGATCTTGGGCACGCCGGTCGAGCCGCCCGACAATTGAAAGAGCGCTACATCGCCGGGCAACGGATCGGCCGCGCGCGTGCGCTCGCGCGCGTCCTCGGGCGCATGCCGGTTCGCCAATTCAACAAGCTCGTATTCGCCGGGCCTGGCGCGCCCGCGCGCGATAATCAGCGTGGTGAGAGACACGTGCTCGACCATCATTCGCCGCGCGAAGGCGAGGAGGTCAAAGGCAGGGCTGAAGTCGCCCTGAACAAAATAGGCCTTGGCGCCGGACAGTTCCGTCAGCTGGCCGATCTCGATCTCACGGTACTGCGGCAGGGTGCAAACCGGAACAACCGATGCTTTGAAGCACCCGAACAACGCGACGACGATTTCCTTGACGGTGCCGAGCTGGAAGATCGCGCGATCGCCGGGTTTGAGACCGAGCTCGAGCAATGACGCGGCCAGGGACTTCTGACAGCGCGTCGACCTCGGAGAACGTCAGGCTGCCGTCGTCGGCCGCGATATAGGTGACGTCCGGCACAGCGCGCGCAGCGTCGCGCAGCACGTCGCCAAGTGTCGACCAGATCCAGGCGCCGCTGCGCCGATAGACCTCCGTCTCTTTGACCGAGTGATAGGTCACTCCATCGATCGAAAAGCGCACCTGGTCCATTGCGATCCTCGCCCGCAATAATGCGAGCGCTACTATGATGCATTTCGACGCACTCGTCAATTGATTGTCGTGTGTGTCAAAACCTGCATGCTCCATAACCACAGCCACTGGGCTGTCGCCGCCTTGCCCTTCCAGGCCCAGACACTGATTAAGAAATTCTGCTTTCTTAATGAGATTGCGGTCTCGGTTTCGGAGCTCTCGTTGGATTCGCGGAATGACAGGTTATGGAACGGGGAGGATCCATTTCGGGGGCCATGAAAGCTGGTTGTGTCATGCCGAGCATTTATGAGGAAGAACTCTCGCACGCTTGATCATAAGCGCATCCTCACACGGGCAAGCCCTTGTGAACCTAGTGCGCCGCGGGTGAAACTTTCTGATCGATCGCGCCGAACAGCGAAACGCCATCCTCGCCGAACATCTCGATCCGGACCCGATCGCCGAAGCGCAGGAACGGCGTGATCGGCTTCCCGCCGGAAAATGTTTCCAGCACCCGCCGTTCGGTGATGCAACTCGTTCCGCGCGCCGGGTCGTCGTTCGCGACGGTTCCCCCGCCGATGATTGATCCGGCGGAGAGGGCGCGGGTCTTGGCCGCATGGGCTACGATGCGATCGAAGCCGTGCACCATGACGCCGGGATCGGGATCACCGAACAGCGTGCCATTGACGTAGGATCGCAGTCGTCCGTAAAGCCGGAAATCGCGCCACGCCCCGCCCAGTTCGTCAGGGGTCACGGCCACCGGGGAAAAGGCACTGGCGGGCTTGGACTGGACGAAGCCGAACCCCTTGGCAAGTTCGGCGGGGATCAGAATTCCGCAGCGATACGTCGTTGCAGATCAGCACCAGGGCGATGCTGGCACCGGCCTGCGCGGGGGTTGCGCCGTAGGGGACGCGGGTAGTGATGACGGCGATTTCGCTCTCGTAATCGATCCCCCAATCTTCGGACGCGGCGGGTATGTCTTCGGTTGGCGCTAGGAAGCCGTCGGAAGCCCCCTGGTACATCCAGGGTTCCTGATGAAAATGCGGTTCGACTGGCTTGCCGATCCACTTCGCCATGCGCTGCATGTGCGCCTCGTAGACACTGCCGTCGCACCATTGGAACGCACGTGGCAAAGGTGACAGGGCTGCGGTTGGGTCGAATGGTTCCGATGCTACGTCCGTGCCCGCGACCAGATTACGGTAACGCGTCTCCAGCAACGGTCGTACCCTTGACCATTCGTCGAGGGCGGCCTGCAAGGTCGGTGCGATATCGCGGACGCGGGTCATGCGCGTCAGGTCGCGGGATACGAGCACCAATTCGCCGTCCGGTTTTGATGATCTTAAGGTCGCAAGCTTCACGTCATCGCCTCCCTGTAGAAATGTTCGCCGACGTGCTTACCGATCAGGTCGGCACCTGGATCTTCCTTGTCGAATTGCAACGGCGCCTGACCTGCCAGGATCAAGTCGTCCGAGGCGTTGCCTCGCAAGCGGTTTCATCGACGTCTACGCCGTAATCCGCCGCAGCGGCAGCCGAAGAGATGTAGCCGTTCAAGACATCGTTCAGCACGCGCCGGCGCTCGCGCAGTTTCGGATCGCCATATCCGCCGCCCCCCGCCGTGAAGACGCGCACGCAGTCGCCGGGTTGCAGCTTCATTTCCGCCTTGGTCAGGATGACTGGCGAGAGACCATCGCGGTGAACCTCGATGCGTCCGACCTTGCCCTCGCGGCCGCCGTCCAGGCCCCAGGGCGCGCATTTGGTGCGTTCCATATTGGTCGTGAGCCGGCACGGCGCCAGCACGCGGTAGGACTTTTCGATGCCGAGGCCGCCGCGGAATTTTCCCGCGCCTCCGGAATCCTGGCGCAGGCGCACCCATTCGAAGATATACGGGTAGGACGCTTCCTGCAGCTCGATCGGTACTTCCCTGGTGTCGCCATGGGCGTTTGACCGAAACGGTCCGGTGCCGTCGCGATGCCCGGCCGCGCCCCAGCCGCCCACCGAGGATTCGATGTTCTGGAAATAATCCTCGCTTCCCGGCAGCTTGCCGTCGACCACATGAATGCCATAGGTCCCATGATGCGCCGCCGGCACTCTTTGCGGCACGGCCGCGGCGAGCGCCCGGAGGATCGTGTCGACAACCGTGGGGATGGTAAAGCCTGATCCGCCGATGGGCGCCGTTGGATGCGCTGCGAGGAACTTGCCCGTCGGGCAGATCACCTTGATCGGTCGAAACGCGCCGTCATTCGCCGGCTCGTTGGCAGAGAAGATGTATTTGCATGCGATACGCGCGGCGGCGACCGCGCCGCCCTCGTACCCAGCGTTGAGCGGTCCCTGCACCTGGTCGGCGATGTCGGATAGATCGATGATGATATCGCTGCCTTCGATCCGTACCACAACGTCGATCTTGATCGGCACGCCAAGGTGAATACCGTCGTCATCGAGGAACGCACTCGCGCGATATTCGCCGTCGGGAATTTCGGCAATAGCTTTGCGCGTAGCAAGCTCGGACTTGGTCCAGAACATCTCGATGGCCGAACGGATTGCATCCTCACCGTAGCGTTTCGCTAGATCCAACACTTGGTCACGACCCATCAGGCAGCCGGCGACCTGCGATTCGACGTCGCCGAGCACGAGACGCGGAAAGCGCGTGTTCCGCTCAATCAACCGGTAGATTTCCGCGACGCGCTCGCCGCCGCTGAGCAGCTTAATTGTCGGGAACTGGACGCCTTCCTGGAATACGTCCGTCGTATTCGGAGACTGGCAAGAACCGATGGTGATGCCCCCAACGTCGACCCAGTGCATCACGATGACCATGAAGCCGATCAGGCCCTCGTCGGCCTCGGAGACGCGGATCGGGGTGTACATGACAACGTTGTTGAGGTGCTGCCCCATCGTCGCGGCGTCGTTGGAGATGACGACGTCACCGTGCTGCATCCCCGCCTTGCCGTAGACCTTAAGCCCGTCCCGCACCGCCGCACACAGGGCGTTGGCACAGAAGATCGGCAGGCCACCTCGGCATTGGGAGATCAGGCGACCTTCGCGGTCGACGATGCCGGTCGCGTAGTCCTTGTACTCGGAAATGAGGAAGCTGAAGGCGGTGCGGGTGACGTTCTTGTCGATCAGGTTGGGGATGGCGCAAAGCCCATGCATGATCACTTCGGCGTCGATCGGATCGACCGCTGCGGGGCGGCTCGCCCGATTTTTGAACTCACCGACCGCAAGCGTACTGCCGGTAAGCGTCATGTCCGCGCCTCCGTTTCCCGGATCCGGAATGCGTTCCGAGCACGCCGGACCGGAATGTGCTGTAGATCTTCTTGTTCGAGCGTAGGTTCTGCAGGCACGGGCGTTCCTATTCCGGACAATGCGTCAGGTCAGCGTGATTCTGAGCTCGCCGAGCGAACCGACTTCAAGGTTCTCGCGCGGGCCGATCACGGTGGTGGCCCCGAACTCCTCGATCACCGCCGGCCCCGCAAAGGAATGGCCCACCGGCAAACCGTATCGGACATAGATAGGGGTTCGGCGGCGTCCTCTCTCCTCAGCAAAATAGATGTCCCGATAATCCCGCGGTGCGGCGTTTCCGGCGCTGCCCGCCCGATGCAGGCGGCGGAGATCGGGGAGCTTGGTCACCGCAAAGCCGGCGACGCGCAGGCCAATGAACTCGATTGCACCGTCGCTGACGGCTGCGCCATAGCGGCGCCGGTAGTCGTTGACAAACCTGGCCCGGAGCAATTCTTCCTCGATAGAATCGGTCAGCGGGATGCGAAGCGAATGGCGCTGCCCCTTGTAGCGCATCTCGGCTCGCTGCTCGTAGCGGATGCCGATCGCGTCAAAGTCGCGCCGCAGCGCGGTAGCAACCTTGTCGCGGAGCCCGGCGATATGGCTGTGCAGCGTCGCCACCGAAGCCGCCGTGAGATCCGCAAAATAGGTGAACGTTTCGTCGATCCGAGCATCGGCGAGTAGCATGCCGAGCGCAGAAAAATTGCCCGGCTCGGGCGGCACGATGACCTGCCCGATACGCAATTCGCGTGCCAGGCTCACAGCGTGCAGCGGACCGCCGCCGCCGAACACGAACAGGGCGAAATCGCGGCTGTCCTTGCCACGCTCAATGGTGATTTCTTTGATCGCCGTCGCCATCTGTGTGTTTGCGAGATTGATGATGCCGCTCGCCACCGCGTCTGGGCCTTGCGCACGCGCATAGCCGAGCCTGTCCCCGACCTTTTCGAACAGCGCGGCAAGCGCCGCCCCCGCGTCGAGCCGCAGCGCACCGCCCAGAAACGTGCCCGTGCCGATTCGACCGAGCAGCAGGTTGGCGTCAGCCACGGTGGGCTCGGTGCCGCCGCGCCCAAAGGAGACCGGGCCAGGTTCCGATCCGGCGCTTCGTGGGCCGACGTGCAATCGCTGATGCTCGTCGACATAGGCGATCGAACCACCTCCAGTGCCGACCTCGACGATGTCAAGCACCGGCGTTTGCACAGGGAAGCCGTACTCGTAACCGCCAACATGATAGGCGCTATGCACTTCGAAATTCTGATTCTCCACCAAGGCGCATTTTGCCGTCGTCCCGCCCATGTCGAACGCGATGAGGTGGTCGAGTCCGAGCGCCGCAGCGTAGACGGCCGCGCCGATGCAACCACCGATCGGCCCCGATTCGACCAGCGCAATCGGCTGCTCCTTGGCGCGCTGAACGGAGAGGATGCCGCCGTTGGATCCCATCATGAAAAACCGCCCGGCGAACCCTTCACCGCCGAGCCGTGCAGCGAAGCGATCCAGATACGAGGCGGCGTGCTGGCCCACGTAGGCGTTGGCCACTGCGGTCGACATTCGTTCGTACTCGAACCACTCGCGCGAAAGGGCGGTTCCGGTCGTTACATAAACATGGGGCAGGCGGGCTTTGAGGCACGCAGCAACCGTGTCCTCGTGCGCCGGATTGCGATACGCATTGATGAAAGCGACGGCGACCGCATCCACCTCGAGGCGTTCGAGTTCGTCGGCAAGCGCCTCGATGGCGTCCGAGGTCGGCGCCACCAGAACCTCGCCACGCGCATCGATCCGCTCGTGGAGCTCGAGCCGCAGATGGCGCGGTACCAGCGGCTGCTGCCGCACATAGTCGAGATCGAAGGGCAGCGGCCGGCCGGCGCGCCCGATCTCGAGAATATCGGCAAAACCCTTGGTGGCGACCAGCGCGGTTCGAGCGCCGCGCCGCTCCAGTAACGTATTGATGATCTGTGTCGTGCCGTGTTTGAGTATATCGATTGCGCTCGCGCGCTGGCCGACATCATTGAGGCAGCGAATCACCCCCTCGACGAGATTGCTGTAATCGGTCAGCGACTTGCCGAAAAACAGACGGTTCTCTGCCGCATCGTACCCGACGATATCGGTGAATGTGCCGCCGATGTCCGTGCCGACGAAAAGCGCCATGATTAATCCACTTGAACTGGCCGATGCTATTTCACGGTGACCAAAATTTCAACCGTTCAGTTGATTTTTTCGGCGGGCCTTCATGCCCGCAATCCTGCGAGTACGAACGCAATGACGTGCTGCTTGCGCGCCGCCAACGTGGCCTTGGCGAGCAAGTTGTGTCCGATGATTGCCGACAGCGTAAAAGCATTGGTAAAGTTGAACATGCAGAGCGAGACGATAGTCAGATGGAGCTGCTTCGCATCGACGTCGCGGCGAAACACGCCTTGCGCTTGACCGCGCTCCAGGATCGCACTGATCGCGGCGATCATCGGGCCGACCGCGCGGCGCACGCGCCGACGCAGGCTCGGCGTCAAATGGGCGCCATGCAGGCGATTCTCATGAGCGATCAGCGCGGTTCCGTCCTTCTGGTCGCGCACGTGATCGAACATCGCGCCGACGAACTTCTCCATTGCCGCGGCCGGAGAGAGATTGGGTGATTTCCACTCCGGCGCGTCGACATGGAATTGCTCGTAGGTGGAGGCGAGCGCCGCCTGGAACAGCTTTTCCTTGCTGCCGAAATAGTAATAGAGCGCCTGCTTGTTGACGCCGGCACGCCGCGCGATGAGGTCGATGCGCGCGCCGGCAAATCCGCTCTGGGCAAATTCATGCATGGCTGTGGCCAGAATGGCGTCCCGTGTCCGTTGCGCGCGATCCTGGATCTTTCTGGGGCGCGTCTTGGCGGCCGATCGGTGTTTCGCCATGGCGCGCCTATTTCCGCGACGAACGCGTCTGCCTCATCAGGGCGAAACTTCCTCCAGGATGCGCTTCGTCGTTTCAGTCGCATAGAGCGCGGTGATCGTGCAGGCCGCCAAAGCGATCACGCCGAGGGCAAGAAATATCACCCCCAATCCCCCGCTGGCCATGCCCCAGCCGATCATCGGCGGGGCTACAATCGAGCCGATCCGCGCCCAGGCCAGGGCGACGCCGCAGCCGGCGGCGCGCAGCCGCGTCGGATAGAGCTCGGGCGTATAGAGATAGATCGCCAGATTGAGCGACGAGATGCAGAACAAAGTCACGAGCGAAAGCCCGAGAACCATAGTCACCGATCCCGCGCCCAGCAGACCGAGCGCGGCAAGGGCGAAGCCGGCGCCTGCTAAAGCGCCGGCGAACCAGCGCCGCCGGCCGATCCGATCGATCAGCAGGATCACCGCCACCGCCCCGAGAAACAGCGTGATGTTGTTGTACATGCTGTAGGTCAGCGCGGCTTCGATCGGCACGTGGAACACGGTACGATAGATCGAAGGGAGCCAAATGGTGAGTGGCCAGCTGATGAAGCCAATGGTGAGCCAGATCGTCCAGATGACGAAGGTACGCGTGCGGTAGGTTGGGCTGAAAAGTTCCTGCCAAGTGCCGGTGCCGACCACGGCGGGCGGTGCAACGATCGGCGGCGGGAGTACCTTGCCGCTCGCCTTGATCTGCCGCTCGATGTCGGTGACGACCTGATCGGCCTCCTTAGTGCGGCCGGCTCCGAGCAGCCAGCGCGGCGATTCCGGCAGGCTGCGCAGGAGCAAAATCACAAATAATGGCGGGACACTGCCGATCAGGAAGATCGATTGCCAGCCCCAGGCCGGGATCGCGTAGCGGCCCAAGAAGCCCGCGGCGACCAGGCCGACGGCAAAAACCAGCTCGTAGAGCAGCACGAAGCGGCCGCGCTTATCGGCCGGAGCGATTTCATTGATGTACGTGGCCGCGACCGGCACCTCTGCACCGAGCCCCAGCCCTTGGAGGAAGCGGATCACTAGCATGGTAGCGAAGCTCCATGCGAAGGCCGACAGAATCCCACCGAGTGCGAACACCGCGGTCGTGAGCATAGCGGTCGGAATGCGGCCGATACGCTCGGCCAGACGCCCAAAGCCTACGGCACCGATCATCTGACCGAGAAAGCCGCCGGAGATCAGCCACCCGATCTCGCCCGGAGTGAGGTGCCAGAGTTCGCCAATCACCGGCAGCACCATGCCGATAGCGACATAATCGATACCGTCGAAGAACGTGGCCGAGCCGACGATTGCACGCGCTTTCAGATGCCACGACGACAGCGGGAGCCGCTCCATCCGCGCCAGGATCTCCGCAGAACCCGACGCGACGACCGGCGAGTGCATCGAGGTCGTAGAAAAAGTGGTGGCCATTTCCATCCCCTTATTTATGCGGTCCGCCGTAGGCTCTTAACGTAAGCCGCAACGGTGCCCGCGTTTTGTCGACGCTTCAGCACGGCCGAGGGCGTCGGTGATTGGGAAAGTACGAAAGTTCCAAGATCGTTTCAACCGTTTGGTTGATTTTAGGTGTGGCCTGGTTCACCGGCCTCAGGACATGACTGCGGCGTTTTCAAGTGTGGCGACACCGTGCGGTAGCAAGCCTGCCTAAGGATCAAAACTAGAAGACGCGGCCCGACACCGCTTTCGCTATTTGCACATCGCAGACATGGCGATCAGATTTGCACATGTGTGGGCATTGGTCGAAGGCAGAGGGCTCTGCAGCTCGCATTCGCGGAAGACAGGTTATGGAATAGAGGAAGAGTCCGCACTCCGTTAAGGTGCCGCGCTCGGCTTGAGCCCCATCGAATTGAACACCTCGCGGGCGTGGACGCGATCGTTAGCCACGAAAGCCGCAAATTCGGTGGGGGAGTTTCCGACTGGGATTAGCGTCTGCGCCACCAGGAATTCTTTGATCTTCGGCTGCTCGAGTGTCTTCGCGAGTTCCGATGCGAGCGTGTCGACGATCGCGGCCGGCGTTTTGGCCGGCGCCCATACGCCGAAATAGCCCGGCAGTCCCGGCTCGGCCCCGAGCTCCTTCATGGTCGGCACGCCGGGCACCAACGGCGAAGGGTCGGGCGTCATTGCCAGCGGCTTGAGCTTGCCATCCTTGATCTGCGCCATGGAGAATCCGAGGCCGCCATAGGTCACCTGCGCCTCGCCGCTCAAGACTGCGGGATAGGCCTGGCCTGCGCCTTTGTATGGAACCTGCAGGATGTCGACATTGAACGCGTGTATCACTGCTTCGAGATAGACGTGCGGAATGCTGCCGGCGCCCCAGGTCGCCCACGTCACCTTGCCGGGGTTGGCCTTGGCATAGGCGATCATTTCCTTGAACGTGTTGAAGGGTGCGTTGCCTGCCGCCACGATGATGCTATTGATGAACACCAGGTTGGTCACTGGCACGAAGTCCTTCTCGGCGTCGTATGGCACCTGTGTGTACAGATACGGGTTGTAAACCAAGCTGTCCGGCGTGGTAACGCAGATCGTGTAGCCGTCGGGAGTAGCCCGCGCGCACGCTTCCATGCCGATGAAAGTGCCGCCGCCCGGCTTATTCTCGACCAGGACCGGCTGGCCCACCGACTGTGATAGGTTCTGCCCGATCGCCCGCACCGTCGCGTCAAGCAGACCGCCGACCGCGAACGGCAGAATGACGTGGATCGGCTTGCTGGGAAATTTCTGCGCATGCGCGGGCATCGCGGTAAACGGCGCGGCTGTCAGCAATGCAAGCCACGCTAACAAAAACCTCAGGATTGCCGCTCTCATTGTTTCCTCCCATCAAACTTTTTTGGTATAGGCGGGGCGGCGATCGAGCAGACGCTTGGCCTTGCCCTCGCCGAGGTTGGCCATCGTGTCGAGTTGTCCTTGCTCGACGAGCTTGACGTCCACCGATACGCCGAGATCCGACTTGAGCCGCGCCGCGAGCTTCTCCTGCAGGCCGTCGACGCTGCCCGCATCCTTACGAACCTCGATGTGAACGATCATCTCGTCGCGCGCGCCACCGCCGGTCTCGACGGTGTGCGCCTCGCACAGCCATTCGCCGGTCGTGCGAGCGTCGCTGCGCACGGCGGGCAGGCAGGCCATCGGATAGAGGTTGACGCCGCGCAGCTTCACCATGTTGTCGCTGCGGCCGAGGAAGTGGTCCATGCGCCGGAAACAACTGCCGCACTCGCAGCGCTCCGTTGATACCAGCCGGCCGAGGTCGCGCAGGTTGTAGCGAATCGACGGCATGACATGACGCGGGAACACGGTCGCGACCAAGTTGCCGACCTTGCCGGGCGGCACCGGCTGGTTGGTCTCGGTGTCGAGGATCTCGAGATAGATGGCATCTTCCATTAAGTGCAGTCCATTGCGGTACTGGCACTCGAAGGCGCCGGCACCGAGCTCGTTGGTGCCGTAGTTGTCGTACACTGGACATCCCCAGAGCTCCTCAAGCTGGGCGCGCAGTGTGCCCTCGAGATCCGGACCGAGGAATGTGGTGATCAGTTTGGTGTTGAGTTCGCGAACGTCGCGATCGAATTCCTCGCGGCTGACCTCGGCAAGACGCAGCATGTATTCCGGAAAGCTGGTCCAGCAATTGGTGCCGACGTCGAAGGCGATCTCGAGCTGGCGGCGGCTTGGCGTTACAACGCCGCTGCCCGTGGTCAGGGGCAAGGCGCCGAGATAGTCCTGCGCGGCCCGCGACATTGCCCAGCCGAGATTGGCGAGCGAGCAGGTCGCTGGGATTTGCACCACGTCGCCGGGCCGCACGCCGTGAACATAAAGGGTGCGCGAGGCGCCGAGCGCGTTCCACTCCCATTCGGCGATGCCGTGCAGCGTGATGCGCGGCTTTCCGGTGGTGCCACCGCTGGTCACAAGCTTGGTCGGCATCCGCGATAGGTGCTCTGTGAAATTTGAAAAGCCGGTGAGCGTGCCAAACGGGGGGTTCTCCTGCTGGTCAGCCTTGACGTCTTCCGAGTTGTAGGTCGGCAACTTGGTGATATCGTCGAGGCTCTGGATATCGCCCGGCTCGATCCCGGCCTTTTTCCACAGTCGTTGATAGAACGGGTTCTTCCAGCCGACCTGCATGACCTCGAGGAAACGCTCGTTCTGCAGGGCGCGGATGCGCTCCGGCGACCATTTGTACACCGTATCGACGAAAACGTCGGCCACTGGGTAGCGTTGATAGAACGCATCCCAGTCCATTGCTTGGTGATAGATCGGCAGGCCGGTCTTCATGGATTTGGTGTCCTCTGCGCCTGCGCCGCCAGGGCGTGCTTGACCTTGTCCTGCAGGCGGAGCGCCGCAATGGCGTTCTTGTGGAAGATCTTTTCCATGACGCCCTCCTTGATGCCTTCGATCTGCAATTCGTCGAGACATTGCCCGGTCGACCAGCCCGGATAGTCGGACCCATACAGGATCTTGTCCTGCAGACGCCGGGTCATCTCGTACTTCAAAGACTGCGGGATGTACCGCGGACGCCAGCCGGAGATGTCCATGAACACATTCTTCTTGTGTAGCAGGACCGCGATTGCCTCCTCAGTCCAGGGCCAGGCCGGATGGGCGATAACGATGGTGAGCTTGGGGAAGTCGGCGGCGATCGCGTCGATACAGGGGATTGGGCGTGCGTAGTCGAGCTTGAGTCCGCCACCGCCCTCCATGCCCTGGCCGAGCGCGGTGGTGCCTCCATGAATGAGCACGGGTGCGCCGAGCGACTGGCACAGGTCCCAGAACGGATAGAACCGATGCTCGTGCGGATAGAATCCCTGCAGGATCGGCATCCACTTGGCGCCCGTGAGCTTGAGATCGCGAAGCGCGCGTTCGAGCTCCTCGAGCGCCGCGCGGCCCTTCCACGGATCGACCACTGCCCAGCCGGGAAGAAACACGTCGGGGAACTTGGCCGAAAGGCTGGCGATGAAATCGTTGCTAATCACCTCGCCGCCAACCGACGATTGCGCGTCCATCGCGATCATCATAGCCAGCACATCGTCGCGCCGGAAATCGTTGGCCATCTCCTCTTCGGTCTTGGTCTTCATCGGCTTGCCAAACATCGCTTCTAGCGCGGCGACGAACTTGCCGATGCTGGCGGAATGATGGGCGGTCGATGGATGGCAATGGACGTCGATTGCGCGCATGGGGTTGTTCCTGGGCGCTCCTCAGTTCATGACCAGGCCGCCGCTCACGCTGATGGCTTGGCCGGTGATGTAGCCGGCTTCATCCGAAGCCAGGAACGTCATGGCATTGGCGATGTCGCGTGCCGTGCCGAGCCGCTTCATCGGCACCCGCCGGATCATCTCCTCGACAATGCGGGCACCCGAGTTCGCCCTGGCTGCGCAGCATGTCGAGGGTTGGGCCTTCGGTCGGGCCCGGGCACACGAGGTTGGCCGTGATCCCGGAGCGCCCTACCTCGCGCGCAAGCGACTTCACGAAACCGATCAGTCCGGAATTGCCGCCATTGGCAACGGCAACGCCGCTCTCGCCGACCTTTCCGCCGTCGGAGCTGAGGGCAACGATGCGGCCGGCTTTCCGCTCCAGCATGTGCTCAAGCACGGGACGTGCGAGATAGATGAAGCTCATTAGCTGCCCGTCGATGATCGCGCGCCAGGTCGCCGGGTTCTGCTTGACGAACGGCATGAAGCCCTGCGGCAGGTGCGCGCCGACGCAGCTCGCTAGGATGTCGATGCGTCCGAACGCGGCGAGCGTCGCCTCGACCCAGCGTCGCGCTTGCGTCAGATCGGCGGTGTCGACCTTGTCGGCACGGGCACGCCGGCCCTGACGCTCGGCGAAGGCGAGAAGCTCGGCGGTCGGCGCCGGATTGGAGTGATAGGCCAGCGCGACATCACAGCCGGCTTCGACGAACACACGCGCGACCTCGCGACCGATCCCGCCGCTCGCTCCCGGGATGATCGCCACCTTGCCGGCCAGTTTGGTCATTGGACCACGCGCCTCCAGCCGGTTTCCACGATGTCGCGCAGCAGGCCGCGGGTGATGAATACGATCTTTGACTGCCGGTCTGAAGAGTTGGTCTGCGGCAGACGCATCGGCGGATGAAACACGTGATGGACGCCGTTGATCGCGATCGGCTCTTCCTCGTTTGAGAGGTGCACCAAGCCTTTGACTTCGCAGCAATTGATCGGAGTAGCTGGTCTTGAGTGTGGTCAGCCAGTTGTTGAACGCACGCCACTCCACCGGCCGCTCGCAGGTTAATGAAAATGTCTCGATCCCGTGTAGATGATCGTGCACCGGTGCGCACGGCAAGACGTATGCGTGATCGGTGTCGAACAGATCGGCCGGC
>CAWFLX010000059.1:0-192298 GCA_963816775.1 uncultured Alphaproteobacteria bacterium
TGTCCTTTCGGTATCTGAGCTGGGGTTTGGTAACCCGGCTTCTAGCGACGACGCTGAGTTGGGAGCAAGTGTTCAGGTTTCGCTCCGCGACATTTATGTCCGAGCCGTTTCGCTCAGGATTTGAATTGTGTCCCGCCGAAGTTGGCCCGGCGTTGCGCCTTGATTACCTCGACCAGCCGCTCGGCGAATTTCTCCACATCGCGATGAAACCTGTCTCGCGATATACCGGCGAATTAGTAAACTTCGTCGTGGGCGGTGGGGGCCTGGGGCTCCTACTCGTCGGCGGCAACGGTGACCCCGATGTGATCCAGCCTGGAGTGGTTAGCTTTGTATTTGTCCGACCACGCAGCGGCGCGCTCGTGCATGGTCCAACTCTTCAGCTTAATGTTGATAATTTGCCAGAACGCTAAACACGGCGCAGTCGTCACGTGAATTCTACATAAGGTTTTTCTGTCCTACACGGGGGACGTCTTATGCGCGCAATTTGTTGGCTGGTGGGCGCACTCGTTGCCTCCATCGCGCTCGTCGGCTCGGCGCTCGCTGCCGAACCGGTCGACCTCCTGCTTGTGCTGGCTTCCGACGTCTCGCACAGCATCGACACCGCGAAATTCAAGCTCCAGCGCGACGGCTATATGGCGGCCTTAAGCGATCCCCGCGTGATCGAGGTCATCCGCTCCGGTCCGCACGGACGCATTGCCATCTGCTTTGTGGAATGGTCGGGAGGCGAGGAGCAGAGGGTCGTGATCGACTGGACGCTGATCGACGGCACCAAGGCCGCGCAGGACTTAGTCAGTCAGCTCGATGAGGCTCCACGCTCTTTTGCCATTTCACCTCGATCAGCGCCGGTATCGACTTTGCGATGGCACAGCTGAAACGTGCGCCATACCACTCGCTACGCCAAACGATCGATGTGTCTGGTGACGGCACCAACAATTCCGGGCGCAGTGTCATTGCGGCGCGCGACGATGCGTTAGCTCGGGCGTCACCATCAATGGATTGGTGATCTTAAGCGAACAACCGTTAGAACAAGACCCCTACCACACCCACCCTGTTGGCGGTCTGGATGCCTACTACCGCGAGAACGTCGTCGGCGGGCAAAACTCGTTCGTGATGGTGGCGGGCCAACACATTCGGCAAGGCGATGCTCAATAAGTTGATCGCCGAAATCGCGGACGCCGAACACCCTGTGGCAAGGGCGCCCGACGGGGTGTTTCTGCTACGGGGCCAAGCCTGCAGGTGAGCGAACCGGCCGATGACGCTCGGCAACATGCGCGAACTCGGCGTGCGCGCTAACGAGCGCCAGTATGCTTTTCGTGGCGCGGCTTTCCGGCGCCTAATGCCTCGAAATGGAGCGGGTTTTCTATCGGATTATTGCGGCGATTGTGACGCACATCACTGCTGCTTGGTCACGAAATGAATATGCAACGGAACTAACAACGAACGGGCCAGGGGCGGCAGAACGCTAATCACGTGATAATGGAGGTTAAAAGGCCATGCGCGCCAACGCGATGCTTATGTCTCGCGACTATAGTAACCTCTGTTTTCGGGATAGACGGCGCGCCCGCTGTTGCCCAGGACGCCGCCAGCAAGCGGTTGTGCGCGGCGCGCGACGTCAAGGTCGTCATGCTGATCGAGGACCACGGGGAGGCCAACGACATCGCTCCCGAGCAATTGGCGGAGCATTTCATTCAGATGGACGCGCGCGTCGCGTGCTCCAACGGCCACATGGAGGATGGGATAGCGCTTTACAACGACATCTTGCGCGCGCTCGGCCCGATGCTATCCCGGCGATGATCGCTCCGCGCATTTTGTCCGCGGGGAAGCTTCGTCGGCACATTGCGCACACTGTCCCGCTTTAGATCTCCGCTAAGGCAACGAGCGAAGCAGCGCAATAAGGAGGCTCCAAGCGGATAATGCCTAGGCACCAGGCCACGCCTATTAGGCGAGGCCGGGGGGTGCTTGTGGGCGAGGGCTGGGTCGCGTTTAGGGACGTTCCGGGGCTGGCTCTGTGTGCTCAAAACTGCGCCTAGGGGTGCCCCCGAAGTCGAAAATCCAAGACATAAACGGAGGGTTCCGAATTCTGCGCCTTACCAAACGGGCGCTGGTGCTTCCCCCGTGCTTCCCCTAAAGCAATAGTTTTAGGCCGGAATCGATCAAAAATTACATAGACATATCCAATATCTTAATTGGTGGAGCCAGGGGGAGTCGAACCCCCGACCTCTTGAATGCCATTCAAGCGCTCTCCCAACTGAGCTATGGCCCCGACCGAAATGCGCGGGTTTGGGATTGCCGCGCCGCACCTCAACGATAGACCGATACCGGAAACATATACCGCGACCGGTCTCAAGTCTCCTCTTCGTCCTCGATGTCGCCGCCGATGATCTCCGAGACGTCGGTGTCTTCCTCTTCCTCCGGCTCGATGAACGTGTCTTCGGCGTCGTCCTCGATGGCCTCTTCCGTCTCCCCGTCCTCGGTCGCTTCTGCACCTTCGGCTGCCGCCGGTACCTTCTTGCCCTGGGCCTCGGCGTCGGCTTCCTCGAGCGAGATCAGCTCGGCCTCCTGGACTTCTTCGGCCTCGACCTCCGGCTCGCGCGCGGCCGCCCGCTGATCGGGGCGCGGTCGCGTCGTCACTGGAACAACCTCGAACGGCGTGCCGCATTTGGGGCACATGATCGGGGTCTTGTTCAGGTCGTAGAACTTCGCGCCGCAACTGGCGCAGAGGCGTTTGGTACCAAGCTCAGGTTTCGCCACCGTGCGCGATCCTTAAAAGACGGGGTGGTTGGAAAAGGGCTCTCCCCTATGCTGCCCACAGAGCGGCTGTCAATAGCGTCAGGGGCACAAATGCGGCCGGGTCGGCGAGGTGACGTGGGCGCCGCCGGGTGCTAAGGACGGCCCGATTTCACGGCGGCTACCTTGATGCATTCCACCACCGCTTCGCCCATGACCGCGGCGCAGGGCAATCCGCTGCGCGGCCGCGTCCGCGTGCCGGGCGACAAGTCGATCTCGCACCGAGCCCTCATTCTGGGCGCCCTGGCGGTCGGTCCGACCCGGATTTGGCAGCTCCTTGAGGGCGAGGACGTCATCAATACCGGCAAGGCGATGCGCGCGCTGGGCGCACGGGTCGATCGGGAGGGCGTGGGTCAATGGCGGGTCGACGGCGTCGGGGTCGGAGGCTTTGCGCAGCCGCGCGAACCGCTCGATTTCGGCAATTCCGCTACAGGTTGTCGCCTGGTGATGGGCGCAACGGCCTCGTGCCCGATCTCGGTGACATTTGACGGCGACGCGTCCCTGCGCAAGCGGCCGATGCAGCGGGTGATCGATCCGTTGACCCGGATGGGCGCGCATGCGCTCGCGAGCGCCCCCGGCGGTCGGCTGCCGGTGACGCTGCGAGGCGCGCGCGATCCGATTCCGATCGTCTACGAGCCGCCGGCAGCTTCGGCGCAACTCAAGTCGGCGGTCCTGCTCGCGGGCTTGGGCGCGCCCGGCGCGACAACCGTGTTCGAAAAGGAGGCGACCCGCGATCACACCGAACGCATGCTGAGCCATTTCGGCGCCGAGGTCGTGGTCGAGATCGTCGGCGACGGGCGGCGGGTAACAGTCATCGGTCAGCCCGAGCTTCGTGCCGCCGAGGTCGTGGTGCCGGCCGACCCGTCTTCGGCTGCGTTTCCGCTGGTCGCGGCGTTGATTGCGCCCGGATCCGACGTGGTCATCGAAGGTGTCATGACCAATCCGCTCCGCACCGGTTTGTTCAAGACACTGCTCGAAATGGGTGCGTCGATCGAAACGGTGGAGGCGCGAAACAACGGGGGCGAGGAGATCGCCGATCTGCGGGTGCGTTCGTCAAGCCTCAAGGGCGTCGAAGTGCCGGCAGCGCGCGCCCCTTCCATGATCGACGAATATCCGGTGCTCGCGGTCGCCGCCGCGTGCGCGCAAGGCACGACGATCATGCGTGGCCTCAAGGAACTGCGTGTCAAGGAATCCGATCGCCTGGCCGCGACGGCCGCGATGCTGCGCGTCAACGGCGTCGAGGTTGAGATCGACGGCGACGATTTGATTGTGCACGGGCGTGGCCGGGCGCCTGGCGGCGGCACGGTCGAGACTCACATGGATCATCGGATCGCCATGGCGGCGCTGGTCATGGGTCTCGCGTCGGCGAAACCGGTGCAAGCCGATGACGTTTCGATTGTGGCGACGAGCTTCCCCGGATTCGCCGACATGATGCGTTCGCTCGGCGCCAGCCTCACATGATCATTGCGATCGACGGGCCGGCGGCCTCCGGCAAAGGCACGATCGCCAAGCGATTGGCCAAGTACTACGGGCTGCCTCACCTCGACACCGGGTTGATCTACCGCGCCGTCGCAAAGGCGGTGCTGGACGCCGGTCATAAGCTCGATGATCACGCCAGCATTAAAGCGGCGGCACTCGCGCTCGATCCGTCACGCTTTGACGAGAATGCGCTCAAGCGTCATGCGGTTGGGGAGGCAGCCTCGATAGTCGCGGCGATTCCGGATGTGCGCGCTGCGCTGTTCAATTTCCAGCAGGAGTTCGCGGCTTCACCACGCGGCGCCGTGCTTGACGGCCGCGATATTGGGACGGTGATCTGTCCGCAGGCGGACGTGAAGATTTTCGTCACGGCGTCGCCGCAAGAGCGTGCCCGGCGGCGAACCCTTGAGCTTAAGGCGCAGGGCCAGAACGTGGGCGCAGCCGACATCCTGGCCGACATTCTGCGCCGCGACGAGCGTGACCAGTCGCGTTCGGTTGCACCGCTGCGGCCGGCCGCGGACGCATTTGTGCTCGACACCACCGACCTCGATATCGAAGCCGCGGTCGCGGCCGCCATTGCACGGGTCGAGCAGGTTCAACGCTAGTGCCCCGTTTCCGAAGTTCGTGATACATCGCGGCACCCTCTGACACGAACTTCGGAAACAAAGCGGCACTAGGCCGCTCGTTCTGCGGAATGGGCTTCATAACGCGAAGTTGGTGCCGGGATCGCTCCCAACGCGCTAACATTTCGGCAGTCAACGGCCGGAGGATGCGTCATGGGAGCGAGACCGGCGCAGGAATGTCCCGTCGTGATTGCGGGCGGTGGCCTGATCGGCTTGTCGACCGCAATGTTTCTGGCCCAGCAGGGCATCGCGTCGCTTGCGGTTGAGCGGTTGCGTGGCGGATCGCCGCTGCCGCGCGCGGCACATTTCCATCTGCGCACGCTCGAACTGTTCCGCCTCGCGGGAATCGAGGACGAAGTCAAACGCCGCTCGGAAGATGATTTCCTACCGGAGGGTGCCATCATCGCGATGGACTCCCTCTCCGGCAGGAAGCTCGCCGACATCATTGCCAGCCTCAACGCCGGCGTCGAAGCGCTCAGCCCCTGCCGGCGGCTGTTCATCAGCCAGCCGAGCCTCGAGCCGATCCTGCGGCGCCGCGCCAAGGAGGCCGGCGCGCAGGTGCTGGAAGGACATACGGTCACGTCTGTTGAGCAGGATACGAGCGGTGTCACCGTGACGGTGAAAGATGTAGACAGCGGCGAAGAGCAACAGCTGCACGCGAGCTACCTCGTCGGCGCCGATGGGGCGCACAGCGTGGTACGCGAGCTGCTGGGCATTCCGCTCGATGGACGCGGCGTCTTTTCCAACAGCATCACGATCTACTTTACGGCCGATCTGTCGCCGCAACTGGGCGGCAAGCCGCTGAGCGTCATCTACATCAACAATCCGGTGTTCGGCGGCTTCATGCGGATGAACAAGGATTGCCGGTCAGGTTTCATTGGCATCAACCGGGCGGGCGATCCGCTCACGGATCCCGACGCCGCCAATGTGGCCAAAGACGTGAGCGAGAAACGGCTGATCGAGTTTGTGCGCGCGGCAGCCGGAGTTCCCGACCTGCCGGTGCGGATCGACGGGGTCGCGCGTTGGCGGGCGACCTCCGACGTTGCGCGGCAGTTTGCGCAAGGCCGGATCTTCCTGGCCGGCGATGCCGCCCATCTGATGCCGCCCAACGGCGGCTTTGGCGGCAACACCGGCATTCACGACGCGCACAACCTGGCCTGGAAGCTTGCCTACGTCCTCAAGGGGCTGGCCAGGCCAAAACTACTTGAGACCTACGACATGGAACGCCGTCCGATCGCAAAGTTCACGGTCGAACAGGCTTACACCCGCTACGTCACGCGGACCGCTCCGTATCTTGGGGCGACCGATTTCCAGCCGATTGCGGATGATTTCAATATCGAACTCGGCCACATCTATCACTCGCCGGCGATTGTTGCGGACGATGGTGACGCGGCCGTCCATGCCGATCCGCACAGGACGTACGGTCGTCCCGGTTCACGCGCCCCTCACGTCTGGCTCGAGCGAGCCGGGCGGCAGGTGTCCACGCTTGACCTCTTCGGCGACGCATTCGTTCTCCTGGCCGCGCCGCGCGGCGATGCGTGGTGCCGGGCGGCGAGCGCCGTCGCTCGGCGGTTTCCCGACCTTGCGATCGCCACGCATGTCGTCGGCGGCAATGATATCCAGGATCCCGAGGCGGCGTTCGCGCAGGCCTATGGCTTGTCCGACGACGGCGCGCTGCTGGTTCGTCCTGACGGCTTCGTCGCCTGGCGTGTAAAGAGCATGGTCAGCGACCCGGAAAAGGCTCTCGGGCGTGCGCTTGATGCGGTTCTCATGAAGGTCTGACGGCCTCTCGCGGCCCTTGCCCACGCTTGCGTGGTTGGCTATATCCCCTCGGTTCGGGCAGCCTTCGACAAGGTCGAAGCCGTCCGCGCGGGCCGAGGACGCCAAACGGGGTCCTCGTCGAGGAGGATCAGTCCGCGCGCAGGCTTCTTTCACGGCCGACCCACAATAACCATCGTTCCGACCGCTCGGTTGCGCGCCGGCCTGCCGTTTTGGCAGTCGCTGCAGGTCCTCGTGGCCTTCAGCACGCGCGTTCGGAACGTCCGTCATTCTAACCGTCGGCGCCCAGGAGAGTTCATGGTTGCTACTGCCGCTGCGCCGTCGCGCGAAGATTTTGCTCAATTGCTCGAAGAGTCGTTCCACAAGGGTAACCTGCAGGAAGGCTCCGTTATCAAAGGGATCATTGTCGGCATCGAGAAGGACCTGGCGGTCATCGATGTCGGGCTCAAGACCGAAGGGCGTGTGCCGGTTCGCGAGTTCGCGGGCCCGGGACGCCAGAACGAACTCAAGGTCGGCGACACGGTCGAGGTTTATCTCGAGCGGGTCGAAAACGCGCTCGGCGAAGCGGTGCTATCGCGCGACAAGGCGCGCCGTGAAGAGAGCTGGGGCAAGCTGGAACAGGCCTTCAAAGGCAACGAGAAGGTCTCCGGCATCATCTTCAACCAGGTCAAGGGCGGGTTCACGGTCGATCTCGACGGTGCGGTGGCGTTCCTGCCGCGCTCGCAGGTCGATATCCGGCCGATCCGCGATGTGACGCCGCTGATGAACGTGCCGCAGCCGTTCCAGATCCTGAAGATGGATCGGCGGCGCGGCAACATCGTGGTTTCCCGCCGTACCGTACTCGAAGAGACCCGCGCCGAGCAGCGCCAGGAACTGGTGCAGAATCTCGAGGAGGGCCAGGTCATCGACGGCGTGGTCAAGAACATTACCGACTACGGCGCGTTCGTGGACCTCGGCGGCATCGACGGCTTGCTGCACGTGACCGACATCGCCTGGCGGCGCGTCAATCACCCGACCGAAGTGCTCAACATCGGCCAGCAGGTGAAGGTCAAGATCATCAAGATCAACCATGAAACGCACCGCATCTCGCTCGGCATGAAGCAACTGCAGGCCGACCCCTGGCAGGGCATCGAGGCCAAGTATCCGATCGGGATGCGGCTCAAGGGCCGCGTCACCAACATCACCGACTATGGCGCGTTCGTCGAGCTCGAGCCCGGCATCGAAGGCCTGATCCACGTCTCGGAAATGTCGTGGACCAAGAAGAACGTGCATCCCGGCAAGATCGTCTCCACCTCGCAGGAAGTCGAGGTGCAGATTCTCGAGGTCGATCCGGTCAAACGGCGCATCTCGCTCGGTCTCAAGCAGACCATGCGCAACCCGTGGGAGGTCTTTGTCGAGAAATACCCGCCCGGGAGCGTCATCGAGGGCGAAGTCAAGAACAAGACCGAGTTCGGCCTGTTCCTCGGCCTCGACGGCGACATCGACGGCATGGTCCACCTGTCGGACCTCGACTGGAAGCGCCCCGGCGAGCAGGTCATCGAGGACTACAAGAAGGGCGACAAGGTCCGCGCCAAGGTTCTCGACGTCGACGTCGAGAAGGAACGCATCTCGCTCGGCGTCAAGCAGCTGCAGGGCGACCCGTTCGCGGAAGCCGGCGACATCAAGAAAGGCTCGGTCGTCACCTGCGAAGTGACCGAGGTCAAGGACTCCGGGCTCGAGGCCAAGCTCGTCGGCACCGATCTCACCGCCTTCATCAAACGCTCGGAACTCGCGCGCGACCGCGAGGAGCAGCGGCCCGATCGCTTCCAGGTCGGCCAGAAGGTCGACGCCCGCGTCACCCAGTTCGACCGCCGCACCCACAAGGTCACGGTCTCGATCAAGGCACTCGAGGTTGCCGAGGAGAAGGAGGCGATTGCCCAGTATGGATCGTCCGACTCCGGCGCCACCCTTGGCGACATCCTTGGAACCGCGCTCAAGCGTGCCGGCGAGAAGGGTGACGGCAAGGAAGAGGACGACAGCGAGGAGTAAGCGCGGGCGCGACACGATTTGCAGGCACGATGCGCGGAGAGCTTCCTCCGCGCATCGCTTTTTGCGCACCACGTCATCGCAGGAGCTGATCCATGCCACTGGATACCGACGCCATCGTTGACCGCCGCCGGCTGCGGCGGAAGCTGACCTTCTGGCGTGTGCTCGCGTTTCTGATCGTGGCCGCGGTGATCATCACCACGGCCGTGGTCCTGGTCGACCGGCGCGGTGGATTGGCGGGAACCAGCGGATCGATCGCGCGGTTGGCTATTCAAGGGCTCATCCGCGGCGACACCGAGCGCGTCGAGTTGATCGAACGTCTCGGCCGCTCCTCGGTGAAGGCTGTCATCGTTCACGTCGACAGTCCGGGCGGGACAACCGCCGGTTCCGAGCAGCTCTTCGATGCGTTGCGGCGGCTTTCTGCGCGTAAACCAATGGTCGTGGTGGTCGACGGCCTTGCCGCGTCCGGGGGCTACATCACCGCGATGGCGGCGGACCACATCGTGGCCCAGGGTACCTCACTCGTCGGCTCGGTCGGCGTGCTGTTCCAGTACCCGAACCTGACCGAGCTGATGAAGACGATCGGCGTCAAGGTCGAGGAGATCAAATCGTCGCCGCTCAAGGCAGCACCCAACGGCTTTGAGCCCACGAGCCCGGAAGCGCGCGCCGCGATCGAGGCGATCGTCATGGACTCATACGCGTGGTTCAAGGGATTGGTGCAGACCCGGCGTCATCTCGACGGCGAGGCGCTCGGGCGCGTCGCCGACGGCCGCGTGTTCACCGGCCGGCAGGCGATCGATCTCAAGCTCGTGGACGAGCTCGGCGACGAGAAATCCGCGGTTGCGTGGCTCGCCAAGGAATATCGCATCGATCCCAATACGCCGGTGCGCGATTGGCGCGTGCGCTCGCGGTTCGCCGACTTCTCGTTCCTGCATCCGGCCGCCGCGGCTTTCGAGTTCCTCGGCCTCGCGTCGCTCGCGCGCCGCATCGAAGATGCGGGCGCTGTGCGGGCGCTCGAGCAACTCAATCTTGACGGTCTGCTGGCGCTTTGGCACCCTCCGGCCACGAACTGAGCGGCGGGCAGTTCCGGATCGTAGGGCCGCGAGCGCCTGTCAACGCAACTCACGCTGACGCAACGAGCGGGAGCGCGTTGAGCACAAAGTGCAGTTCACTTTTGTCGACCGCACACCTTGTCGACCGCACTCGCGAGCGATTTTCGTTTGATGGGCATTGGAAATCGCTCTAGTTTCGCTCATAGAGTGTTTTCGGACTGAGAGCCGGGCTCAACCGGCGGGGCAATCGCCCGGAAACGCTCTCGATCAGGGGCCGCGCGCCTCGCGGCAAACGGCGACGAAACATGATCAAGTCAGAACTCGTTCAGCGTGTCGCTACGCAGAACCCGCATCTTTATCAACGCGACGTCGAGAACATCGTCAACGCTATCCTGGGCGAAATCATCGCCGCACTGGCACGCGGAGACCGCGTGGAGTTGCGCGGCTTCGGCGCGTTTTCGGTCAAGGAGCGTCCGGCGCGCACCGGGCGCAACCCGCGTACCGGCGCGCATGTCGCGGTCGACGAGAAGCATGTGCCGTTCTTCAAGACCGGCAAGGAAATGCGTGAGCGTCTCAACCGCATTCAATCCTGAATGGCGTTGCTACCCATGAGCTCGGCACGGTGTCGATGATCCGTAAAATCGTCAATTGGGTGATCCTGCTGGTGGTCGCCGCGGTGGTCGTCGCGTTCGCGGTGGCGAACCGGCAGCGCGTCATCGTCAACCTCGATCCTCTGGGGCTGACCAATCCGCCGCTTGCAGCGTCGCCCCGGGCCTGGACGGTCGCGCTGGCGATGGTCATCGTCGGCGTCATTATCGGCGGCAGTGCGGTGTGGTTCCGGCAGGCGCGCTGGCGGCGCAACGCCCGCATCCTCGACCGGGAAGCGCGCGCGCTCCGCGGCGAAAATCTCGAACTCAAGCGCCGCCTGGACGCGATTGACACAAGTTCGGCGCCCGCCGACGCGCGTCGGATTGCGCTGCGGCCGCCGGCGGCAGCCTAGTGCCGCCGATTTGAAGTTCCTGCATCACCTGCAGCAAGCTCGTCCGGGAACTTCAAATCGATAAGCGGCACTAGAATCAAATACTTGCTACTGCCCCTTTGTTTCCGAAGTTCGTGTCAGAGGGTGCTGCGATGTATCACGAACTTCGGAAACGGGGCACTAGCCGACTCGTGCGGATCATCAGCGCTGAGGACATCGGCCGCGCGCTGAGCTATCGGACGCTCGCCGATGCGCTGGCGGAAGCGTTTCGCGCCGAAATCGCGGTGCCGGTCCGCCATCATCACACCATCACGCGTCCGGGCCGCGATGCCACCTTGCTGCTGATGCCGGCATGGACGGCGGCCGCCGACGGGTTTCTGGGTTGCAAGCTCGTCACCGTCTTCCCCGACAACGCCAAGCTCGATCGACCGTCTCTCTATGGCCTCTATCTCCTACTCTCGGGCGCAACCGGCGAGCCGCTTGCCATGCTCGAGGGTCGCGCACTGACCGCGTGGCGCACGGCGGCTGCGTCTGCGCTCGCGGCGCGCTACCTCGCCCGCGCTGACGCTACGCGTTTGTTGATGGTTGGCGCCGGCGCGCTGGCCCGCCATCTCGTGCGCGCGCACGCGGCGGTGCGCCCGATTGAGACGGTGACGCTCTGGAACCGCACGCGCCGTGGTGCCGAGGAACTCGCGTCCGCGCTTGCCGGCATCGGCCTTACGGTTTCGGTCGTGGACGATCTCGAACCCGCGGTCCGTGGGGCTGACATCATTTCGTGCGCCACGCTCTCAAGCACGCCGCTGCTGCGCGGTGCCTGGCTTCGCGATGGCGCCCATATCGACCTTGTCGGCGGCTTTACGCCGGCGATGCGCGAAGCCGACGACGAAACCGTGCGCCGCGCGCGTATCTATGTCGATACGCGGGCCGGAGCCCTGAACGAAGCCGGCGACATCGTCGATCCGATCGCACGCGGGATCATCGTGCCGGCCGACATTGCGGGCGACCTTTTCGACTTGTGCCGCGGCAAAGTGCCCGGACGAACCGCACAGGGCGAAATCACACTGTTCAAGTCGGTTGGGACCGCGATTGAGGATCTGGCTGCCGCCATGCTGGTGTGGCGAAACATGGCCCTTGGGCCGGGAGACAACGCCGCACAATCGGCGTAGAACGGCGCGTCGAATCTGGCGAACCCTATGTCCGTATTGGTCAAAATCTGCGGCTTGAAGACCCCCGAGGCACTCGATGTCGCGCTCGAGGCGGGCGCCGACATGGTCGGCTTTGTGTTCTTCCCGCCGTCGCCGCGCCACGTCGGTCTTGCGGCGGCCGCCGAATTGGGGCGGCGCGTCGGGGATCGCGCCCGCAAGGTCGCGCTCATCGTTGATGCGGACGATGTTCTGCTAAAAAGCATCACCGACGCGTTGCGGCCCGACCTGCTGCAGCTTCATGGCGCCGAAACGCCGGCGCGCGTGCAGGCGATCAAAGCTCGCTTTGGCCTGCCGGTGATGAAGGCGATTGCGGTTGAGGCCCGCGCCGACCTCGCGGCGGTCAAGCTCTACGACACGGTGGCGGATCGATTGCTGTTCGACGCACGCGCGCCGCGCGAGGCGACCCGTCCAGGCGGGCTCGGCAAGCCGTTCGACTGGCACCTGCTGGAAGAGCTCGATCTTGCGGTTCCCTACATGCTCTCAGGCGGCCTCGACCCGGACAACGTCGCTGCCGCATTGCGCATCACCAGCGCGCCCGGTGTGGACGTGTCGTCGGGGGTCGAACGCGCGCCCGGTGAAAAGGATCACGACAAGATCCGCGCCTTCATTCGCGCGGCACGGCGGGTGCAAATGCCTGCCTCCAACATCATGAGCCGTGTATGACCGTTCAACAGCCGAATTCATTCCGCACCGGTCCCGACGAGCGCGGACATTTCGGATTGTTCGGCGGGCGTTTCGTGGCCGAAACGCTGATGCCGCTGATCCTCGAGCTCGAGCAGGCCTATGCGGCCGCGAAGGTCGATCCGGCGTTCAAGCGCGACATGGATTATTACCTCGCGCATTACGTCGGCCGGCCAAGCCCGCTCTATTTCGCCGAGCGCATGACTGAACACCTGCGCGCCGTGTCGGCCGCCAACGGCGGCGCGGGCGGTGCAAAGATCTACTTCAAGCGCGACGAGCTCAACCACACCGGCGCGCACAAAGTGAACAACGTGCTGGGCCAGATCCTGCTGGCACGCCGTATGGGCAAACGGCGGATCATCGCCGAAACTGGAGCCGGGCAGCACGGCGTCGCGACCGCGACCTTGTGTGCGCGCTTCGGGCTCGACTGCATCGTCTACATGGGCGCGGTCGACGTCGAACGGCAGAAGCCGAACGTGTTCCGCATGAAGTTGTTGGGCGCCGAGGTGCGGCCGGTCCAGTCTGGCTCCAAGACTTCTCAAAGATGCCATGAACGAGGCATTGCGCGACTGGGTCACCAATGTGGAAACGACGTTCTACTGCATCGGCACGGTTGCGGGTCCGCATCCCTATCCGATGATGGTGCGCGACTTCCAATCGGTGATCGGGCGCGAAACCCGCGAACAAATGCTCGCCGCGGAAGGCCGGTTGCCGGACAGCCTCGTGGCATGCATTGGCGGCGGGTCCAACGCGATGGGATTGTTCCACCCGTTCCTGGACGACAAGGAGATCGAGATCTACGGGGTCGAAGCGGCCGGCCACGGACTTACGACCGGCCTGCATGCGGCATCGATCGCCGGCGGACGCCCCGGCGTGCTGCACGGTAATCGGACGTATTTGTTGATGGACGACGACGGGCAGATCAAGGAAGCCCACTCGATTTCCGCGGGTCTGGATTACCCGGGCATCGGGCCGGAACACTCATGGCTCAGCGATCTCGGCCGCGTGAAATATCTGTCGGCAACCGACGCGGAAGCGCTCAACGCTTTCCAGCTGTGCTGCAAGCTTGAAGGCATCATTCCGGCGCTAGAACCCGCGCACGCGCTCGCCAAGGTGCTGGAGCTTGCGCCGGCCAAACCGGTCGACCACCTCATGGTGATGAACATGTGCGGGCGAGGCGACAAGGATATCTTTGCCGTGGCCGAGCACCTGGGAACCACGATCTGATGACCACCCGCATCGACCACCGCTTTGCCGAGCTCAAGCGCGAGGGCCGTGCCGCGCTCGTGACGTTCCTGATGAGCGGCGACCCCGACTATGAGACCTCGCTTGCCATCACCAAGGCGCTGCCGGCCGCGGGCGCGGACGTGATCGAACTCGGCATGCCGTTCACCGATCCGATGGCGGATGGGCCGGCGATCCAGGCCGCCGGTTTGCGCGCGCTCAAGGGCGGACAGACCTTGACCAAAACGCTGGCCATGGTGACCGCGTTTCGCCGCAGCGACGATAAGACGCCGATCGTGCTGATGGGTTACTACAATCCGATCTATATTTACGGGGTCGATCGTTTCCTGATCGATGCGAAAGCGGCTGGCGTTGACGGATTGATCGTGGTTGATCTGCCGCCCGAGGAGGACGATGAGCTCTGTCTGCCCGCGTTGCGCGCCGGCCTTAACTTCATCCGGCTGGCGACCCCGACGACCGACGACAAGCGCCTGCCGGCCGTGCTCGCCAACACGTCCGGCTTTGTCTACTACGTGTCGATCACCGGTATTACTGGCTCGGCGGTCCCGGATGCCGGCAAAGTGTCCGCCGCGGTCGCGCGCATCAAGCGCCACACCACTCTGCCGGTCTGCGTCGGCTTCGGGGTCAAGGACGCCGCGAGCGCTGGCGCGATTGCGCGTGGTGCCGACGGCGTTGTGGTAGGCTCAGCCTTGGTCGACGCGCTGCGCGGAAGTTTGCTGAACGGAAAGGCTGGTGCCGGGACGGTAAAGGCGGTCGCCGGCTTGGTTGCCGATCTCGCAGCGGGCGTACGCGGCGCCCGCGTGCGCGCGGCGGAGTAGTTGTCTACGGTAACGATCGGTTTGCAGATAGGTAGCGTGCGTTCATGAACTGGATCTCCAACGTCGTCCGGCCGAAGATCCGCAACATGCTGGTGCGGCGCGAGACGCCGGAAAATCTCTGGATCAAGTGCCCGGAGACCGGCCAGCTCGTGTTCTACAAGGATGTGGAAGCCAATCTGTTCGTCATCCCGGGCTCGAACTACCACATGCGGATGGCGGCGCTGGCGCGCCTCAAGTCGGTATTCGACAACGAGACCTGGTTCGATATCGCGGTCCCCGAAGTCCCGGTCGATCCGCTGAAATTCCGCGACGAGCGCCGCTATGCCGATCGCATCAAGGATGCGCGCGCCAAGACCGGGCTCAACGACGCGATCAAGCTTGGGTTCGGGCGGCTCGAGCGGCAGCCCGTGGTGATCGGCGTGCAGGATTTCGACTTCATGGGCGGCTCGCTCGGCATGGCGGCCGGCGAGGCTGTGATCAAGGGCATCGAAACCGCGGTCAGCAAGGGCACGCCCTTCATCATGTTTGCCGCATCGGGCGGCGCGCGCATGCAGGAAGGCATCTTGTCGCTCATGCAGCTGCCGCGCACGACGATCGCGATCCAGCGTCTGCGCGAAACCCGCAAGCCGTACATCGTGGTGCTGACCAATCCGACCACCGGTGGCGTCACCGCGTCCTACGCAATGCTGGGCGACGTCCACATCGCCGAGCCGGGCGCGTTGATCGGTTTTGCGGGACCACGTGTGATCGAGCAGACGATCCGCGAAAAGCTGCCGGACGGATTTCAAAAGGCCGAATACCTCAAGGAACACGGCATGGTGGACATGGTGGTGCATCGCCGTGACCTGCGCGCGACGCTTGCCCGTCTGTGCCGGCTGCTCACCAACGCCGCCGCTCCGACGGAACCTGCTCCGGCGTCGCCCGCACCCGCGAGCGCGTAACCGGCGCAAAGGGCCTCGGCCGCCCATGACGGACGTCGACGCAATCCTGGCTCGACTGCTGGCGCTGCATCCCAAGCGGATCGATCTCTCGCTCGGACGCATGTGGCGCATCCTCGAGGCGCTTGGCCATCCCGAACGCAGGGTGCCGCCCGTTATTCACGTCGCCGGCACCAACGGCAAGGGCTCGACCATCGCGTTCATGCGCGCAATGCTCGAGGCCGCCGGCAAACGCGTCCACGTCTATACGTCGCCTAATCTGGTGCGCATCAACGAGCGGTTTCGATTGGCAGGAACGCTGGTGTCGGACGACGAACTGGCGGGAGCGCTGGCCGAATGCGAACGGGCCAACGGCAGTGCGCCCATCACCGTGTTCGAGATCGAGACCGCGGCCGCGTTCCTGCTGTTCGCGCGTCACGCCGCCGACGCGTTGCTGCTCGAAGTCGGGCTGGGGGGGCGGCTCGATGCGACCAACGTGATCGAGCGGCCGATCGCCAGCGTGATCACGTCGGTGTCAATTGATCATGTGGATCTGCTCGGGGATACGCTCGAGAAGATCGCGACCGAAAAGGCCGCCATTCTGCGGCGGGGCGTGCCGGCCGTGATCGGTCGCCAGAGCGAAGGCCCGCTCGCGATCATCGCACACCGGGCCGAGGAAATCGGCGCGCCGCCGCACGTCATGGGCCAGGACTGGGTTGCTGGCGAGGAGCGCGGCCGCCTGGTCTATCAGGATACGGCCGGGCTCCTTGATCTGCCGGCGCCGCGTTTGTTTGGTCGTCATCAGTTCGACAACGCCGGGACCGCGATTGCGGCGTTGCGGTCGTCCCGACTGCAGCTGCCCGCGCGGGCATTCGAGCAGGGCATCGTCAAGGCCGACTGGCCCGCGCGCATGCAACGACTGACGAGCGGAAAGCTGATCGCGCTCGCGCCGGCCGGGAGCGAGATCTGGCTCGACGGCGGTCACAACCTTGATGGCGGTCGCATCATCGCGGCCGCGTTGGCGGACCTCGAAGAACGTGTCTCGCGCCCGCTGGTGCTTATCGTGGGCATGCTTGCCAGCAAGGACGCCGAGGGGTTCTTGCGTAACTTCGCGGGACTGACGCGACGCCTGCTGACGTTGCCGATCCATCAAGACAAGACCTTGACGTCGGATACCCTGGCGGAGGTCGCGCGCAAGGTCGGCATCCCGGCGGATCGTTGCGAGTCGATCGATGCCGCCTTGACCCAGGCTGGCCGGCTCGCACTGTCGCCGCCGCCGCGCATCCTCATCACCGGGTCGCTCTACCTGGCGGGCGAAGTGCTGGCCGCGAACGGAACGCCCCCGGCTTGAGAGGCGAGGGTGGGCCGCTTGGCTCTAGCGTCGTTGTGACCGCGGCCCGGAGCGCTGCCCACCTCGGCTTTCGCCCACGCTTGACCAAGTGCGGCTTCTCCACAACAAGTCACAGCAAGGCGATAACGGCGGCCAATACAGCCCGGAGGAAACCGTGAATCGATGGCTCGTGCGGACACTCGCCACGCTATCGATTGCGAGCGCGCCAATCTGCTCGCTCGCCCGCGCTGACTATCCCGATCGGACCATCAAGGTCATCTGCGCGTATGCGGCTGGCGGCGGCGGCGATCTGATGGTGCGCTGGTATGCCAATGCCCTGAAGGACTTGGCCGGAAAGCCGGTGGTCGTCGAGAACAAGGTCGGGGCCAACGGTCACGTTGGCGATCAGGCCGCGATGGATGCCCGACCCGACGGCTACACCATGATCATCACCGGAGCGTCCGCCTATGTGGGCAATCCGCTGCTGATGAAAGGCATCGACTACGATCCGATGGTCGCGCTGGCGCCGATCACGACGCTCAACGAGCTCGGTCTCATTCTGGTGGTCAATCCGAAGCTGCCCATTCACTCGGTCGCCGATCTTACGGCGTTCATCAAGAGCAAGAATGGCAAGGCCCTCTACGGGGTGCAGACGTCGAGTGCCCTGGTCGCGGCCAACCTCTACCTTCAGAAAATCGGCGCCGAGGCGACGCGCGTGAACTACAAGAGCGCGGCTGACGCCGCCTCCGATATTGTGGCTGGGCTGATCGACTTCTATTTCCCGGACGCCACCTTGGCGATGGCGCAGGCCGCGCAGGGGCGCGTGCGCATGCTCGCATCGACGCCGGCAAAACGCGTCTCGGTCGCGCCCGAGCTTCCCACCTTGCAGGAAGCGGGCGTGCCCGACTTCGACTATTCGGTCGTGTGGGGCGCATGGTTCCCGAGGACAACCCCGGAGCCGATCATCGGACGGATGCATGATTGGCTGGTCGAGATCGTCGAGCGCCCGGCCACTCGCAAGTTCCTGTTCGAGGCGGGCGCGGAGCCGCGCCCATCGGGGTCGCCGGCCGCGATGGGCGAGGTGATCAAGGGCGAGTACGAGAAGTGGCGCCGAATCGTGCAGGCCGCCAAGATCGAAAAAGAGTAAAGCATTCCTCGCATGGCTCAGGTTCAACTCAATTCACCGGCCACAGGAGAGCGCGGCGCGCCGAGCGCGCAGGAAGCCCTGCTGTCGGTGCGCAATTTGTCGATCGCATTCAACGACGGATCTGATTGGTTTTCCGTTCTCACCGACGTTTCGTTTGCCGTGATGCCGGGCGAAACCCTCGGCGTCGTGGGCGAGAGCGGTTGCGGCAAATCGATCACCGCACTCTCGATCCTCGGGCTGCTGCCGCGGCGCGGCTGCCGGCGGACCGGCCAGATTCTGTTCGAGGGTCGCGACCTGGTGCAATTCGGCGAGGCCGACATGCGCCGGGTGCGCGGGCGCCGCATCGGCATGATCTTTCAGGAGCCGATGAGCGCACTCGATCCGGTGTTCACCGTCGGTCATCAGATCGCCGAAACGGTGCGCGCGCATTTTCCAGTCTCGGCAAGCGAGGCGCGCGAACGCGCGGTCGAGGCGCTGGCGGCGGTCGGGATCCCATCGCCGCGCAACTGCGTGACGATGTATCCGATGAGCTTGTCGGGCGGCATGCGGCAGCGGGTGATGATCGCGATGGCGCTGGTGTGCGAGCCGCGGTTGCTGATCGCGGACGAGCCGACTACGGCGCTCGACGTGACCATCCAGGCGCAGATCGTCGATTTGTTGCAAGACCTCAGTCAACGCACCGGTACCGCGCTCCTGTTCATCACCCACAACCTCGGGATCGTGGCCGAAAGCTGCTCGCGAATGTTGACCATGTATGCCGGACAGGTGGTCGAGGATGGACCGGTCGACGACATCCTGTCGCGGCCGCTGCATCCCTATACGGCCGGATTGCTCGCCTCGCTGCCGCAGCAGCGTCATCGCAGGTCGAAGCTCCCGTCGATTCCCGGACGCGTTCCCTCGCCGCGCGAAATGCCAACCGGCTGCCGGTTTGGTCCGCGCTGCAGCCATGTCGAGGCGGCTTGTCGCGAGCCACAGATACTGGTCGCCCGCGGCGAGCGCCATGTGCGCTGTCGGCGAGCCGACGCGCTGGTCCTGGCGGGAGCCGGATCGTGACCGATATCCTGACCGTCGACGAGCTCGAGATCGCGTTTCCGGCGCGCCAGCGCCATCAGTTTATCCGCGCCGTGGACGGCGTGGGATTCCGGGTTGCGCAAGGCGAGACGTTTGGCGTCATCGGCGAGTCCGGCTCGGGCAAGTCGACGCTCGGGCGCTGTATCGTATGCCTGGTGCGGCCGACGAGCGGGCGCGTGCTGCACGACGGCGAGGATCCGTTTGTGCTCAATTCCAATGAGCTGCGGCGCCATCGCCGCGGGTTTCAGATCATCTTCCAGGATCCCAACTCCGCGCTCGATCCGCGCATGACGATCCTGGAAAGCGTGCGTGAGCCGCTCGACGTCGCCGGCATCGGCTCGTCGCAGGATCGGCAGAGGCGCGCGCTCGCCATGCTCGACCGGGTCGCGCTCTCGGCCGAGCTCGCGGGCCGCTATCCGCACGAGATCTCCGGCGGCCAGAAACAGCGGGCCAATATCGCGCGGGCGTTGGTGCTCGAGCCGCGGCTGATCGTGTGCGACGAAGTCGTTGCGGCGCTCGACGTCTCGATCCAGGCCGACATGCTCAACCTGTTCGCAGAGCTTCAGCGCGAGTTCTCGCTCACCTATGTGTTCATCAGCCACGATCTGCGCGTTGTCGCCCACGTCGCCGATCGGGTGGCGGTGATGTATTTCGGCAAGCTGGTCGAATTGGGTCCCGCGCAGGCGCTGATGACGACGCCGCTGCATCCCTATACGCAGGCGCTATTGTCGGCTGAGCCGGAGCCGGTGCCGGCGCGGCTGCGCAGCAGGCAGCGCATTATTTTGCAAGGTGAGATCCCGAGCGCATTGGCGCCGCCGAGCGGCTGCCGGTTCCACACCCGATGTCCGTTGGCGGTGGCGGAATGTTCGGCGCGCGAGCCGGAGTGGCGCGAGATCGCGCCCGGCCATTTTGCGGCGTGCCATTTTGCGGGACAATCGGCAGCGGTGCCGGCAGGCGAGGGCAAATCGGCCATCAACTGATCGCGCAACGTCGCGCTCATGAATCGAAACAAACAACAAGAGAGACCGGAAGGGAGGAACACATGGTTGGCGCAACGGTGGACCGGCGCACGGTCATCAAGTCAGGCGCAGCGGCGGCGAGCGCGGGTCTGTTGCCGCGCAGCGCATTCTCCGCAACAGCACCGCGCAAGGGCGGCAGCCTGCGGGTATCGATGCCGTACAATCCGGCTTCGGTCGATCCGATGACCGGCCGCAACCTGCCGGATTTCAATGTCCTGTACGCGGTGTTCGACGCGCTCATCGACTTCGAGCCGTCGACGCTCGCGCTCAAGCCGGGTCTCGCCAAGTCTTGGAGCTTCAGCGATCCAACCACGCTCGTGCTGGATCTCGTCGATGGCGTGAGCTTCCACGACGGCGCGCCGTTCAACGCCGAGGCCGTCAAATTCAACCTGGAGCGCTACAAGACCGACCCGCGCTCCAACGTGAAGCCTGATCTCGGTACGTTGGACAAGGTCGAGGTCACCGGCGCCAGTCAGGTCACCTTGCGCCTGAACAAGCCGAACGCCGGCCTTCCGACCGTCCTGACCAACCGCGTCGGTTGCATGGTTTCGCCCAAGTCGGTGCAGGACAAGGGACCGAACGTCGACCGCACGCCGGTCGGGACCGGACCATTCCGGTTCGTCGACTGGCAGGACAACGCAAGCCTCACGCTCGTGCGCAACGACAAGTACTGGAAGCAGGGCTTGCCCTATCTCGACGGCATCAACATTCGCATCATCAACGAGCTCAACACCGCGCTGCGCACCGCGATCGCCGGCGAGGCCGATGTCGTCCTCAACATGCAGGCGCAACAAAAGGCGGTGGCCGATCGATCGACCAACGTGACGGTGAGCGTCGGGCCCTCGCTGACGTTCTACGGAATATTCCTGAACTACGGTCGGCCGCCGCTCGACGATGTGCGCGTGCGGCAGGCGCTCAACTATGCGATCAATCGCGAGGAGATCAACAAGGTGATCGTGCTCGGCCTCGGCCAGCCGACCAGCGCAATTCTGCCCAAGCAGCATTGGGCGTGCGACGAGACCACCATCAACTACTACAGCCACGACCCGGACAAGGCCAAGCGGCTGCTCGCCGAGGCCGGATACGCGAACGGCCTCGACCTCGACGCGTTCGGCTGGCCGGATCAGACCGCGATGCAGCGTCAGGAGCTGATCGTATCGCAGCTCGCAAAGGCCGGCTTCCGCGTGAAGCTGACCCCGGTCGCGCCCGGGCAGGCGATGCAGAACTTCCTGCTGGAAAAGAAGGGCGCCATGCTGATCAGCCCGACCGGCGGCTACCCGGATCCGAGCCAGTTTTATGACGCGATGTTCGGCAAGGACGCGCTCCGCAACGCCGCCAAGATCGAGATCCCGGGCTATCGCGAGCTCGTCGACGCCACCATGGCGGCGCAGGATCAGCCCGCCCGCAAAGCGGCGTTCGCCAAGCTCCAGCGCTTCGTGATTGAGCAGGCGCTGCAGGTTCCACAATTCATCTCGCCCAACATCGTTGTGGCGAGCCCCAAGGTCCGCAATCTGGTCGACAACCTGCCGGGCACGCCCAAGTTTACCGAGGTGTGGCTTGATGCCTCTGCCTGAACGGCGTGCACCCATTGTGCGCGCGGGCTATGGTTAGAGCAGCCGAGTGTCTGACGGCGACTTCGACGCCGCGATTGATTGACACCATGGGAGGATGGAGATGACGAGGGACATCGATCAGGTCATGCTGGACCGCCGCGACGTCATGAAGGGAACCGCGGCGGCGGCCGGGGCCTTGCTGCTGCCGGGCGGCGCAATCGCGCAGGGAACGCCGCGCAAGGGCGGCGTCCTGCGGGTGGCGATGCCCTACAATCCCGGCTCGGTCGATCCGATGACCGGGCGCAACCTCACCGACTTCAACGTCCTCTACGGGGTGTTCGACGCGCTGGTCGACTTCGAGCCGCTCACGCTGGAGCTCAAGCCCGGCCTTGCCAAGACCTGGAAGTTCACGGATCTCAAGACGCTCGTGCTCGATCTGGTCGATGGCGTCAAATTCCACGACGGAACGCCGTTCAATGCCGAGGCCGTCAAGTTCAATCTCGAGCGCTACAAGAACGATCCGCGCTCCAACGTGAAATCCGACCTCGGCACCGTCGACAAGGTCGAGGTCACTGGGCCCAGCCAAGTGACCATCAGGCTGAACAAGCCCAACGTCGGCCTCCCGACCATTTTGACCAACCGAGTTGGGTTGATGGTGTCTCCCACATCGATTCAAGAGAAAGGCCCCAACGTCGACCGCAATCCGGTGGGAACCGGTCCGTTCAAGTTCGTGAGCTGGCAGGACAACGATAGTTTCGTGCTCACCCGCAATGAGAACTACTGGCGGCCCGGACTGCCGTACCTCGACGGCATCAACATGCGCATCATCAGCGAGCTCAATACCGTGGCTCGCACGGTGATCGCCGGCGAGACCGACGTGGCCCTCAACCTGCAACCGCAGCAGAAGGTGGTCGCCGATCGCTCTCCCAACGTGGTGACGAAGGTATTTCCGTCACTGGTGCCCTACGGCGCCTTCATCAACTACTCACGCCCGCCGCTCGATGACGTGCGCATTCGGCAGGCGCTCAACTACGCGATCAATCGCGACGAGATCAACAAGGTGGCGGCGCTCGGCCTCGGGCAGGTGTCGAGCACGATCCTGTCGAAGTCGTTGTGGGCGTGCGATCCGGCGACTGCGAACTACTACACACACGACGTCGACAAGGCCAAGAAGCTCCTGGCCGAAGCCGGCCATCCGGACGGGATCGAGATCGAGTTGATCGGGTGGCCCGACCAGACCGCGATGCAGCGCCAGGAGCTCATCATCTCGCAGCTCGCCAAGGCCGGCATCCGCGTCAAGCTGACGGCGCTTTCCCCGCAGCAGGCCGTGCAGGCGTTCATGATCGACAAGAAAGGCGCGATGTTCGTCAGCCCGTCGTCGCCGTTCGCCGATCCGAGTCAGTTCTACGAAAATCTGTTCGGCAAAGACGCACTGCGCAACGCCGGCCGTGTCGAGCTGCCGGGTTTCCGCGAGCTCCTGGACGCCACCATGGATACGCCGGAGCAGAGCGTGCGCAAGGCGGCGTTTGCCAAGCTGCAGCGGTTCGTGGTCGAAAACGCGTTGCAGATGGTGCAATTCATCGCGCCAGCGATCGGCGTGATGAGTCCCAAGGTGCAAAACTATACCGACGGCCTGCCGGCAACGCCGAAGTTCACCGAGGTCTGGCTGTCTGCGTAAGGACCAGTAATGGGCAAACTTCCACGCCTGATCGGCCGCCGTCTTTGGCAACTGCTGCCGATCATCGTGTTTGCGACCTTCGTGGTATTCTCGCTGCTGCAGCTGGTGCCCGGCGATCCCGCGGTCGTGCTCGCCGGCGATTACGCGTCGGAACAGCGCATCGCGGAGATTAGGCAGATCTACGGACTCGATCAGCCTTTCGTGGTCCAGTATGGGGTGTGGCTTCTGCACGCGCTCGAGGGCAATCTCGGGCGCTCGCTCCTGACCAGCCAGCCGGTGTCGGAGCTGATCCTCTACCGGCTTCCGAACACCATCCTGATCGCGGTTTATGCGCTCGTGATCGCGGGCGCGGTCGGTGTGTCGCTCGGTGTGCTCGCGGCCACCCGGGTCGGCACACGGCTCGACTCATTCATCACTGGGCTCGCGTCGCTTGGTGTCGCACTTCCGAGTTTCTGGCTCGCCATGATCCTGGTCGCGACGCTGTCGCTCAACTATCACTGGTTCCCGACCACGGGCGCGGTGTCGATCACAACCGATCCGTGGGGCGCGCTGATGCACGCGACTCTGCCGGCGATCGCGCTTGCGGTCGGCGTGATCGCCGAGCTTGCCCGCCAGGTGCGCAGTGCTCTGATCGAAGTGCTCAATTCGCAATATATCCGCACGCTGCGCGCCAAAGGTCTCGGCGCCGGCGCGGTGCTGTGGAAGCACGGATTGCGCAACATCAGCGTGACGTTGCTGACGTTGCTCGGCCTGCAGGTCAATCGGCTGTTCTCGGGCGCGGTCGTGATCGAAGCCGTGTTCGCAATCCCGGGCGTCGGCAGTCTCGTCGCCACCTCGGCCCTCAACAAGGATTTCCCGGTCGTGCAGGGGGTGGTGCTGGTGCTGGTCGTCATCGTCATCCTGGTCAATCTGGCGGTCGATGTGCTCAACGCGCTGCTCGATCCGCGGGCGGCGGAAGCATGACCGCCGTCGTCGACCTTCCGGCACCGCCGCGGCGCTCGCGCGCCGTCAAAGTTCTGCGCTGGATGCGCCACGACCTGCGCGCCGTGCTGAGCATTGCGTTTCTTTCGTTGCTGGTGATTGTTGCGATCTTCGCCCCGGTGCTGGCGCCGTATTCGCCGGTCGATCAGGACGTAACCCAGTTGCTGCTGCCGCCAAGCGCCGCACACTGGCTTGGCACCGATGATCTTGGCCGCGACGTGCTCAGCCGGCTGATCTGGGGCGCACCCAACTCGCTCTATGCTTCGTTCCTGGCGGTCGGCGTCGGCGTTGCGCTCGGCGTCCCGGTTGGCCTGGTGATCGGCTTCCTGGGCGGTTGGATCGACGAGGTGGTAAGCCGCTTCATCGACGCGCTGCTGTCGTTCCCGCCGATCGTGCTGGCGATTGCGGTCACCGGCGCGCTCGGCATCGGACTGACCAACGCGATGCTCTCGGTCGGTTTCGTATTCGCGCCGGTGCTGGCGAGACTGGTGCGCGCGCAGACCCTGGTGGTAAAGAGCGCGCTCTATGTCGATGCCGCGCGTGGGTTCGGCGCCAGCACCAGCCACATCATCATCAGGCACATTGTGCCGAACGCCATCCAGCCCGTGATCGTCCAGGTCACGCTCATGCTCGCAATTGCGCTGCTCGCCGAGGCAAGCCTGAGCTTCCTGTCGCTTGGCGTGCAGCCGCCGGCCGCAAGCTGGGGCGGCATGCTGGCGCGTGCCTACAATTACATCGAGATCGCGCCCGAGCAGATGTACGCGCCCGGCCTCGCCATCCTGTTCACCGCGCTTGCCTTCAACGCGCTTGGGGAATCGATGCGGGTCGCGCTCGATCCGACCATGAAGCGGCGGTGACGGTCGGCTCCGCCCTTCCAAGGGCGTCATTGCCGGCAATGCGGGCATGCCCGGGAGAAGGCGTGACCAGAAAAACCCGGGCTCGGTATGAAACCCCGAACCAGATACCTTGGCGTGCCGGGCAAGCTCATGTCATAGTTTCTGCACTGACGTGGTTAGCCTTTCGGGTCGATGGGAAACTTCAAAACGGGGACACCGATCGTGTGCAGGATCGCGGCCGCGATGCTGATCGCGCTTGCGGCGGTGGGATCCGCTGCGGCCGAGGTGCGCATCAAGGGAAGCCCGGGCGGGCAGATCGGCGAGTTCCTTGACCTGTTCGAGGAGGTGCGCGCGACCGGCGAGCGCGTCGTCATCGATGGGCCATGCCTCTCCGCCTGCACACTGGTTCTAGGCGTCGTGCCGAAGAGCAGGATCTGCGTCACGTCCCGGGCCGTGCTGGGCTTCCATGCCGCGTGGGTGCCGACCCAACGCGGACGCGCAGTTGAGCAACCCGCGGCCACGCGACTGATGATGGATATTTATCCCTCCGAAGTGCGCGGGTGGATCCTGCGGCGCGGCGGTCTCAACTCGCACCTGATCTTGCTGCGCGGCCACGAGCTGATGGCGTTTTATCCGCGCTGCATCTGATGTTTACGGCGGGTGCCGCGACCGTCAGCTCACCTGCCGCAGCGCGCCCTGCTGCGCGGCCGTTGACCAGCGGTTGATCGGGAGCGGCAGTCCGAGGTTTTCCCGCAAGGTGTGGCCTTCGTACTCGGATCGGAACAGCCCGCGTCGCTGCAGTTCCGGAATGACGAAGTCAACCAACTCCTCGAGCCCGCGCGGAAAGGTGAGCGGCAGGATGTTGAAGCCGTCGGCCGCGCCGGCCGTGAACCATTGCTCGAGCGCGTCCGCGATGTCGCCCGGCGTGCCGATCACGACGCGGTGGGCGCGCTGACCAACGACGCGCTTGTAAAGCTGGCGGATCGTCAGGTTCTCGCGCCGCGCGAGATCGACCATGACCTTGACGCGGCCAACTTCCTGATTGGTGTACGTCGGTTCCGGAACCGGGCCGTCGAGCGAGTGGCGCGAAAGATCCACCCCCAAGTAGGTCGACAACATCTTAATGCCGATCTCGGGGGAGATCAGATCCTGCAGTCGGCCATATTTGTCCTCGGCCTCCGCGCGCGTCTGCCCGATCACCGTCATCACGCCGGGCATCACCTTGATGGCCTCGGGCGGGCGGCCGTAGGCAGCGGCGCGACGCTTGACGTCGTTGTAGAACTCGCGCCCCGCAGCGAGGTCCTGCTGCACCGTAAAGATGACTTCAGCCGTTTCGGCCGCGAGCTCGCGGCCGTCCTCGGACTGTCCGGCCTGCACGATCACCGGACGGCCTTGCGGTGAACGGTGCACCGTCAGCGGACCGCGCACCGCGAAGTGCTGACCCTTGTGGTTCAGGAAATGCAGCTTGTCGCGGTCGAGATAGAGACCATTCGCCTTGTCGGCGATGACCGCATGGTCCTCCCAGCTGTCCCAGAGCCCTAGCACGACCTTGGCAAACTCGCGCGCTCGCGCGTAACGGTCGGCGTGGCCGGCGTGCGACTCGCGGCCAAAGTTGTAAGCCTCGGCGGCGGCCGCCGAGGTCACGAGATTCCAGCCCGCGCGCCCGCCGCTGATCTGATCGAGCGATGCAAAGAAGCGCGCGACGTGAAACGGTTCGAAATAGGTCGTGGTGGCGGTGGCGACGAGCCCGATCCTGCTGGTGACGGCCGCAAGCGCACCCAGCAGCGTGATCGGCTCGAGCCGCGATGCCGCCGTGGTGCGGGTCCAGGCCTCGACGTCATCTGGGCCGAACGTGGCGTTGGTATCGGCGGTGAACAGAAGATCGAACTTGCCGCGTTCGGCGAGCCGCGCGATCTCGACGTAATGGGCGAGCGACTGCTTGGCGTGCGCGTCGACGTCTGGATCGCGCCACGCGGCGATGTGATGTCCGCAGCCTTCGAAGAACAATCCGAGCTTCATCATGGGCATGGTCTCACCTCGGAGCGCAGACGCTCGGCATGGTTCTTGGCCAGCATCCGCGGGTCAAGTCACGCAATTGTAGGACCCGGTATGCTCCCGTCTCACTCAAACGCCGGGTCGATCGGCACCCGGTAGCCGTTGGCCAGCCGGTTGGTCTCGTTCGCCATGCCGACGACCCCCATCAGTTCGCCGAACATGGCTTCGGTCATGCCGGCCTTGCGGGCGGCCGAGCCGTGGCTTGCGATGCAATAGCCGCAGCCGTTGGTGACGCTGACCGCGAGGTAGATCATCTCTTTGGTCAGCGCATCGATGGCGCCCGGCGCCATCACCTCCTTGACGCTCTCCCAGGTGCGCTTGAGGCCAACTGGATCATGCGCCAAGTACTTCCAGAAATTGTTCACGTCCGGAACGTTGCGAGTCTTCTTGATGTCGTCGAACACGGCGCGGACCTCGCGCGAGGCGTCGGCATACTCGATCGGTTTAATCATGGTTGGTCCATCTGGCCATCAGCGCGGCCTATTCCGGCACAATGCCCGCCGCCTTGACGACGGCGGCCCACTTGGTGATGTCGGCGGCAACGACCTTGCGAAACGCCTCGGGGCTCTCGTCGGTCACGATGGTGAGGCCATCGCGGTCAAACTCCGCCTTGACCTTGTCGGTGGCCAGCACCCGCAACGCCGCCGCGTGCAACTGGTTGATCACATCGGGTGGCGTTCCCGCGGGCGCAAACAATCCGAGCCAGATCTGCGCCTCGACGTTGTTGATGCCGGCCTCCCGCATGGTCGCGACACCGGGTAGATAGGGCGAACGTTCCGGCGCGTCGATGGCGATGGCCTTCAACGTCTTGCCGGTCACCTGCGGGATCGCGATCGATGGCGCCGCGATGAAGAAATCCACGTGTCCGCCCATGACGTCGGCGACGATCAGCGAGGATCCCTTGTAGGGCACGTGCAACGCCTTGATGCCGGTCGCCTGCTTGAGCAGTTCAACCAGCAGGTGGCCGACCGAACCGACTCCGGCGGAGCCGAATGTCAGAGGCTTGCCGGCCGCATCGCGTTGTTTGGCGAGAACGATGAACTCTTGAAGCGTGTTGGCCGGCAGCGCCGGATTCACCAGCAGCGTGTTGAATCCGCCGTACACGAGACGGGTCACCGGAGCGAAGTCGCGGAGCGGATCGTAGGACAACGCCTTGTAGAGACTGACATTGAACGCATGGGTACCGATGCTGCCGAGAACGAGCGTGTAGCCGTCCGGCGGAGACTTTGCCACAAGCTCGGTCCCGATCGTTCCACCGGCGCCGCCCTTGGCCTCGACCACAAAGGGTTGGCCGAGCAGCGGCGCCATGCCGTCGCCAACCCGGCGCGCCGTGACGTCGGTAGATGTGCCGGCCGCGAACGGCACGATGATCTTGATCGGGCGGCTCGGGTAGGTGTCGGCATAAGCACTGCTTGCGCCAGTCGCCGAAATAATGAGTGCGGCGGCTGTCACCCCTATCAAGCCGACGTTCCGATTGTGCATGCGCTTCCTCGCAGATGACGCCGCGGCGGGCATGCGCGGCAGCATAGCTTATGCGCAATTGGAAAGGACAGACGTGCGGCGCATCCGAGCCAAGCGGTCCGGTGCCTTACCGCCAGGCGTCGACCGAGACCGTGGCCTTGCCCCGATAGGCGCCGCCGATCATCTTCCAGGCGCCCTGGGTTTCGCCGCCCGCGACCACGATGCTGATGTCGTGCGGCTCGAACAGCCTCACCATCTCGTCGGGGCTGGCCTTGAGCTTGCTGGCGAACGGTTCGACGCCGGCGACCGCGAGCGGATGCGTGAGCGTCTGCACCCACTGATCGTCCCAATAGTCGCGCGCGGGCATTTGCGCGTTCTGCGCGCACCACTCGATCAGCTTTTCCTTGGTGTCGAAGCCGAGATCTACGAACAGCCGGGCGACGATCGGGTCGAGCACCAGCAACGGTCCCTGGTTGTGGTCGATCGAGGTCAGGCAGCGGATCATCTTCTCCTTCCAGGTCGCGCGCGGCCCGAAGCCGGACGCGGTGTAGCGGCCGCCGAAGAAGATGCTGACCGTGCTGTCGGTCGGCTTGAAGCCCTTCTGCACGTGGAACGGTTGCCACGGGCTGCGCTCTTCAGCTTCCGCAAAGGTGGCGCTGTAGTTCAACGCGTTGCCGAGCGAGCCCATGTAGGTGTCGCCGGGCACTGATCCGCCCTGGCCGTTGATCGAGAGCAAATTGTAGGCGCGGCCGATGGTGACGTTGGCGTGATTGTAGGGACCCATCGCGCCGATCCCCGAGCTCATGCCGATTTCGTTGCGGATCGGACCGTTGACCAGGCTGATCATCGCCAGCGACGTCGTGCTGCTTGAGCGCGCGGTGACGCCGCTCGCCGCATGCGCCAGGATTACGGGCAGATACTCCGGCTTGGCGCCGGCCATCACGGCATTGACCGCGACTTTTTCGACCGTGAGCTCCCAGAATTCGCGGAACGAGGTCGGGCGCAGCCGGCCCACCACCTTGTCGGGCGGATGGCTCGTGCCCTTGAGCATGGCGGCGACGCGTTCCTCGGTCGGCAGAATGACCGGCAGGAAGTCGGTCCAGTTGTTCTCGATGAACAGCTTCTGGAGATTGTCTTCGGTATCGGGCGCGAGCAGTCGCGGGGTCGAGCGCTCGAATGACAGGCCCTTGAGATCTTCCTCGTCGAGCGGCCTCGTCAGTGCCTCGATCACCTCCTGCATGAACGGCCGGCGCGAGACCGGATCGCTGCCCTCGATGTAGCCGCGCAGTTGCTCGGGCGAGAGATCGACGATCGGCTGGGGAACGTACGCCTGGCGCGTGCGCGGCATGCCGTTGGCGCGCGCGACCGATTGCGCAAGCCGCGCAAACACGTGGGTATGCAGAGCGACCGACGGCACGCCGGCCTGCTCCAGCGCCATGGCGAGCCCCACGACCGTGGGGCTACAGGTGCTTCAAAGCCCGACACCCAATATGGCGGCGTCACCGTCGGCAGCGACCTTGGCCCGCATGTCCGGATCGTCGACCCAGCTCTCGCGCGGCTTGATCATGCGGGTGTTGACGGTGGGCAGATGCTCGGCGAACCAGCGCCGCAGCTGATCCATGAATGCTTCGGAATTGTCGAACAGACAATCGACCAGGTAGAGCGTCTTGCCGTCGAGGCTTTGGGGGCGCGACGCCAGCCGTTTGCCCACGACTTTGGGCGGGTATCCGGTTGGGTCGAGAACGGTCAGTCGCTCCGCCATTGGCTACTCCCGTAATTGCTAATTTCGCCACAGACCGCCGGTCAGGTACCGATCAACCGCTATTGCGGCCGCGGCGCCGTCGCCCGCCGAACTGGCGGCCCGACATGCTGATCCGGCGCGTACCGTTCCGGCGGCAGAAACGCCGATCAGCTCCGTGTGCATCCACTCGTCGGTCGGAATTCCACCCCCGGAACCAAGTTTGATCCGACCATCGAGGAACGCGGTATTTGGTTGAAGCCCAGTGTATACAAACACCGCGTCGGCGGCGAGGTCGCTCACCGCGCCGCCCGACATATCACGCATGCGCACGCCCGTGACCTTGGCGTCGCCGAGAATTTCCTGGACTTCAACGTTTGGGCGCACCGTGATCTTCGGATGCTGCGTTACACGCTCGCGGAAGCTCGTCTGACCGTCGAGCGCCGCGCCGTGCGTGAGGATCACCACCTGCGCGACATGCGCTGCGAGCGTCAGGGCCTCTTGCATCGCGGAATCACCGCCGCCGACGACCGCGGCGACCTTCTGGCGCAGCAGCGGCGCATCGCAGCTTGCGCAATGGCTCACGCCCTGGCCGCGTAGGCGCGCTTCGCCGGGGACGTCGAGCTCGCGCAGCGACGAGCCGGTGGCCAGCACCACGGCGCGCGCCGCAACCTCGCCTTCGCCGGTTGTGAGCCGCCAGCCCCCGGTATCGGGTGCCAGGTTCATGAGTTCGGCCGCGGCGAATTCGGCGCCGGCGCTCGCGGCCTCCTCCTGCGTCATCGGGGCGAGGTCATAACCGGGGACGCCGTCCGGAAATCCCGGAAAGCCCTCGATCTTTTCGATGCTCAGAAGTTGTCCGCCGATGATGTCGCCGGTGAGGACCAGCGTCTTGCGGCCGAGCCGCGCGGCGGTGACTGCCGCGGTCAATCCGGCAAGGCCGCCGCCGGCGATGACGATATCGTAGTTTTGATCCATGCCTTTACCTGCAGCCCGGATGAAATCCGGGATCAGATATTCCTTACCCCGGATTACGTACAGGCTCCAACCGGGCTACAATCAAAACGAGAAACGCAATGGGAGACGCGCATGACCACACGAGCCGAGGGCGAGCTGCTCAGCCGGGTCGGGCCCGGGACTCCGATGGGCAACTTCATGCGGGAATATTGGGTCCCCGCGGCGCTGTCCTCCGAGTTGACCGCCAATGGGCCGCCGACGCGGCTCATGTTGTTGGGCGAGCAGCTGATCGCATTTCGCGATCGCGCCGGCCGGGTCGGTGTGCTCGACCATCGCTGCCCACACCGGTGTGCCTCCCTGTTCTTCGGCCGCAACGACAAGGAAGGGCTGCGCTGCGCCTATCACGGCTGGATGTTCGACGTCGACGGCAACTGTCTCGACATGCCGAACGTTCCCAAGCACCAGGCGTTTCCCAACAAGATCACCGCCAAGGCCTATCCGGTCGCGGAGCGCAACGGTCTGATCTGGACCTACATGGGCGCGCGCAAGGAGCCGCCGCCGCTGCCGATGTTCGAATCGGTCATGATCGCCGACGACAGCGAGCGCAATCTGTTCATGGTGCAGCGCGAATGCAGTTATCTGCAGGCGCTCGAAGGCGACATCGATACCTCCCATCTCGGCTTCCTGCACATGGGCGGGGTCGACGCCGAGGATACTGAGCCCGGCCATCTCGGGCGCTATGCGCTCGCCAACCGCGCGCCTGAGTATCACGTAGCCGACACCGACTGGGGCACCATGTATTCGGCCTACCGGCCCGGTGCGCCAGGCGAGATCTACTGGCGCTTCGCGCACTTCATGTTTCCGTTCTGGACGATTCCGCCGGATGGGCATTTCCGCGATCACGTAGTCGCCCGCGCCTGGGTGCCGATGGACGACACTCACACCATGTTCGTGCACGCGGCGTGGAAGAAGAACGCGCCGGGCCTGCGCAAGATGAAGGACGGCAGCCCGATCCCCGGCATGGCGCCGGTGTTGCCGCACATGTATGTGCCCAACGACACCAGCTGGTTCGGCCGTTGGCGGCTGAAGGCCAACAAGGAGAACGACTACCTGATGGATCGCGACCAGCAGGCGCGCAACATCAGCTACACCGGAATTGACGGCGTCCATCTGCAGGATCAGGCGATCACCGAAAGCATGGGCGGGATCGTCGATCACGAGCATGAGAATCTCGCGATCAGCGACCTGATGATCACGCGCACTCGCCGGCGCATCCTGCGCGCAGTGCAGGCGCATGTGGAAGGAATCGTGCCGCCCGGAGTTGATAACCCGGAGACTTATCAGGGCGCGCGCGGCGGCGATTTCGCGAGCTCGGCCTCGCTCGACTGGCTGCGTGCTTACTCGGATGAGATGCGCGCGTCTAACAATCCGACCGGCGCGTTGCGCATCGCGGCGGAGTAAGGGGCAGGCCAACTGGAGCCTTACTCGTCATGCCCGCGCCCGCTGCCAAGCCCCGCGGGCGGGGTAAGCTCGCCTGCGCGGACATCCAGGCGAAGGCATTGTTGCAATCAATCGGAAAAGCGTGGATGACCGGAACCGGGGACCCCGGGCGCTTGCGCGCGAGGAATCTCGGCAAGCCCGGTCATGACGAGGGAGTGGTGGTCTGAAAGATGCCCAAAGCGATTCGCATCCATTCCAACGGCACGCCCGATGTCATGCGTTGGGAAGACATCGAGGTTCCGGCGCCCGGACCGGGGCAGGCGCGCGTTCGTCACACCGCGATCGGGATCAACTATTCGGACGTGAATGTGCGGCGCGGCGGCTTCTATCTGGCGCGGCCGCCGCGATTTCCGCTCGTGCTCGGCAATGAGGCCGCCGGCGTGGTGGAAGCGGTCGGGCCCGATGTTGCCGAGGTCAAGCCCGGCGACCGTGTCGTCTACGCCGGCATGCGCGGCGAGTTCTATGAGGACACCGGCGCCTATGCGCAAGAGCGCAACGTCTTCGCGGAGCGCCTGATCAAGCTGCCGCCCGGCTTTTCCGACCGGCAGGCGGCCGCCATGATGGTGAAGGGCTTCACCGCATCGCTGATCATCAATCGCATCTTTAAGCCGCAGCCCGGCGACGCGATCCTGATCCACGCGGCGGCGAGCGGCGTCGGGCTCCTCCTCACCCAATGGGCGAAGCACCTTGGCGCAAGCGTGATCGGAACGGTCGGCTCGCGCGAGAAGGCCAAGGTCGCCGAGCAGCACGGCTGCGAGCATACGATCCTTTATCGCGAGATCGATTTTGTCGAGGTGACCGGCAAGATTGCCCCGCAGGGTGTCGCGGCCGTGTTCGACGGCGTCGGCAAGGATACGTTCCTCAAATCGTTCGCCTGCATCCGGCCGTTCGGCAAGGCGATCAACTACGGCAACGCCTCCGGCCACGTGCCGCCGATCGAGCTTCTTCACCTTGCGCCAAAGTCGCTCTCGGTTTGTCGGCCGGGGCTCTCGAGCTACATCCGCGATGTTGCGACCATGCGGACCGCCGCCGCCGAACTGTTCGACCTCGTGCAGAAGGGTGCGCTGACGATCGAGATCAGCCGTACCTTCCCGCTGAGCGAAGCCGCCGCGGCGCATCGCGAGATCGAGGCGAGAAGCAACACGGGTTCGATGGTGTTGATTCCGTGATCAGTCGGGCCTGATCCGCAAGCAATATGGGTTTGCAGAGCAATTGGATTTGTAGAACAATGGATTTGTAGAACAATTGGGGCAAAATCCCTGAATGAAGTAAAAAAGATGCTCAAGGGTTGGCCTGCCAAACACAACATGGTGGGTGACATGGTTTTACGTTCACGCCTTTGGTTCCCGGTCTTGCTGCGGCGATGGTTGTCGATCGGCGTCGTTGTTGCGTTGCCCGGCCTCGCGCTGGCTCAGATCGACTTCAGCGCCCGCAAGAGCCCGGAGCAGCTGTTCGCATCCGACTGCTCGGCCTGTCACCCTTTGCCTCAGGGTTTGGGGCGCGGCCGCGACGCTCGCAGTCTCACGGGCTTTCTGCACGAGCACTACACCACCAAGGCTCAATATGCGGCAGTGATTGCGAATTATCTCGTTCGCGTGCGCGACCTTCCGCCGCCCGCGACCGTACAGGGCGGAACGGCGGAAGCGACCAAGAGCAACGAACGCGTCGCTAAGAGCCCCGCCGAAATATTGAGAGACAAGGTGCGGAGCTATGCGACGGGAGGCGAGAAAGCCATTCCGGCTGAATAGCTCTGCCGGCGCGACCTCGGCCACTCAGCTCTTTTTTCTGCGCCTTGATCTCATTGAACTTGGCAGCGGCGCGTTCGAATTTCTCGTTGAAGAGCCACATTGCGTTGAGAATCTCGCGGAAGGTTGCCGATGTTTTGGCCCTGTCAGCTTGCCCGTAGGCGAACATGCTGTTGTTGCGCAGATATCCCATGATGGTCGGGTCGGAAACTCTGTAGGTGGCCACATTACCTGAAGCGAGAGCGGCCTTGGTCGGGCTCGGAATAATCTGAATGAGCTCGAACAGCTTCATTTGATCGATCGGATTAGGCAACGCTTTGGCGATCGCCGGTATTTGCTGGAAAAGGTTGGCGTGCGCATTCATCAGGCCGTCCCGCACGGCGGTCCAGTGATTGTAACGATGGTCCGAATTGCCAACCCGCGCCTCCTCCTTGTCATCGCGGGCGATCAGCGCGGGATCGAACGCCGCAATCGACTTTTTGATCGCGGCCCACTTGGCCTGACCATTTTGGTCTTCGGGCACGCCGGTTTGCAGGCTTCCCTTGTACTTGTTCGAGCGGGCGTTTCCGATGTTTTGGTTGCCGTTGGTCTCGGCGAAAAACAGGCCCAGGCTGATACGGCCTGCCGCGTCGGCATTTGCCGGATCGAGGCCCTTGGCCCGAGCAATCGCGGTTCCCAAGTCGACCACGTCCTTGAATGGTGTCTCCGAATTCTGCGCGTTGGCGGGCGGAGCCTGCATGATCTTGAAGATATTCGTGTACTCATCGATCAGCGGCTCGTTATCGGCATCGAAGTAGGCCGGGGGAATCCCGAATTTATTCGGCCGCCCGATCTTGGACGGCAGCACGTCGGTGAGATCCTTGTACGTGCTCATCATGTTGTTGCGCGCAAGGTAGAGGGCCTGGCCGGGCAGGTTGGGCAGCGGCTGCTTCGAATTGATCTGTGCGCGCCGCTGGCTCAGGATCGATTTAAATTGGCTCAGCGCATTGTTGTACGCATTGAACGCATCGGATTGCGATTGCGTGAGCGCGGCCGGTTGAGCGTGTGCGGAGGACATGAAACGCAGATTGCCGATTTTGGCCGTGACAATTGACGCCATCGCGTTGGTGATCACATCGATGACGCTGGAGCACGGCGTGAAGAAAAGCCCGAGAGCAAGCGCTGCCGCGCGCGTAGTTGCCCATAGAGCGGTCTCGCCAAACTGAGACAAGTGAGCGGCGGTATCGCTTGTTTTTCCCATGGCAGTTGCAATGCCTCGGTTTTTACCAGGTGCAGTCGGCGGATCGTAAACACGGAACGCGCCGCTTGGCGAGGTGACTTTCTACGGCAACTCTCCCCTCACGGATAGCGAGCCGGCCTCCGGTTGCGGGAAGAGCCGAGGCAGCGAGGCAATTACGGGGCATGAGGTGCGGCCGCGCTGGTTGACATCTGGCCGAAGGGCTGGACGGCTCGCTCACGCCAGCACCGCGACCCATTTCTACAAGAACCTGGCGATTGCAGGTAGGCTCTTCGATGTGATGGTCTATGGCGAACCGGAGGGACAGACGTGGTCAATTCTCACGGCCATTTCGCCTGGTACGAATTGATGACGACGGATGTGGAGGGCGCCAAGGCTTTCTACACCAGCGTCATGGGCTGGAATGCGCACGACGCATCCCTGCCGGATAGAACCTATGTCTTGTTCACCGCCGGAGAGGCGCCAGTGAGCGGGATGATGAATCTGCCGGAAACCGCGAGCACGGCGGGGGGCAAGCCTTGTTGGGTCGGATATGTCGGGGTCGAAGATGCGGACGCTACTGCCGACCGGATCAAACGCCTTGGCGGAGCCGTGCACATCCCACCGACCGATATCCCGAACATCAGCCGCTTTTCGGTGTTCGCTGACCCGCAAACGGCGACGCTCGCCTTGCTCCAGTCGCTAAGTCCCGACCACGGGCAGCCTGCCGAGATCGGGGCCCCGGGTCGCGTGAGCTGGCGCGAACTGTTCGCCGCCGACCGGGAGAAGGCGCTGGCTTTTTACAGCGCGGTTTTTGGCTGGCAGAAGGCGCACACGAATGTCAGCGAGGCGGGCACATATCAGTTGTTCTCTGCCGGAGGGCAGACGATTGGCGGCATGCTGACCAAGCCGCCGATGATGCCGGTTCCATTTTGGCTTTACTATTTCAACATCGACAACGTCCAGGCGGCGGCGCAGCGCGTGACAGCTTGCGGCGGTCAGATCCTTGACGGCCCCCTTGAAGTGCTGGGCGGCAGTTGGATCGTGCAATGCGCGGACCCGCAGGGCGCGATATTCGCGCTGGAGGGAAAGCGGGGCCGCAGCTCTATTGGATATTTCGAGCGCGTCGCATCGCGCGATCGTTCCAGCGCGCCGGGCCGGCGATGGTCCTGGTAAGGCTGGGTTGATTAGTTGCCGACCCGAGCCACCGCTGGAATCGGCGATGGAGGGTCAGGTCGTCAAATCGGAATCGCTCGATGTCGTGCCGCGACCAAGCGCAAATTGACCGACCGGGCCCTCGACGTGGAATTTGAGTCCGGTCATCTTCGCGAACAGCTCGATATTGGTGCTTCCGATTGCGCATCCGCCGAGCCCCATGTCGGCCGCCATCATGTAGAAAGTTTGAGTCAATACGCCAACGTCCTTCAGAATGAGCGCATAGGCGATCGAGCTGTATTTCCATGAAATCCGGCCAAAGCGTGCGGCGATCGTGATCAAGATTTGGGGCGCCGCCGGCGCATCCATCGCAAATTTGGCCGCGGTCAACAACGCTTCGAGCTGTTGTGTACGCGCGCCGATCGACACAAGAGCGTGTCCGCCGGCGTCGTAATGATAGAATCCTCGGGCAAGCCCCTCGCATTTGTCGACCGCCAGGTAGAGTTCAAGCTCGTAGCTGGCACCAGCGGACGGATACGGCCTGACGGCGTGCTCGACCAATGGACGGGCGTCGCCGAGGTCGACCGTGCTGCTCCACCTCGACTGAACACGCGCGGTGTTGTCTAGAAATCGCGAAAGCTCGGCCAACGAGATGGGGTTTCGATCATCGAAGCTGCGGGTCGAGTGACGTTCGTGGAGTAGCTTTGCAACCGGCGAGGCCGCCTCCGAATGCTTATCAGCGAACTCGCGCAGATCGATCTTCTTCCCGCGCCAGCGGGGCCGTACTGCCGGTGGCGGCGGCATAACGTCCGCATATGGATAAAGCCCGCCTAGCGGATTGGCCTGCCGGCCTTCCGTGCTGCGCGTGTGAAACAGAAGATCGTGAAAGTCCCAAAGAACGAGGTTGTGGTCACCTTCCGTCGATCGGAGGCCACGCTCGCCGGCAACGTCGATCTTGAACAGGATTTCGCAATCGACCAACAGGGCAAGAAACTCGACGCCCGGAAAACCCTCCTGCCGACGCAGCTGTTTGATTTGTTGTGGCGTGGACAATGTGGTGATGGTGCTGGCGATCTTTGGATTGCAAATTTTGAACAACGCGCCGGCGCGTGGCGATTCCAGCACCATCTCATTGCCGCGCCGTCGCATGTACGCAAACCGTGACAGGACGAGAACGTCGGCGTTGTCGAGCTGGGGCGTTGCCGGCCAATAATCGGCAACCTGCGGTTCGATGACGACGAGATCTTCGTCGCTTCGCGATCGCTGCAGGTGGTACTCCAACAGACCGCGCCTCGCCAATCGTCGGACCAAGACTTGAATTTCCTGATCGACCTCCCGGGTGCCAGACGCGAACGCGGCAAGCGGCAGACCGGTGCGCAGGTCCTGTGCGCGCTCTGCGGCGTCTGCGCTGAAGCGTCCCAGATCGACTGAATAACCATCGAAGCAGGCGATGATTGTTCCGTTCGCTTGCGCTTCGAGCGTCACGTGACCGGTGACGCGGGCGGAAACCGTTGGCCGCGCCCGTCGCGCTCTCTTTGCTTTGATTTCGCGCGGGCGCAAGCCGGATAACCCTCAGGTGTGAGGGTGAAGTGGATTGAGCTCGTTTTCCGACAGCGGCCGGTCGCGCAATCCGAGCTTTACTGGAACCTCGTAAAGGCGGCCGGGTGCGAAGCGGCGATAGAAATGCCGCAGTCCCGGAACGATCACTCTAACCACCGGCACCTCGATATCGGGCCGCGTTTGATCGAGGACCAGAACGTCGAGTCCCGCTCGCTCAGCGAGACGCACACAAGCGCTCACCTGTTCGCGCGTGTCGAGACTGCCGAACTCGGAGCCGAAGCCGAGTTGAAGCGCGGGATTGTCGCCTGGGATTAAAAAGGGATGCTCGCTCAGGCGCAACGGAGTTGTGCCATCAAGGCTTGATTTCTCTCCCGTCCCGCCGCCCATCAGACCGATCGACAGGAACTGATTCAACTCGGTGAGCGCGCGCAGCAGAGCGATTCGGGCGTCAAAGTGCGCGCCGGATCCAAACTCGATATTTTCCTGTCCGTTTTGCATCCAATGCAATATCGCCACAAAGGTTGGGATCTCGAGATCGCTGGTAACGTCGAGCACCCAAAGCCGGCGTCCCGCGTCCGCGAGCTGGGACTGGAGATCACGGGCGTAGGAATCGTTGAATTGGCCTAGGTCGACTGCCGCTCGCTGTAACCGATTGTACCACCAGATTGCGTATGCATCCCGTTCCACCAGCTCGAGGAAGCCCTGGACGATTGCTTCCGCGAGCGTGTTGCCTGCCGCACAGCCGTTGGAATCCGCGTTGATCTGACCGGGCCCCCTGTAGAAAAAATATAGCAGGCCGGTGGGAAGATATTTGAAGCGTTGGTCGCGCAGCGACCAGACCGGTGACCACTCGATCTTGGCCGATCGATCGAATCGGGCCGGCGGCGAAGACGTCTCGTCCGGGGCGGTGGTCGTCGACGCTTGGTCCCGCTCGTACTGCGCGTCGCTGAACAGCAAGACATCATTTGGAAGAATCGCGTCGCCCGGCGGAAAATCTGTGAACCGACGCGTCACTCTGATCTCGTCGCCCTGAAAAATTCCCGAATAACGCTCGATCGCCTCCATCAGCGCACTGGCTTCCCCCTGCTCGGCCGTGCTGCCCTTGCCGAAGCTGCCACCGCTTAGACCTGCCCTGAGTTCATTCAACGTCCTGGCGGGAGCCGAGAAATTGTGCCCCGCATAGTAGTTGGTGTTCAACGGTAACTCGGCTTCGATCCGTTCGAGGCGCGAGACGACGCCGGTGAGAGGGCTCACATGCTTTCGAAACCGCGCAACCGTGGCCCTTGGCGCAACGGTCCGATATCCCCCGCTTGTCATGACCAGTTTGCTGCCGCCGCCAATCTCGACGGGCACTGGCGCACGTCTTGGGTCGCGCAGCGCCTTGCGGCCACAGCTTGGACATTGCGGGCGGGCTGCGACGTAATGCTTGACGATCGTCAAGCCCAACAGGTCCAGGCTAATGATGTGATCGGACAACTCCGTCCGAAAATCGGTGGCGATCGCTTTCGCAATTTCGACCGCTGCAAGCTGGATGGCACCCTGTCCAAGCGTTTGCTGAGCCAGCGGCGAAACGGCTATGCGTTGGGCCTGTTCACGGTTGAGAAGCGCCCTGATCTCGCGGTTGCGTTTCATGCGCTCAGCAAGACAGGTCCAGCAGGCGCTCTTGCCGGGACGTAACACCGGCCCAACCAGGGGAAAAATGCCGGAAGGTTGCACGAGGAGCCAGGGCGTATGGTCCGACAAATGTTGCCGGTTCAGATCGGCCAGTCGTCCTTCGAGATAATCGTTCACCAGGGTAACCGTCAGATCGGGGGAGCGCTTGACGACGCGAACGCCCAGACCGCTTAGGGCATCTGAGAGCTCGGTTGCGCCCTGCACGTCGATCGCTTGCAGGCGGACACGACAGCTCTGGAGATTTCTCTCAGCGGTGCTCGGCGATAGACCGAGGCTCGCCCAATAGGCCGCTACGGTGTCATCGAACGCGTACGATTCCAGCAGGACATGGCGGCGGTCGACCAGCCGCTTCAAGGCTTCGGCGATTTTGTCAGATGGAAATTCGCGCTCGAGCCCGCGAATGAGCTCGCGAACGCTTCTTCCACCCTCAACGATCGCGGACGCCAGCGCGCAATAGAGTTCACCATGAAGAAAGAACTTGCGGTCCTCGGAATAGAGGCACACGACGTCGGGCGGCAGCGTATAAACGGTGAAATTCGGCGCGAACTGCGGGATTTTTTTGCTGTCGCGCTGTGTAAAGCCTGTCCCGCGGTCGCTTGTCATGAGATCGGTACGCGCACCTTCGCCACACGGAGGCGCGGCAACCGCTCAGGCACCCAAACAACAGGCCGTCGGCTGGGTCGCGCCTTCCTGGACCCAGCCATAACGATGCGCGCCGGTCAACGTAACCGGAGAGCGCGAAAGTCTAGCACCAGCGGCAAGCTCCCCATGACGCACAACATCCGCACCCGCAGCCTCCGCAGCCTCTGCACGCTCGGCAGCCTCTGCAGCCTCTGCAGCCTCTGCAACCCCACGCAAGTTGCACGCCAGCCTGAGGTGTCCGGGCATTTTCCTTGTCGAAGACATAGAATGTCGCCAGGCTGACGTCGGACATTTCCTCTTCGCCGAGAGCGAATACGGAACGCGCGTCAATGTCTCGCGACGGCACATTTGCTGTCGGCGCAGTCGCTGCGGCGCCGCCCACCATCGCAAATGACACCCCGGCGGCTCCAACAACCGGCAAGGCTGTCCTGCGACGCTTTCGCTTCGAGGCTTGTTTCGCTTGCGCCATGATAGAGCCCTCCTATACCTGCGGAGACGATACTCGGGAATGGAACGAGCGCAGACGTAGCATCTTTGGTGCGCACTGCCTAGGATAGAGCCGGGACAATCGATGCACAACCTGGGTCTTCCGGCCGCAAAGCATTTTGAATTCAGACCTGTGGCTTTGCTTAGCGTGATTTTGTGCGGTTAAGTACCAACGTAACGCCACACCGCATCTCATGAGTGTCGAACTCAAAGACACCACGACCTGGTTGAGGGCATCGCGTTCGCGGGCATCGGTCACGACCAGGCGTAGCTCACGCAAATGCGGCGTGAGTTCGCGCCTCGCCTGTCACCCGCCGATCAGCGTGTTGACCATCGCGATGCCCTTGCTCTTGTCGTAGCGCTGATAGGCCCCGCTGATGATGACTTCCGGGGAACCCGAATGCAGGCGTTCATAGAGCTGCTGTCGCCCGCCGAATGAATCGGCGGTCAGCTCCCAGGCCAGCCGGCACAGCCGGTGCCGGTAATCGGCACTGACGTCCTTGCCGCGGCCATAGACGTCGAGCAACGGGCGCAGTTGCGGCACGTCGAAATCCTCCGCGGTCGGCGCGAACACCGGTGCGCTGGTCGCCACGTGTTCGAAGATGTTGATGATGCGCTCGGAGGTCATGGCGATCAGCGGCCGGATGTGCCCGGTATCGCCGAGCGTGTAATGCCCGCCCGGCGTGCGCACGCAATCGACTTCGGCGGCGCGCAGCATCCCCTTGAACATGCCCGCGTAGGAGACGAGCTCGCCCATTTCGAGCGCGACATGCGGACGCTTCGCGATGCCGCCGGTCTCGGCGATAAGGTGCGCGGTGCCGATGATCAGTTCGAGCCGGGCCATGGTCTGCAGTATGCTGGCGTAGCTCGCCCACGACATCACGCGCGAACGGAATAGCGCGTTCGCCGCCTTCGGCTGACGCATCAGAAAAACCCGCTCCCATGGAATCAGCACGTCGTCGAAGATCATCAGCACGTCCTGCTCGTCGTAGCGGGTCGACAACGGATGATCGGCGGTCTGCGGCCGCAGGGTGAACGGGTCGCGGCAGATCTGGCGGATGCCGGGCAGGTTGACCGGGCAGGCAAACCAGATCGCGAACTCCTCCTCGTCGTCGGCCAGCACGTAGGTCGGCGCCACCACCACCTCGTTGCTGAGCGGCCCGAGCGTGACAAAGCGGGCGCCGCGCACGACGACGCCGTTGTCGCGTTCGCCGACGATGCGCAGGCAGCGGTCGGGGTCCTGGCGCGGGCGCAGCGTCTTGTCCATGTGCGGATCATGCAGGCCGTGCGATAGCGCAAGGTCGTTCTGGCGGGCGTACGTGAGGTAGCGCGTCGCGTTGTCGCCGAGGCCAGCGTGCAGGGCATTGAGCTCGGCCCGCGTGTCATGGAAGCCGACCAGCATGGCGGCGCAGAAATCCGGCAACCGTCCGAGCATGCCAAAGCTGCGCTCGGTCCAGATCTCGGTGTTGCGGCGCCGGCGCAGCAGCTCATCCGGCGACGTGGGGGGCAGATAAGACACCGATCCGCGCACGCCATCCGGGTCGAGGTAGGTCATGACCTCCTGCGTGCCGGCCTGGTGCTGCAGGTCGTAGAGCCCGGCGAAGGTGGCAACCACGTTGCGAAACGCCGGGTGCTGGGTGACATCGGCGACCCGCTCGCCGTGCAACCAGACTTCGCGCCCGTCGCGCAGGCTCTCGATGTAGCGTGCCCCGTCCATGGTGCCGGGCGCGCCGACACTCTCGGCTCGGCCTCGGGCGGTCGCCTCAACGCGTGGTGACATCGTGGACGCTCCTCCTGGCGGCAGCCGCGGTTCGCTCGGTGCCACCGCTTGCCTTCCGTAAAATCTGTATTACAGTTATACACCTGTCAAGCAAACTCCTCGGAAACCACCGGTGACATCCAAACCGCAATCGACGACGCAACGCTGGTCGCGCTGGCAGGAGGTGCGGCCGCAGTCGGTTTCGAGCCGCATCGTCGATCAGGTGCGCGCGGCGCTGTTCCGCGGCGAGCTCAAGCCGGGCGACGTGCTCGGCTCGGAGACTGATCTCGCGAAGAAGTTCGGGGTCAGTCGGGTGCCGGTGCGCGATGCGTTCAAGACCCTGCAAGCCCTCGGCATCGTCGAGGTCAAGATGGGTGCCAACGGCGGCGCCCGCATCGCTGCCGGCGACCCCAACCGCTTTGCCGACGCGCTCGCGGTCCAGCTCAAGCTGGTCGGCATCAGCATCGAGGAAATGTTCGACGCCCAGATTGCGATCGAGGTGATGGCAACCGAGCTCGCGGCCAAGCGCGCGCGCGCGGATGATCTCACCAAGCTGCGGTCAATCCTGCGCGAACTGCACGCGATGTCGCAGAAGTCTTTGACCGCATCGAGCGCCGCGCGTTTCACCGAGGTTGCGATGCAGTTCCATTCCGGCCTGGTGGACGCCGCTCATAACCGGGCGCTGTCGGCACAGTTCAAGGCGTTGCGGGTCGTGCTCGAGCCGATCTACGGACGGCGCACCAGCAACGCCGTCACCAAGCGGGTGATTGCGGCCGACAAGGCGGTGCTCGACGCGGTCGAAGCCGGCGATGCGGAGCGCGCCTGCAGGTTGATCCGGCGGCGGTTGGAGACGATCCGTGCGCACCAGTTGTTCGAGACCGTGACCAAATAGTTGGCCGCGTTAAAGCCGCCGTCGAAGCGGCTCACAAAGGGGAGGACGTCGCGTGATTATCGATTGTCATGGTCACGTCAGCGCGCCGGCGCAGCTTTGGGCCTACAAGGCCGGCCTGCTGGCGTCGCGCGGCTCGCATGGCCGCGGCGGCGTGAAGGTTTCGGATGACGAACTGCACGCTGCGCTCAATCACGCCGAGATCGGTCCCAAAGGGCACCTCGATGCTTTGCACGCGCATGGCACCGATGTGCAGCTTGTCTCCCCGCGTCCGTTCCAGCTCATGCACAGCGAGAAGCCCGCCAAGCTGGTGCGCTGGTTCGCTGAGGAGTGCCACAACATCATCCACCGCCAGACCCAGCTCTATCCCAACCAATTCTTCGGCGTCGCGAGCCTGCCGCAGGCTGCCGGCGCGCCGATCGAGGAGGCGCTGCCGGAACTCGAACGCTGCGTCAAGGAACTCGGCTTCGTCGGCTGCCTGCTCAATCCCGACCCTTATGAGAACTCCGGCCAGGAAGCTCCGCCGCTCGGCGACCGCTATTGGTATCCGCTCTACGAGAAGCTCTGCGAGCTCGATATCCCGGCCCACATCCACACCGCGAGCTCGCGCTCCGAGCGCGCCAGCTATTCGGTTCATCTGATCAACGAGGGCACGATCGCGATCCTCGGGCTTCTGTCCTCGGATGTGTTCAAGGATTTTCCGAACCTGAAGATCATCGTGTCGCACGGCGGCGGCGCGATCCCCTACCAGCTCGGGCGGTTCGACGCGCCGTCGCTGCGCGGGCGCGGCGCGACGCGCTTTCGCGACCGGCTCAAGCTGCTCTATTTCGACACCGTGCTCTACACGGCGCCGGCACTCGAATTGCTGATCAAGACCGTCGGTCCCGACCGCTGCCTGTTCGGGTCGGAATGTCCGGGGGTCGGATCCACGATCGATCCGGACACCGGGCACACGATGGACCACATCCGGCCGCACATCGAAGGCTTCGCGTGGCTCTCGCCGCAGGATCGCAACAAGATCTTCGCCGACAACGCGCGCAAGGTGTTCAAGTTGAAAATCTGAGACGGCGCCGCGCAACAAGCTTCCCGGCCGCCGAACGTGCACCCGATGGGAGGAATTGAGTGACCGAACCGGCCACGCTGCAGCGGCGCGAACTTCTCAAGATCGGCGGAGCCGCCGCGCTCGCGTCCGCACTCGGCGCCGCGCCGGCACCCGCGCAGTCGCTTGAGAAGCTCAAGAGCATCTACCCGACCCGCTCCGCGTCGAGTTGGCCGATGTGGATTGCAAAGGAGGCCGGTTACTACCAGGGCTACGGTCTCGACGTGACGCCGGAGTTCGGCGTGCACCCAGTCGGCATCGCCGGGCTGATCAGCGGCGAAGTTCAATTCAGCAATTATTCGCTCGATGACGTCGCGGCGGCTGCCATGCGCGACCCGGTGCTGGTCGTCGTCGGCAGCATCCTGCATCGGGCGACGTTTGCCCTGATGGTGCGCTCCGACATCGCGAACTTCGACGCGCTCAGGGGCAAGCGGGTCGGGGTCGGCCGCGTCGGTGATCCGCCGTACCACTACACGGTCGGCTTGATGAAGGCCTATGGGCTCAAGTCAAACGACGTGCAGTGGGTGCCGACCGGCACTGACGCAGCCGCGCGCGTGACCATGCTGATTTCCGGTCAGATCGACGCTGCGCTGATCACGCCGCCATCCTGGTATCGCATCGAGGCACAGCAGGGCCTCAAGCCGCTCACCTTGCTCGAAGACCATCCGGAGATCGTCATCACGGTCGGCAACACCTACAAGAAGAGCTGGGTTGCGGCGCACCCCGACGTTCCGGAGCGCGTGATCAAGGCCCAGGCTGAGGCGATCAAGCGCTTCTATGACGACAAGGCCTTCGCCGTTACGGTCTATCGCAAATTCGACCCGAGCATCAGCCAGGCCGACGCCGAGCGGGTCTACGATAGCGTCGTTCGGGTCGGCGTCCTCGATCGCATCCCGCTCGTGCAGCGCGCGGCCGCCGACGCCGTCGTCGATCGGATCGGGACCGACATCCCGGCGCTCAAGACCTTCGATTTCCAGCAGGTCATCGACAATCGGCCGGTCCGCAAGCTGATCGAGGCCGGCTTTTTCGAGAAGCTGTTCGGGCCGGACATCAAGGCCGAGCAGGAACGCAAGCTGAAGGCGGCGTTCGCATGAGCGTCGCGGCGACCAAATCGGATGGTCAAACGATGCGGGCGGCGCCGTCGCACAAGCTTGTGATCGAGCGCATGTCCTATCGCTACTACGTCGAGCCGGAAGAGACCGAGTTCCTCGCCTTTACCGACGTGTCGCTGACGATCGACGACGGCGAGTTCGTCGCCATCGTGGGTCCGAGCGGGTGCGGCAAGACCACGTTGCTCAACGTCATCGCCGGGTTGCTCCCGCACGAGGAGGGCACTTTGACGATTGCGGGCGAACCGGTGCGCGGCCCGGGCGTCAACCGTTCAATGGTGTTTCAGAATGCGAGCCTGCTGCCATGGCGCACCGTGCTCGGTAACGTTCGATACGGCATGGAGATGCAGCGCCGGTTCGACCGCGACGTCATGGATCGACGCGCCCGGGACATGATCGCGCTGGTCGGGCTGGCCGGCTTCGAGCGTCGCTTTCCGTTGCAGCTTTCCGGCGGGATGCAGCAGCGCGTCAACCTGGCGCGTGCGCTCGCGACCGATCCGCAGGTCTTGCTGATGGATGAGCCGTTTGCCGCGCTGGACGCGCAAACGCGCGAGTTCATGCAGGTCGAATTGCTCAAGATCTGGGCCAGATCGAACAAGACCGTATTGTTCATTACCCACCAAATCGACGAGGCGGCGTTCCTGGCCGATCGCGTGGTGGTGATGGGGACGCGCCCCGGCCGCATAAAGCGTGAGTTCCGCGTCGACTTCGAGCGCCCGCGCGCGCTCTCGCTCAAGCGCGACCCGCGCTTTCTCGCGGTCTGCGACGACATCTGGCGTCTGATTGAAGAGGAAGCCGAACGGATCAATATCGTGAGGACGCAGTGAGGCTCACATGAGCGCACAGATCCAAACCCTGACGACGGCTACGGCGCTTACCCCGCGCCGCCGCCGCAGCTTTCTGGCCCGTCACGAGCCGCTCGTCTATGGCGCGCTCGCGGTTCTCTGCCTGCTTGTGCTGTGGGAATTCTGCTGGCAGATGGGCGCAATCTCGCCGCTGTTCTTCAGCGGGCCAACCGCGGTCGCTGCGAAATTCTGGGAGCTCGCGACCAACGGTTCGCTGCTGCACGACGCGGCCTATACGGGCCGGAATTTCCTCATCGGCTTCCTGCTCGCGCTGATCACCGGGGTGCCGATCGGCGTGCTGCTCGGCTGGTATCGCCGGCTCAACCTGTTCTTTGATCCGGTGGTCAATGCGCTCTATGCGATGCCGCGCATCGCGCTTTATCCGCTGATCATCATCTGGTTCGGGATCGGCAGCGGCTCCAAGGTCTTCATCGTGTTTCTGTCGGCGACATTGCCGATTCTGGTGAATACCATCGCGGGGGTGCGCAACATCGACCCGGACCTGCTCAAGGCGGCGCGTGCGTTCTGCGCCAAGGATCGCCAGATCTTCGTGACCGTCGCCTTGCCGTCCTCGGTGCCGTTCATTCTCACCGGCGTGCGCCAAGGCATCGCGCTCGGCCTGATCGGCGCCATCATCGGTGAGCTGTTCGCCGGCAGTGAAGGCATCGGATACATGATCTCTTACGCCGGTCAAATGTTTCAGACCGACACTCTGCTGGTCGGGGTCGTGGTGGTGGCCGCCGCCGGCATGATGCTCACGGCCGCGGCTGAGCGCGCGCGCCGCCATTTTCAGCGCTGGCGTCCCGAGCACGTTGGCGGCCGGTGAAACAAGATTCCGCGTGGAAAACGCAACGCTTGCATGAGAAACAGGAGGTAGGTCGTGGCAAAGATCGTACTTGGAATGGGCTCGTCGCACGGCCCGATGCTGTCAACGCCGCCCGAGGAATGGGGCCAGCGCGTGCTGGCCGACAAGAAGAACAAGGAACATTACTACAAGAGCAGGACTTGGACGTTCGATCAGCTGGTCGAGGCGCGCAAATCCGAAAACCTCGGCAAGCAGATCGAGCTGCCGGTCTGGCGCGAGCGCCACGCGGCCTGCCGCAAGGCGCTGGGTCAGCTCGCCGCGGTGTTCGCCGAGGTCAAGCCCGACGTCGCGGTCATCGTCGGCAACGACCAGAAGGAGATCTTCCGCGACGCCTACACGCCCGCGATCAGCGTGTTTTACGGTAAGACCATCGTCAACACGATGTTCTCTGATGAGCGCATTGCGGCGCTGCCGCCCGGCATCGCGATCGCAATCCCGGGGCACATTCCGCCCGGCGGCGCCACCTATCCGGGCGCGCCCGAGCTTGGCCAGCACATCGTCAAGTCGCTGGTGGCAGACGAGTTCGATGTCTCGACCCTCACCGAGCTCCCGCACGACGAGACGCCGCACGCGTTCGGCTTCATCTATCGGCAGATCATGCTCGACAAGGCGGTACCGAGCGTCCCCGTCATCCTCAACACGTTCTATCCGCCCAATCAGCCGAGCGTGCGGCGCTGCTATGAGTTCGGCGAGTCGCTGGTGAACGCGATCGAGTCGTGGAAGAGCGACGCCCGGGTCGCGCTGATCGCGTCGGGCGGACTGACCCACTTCGTGATCGACGAGGAGGTCGATCATGCGATCTTCGATGCCATGCGGGAAGGCTCGATCGAGAAGGTCGCCGAGCTCGGTGAAAGCATTTTCCAGGCCGGCACCTCCGAGGTGAAGAACTGGGTGCCGGTCGCCGGCGCCATGGCCCGGCTCGGCTTCAAGTTCCATCCGGTCGATTACGTGCCGTGCTACCGCTCGGAAGCCGGCACCGGCAACGCGATGGCGTTTGTGTACTGGCGGCCGTAGAGCGCTGCGGCGCTTCTGCAGCTACAAACCGAGCAGCCTCGGCAGCCACAGCGAAATACTCGGCATATAGGTGACCAGCATCAGCACCGCGAACATAACTCCGTAGAACGACCAGATCCGGCGCATGACCTCTTCGATCGTGACCTTGCCGATCGCGCAGCCGACAAACAAAATCGCGCCCACCGGCGGATGGCACAGCCCGATCCCGAGGTTGAGCATCATGATCATGCCGAAGTGAACCGGGTCGACGCCGAAGTTCACCATCACCGGCAGCAGGATCGGCGTGCAGATCAGGATCGACGGCGCCATGTCGACCAGGCACCCGAGCACCAGCAGCAGAATGTTGATCAGAAACAGGATCACGTTCTTGTCGCTGGAGATCGTCAGGAAGAACGCGGTGATCTTCGCAGGCATCTGGGTGAGCGCCATCACGTAGCCGACGCTGGAGGCGCAGGCGATCAGGGTCATGACCATCGCCACCGTGCGCAAGGTGCGATGCACGAGCCCGGGCAGGTCACGCCAGTGGTAGTCGCGATAGATGAACATGGTGACGAAGAACGCCCACACGCAGGCGACGGCGCCGGCCTCGACCGCGGTGAAGACGCCGCCGAGGATGCCGCCCAGGATGATGACGAGCGTGATCAGGCCCCACGCGGCGTCGATCGTGATCTTGACGGCTTGCGCAGCTGGGACCGTCTGTCCGCGCGGATGGCGGTCGCGATAGGCGATGGCCACACACAGAACGACGAGCGAGAGGCCGAGCAACAGGCCGGGCACGACGCCCGCCATGAACAGGCTGATGATCGAGATGGTGCCGCCGGTCGCGAGCGAGTAGATCACCGCGTTGTGGCTCGGCGGCACCAGCAGGGCCTGCACCGAGGCGGTGATCGTCACGTTGGTCGCGAACACGCGCGGAAATCCGCTCTTCTCCATTTGCGGGATCATCACTGATCCGATCGCGGATGTGTCGGCGACCGCCGAGCCGGAAATGCCGCTGAGAAACGTGGTGGCCAGCACGTTGACCACGGAGAGCCCGCCGCGCACCCGCGTGAAGCCGACCAGTACGTCGGCGAAGGCGACCAGGCGGCGCGCCATGCCGCCTTCCGCCATGATCGCGCCGGCGAGCACGAAGAACGGAATCGTCAGCATGGCGACCTTGCTGACCCCGTCGGAGATTTTCAGCATTACGGCTTCGAGCGGAATGCCGATCCAGAACGCACCGGCAATCGCCGCCAGCGCGAGCGAATAGGCGATCGGCATGCCGATCAGGAAGCAGACGAACATCGTGATCCGAAGAACGGCGATGTCCATGCGGTGTCTCTCACCGCGGCCTAGATGCAGGGCGACGGCGTATCGGGCGCCCCGATCAGCATGTCCGTTCGAAGCGACGAACAAGAACAGGCGGAGGCGCCGCCGATCGGTATCGGCAGGTAGGAAACCCCGACCGAGAGAGCGGGAAAGTCGGCGATGGTGTTGTACCAAGTCGTGTCGACAAGTTTCACGCCGTACCACAGCATGAACAGCGCCATCGCACCGACCAACAACTCGCGATGAACTCGGCCGCGCGCCGTGGGCCGGGCGGCAGCAGGCCAACGAAGAACGACACGTTCATGTGGACACACACCCGATAGCAGGCCGCTGCGCCGATGAAGGTGACCACGATGGTCAGCAGCACCGCGGTCGGCTCCGGCCACGACGCCGCGCGGTTGATCACGTAGCGGGTGTAGACGGCCCACGGAATCATGCCGAGATGAGTCACGAGGCGGTCCCGGCGACGAAGCACAGATCGCGTAAAGCGCATCCATCGCCGGGCGATAGAGAGCGTCATGGCGCCGAGTCGGGCCTCACCGCGATTAAGCCGACGACCCATCACGCTCACTCGACTCGCGCCGATGCGCTTGATCATCTCGGCCTATTTGGGACCGTACTTGTCCCACACCGGTTTCACCGCGTTCTGGAACGGCGTCTTGTCGGCATCTCGATGACCTGGATGCCGGCACCCTTAGCCTTGTCGAGCGCCTCCTTCTCGTACTTCGTCCACAGCGCGCGTTCCTCGAACTGCGCTTCGCGGCCGAACTTCAGGACCAGCGCCTGATCGTCCTTCGAGAGCCCGTCCCAGGTCTTGCGCGAGAACACCAGCATCTCCGGAACGATCAGGTGTTCGGTTAGGGAGTAGTACTTGGCGACGATAGTGGTGGTCGAACACGAAGCTCGGCCGATTGTTCTCGGCACCATCGACCACGCCGGTCTGCAGCGCGGTGAACAGCTGGTCGTAGCCCATCGCAACGCCGTTGCCGCCGAGCGCGTTCATGGTGTCGACGAACATCGGGTTGCCCATGACCCGCACTTTGAGGCCCTTGAGGTCGTCGATTGCCTTGATCGGCCGCTTGGTGTCGTAGACGTTGCGTGACGCCGCCATCCATCCAGCAGATGCCGATCAAGCCCGGCCTTCGGATTGTTGGTGATCTTGTCGAGCAATTCCTCGCCGATCGGTCCGTCGATCACCTTCTGCATGTGCGCGGTGTTGCGGAACAGGAATGGCAGGTTGAATACGTTGAGCTCGTGGATCACCGGTCCGAGCGCGCCGACGCTGATGCGCGCGATGGAGCGCGCCGATCTGCGCCTGCTCGATCGTCTCTTTCTCGCCGCCGAGCTGCATCGCGGCGAACATCTGCACGGTGAGCCGGCCGTTGGTCGCGGCGTCGAGCTTCTTGCCGAGGTGTTCGACCGCGACCACCGTCGGGTAGCCGGCGGGTGCACGTCGGACGCCTTCAGGACGAGCTTCTGCTGGGCCAACGCCGGAATGGCGCGGCCGAGGAGGGCTGCGATCGCTGCGCCAACGCGATCATGTGCGCTTCATGAATTCCTCCCTGCGTTGCCTTGTTGTCGCCGCGGCCTGCCGGTTGCTGCGGACCGGCGCATGTTAGTGATCATATCATATGATGACTTTACGACTCAACAGTGTCAAGACCGGCAAAGCGCCCGCAGGTCCGAGCATCGGCCCGCTCGCGGCACCGCGCAGCCTGACGCACGTTCTCATCGAACGCCTGAGCGCGCAAATCACGAGCGGCGAACTCGCGCCGGGCGCGCAGTTGCCGACCGAGCAGGAATTGATCGCTGCAACCGGGGTGAGCCGCACGGTGGTGCGCGAGGCGGTCGCGGCATTGCGCGCCGAAGGCCTCGTGATCACCCGGCAGGGCGTGGGCGCATTCGTCGCCGAGTACGCCGCGCCGGCCGTTCCGCATCGACGGCGGCGAACTCGCCTCGCTGCATCACGTGATCGAGGTCATGGAGCTTAGGACCGGGATCGAGGTCGAGGCGGCAGGGCTCGCGGCGGAGCGGGCGACGGCCGCCGATTTGCGTCGCATCGAGGACGCCTATCAGGCCATCCGAGCCACGATCGGACGCGGTGATGCCGCTGTCGATGAGGACTTCGCCTTTCACTGCCGGATCGCGGAGGCAACCGGCAATCCGCAATTCGCGCGCTTCCTCGATTACCTCGGCCGCTTCATCATTCCGCGTCAGACCATCCGGGTGTCGATCGGAACCGCAAAAGAGCGGCGGGCCTATCTCGATCGCATTCAGGACGAGCATCGCGAGATCATGGCCGGAATCCGCGCGCATGCGGTGTCAAAGGCGCGCGCCGCGATGCGGCGGCATCTTGCCAACAGCCGCGCCCGGTATCAGAAGCTCGCGCAGACGCTGGAGCACCAAATCTAAAGGTTCGTGGTCACGGCCGGGATTGTCGCGGCTATCCACGTCTTGTTTTCATTTCGAGACCGCCTACGCGTGGATGCGCGGAACGAGCCCGCGCATGACGAAGGAGGAGGAATGCAAACGGTCCTGATTACGGGTGCGGCTGGCGGGGTCGGCACAAAGCTGCGCGGCCTGCTCAAGGGCGTCTATGCGTTACGCCTGAGCGATCTCAAGCGGCCCACGGACCTTCGCAACGACGAGCATTTTGTCGAGGCCGATCTCGCCGACGCCGAAGCGCTCGACGAGGCGGTCGCCGGCGTCGATGGGATCGTGCATCTTGGCGGCATTTCGGGCGAAGCGCCCTGGGATGCGATGCTGCAATCCAACATCGTCGGCACCTACAATCTGTTCGAAGCTGCGCGCCGCCATCGCGTCGAGCGCGTGGTGTTTGCTTCGTCGAACCACGCGGTCGGGTTCTATCCGCGCAGTCGCCGCATCGGGGTCAATAACCCGGTGCGCCCGGACTCCCGTTACGGCGTGAGCAAGGCGTTCGGCGAAGCCGTCGCTGCGCTCTACGCGTTCAAACATGGTCTGCGCGTCACCTGCATCCGGATCGGCAACCTGACCGACATTCCGGCCGACCGGCGCCGATTGTCGATCTGGCTCAAGCCCGAGGACCTGGTGCAGCTCGTGCGCATCGGGCTTGAACACCCGGACATCCGCTACGAGATCTTTTTCGGCGTCTCAGACAATGCGCGCGGGTGGTGGGACAACGAGGCGGCGTTCCGCTACGGCTATCGCCCGCAAGGCAAGAGCGAGGATTTTCGCGACGAGGCGCTGGCTGCGCAGGCCAAGCTTACAACCAATCCGATTGCCGAGTGGTACCAGGGTGGCCCGTTCTGCAGCGACGAATACGACGGGCCGCAGAACCCGGATCTCATTTAGAGCACGTGCATCAGAGTCGTCACTCGACCGTGCGGGCTTACTCGTTTCTCTCTCCGCAACGTGACATGTCAAAGCAACGAACCCCGGGTATCCTCGCCGAGATGCCGTCTCGCACATCGCAAAGTGGCGAGCGAAGGAGGTCACTGTGGTCGGAAGAAAATTTGCTGCAATCGTATTCTGCTTGTTCTTGTTGCCCTCAAGCACCGCGCAGGTCGCGGCCCAAACGGCGGCTCCGGTCGAGGCACGCAACGTCGTGTTCGTCCATGGAGCATGGGCGGACGGCTCGAGCTGGAGCGAAGTCATCCCTCTGCTTCAGGCCGCGGGCCTGCGCGTGACGTCGGTGCAGAACCCGCTCACCTCGCTCGCCGATGCCGCCGCCGAGACCCGCCGCGCTCTGGCGCTGCAAGACGGCCCTACCGTATTGGCCGGCCATTCGTGGAGCGGGACCTTGGTCAGCGAGGTCGGGGCGGACCCGAAGGTCACGGCGCTCGTTTACGTCGCGGCGCGAGCCCCGGATGCGGGTGAGGACTTTGTCGCTCTCTCTGCGAAATTTCCCACCGCGCCGGCGCGCGCCGGCATCGAGGATCACGGCGGCTTCACCCGGCTCTCTGAGGATGCGTTTCTCAAGTATTTCGCCAATGGCGTTGCGCGCGAGAAGGCGCAAGTTCTCTACGCCGTGCAGCAGCCGACCGCCGCCTCGCTGTTCAGCGATCGAACGACGGTTGCGGCCTGGCGGTCGAAGCCAAACTTTTATGCAGTGTCGAAGAACGACGGGACGATAGCGCCTGAGTTTGAAAGGTTTCTGGCCGAGCGAATGAAGGCGACGACCATCGAGCTCGATGCCGGTCACCTCTCCATGGTCTCGCATCCCCGGGAAATTGCCGATTTGATCCTGGCCGCGGCCGGCCGGCGGAAGTAGACCATCGCGCTTCGTTGGGACGGCCCGCGTGCATGTTTCTCATGCCCGCCCAATGGTTGCTTTGCCATCCCGGAAAGCGCAAATTGCGCGAAAATCGCGTCGCACGTGGTCGCTGGCGTGGATTCGTCAAGGGAGAACGAGAGGAATGGCGGAACGGGAGAAGCTCGTCGGCAAAGCGTCCGAATTCAAGGATGGTGACCGCCGGATCGTGTTCCTCGGCAACACCGAAGTCGGGATCTTCCGGGACAAGGGCGAATACTACGCCTACAGCAACTATTGCCTCCATCAGGGCGGACCCGCCTGCGAGGGCCTCATCATCGCCAAGGTTGAAGAGCGCATCATGCCCGATCAGACCTCGCGCGGGCTCTATTTCTCCGAAGAGGAGCAGCACTTCGTCTGTCCCTGGCACGGCTACGAATACGACATGAAGACCGGCGAATGCGTATCGGACCGCAAACTCAAGCTGCGGAAGTATCAAGTCGTGCAGCGCGGAGAAGATCTCTATGTCGTCGCCTAGGACTTCGGCAGCGCGCGCCGGCGCCCGCAAGGTCGCACCGCATAAGCGCGCGCCCAAAGCCGCCGCCGTGAAGGCCGTCAAATCAGCCGCCAAGCCTGCCGGCCTGTCGCCGGCGGCCGGGACGATCTCGAACGCGGCGCTGCGGCTTGCGGCGGATGTCGAACGCGGTCTTGCGGCCGGCTCGATTGACGTGCTCACCCCACAAGCCGTGCAGGCGCTGATGGCTGCCGCCTGCAACGTCTATTCGGCCCAGGTCGAAGCCGGCCAGCAATACGTTCCGATCAAGCCGCAGGGCGTTACACCGACCGCTGTCATGACGGCGGCGAGCGGGATTCTGCGGTCCGCCAATCTCGCCGTGTTCGAGCTCGGCATGTGGCAGAGCTGGACCGGACGGTAGTTACGGAGGCAACCCATGGACCTCGTTTCCGATCGCGGCCGGCGGGTGTCGGTCGACGAACTCAACACCACCCGGCTCCTGGCGCACGCGCGCCAGCAGGCGCACCAACGCAAGTTGGACGATGTCCTGATCGTGGACGTCGATGCGCACCATTATGAAATGGAGCACATGAGCGAGATCGTGCCGTTCATGGAGAACGACGTGTTTCGCCAACTCTCGCTCGCGAATCTAGGCAAGGGCCCGCGCGCCACCAGCCTGATGCCCTCGGTGATCGGCTACCAGGACATGGGCGGCCGCGTCACGCGCTACCCGCTGCGCTCATCGGAAAAGACCGAGCCCGGCAAGATCCGCGACGTGCAGCTCGGCGAGCGCTGGATGGACGCCATGGGGGTCGACTACTCCTGTCTGTTCCCAACCGGAATGCTCAGCCTCGGGACTCATCCGCAGAAGGAGATGGAAGTCGAGCTGTGCTGGGCCTACGCCCGCTGGATCACCGAAAAGGTGTTGCCGGATTCCGGTGGCCGCCTTTATTCGATGCTCAACCTGCCGTTCTCCGACCCGGACGCCAGCCTGCGTCATGTCGAGCAGTTCGGCGACCGCAAGGGCGTGACCGGATTCATGGTCACGACCGTGCGCACCCTGCCGGTGCACGACAACGCCTACATGAAAGTCTACCGCGCGATCGAGGAACGTGGCCTGGCGCTTGCGTTCCACTCGGGCGTGAACTGGGGCGAGCCGGTGTTCAAAGGCTGCAACCGGTTCCTCTCGGTCCACGCGCTGGGCTTTTCGTTCTACAACATCCTGCATTGCACCAACTGGGTGATCAACGGGATGGGCCAGCGCTTTCCAAAACTGCCGGTGATCTGGGTCGAGGCCGGCCTCGCCTGGATTCCGTTCCTGATGCAGCGGCTCGACCATGAATACATGCTGCGGCCCTCGGAGGCGCCGGTGCTCAAGAAGAAGCCGAGCGACTACATGCGCGACATGTACTACTCCTCGCAGCCGATGGAGACGCAGGACCTGCAAGCGCTCGAGTGTACGTTCCGCATGATCAACGCGGAGACCCAGCTGCTTTATTCGTCCGACTATCCGCACTGGGACTTCGATCTGCCGAGCACGATCTACGATCTCAAGTTCATCTCGGAGAAGGCCAAGCACAACATCCTGGGCGGCACCGCGGCCCGGTTGTTCAAGCTTGCGCCGCGCAACGAGAAGCAGCGCGAGAACCTCGCGAAGTTCGGCAACATCGCGGCCTAGCGGCGGCTTTCGATCACGCTCGCCTCGCGCGTCGCGCGCCGTTGCCCGCGTCGGCGAGGAGACGCGCCATCTGCCGGGTCGACGGCACCCGTTGTTTGCGCTTGTGCGCGTCGGCTTCATCGAGCGCGAGGTTCTCGATCATCGCCAGCAGCGTTTGCCGCGTCACCGCGATGTCGGGTGCGCCGACGCCGCGCACCGCGATCCGGTTGACCTCTTCGGCGAGCGGCACGAGCTTTTCCTTCAACGCCCGGCCCGCGGGCGTGAGGAACACGTAGACGTTCTTGCGGCTCGACGGCATCTGCTTGCGCGCGACGTAGCCGAGTTTCTCCATCGCCTTGATCGCGGCGAACGTCGTCGGCTCCATGACGCCGGCCTGCACGCTGAGCTCGCGCTGGGTCAGGCCGTCGGTCTCCCACAGGATGCGCAGGAACGCCCAGTGGCCGAACGCGACTTGGTGCTCGGCAAGCCGCATGGTGAGCGCGCGGATGAGCCCGCGGGTCGCATCCTTGACGAGATGCGCCAGCCGATCGTTGGGCACGGCTTCCCGCCAGTGCCGCAGGACGGTTTCGGCGTGCGAACTCTTGCGGGTTTTGGCGGTTGCCATGACTCTAGTGCCCCGCTTCCGAAGTTCGTGATACGTCGCAGCGCCCTCTGACACGAACTTCGGAAGCAAAGGGGCACTAGCAAACATATGATTCCAGTGCCGCTTGTCGATTTGAAGTTCCTAGAAGAGCTTGCTGCACCGGGCGTAGGAACTTCAAATCGGCGGCACTGGACCGGTGAGCGGAAATTCGCTATGATTTTATCTTAGAGAGCTAAGAATAATCAAGCCGCGTTGCGCTGCCATCTTTGTGCCGCGGGAGGATTGCGATGACCCGGGAAGAAAACGAACTGTTGTGCCGCGTCACCGGCGACGCCCCGATGGGCCAGCTGATGCGCCGGCATTGGATGCCGGCGTGCCTTGCCGAAGAGCTGGCCGAGCCCGACGGCGCGCCCGTGCGTATTCGCCTCTTGGGCGAGGAGCTGGTGGCATTTCGCGACACCAACGGCCGGATCGGCGTGCTCGACGAGCACTGCCCGCACCGCCGCGCCTCGCTTGTGCTGGGGCGCAACGAGGAATGCGGGCTGCGGTGCCTCTATCACGGCTGGAAAGTCGACGTGGACGGCAACATCCTGGAGATGGCCTCCGAGCCGCCCGGCAGCCGGATCACCGACAAGGTCAAACACAAGGCCTATCCGGCGCATGAGGCCGCGGGCTTCATCTGGACCTACATGGGCCCGGCCGACACCATGCCCGCGTTCGAACCGCCGGCGTTTGCGCCCACCGCAAAGGCGCGGGTGTCGACCGTGAAAATCCATGTGCCGTGCAATTGGGCGCAAATCCTCGAAGGCCAGATCGACTCGGCGCATTCCTCGAGCCTGCACTCCTCCGACATGGTGCCGGCCAACGTCGACGCCGCCAAGGCGACCGACACCACCTGGCTGCGGCCCTCGACCGACAAGGCGCCGCGCATGCAATGCGAAAACACCAGCTACGGGTTTCGCTACGCGGCGATCCGCAAGCCGATCCATAATCCCGAGACCCATGAGTACGTGCGCACGACCGTCTATATCGCGCCGTTCACTTGCCTGATCCCACCCAACAACGCCTACAATGTCGCGACCGTGATCGTGCCGGAGGACGACATCAATACCGCGTTCTATTTCATCGCCTGGAGCGATGGCGAGAAGCCGGGCATCGACCAGGAGGCCTGGCGCAAGTTCAATTATGCGCAGCCCGGCATTGATCTTACCGCCGATTTCCACAACCTGCGCACGATCGCCAACAACTTCGGGCAGGATCGCAACGCGATGAAGCGCGGCAACTTCACCGGCATCACCGGAATTCCCAACCAGGACATCGCCATGTGGGAGACCATGGGCCGCATCGCCGACCGCACCAAGGACTGGCTCGGCACCAGCGATATCGCGGTGGCGCGCTTCCGCCGCCTGATGGTCGACGCCGCCAAGACGATGCGCGACGGCGGCCCGGCGCTCGGCACCACGACGCCGCACATCCCGCACGCCGAGATCGCGTCGTTCGAAGGCGTGGTTCCCAAAACCGCCGACTGGCGTACGCTGGGCAGCGGGCCCGCGGCGCCGGCGCGCATGACCGCGGCCGAGTAACAAGAGGTTGTTGATGGCTTGCGGAATGATGTGCGGCGTTCGTCGCGTTGTCGTTGTGGGTCTGGCCGCAACGCTGCTGGGGCTCGCCTCATCGCCGGTGGCGCTGGCCGGTTATCCGGATCGTCCGATCCGGGTGATCGTGCCGTTTCCGGCCGGCGGAGGCGGGGACATCCTGGCGCGCACCATCATGGCCAAGGTCGCGGAGATCATGGGCCAGACCATTGTTATCGACAACCGCGCGGGCGCCGGCGGCAATATCGGCACCGCGGCGGCAGCGCGCGCCGAACCCGACGGCTATACGCTCGCCTATGGCACCAACGGCACCCACGCCATCAATCAGACGCTCTACAAGTCGACCGGATTTGATCCGCTCAACGACTTCGAGCCGATTTCCCGGCTGACCGAAATCGCGCTGATGCTGGTGGTCAACCCCGCGCTGCCGGTGAAGTCGACCGGCGAGCTGCTCGCCTATCTCAAAGCCAACCCGGGCAAGCTCAACGTGGCGACCGCCGGCAACGGCACCTCCTCGCATCTCGCCGCCGAAATGTTCAAGACGGCGACGCAGACGGACTTTCTCATCGTGCACTATCGCGGCGGTGCCCTGGCGATGACGGACCTGATGTCCGGCCAGATGCAGATGATGATCGAGGTGATGCCGAACGCGATGCCGCAGGTTGAAGGCGGCAAGTTGCGTCCGCTCGCGGTCTCGACCCAAATCCGCTGGCCGCTGGCGCCCGATCTCCCGACCTTGACCGAGTCCGGCGTCGACATGACGGTCTCGGCCTGGGATGCGATCTTTGCCCCGCGTGGAACCCCTCCTGAGATCATCGACGCGTTCAATTCGGCGGCCCGGAAGGCGCTGGAGGATCCGCAGCTCAAACTGACGCTGCTTGCGCGCGGCGCCCGCACCACGCCATCGACGCCGGCTGAATTGCGCGCGCACGTCGAGGCCGAGCTCAAACGCTGGGGCGCTGTCGTGGTGGCCTCGGGCGCGAAAGTCGACTGACCCGATGCCTGAAAAAAAAGCGAGACGAGCCAGGAGGAAACCGTGAGCCACATCCCTTCCAAGAATGCGGACATCCTCAATTCGAAAACGCGCCGCGGACTGCCGGCGCCGGTCGACTACGGCCACGCAAGCACGACCGAGTACATCCAGGCGCTCGACAACTTCCACCGCGTGTTCGGCATCCGGGCCGGCGATCACGTGGTGATGCTCACCGATCCGCTGCTCGATCCGCGCGTCGTTCAGGCGGTCCAGGGGCTCGCGAAGGCGCGCGGCGCAACGTTTGCGTCCTACATGGGCGAGTCGACCCGCTATGTCGCAGTGCCGGACGAAGCCAAGGCCTTGCTGGAACGGGCCACGTTCGTGGTGTCGACCTGGTTTGCGTCGGTGTTCGATCCGTTCTGCATCGGGCTGCGGCGCAACCGCGGGCAGCGCTGGGTCAAGATCACGTTCTTCCGCAACATTGACCTCTGGAACACCCCGCAGGCGCGTTTCCCGGTCGAGATCGTCGGCGAGCTGGTGCGGGCGACCTCGCGGCTCTATCCCGACAACGGGCCATTTGACCTGCGCATCACCGACCGCCGCGGGACTGATTTTCGCATCCCGTTCACCGACGCCATGCGTCAGCGCATGAAGAAGGACAACCGCTGGCGCGGGCGCAATTTCGCCGACGAGGACGGCTGCTACGTGCACTACATTCCGACCCACGGACCCAACATCTACGACCCGATGATGTTCGGGAACGATCCCGACATCAAAGTCGGCCTGTCCGGCACCATCCGGCCGCAATGGGCGGTGGGCTTCGACAAGCCGTTCGACGATCCTCCCGCGGTCGAGTTCCGCGACGACCGGGTGGTGGCGGTGCACGGCGACAGCGATGCCGCCGACATCCTGCGCGAGTTCCTGATCGGCGGCACGCTCGAGGAACTGGGCTGCGGCCACAATCCGAAGGCGCCGCGCTTCGACATTTATCCGGCCGGGCCCAACTCGCCGGGCGCGCTTCACTTCGGCATCAACGGTCCGAAGCCGTCGGCCTACCTGCGCCGCGTCATGCCGAATTGGGAGGAGCCGCACGTGCACATGGATCTGGTCAGCTTCGACTGCACGGTGACGGCCGGCAATCGCACGCTGATCGACGACGGTTATCTGATGTCGTTGCGTGATCCGGAAGTGATCGCATGCGCGCAACGCTACGGCGATCCGATCGAGTTGCTGGAGCAGTTCCCGGTGTAGCGGCTCTGTGCCGCGTCGCTCTCACCGCGACGGGTGAGCTAAGCTCTCGTCGGTGCCGGATTGGCGGCCGCGCAATAAAAAAACGACCAGAGGGAGGACGCGAATGAAAAGCCTGACGGTGACGGCTGCGGCCGTCGGAGTGTTGATCACTCACGCGCTTGCGCCCGCGGCGGCACAGGACACGCTCAAGCTTGCGGTCGGGCAGCGCGGCAATTGGGACACCTCGGTGTCCGAGATCGGCCAGCGCGCCGGCATTTTCAAAAAGCACGGGCTCGTGCTCGAGATGGTCTACACCCAAGGCTCCGGCGAAACCCAGCAGCCGGTGGTCGCCGGCAGCGTCGACATCGGGGTCGCGGTCGGCATCATGGGGGCGCTGAGCTTCTTTTCGAAAAATGCGCCGGTGCGGATCATCGGCGCCGAAACGACCGGCGCGGCCGACTTGTTCTGGTACGTCAAGGCTGCTTCTCCGATCAAGTCGCTCAAGGACACCGACGGCAAGACGCTCGCGTACTCGACCAACGGCTCGTCCACCCACGGGATCGTCACCGCATTCATCAAGCAATACGACCTCAAGGCCAAGCCGGTCGCGACCGGCAGCCCGTCGTCGACGCTCACGCAGGTGATGTCGGACCAGATCGACGTCGGATGGTCGGCACCGCCGTTTGGTCTCGATCAGATCGACAAGGGCGATATCCGGGTGATTGCGAGCGGCAATGATGCGGCGGTGTTCAAGGGCCAGACCGTGCGCGTGCTGATCGCGAATGCGCCGGCGCTGCAGGCCAAAAAGCCGGTGTTCGACCGCTACATGAAGGCCTATCGCGAGACCGTCGATTACATGTATGCGGATCCGGCTGCGCTGAAGATCTACGCGGACTTCGTCGGCATCAGCGAAGAGAAGGCCAAGCGTACGCGCGACGGGTTCTTTCCCAAGCCGTCAATCGAACCGGATCGCATCGTCGGCCTCGACACCATCGTGAACGATGCGGTGACGCTGAAATACACCGCAGCGCCGCTGACCAAGGAACAACTCGCGGAGCTTATCCAGATTCCGCCGCGTTAGTTGCCAGCGTCGCATAAACGTCGCCCGAATTGGCCTCAGGCGGCAGGGCGAGCAGCCATTGCTCGATCGCGGCGTCGTCGATCCAGCGGCCGTGTGCGAAGGTCTGGCTTTCCCCGAGCGCAGCGTTGAAATGCCGAAAACCGAGGCTCGCGCATCGGCGCAGCGCGGCGACCGCGACGTCGCGCTGGATGGTGGTGAACTCGAACGACAGGGTGGCGACCGGCTGGGAGAGGCCGGCGAGCGCTTCGGCTTCGAAGCCTTCAACGTCGATCTTGATGAACGCCGGCTTGCCATGACGCGCGATCAGCGCATCGAGCGTGGTCATCGGCGCGATCACCGATGTCGTCCAGCGCTCGTTCGCCCAGCCGGGCGCGCCGGCCGCGGCCTGCACGAAATCGTTTGATGCGGTCGAAACTGTCGGATTGTCGAGGTTGAGGTGTAGCGGGATCGTCCCGCCATGGCGGCCAACGGCGACGGCTTCGATTGCGACCGCCGGGTCGCGCCCGTGGATCAATCGCAACACCGCGACCAGCGCGCCCTGCGGCTCGACCGCCACCACCCGCGCACCACGCCGCCTGAACGAGGCGACCCGGTCGCCGACGTGGGCGCCGATGTCGAACACGAGATCGCCCGGGCGCACGAATGCGGCGTGGAGCCGATCCATGGCGGCGCGGCGGCGTCCATCGCCATAGTAGATGCGCAGCGACCGCAGCACGCCGCGCGCGCTGCGCAGGCCATCAAGCACGGGATTGGATTGCGCGGCCGGCACCAAGGTGGCGAGAATCGCGGGCGGGTTGGTTTCTTCCGGAAGGCGGCCGATGCCGAGACCCGCGAGCAGGCGGCCGGTGCCGGGCGCGGCGGTAACGACCGCCATCGGCACCGCCAGTGCGAGGCCGCCGGCAATCAGCAGCGCAATCGGAAGGACGGCAGGGTTCGCCCACGCCAGCACGACGATCGCGCCCCAACCGATCAGCGCGTGCGGCCAGAAGTGCGCGGTCGCGTCGCGCATCGAAACTGCGTGCTCATGCCGGACCTGGGCGCTCCAGCCGATGGTGCGGCCGAGTGCGAGGTTGGCCAGCGCAATCGTATGGCTGCACCACTGGATCGGAACCAGCAGGATGAAGAACAGCGTTTCGATTGCGGCGCTGGCCAGAAAGCGTGCGCTGCCGCCAAACGCGCGCCGCGCGTCGTCTCGCGCCAGCACGTCCAGGATGCTCGCGATCTTGGCGGCGAACCACATCACCAGAACAGCGGCAAAGAGCGGCCATCCGTAGCGCGGGTCGATCGCTGCGGGATCGAGCACGACCGCGAGGGTGCCGAGCAGCAGAAGGCCGATCCAGGCCGGTGAGCCGAGGAACATCAGGATCGCGAGCAGGAGCTGATAACGGCTCACCAATTTCAGTCCTGGCATGAGCAGGAACGGCCAGTACTGCATGTTGCCGGCGCACCAGCGCAGGTCGCGTCGAATAAATTCGATGAGCGTCGGCGGGTTCTCCTCCCAGCCGAGGTTTTCCTCCGGCAGCACCCGCACCTCGTAGCCGGCGCGGCGCATCAACACCGCCTCGATCTGATCATGCGACAGGATATGGCGCCCGCCCGCCAGTAGCGGGAGCTTGCAGTATGCTGCAAACGGTCGCAGTCGCAGCACCGCGTTGTGTCCCCAATAGGGGCCGCAGTCGCCCTGCCACCAGGCGCTGCCGATGGTGTAGGAGCGCATGCCGAGCCGCATGCCGAACTGAAAGATGCGCGCCATCGCGCTTGTCGACGGCAAGCCGACGACCAGGCCCTGCACGATGCCGAGCTTGGGGTCGGTTTGCATCACCCGCACAAGCCGCAGCATGGCCGACGCCGGCATCACGCTGTCGGCGTCGAGCGTGATGGCGAGATCGTGCGCCGCGCCAAAGCGCGCGCAGAAATCCTGGATGTTGCCGGCCTTGAAGCCGGTGTTTGCGGTTCGCCGGCGATAGCTGATGGCGACCCGCTCGCGCCAGGTCTCGGCCAGCGCCCCAAAGTGCGCCTCCTCCGCTGCGCCCGGCATCGCATCGGAGGTGTCGCTCAACACGTAGATATGAAAGTGCTCCGCTGCCCCGCTGGCCGCGAGCTCCGCCAGCATCGGCTCGAGATTGCGCGCGACGCGCTCGGGCGGCTCGTTGCGAATGCAGACCAGAACCGCGGTCGACAAGGTGATCGGCTCCGATCTGGTGACGCGCGCACTTGCCGGAAAAACCGCGGCCGTCGGATCGGCGGCGCAGCGCATGATGATGAACCCGATCACCGCGTTCCAGAATCCGATCACGATCCAGGGCAGCGTGATGACGAACAGCGCGAGCAAAGCGATGTCGAGCGCACCAATCCCGCCCGGGCGAAGTGCCAACACGGCGAGGGCGACCGTGGCGCAGATGGTCGTTACGCTGAGCGTTGCGAACAGCGCCCGACGCACCGCGAGACTGGCCTCGCCGGTCGCGATGCGCGCGAGCGTGGAAACGGCAACGTCGGTCATGCGGGTGGTAGACTGCGGGCTTTAGACAGGTTCGGTTACAATTCCCGCCGTCATGGCCGCGCTGGTCCCGGGCATCCACGTCTTTTCGGCTTGCTGACACAAGCAAGGCGTGGATGGCCGGGACAAGCCCGGCCATGACGCCGGACGGTGGGGTTTATACCTTAGAGCATGATCCCGAAAAGTGGACACCGGTTTTCGGAATAGGTCATGCTCCATCGTAGACTAACACCGTAGACATGCACCTATGCCGAAGGCGCTCTGGTACGTCGCACCCGGAATGGCAGAACTGCGCGACGAACGCGTCGCGCCGGGGCCGGACGAGGCCTGCGTGCGGGCCCATTTCGGTGCCATCAGTCGCGGGACCGAGGCGCTGGTCTTTGCCGGCCGCGTGCCGCCGACCGAATATGTGCGCATGCGTGGACCCCACATGGGCGGGGTGTTTCCGTTCCCGGTGAAGTACGGCTACGCGATCGTCGGTAAGGTCGAAACCGGCCCGCCGCATTTGCACGGCCGCCTGGTGTTCGCGCTGCATCCGCACCAGGACGTGTTCGCGGTGCCGACCGACGCTTTCACCCCGCTGCCCGACGGCCTGCCGCCGCAGCGCGCGGTGCTCGCCGCCAATATGGAGACCGCGCTCAACGCGGTATGGGACGGCGCACCCGGTCCCGCCGATCGCATCGCGGTGATCGGCGCCGGCGTTGTCGGCGCGCTGGTTGCGTTCCTGTGCGCGCAAGCGCCGGGCGCCGAGATCACACTCGTCGACATCGATCCGACGCGCGCCACGTTGGCGCGCGCGTTCGGGGTGGCGTTCGCGCCGCCAGCCGGCGCACCGAAGGATTGCGACCTCGTGTTTCACGCCAGCGGCGCCGCCTCCGGGCTTGCAACCGCGCTCGAGCTTGCGGGTGATGAAGCAAGAATCATCGAGATGAGCTGGTACGGTGTCGGCGAAGCGCCAATTCCGCTCGGCGGCGCCTTTCACAGCCGGCGCCTGACGATCGTGTCGAGCCAGGTCGGCAAGGTCGCTCCGTCGCATCGCCCGCGCTGGACCCCGGCGCGCCGGCTGGCGGCGGCGCTCGACCTGCTGCGCGACCCACGGCTCGACGCATTGCTGGCGCCGCCGGTGCGGTTCGCCGATCTGCCCGCCGAGCTTCCCCGGATTCTGGCCCCGGGCAGCGGTGTGCTGTGCCAGCGCATCGATTATGTGTGACGAGAGAGAGCAACTAGATGTTCACCGTTGAGGTCCGCGACCACATCATGATCGCCCATTCGTTCAAGGGCGATGTGTTTGGACCCGCGCAGGCGCTGCATGGCGCGACCTTCGTGGTCGACGCCGCGATCATGGCGAACGAACTCGACCAGCACGGCATCGTGGTCGACATCGGTCGCGCCCATGCGGTGCTCCATACCGTGCTCGGCGCCCTCAACTATCGCAACCTCGATGACGCGCCGCAGTTTGCCGGCCGCAACACCACCACCGAATTCCTGACCAGACACATTTACGATCGCCTGGCCGACGCGGCGCGCAAGGGCGAACTCGGACGCGAGCCGCGCGAACTTTCCGCCATTCGGGTGACCCTTTCCGAATCGCATGTCGCGCGCGCATCCTACGAAGCGCCGTTGTGGTAGGAGCATTTTCAGGAAGAGTGGCCACCGGTCTTCCGTCGAAAATGCGACCAAAATAAAGTATGCGACCAACACAAGCGCCGAGCGTCACCTTCGCGGTCCCGGGCGATCTCGACACGCCGACCGGCGGTTATGGTTATGCGCGCTGTGTCATCGCGGCGCTGCGTGCACGCAAGTGGCAGGTCGGTGTGATCGATCTGGGCGAGGGTTTCCCGCGCGTCGGTGCCGATCAACGTGCCGTTGCGCGCGAGCGTTTACTGGGGGCGCCGGCGGGTGCGCCCATCATTGTCGACGGCCTCGCCCTTGGGGCATTACCCGACGAAGCCCGTGACGCCGCGCGCAGCCATTGCCTGATCGGCCTCGTGCATCATCCGCTCGCCCTGGAAACCGGGCTGTCGCCTGCAATGGCCGACGCGTTTCGCGCTTCCGAGATCAGGGCGCTCGCCGCCACGCGGCACGTCATCACCACCGATCACTCGACCGCGGCGACACTTGCGGCAAGCTACGCGGTTGCTACCGCGCGGATCACGGTTGCGCTTCCGGGCACGCAGCGGGTCGAATTCGCGCACGGCAGCCACGATGGCGTGCCCCAGATTCTGGCGGTCGGCGCCATCGTGCCGCGCAAGGGCTACGCGTTGCTGGTGACGGCGCTGTCCGAGTTGCGAGACCTGTCCTGGCGACTGACGATCGTCGGCGATCGTGGCCGCAGTCCCGAGACGGCGGCCGAACTCGACGACCTGATCGAGCGCGCGCGCCTGCGCGACAGGATCACCTGCACGGGCGCGGTGACGGCCGAACGCCTCGATGCGCTCTATCGGGCGTCCGATTTGTTCGTGCAGCCGTCCTGGTTTGAGGGCTACGGCATGGCGCTCGCCGACGCGCTCGCCTACGGATTGCCGATCGTTGCGACGCAGACCGGCGCGGCGCGCAGAAATGTCGGATCCAAGGCCGGCAGGCTGGTCACACCGGGCGACGCCCACGCGTTGGCGCGCGCGTTGCGCTCACTCCTCGCGGACGCCCGCGTGCGCGCGCATTGTGCGGCCGCTGCGCGTGCCGCAGCCCAAAATCTGCCGAGCTGGGACGACACCGCGATGGCGTTTGAAGATGCGCTGCGTAGGGTGGGTTAGCCCCGGAGGCGCGTAACCCGCCAGCGGCATTATCACCGGCAAGTCATCTGATGGGTATCGCTTCGCTCTACCCATCCTACTTCAGTGCGATCGGCTTACGGCGGCACGACAGATCGACATCAAACAAAACTTCGTCGTCGATCAGATGCGGAGCGACCGGCGGCCGCAACACATCCTCGGCGCGATCGATCGGCGGAAGCGCCAGGCTGGACTGGCCGGCGCCCAGCAGCATGGGTGCCACCATCACATGCAGCCGGTCGAGGCAGCCGGCCGTGAGAAATTGCGAAATGGTGCGCGCGCCGCCTTCGATCAGGATGCGCCGGAAGCCTTTCGCATGAAGGCCGGCCAGGATTGCGGCCGGCGCTGCAATTCCGTCGGCCAGTGGGACGCGCAGGATTTCCACGTCGTCCGCAAAACGGGACTCCACCTGCGCGCCGAGCACGACCACGCGTCGGGCGCCGTTGGCCCGCAGCAGGCGGGCCGATGCGGACAACCGCCCGCGCGGATCGATCACCACGCGCGCGGGGTTGGGGCCGGCCACACGCCGCACCGTGAGCTCCGGGTCATCGCACACCGCGGTACCGACCCCCACGACGATTGCGTCGACCAGCGCGCGCAGCCGATGCAGGTGATCGAGACCGGCGGCGCCGTTGATATATTTGGAGTGCCCGGTCGGGGTTGCGATCCGCCCATCGATCGATTGCCCGAGCTGTGCAACGACCATGAGGTCGTCGACACGGCCGGCGCGCAATGGCCCGTACAGCGTCTCCCATGCGGGCGGCAGGGGCCCATTGGGCTGCCGGAATTGGCCCGGCACGCCGGCCCAGGCGGCCTCGCCGCCGCTGCCGTGATCGGAGGTCACGACGAACCCGTTCGCCATGCGATAACTCGCTGCTTTGGCCCAAGTGGGCGAGGGGATAACGATCCGGCTAGCGTTTTGTTACACCTAGCTTAAACCCGCCTCGACAGGGAATATTCAGCATGTCGGCCGAATCGTCCTTCTGGAATAACAAGCGATCGTGCAGAGGCTCCAATGGCACCTAACGCGGCGGTCTATGGTCTGACGGCCCGGGTGTTGCATTGGCTGACAGCCGTGCTGGTGCTGACGATGATTCCGGCCGGAATCGCCATGGTGAACATCGGCTCCGGGCCGCTGCAGGACTTTCTGTTCAACCTGCATCGATCGTTTGGCGTGTTGCTTGTTCCCGTCATTCTGCTGCGGCTCGCCAATCGGCTGATCGACCCGCCGCCACCGCTGCCCGCGGATATTCCGCTTGTTCAGCAATTCGCGGCCACATCGGTGCATTGGGCGCTCTACGCACTGCTGATCGTGCAGCCGATCGTAGGTTGGATCGGCACGTCCGCGTTTCGGGCGCCCATCATCGTGTTCGGTTTGTTCGAACTGCCGCCGATCTGGCCGCCGGACCGCGCCTTCTCGGACCAGGTGTTCGTGCTGCACCGCGCGATCGGGTTCCTGATCGCACTCCTGATCACCGTCCATATTGCCGGCGCGCTGTTCCATCATTTCGTGCGGCGCGACGATGTGCTGCTGCGGATGTGGAACGCACGCCTTCGTCGGGCGGGTTAGTTCGTAGGGTGGGTTCGCGCCGGAGGCGCGTAACCCACCGGCGCTGGCGCAACAGGCGAGTCGGCCGGTGGGTTACGGCGCGGCGCGCCTAACCCACCCTACGGTCCACCTCCGGGCGGCCCGGCATTGGCCTCAGGGACAATAGTCCGGCCTGGCTTTGCGGGGCTATGATCGCGGATCGCAACGGCTATGCTCGCAACCGGATGAAACAACCCAGGCAGGTCGAACCGCGGCCGGTGTCCGCCGTGCCCAAGACCATCGCGATCGTCGATGACAATGCCGCCGTCCTCAAAGGCATCGAGCGCTTGTTGAACGCGCACGGCTTTGCCACCAAGGGGTTTTCGTCGGCGGAGTCCTTCCTGGCCTCCAAGCCGACGAACGGCATCGATTGCGTGCTCCTCGACATTCACCTTGGAGGCATGTCTGGAATTGCATTGCGCCGCCAGCTCTCCGCGTCCGGATCGACACTTCCGGTGATCTTCATGACCGCCTTCGACGATCAGGCCACGCGCCAACAGGCGCAAGCCGCCGGCTGCGTGGCCTATCTGCGCAAGCCGTTCGCGGGACGCCTGCTGATCGAGGCGATTGCACACGCCGGCTCGAGCCGCTAGGCAGGTTGCTGAGATCATGACCGCTGCACGGAAATCGCGAGGCCATCGGCGGCGACGATACGCTGAGTGCTGCGCCGGGCGCGCGATCGTCCGAAGCATGGTCGTCGTCGGAGTCGCGGCGCTGGCGGCGTCCGCGGGCTTTGCTGGCGAGCCGCCGCCGCGCTCCATCGTGATCATCGGCCAGGAAGACCCGATCCTGCCTTGGAATATCGCGGTCAACACCGTCGCGCGAACGACGCTGAACGCCGACTCCGACCGTCGGGTCGTGATCTACGCCGAGGATCTGGATTTCGGCCGCTTCGGCGGCGACCGCTACAAACGGCAGCTGCAAAACCACCTGCGCGAAAAATACATGTACGTGCCGGTCGGCGCTCTGCTGGCGTTCGGGCCGATCGCGTTTGATTTCGTGATGAACGCGCGCGAGTCGATCTGGCCGGGCGTCCCGGTCGTGTTTGGGGCCGTCGACGAGGCTGTGGTTGCCAAGGCCAAGCTGCCGGTCGGCTTCACCGGACGCACGCTGCGCTTTCGCCTCGAAGACATGGTGCAAAGCGCGAACGCGGTCGTTCCCGACCTCAAGCAGGTTGCCCTTGTCGGTGATCCATTCGACCGCAGCACCTTTTTCCGCAACTTCGCAATGGAAATTCCGGAGCTCGCCAAGAACCTGCAATTCATCGATCTCACGGGTCTGCCCCTCAAGGAGGTGCGCCGGCGCGCCGCGCAGCTCCCCGAGCAGACCGCGATTGCCTATACGGCGATCTACCGCGATGGCGACGGCTTCGATTACATGCCGCGTGAGGCGCTTCGATCCGTCGCCGACGTTGCCAATCGGCCGATCGTGGTCCCGGCTGAGACTTACATCGGTTATGGAACGGTCGGCGGGATCGTCGCCACGCCCGTGCCGATTGCCGAAGACGCTGCACGCCTCGCACTGCGCATCCTCGACGGCGCGCCGCCGTCTGATTTCCCGGTCGCCCGCGGCGACTACATGAAGCCGATCTTCGACTGGCGCGAGCTGCAGCGCTGGGGCGTCCGCGAAACGCGCCTGCCGCCGGGTAGCGAAGTTCTGTTCCGGCAGTTGAGCTTCTGGGAACAATATCGCGGGCTCGCACTGGCCGGTGCCGGCATCATCGCGATTCAGGCGACATTGATCACCGGGTTGTTCCTGGAACGCCGCCGCCGCTCGGCCGCCGAGCTGGAGGCGCGCCGGCGTCTGGCCGAGGTCGCCCACATGAACCGCCGCGCCGGGATCGCGGCGCTCTCGGCCTCGATCGCGCACGAGCTCAATCAGCCGCTCGGCGCGATCTTGAGCAATGCCGAGGCGGCCGAGCTGCTGCTCGATCGGCAGCCGCTCGATGTTGCGCTGGTGAAGGAAATGCTGAGCGATATCAGGCGATCCGATCAGCGCGCCGCCGATGTCATCACCCACATGCGTGAACTGCTGCGCCGGGACGACTCGGAGCCGCTCGAGATCGATATGAACGACGTGATCCGCCATGTCATCGAGCTGCTCGCGCCCGAGGCACGGCAGCGCGGTATCTTCGTCAGCACTGCGCTCGATCCTCGTCGCCTGTCGGTCCGGGCCAATTCGGTGCACATGCAGCAGGTCGTGCTCAATCTCGCGCTCAACGGCATGGACGCGATGCGGGACGTCGCGCCCGGCAACCGCCGCCTCGCGATCCAGACCGCATTGCTCGACAACGCAACGGTCGAAGTCGCGATTTTGAACTCCGGTCCCGGGGTCCCGGCCGACATATTGAAACGGGTATTCGAGCCGTTCTTTACCACCAAGCCCGAGGGTATCGGGCTCGGCTTGTCCATCGCGCACACCATCATCGAGCGGGCGGGGGGTGCGATATCGGCCGAAAACAGGCCCGCGGGCGGCGCAGTCTTTCGCTTCAGCCTCCCGGCCGCGAGCGCGCGTCCGGTCAAGAGCGACGCCGGCCGCCACGTCCCTGGGCCGCCGGCCGCCGGCCCAACGCGGCCGCCGTTGGAGCGCGCCGCCGGCTAGTAGGAACCCGCAAAGGGCCGGTTTATTGCCCCTTGAGGCATTGCACCTAAGGACAATACGCGGGCCGCCCGAATTGCTCTAAACGCTTGCCCCAGATGCAGTTCACCCCATGTCGGGCTGCAAACCATTCTCAACGAAAGAGAGGACGCCAAGATGTCAAAACGCACGATGCTGATTGTCGGGGTTGCTGCGGTCGTTCTGGCCGCCGCAGGCGCAGGCAAATTCGCGCTTGCCCAGCAGCCGCAAGGAGATGTGATCGGCGAGCTCGCCAACAACGAAGGCATCTTCGTCGACGGCAAGACCTTCAAGATCGCGCGCGGCAAGGCCAAGGGCGATCCCGCCGCCCAGATCGCCAAGCTCGGCGCCAAGGAGGTCGGTCCGGGCGCGATCGTCTTCCGCTACAACGACAAGCTCTACATGGTCGAAGGCACGCCGGCGCCGGCGCCGCAGGCGATGAAGAACTTCCAGGATAACTGGAACGTCTCCTACATGAAGGGGATGAAGGACTTCCAGGACAACTTCGCCGTCTCCTACATGAAGGATCAATGGGGCGAACGCCGACCCGGCCTACGCAAAGGCCTTCCAGGATTTCCAGAGCAACTGGAATGTTTCCTACATGAAGGCGGCGAAGGAGTTCCAGGACAACTGGAACGTCTCCTACATGAAGAACTTCCAGGACAACTGGAACACGTCCTACATGAAGGCCGCCAAGGACTTCCAGGACAATTGGTCCACGTCCTACATGAAGTAACGTAGAGCGCATAGATTCGCCCGCCCCGCCGCCGCAAGCGATGGGGCGGGCGATTTATTTTGTGACGCCGGTCACGCCGCCGCGGCGAGCGCCGGCTTGCCGGCAATGAGATCGGCGGCGCGTTCGGCCATCATCAGCACGCAGGCATTGATGTGGGCGGTGACCAGGTCGGGCATCGCCGACGCGTCGACCACGCGCAGCCGATCGACGCCGCGCACCCGCAGCTGCGGGTCGAGCACCGCTTCCGGGCCGAGGCCGATCGGGCAGGTCGACGCCGGATGATGCACCGTAATCATCGTCTTGCGGATGAAGGCGTCGATTTCGGCGTCGCTTTTAACGTCCGCTCCCGGGTGAGACTTCCTCGCCGCGAAACTTGTCCATCGCCTTCTGCGCCGCGATCTCGCGTCCGCGCCGGAACCCCTCGCGCAAGGTCGGCAGGTCGTTGGGCGCCGAGAAGAAGTTGAACTTGATGCGGGCGCGCTCGCGCGGGTCGGCCGAGCGCAGCAAAACCTCGCCGCGACTGTCGGGATGCATGATGGCGGGACGGATGCCGAATGCGTCCGCATACGCCTCCTTCACGCCCGGAAACCACAGATGCGCCCACGGCGGCGAGCCCGGAAACATGTATTCGACGTCGGGCGTGGCGAGTTCCGGCCGCGTCTTGATGAAGGCGAGGATTCCGCTCGGGATCGTGGTGGCGGGGCCGGAGCCCAGGACATATGCCCGCAGCATGTTGACCGCCATGCGGTCGAACCGCATCAGGTCGCGAAACGGTCCCGGCGCCTTGCGCTTGTAGAAGATCACCGCCGCCTGGTGGTCCTGCAAATTCTTGCCGACCGGCAGGTCGACCAGCGGATCGATGCCGACGCTGCGCAGATGGTCCGCCGGCCCGATGCCCGACAGCATCAGCAGCTGCGGCGTGTTGAACGTGCCGCCCGCCAATATGACCTCGCGCTCCGCCTGCACCCGTTCGGTCGCGCCACCTCTGATCAACTCGATCCCGACCGCGCGCTGGCCCTCGATCAGAACCTTGCCGGCCAGCACGCGCGTCATCAGGGTGAGGTTGCTGCGACGAAGCGCCGGCTTGAGATAGGCGGTCGATGCCGACGAGCGCCGCCCGTTGCGGATCGTGTATTGGCTCCTGGCGAAGCCTTCGGTGTCGCCCGCGCTGTTGTCGCTGATGATGCGGTAGCCGGCCGCCGTTCCGGCCTCGAGCCAGGCGTCGTAGATCGGATCGGCGACGCGCGCCCATTCGACGCCGATCGGCCCGTCGCCGCCGCGCGTCGCGCTCGCGCCGTCGATCCAGGTCTCGGTGCGCTTGAAGTACGGCAGCACGTCCGCGTAGGACCAGCCGAGCGCGCCTTTCTGCGCCCAGCGGTCGTAGTCGCGCTGATCGCCGCGCGTGTAGCCGGTGACGTTGATCGAGGACGAGCCGCCCAGCACCTTGCCGCGCATCGCCTCGACCCTGCGGCCGCCGAGATTGGGCTCCGGCTCGCTGTGGTAGCCCCAGTCGTGCAAGGTGTGCTTGTGCATCATGCCGATGCCGAGCGGAATGTGGATCAGCGGATCGATGTCCCAGCCGCCGGCTTCGAGCAGCAGTACGCGCACGCTCGGGTCCGCGCTCAGCCGGTTTGCCAGGACGCAGCCGGCCGAGCCGGCGCCGACGATGATGTAGTCGTAACGTTGCGTGGTCATTCCTCACCCGGTTGCTTGCCTGTTTCACACACGACCCAGCCACACATCGTCATGGCCGGGCTTGTCCCGGCCATCCACGTCTTTACCGAACGGCTACGCCGTAAGACGTGGATGCCCGCGACGGGCGCGGGCATGACACCGAGTGTGGTGACTCGATCCGACTGAAACCTGCTGTAAAATCGACCCACATCATAATGGAGGAGCGTCCCCGATGGCCAACCGTATCATGACCACCCACGTGGGCAGCCTGATCCGGCCGCCGAAGTTCGTCGAGGTCCTGCACAAGCTGGAGAACAAGGAGCCGGTCGAGCCGGGCCTTTACGACAAGACGCTCACGGATTCGGTCGCCGACGTCGTGCGCCAGCAGGCCGAGGTCGGCGTCGACATCGTCAGCGACGGCGAGTTCGGCAAGGGCCGCAACTGGGCGTTCTACGTGCACGGCCGCCTCTCCGGCATCGGAGCGCGGCCGCTGACGCCGGAGGAAGCCAAGGATCCGCTCGCCTCGGTCGGCGGCGGGCGCGACCGCGAGGCGTTTCCGGAATATTACGCGGAGGCCGACAAGGCGACCGGGCTCGCCTCGCGGCTCGGCAACCGGTTCGTGTGCAACGGTCCAATCAAATATGTCGGGCAGAAGGAACTGCAGCGCGACATCGACAATCTCAAGGCGGCGGTCGGCAAGGTGAAGGTCGAGGGCGCGTTCCTGCCGGTGGTCGCGCCGGCGAGCGCGCTGCCCAACGTCAAGGACGAGCACTACGGCGACGAGAAGAAGTTGCTGTTCGCGCTCGCCGACGCGCTGCGGGTCGAATACAAGACCATCGTCGACCAAGGTCTCTATGTGCAGATCGACGACGCATTCTTTCCCTATATGCAGGAAAAGCTCTGCCCGCCGATGTCGCTCGCGCAATATCGCGCGTGGGCGCAGTTGCGCATCGACGCGCTCAACCGCGCGCTCGACGGCATTCCGCCGGAGAAATCGCGCTATCACATCTGTTGGGGCAGCTGGAGCGGTCCGCACGCCTTCGACGTGCCGCTCAAGGACATCGTCGACATCATGCTTCAGGTCAACGTCGGCGCCTACAGTTTCGAGGCCGCCAACGTGCGCCATGAGCACGAGTGGAAGGTGTGGAAGACCGCGAAGCTTCCCGCCGGCAAGACCATTCTGCCCGGCGTCATCAGTCACGCGACCAATGTGCTGGAGCATCCCGAACTGGTGGCGGAGCGGCTGGTGCGGTTCGCCAATCTGGTCGGGCGCGACAACGTGATGGCCTCGACCGATTGCGGCTTCGCGCAGAGCCCGTTCGCGCGCCGCGTGCATCCTTCGATCATGTGGGCGAAGCTCAAGTCGATGGTCGGAGGGCGCGCGGCTTGCAAGCGACGAACTCTGGGGGCGCAAGGCCGCGGCGTAACATCGCCGCCGTGCGCATGATTGGTTAATTGGACGTTTCCGCGCCCGGGAAACCACGCAGCAAAAATGTCACGAATGGAGCACCGCTGACGCGGGCCCTCGGCCCTTGGTGACTCCCCTCATCGCCGGTATCGTTCGACCGGGGCGTGGGGACATCTTCCAATGGGTTCGCTGGTCGACACCCGACAGAGATAAATAAGGAGGCTTCACCCCGTGGACCCGACGAAAACCCACGGGGTGTGGCGCGGATACGACAGACGCCCGACAGGTAATAACGTAACGTCCACCTGTTGTGTGGGTGGGGGCTGCGTTGAGTAGTGTGCGTGAGCGGCGTCTGAAGCGTCTTGTTGACCGCGCGCGACCTGCGCAGGTCGGCAGCGCCTCGCTGTTCGCGGTTGCATCGGCCGCGGCCATGACGGCGATGCTGGTGTGGCCGGGCGCACCGGCGCGGGCTCAATGCGCGACCGCCGGCGCCAACCAAACCTGCACCAATTCCGTATTTCTCTCCGGCGGCGCTTTCGGCATTTTCGACGCCGCCACTCTCACCGTCACCAACACAAAGACCGGGACGGTTACCGGGACGAATGCCGGCATAGCCGCGCCACGACTGCCAACGTCACCAATGCCGGGGTTATCACGTCGACAGGGGTAGCTTCTCCGGCCATCGTTGCCAACACTGTCAACCTCACCAATTCCGGAACCGTCGCCGGCGACGGGAGGGAATTCAACCGGCATCCAAGCCTTCAACAGCGCCAACATCACCAATTCCGGGAGCATCTCGGGAACCCTTGCCGGCATCATTTGCGGTTCCCGCCGCCGGCGGCGTCACCGTCTTCAATTCCGGAAGCATTTCGGGGGGCGTGGTCGGCATCACGGCCTTCTCCTCCGCCACCGTCGTCAATTCGGGGATCATCTCCGGAGCGACCGGAGTGACTGCCGGCGGCGCGGGTCCCTGGAGCCTCACCAATGCCGGCATCATCGTGGGCACCGGCGGCACCGCGATCGATTTTGGCGCATCCGCCGGCGACACGCTGAATTTCCTCACCGGCTCGCGTGTCATCGGGCTGATCATTCCCGGGGTTGGCGACACCGTCAATTTCGGCGCCGGAAATTGGTTCTACACGTTCGCCGGGCTGCCCGGCACCACCATCAACACCAACGGGGCGCCGTTCGTGGTGGCGGGCAACCAGGTCGCGGTGCTCGATCCGACCAGCCTCGCGCAGACCGACCGCACGTTGATGACCTTCACCGGCGGCATCTCCGCGCTGCTGCAAAGCCGGTTCGACGGCATTGCGCCCATCGGCAGCGGCGCGGCGGGCGTGACCGCGTTCGCACCCACCGGGTCGGTCATTGCCGATCAGGCAAACGCCGCGTTCGCCAGCATCCCGACCGTCGCGCTTGCCTATGGGGCGGATGATCAACCGCTGTTGAAGACCGGAGCGGCGAGCAACTCTGCGCGGACGGTGATTTGGGCGAGCTCGTTTGGCGGCAGTCGGCATCAGGAGGCCGACGGCGTGGTGTTGCGCACGACCGACACCGCGGTCGGCGGCGTCTTCGGCATCGACCGGGTGATCACGCCCTATCTGCGCCTCGGCGGCTTTGTCGGCGGCGGCACCGACTGGCTGCAGGTCGCCTTCAACACGCAAAAGACCACCACGGATTACATCTATGGCGGTGCCTATGGGCGGTTCGACTGGGTGACGCAGTACCTCGACTTCGCACTCTACGGCGGCAGCAGCAGCGCCAGCAGCACCCGCGGCATCGCCAACAACATGGCGCCGGACGGCTTCGAGACGGCGACCGCGACCGACCGCGGCTGGTTCATCAGCCCGGAATTGACCTACGGGGTGCGCATTCCGATGCAGGACTACACGCTGACGCCGCGGGCGCGGGTGCGTTACGTGGCGGGCTTCTTCGACGCCTTCAGCGAACAGGGCTCGGCACAGAACCTGAGCATCGCCAGCCGCACGGTGCAGGACGTCGAGGAGCGGCTCGAGCTGGCGTTGTCGCGGATCGACACGCGGGCCGGGGTCGGATCGATCAAGACCATGGTGAACATCGGCGGCATTGCCTTGGAGCGGATCGGCGATCCGGCCATCAGCGGGGTGCTGCTTGGACAGAATCTCACGTTCCTGACGCCGGGCCGGAGCAGCGCCGCGGGCGCCGTCGTCGGGGTCGGCATCGACTGGCATGTGGTCGACCGGGTGAGCCTCTTTGCCGGCGCCGAGGGCACGTGGATGTCCGACAAGAGCACCACCGCCGTCGCCAAGGGCGGCGTGCGGATCGGGCTCTGATGCGTGTATTTGTAGTTCCTGACTCCGCGCCGCGCGCCGGGAACTTCGTGTGAAAATTGCAAGCCCCGTCCAAACAAATAATTCATGTGTCACAAAATAGTCACGCCGCAGCGGGTTTTGCGCAACTCGGCTGGTAAAATCTCTCGATTAGTTGATTGATGGCGGAACTGCGGCGCAGCGGCCGATACCAATGTGTAATTGGCGGCGAGCGCGTCCAATGAGATAGTCCCATTGCCCTTGGCGCCGTGCCCCCCTCCCTCCACACGGAGCCCCTTGATCAGCCCCGCTCGCCCCAGCGGGGCTTTTCATTTTCATGACTTGCGCCCGCTGTTTCGTGCTGCGCACGTCCGCTTCGGGTCAAAAGCCGAAAAACTCGGCATGAGCATTTGTTGTCCGAGTGCCCTCCGAAAGCGGACTTCGCAAGGCCGCTTCGACAAGTCGGTTTCGTGCCAGAAGCAACACCATTTCAGATGCGAAATAGGCGTCAGTTCGCTTTGATGTTTGCGAACTTGATCACATTCGCCCACTTTTCGGTTTCGTTGCGCACAAACTTATCGAATTCGGCCGTGGTCATCGTCATCGGGTCGAGGCCCAGGCCGGCGAGCCGCTCCTTGGCGGCGAGATCCGCGACGATGGCGTTGATCGTTTTAGTGAGCTTTCCAATGATCTCACCTGGCGTGCCGGCGGGCACGCCGAAGCCATACCAGCCGATCGCCTCATAGCCTGGCACGAACTCGGCAACCGCCGGTACGTCCAACAGCAGTTGCATGCGCGCGGCGGACGTCACGCCCAGAGGGCGAAGCTGACCCTGCTTGACATAACCGATCACGGAAGGCGTCGGTGCAAACGTGACCTGCACCTGCCCAGACAGTAAATCGGGAAGATAATTGCTGCGATAGGGGACATGGACCATGTCGACGCCGGCCATCATCTTGAACAACTCGCCGGTCACGTGCGATGCGCTGCCAGTGCCGGACGATGCCATGTTGATCTTGCCCGGATTGGCTTTTGCGTAGGCAACGAACTCGGGTCCAGTTTTCGCCGGCAATGATGGCGTTACTGCCATGATATAGGCGGTACCGGCCATGCAGGTGACCGGCGCGATGTCGCGGAGGAAATCGAACTTGAGATTGTCGTACAGTGTTGCATTGACGGTGTTGGTCGCTACGGTCATCAGCATGGTGTAGCCGTCCGGCGCCGCGCGCGCGGCAGCTTCGGTGGCGAGATTGCTACCGGCTCCTGGCCTATTATCAACGACGAATTGCTGGCCGAGCTGCTCAGTCAACCACTGTGCGGCCAGGCGCGCGACAATGTCGGGCCCGCTACCGGCCGGGAAGCCCACAACGATCTGCACGGGTCGCGCCGGATAGGACTGAGCCCTGGCAAGACCTGAAGCAACGGCTGCCGTGGCCGCTCCAGCGGCTAACTGCAGAACATCTCGGCGGCGAAGCTGCATGGCGCGCGGGCTCGCTTGTGGCTGGTACTGCATTCGACCAGGCCAGCTTAGGCTGCTGGTCAATGTCCGAAAAGGCATCAAAAGCGGAAAAACTCACGAGGAGCAATTGACGTCCGCTTAGCATCCGAGCCCTCGGCCGGAGATCGACGTGACTCTAAAACTGGGTTTCAACCGTGAGAAATTCTTGGCCCGTACTGGTGTTTGAATCAATTGAGCAATCGTTCGGAGGCTTCCCCATTGCGAATTTTCTATTGCCAACGGCCCCTCATTGGTAGTCCGGTGGTTCATATGTTCAGGACGGGGCGACAGTCCATCTTTGGTGCGTCTGCCGATGCGGCCGTATTCGATCTGAGACGAACTCATGCCGCGCACGGGACCGGCACATGACCAGCTTTTCGGCTGATTGGCTTGCGCTGCGTGAGCCTTACGACGCGCGCGCGCGCAATCCGGTGGTCCTCGACGCTGTTGTCGCGTCGGCCAAAGGCTGCCTCGCAATGCGGATTGTTGATCTTGCGGCGGGGATCGGCTCGACCCCGCGGGCGCTCGCGCCACGCCTGGCGGCGCGTCAGGTTTGGCGCCTTGTCGACAACAATCTCGAGCTGCTCACTCACGCCAGCAAGCTGACGCGGTCCGGCGCGTTCGCGATCGAGGCCTGTGCGCTCGACCTGAACTGCGGTCTGCAAGATGCGCTCAATGGGCCAATTGACCTTATAACTGCGTTTGCCCTGCTCGATCTCGTCTCGGAGAGTTGGCTTGCGCGGCTTGTCGGCGAGATTGTGCGGCGGTCGATCCCGATCTATGCAACGCTGAGTTACGACGGACGGGCCGACATCAGCCCCGCGGATCCGCTTGATGCGGCGGTCTTCGCCGCGGTCAACACACATCAACGCACGGACAAGGGGTTTGGGCCCGCGCTCGGGCCTGCGGCCGCGTACGCTGCAATCGCGCAACTTGAATCGATGGACTATTTCCTTGTGCACGGCGCTTCCGACTGGGTCCTTGGGCCGGATGATCGCGAGATGCAAATGAAGATCTTCGCGAGTTGGGCGAGCGCCGCCTGCGGAACCGGCCGCTTGTCGCACTCCGACATGGTTGGATGGCTGGCGCGCCGCCGCGCCGCCGTCATCGCTGGATGTTCATCGATCCGTGTTGGTCACGTGGATTTTTTTGCGACGCCGGTTCGGACACTTTAAGCGTCAAGTCTCGGCCGGCGACGGCGTGTGTCCGCATCTCCGCGCCTGATTCTCCGCGCTGGATCAGGACAGCTGCTCACGCCCGCTGGCGCCACTCGCTATCGATGTTGGCAGGCATGAAGACGTACGAGCCTGCGGGCCTCCTCCGGAACAGCACGATCGGCCGCGAGGTTCGTCGTGGCTGCTTCGCAAGAAAGCCAGAAATAGTTCGCCGCGGGATCGACCACGAGCCTCGCCGGCGCAAATCCTGGCGCCAACAGCACCGACAGGAAGGGTGTCGTCGAATTCCAGGACAACCGATTGAGGTCGGCACTGATTCTGGTCGATGACACGAAATGCGAATCTCCAAGCTTGGGATCGGATGCTGCGCCCCTGGCGAGGGCCCGCACCGCAGCCTTGTAATCGGTCCACGCAGTCACAAATTTTGTCGTCTCCACCGCGTGCACCAGCATCACCAGGAGGAAGGCGCCGCAAATCGCCCGAGCGGCGACGCTGTCCACGCACGCCCTTGCGAGTTGCGCCAGCCAGCGAACTTCCGAGCGTTCCGGTTGGGTATCCGCCGCGAGCGCTTGCGCCGCCGCCAGCGCGCCCAGCACCGGCGTGACGATCAAGAGCGCCGTCCGCATATAGTAACGGTTATTCGCATGCAGTGCCCGATCGATCCAAAACCAGTAAACCACCAACGCCAAAGTCACGATCAGGGTGGCGTAGATGTGAGCCTTGGCGGGCGTCAGCCAACGAAGCACGGTCAAAGCAATCCAGTAACTTGCGAGCGTTCCAAGCAGCAATAAAAGCAACTCGTTTTCGAATATGGTCGCGTCAAAGAAGTGCAGCGCAGCGCTGGCGAAGACAGGCGTATAGTAGCTGTCTGGCGGGAACGCCACCTTCACGAGGATCCAAATCGGAGTAACGATGAGCAGGGCACTCGTGCCTCTGCGGAACGGGGCGCTCCGTGCGCCGCGCAGGAGGAGGGTAGCGACGACAGCGACTGCCAATATCATCGCGCCTTCGTGGGTCAAGACGAGGGCGAGGAGTGCGGCGAGGACAAGTCCAAAACCGCCAATTCCTTCCCTGGCGTAGTGGCAGATCGCAAGGGTCGGCCAGAACAAGGCATGCGCTATCCACAATTCGGTCGGAAAGCCGAACACCAATGGGCTGAGGCAGGCGGTCGACAGACAGGCATAAACAAAAATGACGTGCTCCTTCGAGCGGTCGGCCGCCCAAGTGGCGAGCAGGCCCATCAGCGGCGCGGCAAAATGCAACAATCCATAAACGACGATTCCGCCGTGCGGGTTTCTCGTGATGTCCACGACAATCTCGGCTGGTACGAAGCAGAGCAGATAAACAAACAAGCGGCCCGAGATGTTGTGCCAATGGATCGCCCATGCGTCCTCGACTGCAACGGAGTAGGAGAAAATCGCTCCGTCGCCGTACATCTGCAGGTCATAGCCAAGCCCGATGGCCACAAATGCGGCCGACCAGCAGAGTCCGGCAGCGACCACAACGGCGCGCAACACATCGCCGTCCGAATAGCTGGCGGCGTCGACCCATAGCGCGGGTCGCAGGACGCCTCGACGGGATGGGCTGGCCGTCATCCTCCACCTTCAGCCAACGATTGTCGCCACGCGCTCATCGCGGCACAAACAGGACGTTCCGCGACTCGATGTCGGTGCCCCAGCTCGTATTCTTGCCCAGCGCGGCGATCGCAGGCAACGCCGCGATCGTCTCGCCGCGTTGCACGATGAACGCATCGTAGCCGAAGCCTTCGCATATGGCCGCGGTGGAGGCAGCCGGATCCGCATGTGTACCCGACAACAGCTCAAGCAGGATTGTCGGGCGGTCGCGCGCGATCGTTGTCCGTGCCCCGTCGAGGACCTCGCGCTCGTTGCCCTCAACATCAGCTTTGATGAAATGCACGCCCACCAAACCAAACCCATCGAGCGTGCGTATGTCTACGTCATGGGTCTCCATGCTGCGAAACTGGGAGTGCGTTCGCTGCAAACTGCCGGCGAAGTGAAGTACCATCCCGTCGTCCGACAGCGGCACGTATAAGGTCCCACGACCGGACGCGTCGGAAAGAGCTAGCTGGTGCACCTCGGCACGGCCTCGCAACATCCAACGCGCGAAGGAGGCGTAGTCGGGGTTCGGCTCGAAAGCGACGACACGGTCCGCGATGTACGAGAGTGCATATGAGAACAGTCCCTGATTGGCACCCACGTCAACTGCGGTACCACCGCGGGGCACCAGCTTGGCCAGCATGGCGAGTTCGGGTTCGCCGGACCGTGTTTCCGCAGCGATACGCTGGCGATAGAACAACGATGGCGGCATCAGCATCATAAGCCTTTCGCGGATTGGCAGTACCATCACGCACCCTGAACAACCAACGGAAGGATTTATTCCCGACGGAAAGGATCATCGCTGCCGACGGCGATCGCTCCGATAGGAACTGATATTATCAATCAGAAGTATCACATGCTGATTTCGTATGAATGTCGTCTGCGCGGAGGATGCGGCACGGGCTATAGCCCCGTGATCAAGCCGGCCTCGATCAACAGCCGATTAAAACGCCGCGCCTCTGCCCCGCCCGCGCAGCGGTAGAACAGACCACGACAGCGTTTCAGGATCTTCTTCTGCTCGGAGAAGGTCGGACCAAGCGGCACCCCTGCCGCCTCCTCCACGACCAGCGGCAGGTACGGTGCATCGAGTTCGTCGAGTGCCGAGGATAGATCTGCCGGTGTGAAATTCACGGCATCGATCGCATAGTAGGTGGTGAAATAACGCGGATCCAGCGCTTGCAAATGCCGCGCAAGCGCATCCGGGCTGAGCGAGGGATCGATCACGCGAGGACCGAACTCCGGTTGATGATCGCCATAGCGAACAATCAGGAACAATTCAGTCGGGAATTCCTGCGTCAACCGATCCAGCAGCGCGCTGTAGTCGCGCGCCGTCATCCCCTGACGGCGAATATATTCATCAATGCTGGGGGCGTTCCCAAGATCGCGCCAATTCGGAGTAAGCTCGGGACGCAGGCGCGTGTCCCACGGAAAATGATTGGCCACGGTGTAAACGTAGAGGAAAAGCGGGCCGTTGCCGCGCTCGCGGGCGATGATTTTTGCGGCCTGATCGAAATAAAAGCCGTCAGCCTCGAAATTGCGCGTGCCGAGATCATCCATGTCCAGATAGCGCTCGATGCCGGCCGTCGTCTGGAAGGCGCGCGAACTGAGAAAAGCGCCGTAGAACGGATAGAGGCTGAAGGTCTTGTAGCCGCAGCGACGCAATGACAGCGGCAGCCCACGCCCGACGCGGCCGGCAGCGATCCGGGTCACGGATGTAGCGAAACGTCCGTAGGAACGGACCGAGAGGCCGGTAAGCACGTTGTATTCGGTGAACCAGCTTGGACCGCCTGCGCCTTCCACGACCAGCTTTCGCGATTTACCGTCGAACGAACGGAAATGACGATGATAACCGGGTGGCACTTGCATTCCAGGGGCCGCGGTAATGTCGAAACTGGATTCGTCATGCATCAGGATAATGTGCGGAAGTTTGCGTGAAGGATTGCAGGTCGCCGCCGGCGGTTTCAGGCGTTCGGCGACGTTCACATCTGATTCCAAGTATCCGTGGACGATGAGTTCGCGTATCGCCTCGACGCCGGTGCGCGCGAATTTCGAAACATAATTCTGGCTGAAGAAGTCCTCGTAGAGATCGGTCGGGAACAACAGCGACAGCGCAACGAGGGCGCCCATGCATAGCGAAGTGCCGATGACGCTCGTGCGCACGCGTATCCGGAAAGGATCAAGCCGCCAGGCCACGCCCAAAAGCGCTGCCGTGGCCGTTACGGCGAGCGCTATGGGCACGCGCAGCGATGGGATTGCCGTCAGCAGAAATGTCGACGTGTCCTGGTCAATAACCATCAGGTCGACGAAGTCGACCGTCATCCAAAGCTTGTCGTGCTTGAATTGCGATAGCAGGATCAGCGCGACGACGATCTCGATCGAGACGAGTGCTGCGGCGATCGGACGGCGAAACAGGGCAAGCCAAAAAAAATTGAGGAAGGTCCAGGCCAGCAGGAACGCCGCTTTGGCGACCAGATCAACTTCGGTCGCGGCCATGATGACCAGTGCCGCCAAGTTCAGGATTGCGACAAGGCAGAACGCCACCGTATCGCGACGGCGTATCGCGTCGATGGGCGCAAGACGGCTGGGCAGAGCGGACGGGGACAACATGGCCTACACACGGTCCGGCCGGCTGCCGTTCCATCGACGCGGCTAGCGCACGACCAGCTGTCATAAAACTGTCATCAAGCCCTCATTGCAAGACATCATCGACGTGATCGGGCACGCGACCCATGGCGCCGGCCCGCGGCTTTCGCCACCCGATCCCCCGAACAGCATGGAACGGATAATCGCCTGATCCCCTCACCCTCCATCAGGCGTCAATTTGATCAGCCCCGCCCCCACGCGGGGGTTTTCATTTTGCGCGGTAGGCAGCCTACGCAGCTGGACCGTCTCGCTCTCAAATAGTGCGGCACGTCGAACGTCTGCCAGCGCACGCCAAGCGCCAGCCTATGCTTCGGTGCCAAGATTGCGCGAAAGCGAACAGTCTGCGATTCGCAATGTGCGCGCAGCGCGCTAGGCTGCGCCGCAGGGCGTCTTTCCAGCACTGCCTTTGCCGGACAGGGCACCGCGGTCGTTGACTTCCGCCCACCAGCCCGGTGGAGCGAACGCTGCTGGCCCGAACCGCCGCGTGAGGAAACAGACATGAATGACACGCTGTCTTGGCGAGCGCTCGCAATGTCCATGGCTTTCGCCGCCTGGGCTGCTTGGCCCTTGCCGGTGAACGCTGCACCCATATCGTTCAAGGTGCCGCTCTCTGGCGGCCAGGAAGTGCCACCAGTGTTTCCCTCCGGCACCGGCACCGCCGACCTGACGTACGACCCCGCCACTCGAGTCGTGACCTGGGCGGTTACCTATAGCGGCCTCTCTAGTCCAGCCACCATGGCTCACTTCCACGGCCCCGGCCAGCCAGGCAAAAATGCTCCCGTTGTGATCTGGTTGACCAAACAGGGGAGTCCCGTGGAAAGTCCGATCAACGGCCAGGCGACCCTGACCCCAGATCAAGCTCGGCAATTTGAGGCGAGCGATTGGTATATCAACATCCACACCCAAGCTCACCCGGACGGCGAGATCCGCGGCCTGGTCCTCACGCCCTTTCCGTCTCACGCCGACGATGCTCATCGAGCGCGGCGATCGCGAAGGTCGAAACACTGACGGCGTGCCGCCGCGAAAGCGACGTGGAGGCGGAGGGCATCGAAACCCTACGTCCGCTTCGGGTCACTCGCGTAGGCCGGCCCGGCAACTAACGATGAGCTTGCCGATAAGTCCGATAGTAGGGCGACGCGTAAGCGTAGCCATAAGAGGGCGAGACGAAGCCATAGGACTGGCCCACATAGCTCGGTGGCGTAGGACCGTAACCGGCGTAGCCGGCCGGCACGCGATAGCTGACAATTCCATAGCCGTACGCGGGGTAGCCGTACGCGGGATAGCCGTAGTAGCCGCCGTATGCTGGAGCGACGGCCACAACCGGAGCCCCCCAGCCCCAGCCATACCATTGGGCTTGCGAAGGCGTTGTCGTTGCAACAGCCACGGCGCTCGTCAGCACGACGGCTATCACAATCCTACGCGCAGGGTTCAGCATGCGACATTCCTTCATAAGTTGACTCGGTGAGATAACGATGCACTCCAAATACTTGTTCCGCCCTCAGTGTCCGCTTGCCACCCGATAGCGACCCGGATCAGCAGCATCGTGCCAGAAGCGGACATCCGGCGCCACGTGAGAGCTATTGCACCACGGCCCGCTCCATCGCCAACTCGGCTTGGAGATTTTCGACGTCGCGGAATATCGACGCGACGGCAAGCACCTGCCCGTTAAGCTTATATCGTAGCAGGCAATCCTTCGCGCTGATGTCGCCATCGATCGCGATTTCGTCCCATCGCTCGGCGTGCCCAATGTAGTTGATCGGTACGTCGTAATGTTGGCTCCAGAAGAATGGCACAGCGTCAAATCGTTGATGCAGCCCCAACATGTTGGTCGCAGCGGTTTGACCCTGGCGTTCGGCAACTACCCAATGCTCAACGCGGATGCTGTTGCCCGAATGTGGATCTGGCCAGCGCACGATGTCGCCCGCCGCATAGACGCCGCGCAGGCTGGTTTCCAGGTAGGAATCGACGACGATCCCACGATCGAGGGCGAGCCCGGCTTGTTCGGCCAACGCCAGACGCGGCCGCACACCTACGCCCATGACCACAAAGTCGGCGTCAAGAGCGCCGCCGCTCTTGAGCATTGCGCGTCCGCCCGCGATTGCGGTCACGGTGTCTTGAAGATGAAAAACAACGCCATGCTCTTCATGCAGCGCACGCACGAAGTCGCCCATCTGCGGGCCGAGCACGCGGTCCATCGGCCGCTCTTCCGGCGCCACCACGTGAACCTCGATGCCGCGCGAGCGCAAGGCCGCTGCCGTCTCCAATCCGATAAAGCTCGCGCCGATCACAACCGCGCGACGTGCATCTTCGGTCTTTTTGATGATGGCGCGGCAATCAGCGCGCGATCTCAGCGTCAGGACCTGCGGCTGGTCGGCGCCCGGAATCGGCAGTCGCACCGGTTCGGCGCCCGTTGCCAGCAGCAGCCGATCGTAGGCCCAGCTCTGGCCGCCGGCGACCGTGACTTGGCGTGTGTTCGCGTCGATGCCGACCACCTCCGCACCGAGATGAAGCTCGATGCCGTTTTCGGCGTAGAACTCATCGGGGCGGAGCGGCACCCAATCCTCTGGCGCGTTGCCAGCGAGATAATCCTTTGAGAGGTTGGGCCGATCCACCGGGGGAGCAGCATCGTGGCTGAGCATGACGATGCTACCGCCGAAGCCGCGTCGCCGCAGCATCTCGGCCGCCGCAAAGCCGGCCGCACCTCCGCCGACAATCACAATTCGTCCTACACCGTTTGTCGTGCGCAGGACCTGCGGTTTTGGCTGCTCGCGCTTTTCCTTGACGAAGATTCGGCCGGCGTTCTGCTCCACTCTCCAGCACTCGACCGGGCTTAAGGCCGGTGCGCGCACGGCCTCGCCGGTGCGCAGATCAAAGCAGGCGTGATGCCACGGGCATCGAACAGCTTTTCCTGTCACAAGACCTTCTGCCAGAGGTCCATGATAGTGCGTGCAATGGGCGCCGATGGCGAACAATTCCGAGCCGGTATGAACGAGCAGCACTTCCTCCTTGCCGACATGCCCAACCAGCCGTCCATCAACAAAATCGGCGAGTGCAACGCCTTGCGTAAGGTTGGGACCGGCTGGTGAGGTCTGCTCCTGGGTCATTATCGCCCTCGTTTCGCGTCAGGCAGTCATGCCAAGAAACGCTTGGCGACGCTGCGGGTCGTCGCGCAAGCAGCCGACCATTCGGCTTGTGGCTAGCTCGTCTCGGGTTTACCGACGCTGCGCGTGGTCATGTAGTGGCGCGACGCCTTGATAACGACGCCGACACCTCCAGGTTTCAGCGCGTCGAAGGCTCCCGGTCGGGCACCGTAGAAGCGCCGCGCCGATGAGCGCTACTCGTTTTCGAACATCTGAGATCTCTCGGCGGCCTCTGTATTGGCCTCGTTCTGCATGTAAAGCTTTCCGCCTTCTTTATAGATGATGAAATCGTTGCCAATTTCCTTGGCGCCCTTTTCCAGCGCTGCCCGATTGGCAGCAGACATTGCCGACATTTTCATATTGGACTTGTGAACGTTGCCGGTCCTTGGGCGAATCATGATGACGTCGCCGTTGCTGAGACTGGTAAGGAGCGTTGACTTTTTCTGCGTCTGCGCGATTGACGCGCCGCCAACAGCGAGCGCAAGACCGACAACTGCGAAGATCGTGGCTTTGGAAACTGACATGCTATTCTCCCATACATATCCTGCTCAAATTTATCGTTGTTTTGTGACGATCTGGCGATTGACGTTGAGTGACCCGCGGGAAGCCTGAGCCTCGATCTGCCGCGGAATCCGAGTGTCCGTTCCCGGTCTCCAGCAGACATTTCGGCACCGCTCCGAGAGTGTCACGATCGCGACTAAGCGCCGCCCACCCGCACGAACAGATCATCGACCGGGATCGGCTTGGCAATCAGGTGCTGCTCGGCAAGGTAGGTGACCAGCGCCTCCAGGGTCTTGCGATTGGGCTCGACCCCATACGGCCAGGGATCTGCGCCGAAGATGCCGTCCATCGTTTCGATCTGCGCCAGCATCCAGGGCATCATGGTCGCCAGCATGCCGTCGAAGCGCATGCGTGCGAGCGCGATGTCCTTGGCCTGGCAGAATGCCTTGTAGAGGCTGGTCGCGACAAACGGGTAGCGCTCGTGGACCTCGCGCTTGAGCGCAACGAGATGCATGATCGGATAGATGCCGGTGCGCCGGTAGTAATCGGCCTCGACCTCGGGAAAATTTGGAAACAGCCGCGCGATCCGCGGATTGCGGCCAAGGGCTTTCGGCACGTTGCTGCCGATCATCGCATCGATCGCGCCGTCCTCGAGTAGATCGCTCAACGATTTATCGCTCGTGTTGTTTTCGATTGCGACCGCTTTGAGCATCGGCAGCACGCTCGGGTTGCCGTGCCGTCCGGATCGGTTGGCGGCGCCCTGCACCCACTGAACGCCGGACAGGTCGACACCGTATTCGTGCATCAGCAGTCCGCGGATCCAGACCGCGGCGGTCATCGTATAGAGCGGAACGCCAATCCGCTTGCCTTGCAGATCCTTTGGGGTGCGGACCTTTTGCGTGTTCACCGTGATGAAGCTGTGCCGGAACATGCGCGAGGGAAAAACCGGCAGCGCCACGAACGGCGATGCACCAGCGCCCGTGCGGCTGATGAATTCCGACGAGGAGAACTCGGCCGCGTCGAACTCCTGAGCGCCGGCCATGCGATCGAAGGTCTCGCGCGGCATCGCGATCGGAATGAAGTTGAGGTCGATGCCGAGCGGCGACGCCTCGCCGGTCAACAGCGGAACCATGCGATCGTAGGCGGCGCAGGCAAAGGATATCGGAACGCGGGACATCGTGCGGTTCATCCGGCCGTTGGTGGGTGGCGAAGCGTTTCAACGCGCGTTCGCGCCGTCAAGGCGCTGCGCGGTATGGAAGCCGTGCGTTGACCTCGTGGTGCACCCGGAAGCGCGGTTTGCGATAGTGCGCGCGCAATCCGCAAGGACAACCCGATGACAGCCGATCGCATTCTGGTCTCCCATGCCGGCACCTTGCCGCGTCCCGACGGCCTCAAGGAACGGCTCGTCGCTGACCCAGGTTCACCGGACGTCCAGAAAGAACTGGCCGCCGCGGTCGCCGACGTGGTGCGCAAGCAGGCCGACATGGGCATCGACATCGTCAACGACGGCGAATTCTCCAAGGTGCGCGGGTTCTCCGAATATGTTCGCGACCGGCTCGGCGGCCTCGCTGGTGCGGGCCAAAGGCAGCTCAGCGTGATGGCGCGCGACGCGCGTGACTTTCCGGGCTTCGTCGGGGCGAAATTCGCGCGCCATGTCTCGTTCAGCGCGAGTTCGGGCGCGCTGTGCGCCGCTCCGCTCACCTACGTGGGCGCCGCCATCACCAAGGCCGATATCGACAACCTGAAGGCAGCGACACGCGGGCTTTCCGTCACGCCCTACCTGCCGTCGATCGCGCCCGGCACGATCGAACATTGGCTGGTCGACAAACACTACGGCAAGGCGGAGGCCTTCGCGTATGCGATCGCGGACGCCATGGCGCACGAATACAAAGCCATTACCGACGCGGGATTCCTGTTACAGATCGACGATCCGGATTTGGCCGATGGCTGGCAGATGTATCCGGACATGAGCGTTGCCGACTACCGCAAATACGCAACGCTGCGAGTCGAGGCGCTCAACCATGCGCTGCGCGGCATTCCGCAGGACAAGGTTCGACTGCACATCTGCTGGGGCAGCAATCACGGCCCGCACAAGAACGACATTCCGTTCGCCGACATCATCGATATTTTTCTCGCCGGCCACGCCGGCTGCTACTCGTTCGAGTTCGCGAACGGGCGCCATGAGCACGAGTGGCGGGTGTGGGAAGACGTGAAGTTGCCGGAGGGCAAGACGATCATGCCCGGCGTGGTCGGCCATGCGAGCGACATCATCGAGCATCCCCGCCTGGTCGCCGATCGGCTGATCCTGTTCGCCAGGCTGGTCGGCAAGGAGAACATCATCGCCGGCACCGATTGCGGCCTCTCCGCGCGCCTGAGCCACCCGGAACTGACCTGGGCCAAGCTCGAGGCGCTGGTTGAAGGGGCGCGGATCGCCACCAAGGAACTCTGGGGGCGCTAAGCCTGGACCGGCACGGTCCTTTGGCCCGGGTGGCTTCAGGATCAGGCCAAACCGTGACGTGCGGCAAGGGCGGGTGTCAGACCGTCGTCGGCAGTAACTGCCACCCGGTAGGCGGCAGGCGAGGCGGCGGCGACAAGTCGACGTTTGGCAAAGTGGTCTGCATGTAGCCGTAGCGCTGCGTGATCTACTCCTTGGCAGGCAGTGTTTCATCGAGCCATTGCGCGATCACGGCGGCGCTTTCCTTGTTGTTCTTCTCCAGCATCAGGACATGGCTGTTGCCGTGAACGCCGCGGTCGGCGAGCCTGATGTAGGTCGGCTTGACGCCCGCCTGTTCGAGATATTTGACGGTGCAGTGGTCGTAGGGCGCGTGATAGGACGCCTCGCCGGTGAGCACCAGGATCGGCATCTTGAGATTGGGCAACTGCCGCGCAGGATCCTTCTGCAGCCAGCAGCGCACCAGATCGGGGCCGTCGGGCTTGTCTTGCTGCACCATTTGCAGCTCGGATGCCGCGCTGACCGCGGGTGCATAGCCAAGTGGCAGGATTGAAATGCCGTACGGCAATGCGAGCGCCCCCTGTTTGAACCAATCCGGCGCGCCCACGAACTCGACCTGATAGAACGGCGGCCCGTTCGGCTCGATCGCCAGGATCGCCTTGACCAGATCGGGGCGCGCGTCGGCGACCGGCCAGGTAAATGCGCCGGCCTGCGAATGGGTGAGCAGGATCGCCGGACCGATCTTTTCCAAAAGCGCGATCAGTGCGTCGCGGTTGAGCGGCTGCTGCTGGTTGAAGTCTGCGATTGCCGGCAACTGGCTCATGGTGAGCTGCAGGGTTGCGGGGTCATCGAGCTCCCCGGTGCCCGGCCACTGGGTGTGCAGCACCGCCTGCGGCCATTGTTTGAATTTCTCCTGTGACACGAAGCGCGATGCCGAATTCGAGCGCTCGGAATTGCGCATCGGGCCGCTGACGGCGGTCAGGAATCCGGATCGCGCGCGTCCCGGTTGATCGACGACGTAGACCGCGTAACCCCGGCGTACGAAATACTGCGCCCATCCCTCGCGCCCGTCGGGCGTGCCGGTAAAGTTGGTGCCGGACATCGAGCCGCCGTGCACCATGATGATCGGATAGGGGTGAGTTTGGTTGGCGGGGATTCTGATCTCGACGTACATCTGACCGTAGAAAAAATCGCGGCCGCCGACCGTCATGGTCTTGCCGCCCACGTACATGAACCCGTCGCGCGCAAGCTGCAGCGGCGGGTCCGCCGCGAGCGCGCTGCCAACAGGCCCGCACCCGAGCGCAAGCCCGATTACAATCGCATTACGGATCAGTCGGCATCCGATCTCACGACACATGCAGTCTCCTCCCGGCCAAGGCCGCAGGATAGTGCGTGTTGCGGTAGCCGACACGCGCACGGCACGCAGCCCTGGCATTGCGCGCCGGCATGCAGTCGGATAGGCCGATGAAACAATGCAAGCAAGCCGGAGACGCCCATGAGCGACAAGACCGTCATCGTCGAGACCAAAGGCAGGATCGGCGTCATTCGCCTCAATCGTCCGCAGGCGCTCAACGCGCTCAATGCCGCGCTGATGACGGAACTCGGCGCAGCGGTTGCCGCCTGCGAGGCTGATCCAAACATTTCGTGCATGGTCATCACCGGATCCGAGAAGGCGTTCGCGGCCGGCGCCGACATCAAGGAGATGGCGAACAAGAGCTATCTCGACGCTTACATGGGCGACTTCCCGGGCGGCTGGCACCAGATCGCGCAGGCGCGCAAGCCGGTGATTGCTGCCGTTGCCGGCTTTGCGCTCGGCGGCGGGTGCGAGCTCGCCATGCAATGCGATCTCATCATCGCGGCCGACACGGCAAAGTTTGGACAGCCCGAGATCAAGCTCGGCGTCATCCCGGGTATCGGGGGCACCCAGCGCCTGACGCGCGCGGTCGGCAAGGCCAAGGCGATGGATCTCTGTCTGACCGGCCGAATGATGGACGCCGCTGAAGCCGAGCGCTGCGGGCTCGTGGCGCGGGTGGTGCCGGCCGCAAGCCTGATGGACGAAGCCATGAAGGTCGCCGACACGATCGCCTCGATGTCGTTGCCGGCCCTGATGGTCGCCAAGGAGGCGGTCAACAGCGCATTCGAAATGACGCTCGCCGAAGGCATCCGCTTCGAGCGCCGCACCTTCCAGGCCTTGTTTGCGACCAGTGATCAAAAAGAAGGAATGGCCGCATTCGTGGAGAAGCGCCCGCCCAAGTTCCAGAATCGATGAGGCTCTGAACGCATGGTCGGGGTCCTTGACCTTGGCCTTCGCCGGCGCGACATGTCCCGCATGGATGCGCGAGATGCCGGGCCTGGGCTGAGCGATCAGGAAATCGAACGTTACGCCCGCCACATTGTCATGCGCGAGGTTGGCGGGCCTGGTCAGGCGGCGCTCAAGCGCGCGCGCGTGCTCGTCGTCGGTGCCGGTGGTCTGGGCGCGCCGGCGCTGCTTTATCTGGCAGGTGCCGGCGTCGGCACCTTGGGCGTTGTCGACGACGATCAGGTGTCGCTCTCCAACCTGCAGCGGCAGGTCATCCATGCCTCCGCCGACATCGGCCGGCCGAAAGTCGAGAGTGCCGCGCAAGCGGTTACAAAGCTCAATCCGCATGTGGCCGTGGAAACGCATGCGGTACGGCTGAGTGCGGACAACGCGCTCGACCTGATCGCGCGCTATGATTTCGTGGCTGACGGCTCCGACAATTTCGAGACGCGCTATCTGGTGGCGGATGCGTGCTATTTCGCCCGCAAACCGCTGGTCACGGCCGCGGTCGGTGTGTTTGACGGCACGCTGACCACGATCAGGGCGCATGAGCGCGACGCGCAAGGCCGCCCCAACCCCAGCTATCGCTGTCTGTTTCCGGAGCCGCCGCCGCCCGGCGCGGTTCCGGCTTGTGCCGAAGCCGGAGTTCTCGGGGCGCTCACCGGAGTGCTTGGCTCGCTGATGGCGCTCGAGGTCATTCGCGAAATCGTGGGCTTTGGCGAGGGCCTGGTCGGGCGGCTGCTGATGGTGGACGCGCGCTCGATGCGCTTCGAGACGCTGACCTACGCGTGGGATCCGACCAATCCGCTGACCGGCGATAAGCCGACGATCACGATGCCGGGGATTGGTAGGATGGGTTGAGGCGAGTTGCGCCGAAACCCATCGCGAGCGGCGCACGTGCGTGATGGGTTTCCCGCGCATCAAGTGCGGGGTCAACCCATCCTACTTGCTCCAGGTCGCCTTGAGGCTTGGGCCGGACATGACCGACCACTTGTTGTCGCCGACGGCGACGAGCGTGTAGCAATTCGCCTTGGCACCCTTCCAAGTCGTGCAGAAGCCTTCCTTCGATACTTTCCAGGTGCCTTCGCCCCTGGCCCCCGTACCAGCGGCGGGCGTGCGCGTCACTTTTCCGTCCGGGGTGAAGGCCATCTTGAATTTGACGCCTGACGGGGTCGCGGCCAGGAATTCCTGACCGGTGAAGAATGCGGTCTTGATCGCGTCCGGGCTCATTTTATCGGCGGCAAGGCCGGCTGTTAGTGGCAGCACTCCGAACACGCCTGCGATGAATACTGTACGCATCGATTGTCCCCTGGATCGATTATCGCGCGCGTCACTATAGCGCTTCACAGCATCGACGGCAGCACCCGATCCGGCGGCTTATGCCCATCCATGAAAGTCTGGATGTTGATGATCACCTTGTTGCCCATGTCGACGCGGCCCTCGATCGTCGCCGAACCGGTGTGCGGCAGCAGCACGACCTTGCCGGTACGTGCGAGCCGTACCAGCTTCGGGTTGACTGCCGGCTCGTGCTCGAACACGTCGAGACCGGCGCCGGCAAGTTCGTCCGCCTCGATCATGCGCGCCAGCGCGTTCTCGTCGATGATCTCGCCGCGCGCAGTGTTGACCACATACGCCGTCGGCCGCAGCAGCTTGAGACGGCGCGCTGACAGCAAGTGATAGGTCGCCGGCGTGTGCGGGCAATTGACCGAGATGATGTCCATGCGCGCCAGCATCTGGTCGAGGCTTTCCCAATAGGTCGCCTGCAGCGCTTCCTCGGTCTTGGCCGGCAGCCGCCGCCGGTTGTGATAGTGGATCTGCAGCCCGAACGCGCGGGCGCGCTGTGCCACGGCTTGGCCGATGCGGCCCATGCCGATGATCCCGAGCCGCTTGCCGCCGATGCGGTGGCCGAGCATCCAGGTCGGTGACCAGCCGGTCCAGTCCTTGTCGCTCGTGAGTACGGCCGCCCCTTCAGCGAGGCGACGCGGCACCGCCAGAATGAGCGCCATCGTCATATCGGCGGTGTCCTCGGTCAGGACGCCCGGCGTGTTGGTTACGGTGATCCCGCGCTGCAGCGCGGTCGCGACGTCGATATTGTCGACGCCGTTGCCGAAATTGGCGATCAGCCGCAGCTGCTCGCCGGATTGACCAAGCACCGCCGCGTCGATGCGGTCGGTCACGGTCGGAACCAGGACGTCGGCAAGCTTCACGGCCTCGACCAGCTGGGCCTGAGTCGCCGGCTTGTCGTCGAGATTGAGCCGCGCGTCGAACAGTTCGCGCATGCGGGTTTCGATCGTATCCGGCAACTTGCGGGTCACGATCACCAGAGGTTTCTTACGGCCGGTCATGTGCCTCGCCCGCGGAACTTTCCACCCATGCCGTCGGTTCCATTCAGCCCTCTTTAACTGTCATCACCGACATTGGCAGCGTCGATATCGGCACCGGGTGGGGGTTGCCCCTCTTAGCAGAAGGCCGAGCCGGCACAAAGCGCCGAACATTGCGCGACCGCGACGCGCGTCGCATCGGGACCATGGGCTGCCATGACAGGGACGAGCCTCATCAGCTGGCTGGAAGGCCCGATCCGCTCGAGCTGTGTGCTCGGGCGGCGGACGGCCGTTCTGGTGGCGCTGGGCGCGATCCTGATGGGCGCCTCCGCCGCACGCGCAGCCAATGACGCCGGAAGCGGGCTCGCGGTTCCGCGTTTCGTCAGCCTGAAATCCGACAAGGTCAACGTGCGGGCCGGCCCGACCAAGGACAACGACGTCGCCTGGATTTACACCCGCGCCGGTTTGCCGGTCGAAATCACCGCCGAATATGAGAATTGGCGGCGCATCCGTGACTGGGAAGGGGCCGAAGGTTGGGTCTACCACTCGCTGCTGTCGGGCCGCCGTACCGGGCTGATCCAGCCTAATGCCAAGACCACCGACGATTACATCTCGATCCACGCCGCGGCTGATGCCAAGAGCGCGGTCACGGCGCGCTTGCAACGCGGCGTGCTCGGCAAGGTCAAGCACTGCACGGGCACGTGGTGCCGGATCACGGGTGAAGGGTTCGACGGATGGATCGAACAGGAACGCCTATGGGGCGTCTATCCGAACGAAAAGGTCGAATGAGATGGCGGGCGGCCGGTAAGGCGACGCTCGCCGTCAGGTGCCCTTGCGCTTGAGCCGCACAACGACGTCGACGCGCGCGACCTCGTAGCCGTCCAGCACCTGCGGCAGGTCGCCGATGCTCACGCTCGCCGAAGGAATGTCCACGAGCGCGTTCTGGCCTTCCACGAAGAAATGGTGGTGGTCGGACGTGTTGGTGTCGAAATAGGTCTTGGAGCCATCGACCGCGACCTGGCGCAACAGCCCGACGTCAGTGAACTGGTTGAGCGTGTTGTAGACGGTCGCCAGCGACACGGGTACGCGGGCGTTGCTGGCTTCCTCAAACAGCATTTCGGCCGTCAGGTGCCGGTCACCCTTGGAAAACAGCAGCCAACCCAGTTCCATGCGCTGGCGGGTGGGTCGCAGGCCGACCTTGCGCAACATCGCGCGCACGTCATGCCACGGGCAGCCCGTGTGGGCCTGGCGCGGTTCGTCCGATTCGACGAAAGCGGCGCTCACTTTGTTCGAGGTGAGCGAAGTACGCGGTTGCATTGGCTACGACGGGTCCTGAACGCTAAGTCTTTGATTAGACTGACCGAGACTACGAGTATTAATCCTATATAACCGACAGTTGGCTTTTGCAACTGTTTCGCAACAAGGACTGGCATGCATTAGAGGTATTCTCGGTTTCGTGCCGACCGGCGCCACGTCCCGGACGTTGGTTTGGCTGCGCCTTACATCAGGTCATGCTGCGGCGCGTTCAAGGACGCCAAGCCGCGCCACCCTGCGCCCCGCTGCCGTTGTTCCGGGGACGCCCGGTGTGTTAGGGAAATGCCCCGGGCGCCGCGATCACGGCCCAAGGTTATTGAGGATGGGACCGGAATGGAGTACCGGCGTTCAAGCTTCGAGTACGAGGACCTTCTCTCCTGCGGGCGGGGCGAATTGTTTGTGGAAGGCCCACAGTTGCCGCTGCCGCCGATGCTGATGTTTGATCGCATCGCTGAAATCGCGGAAGGCGGCGGCGAGCACGGCAAAGGCTTGGTGCGGGCTGAGCTCGACGTGAAGCCCGATCTCTGGTTCTTCCCCTGTCACTTCAAGGGCGACCCGGTGATGCCCGGCTGCCTGGGCCTCGACGCGCTCTGGCAGCTGGTCGGCTTTTTCCTCGGCTGGCTCGGGGGACACGGCAAGGGCCGCGCGCTTGGCCTGGGCGAACTCAAATTTTCCGGACAGGTGCTTCCGACCGTCAAGAAGGTCGTGTACGGAATCGACGTGAAGCGGGTGATGCGTTCGAAGCTCGTGCTTGGCGTCGCCGACGGCTGGTTGTCCGCGGATGGCTCGGTGATCTATCGCGCCTTCGACCTTAAGGTCGGATTGTTCCGCGAGGACGCGGCGATGCAGGCCAACGCCTAGCTCGCGCTATCCGAGTTGGGGTGTGCCTCCGCGGCGCAGTGAAATACGAAAGAGGCGGGCATGAGACGGGTCGTCGTCACCGGAATGGGCATCGTTTCGTCCATCGGCAACAACACCCAGGAAGTGCTGGCGAGCCTGCGCGAGGCGAAGTCCGGCATTTCGCGCGCGTCCGACTATGCGGATCGCGGGTTTCGTTGCCAGGTCCACGGCGCTCCGACGCTCGATCCCGAAGCCGCGATCGACCGGCGCGCCATGCGATTTCTCGGCGGCGGCGCGGCGTGGAATCATGTTGCGATGGAGCAGGCGATTCGCGATGCCGGGCTCGAGGCCGGCGAGATTTCGCATGAGCGTACCGGCATCATCATGGGCTCCGGCGGCCCATCAACCCGCACCATCGTCGAAGCCGCGGACGTCACGCGCAACAAAGGGCCGAAGCGGGTCGGTCCGTTCGCAGTCCCCAAGGCGATGTCATCGACCGCGTCGGCTACGCTCGCGACCTGGTTCAAGATCAAAGGCATCAACTACTCGATCTCGTCGGCGTGCGCGACCTCCAACCACTGCATCGGCAATGCCACCGAGATCATCCAGAACGGCAAGCAGGACATGATCTTCGCCGGCGGCTGCGAGGAGCTCGATTGGACGTTGTCGGTTCTGTTCGACGCCATGGGGGCGATGTCGACCAAATTCAACGACCGGCCCGAGACGGCGTCGCGCGCCTATGACGCGGATCGCGACGGCTTCGTGATCGCGGGCGGCGCCGGCGTCGTCGTGCTCGAGGAGCTCGAGCATGCGAAAGCACGCGGCGCGAAAATCTATGCCGAGGTCGCTGGCTACGGCGCCACATCCGACGGCTTCGACATGGTGGCGCCATCGGGTGAGGGCGCCGTGCGCTGCATGAAGCTTACGCTCGAGGGCGGCCTTCCGCCGGTCGACTACATCAATCCACATGCCACCTCGACGCCGGTTGGCGATCTCAGGGAAATCGAGGCGATCCGCGAGATCTTCGGCGACAAATGCCCTCCGATCTCGGCCACCAAATCGCTCACCGGCCATTCGCTCGGCGCCGCCGGCGTGCAGGAGGCAATCTACTGCCTGCTGATGATGAAGAATGGCTTCATCTGCGAGAGCGCCAATATCGAGACCATGGACCCGGCATTCGCCGACATGCCGATCGTGCGCGAGCGGCGCGATAACGTGTCGCTTGGCTGTGTGCTGTCGAATTCTTTCGGGTTCGGCGGCACCAACGCTTGCATCGCCTTCAAGCGGCCGGAGGCGTGATGTCTCCACCGCCGTTGCATTTGGTACTCCATCGAGCAGAAGCGCGATTACGATGGGTGCCCGCGTTGCGTCCGCACAAAACGCTTTCGAACATTCGGGGTTGGGCATGCAGGGGCTGATGCAGGGCAAACGCGGTTTGATCATGGGGGTCGCCAACGACCACTCGATCGCCTGGGGTATCGCGCGCACGCTGGCGGCGCATGGTGCGACCCTCGGCTTTACCTATCAGGGCGAAGCGCTCGGCAAGCGGGTACGGCCGCTGGCCCAGTCGCTGGGCGCCGACCTTTTGATGACGTGTGACGTCGAGGATATCGCGTCGGTCGACAAGGTATTTGCGACGATTGGCGAAAAATGGGGCGGGCTTGATTTTCTGGTGCATGCCGTCGCGTTCTCCGACAAGGCCGAGCTCAAGGGCCGCTATGCCGATACCACGCGGGCGAACTTCGTGCGCACCATGTTGATTTCCTGCTTTTCGTTCACCGAGGCCGCCAAGCGCGCCGCGGCGCTGATGACAAACGGCGGCGCGATGGTGACGCTCACGTACAACGGCGGCACGCGCGCCATGCCGAACTACAATGCGATGGGCCTCGCCAAGGCCGCGCTCGAGGCATCGGTGCGCTATCTCGCTGTTGATTTTGGCAGCCAGAACATTCGGATCAACGCGATCTCGGCCGGGCCGATCCGCACGCTCGCCGGCGCCGGCATCTCGGACGCGCGCTTCATGTTCGCCTACCAGCAACGGCACTCGCCGTTGCGCCGCGGCGTCACGCTCGATGAACTCGGCGGCGCCGCGCTTTATCTGCTGAGCGATCTGTCCACCGGCGTCACCGGCGAAATCCATTTTGTCGATTCAGGCTACAACGCGATCGCCATGCCGCAGCCCGACACCTTGCGGGTCAGCGTTGCCGGCAATAACGGCAATGGCAACGGCGAGGAAAACGCCAAGGACGCCGCGCAATAAAGCGCGCCTCTCCCCCGGCTAGTGCCCCGTTTCCGAAGTTCGTGATAGATCGCGGCACCCTCTGACACGAACTTCGGAAACAAAGGGGCACTAGCAAGTATATGATAGCGCATGATCCGGCGAAGTGGCCGCCGGTTCGCCGAAAAAGATCATGCGCCCACCTATAGTTAGCGCGCAACCGGACGCAAAACCGGTGACCACTTTTGCTGGTCGCGCGCGTGCCGCTTATCGATTTGAAGTTCCTGAACGAGCTTGCGGCAGGTGATACAGGAACTTCAAATCGGCGGCACTAGAGATCGACCTCGCGCTGCAGCTGCGACTTGCTTTCGAGGCAATAGTAGCCCGAGATCCGGCTCACCAGCTTGCGGCGCTTCCAATCGGCGAGAATGCGATTGACGTTTTCGCGCGCGATGCCGGCCATTGCGGCGAGATCGGATTGTCCGAACTTCTGGCGGATCACGATGCGCCCGGAGCCGACGCTCTCGCCGAAATGCTCGGCGAGTTCGAGCAGCGTCAGCGCGACGCGGCCGCGCAGCGGCAGGAAACTCTCGGCTGCTATCACGTCATTGGTTTCCCGCAGGCGCGATGCCAGAAGCGTCACCAGGTGCTGGTAGAGTTCCTGGTTCTTCTTCGCAAACTCCTCGAACCTGGCTTTGCTCACGAACAGGAGCTCGCTTTCGCGCAGCGCCAGGACCGAGGCGGAGCGCGGCAATCCGTCGAGCACCGCGAGCTCACCGACGATCGCACCCGGCCCCAGGATCGACAAAATGCGCTCGGCGCCCGAGGTGGACACCATGCTGACCTTCAGGAGCCCCTTCTCGATCCGATAGCAGCCGTCTCCCGCGTCGCCGGCGAGAAACAGCACCTGGTCGGCGGCGAGATGAACCAGCTTCGCGTTCGCGAACAGGTGCGCCGACAAATGCTGGGGGAGTGCCGAAAAAAGGTCCGTAACCGCGTTCGTTGCCGCCATGACTGATACCCCGGCCCCCAACCGGAAGTAGCGCTACAAACCGAAGGATTACGCAACAAAAAAATCCGCCCGAGCAAACCTGCTCGGGCGGTTGGTCTGGGGTGGACCAAAGTAGGGTCTCTGGGAGGAAGAAGGACCCGTGCACAAAACCCGTAAAAGGTGACACACCGGCCTTACATCCAGCACCTTAGCGCGCGCCTTCCGGTCCCACAGTGATGCTCGTCACAGAACCACGCTGCGACTGCAAGGCACTGACGTTATTTGTGTTTTAGAAACGACGCGCAGCCCTATAGGAATATTTGCTTGCCGCCCGCAGGCGCTTCGGGCCCCCGGAATGATCCGAGGGCCACCTTGGGAGCGAGCGCGAGCAGGGCCGCCCGCGCAACAGCTATTCGCTGCCGACCGCCTCGCGCTGCTGCTCGCCTTCGGCCGACTGCTTGCCCTCGAGGTCCTCGCCGGTCTGTTGGTCGACGACCTTCATCGAGAGCCGCACCTTGCCGCGTTCGTCGAAGCCCAGGAGCTTGACCTTGACCTTGTCGCCTTCCTTGACGACGTCGGTCACCTTCTGCACCCGCCGCGACGCGAGCTGGCTGATGTGGACGAGGCCGTCCTTGGCGCCGAAGAAATTCACGAATGCGCCGAAATCCATGACCTTGACCACCGTGCCTTCGTAGATGTGGCCGACCTCGGGCTCGGAGGCGATCGACTTGATCCAGTTGATGGCGGCCTTGATGGCGTCGCCCTTGGCAGAGGCGATCTTGATGGTGCCGTCGTCCGAAATGTCGACCTTGGCGCCGGTCTTCTCCACGATCTCGCGGATCACCTTGCCGCCGGAACCGATCACTTCGCGGATTTTGTCGACCGGAATGGTGATGACCTCGATGCGCGGCGCGTGCTCGCCGAGCTGGGCGCGATGCTTGGTGAGCGCCTTGCTCATCTCGCCCAGGATGTGGATGCGCCCGTCCTTGGCCTGGTTGAGCGCGACGCGCATGATCTCCTCGGTGATGCCGGAGATCTTGATGTCCATCTGCAGCGCGGTGACGCCGTTTTCGGTGCCGGCGACCTTGAAGTCCATGTCGCCCAGATGGTCCTCATCGCCGAGAATGTCGGAGAGCACCGCATAGCGCTTGTCTTCCAGGATCAGGCCCATGGCAATGCCCGCGGTCGGTGCGCGCAGCGGCACACCGGCGTCCATCAAGGCGAGCGAGGAGCCGCACACCGTCGCCATCGAGGACGAGCCGTTCGACTCGGTGATCTCGGAGACGACGCGGATCGTGTACGGAAACTCGTGGTGCGGCGGGAGAATCGGGTGCAGCGCGCGCCAGGCGAGCTTGCCGTGACCGACCTCGCGACGGCCGGGCGCTCCGACGCGGCCGGTCTCGCCGACCGAGAACGGCGGGAAGTTGTAATGCAGCAGGAAGGTTTCCTTGTAGGTGCCCTGCAGGGCGTCGATGAACTGCTCGTCCTCGCCGGTGCCGAGTGTCGCGATCACCAGCGCCTGGGTCTCGCCGCGCGTGAACAGCGCCGAGCCATGGGTGCGCGGCAGAATGCCGACTTCGCTCACGATCGGACGCACGGTCTTCACGTCGCGGCCGTCGATGCGTCGGCCGGTGTCGAGGATGCTGTTACGTACGATCTTGGCTTCGAGCTCCTTGAACGCGCCGGCGATTTGCCGTTCGTCATAGCGCGGCTTCTCGGTTGCGCCTTCGGGAACGAAGTGCGCAATCGCCTTGGCCTTGGCGGCTTCGACAGCATCGTGCCGCTCGCCCTTGCCGGCGATCGAGTAGGCGGCGCGTAAATCCTGCTCGACCTGTGCGCGCAGCTCGCGCTCGAGCTCGGCGTTATCGGCGCCCGCGACTTCGCGCGGCTCCTTGGCGGCCTTCTCGGCGAGTTCGATGATCGCGTTGATCACTGGTTGGAAATGCCGGTGGCCGAACATCACGGCACCGAGCATGATCTCCTCGGGAAGCTCCTTGGCTTCCGATTCGACCATCAGCACCGCGTCTTGCGTGCCGGCGACGACCAGATCGAGCTGGCTTTCGGTCATCTCGTCGATCTGCGGATTGAGCACGAACTCGTTGTTGATGAAGGCGACGCGGGCACCGCCGATCGGACCCATGAACGGCGCGCCCGAAAGCGTCAGCGCGGCCGACACTGCCACCATGGCAACGATGTCCGGATCGTTCTCCAGATCGTGGCTGAGCACATTGATGATGACCTGGGTGTCGCAGCGCCAGCCATCCGCGAACAGCGGCCGGATCGGCCGGTCGATCAACCGCGAGATCAGCGTCTCGCGCTCGCTCGGGCGCCCTTCGCGCTTGAAATAGCCGCCCGGAATGCGGCCGGCAGCGTAGAATTTTTCCTGGTAGTTGACGGTCAGCGGCAGGAAGTCGATGCCTTCCTTCGGCTGCTTGGCGGCGACCACCGTCGCCAGTACCGAGGTCTCGCCGTAGGTCGCAACAACCGCGCCGTCGGCTTGGCGCGCTATCTTTCCGGTCTCGAGCGTAAGCGTACGTCCGCCCCAATCAAGGGCGACACGATGAATGTCAAACATGGTTCTCTCTCATGGTTTCGATGTGGCTCGAAGGCCATGAGCAAGACGGCGAGAGGCTGCAGCGCGCGCTCGCACTGACCAGCATCCGGCGATCCTGCCATGACCTCCGACCTTTCGGGCGGCCTTGCCGCCCCTTGCTACGTCCGGCCGCACTATGCGTTCCGGATACCCGCCTCATCGGATGGGTTGAACGAAACGATGCCCATCGAATTCGGCGAAAGAGGATGGCTCTCGCGTTGCTCGAACCATCCGATAAAATGAACAAACACGCGTGTCAGCGACGAATACCGAGCTTGTCGATCAACGACTTGTAGCGCCCCTCGTCGGCGCGCTTGAGGTAATCGAGCAACTGGCGGCGCTGGGACACGAGCTTGAGCAGCCCGCGCCGTGAATGGTTGTCCTTAACGTGGGTCTTGAAATGTTCGGTGAGATTGTTGATCCGCTCTGACAGGATCGCAACCTGCACTTCGGGCGAACCGGTATCGCCGGACTTCACCGCAAACGAATTGATCACCTCGGCCTTACGGCCCGCCGCAATCGACATCGGTCATCCTTTCCTGATCCCGGCTCTGCCCTGCAGGCCGGAGAGGTTGAACACGCGCTTGGGGACGATCTCGCCGCGGTCGAACTCGGCGAGAGCCACAAGGTGGCCCGACGCCAGCACATGTACGATACCGCTGAGGACAGGAGCGTCCCGCCCGCGCATCAGAACAGCCTGGCCCCTCTGGAGCCTGGCTGCATCCGCCCGACTGACGGCCAGCGCCGGGATGTCGTCCAGCGCGGTCGCAACGGGCAGTAGCGCATCGGCGAAGCTTCCCTCGCCTTGCGCGGCTCTATGGCACAAACCCTCCAGTTCTGCCAGTGAAATCATGTGGCTCTCGCCGAACGGGCCGACGCGCATGCGGCGGAGCGCGGTGACGTGCCCAAGGCAGCCGAGCGCACGGCCGAAATCGCGGGCAAGCGCGCGCACATAAGTACCTTTGCCGCATTGCGCGGCGAAATCGCTGTGATCGGCGTCAGGGCTCGCGGTCAGGGCGAGTTCATGGATTTCGACCGGCCGCGGCTCGATCACGACGCTCTCGCCTTGGCGCGCGATGTCGTAGGCGCGCTCGCCCTCGATCTTGATGGCGGAATAGCACGGCGGAACCTGCTCGATCGTGCCGGTGTAGTGCGGGAGCAGCGCCGCGATCGCTGCCGGAGACGGCCGCGCCGCGGAGGTCGCGACCACGCGACCCTCGGCGTCGTCGGTGTCGCGCTCCTCGCCCCAGCGCACCGTGAAGACGTAGGACTTGCGCCCGTCCATCACGAACGGCACCGTCTTGGTCGCCTCGCCGAGTGCGATCGGGAGCAGCCCCGACGCGAGCGGATCGAGCGTGCCAGCGTGGCCGGCGCGTTTGGCCGCAAACAGCCGCCGCACCACCGCGACCGCGTGGGTCGAGGTCATGCCAATCGGCTTGTCGAGCACGACCCAGCCGTGCACGTCGCGCTTCTCGCGCTTGGGCTTCGGTCCGGCCGGCGCTTTTGTTTGTTGTTCAAGCACGTCCAATAACGTCACTCCGTATCGTCGTTCTTATCGAGGTCGCGCTGCACGTCGGGCGTGCGCAGCAACTTCGCGATCCGTTCGGCTTCCTCGAAGCGCTCGTCGATGCGAAACCTGATCTCGGGCGCAAATTTCATGTTGACGCGGTGGGCGAGCTCGCCGCGCAGGAAACGCTTGTTGCGCTCGAACGCTGCAACCACCTCGCCCGCATCGCGGCCAGCCAGCGGCATCACATAGATGGTCGCAAGCCGCAGGTCAGGCGTCATGCGCACCTCAGGCACGGTGATGACATGGTTCTCGATCACCGGGTCGTGCACCTCGCCGCGTACCAGGATCTCGGCCAGCGCGTGGCGGATCAGCTCGCCCGCGCGCAACTGGCGCTGCGACGGAGCTTTCTCGGGGGTGCGATAGGGATGATGGCGAGGCATAGCGAAGTGACCGGATATTTTGCAAACGTCGCTGTCTATAAAAATATGTGGGATGGGTTGAGCGGAGGAAAACCCATCACCTGATTGGCGGGTTGCGCAAGCGCTCAACCCACCCGACGGATCGGCGATCTTAAAATCACAACGTGCGCTGCACCTGCTCGACCCGGTAGCATTCGATCACGTCGCCGACGCGCATGTCCTGATAGTTCTCGAATGCCATGCCGCATTCCTGGCCGACCACCACCTCGCGCGCGTCATCCTTGAAGCGCTTGAGCTGGGAGAGCTTGCCCTCGTGAATGACGACGTTGTCGCGAATGAGCCGCACGTTGGCGCCGCGCTCGACCTTGCCGTCGGTGACGCGGCAGCCGGCGACCTTGCCGACTTTCGACACGCTGAAGATCTCCAGGATTTGCGCGTTGCCCAGCATGGTCTCGCGCAAGGTCGGCGCGAGCAGGCCCGACATTGCCTTCTTCACGTCGTCGACGAGGTCATAAATGATATTGTAGTAGCGGATCTCGACGCCGTCGCGTTCGGCCGCTTCGCGCGCCTCCTTGTGGGCGCGCACGTTGAAGCCGATGATCGCTGCATTCGATGCAGCCGCGAGCGTCACGTCGGATTCCGCGATGCCGCCGGCCCCGGCGTAGAGGATGCGGGCGCCGACCTCCTCGGTGCCGAGCTTGTCGAGCGCGCCGACGATTGCCTCGATCGAGCCCTGCACGTCGCCCTTGATCACCAGCGGGAATTCCTTGCGCCCGGCGGTCTTGAGCTGGCTCATCATCTGCTCGAGCGAGCCGCGCATGCCGGTCGCCCGCGCCGCCATGTTGTCGCGCCGTTGGCGCGTGCGGTAGTTGGTGACTTCGCGGGCGCGCGCTTCGGTCTCGACTACGGCGAGACGATCGCCCGCTTCCGGAATGCCGGAAAAGCCGAGCACCTCAACCGGGGTCGAAGGCCCGGCCGCGTCCACGTGGGCGCCAGTATCGGAAATGAGCGCGCGCACGTGGCCCCATTCGGCGCCGGCCACGATGATGTCGCCAAGGTGCAGCGTTCCGCGTTGCACTAGCACGGTCGCGACCGGGCCGCGGCCACGATCGAGCTTGGCTTCGATCACGGTGCCTTCGGCGGCGCGCGCCGGGTTGGCCTTGAGGTCGAGAATTTCGGCTTGCAGGCCGATTGCTTCCAGGAGCTTGTCGAGGTTGGTCTTCTTGGTGGCCGAAACCTCGACGTCGAGCACGTCGCCGCCGAGCAATTCGACCTGCACTTCGTGCTGGAGGAGTTCCGAGCGCACCCGTTCGGGCTTAGCGTCCGGTTTGTCGATCTTGTTGATGGCGACGATCATCGGCACCTTGGCGGCCTTGGCGTGTTGGATCGCTTCGGCCGTCTGCGGCATGACGCCGTCGTCCGCCGCCACCACCAGCACCACCAGGTCGGTGACCTTGGCGCCGCGCGCGCGCATTGCCGTGAAGGCGGCGTGGCCGGGCGTGTCGATGAAGGTGATCTTGTTGCCCGACGGCGCCGTCACCTGATAGGCGCCGATATGCTGGGTGATGCCGCCGGCTTCGCCGCCCGCCACGTCGGTGGTGCGGATGGCATCGAGCAGCGAGGTCTTGCCGTGGTCGACGTGGCCCATGATGGTCACGACCGGCGGACGCGGGGCGAGTGTTTCGGGCGCGTCGACCACGTCGAACACGCCTTCCTCGACGTCGGCCTCGGACACGCGCCGCACGGTGTGGCCAAGCTCTTCGGCCAGGAGCTGGGCGGTATCGGCGTCGATCACGTCGGTAATCTTCGCCATCTGGCCCTGCTTCATCAACAACTTGATCACATCGACGCCGCGCTCGGCCATGCGGTTGGCGAGTTCCTGGATGGTGATCGTCTCCGGAACGACCACCTCGCGCGCGATCTTTTCCTTGGCTTCGGCCTCGCGATGGCCGGTCATGCGCTGCACGCGCCGACGGAACGAGGCGACCGAGCGCTCGCGCACTTCGTCGGTCGAGAGCGCGGTCACCAGCGTGAGGCGCCCGCGCGATTTCTGCGCGCCAGGGCGTGCCGGTTTTGGCGCCGGTGCCGGTCGCGCGGCTCCAGCGCCGCTGCCACGGCGCGGGCGCGGCGCTTCGTCGTCGTCGACCTCGGGCTTGATTGAGCGCACGTCGATTGGCGTCTTGGGCTTTACCTCGTCGTCGCCGAAGCGCTTTTTGGCTTCCTGCTCGGCGCGCTTCTTGGTTTCCTCGTCGTGCTTGCGGCGGTCGTCCTCGTCGCGCTTGCGCGCTTCGGCGGCTTCGCGCTCGGCGTGTTCCTTGGATTCGCGGTCGGTGCGGCGGCGCGCTTCCTCTTCGGCGACTTTGCGCTCCTCGGCTTCACGCACCTTGGCGTCATCGAGCGCGTGCGCGCGCCGATCGCGCTCCTCGTCGGTCAACGTGCGCAGCACCACGCCCGATGCCTTGGGGGCGGCGGCGGGGGGTCTCGGTGCTGGGGCAACGGCGGCGCGCGACGGCGCCGGAGCCGCTTGCCGGGCAACCGGAGCCGATGGTGCCTCGATCTTGCCTTCGCCGGGGCCGATGCGACGCTTGACCTTCTCGACCACGACCGCCTTGGTGCGGCCGTGGCTGAAGCTCTGGCGCACGACGCCCTGCTCGACGCTGCGCTTGAGCGTCAGGGGTTTCGACGGTGCGACGGTCAGCTTTTCGCCGGGGTTCTTTGTCTCAGTCATTCCGTTCCCAGTTCCGAGGCAGCGTGAGGCTGCACCGTTTCAGTGCCGGCGCGAGTTGGCTCATCGCCGTCTTCGTTCGCTCGATATCGCTCAAGGGTGCGCCAGCGGGCGAGGAAGCTATCGCCTTCCCGGCCGCCGAGCAGGGCTGCATGTACCACACTTGGCCGCCCCAATGCCAAACCCAATTGGGACGCGGTAAACATGCGCACAAGGGGGAAGGGCCGCCCTGCTTGCGTGCCAGAAAGCTTGCGCACGCCGTCAGGCGAAGCCTCGGCCGCATGGATCAGGGCCACGAGGCGGCCCGAGCCGATGGCGCTGTCGACCCGCTCAAATCCTGCCGCGACACGCCCGCCCTTGTTGGCCATTGCGAGCGCGTCCAGCGCCGCGCGGGTGAGCAGCCGATCGACCAGATCCAACAGGTCAGCCGGTATCCGAATGCTCTCCTTCAAGCCCCGCGCGAAGGCACCCCGCTTGACCGCTTTTTCCAGGGCCGAGCGGGTTGCGGTCACCCAAACGCCGCGGCCGGGCAGCTTGCGTTTAATATCGGGAACGAGCGTGCCGTCCGGCCCGGCGACGAACCGGATGAGTTCATCGACCGGTTTTGCAGCGCGGGCGACCACACAGAAGCGCTCGGTGCCGCCACTGCGCGGACCGTGATCACCTTCCTCGTCATGCCCCGCGAAAGTGGGGCCCCCAGGAACCGCGGACACCCGATCAGTCGGTACTGGGTCGCCCGCTTTCGCGGGCGATGACGGCTCAGGGGTGTGGGGAAACGCTGTCATCAAAAGCAATCCGGGTGCACCCGTTCACTCAGCCGGCGCAGCCTCTTCGGCCGGCGCCTCGTCTTCGGTGGCGGTCATAGCGGTGAGGTCGGCCTCGCTGATCCAGCCGGCCTTAACGCGGGCCTGCATGATCATCGCCTCGCACTCGGCGCGGGTGATCTCGAAGCCTTCGAGCGCGCCCGCGTGGTGCACAGTCTCGTTGTCCTTACGCTCGCTCCAGCCGGCGAGATCGTCGGTAGCGCAGCCGGCGAGGTCCTCGATCGTCTTGACGTCGTTCTCGCCGAGCGCAACCAGCATCTCGGTTGTTATGCCGGGGATGTCCCTCAGCGTATCCTCGACGCCGAGCTCGGTGCGGCGCGCATCGAGCTGCGCTTCGATCTGCGCCAGATAATCGCGGGCGCGCTCCTGCAATTCGCGCGCGGTCTCCTCGTCGAAGCCCTCGATCGAGCCGAGTTCTTTCTCGTCCACGTAAGCAAGTTCTTTGACCGACGTGAAGCCTTCCGAGGCGAGCAGCTGGCCGACCACCTCGTCGAGGTTGAGCGCATCGATGAACATCTTGGTGCGCTTCTCGAACTCGGCCTGGCGGCGCTCGGACTCTTCCTGCTCGGTGAGAATGTCGATGTCCCAGCCGGTCAGCTGGGAGGCGAGCCGGACGTTCTGGCCGCGCCGGCCGATCGCGAGCGAGAGTTGCTGATCGGGCACCACCACGGCAATGCGCTCCTTGTCCTCGTCGAGCACCACCTTGGCGACCTCGGCGGGGGCGAGCGCGTTGACCACGAAGGTCGCGATGTCCATTGACCACGGAATAATGTCGATCTTCTCGCCTTGCAGCTCGTTGACCACGGCCTGCACGCGCGAGCCGCGCATGCCGACGCAGGCGCCGACCGGATCGACCGAGGAATCGCGCGAGATCACCGCGATCTTCGCGCGCGAGCCCGGGTCGCGCGCCACCGCCTTCACCTCGACGATGCCGTCGTAAATCTCCGGCACCTCCTGGGCGAACAGCTTGGCCATGAACTGTGGATGGGTGCGCGACAGGAAGATCTGGGGACCGCGCGCCTCGCGCCGCACGTCGTAGATGTAGGCACGCACCCGATCGCCGTTGCGCAGCGTCTCGCGTGGCAGCATCTCGTCGCGCCGGATGATGGCTTCGCCGCGGCCGAGATCGACCACCACGTTGCCGTATTCCACGCGCTTGACGATGCCGTTGACGATGTCGCCGATGCGGTCCTTGAATTCCTGATACTGGCGGTCGCGCTCGGCTTCGCGCACCTTCTGCACGATCACCTGCTTGGCGGACTGCGCGGCGATGCGGCCATATTCGAGCGGCGGCAGCGTGTCGGCGATAGTGTCGCCGACCTGGGCCGCCGGATTGTGCCGGCGCGCGTCCTCGAGCGTGATCTGGGTCGCCGGGTTCTCGACCGCATCGACGACGAGCAGATGGCGGAACAGCCGAAGCTCCCCGCTCTTGGGATTGAGCTCGGCGCGCACCTCGGTCTCGCTGCCGTAGCGCGACTTGGCGGCCTTTGCGATCGCATCCTCCATGGCGGTGATGACGATTGAGCGGTCGATCGACTTTTCGCGGGCGACCGCGTCGGCGATCTGCAGGAGTTCGAGCTTATTGGCGCTGACGGCCATCGTCAGTCTCCTTTGGTTGATCGGTGCGCCGGCCCCGTTTCGTGGGCGGCGTGTTCGTGGTGTTGTCCGTTGGCGGGTTCAATCTCCGCGGCTTTTTGCGCAGCTTTGCCCCGCCGCAGCGATTCCGCGATCAGCGCATCGGTGAGGACCAGGCGCGCCTCGCTCATGTCGTCGATCGGGATCAGCGTTTCCTCGCCGGTGTCCTCGCTCTTGAGCCGCGCCGCCTCGCCCGTGACGCCCAGCAGGATGCCGCGGAAGCGCTTGCGGCCGGCCAGCGCAACGTTGAGTTCGACCTTCATCACGTGACCGGCGTAGCGCTCGAAATCCGAGCGCCGCACCAGCGGCCGGTCGATTCCCGGTGAAGACAGTTCGAGCCGATAGGCGCTATCGACCGGATCGGCGGCATCGAGCACGGGCGAGAGCGCGCGCGAGGCGCGTTCGCAGTCGCCGACCGATATGGTGCCGTCCGGCCGCTCGGCCATGATCTGCACGGTTTGGCCGGCGGAGCCCGAGACGCGCACCCGCACCAGCCGCAAGCCGAGGCTTTCGAGCACCGGCGCCGCGAGCGCGGCGACGCGCGCCGAGATCCCGGTCTCGGTCACGAGCCGGGGCTCGTTGAGTTGTTGTTCGCTCGCAGCGTCTGTCATGCTCAATGGGCCGACCGCGTCGGCAATTCTTCCATCGCTACAACGCGTGAAAATTCCCGCCCGGTTCCAGGCGTGCCGGCTCCGGCGCGCGCCGGTAATAAAAAAGAGCGGGTCCCGGGCGGGGCCCACTCTCATAAGAACCGATCGGACCATCCGACCGTTATGAGGTATCCTTAATGGATGCGCGGAATATAGCGATTTAGCGGCCTCGTGCAAGTGCCCGGCAGCATGGTTTTGCATGCCATTCGGGCGCATTTTCAGCGCGCTTCCCGGGGTGATTGCGAACGCTGGCGCGACGCAGGCGCCGCTCCCGGCCCCGCCTCAGGATCGGATCCGGAAACGCCCTTGGCGGGCTTGGGAGAAGGAAAATAATATATATTATTTATGATGTCTAATGTTTTTTGGCGGAGCTGACTCCCAGAACGTCGGACCGGGCACGACGGGAACCCAACGTCGCCTGAACCCGTTGTCGAATAAGCGCGACCAATGAGCAGTCTCCCGCCCGTTGAACCACCGGCGCGGCGACACAATGCATGACCCGCGGTCGTTGAACCGGAGGCGTGACCCATGACCACGAAATTACTGATGCTGACGGCAGGGCTATTGCTGGCCGGGACGTCCTACGCATTGTCCTACGACCTGACCAGCGACCCCGATGCCACGATGACGCAGGAACAGAAACTCGGCCCCAACGTGCGCACGCAGCGCGTATGGAACGAGATCTACATCCAGAAGTACGGCAACTATTATCGCTACGGGCGCTACCGCGCGTTATCGATATCGATAGTACGCGTTCTGTCGGCTTGCGGATCACTCACCGGTCCGCGGCGCTGACGCCGGCGAACCTTATCACCCTGGCCCACTTCTCGGTCTCATCGGCGATCAGCAGGCCGAACTGCGCGGGCGTCATCGCAATTGGCGCGCTCGCCATCTCGGCAAAGCGCGCCTGCAGCGCCGGATCGGCAAGAGCCGCGTTGATCGTGGTGTTGAGAAGCGCCACGATCTCGGTCGGCGTCTCCTTTGGAGCGCCGATGCCGAACCAGGAACTGACTTCGTAGCCCGGCACGAACTCTGCGAGCGCCGGCACGTCCGGCAGGGCCGGTGAGCGTGCCGCGCTCGTCACCGCCAATGCCCGGATTTTCCCAGCCCGGATGTGTTCGAGCGAGGTCGGCAGGTTGTCGAACACGACCTGCACCTGGCCAGCCAGGAGGTCGGTCATGGCCGGCGCCGCGCCGCGATACGGCACGTGAACGAGGTTGAGGCCGGTCATCATCTTGAACATCTCGACCGCCATGTGGCCGGGCGTACCGTTACCCGCCGAGGCGATATTGATCGCGCCGGGGTTTGCCCTGGCGTAGCTGATGAAGTCCGGAACCGTCGTCGCCGCGACTGAAGGATTGAGATCCATGGCGAGCGGTCCGCGGATCAGGCCCGCGACCGGCGCGATATCGCGGACGAAATTGAAATTCAGCCGCTCGTAGAGTGTCGCATTGACGGTGTTGGCGACGCTGACCAGGAGCAACGTGTATCCGTCCGCAGGCGCGCGCACGACCGCCTCGGTGCCGATGTTGGTGCCAGCGCCGGGACGGTTCTCGACGATGAACTGCTGACCAAGACGCTCGGAGAGCCATTGCGCGATCAGGCGCGCCGTGATGTCGGCCGCGCCGCCCGGTGGAAATCCGACGATCAGATGAACCGGCCGGATCGGGTAATCGAGGGCCATGGCGACGCGCGCAAGCGCGCACGCGACCGCGCTGCCGGCGGCAAGACGAAGAAACTGGCGGCGCGCGAAGATCATCGGGCGTCCTAAGTGAACGATTTCCGATGTTGGCGGTTCATGCCAAGGCTGGCAATCGACTTGAGCCGGACTAGTGCCCCGTTTCCGAAGTTCGTGATACATCGCGGCACCCTCTGACACGAACTTCGGAAACAAAGGGGCACTAGCAAGTATTTGATTCTAGTGCCGCTTATCGATTTGAAGTTCCTGGAGTAGCTTGCGGCAGGTGATGCAGGAACTTCAAATCGGCGACACTAGCGCGTTACGCGCCGCATCAATGGAGGCATTGTAGCGCGTCAAATCGCATGCTTTCCTGATCGGCGGGGGAAGGAGATCGGCATGCCTCGCCTTTTCCTCTTCGCCGGAATGCTCGCGATCGCGCTCGGCGATCCTACTGCTGCGCGCGCACAGGACCACTATCCGTCGCGTCCGGTGCGGATTATTGTGTCGACCCCGGCTGCGTCATCGCCTGACATCCGCGCGCGCATTCTGGCCGACGAGCTCGGCAAGACCTGGGGCCGGCCGGTGGTGGTCGAAAACCGCGCTGGGGGCGGCGGTCTCATCGGCGCGCAGGTGGTGATCTCCGCCGAACCCGATGGCTATACCCTGCTCGGCGCCTCGGCGTCGACGTTCACCATTCTGCCGGCGCAGAGCGAGAAGCTCGCAATCGACGTCAATCGCGATCTCGTGCCGGTCGCGCTCATCGCCAGCGAAGGCATGGTGCTGGCGGTGTCGCCCAAGCTCGGCGTCGCGTCGCTCGCCGATCTGATCGCGCTCGCCAAGAACGAGCCCTACCGCATCGTGATCGGCACCAATCCGGCCGGCTCGCTGCCGCATCTCGCCGCGCGCCTGTTGGCTCGCCTCACGAACGCGCCGATCACGGTCGTTCCATCAACAGGCGGCACCAACGAAGCGATCAAGGAAATCATCGGCGGGAGGGTTCACGCGGTGATCGACTCGCTGCCGGCGCTGCGCGGTGCGACCGACGCCGGCGAGATCAAGCCGCTCGCGATCCTGCTGCCGCGGCGCTTGCCCTCAAAGCCCGACCTGCCGGCCGCCGCGGAGACGGTGCCAGGGCTTACGGCAATCGGCTGGCAGGCGATTTCGGTGCGCGCCGGAACGCCGCAGGCGCTGGTGACGAAGCTTGGCGAAGACCTGCGCACGACCATGACGCGGCCTGACGCTCGGGCGCGGTTGGATCGGATCGGCACGCCGTTTACGCCGATCTTCGGCGCCGACGTCGCACGCTTCATCGAGGGCGAGCAGAAACTCTGGTGGCCGATCGTGAAGGAGGCGGCGGCGAGGTGATCTTCACCGCGACGCTTGCGGTCGCTGCGCCATGCGCTTGCGCGGCGGCGCGGTCTTGAAGAAGCTCGCCGGCGGCGGCAGAACCTCGTGGGTTCCTGGCATCACGCCGGAATAGATCGACACGGAATTCCGGGCCGGTCCTGCGCCCCTGGCTTGGCCCCGTCCGCCGAGATTGGACTGGAGCTTCTCGTCGGGATCGGCGTAGCGCGGGGAGCCGTCGGGATTGGTGCCGCTGTTGTAGATCGTAAACGCGAACGCCTGATGCGTCAGCGCAAGCGTGGCCGCCAGCATGGCTGCTGCAACGAGAGCAAGGAATTGCATGGACGTCATACCGGTCGGGCAGGAGGCCGGGTGAACACCGGCGTTTGTCAGATGCATCGCGCCTCGGCATCTTAACGCATGTCGGCGCGCAAAACCGTTGCCGCCGCGCAACGCTTGCGGAAAATCGTTATGTCATGCACGCGCCTTGACGATCCAGATGGCGCCGGGCAGCACGATCCCCTGCGGGCCGTCGAGTTGTTGGAAGAACGCGTGCAGGCCGGCGCGCACCGCTTCGCGCATCGCGTCCGAGGCGCCTAACGTCGCCCGCACGCCGGGGCCGACGCTCATGGTGAATTGCACCGCCCGCTCCACGCCGCCTGGTTCGGCGAGCCGCATCGCAGGATGGTGCGGCGTCAAAGATACGTCACGAAAGCCCGCGCCTCCCAGGATGCGATCGATGCGGGCGGGATCGGCCCAGGAAAATTGCCCGGGGTCCTCCGGCCTCGGCGACGCGGCCGGCGGCAGCAAATGCCGTACGCTGGCAATCGGCGCGGTCGCCCACGGGTTGCGGTCGGCCCCGCGGAAAACCGCGAGCGTCAGGCGGCCGCCCGGCTTCACGGCGGCGCGCAGCCGCGTGAAGGTCGCGGTCGGGTCGGCGAAAAACATCACGCCGAAGCGCGAGAACACGAGGTCAAACTGTTTAGGCGCGAAGGCGTGGGTCGAGACGTCGGCCAGGATCGCTTTGGCGTTGGCAAGACCGGAAGCCGCGATCCGCTCGCGCGCCCGCTCAACCGAGGCCTGCGCGATGTCGGCGCCGAGCACATGGCCGCGCGAGCCCACGCGCGCGGCGAGCTCGAGCAGCGTCGTTCCGCTGCCGCAGCCGACATCCAACACGTGTTCTCCGTGCTGCGGGGCGGCCTGATCGAGGGCGACCTGCGTGAGCCCGGCAAACAGCGCGTCGATCGGCTCATGACGGTTGGCCCAGGCGCGGGTCGCGGCGCTGTTCCAATATTCCGCTTCCCGCGCATTGGGGCCGGCGTAGTGATTTGCCGCCGTCATGGTGTCGTTCCCGGTTCGAGATCGGTCACCGCTGTGAGCGAAGACTAGCAGGAATGCGGGGGTTATGGGCTGCGGACTCCGGCCCGGTCAGCAGGCTGCCTCGAGCGCGTCTAAACCCTTAGCCCACCGGGCTCGCCTTGCGGCCGCCGCGTTCGATCGCAACGCAAGGCTCTTCGCCGATCAGTTGGCCGGCGAGGTCGAGCAGTCGCCCGGCGAGCTCGTGCGCACCCTGCGCCAGTTCGGTCGACTGGCGCACGATAACGACATTGTTCTCCATGTCCTCGTGCGACCAGCCGCGCGAATGGGCGATGTAGGGGAACTGCGGAAAGATGAAGCCGAGCTCGGCAAAGAAACCGAGCATCTGGCCGGCGACGGATTGGATATTGTCCTGGCCGCCGACGATGATAAAGCCAGCGACCTTATTGCGGATAAGGACGCGGTTCGCGATCGTGACCTGGTTCTGCACGCAGTTGAGCCGCTCAGCCATCCGGAAATAGAGCGAGGAGGCGGCGCCCCAGCGGATCGGCGTCGCGACGATGACCGCGTCGGCCCAGAACACCAGCGCCTCGTAGATGCGCTCCATCTCGTCTTTCTCGTCCATCTGCGTGATCGAGCACGGCCAGGTGCAGGCGCGCGCCGCCTTCGAGTAATAGCCCTCGCAGTTGCGGAACTTGAGATCGTTGAGGCGAATGTGGCGGGTCTGCGCGCCGCGCTTCTCCGCGGCCTTCAAGGCCTCGCCGAGCAAATGATCCGAGCCGGAGAAGCGCGGATTGGACGTATCCATCACGGTGGTCGAAATCCCGGCGAGCCGCAGCGGCCCGGGCTCGCGCTTGATCTCGCGTTCGAGCGGGTGCGGCGGATGGGGGCTCTTCTGCCGCCGCGTCGGCGCAGCGATGTTGACCTGGACGCGGCCCCCCTCGACACGCACCGGGAAGGCGGGAACGCGATCCGCCTCGAAGCCCGGCTCGCCGAACCCGGTGCAGCGCTGGAACTTCCAGCCGTGCCACGGACAGATAATGTAGTCCTGATCGAGCCGGCCGTCGCCGAGCGGCCCGCCCACGTGATTGCAGGCATTCGACAGCGCACCCCACGTTCCGTCGCGAAACGAAAGCGCAATGTCGATGTTGTTGGCCTTGAGGCTGCGCAGCGGCGCGCGCGCCAGTTCCTCCGCGCTGCCGACATCGACCCAGTTGTCCGGTCCAGCCATAATAACCTCCGCCGTGCTGTCGCGACGGCGCCGCCGCGCCGCGCTTTAATTATCAAACTTCAGCTGTCGCTCGCGAATGACTGTCTGAAACAATTCCATGTCGCGTTCAATCTGCTGAGCCATCGGCCCGGGAGTCCCGCTCCCTGGCTTGAAGCCGATGGCATTGAGTGCGCGCACCGTGTCGTCGGATTTCATTGCGCCGCTGAGCGCGTCGCTCAGTTTCGCGACCACCGCCGGCGGCGTGCCGGCCGGCGCCATCAGTCCGTTCCAGCCGTCGACCACGAACCCGCGCAGGCCGAGTTCGCTCAACGGTTTGAGCCCCGGCAGATTGAACCACGGCTGCGCGCTCGAGACGCCAAGCCCGAGCACCTGGCCGCCGTCGATGTAAGGCTTGGCGCTGGTGAGAAACATCAGGTCGATGCGACCAGCCGTGACGTCGACCACGGCCGGCGCCTCCCCGCGATAGGGCACATGGGTGAGGTCGATGGCGGCCGCGGCTTTGAGCATTTCGGCGATGAGATGGTGAGTCGAGCCAACGCCGACGCTGCCGATCTTCAGTTCGCCCGGCTTCGCTTTGGCGAGCGCGATGACCTCGGCCAACGTCTTGGCACCGAGGGCCGGGCTCGCGACCAGCGCATAGACGCTGTTGCCGGTCTGCCCGATCGGGACGAAGTCGCGGCGCAGATCGACACTCGAGGCCGGGCGCACGGCCGCCATGGTGGTGTGCGGGCTTGCGGCCTGCAGCAGCGTGTAGCCGTCGGGTTCGGCCTGCAGGACGCGCGTGAGCCCGATCTGGCCGGCGGCACCGCTCACGTTCTCGATGATGAACGATTGGCCGAGGCGCTGTTCCATCCCGCCCTGCGCCGCCCGCACCACGATGTCGGCGGGCCCGCCGGGCGGAAACGGAACGATGATCCGGATCGGCCGCGCTGGAAAGGATTCCGCGCGCAGGGCGAGCGGCCACGCCGCGGCGCCCGCAAGAAACGTGATGAACGCGCGCCGTCGCATGTCGCATTCCCGCTCAAGCTTTTGGTTGGAGCATGACCCTTTCCCAAAACCCTGCCAACCCTTGGGGCGGTCGCGAAGCGTATCTACGTGCCCTGCGACAGCTGTTTCTCCTGACGTGGTCGTCGTCATGCCGGCCGTGGCTGGTTTGCAACAGCTGAGGAATTTTCAATTTAGGCCGTCATGTGGATCCAATTGGCTGTTCTTATTGGGCTGGGTAACGGGGGCAGCTCTCATGAGAACCGGCACGCAGTGCTTTCAGCGATACCATGCGCTCCAGCCCGGAGCTATCAGCGTCAGCGGCATCTGCGCGCTCATCGCGGATCAGTTAGGGGTCGATGCCGCGCGCGTCACGGATCAGTCGCACCTCATGAAAGATCTCGGACTTGATTGGCTGCAGCGACTTGAGTTGGTGATCTCTGTCGAAGAATCTGCCGGCATTGAATTGCTTGATGACGATGTCGATCAGATCGAATTCGTCGGTGACCTCGTGCGACATGCGATGGTCGCGGAGGAAGACAGAGTGGCCCGACGCGCGGGGCGGTCGGATGGAGCGTTGCAACACTAAAAGCCTGTTCCGCTCAAATAGAGCCACATGTTCGGCGTCATGGCCGGGCTTGTCCCGGCCATCCACGTCCTCATAATGTTGCGAATTCGTAAAGACGTGGATGCCCGCGGGCAGCGCGGGTGACGACGGAGCGGGCGTGGCGCGCGTACCAATCTGCGCTTGCGAGCCAACCGTCGCGGGCCGTAGAATCCTGACGCAGCTGAGGAGCAGGTCCGATGAATCCTCCGGCGCGCGCGGTTCCGATTACGGTCGTTGACAAGCGAACGCCGAGGCCACCCGTTGCGGCGGCCGCGCGGACGGTCGAAGGCGTTCCGCCGGTGGCGAGGCCGCCGGTCGGTGAGATCGCCGACTTCATGTGGCTCGACGGCAGCGGCGAAATCGCCAAGCCGCTGGAAGAGTCCCCGATCCAGGACGGCATTGCGTTGCTCCACCAGAACGAGCCGTTGCCGCACGGCGCCGCGTGGGCCATCGCGATTCACGACGCGAACGGCGTGCTGGTGTTTCGGTCGGGGCCGTTGCCGGCGCTTCCCGGACCGCCATCCCCCATCAACGCGTCGTACGTCGCCTTAATGCTCACCGATGGCGCGTCGTTCGGGCTCGCGCCCAACGAGGGCGCCGAGGCCCTGGTGCTCGAACAGCTTCATGGCCTGCCGAAAGCGCTGCGCATCGACAGCGTGAGCCTGCACGCCGACAGCGCAGGGCGCGAAGTCGTGGTGGTGCGCGGGACTGTGAAGCGCTTTCTGTTCTCGCAGAGCTTTGCCTACACGCGGGCGCTCACGTTGCACCCGTCAAAGCGGCCCGGCTACCCGGAGGAGGTAATCGTCGCTGAGCCCGCAGGGCCGGCGTCGGTCGTCGGCGGCGATATCCGCGTTTTTTCGGCGGCGCTCGATGCGGCCATCGTCGCGGGCGTCGAACTCGTGATGAACGACATCGCCCGTCAGGTCGCCGACGGCAATCTGTTCCTCAATAAAGCAAGCTTCCCGGCGACGTTGGTCACCGTCACCGGCATCGCGGTGCACCCGGAGCCCGGCAACGTCGGCCAATCGATCAACTTCCAGGGCGTCTACGGCGGCACCATCACCGGAGGCCTGGTCACGACCGCGACCGGCGGCTTGCTGCGCGCCGCCGCGCGGCGATGATCTCATCCGCCGCCGCGACCCCGGTGATCAGCGCGCCATGTGCGGTTGAGAAATCGTGCGCCGAGCAGGCTTCGCCGGCGAAGAACAGGCGCTCGTCGACGGGCGCCGCGAGGATCGCGCGGCAATCGGCGCGGCCCGGCAGTGCATAGGAGTAGGAGCCGCGCGCGAACGGGTCTGTGCCCCAGGAATGCAGTGCGATCGGCTTGACGCGTCGCGCAAACGCGCTGCCCAGGACGCCGGTGAGCTCATCGAGCGCGAAATCGACGAACGCCGCTTCGCCGCCGGTCTCGAGTTCGGCTGCGAGGTTGCCGCCGAAGTAGGCTTCGATCATCGGACGGCCGAACGGCCGCATGTGATAACCGGCCGTCGCGGTACGGTCGGTGCGGCCGAACAGGCGAGTGTCCTTCGTAAACTCCTCGGCGTCTTCGAGCACGAGAAAAAGCTTGTCCGCAAGCCCGAGCGGCAGGCCGCGGGCGGCCTCGGCTTTCTCCGGCAGCGCCGGTCGGAAGATCAGGCTCTCCTGCGCCAGCACGGTGCTCGGAACCGTGATGATCGCGCGATCGGCGGTAATCGTTCCGTTCGTCGTGTCAATCGCGAGGCGCGCGCCGCTGTGGTCGATCAGGCGCACGGCGCAGTCGAGCGCAACCGGCACGTCGCCGGCGTGCGCCGCGATGGTCGCGCCGAGGCCCTGCGTCACACGCCAGTTCACTTCGCTATCGTGATAGCGCGCGAAATCGAGGACGGAGAGGCGGTCAAGCTCAACGCCGCTCATGTAGGTCGAAATCGCGCCGATGAGGCCGTTCCAGCGGCAGTTCGGTTCGAGCAAGGCCGATGCCGGACCATCGGGCTTACTCTCCGCGGCGGCATCGAGGCGGTTATGGAAGGCGGCGAGCGCAGCCGCGAATGCGCTTCGCTCAGCTGGCGGAAACCCGATCGCCGGGCGGCCCCACGGCGGCGGCGAGCGATCGATGGTGCGGCCTTGCTGCTCGGCGATTGCGACCCAGGGATTGCGGTCGGCGGAATGCAGCCAGCCGCAGCCAAGATCGAGCGCAAAGCCGGATGGATCGGTAATGGTCCAGGAGCGGCCGCCGAGCCGCGCTCGCGCCTCGACGAGAAGGCAGGGGACCCTCGCGTCATGCAGACGCCGGGCAGCCGCGATACCGGCCGCGCCGCCGCCAACGATCAGGACTTCGGTGTTGCTTACGGTCATCGGGGGATTTTAGTAGGTGGATGGCACCGCAAGGGAACCAAAATTGAAACTCCGGATCGGCCCGTGAGACTGCGTCCACGTCAATCCGAGGACGGCGCTAATTTTCCAAACGCGTTCACGAGATCGACCGACACGGCAACCTTGTCATCCAAAGCCCCCGGCTGCTTCCACGTGGTGGCGGCCACGGTATGAGGTCCTGAAAACGAAAAATCGCCGGACAACGTCGGCTTGCCATCGATCATGTCGCTGAATTTCGCGATGACGTTCTTCTGGCGGCTGTAGACCATGATCGGATACGACCAGGGCGAATGGCCGCCCGATGAGGTCAAGCTGAACACGAAGAACTGCGAGTCGGGCGACCATTGCGCGCGGTAGACATAGTAGCCGTTGATCCCGCGGGGGGAGGAATAGTCCTTCGAGGTCAAGGTATCGCCCGCCGCGTTGCGGATCACCACGCGGCTTTCCATGTCGGGCGTGGCGTAGAGGCTGATGTCGACGGGCAATATCGTCGCGATCAAGGTCTTGTCGGGCGACGGGTAGCTCTGTGGCGTGACGTTCTGGCAGCTCGCTTCCGGTCGCGGCTTGGGCAGTAGCTTGTGTCCGCTGCAGGGTTCGTCGGCGAGCCCGGCACCCGGGAAAGAGATGGCAACCATCATGGCCAGGGCTGCGAGGCCAGTCGCTGTTAACATACGTCGCATGTGACTCCCCCGATCTACGTCGGAAAAGCAATCCTCGCCCCACCTTATCTTGTCGGTCGGCGCAAGGATCGATAATTTCCAGTCAGCGGCGGCCCGGCTCTGCGTTCGCCCGCCGGCTTGAGGAGATTGCCATGTGGAAGCGTTGGTGCCTTGTGACACTTGCCATCTTCGTCGCCTCGCCCGCACTCGCGCAAAGCTCGTTTCCCGACCTGCGCGGCACCTGGAAGGGTGAGAGCGAATCAATTGTCACCGGCGCCGCCAACCCGCATCACACGACATCGCCTCAGCCCGAACCACGGTTAACCAGCGCGTCGTTTACCTTGACGATCGACAAGCAGGACGGGCGCCGCTTTTCCGGCACGTTTTCGTCGGCGCGATCAAATGAATCGATTGTGGGGGTCATTTCGCACACCGGCACGCTGTTCTTCGTCGACAGCGACGGCTACGCGTACGCGACCCTGCTTGGGCCGGACAAGCTGGAAAGCTGCTATCTTCAGATCGGGGCGAACGGGCGCGTCGCGTCCTGCACGGTGCTGACGAAACAACCCTGATCAACGCGCGGTTGCTGGTACTGCACCGGCTTCCTGATCGATTTTTCCCGAGTGTGGCCCCCAAACTACAGCCAGACGGCCGTAGTCGCGGTTAAATGCGGCGAATCACGCCGGGCGACTGGACTGGAGTGCCTTCGATGAGCTTGGGATTTGCTTTGTCTTGGCGCCGCCTCGCAGTCGCCGGTGGATTGGCGATGTTGGCGATCACCACCGTCGGGTGGGATCACGCCGATGCGGCGCGCGCGGGAGCGCATGCGCCGGGGAAAGCTTCCGGGCACGCCACGGCTGCGAAGGGCGTCAAAGGCCGCCACGCGGGGCACAAGCGCCCAATTCACGGTCCCAACTATAATCCGCCGTACGCCGCGATCGTGGTCGACGACAATTCCGGCCAGATTCTGCATGAGGAGAACGCGGACGCGCCGCGTCATCCCGCCTCGCTCACCAAGATCATGACGCTCTATCTGTTGTTCGAGCAGATCGAGGCCGGCAAGTTCAAGCTCGATACGCCACTGTCGATATCGGCGTTCGCCGCCGGCCAGAACCCGACCAAGCTCAGCCTGAAGGCCAACCAGACCATCCTGGTCGAGGACGCGATCAAGGGGCTCGTCACCAAATCGGCGAACGACGCCGCCGTGGTGGTGGCGGAGGCGATCGGCGGCACCGAAGCCGACTTCGGCGTGATGATGACCGCCAAGGCGCGCGCGCTTGGCATGGCAGGTACGACCTACGTCAACGCCTCGGGGCTCCCGGCCGAAGAGCAGATCACGACGGCGCGCGACCAGGCACTGCTGGGTCGGGCGATCCAGGACCGGTTCCCGGTCTACTACCGATATTTTTCGACCCCGAGCTTCCGCTACAAGGGTCGCGAGCACCACAACCACAATGCCTTGCTGGGGAACGTCGAAGGCCTCGACGGAATCAAGACCGGCTACACCGAGGCCTCCGGATACAACCTGGTGACGTCGGTCCGCCGCAACGGCAAGCACATCGTCGCGGTTGTGCTGGGTGGGAAATCGAACGCAAAGCGCGACGCCCGCATGCGCGACCTGATCACGCAAACCATTCCCGGGGCCGCGACCCAGAAGACGACGCCGGTGGTTGCGGAGAAGCCGGACCGCGCCGCTGCTGCTAGCGTGCCGGTTGGCGCGCCTTCGCTCCAGAACGCGCATCAGTAACCGCCGATCTGCCGGACCCTCGCGTCCCGGGCCCGTATACTCAGTACGGATCGCTGGCTTCGAGGATTTCCTCGCCCATCAGGGTGCAGGAATCCTTGATCTGCGCGTAGATGAAACGCATCCGGTAATCGGCCTTGTAGATGTGACCCCAGACCTCGAGCACGTCGAATTTGCCGTTGCCCTTGAGCACCTTGATGGGCGCCAGTTCTTTGACCGTGTCGTCGATCGCGAAGCGGTCCGGCTTCTCGCCGAAATGAAATGCCAGTAACGCCTTGGCGCGCTCTTTGGCTTCCGCCGCGCAACGCGGCGCCGCGCCAGCGAAGCTGGTGGACAGTAGAAGCAGGACGAGAGCGAGTCGCATGACGCATAGGCCTCTTCCCGGCCACGAAATAGTAGTGCGGTTTTGAAGCGGGTTGAATTGCAAAGCACGCCGACGTGCCCTGACGCGCTGCCTTTTCCGCCGATTTGGGTCAGTCGGCAGGCTTGTCGCGCGCTGCCCGCTTGTGGGACCATGGCCTTCAACCCGATGGAGGGGCGCCGAGGCCACCATGGTCTACGCGATTTTCATGCTGTTGGTGCTGCTGACGCTCGCCGCCGCCTGGCGCGGACCCGCGCTCGAGCTGCCGTTGTTCCTCGTCACCGTGGCGTGGGTGCTGGTGCATCTCGTGCTCGACATGACGAGCCCGCTCAGCTTGAGCTTCTGATGAGTAGACCCTATCTCGCCGCCGCGACCCTCAACGTCTGGGTGCTGGTGCTGGTCCTTGCGGCCGCGTTCGCGGTGCAGCTGATCCTCGGCGAGCTGCCGTGCCCGCTCTGCGTGATGCAGCGGGTCGCCCTGATGCTGGTTGCACTCGGACCGCTGCACATCCTGCTGCGCGCTCGGGCCGCCGGAACGCTGACCTGCCGCGACGCCGCCGTCGGCAACGGCATTACGATTCTCGCAGCGCTGCTCGGTGTCATCGCGTCCGGGCGCCAGGTCCTGCTCCACATCCTTCCCGGCGACGCCGGCTTCGGCGCGCCGGTCCTCGGCCTGCACCTCTACACCTGGTGCCTGATCGCCTTCGGCTGTCAGATCGCTGCAAGCGCCGTGATGCTGCTCGCAACTGCATGGATCGAGGAAAAGCCGGTCGCGTGGCGTCCCACGGGCGTCACCACGCTCGCGTTCGCCGCAATCGTTGCGGCCAACCTGCTCTCGGTCGTCGCCGAGGCTGGCTTCAATTGGGACCTGCCGTCCGACCCGGTGCGCTATCTGCTATTCGGGTAAGCGTTGCGGTCTTCCGCAAATTCGCCATCGATGCGTTGCCATGTCGCCCGCCATTCGGGTTTTGACCAATGCTCTATGCCGCCGCCCCGTTTCGTCCCGCGCTCGAGGTCCGCAACCTCTCCAAGACCTATGCGTCGGGATTCCGAGCGCTCAAGAACATCAACCTCGATATTCGACGCGGCGAAATCTTCGCATTGCTCGGTCCGAACGGGGCCGGCAAGACCACACTGATCAGCATCATTTGCGGAATCGTGACTGCCAGCGAAGGCAGCGTCGCGGTCGACGGCCACGACACCGTCACCGACTACCGGGCGGCGCGTGCCGAGATCGGGCTCGTGCCGCAGGAGATGGCGGCCGACATTTTCGACACGCCATGGAACAGCGTGCGGCTTAGCCGCGCGCTGTTCGGCAAGCCCGCCAATCCCGGTCACCTGACCAAGGTGCTCAAGGAGCTCTCGCTCTGGGAGCAACGCAACAACAAGATCCTGACGCTGTCAGGCGGCATGAAGCGGCGGCTCCTGATCGCCAAGGCGCTCTCGCACGAGCCGGCGCTGCTATTCCTGGACGAACCGACCGCGGGCGTCGACGTCGAGCTGCGCAAAGACATGTGGGGCCTGGTGCGCGCGCTGCGCGACGCCGGCACCACCATCATTCTGACGACGCACTACATCGAAGAAGCCGAGGAAATGGCCGACCGGATCGGGGTGATCAACAACGGCGAGATCATTCTGGTCGAGGACAAGGCCGAGCTGATGCGCAAGCTCGGCAAGAAGCAACTGACCCTGCAATTGCGCGAACCGCTGACCGCGATCCCGGCTGCGCTCGCGGCTCACCATCTCACGCTCGGCGCGGGCGGCCGCGAGCTGACCTACACTTACGATACGCGCGGCGGGCGGACCACCGGCATCACCGCATTGCTCGACGACCTCGCGAACGCCGGGATCGGTTTTTCGGATCTGCAGACGACGCAGAGTTCGCTCGAAGACATTTTCGTCGATCTGGTGAGTCAGGGATGATGAACTATCGGGCCGTTGCCGCGATCTACCTCGCCGAGATGGGGCGCACGCGCCGCACGCTGCTGCAAAGCGTCGTGTCGCCGGTGATTTCGACCTCGCTCTATTTCGTGGTGTTCGGCGCCGCGATCGGCTCGCGCATCAATGAGATCGAAGGCGTGAGCTACGGCGCCTTTATCGTGCCAGGCTTGATCATGCTGATGCTGCTGACGCAGAGCGTGACTAACGCGGCGTTCGGCATCTACTTCCCGAAATTCGTCGGGACGATCTATGAGCTTTTGTCGGCGCCGGTGTCGGCGTTCGAGATCGTGCTCGGCTACGTGGGAGCGGCGGCATCGAAGTCGATCGTGCTCGGGCTGATTATTCTTGCGACCGCCGGCCTGTTCGTGCCGCTGCGGATCGCGCACCCGGTGTTCATGATGGGTTTCCTGGTGCTAACAGCGGTTTCGTTCAGCCTGTTCGGCTTCATCATCGGACTGTGGGCGGACGGCTTTGAAAAGCTGCAAGCGGTTCCGCTCCTGATCATCACGCCGCTGACGTTCCTGGGCGGCAGTTTTTATTCGATCAGCGTGCTGCCGCCGGCTTGGCAGACCGTCACCCTGTTCAATCCGATCGTTTATCTGGTCAGTGGCTTTCGCTGGAGCTTCTTCGAGGTCGCCGACGTGAACGTTGGGATCAGCACCGCCATGACGGTGCTGTTCCTGCTCGTCTGTCTTGCGACCGTCTGGTGGATGTTCAAAACCGGTTACCGGATCAAGCGGTAGTCACAAGCTCCGCCGTGATGCCCGCGCATGTCGCGGGCATCCACGCACGCTTGGGGTCAGCTTGCGCCATTTCAGCAGGCGAGTGTGTCCTTTCGGCAACCAATTCGGGCGCGGACTGAGCTAGTATCCCCTCATTGGCGTTTCTCCCTAGACTTTGGAGCGCTTTCCAATTCGCCTGAATTGGAAAGTGCTCTTTTTCTTTTGTTTTTCAGCAGTGACTCGCGGCCGGCTATTTCCCGGATCCGGTGCCGCCGATTTGAAGTTCCTGCACCATCTGCCACAAGCCCGTTTCAGGAACTTCAAATCGATAAGCGGCACCAGAATCAAATACTTGCTCGTGCCCCTTTGTTTCCGAAGTTCGTGTTAGAGGGTGCTGGGATGTATCACGAACTTCGGAAACGGCGCACGAGTGTGGCTTTCCGGCAACCAAATCGGGACCCGCCTGCGCTAGTGTCCGTCCTGCGCTATTGGCGTTTCTCCCTAGACTTTGGCCCCGCATCGACGGGGCCTAATTTTTTCGCAGCTAGCGCGTCGTCGTGTGCGCGAGCCGATCCTCGCGCCTGAACACAAAGTAACTGGACGCGCGTCCCTCCCGCCGCGCCTTGGCTTCGTAGCGAGTGGGAACGTAGCCGGGCCAAGGCTCGCGCCAATCGGCCGCGCATTCCGCGGTCCAACGAAACGCGCGCGTGCGCGCGAAGCGCTCGAGCGTCCAAGCCGCGTAGTCGGCGATGTCGGTCGCAAAGTGAACCTCGCCGCCCCCGCGCAGCACGCGCGCGAGTGCTGCGATGGTCTCGTCGCGGACGATCCGGCGCTTCCAGTGACGCCGCTTGGGCCACGGGTCGGGATAGAGAATGTCGGCGCCGGCAAGCGCAGCGTCAGGCAACCAGTCCAGCAATTCGGTCGCGTCGCCGAAATGCAGGCGAATGTTGCCGATGCGGTGGGTGTCGATCGCGGCCAGCATCTTGGCCATGCCGTTGACGAACGGCTCGCAACCAATGAAGCCGAGTTCCGGATGGGCGAGCGCCTGCGCGGCGAGATGCTCGCCGCCGCCGAAGCCGACCTCAAGCCGGACAGCCGCCGCGCGTTGCGGAAAGAGTGTCGCCAGGTCGGCGGGAGCCGGCGCGCTCACATCAAGCGCAAGCTTTGGCAGCAGCTCGTGCATGAGCGAGGCTTGCCGCGGCCGCAACGGATGACCTTTGCGACGGCCGAAGAACGCGCCGCGCTTGATCGCACTCTTCTCATCCGAACGGGGCATCGCGGAAACACACATGGCGGCCTTGCGGCCGCCATGTTGAACGTCGTCGGGCGCGCCGTCGAGGTTAGAGCATGATCCCGAAAAAGCCTGCCCCGCACTTGATGCGGGGTGGGCTCCGGTTTTCGGAAAAGATCATGCTCCAACCAGCTAGGCGAGGGCGCTCTTGATCTCCTTGACGAGGTCGGTCTTTTCCCAGGAGAAGCCGCCGTCCTTGTCGGGGGCGCGGCCGAAATGGCCGTAGGCGGCGGTGCGCCGATAGATCGGCCGGCTCAGCTTGAGGCTGCGGCGGATGTTGGTCGGGGTGAGCCGGAAGATCTGCGGTAGCACCTTCTCGAGCTTCTTCTCTTCGACCTTGCCGGTGCCGTGGGTGTCGACCAGGACCGACATCGGGTCGGCAACGCCAATCGCGTAGGCGATCTGGATGGTGCAGCGTTCGGCGATTCCGGCCGCCACCACGTTCTTGGCGAGATAGCGCGCCGCATAGGCGGCCGAGCGGTCGACCTTGGTGGGATCCTTCCCCGAAAATGCCCCACCGCCGTGGGGCGCATAGCCGCCATACGTATCGACAATGATCTTGCGGCCGGTCAGCCCGCAGTCGCCGTCCGGGCCGCCGACCACGAAATTGCCGGTGGGGTTGACCAGGAAATCGCTTGGGCGCTTCGGCATCCAGCCGTCCGGCAAAGCCGAGGAGACCGCGTCCTCGATCAATTCCTTGACCATGGCGGGCGTGTATTTCTTGCCGTTGCGGGTCTCGGGATTGTGCTGGGTGGAGACCACGACCTTGGTGCAGCCAATCGGCTCGCCGTTGACGTATTGCACCGTGACCTGACTCTTGGCGTCAGGCTGCAGGTCGAACAATTGCTTGGAGTGGCGCTTCTCGGACAGAACCTTCAGAATCTTGTGCGCGAAATAGATCGGCGCCGGCATGTAGGAGTTCTTCTCGTAGACTTCGCTTTCGGTGCAGGCAAAGCCGAACATCATGCCCTGGTCGCCGGCGCCTTCCTGCTCTTCGCCCTTCTTCTTCTTGGCGTCGACCCCCATTGCGATATCGGGCGATTGGCCATGCAGTAACACTTCCACATCGGCGCCATGAAATGAGAAACCGTCCTGATCGTAACCGATATCCTTCACCACCGCGCGCGCGATTTCGCTGATCATTTCGCGGTTGGCGACCGCGCGATCGCCGTGCTTGTTGAACAGCGGGGCCTGTCCGCGGCCTTCGCCCGCGATGACGATCTTGTTGGTGGTGCACAACGTCTCGCAGCCAAGCCGCGTATTCACCAGACTGTCGTCGGAGATGCCGAGCTTGGCATCGTTCTCCAGGAAGGCGTCGAGGATCGCGTCCGAGATCTGGTCACAGACCTTGTCCGGATGCCCCTCGGACACTGACTCGCTGGTGAAGAGATAATTCTTGTGCGCCACCTTGGAACACTCCTGACCTGGGACACGGCTTAATCCGCGTCGGTTTATGTCTGTCCGGGTTTCTTGCAGCCTCAGCCAGACCGGTCAAGATGTGGGCAAATGGTGGGCAAATACTTGGGCAGAATTTAATCTTCGCCCGCGATCTGCTCGACGAGATCGACGATCCGCCGGCGCAACTTGGCGTCCTTGATGCGCACGAACGCCTTGGTGAGCGCGAGCCCATCCGAGGTCGCGAGAAAGTCCGACACGTAGGCGGGAGAGGGAGCTTCGCTGAAGCCCTCGACGCGGTCGGAGCGCTGCGACGACGGGGCGCCTTCGAAGAAAAACGACACCGGCACCTGCAGGATTTGCGAGATCTGCTGCAGTCGGCTCGCGCCAATGCGGTTGGCGCCCTTCTCGTACTTCTGCACCTGCTGGAAGGTGAGCCCGAGGGCGTCGCCAAGCTTCTCCTGGCTCATCCCAAGCATCATGCGACGCATTCGAACCCGGCTGCCAACATGACGGTCGATAGGGTTGGGAACCTTTTTTGCTATCTGGCCCGCTTGGGTCGCTGCAGCGCTGTTCACCTGTTGGCTACTCCGTTGTCAGTGCGGCAAGTGGAAATTTTGAGATCGTCCCGTGATTATCCCGTGATCCGATGAGCGTCATAAATCTGTCATGAATGTAACCGCCCATGACGGAAATTTATATCACATTATTTGCTATATCCAATTGATTATTCGGTTTTTGGCCCCGCATCCGAACGCGGCGCGATGTCACGCTGATAACCTCGCCGCACATCGAGTTCACCTCGACATTTACGCATGGCGAACGCGTGAAAGCGCCGTCTAAATCCGACGCCCGGCGATCCTGCGTCGCCAATACGCAAAGCCGAGAACCAGGGCCAATCCCGCAAACGTGTGACGATCGCCAATGCGTGCATAGAGCGGCTGCGAAACGGACTCTGGAAGTTTTGCGTCCAGCACGCCTTCGACACCCAGCGGGAGTGATGCAATCACACGACCGAGCGGATCGACGACGGCAGAGATCCCAGTGTTGGCGGCGCGCACCAGCGGAAGGCCAAGTTCGATTGCCCGCACGCGCGCTTGCTGGAAGTGCTGATAGGGTCCGGAGCTCGCGCCGAACCAGCCGTCGTTGGTGACGTTGACGATCCAGGCCGGCCGCTCGCCGACGAACGCGCGTGCTTCCTCCGGGAAGATGATTTCATAACATACGAGCGGCAGCAGCGGCGGGGCCCCCGGCACGGTGAGCACTTTGTGTTGCTCGCCCGCGATGTAGCCGCCGCGCACGCCGGTCAACTGCATCAAGCCGAGCCCCTCGAGGAAATCCTGGAACGGCAGATATTCCCCGAACGGCACGAGGTGGACTTTGTCGTAGAGCGCGCGCACCGACACATCGTGGTCGAGCGCATAGATCGAGTTGTAGGCGCGTGTGATGCGGCCGTCGGGACCGGGCCGCGAAGCGCGTACAGCGCCAGTGATCAGCACGGCGTGCGGGGGAAGTAGGTCGACAATGTCGGAGAGCGCTTGCCCCTCGTAGGCAAGAAAGAACGGAAACGCGGATTCGGGCCAGATCAGGATGGTGACGTCCGCCATCCCGTTCGGGCGCTCCGGGGTTGGGCGCCGCGATAGGTTCACGTAGCGCTTCATGATCTCGGCGCGTGCCGCGTAGTTGAAGTTGGCGTCCTGCTGCAGGTCGGGCTGCATCACGCGCAGCTCAACGCCACTGGTGAATGCGGTCGGCGTGCGCGCGAGCCGGATCGCGCCGTAGCCGGCAAGCCCGATCAGCACAATCGCCGCCGCGGCCGGCGCGAGCCAGCGGTGCCGGGACTTTGCGCCGGCGTCGGCCAACGCGGCCGGGCTCGCAAACACCGCGACCGCGATCAAGGTCAACGACCAGATGCCGACGAGGGCGCTCGCCTGCGCAAGCCACAATGAGCTCGTGAGCGCGTAGCCATAGGTGTTCCACGGAAAACCGGTGAGCACGTGGCCGCGTAGCCATTCGACCGCAGTCAGCGCGGCCGCAAGCGTGAGCACGCGCCACGCGTCGCACGTCCACAAGAGGCGCGCCAGCACGACCCCCAAACTCGTAAAGATCGCCAGTCCGGCCGGAACGCCGACCACGGCGAATGGCAGGAACCACGCATAGGTCGCGGCGTCGACCAGAAGTGCGTTGCCGAGCCAATAGAGCCCGGCCACGAAGTAGCCGAAGCCGAACCACCAGCCGGTCACCGCCGCAGGTCCGACATGGCGCGCGAAGCGTCGCAGGCGTGACGGCCGCGCCGCGGTTGCGACACCGGCCATTCGCTTGATTTCTGTGAGCATCGCCTGCGAACCGGCGCTGGCGCGTTCGTCAGTGGCGGCCTCGGTTGGCGCAGGCTTTACGAAATCGCTCGCCGCGATTCCGTCCAGCAACCAGACCAGGACCGGAAAGGTCACGAACAACATCGGCCAAAGCCCAACCGGCTCGAGCCCGAGGGTGGAGGCGGCGCCCGAAAGGAATGCGATCAGCGCCCGCGTGAAGCCTTTGGCCTGGACGATCGGAGCGGCAAGCTGAGCGAACGTCACGGGCCGGGCGCATCCTTGGTGGATGCAACGTCGTGAATCTGGTCGCCGGCTGTCTCCGCTGTCTTCTTGGGGGTCTCCTCCGCCGATGCGGGTGGCGCAACCTCGTCAGCGGGCGCGGCGGGGGTAGTCTCGCGCGCGGCTTCGGCGGTCGGGGACGCTTCGCCCAGTGGCGCTCCGGCCGTGGCGCCGGCGCGGTTGCCATCGCCGTCGCGCCGCCGCGCCTCGCGTTCGGCACGCGCAGTTGCCCGGCGATAAATGCGGATCTTCTTGATGCGCCGCGGATCGGCGTCGAGGATCTGGAATTCAAGAGAATCCGGACCGCGGATCAGTTCGCCGCGAACCGGCACGCGGCCGATCAGGGTCACCACGTAGCCGCCGAGCGTGTCGACATCACTCGCCGCATCGCCGATGTCGAAATCCTTGCCGATGACCGCAACCACGTCCTCGATCTGAGCACGGCCGTCGGCCAGGAACGAGCCGTCCGGTTGGCGCAACACGGTCAGCCCGCCGGCCTCGTCGTGCTCGTCCTCGATCTCGCCGACGACCTCCTCCACAAGGTCTTCCATCGACACGAGGCCGTCGGTGCCGCCGTATTCGTCGATCACCAACGCGAGATGCATGTGCGAAGCCTGCATCTTGGCCAGGAGATCCACCGCCGGCATCGAGGGCGGCACGAACAGGAGCGAGCGCACGATGTTGGTCGACGACAGCGGCATCGCGAGATCGACCGCCTTGAAATCGAGCCCGGCCGGCGGCTTCTTGCGGCGCCCCGTGGTGCTGACCGCCGCTTGTTTGATCATGAACGTGACGAGGTCGCGGATGTGCACGATGCCGACCGGGTCATCGAGCGCTTCCTGATAGACCACCAGCCGCGAATGACCCGCGCTCTCAAATACCTTCAGGAGTTCGCCGAGCGCGACCTCGTGCGGCACCGCGACAATGTCGGCGCGCGGCACCATCACATCCTCGATGCGCTGTTCGCGCAGCCCGAGAATATTCTTGAGCAGCGTTCGCTCGGTCAGGGTGAAATCGGTGTCGCCGGCGGGCGGACCGCCTAACGCGGTCTCCAGATCGGCACGGATCGAGGCCGGCTTCCAGCCCAATATGGCGCGCACGACGCGGGCGATCCAACTATTGCCCTCGCGAAGGTCGGCCGCGGACAGCCGGGGAACCGGGATCGGGAGGTTGCGCGGCGGGTCGCCCGCGCGGTTCGACGGATCGTCTGGCATGGCAGGTCAGAGCCGGTCGGCCTCATCGCGGGTCGCGTAGGGATCCGGCACGTCGAGCTGTGCCAGGATCTCACGCTCCAGGCGCTCCATGGTCGCGGCCTCTTTGTCCAATTCATGATCGTAGCCCAAAAGGTGCAGAAAACCATGCACCGCGAGGTGGGCGAGGTGGTGGTCGAACCGTACCCCCTGGGCCTGCGCTTCGTTGGCCGTGGTTTCGTAGGCAATCACGACGTCGCCCAGGAGGCGCGGTGCGGTCGGGGTTTGCGACCCCTCATGGCACGGAAACGACAGTACGTTGGTCGGCTGGTCACGGCCGCGCCACTGCCGGTTCAGGGCACGAATGGCGGCATCGTCAGTGAGCACGATCGCAAGTTCCGACCCTGTGCTCCCGAGCGCATCGACCAGCGCCGGAGACGCCGCGGCGTCGATGGCGCGCCGCAATGCCGGCTCAACGTCGGGCACCGCGTTCCACTGCGGCAACTCGACGATGATGTCGAGCGCGGGACGATGGGTCATTCGCTGGTCCTGTCCCCGGCCGCGCGCGTGCGCGCGCTCGCCCGGTCGTAGGCGTCGACGATCCGCGCCACCAGTTCGTGGCGGACCACGTCTTCGGACGTGAAGCGCACGTGCCCGATGCCTTCGATGTCGGTGAGCAGCGCCAGTGCGTCGGTGAGGCCGGACCGCTGCCCGGCCGGGAGGTCGACCTGACTGGGATCGCCGGTCACGATCATCCGGGCATTCTCGCCGAGCCGGGTGAGAAACATTTTCATTTGCATCGCGGTCGTGTTCTGCGCCTCGTCCAGGATGATCGCGGCGTTGGAGAGCGTGCGGCCACGCATGAAGGCAAGCGGCGCGATCTCGATCTCGCCGGTCTGCAGCGCGCGCTCGACGATGCGCGCTTCCATCAGGTCGAACAGCGCGTCGTAGATCGGCCGCAGATAGGGATCGACCTTTTCGCGCATGTCGCCGGGCAGAAATCCGAGCCGTTCGCCGGCTTCGACCGCCGGTCGCGACAGCACGATCCGATCCACTTCCTTGCGCTCGAACAGCGAGACCGCGTGGGCGACCGCGAGCCAGGTCTTGCCGGTACCGGCCGGGCCGGTGCCGAACACAAGCGCGTGCCGCTTGAGCGCTCGAATATAGGCGTCCTGGCCCGCGGTGCGCGCGCGCACCGGCCGCTTGCGCAAGTTGATCTCTTCGAAATTCGCGCGCGCGGCGGACGCATCGTAGTCGAACAGCGAGCCCTGCGCGATTGCCAGCCGAATCGCACCCTCGACGTCGCCGGGCGCGAGGTCGTGCCCGCGCTTGAGCTGTTCGTAGAGACCTTCCAGCACGCGGCGCGCTTGCTCGCAGGCCTCGCGCGTGCCGGCAAGTGTTACATGATTGCCGCGCTGCTCGGCGACGACACCGAGCCGCCGCTCGATCAGGGCCAGGTTCTGCCCATATTGACCAAACAACATCGAGGCCAGGCGGTTGTCGTCGAAAGCCAGCACGATCTGGGTCGCGCTCACCTCACCAGCCGGGTAGCCATTGTCAGGACCGCGTGCGCGCATTCAGGCTCGTTGCGTTGCAAGGCGTGCAGCGTCGTTGGCGCGGTTCGGTTGAGCCTTAAGGCTTCCGAACAGGCTGTTGCTGCCGACGGCCGTAATCTCCACGTTCGCGACCTCGCCGATCAACGCGGACGGCGCCATCGCCTGCACTGGCTGCAGATAAGGCGAGCGGCCGACGAGCTGACCGGGGAGTCGCCCGGGCCGCTCGAACAGCACACTTAAGATTTTTCCGCGGCACTGCGCGTTGAAGGACTGACGATGCTGCTCGAGCTGCTGTTGCAGTCGTGCCAACCGCTCGATCTTGTCGGGCTCGGGGACCTGGTCGGTACGATCGGCCGCGGGCGTGCCCGGCCGCGACGAATATTTGAACGAGAATGCGGCCGCGTAGCCGACTTCATCGATGATCCGCAACGTGGCGCGGAAGTCCTGTTCGGTTTCGCCCGGAAACCCAACGATAAAATCCGAGCTGAACGCCATGTCGGGACGCGCCGCGCGCAACTTGTCGATGACCCGCAGATAGTCGGCTGCGGTGTGGCGCCGATTCATGGCGGCCAGAACGCGATCCGAGCCCGACTGCACCGGAAGGTGCAACTGCGGCATCAACGCAGCGATGTCGCGATGCGCGCCGATCAGGCTCGCATCGACGTCGCGTGGATGGCTGGTGGTGTAGCGCAGGCGCTCGATCCCGGGGATTTCGGCGACGCGTGCCAACAGGGCACCCAGCGTCCAGGACCGTCCGTCCGGGCCCTCGCCATGGTAGGCGTTCACATTCTGACCGATCAGCGTGATCTCGCGCACGCCGGCCTCACTGAGCCGGACCACCTCAGCGACAATCTTGGCAACCGGGCGCGAAACCTCGGCGCCGCGCGTGTAGGGGACGACGCAGAACGTGCAGAACTTGTCGCAGCCCTCCTGCACCGTCACGAACGCCGTGACGCCGCGCGCCCGGATGGCGGCAGGCGTCGGTTCCGCCAGATAGTCAAACTTGTCCTCGACCGGGAACTCGGTTTCGACGACGGGGCCGTACGTGGCGCGAGAGATCAGGCCGGGCAGCCGGTGGTAGCTCTGCGAGCCAACCACCAGATCGACTGCCGGGGCACGGCGGACGATTTCCGCCCCCTCCGCCTGCGCAACGCAACCCGCAACCGCGATCATCACGCGGCGTCCTTCGGTCGCGGCCGTGTGCTTGAGCACGCGCAGCCGGCCGAGCTCGGAATAGACCTTCTCGGCGGCTTTCTCGCGGATATGACAGGTGTTCAGAATCACCAAGTCGGCGTCATCGGGGCTTTCCGTCTCGACAAACCCTTCGCGCGCCAACGTGTCCGCCATACGACGCGAGTCGTAGACGTTCATCTGGCAGCCGTAGGATTTGACGTGGACTTTGCGGATCGCGCTCATGGCGCTCCGATATTCCGTTCTTGCGTTCGTTTTCGCGTTCGTTCTTGAGTTCCGTAAGGCGTTGTATTCGCAGCGAAAATGTGCCGGATCACGCGGCCCGAATGCCCCTCTCATAGCGGCTTTCGGGTCGGAAGGGAATGGCGCACGCACGCTGGCGCGAGCTAAGCGGCCGCACGCCCGCGCAACGCGGCCGCCATCTGGCGTCGGACCGAAGCTTCGAGTGCGCGCGCCACCGCTTTGCGATCCGACGTTTCGTCAAATGGAATCGGTTCGCCCCAGGTCAGCACGACGTCAATGGCGCCGCGCCGGAGCACGCCCATGAGATGCGGCCCGAGCGCAAAATCGCCGTACCAGGCGACCACCGGGCGGTGCTGACGTCCGAGCGGAAAGCCGTGCAGACCGGTGTAGGCGATCGACAGCGGTTGGATCCAAACACGGCGGACGTGGCCGGCCGCTGCGAGTGCGTCGCGCGCCGCGTCGATCAGCGCAGTGCGGAACGGCAGCACCCGATTGCCGTCACTCGATGTGCCTTCGCCGAACAGCAGCACTGGATCGCCGTCGGCCAGCCGTCGGGCGATCTCGGCGTTCACGTCGGGGGTCTTGTGGCGCTGGTTACGATCAACAAATACCGAGCGCTGCAGTTTTGCCAGCAAGCCGAACAGCGGCCAACTCGCGACCTCGCGCTTGGCGACGAAAACCACGGGCGCGACCGACGTGATGACGGAAATGTCGAGCCAGGAAACGTGATTGGACACGATCAGCAATGGCCGCTCTTCGAGCCGGGTCCCGGCCACACTGACGTGCACATCGAGCAGGGCGCAGACGATGCGATGATAGAGCACCGGGATGCGCCGCATCGCCGGAAGCCGTAACGCGACTGCGATCCATTGAAACGGAATCAGGACCAGCGTGACCGCGGCGATCGCGCAGCCGATCAGAACAACACGCAGCATCAGCGCTTGGCCTTGTCCTCGAGCGGTACCGCGTAAAGGTCAAGCCGATGATCGACCAGCCGATACCCGAGCTTGCGGGCGACGTCGGCCTGCAATCGCTCGATCTCCTCGGACTGGAATTCGATCACTTCGCCGGTGCGCAGGTTGATCAGGTGATCGTGATGGCCCTCGCGCAGCTGTTCGTAACGGGCGCGACCTTCGCGAAAATCATGCCGTTCGATGATGCCGGCGTCCTCGAACAGGTTGACGGTGCGATAGACCGTCGAGATCGAGATCCGCGCATCGATCTCCGCGCAGCGCCGATGCAGCTCCTCCACGTCGGGATGATCGGAGGAGCCGGACAGCACCCGCGCGATCACGCGCCGTTGTTCGGTCATGCGCATGCCCTTAGCGGCGCATTGCGCTTCGATGTTGTTGTGCTTGGCCTCGGCCACGACGGCTCCCATCAGTACCGGCCTCATGCTCTTCGCTGTTGAGAATGATTATAATCTGGCATGGGACGTTCGCCTACCGGTTTCATGCCACATCTCGGCGCAGCACCAGCGCCGCCGCCGCTGGTGCTGCGCCCTGTTGATAATAGCGTTCGCGTCGGCCCGCATCGCCGAATCCCATACGCCGGTACAGCCGGCGCGCCGGCGTGTTGTTTTCATCGACCTCAAGAAACACCGTCCGCGTGCCGAGTCCGACCAGTCTGCGCAAGTGAAGATCGAGCAACGCCCGCGCCAATCCGCGCCCGCGCTGGGAGGAGGCGACGGCGATCGACAGGATTTCGGCTTCCGGCGGCGCGAGCCGCGAAACAACGAAGCCCACCAGCTGGCGGCCGATCATTGCCCGATGCGTTACGACGTTGCGCTCGAGCAGCAGCCGCTCGAACTCATCCTCGGACCAGCCGCGTCGGAACGAGGCGCCATGCAGGTTCGCGAGTGCGGCAGCGTCGCGCGGCACTGCCTCCGCGAGGACCGGATTTTTTGGGCGAAACCAATTCAGCAATGTCATTGTTGGGGCAATTGCGAGGCTTGCGGGCGTGCGTCCGCGGCACGCAGATAGAAGGGCTTGGGCCCGGCGTTGAGGCTCGATGTGGCGCCGAGCCGCGCCACCCAACCGATGTCAGGCGCTTCGCTTGCGTCAACCGCCACGTGCGACGGCCGGCCGCGCGGCCAAGCAGCAGCCACGAGGTCAATGCAGTTTCCGGCGATTCGGATCGGGGCCGACGCGAGTTCCATGATTTCGGACAGCGACACCATGCGGGCCTCGGCCGCGCCGACATCCCCGACGGTTTGGGCGTAGAACTGCCCGTGGCGCGCATCGACCACGGCCAGCACCGGCGTGCCTTGCGCAAGGATGAGCGCGGGGGCGGCGAACGCAGCCAGCGTGGTGACGCCGACGGCGGGTTTGCCGGCCGCGAGCGCAATACCGCGGGCCGCCGACACGCCGACGCGCAGGCCCGTGAAGCTTCCTGGCCCGACGGTCACGGCGATGCGATCGAGGTCCGAGAACGCAACCCCGGCGTCGTCCATCACATGATTGATCGAGGGGAGCAGAGCTTCGGCATGGCCGCGCCGCATCGGCACGGAGGCGCTCGCCAGGATTCCGTGCCGGCTATCAAGCACCGCTACCGAGCACGCGGCGAGCGCGGTATCGAGCGCGAGGACATACATCGGGTGCCCCGGTTGGGGAATTTGTCAACGCTGCGGCACCCTCAACCGGACACCAGCAAAACCACACGACTTAAGCGTCACATCGGACGTACTTCGACGACCTCGGGCACGTAGTGGCGCAACAAGTTCTGAATGCCGTGCTTGAGGGTCGCCGTCGATGACGGGCAGCCCGAGCACGAACCCTGCATGTCGAGGTAGACAACGCCGTCCTTGTAGCCGCGGAACGTGATGTCGCCGCCGTCGTTGGCAACCGCCGGGCGCACACGGGTTTCGATCAGGTCCTTGATGGTCGCGACCGTCTCGGCGTCGGCCTGCTCGAAGAACTCCTCAGCCTCGGTTCCACCCGTGGCCTCGCCGCGCAGCAGGGGCCCGCCGCTCATGAAATGCTCCATGATGGCGCCGAGGATCGCCGGCTTGAGCTGCTGCCATTCCGTGTCGGACTTGGTCACGGTGATGAAATCAGAACCGAAGAACACGCCGGTCACGCCCGCGATCTCGAACAGCCGCTCGGCGAGCGGCGATTTGGCGGCAACCTCCCGGTTCGGCAGATCGAGGGTCCCTTCGGGGAGCACGGTCCGGCCGGGCAGGAACTTCAGGGTCGCCGGGTTCGGCGTCGCCTCGGTTTGGATGAACATTGCTTGGTCTCCTTCGCCGTCGCGGGTTCAAGGCCCGCCGTCGCAAGATCACGCTATACATGGGTCTTTCCGGCCGGCGGGTCAACCGCCGGCAAAGCCGCAGCTAATGCGGCTTGGAACGAATCAAACCCACGATATCCTTGACCGAATTCATGGTCTCGGCCGCGATCGCGCGCGCGCGGTGCGAGCCTTCGGCCAACACGGAATCGATGTAGGCCTGGTCCTGCATCAGCCGCTTGAGCTCGCCCCCGATCGGACCGAGCCGCGCCACCGCGATATCGACCAGCGCGGTCTTGAAGGTCGAGAATTGCGCGCCGCCGAACTCGCGTAACACCTGGGCGCGCGTACTTCCCGCGAGCGCCGTGTAGATGCCGACGAGGTTGTCGGCCTCCGGGCGGTTGTCCAGTCCCTTCTCCTCGCTCGGCAGGGGTTCCGGATCGGTCTTCGCCTTGCGGATCTTCTGTGCGATTGAGTCGGCGTCGTCGGTCAGATTGATGCGTGAATAGTCGGATGCGTCCGATTTCGACATTTTCTTCGCACCATCACGCAGCGACATCACGCGCGTCGCAGGACCCTGGATCAGCGGCTCCGGCAACGGAAAGAACGCTTCGCCGAAACCGTGCGCCGCGATCGAGGCCGCAAAGTCGTTGTTGAACTTTTGCGCGATGTCGCGCGCGAGCTCGAGATGTTGTTTCTGGTCTTCGCCGACCGGTACGTGGGTCGCGCGGTAGACCAGAATGTCGGCCGCCATCAGGTTCGGATAGGCGTAAAGCCCGACCGAGGCGTTCTCGCGGTCCTTGCCGGCCTTCTCCTTGAACTGGGTCATGCGGTTGAGCCAGCCCAGTCGCGCCACGCAGTTGAACACCCAGGCGAGCTCGGCGTGCTCGGCGACCTGGCTTTGGTTGAATACGATGTTGCGCTTCGGATCGATGCCGCACGCAATGAAGGCGGCGGTGACCTCGCGGGTCGCGCGCGGCAGCTCGACCGGATCCTGCCACGTGGTGATCGCGTGCAGGTCGACGACGCAATAGATGCAGTCATAGCGGTTCTGCAGCTCGACGAATTTGACGATGGCCCCGAGATAATTGCCGAGATGCAGATTGCCGGTCGGCTGTACCCCGGAAAACACCCGTTCCTTGAAGGCCATAAGCTATCCTCGTGCTGGCCGTGCTGCATGCCACGGCGGCCCGCCGGCGCGCAAGGGCACGCAATCAGCGGACTGCGGCGATAAGTTCGCGAATTCTCACAACGCCTAGCACCTGCAGCGCCAGCAGATAGACGGTGAGACCCAGGATCACCAGCCCGGCGAGGCTCGCGAGGCGCGACAGCGATGAACCGGCGACGTCAAAAATCATGGCCACGAACGCATCGGTACCTACGATTGCTACGCCCATGGCCGCCGTAGCCAGCAGGATCGCGGGGACCCTGCGACCGGCAAGCTGGTCGAGGGCGAGCCAGCGGCGCCGCCACAGGAGAACAGCAAGAATGCTCGCGCCGACCCAGCCCGACACTGCGATTGCAGCCGCAACACCGACCTGGGCGTAGAGCGGAAACAGCACCAGCGCCAGCACGGTGGCGCTCGCAAGACCCGCGACGGCAGCCCACATCGGCGTGCGCGTATCCTGATGCCCGAACGAGACCGCGCCCAAAACCTTCTCCAGCACATGGCCCGGCAAGCCGGCCGACATCGCGGCGAGGGCAGCGGCGACCGCCGCGGTGTCGCTCGCCCCAAACGCGCCGCGCTCGAACAATCCACCCGCGATCGGATCAGCCAGGGTCACGAACGCGACCGCCGACGGCAGCGCGAGGCCGAGCGCAATCTCGAAGGCGCGCGATTGCGCTGCCGCCAGTACGCTGCGCTCGCCGGCGAGTACGCTCGCCGCAATGCGCGGTCCAAGTACCGAGGCGACCGCAACCGACACAACGCCGAGCGGAAGTTCGTAAAGGCGGTTGGCGTAGTAGAGCCACGACACCGCGGCTTGCGACGGCGACGCCACCATCGCACCGACCATCAGCTTGAGTTGCGGAGCGCCGCTCGCGACGACACCTGGCAGCGCCCCCGCGAAGAAGCGTCGCACGGCAGGCGACAGCGTCACGCTCGGGCGCTGCGGGCAATCGGGTGAGCCGCGGAGCGCTGCTGCGACCAACACGAACTGCACGATGCCGGCGACGACGATCGACGAAGACAGAATATCGCCGGCGAGCCGTGATGCGCCGGCATGCAACACCAGCACCACGACCAGCGCGGCAAGGAGAATCGCGTTGAACACGACAATGCTGAACGCGGCGGTCGCTACTCGCCCTTGCGCATTGAGGATTGCAGCCGCGACAGCGACCATTCCGGCCATCGCCACGTAGGGGACGGAGAGACGCAAGAATGCGACCGCGCCCGCAAAGCGCTCGCCGGTGCTGTCGAATCCAGGCGCTAAAGCGTGCACGACCAGCGGCGCGAACAGCGCACATAGGATTGCGAATGCGCCAAGCCCCAACAACATGAGGCCGAAGACGTTCTGCGCAAAGGCGCGGGTGTCACCGCCTTGGTCGCGAATGCGCATCCAGATCGGAACGAACGCCGCGTTGAGCGCACCCTCTGCGAGCAGCCGGCGAAACAAGTTTGGGATCTGCAGCGCGGCGAAATAGGCGTCCGATAGTGGGCCCGCCCCCAGCACGGCTGCGATTCCCATGTCTCGGAAAAAGCCCAATAGGCGCGAGACAAGCGTCGCCGAACCGACCGAAGTCACATCGCGCGCAAGGGACATGGCGCAGCCATGCTGAGGCAAGCGCCGCGCGTCAAGTCAGTTCACGATGGGGCTGGGCGCGCTAGTGTCCTCTCGATTCCAAAGTTCGCGTCAGAGGGCGTTGCGAGGTTTGGCGAACTTCGGAATCGGGACACTAGAACGGCTTGCACGCGATCCATGTTGCGGACCTCGTAGCGCGCCTCCACGACGGCGAGCAGCGTTGGGGCTTCGGCCGCCGCCCGATAGGTGATGCCGTCCGACACCGACGCATACCAGCGCTGGCCGTCGACTGTCTGCAGCATGAAGCCCTGATAGCGGTCCCGGCCGTGAACACTCAATGCGAGCCGATCGCGACTAAGTCCGATGTGGAGGGAGAATTCAAACTGGGGAAAATCCGCGCGTGAAAACCGGCACAAGTGCTCGTCGATCCGCCGCGGAGCATCTGCGAAATCCGCGTGGATCTTTTCACGCGCGGCCGCGAGGTCAAGGCGGCAATACCGCTCGGCGATCTGCGGTGCCAAGTCCATCAGCCGATCGGCGTCCCGATGGACGGCGTTCTGTGTCCAGGTGTTGAGCATGCAAAAGCCCCGACCACGTGCCGCAACGCAAACGCCACATCACCAGGGACTTCCACGAAAACGCGGTCCGCACTGTCGGACAGCGTGGACGCCATCAATACGGCGCTCACCGAACCGGCCCAAATATCGGGCAGTCACATGGCGGCGGGCGCAACGCAGGGCCAAATGGGCCGAATCAGCCAGCAGTTTACATCATTGCGGGAGATCGTTAAGTAGCGATCCCCGAATGCAGCCGCCGGCATACGAAGGACTTGCCACGATGCTGGTAGGAACGTCAAATCCGCCACATGAGCTGCCGATGCGGATATCCGCACCGCCACCAATCAAGAGCAATCGTAATGACAAGCGTTCAATATGACGTTTTGGGTATCGGTAACGCGATCGTCGACGTGATCGCGCAGACCGAGGAAGATTTTCTGGTCAAGCACGGCATGCAGAAGGGCGCGATGGCCCTGATCGACGAGGCGCGCGCGGCGCAAATCTATCAGGCGATGGGCCCCACCATCGAAAGTTCCGGCGGCTCGGCGGCCAATACCATCGTCGGCGTCGCGAGCTTTGGCGCGCGTGCCGCCTTCGTGGGCAAGGTCAAGAAGGACACGCTGGGAGACGTTTTCGCCCACGATATTCGAGCAGCCGGCGTTGCGTTCGATACCCGCTCGGCGGCCGACGGCCCGTCCACCGCGCGCTGCTACGTGCTGATCACGCCCGACGGTGAGCGCACCATGAACACGTACCTGGGCGCGGCGCAAAACCTGCATCCACGCGATATTGATCCCGACATGATCGCTCGCGCGGCCATCACCTATCTGGAAGGCTACTTGTGGGATCCCAAGGATGCCAAGGAGGCGTTCATCAAGGCTGCCAAGGCCGCGCACGCGGCCGGCCGCCAGGTGGCGCTGACCTTGTCGGACGCGTTTTGCGTCGATCGCTATCGCGACGAGTTTCTCGACCTGATGCGCAAGGGCACAGTCGATATCGTGTTTGCCAACGAAGGCGAACTCAAAAGCCTCTATCAGACCGCCGACTTCCATGCCGCTATCGGGCAGTTGCGCAACGACGCCCGGTTCGCGGTTGTGACCCGCAGTGAACATGGTTGCGTAGTGGTCACTGCGGCGAGCGTGACGCCGGTACCGGCGTTTCCGATCGATAAACTGGTCGACACCACTGGCGCCGGCGACCTGTTCGCGGCGGGTTTTCTGGTGGGTCTCGCGCACGGCAGCGACCACACGACGTGCGGCAAATACGCGGCGCTCGCCGCGGCCGAGGTTATTCAGCACGTCGGCGCACGCCCGCAGCAGTCGCTCAAAGCGCTCGCCGCCGCCAACGGATTGCGCGCCTGATCGGTTGTGGCGCTTCCGGGCGTTCAGCGTTCGAAACGGAAAAGCTGAAAGAAGTCGCTCGGGTCCACGTAGATCTGCCGCGCCTGCGCAAAGCCGGCCTCACGGCCGAGTTCGCACCAAACCGCCGCGGTTTCGGGAAAGTCGCAAGTGGTGACGTGGTGCCAAATCTGATCCCATTCGGGCGGTGTCAGCACCGTCCATCGCGGCTTGTTGATGCGCTGAAAGCGATCGAGAAATGCCGCTCGGTCCTCGCCGACGCGGCACGTCGGTTCATAGAGTAAAAAGATTCCGTTGCCGCCGACGGCGCCATGGATCGCCATCATCAGGCGTAGCTTGTCGTTGGCCGACAGGTGGTGAATCGACAGGCTGCACCACGCCGCGTCGGCATGCTCGGGTCTGCGCAGCATCGCTTCCACGAAATCGCGGTGGTCTAGATCGACCGCGAAGGGCATATCGCGGAGGTTGGCGGCGGCGAGTTGGAGCGCTGGTTGCGACAGATCGATGCCGTGGTAGTGGCGAACCTTGGTCCCGTCGAGCGCGGCCTTCATCATGCTGGCATCCCCGCACGCGATATCGAGGAAGCTGAAGGGCTGCGTGAAAACCTTGCTGAGCGTTTGCCGCAGGATCGCGCCGACCTCACGCTGCGCCAGGCAATCGCCTTCGACCAACTTGCGGTAGGTCCCCCACTGTTGCTGGAACTGCGCAAGCGCGGCGGCATCCAACACTGCGCCGCCAGGTTGAAATTGATGAATATGAACGTTGACCAAGGTCACGCATCTCCCTATCGACGGGAACAGAACCTTTGGGCCTAGTTGAGGGACGATCCATAGGCAAGCCGGAAGGGAGGCGGAATCGCTCCCCGCTATTGCGTTTTCTCGCTAGAGTGGCGGCGAGACTTGGCGAGCAGGCTTGGGAGGAACGCGTCCATGAGACCACAAAATCCGTCGCGTATTGCAGTCTCCGTATTGGTCATGTTGGCGGCGACCGGGGGCGCGTCGATCGCCTCGGCGCAAACCATCAAGATCGGTTTGATCAACAGCTATTCCGGGTTTCTGGCGCAAGCCGGAGACCAGATGCAAAAGGGCATCGATCTCTACGTTAAGGAGCATGAGAAGGAGTTGCCGCCGGGCGTCAAGATCGAGATCGTCCGCCGTGATGATGCTGCCACGCCCGACACGGGCAAGCGTCACGCCCAGGAGCTGATCACGCGCGAGAATGTCCAGTTGTTGATGGGTATCGTCGGGTCGCCGATCGCGGCTGCGGTTGCGCCGCTGACCGCACAAGCCAAAGTCCCGCTGGTCATCACCAATGCGGCCGGTGTCGCTATTCCGCGCATCTCGCCTTACGTGGTGCGGGTCTCGTTCACGCTCTGGCAGCAGGCTTATCCGCTCGGCCAATGGGCCACCAAGCAAAACTGGAAGACCGCCTACACGGCGGTGAGCGACTTCATCCCCGGGCACGATGCGGAAGGCGCCTTCACCAAAGGCTGGACCGATGCCGGGTTGAAAGTCCTCGGCTCGGTCCGCTTTCCGACCAGCAATCCGGACTTCACCCCGATCGTGCAGCGGATCAAAGACACCAAGCCGGATGTGGCGTTCATCTGGGTGCCGGCGCAGGAGCAAGCGACGGCGGTGCTCAAGGCGGTCCGGGATTTCGGCCTGCGCCAGGCCGGCATCAACGTCATCTCGACGCAGGATTTGCTGCCGGACGAACAGCTACCGCTCATCGGCGACGTCGCGCTCGGCCTCGTCACGTCCGGTATCTACTCGACTGCCGCAGATCGACCGGCCAACAAGGCATTCCTGGCGGCCTGGGACCGCGAATATGCCGGCAAGGCGATCCCGGATTTTCTGTCCGTCGATGGCTGGGATGGCATGTCGGCGATCTTCGACCTGATCAAGGAAACCAAAGGCAAATTCACGGGCGACGACGCGATCAAGTTCCTGTCGCATTGGAAGACCGCCGACAGTCCGCGCGGTCCGATCTCGGTCGATCCGGCGACGCGCGACATCATTCAGAATATCTATCTGCGCAAGACCGAGATGAAGGACGGCAAGCTTGCCAATATCGAGTTCGACACGATTCCAAACGTGAAAGACCCGTGGAAGGAGCTCAACCCGCCGAAGTGATGCCAATTGCAATTGTTGATTGGCGCGCCCGCGCAGCACCCATGGATGCCATCCGTCGGGATGGCATCTATGGAGAGAAATGGCATCTATAAGGGCGCCCGCCTCAATGCGGCTTGTTCGCCCGCGTGTCAGGTCCCATGTAGCCTGAGCCCCAGATCACCAGCGCGGTGATCAGGATAAAGAATCCAGCCGCGATCAAGACCGGCATTGCATCCTCCCTGCGCGACTCCGTCTGCGCGGCAACACGCCGGCGCACGTTTTCGCCAGTCTGCAACGTTTCGGTGCCGCTTCGCCAGCCGATGCAGAGGTCTGCCGCCACAATTTCGAAAGCAAACATTAACCGACCGGCGCATGATTCCCGGCATTGCCTAGGACGCCTGGCGCCCGGTAACGAATTGGTAAGAATTAGTCGGTTACCGATTGGTGAACTGCACCAATCGGGACCAACGCCAATGGAACAATCCCAAAATACGGTGCCAGGTCAGGCACTTGCCGACGAACCCCGGGGTGGGGAAACGACTCAGAACGCCGGGGACACAGTGGTTGCCCGCGGGGATGCCGCCGGGCCGTCGACACCGGTCGCCATCGACGCGCCGGGCCTCGCTCCGGTTGACACGCAGCCCGGATCACCGGAGCCGGTCACAATCGACCTCAATCCGCGACGCGTCGGATCGCTGACGCAATGGATTGCGCCCGCCGCCCAAAAACCGCGAATGGACGAGTTCGCGCCCGGCGCCGACCGCAAGCGCGGCCCGGCACCTCAATGGCAACCTCCGCGCGTATCGCGCTTCGCCGCTGCGATTGCGCTTGCGATTGGGGGCGGCGCCATCGCGGGCGCGCTCGGAACTGCTTCCCTGATACAGACATCGCCATCCGATCAGTACGTCGCATGGAACGATTACAACCAGCTCAAGGGAGCGATCGAGCGTCTCAACGCCGATCTGGTCGCGCTGCGATCGAACGTCGAAGGAGCCGGTCGAGCGGCGAGCACGCAGGTCACGCGGCTCGGCGACCGGGTGGACCGCATGGAGCGCGCGCAAGCGGAGCCGGCGGCTAAGATCGCCAAGATCAGCGAGGCACTCGAGCGGATCGATCGACGCACCCGCGACATCCCGGACCTCGGACCGTCACTACCCGAACAGCGCATTCCGCCGCCAACTCCGATCAAGGAGATCTCGCGGATGTCGGTGGTTCCGGGATGGGTGGTGCGCAGCGTCTATGACGGGGCCGCGCTGATCCAGGGCCGCATCGGCATGATCGAAGTCGAAGTCGGCGACCCGCTGCCCGGCGGCGGCCGGGTGGAAGCAATCAAGCGACAAGACGGCCATTGGGTAGTCGTCACCAGCAAGGGCCTGATCCTCGCCGCCCAATGAGGCGGGACTGAAGGCAAAGCGATTGCTGTTCGCCGCGCGATTCTGGGAACCCGCGCCCATCCAAAATTGCGTCCAGGGGTGGGCGTTCGGCTGAAAGCACTCAGCCCTGACCTGCTTGCACCGGGGTGTTTGCGCCGGCGTCGCCGCGCTATGCTGCAAGGTATTGGTTTGCCTTGGTGGCAGTCATGATCGTCCGCGTTGAAGCTGTTTTGGTGGCGCTTTGCAGCGCTTTGGCATTGACGTCGTCAGCCGCCGCGCAGGCGCCTGGACCGCCGGCCGGCAAGCCCGAGATGCGCGAAAGCTGCCCCGGAATGGTCGCGGCCGACACGCCGCGCCTGGTTCCGGCGGCCATGCGGCTCGCCGCACTTGCGCCCGATCAGGTTCGCATCACGTTCATCGGGCATGCCACGTTCCTGATCGAAAGCCCGAAGCTGGTTCGGATCGCGACCGACTTCAACGACTACGTCAAACCGCCGCTGGTGCCGGACATCGCCACCATGAATCACGCCCACTCGACGCACTACACGGATCGTCCGGATCCCGCCATCAAGTACGTCCTGCGCGGTTGGCGCGACGACGGCAAGCCGGCGTCGTACGATCTGTCCTACGGCGATGTCCGGGTGCGCAGTGTTGCAACCAACATCCGCGATTGGAACGGCGGAACCGAGCGGCACGGCAACTCGATCTTTATTTTCGAGATCGGCAGTCTTTGCATTGCCCATCTCGGTCATCTGCATCACACGCTTACTCAGCAACAACTTGACGAGATCGGCCGGATCGATGCGGTCATGGTTCCGGTCGACGGTAGCTACACCCTCGACATCGACGGAATGATCGAGGTGCTGCAAGCGCTCAAGGCACCGCTGATGCTGCCGATGCACTATTTCAGCACCTATGGCCTCGAGCGCTTCCTCGAGCGCGTTGGCGGCAAATTTCCAGTCTCATACAACGAGACCCCTTCGATCGTCGTTTCGAGGGCAACCCTTCCGCCATCGCCGAAATTTCTGGTGCTGCCAGGACGCTGATCGGCGAACCCCTGCGTCTTAACGCCAGTCGTCGATTGCAAACACGTCTGGACGATTGTAACCGGGCCCATCCGGCCGGTGCATTGCGACCCCGACGAGGCCCGCGCGAAATCCGCGCGCGCGCATGATGGCATAGGCCCCGGAGCGGGCCGTATTTGTTCCCGCGACGATATTGGCCGCACCGATCGCGCTTGCCAAACCTTCGCAGCAATCGAGCAGGACCGAGAAATCCTGTTTTGCGTGCGGGCGCACCGCCGCGAACTTGACAAAGAGCGTCCCGCTTCCGCCCTCGCTGCCGGCGCCGGAATGGCAGACTGCAAAGCCGCGGATGCTGTCGCTGCCAAGCAGGATCGTGTCGCCAAGCTTCAGGCTCGCAACCGCCTCGATCTCGCGCGCAAGATCAAACCCGGGAAAGATCGCGTCGGTGACGCGGCCGCATTCGCGCAGTGCCGCAACCCGCTCGCTGGGGGACAGTTTCGAGAACAGCGTGGCGGCGTCCAATGCATCGGAGGCGGCGCGCCCGGCGTCCGGCGCCTTCGCCATGACCGGCGTGAGCGCTTGCGACGCAAACCCGAAGCTCTCGTACAGTCGCAGGTGGGTTGCACTCTCCGGAAAGGTGAAGAGAGCGGCGAGCTTCGCCGCGCGAGCATCCGCGAACGCCACCATTTGCTGCATCAGCAGGCGGGCGATGCCGCGGCCAGAGTAGTCCGGATGCACAAAGATCGGGCCAATGATCAGGACGCTGCCCCAGTCCATGGCGCAGGCGCCGCCGGCGATCGTATCGTTGATCTCGGCAACGAAGGCCGTAGTTGCGTCCGTCGCCCAGCGTGTGCGCACGGCTTGGGCGTCGCCGCGAAACTGGCCCGGGTCCGGCAAGCGGAAACGTGTTCCGAACGCAATGCGATAGACGCGATCGGCCGCGTCGAGGTCGGCTTGCCGCATGGGGCGAATGGTGGGCTGATGCATTGACCGTACCTTTGCGGGAACCTTAGGGTATTCTTTATCGCACGCCTGTCGCTGGCACACCCAGGAGAAGACGCGATGGCCTTTGCGAAAACGCGCGACGGAACGCGCCTGTACTACGAGGAGGCGGGGAGCGGAACGCCGATTCTGTTCCTGCATGAATTCGCCGGTGATTACCGCAGCTGGGAAGCGCAGATGCGACATTTTTCCCGGCGTCATCGCTGCGTCACCTATTCGGCACGCGGCTATCTGCCTTCGGAGATTCCGGCGTCAGCCGATGCCTACAGTTTTCGACATTTCATGAGCGACGCGATCGACGTGCTGGATCAACTCGGGATTCGGCGCGCGCACATCGTCGGGCTGTCGATGGGCGGCTACACCGCATTGCAGGCTGGTCTCAATCACCCGGATCGGGCGTTGTCGCTGACCCTGGCGGGCACCGGGTCCGGCTCGGAGCGCGGGCGACAAGAAGAATTCCGGCGTGGCGCCCTCGAAACGGCCAAGCAATTTGAGACACTCGGGGCGGCCGAGGTGGCACAAACCTACGGGCTGGGGCCGGGCCGGGTGCCATTCGAAGTCAAGGATCCGCGCGGTTATCGCGAGTTCGCGCAACACTTCGGCCAGCACGATGCGCACGGCTCGGCGCACACCATGCGTGGATTTCAAGGCGGACGGCCGTCGATCTACGATTTTCACGACAACCTGCGTCGCCTCGCCGTGCCGACTCTGATCGTCGTCGGCGACGAGGACGATGCCTGCATCGAACCGAGCCTGTTCTTGAAGAAGATGATCGCGACCTCGGGGCTCGCCGTGTTCCCGAAGACCGGACATGCGATCAACTTGGAAGAGCCGGCGCTGTTCAACCAGGCGCTCGATACCTTCCTGGCCCTGGTAGAGGCCGGCCGCTGGCCCGCGCGCGACCCGCGCTCGGTGCGGCCGTAAGGCTTCGCGGAGTGTTAGCCCGCTCGGATCATGACTTCGGCGGATTGTCGATCTTCCAGGGGTCTTTCACCATCGGATAGGTGAAGATGTCGACGTTCTGCAGCTGACCGCCGACCTTGTCGATCCGACGAATGTAGATGTTCTGAACGATGTCGCGTTCTTGGGGATCGATCATAATCTCCCCGCGCGGGCTGCGCAGCGTCTTACCCTTCATGGCGTCAATGTATTTGAGCCCTTCGGCAGAGGCGCCGGCTTCCTTCAGGGCGGAGTAGATCAGGCTCATCCCGTCCCACGCCGCGACCGACGCGACGTCGGTTACGCCCTTGTCGCCGAACATTTTGCGCAGCTGGTCCCGCATGATGACGTTTTCCGGCAGCGTGTTGGTCTCGGTATAATGGTTGACCGATACGACGCCGATCACGTCATCGGAGAAATGCGGCAGATAGAGTTCGGCGAATTCACCGTTGCCCAGAAGCTTGATGCCGGCCTGCTTGAGGCCGCGTTCCACGTAGGCCTTGACGAATGAGATCGAGGGCGAGCCGCCGGGCTGGAACATGTAGACTGCGTCGGGCTTCGCCTGCAGGGCCCTTTCCATGTAGACCGCGAAATTGGTTTCTTGCTGCGGCGTGCGTGCGCTCCCGACGATCTCACCGCCGCCGGCCTTGAAAGCCTTTTGGAAATAGTTCTCGGCATCGATGCCGGGGGCGTAGTCGCTGACGATCGTGTAGACCGACTTGATGCCGTTCTCGGCCGCCCATTTGCCGATTGACGCGGACCACTGCGGGATCGTCACGCTGGTGCGAACGTAATAGGGCGATCCGCGAACGATTGACGCGGTCGCGGCGTTCATGATCACGACAGGCGTCTTAGACTGGGTTGCGATATCACCGACCGCCATGGCATGCGGCGAGAGCTCGAACCCGCTCAGCATCTTGACGCGCTCGCGCAGGATCAACTCCTCCGCCAGCTGCTTGGCTTTGTCCGCACCGCCGCTGGCGGCATCGCGATAGACGAGTTCGACCGCGATGTCCTCGCCCTTCGGGCCTTTGACCGTCTTGCCGCTGATCGCCTGGAACGCCTCGATGGCGTTTTGGAATTGCGTGCCCCAGGTGGCAAATGCGCCTGTGTAGGACGCGATCAAACCGATTTTGAAAGTCTCGGCCGCCGAGGCCGTGTCTGCGGAGCATGCCAAGCCCAGCGCAGTTGAAAACGTCGCTGCGGCTAATAAGCCCACTGCCCGAAGCGGGCGTGTTGCACGCATCGCCATTGCATCCCTCCCTGGTGTCTTCAGCCGAGATAATAGATCCGGAAAAATCGGCCCGATACCCGACTTCTAATGATCACACGTCCACGCTTGCCGTCAAAGCGTGTTCCTGGATGAAATTCTTGCGCGGCTCCACGAGGTCGCCCATGAGCTCGGCGAAAATGTTGTCGGCGTCCTCGCCTTCCTTCACCTTCACCTGCAGCAGAGTGCGCGCTTCGGTATCGAGCGTCGTCTCCCACAGCTGATCCGGGTTCATCTCGCCCAGGCCCTTGTAACGCTGCAGGGTGACGCCCTTGCGGCCCGCCGCAGTGACGGCCTCGAACAGATCAAGCGGGCCGTGGATGGGGGTTTCTTCGCCCTTGCGGCGCAGCAGCCCCGGCCGGGCATAGGTCGCCTGCAAGGCGGCGGCGTGCTCGTCGAGCTTGCGGGCGTCGGCCGACGCAAGCAGCGCGTGGTCGATGAAAGCGGTTTCTTTGACGCCGCGCACGGTGCGCTCGAACCGGAAGCCGTCCTGAAAATTGCCTTGCCAGCCGCGCTCGGTCTCGTCAGCCAGAGCATCGAGCCGGCGAGCGATGTAGGTTGCCGCCGCCTGCGCCTTGTCCGGGTCGTCGAACACCGACGGGGTGAGCACGCCGGCGATCGCCGCCTGTTCGACCACCTTGCGGTTATAACGCGAGTGCAGATTGGCAAGCACGCCACGGATCGCGCGCGCCTCCTCGACGAGCGACGTCAGGTCGGCGCCGGCTCGCTCGCTGTTGTTGAACAACTTGAGCACGGCATCCTCGATCCCGCCCGCGATCAGAGAAACCTCGAGCGCGCGCTCGTCCTTGAGGTACTGCTCGGACTTGCCGCGGCTCACTTTGTAGAGCGGCGGCTGGGCGATGTAGAGGTGTCCGCGCTCGATCAGCGCGGGCATCTGACGGAAGAAGAAGGTCAGCAGCAGCGTGCGAATATGGGCGCCGTCGACGTCGGCGTCGGTCATGATGATGATGCGGTGATAGCGCAGCTTGTCGGGGTTGAAATCCTCGCGGATGCCGGCGCCGAGCGCAGTAATCAGCGTTCCGATCTCCTGGCTCGACAGCATCTTGTCGACGCGCGCGCGTTCGACATTGAGGATCTTGCCGCGCAGCGGCAGCACCGCCTGAAACTCGCGATTGCGGCCCTGCTTGGCGGAGCCGCCGGCGGAATCGCCCTCCACGATGAATAGTTCGGATTTAGCGGGGTCGCGCTCTTGGCAGTCGGCAAGCTTGCCGGGCAGGGAGGCGATATCAAGCGCCCCTTTGCGACGGGTCAACTCGCGCGCCTTACGGGCGGCCTCGCGCGCGGCGGCGGCCTCGACCACCTTGCCGACGATCACCCTCGCTTCCGACGGATGTTCCTCGAACCAGGCCTGCAGGGCATCGTTCATCATGCCTTCGACCGCCGGCCGCACCTCGGAGGACACAAGCTTGTCCTTGGTCTGCGAGGAGAACTTCGGATCTGGGACCTTCACCGACAGAACCGCCGTCAGTCCCTCGCGGCAATCGTCCCCGGTGAGCGCAACCTTCTCCTTGCGGGCGGAACTGTTCTGCTCGGCGTAGCCAGCGACCTGACGGGTCAGGGCTCCCCGAAATCCAGCCAGATGAGTGCCGCCGTCGCGTTGCGGGATGTTGTTCGTGAAACAATAGACGGCCTCGTGATAGCCGTCGTTCCACCACAGGGCGCATTCCACCGACACGCCGTCGCGCTCCGCCTGAATCACGATCGGGGCCGGCACCAGCGGACTTTTGTTGCGGTCGAGATATTTCACGAACGCCTCGACGCCACCCTCGTAGTGCATCTCCTCGCGCTTCTCGACCGCGTGGCGCTGGTCCGACAGCACGATGCGGACGCCGGAATTGAGGAACGCGAGCTCACGCAGCCGATGCTCGATGGTCGCCCAGTCGAACTCGACCATGGTGAAGGTTTTGGTAGACGGCAGGAATGTGACCTCGGTCCCGCGCTTCTCGGCGTCGCCGATCGTGGCCAACGGCGCCACCGCCTCACCGTCGCGGAACTCCATCGCGTATTCCCGGCCGTCTCGCCAGATCGTGAGCTTGAGCCAGCTCGACAGGGCGTTGACCACTGAGACACCGACGCCGTGCAGGCCGCCGGACACTTTGTAGGAATTCTGGTCGAATTTTCCGCCGGCATGCAGCTGGGTCATGATGACCTCAGCGGCCGATACGCCTTCGCCCTTGTGGATGTCCACCGGGATGCCGCGGCCGTCGTCTCGCACCGTGCACGACCCATCCGGGTTGAGCGTAACGCTCACTTCCTTGGCAAAGCCCGCGAGCGCCTCGTCGATCGCGTTGTCGACCACCTCGTACACCATGTGGTGCAGGCCCGAACCATCGTCGGTGTCGCCGATATACATGCCGGGCCGCTTGCGGACGGCATCGAGGCCTTTGAGAACCTTGATGGATCCGGAATCGTAGTCGGATGGCAGAGATTTTTGACGCGCGGCTTCGGCCATGGATGTTCGAATCGGTATGCGAGGAGCGGCAAATTTCGAGCAATCGGTGTGACACGAAATATGGGTATCGTACAGGGCAAAAAGAAGGCCCTTAACACGTTGAAAATGAATTAAAATTCTTCGTTTACGGAGGGCGGCTCGCGGCCCAATTCGCGAGCCCGAATGAAGGCCCGATCAGAGCGACCCGATCGGCCAATTGACAGGCTGCACCTTCGCGCGCGGCAGCGGCTGACTGAACAGAAAACCCTGCATTTCGGTAAACCCGAGGCGCCGAATCTGCTGCAACTGCTGCTCGGTTTCGACGCCCTCGGCGGTGGTTGTCACGTTAAGCGCCCTCGCCAACATGGCGATGGCTTCGATGATCGCGACCAACTCCTCGTTCTCGCCGAGGTCCTTGATGAAGCTGCGGTCGATCTTGAGCTTGTCGAACGGGAAGCTGCGCAAGTAGCTGAGCGAGGAATAGCCGGTTCCGAAATCATCGAGAGCGATGCGCACGCCCATGGCGCGAAGCTGGTGCAACGTCGCAAGCGTGGCATCCGTGGCGTGCAACACCACCGCCTCGGTTACTTCGAGCTCCAGGCGGTTCGCCGGCAGCCGGGCGGCAGCGAGCGCGCCCGTGATCAGCGCGATAATGTTCGACCGCGCCAGGTGGGTAGGCGACAGGTTGATGGCCACCTTGAGATGCTCGGGCCAGGTCGCGGCTTCCTTGCACGACTGGTAGATGACCCAATCGCCGATCGGTGCGATCAAGCCGATCTCCTCGGCGACCGGAACGAACTCCGTCGGCAGGATCAAGCCGCGCTCCGGATGATGCCAGCGCAGCAGCGCTTCAAACGACGTGATCTGGTTGGTCTTGAGGTTCACGATCGGCTGGTAGAACAGCTCGAACTCGTCCCGCGGGAGGGCGTTTTTCAGCGCCAGTTCGATTTTGCGGCGCGCCTGCGTGCGAGCGTCCATCTCCGGCTCGAAGAACCGATATGTGCCACGGCCCTCGGACTTGGCGCGCGACAACGCGAGGTCGGCATTCTTGATGAGGGCGTCGGCATCGCTGCCGTCGTCCGGCGCCAACGAAATCCCGACGCTCGAATCGACCATGATGGCATGGCCGGCGATTTCGTACGGCACCCTGACGGCGTCGCAGATCCGGGTCGTAATGGCGGCAGCCTCGCTAGCCGCGGAGATGTCGCTCAGAGCAACGGCAAACTCGTCGCCGCCGATGCGCGCGACTAGATCGTTGTCGCCGACGTTGGCGCGTAAGCGGTCGCCCACCGCGCGCAACAATTCGTCGCCGATCGGGTGGCCCAGCGAGTCGTTCAAGGTCATAAAATGATCGAGGTCGATATGAAGCACTGCTAGCGGCCGCCCTGGATGCGATTGCGTCAGGGCATGCGTCAGCCATTCACGCAGCCGGGCGCGGTTGGGCAGATCCGTCAATGTGTCATGGCGTGCCAGATAGGCGATTTGCTTTTCGGCCTGACGCCGCGCCGTAATATCTTCATGTGTCGCGACCCAACCGCCCGTCGGCATCGGCTGGTTCGAAATCGCGATGGTTCGCCCATCGGAGACTTCTATGATCCGCGTCTCGATCTTAGAGGCCGCTGCCCTTGCAACGATTTCTTGTGCGTAGGCCACCGGATCGCCTGCAAAGCTGCCGGTCTCCAGACGCTCGCGCAGCAGCTCCGCCAACGTGCACCCGGGCTGCACTTGCGCATGCCCGTACATGTCCAGATAGCGCTGGTTGCAGATGATCACCCGTCCCTGCGCGTCAAACATGACGAGGCCTTGAGTCATGTTGGTGAGCGCTGCATTGAACAGGAGATTTTGGTTGAGCAGTTCTTGTTCGCGCGCTTGCAGATCGGCGGTGCGCTCCGCAACGGCGTTGTCGATCATGTGATTGACTTGATCGAGCTGCTCAGCCGTGAGTGGATTCAAAATGTCCGGCCGCTCCGGCTCGTCGCGCGGTTGCTCGCGAGTCGTGCTTACGCGTTCTCCCGGCCGCTCAGCATCGAGAGGGCCCTGGCGATTCCTTGGTCGCGAAGAGTGCTGCGAAAAAAACCTAGACACTCGGGCCACCCGAAACGGCCACTCGAGCGATGCGGTTCGCGTCCGAACAAATGTCCGCATTTCGCGAACAAAACATGCAAGCCCCCGCTGGCGATCAGCAGCCACGATTAATTCTAAATCACATTCGGGCGCCACCAGCGTGAATGCAAGTACAAAAAAGAAACGGAGGTCCCGTTATGTGGTTACTGGCGCGCCGCCATGTGTTGTCGACCTCAGCGTCGCGTGTTTGATGGTCTTTTAGGCATCAGGATCGGCGCTCGGGCATTACGCTCTGTTCTAACAACGTGAAACGAGGACCGTTGCTCATGCAGCGCGCGAGTTTAACTTGCCGGATTCTACGGCGATGACCTGGGCGCGCGCCGCGATATTTCCGAATGTGGCGGGATCCGCCCCCGACATCCAGACTTGGCTGCCCAGACGTTCCAACGCGTCGAACAACGCCGCGCGGCGGTCCGGATCGAGATGCGCCACGACCTCGTCGAGCAGCAACACCGGCGCAAAGCCGGTAAGCCTTGCGACCAGTTCGGCGTTCGCGAGAACCAAGCCGATGAGCAGGGCTTTTTGCTCTCCGGTTGAGGCGTCGCGTGCGGCAACCGCCTTGGCGACGTAAGTCACTTTGATGTCCGTGACGTGGGCTCCGTCGAGCGTGCGCCCGGCAGCTCGGTCGCGTTCGCGGTTCTCGCGCAGAACTGTGCGATAGCGATCTTCAATCTCGATGGCGGGGTATGTCCGTACCAGAGCCTCCATCCAGCCATCTAGCGCGATCTGCGCGGACGGAAACGTCGGATCGTCCCGCGCCGCCAGCGCGTCGCTCAGCAACTCCACCATTTGCGAGCGTGCGGCCGCCACCGCAACCGCAAGTTCAGCAGTCTCGTGCTCGATCGCGTCAAGCCAATGCTCGTCGGGCCGCGGCTCTCCCAACAGTCGATTGCGCGAGCGCAGGGCGCGTTCGAGTGCACTCACGCGGGGGCCGTGCTCCGCATCGATCGCCAACACCAAGCGGTCGAGAAAACGCCGGCGATCGGACGCCGGCCCTGTAAACAAACCGTCCATCGCGGGGACGAGCCACAGCACGCCCAGATGATCGGAAAATGCGCTGGCGGAAGGTACCGGCTCGCGATCGATTCTGGACCGGCGCGACGTCAGCTTGGTCTCGACACTGGGGAGGTCGATGCCGGTACCCAGCGTCACAACTCCGAGCGCGCCTTCGACCTCCGCCGCCACCGCCCATGTTCCGTCGCCCTCGCTAAAAGCAACGTCTTCGAGCGTCGCGTGGCGCAGTCCGCGACCCGGCGTCAAAAACGAAATCGCTTCCAGAATATTGGTCTTTCCGGCACCGTTCGGACCAACCAACACAATCGTGTGGTGTTCGATCGCAATGGCGGCCGCGTGATAGTTGCGAAAGTTCGTCAGCGTCAGGCGGCGAATGCGGGCGGCAGCGGTCATTGCGGTGAAGCGTTAGTGCCCCGAACCCGAAGTTCGCATACCAATGCCGCGAGTCCAATTGCGAACTTCGGGTTCAAAAGGGGCACTAGAATCATAGATTTGCTAGTGTCCTTTCGATTCCGAAGCTCGCGTCGAGCGTGCTGCAATCAAGGGCGAACTTCGGAACCGGGACACTAGGCGCTCCTCCGTCATTCCGCGTAAGCGAAAACCGCGGAGACGCCGTTGCGCGCATGTCGGGCGGTCGACCGGCGCCCGCCTCTCGAGATTGGCGCATCGCCTCCGGGAGGGCGCCTTGTCGATCGGAGGCGAACTGCATTCTCCAAGGCAATATTGTCAAACGCGCATCGGCATCAGCACGTAGAGCGCGCCATTGTTCGCCTTGTCTTCGATAAGTGTCGGCGAGCCCGGATCGGCCAGCTTGAGAATGGCCGTGTCTCCGTCGATCTGGGCGGCGATATCAAGGAGGTAGCGTGAGTTAAATCCGATATCGATTGGATCCGCCTCGTAGACGACTTCCAGCTCTTCGGTAGCGCTTCCGGAGTCGGGATTGGTGACTGAAAGGGTGAGCTTGCCCGCGGCTATCGATAATTTGACGGCGCGGCCGCGCTCGCTCGACACCGTGGAAACGCGGTCCACCGCTTGCTCGAATTCCTTGCGCTCGACCTCGAGCCGCTTGTCGTTGGCGTGTGGAATGACCCGCGCATAGTCCGGGAACGTTCCGTCGATCAGCTTCGACGTCAGCACGACCGAACCGACAGTGAAACGGATTTTCGCTTGCGACAGCTCGACCGCGACTTCGCCGTCGATGTCCTCGATCAGGCGCTGGATCTCGCCTACGGTTTTGCGGGGGATGATGACGCTCGGCATTCCGTCGGCGCCGGCCGGCGCAGCGAGATCGACTTGAGCCAGACGATGGCCGTCGGTCGCAACCGCGCGCAGGGAGAGCTTCTTTCCGGTTCCCGCAGTGTGCAGATAGATGCCGTTAAGATAGTAGCGCGTCTCCTCGGTCGATATCGCAAACTGGGTCTTGTTGATCAGCCGTTTGAGATCCGCCGCGGCAAGCACAAACTTGTGCGCCATGTCGCCAGCGGCGAGGTCGGGGAAGTCGCTGTCGGGCAGCGTCTGCAGGGTGAAGCGCGAGCGACCGGCGCGGATCGACATCGTGGCCCGGTCGCCGGTGGTCTCGAGCACGATCTGCGCGCCTTCCGGAAGCTTGCGCACGATTTCATAGAACATGTGCGCAGGCACGGTGGTCACGCCGCCCGGGCTGACCTCCGCCGCAATCGCCTCGACCACCTCGAGATCGAGATCGGTGGCCTTGAACGAAAGTTGCGAGCGATCGGCGCGCACCAGGACATTGGCGAGAATCGGGATCGTGTTGCGCCGCTCAACTACGCGATGCACATGCGAGAGCGATCTGAGAAGATCGGCGCGTTCGACAGTCACCTTCATGCGAAGCTCGCCACCTTTGATTGGAACCCGCGCCGTTCCAGTGGTGCGACCCAAAACAGATGTTTCGCATCTGAATTGGAAGGTCGTCTCACCGGCTCAATAGTCTAGTGGGCTGACTGGTCCCTCCACTTGGACTGCCAAATATCGGGGTCAGGCCACCGGGGGATTGACGCCGCGTCGGAAGCGGCCCGGATCCCACGTCCATTTCGAACCCTGCGCCAAGCCCCCCGACGATCGCGCGGACGTCGCCGGCAAGACGTCGGGTAAATCGGCGCACGGCCCGTCGAAATTGACGCGCCAGCGCCGAATAGGCAAGGGCAGGGGCTTGCCTGCCTTGTGCTTTTCCAGAAGTTCGCGCCTCGCCGTGTGGCGGGGCGATCGGGCTCAGCTCCCGGGGGGTGGATGCGGGGATCTCCGGCTGCCCTGCGGGGCTCGTCTGGCTAGCGATTGCCGCGGCGTTTCACGAAGTTCGGACGCGGGGCACTAATCCTGATGCAGCTGCCGCTTAAGGGACTCGACTTCCTCGGCCAGCGTCTGGTCGCTGCCGACCAGGTGCTCGATCTTGCGGACGGCATGCAGCACGGTGGTATGGTCGCGGCCGCCAAAACGCCGCCCGATCTCGGGCAACGAACGAAGGGTCATGGTTTTGGCCAGATACATGGCGACCTGCCGTGGGCGGACTACGTTGGCGGTCCGCCGCGCCGACAGAAGGTCGCTGCGACTGACATTATAATGACGCGAGACGATGCGCTGGATGTCCTCGATCTTGACCCGCTTCTGATCACCCGGTCGGACCAGGTCGCGCATCTCGCGCTCGGCAAGCTCCATGGTGATCGGCTGACCGGTCAGCTTGCTGCACGCGAGTAGGCGGTTGAGCGCGCCCTCGAGATCGCGGCCATTATGGGTCGCCGACCGCGCGATGTAGGTGAGCACCGTGGGCGGCACGTCGAAATCAGGATGATGATTGCGTGCGGCGCTGACCCGGGCGTTGAGGATCTCGAGCCGCAACTCCTCCCCAAGCGAGCCCATCTCAACCACCAGTCCGCCCGCCAAGCGCGAGCGTACCCGCTCGTCCAGGGTCTCGATCTCAGTCGGCGGATGGTCGGCGGCGATCACGACCTGACGGCCGGCGTCGATCAGCGAGTTGAGCGTGTGCGAGAACTCGGCGTGGGTCTGCTTGCCTTGCAGGAACTGAAGGTCATCGATGACAAGGACATCAATGCCGCGCAGCGCGTCCTTGAGCGCGAGCGCGTTGTGGCTTCGCAGCGCGGACACGAAAATATAGATGAAGCGCTCGGCGGTCAGATAGAGCACCTTGCGGTCGCTCAAGGTATTGCCAGTCCAGGTGATCGCTTGCAGCAGGTGGGTCTTGCCGAGGCCGACGCCGGCGTGAATGTAGAGCGGATTGAACATGACCGGATCGCCCCGATGGCCGGTGGCGACCTGGCGAGCGGCCGCGTGCGCGAGCGTATTGGAGCGGCCGATGACGAAAGTATCGAAATTCAGGCGCGGGTCGAGCGGCGAGCCGCCCAACGCATCATGCGCTGCCAGTGCGGGCGCGGGGCTGCGCATTTCCGGCAGCTCGCTCGACGGGCGGTTCTGGCACATGGGTTCCGAAAGTCCGGACGGCGCAACCTGGCGGATGACCGCGGAACGCACGGACAGATCGATCTTGCAGATGATCGTATCCTCGGCCTGCCAGCAGGCGAGCACGCGCTCGGCGTAATGGGATTGAATCCAGCTCTTGAGGAATTTCGTCGGCACCGAGAAGCGCACCGTGTCACCGGAAGCGCCCTCAAGCTCCATGCGTGCAAACCAGCTCGAGAAAATGTCTTCGCCGACCTCGGCACGTAGCCGCTCCTTGACGCGCTGCCAGCGCTCCTGGTCCTGGCTCGATATCGGGGAGTTCATCACCTGGCGCGCCCGCGCTTGCATCGGAACGGATACCGACGAGGCGGCGGCGTCGCGGTGATAGGCGAGGGAGGGATCGATCACGGCAATTCCAATCGAAATTGAGGTAGCGCCTCGGACGGAAGATCCTGCGGCACGGATTCGCGCCGCGGGTTGGGATCAGAGGCGCGGAGATCGCGCCGGAGGTGGGAAAGAAAAGGAAGACGTGCTTTACGCTGGTGTCATCCCGGTGGAGCAGGCTCCATCAGCTTGACCGTGCTGCTGTGGATTGAGCCGTCCACGCGCTCCGAGATGTTGCGTTCTTTTGAGAAACCGCATTCGAGCTTCGATCCTGGCCACACCAGCAACGTCATGTCGCCCTCCGCTTGAGGTACCCTGTTCTTGTTCCGGCTAGCAAAATCAGCAAGACCCCACACCCTCGGCTTCGTCCGGCGTATCCTCCGATGTCGCTCCGACGGCAGCCTTGGGTCGTCTCGAACCGAGCTCCTTGCTTTGGATGGACCAACGGGGCTGTCGCGAGACAAAACCACTCCGCCGCCATCCGCAGATGAACGTAAAGTTTCTTCCAGCGTTGACTGAGGCGCCGCCGGTGGCCCGACGACGGAGGGCGATGATACATAACGGATCGACGGCTTCAACGAATTTCATGAACCGCATGTCACAAACCGCGACGCCATGCGTTAGCTTGCGCGCGTGCGCAGTTAACGCGCCGCGTATCAACTTAATGAATTCGCGATAAAATTCGGCAAAGCTGATCGTGTTATAAAATTGTCGCGCGCGGAATCGAGAAAAACTTGAAAAGCGTCGGCCAGAACACGTGCGTGACAGTTTTTTAAAGTCCACTTGTGCACGTTAAGTCTAAGTTTTTCTTCTTTCGAAATTTTCTCTGCGCAAATTTCCAAGGTAACCCGCGCGACCAACTTGAACGATCACGCTCTGTAAGAAACTGAAACGCCGCAGCTCGCCACGTGAGCGCACGACGCTACGAGCTCGGCACCTGCCAATCAACGATTGTCAAAAATCGAAATCGTCACCCGCTAGCATCGCCGACGGCGCGCTGCGGCGCAGCAAAGAAATCGAATGCTAATGACGGTGGTGCGCACGCGCCGTCGCTTTGAAGTGTGAAATCCGTACGTTAGATCAAATCGCCGGGCAACTACGGAAGTTTTGCGAGCTGTCGGGTCAGGCGCGAGATCTTTCGGCTCGCTGTCTTCTTGTGAACGACGCCTTTGCGCGCTGCACGTACGAGCTGCGGTTCGGCTGCCTTGAGCGCGGCGAGCGCGCTTTTCTTGTCGCCGGACGCAATGGCCGCCTCGACGTCACGCACCGCGGTTCGCATTTGTGACCGGCGCGATTTATTGACAGCGGTGCGGCGAGCGATCTTGCGCGTGGCTTTGCGTGCCGATTTGGTGTTGGCCATCGGGTCATCCTGTGCTCGGGATCGCGATTGCGGCCGTCCCGACGATAAAAACGCATACGGCGGAGATCAGCCCCCGCCACTGTGGCCCGGGTCTTATCGGCCGGCGGCGGCGGCGTCAACCGCTGACGTTGTAGCCGGCGAGTGCCGCCATGTTGACGAGATCAGTGTCCTTGGCGGACAGGCTGACGATCTGTACCGACCGGTCAAGGCCGACCAGCAGCGGCCCGATCACGTGGGCACCGCCGAGTTCTTGCAGCATTTTGGTTGAGATCGCAGCGGAGTGGAATGCCGGCATGATCAGGACGTTGGCCGGCCCCGACAGACGGCAAAACGGGTACGCGGCCATCAGGTCCGGGTTGAGCGCCACATCGGCTGCCATTTCGCCGTCGTATTCAAAGTCGACGCGGGTACGGTCCAGAATCTGAACCGCCTCCTGCACTCGCGCGGAGCGTTCTCCCGCCGGGTGGCCGAACGTTGAGAACGCCAGCAGAGCAAGCCGCGGTTCATAACCGAGCTTGCGCGCGACGCCGGCGGCCTCGGTCGCGATCTCGGCGATATCAATGGCCTCTGGCATCTCGGTCACCGCGGTGTCGGCCACCAGCACCGTGCGGCCGCGCGCCAGCACCAGCGAGACTCCCATCACCCGGTGCCCGGGCTTGGGATCGATGCAGCGCCGGACGTCTTCGAGCGCGACCGAGAAGTTGCGCGTTACACCTGTCACCATGGCGTCCGCATCGCCGAGCGCGACCATGCAGGCGGCGAAATGATTGCGGTCCTGGTTGACCAGTCGCTGACAGTCGCGTTGCAAAAACCCACGACGTTGCAAGCGCTCGTAGAGATACGCCGCATACGAGGCGTTGCGCCGTGACAGGCGGGCGTTGACGATCTGGATCCCCTCGGCGATTTCGAACCCCGCCTCCTTGGCGGTCTGTTGCACCCGTTCTTCGCGGCCGACCAGTAGTGCGGTGCCGAGTCCTTGCTGAACAAAGCTCGAGGCCGCGCGGATGACCTGTTCCTCTTCGCCCTCGGCAAACACGACGCGCTTGGGCTGGCGGCGCAGACGCTCGAATATGCGCGCGAGCACGCCGGCAATCGGATCGCGGCGCGAGCGCAGCTGATGCCGATACTCGCCCATGTCGACAATCGGTTTGCGGGCAACGCCGGTGTCCATCGCCGCCTTTGCGACCGCCGGCGGCACCGATGAAATCAGTCGTGGATCGAACGGGACCGGAATGATGTAGTCCGGACCGAACTTAGGTCGCGCCCCGTAGGCCGCGGCGACTTCGTCGGGCACATCCTCGCGGGCAAGGTCGGCGAGCGCGCGCGCGGCGGCGATCTTCATCTCCATGTTGATGGTGGTCGCCCGCACGTCGAGCGCGCCGCGAAAAATATAGGGGAAGCCAAGCACATTATTGATCTGGTTCGGGTAATCCGAGCGGCCGGTCGCCATGATGGCGTCCTCGCGCACGGCCGCGACCTCTTCGACGGTGATTTCGGGATCGGGATTGGCCATCGCGAAGATGATCGGCTTTGCCGCCATGGATTTCACCATGTCCTGCGTCACCGCTCCCTTGACCGACAGGCCGAAAAACACGTCGGCGTCGACCAGCGCGTCCGCGAGCGAGCGCGCCTTGGTCTTAATCGCAAAGCCTGACTTCCACTGGTTCATGCCTTCGGTGCGGCCCTCGTAGATCACGCCCTTGGTGTCGCACAGCATCAGGTTTTCCGGCCGAAACCCTATGGCGCGCAGGAGCTCCAGACACGCGATCCCGGCGGCACCGGCGCCATTGCACACCAGCTTGGTGGTCGCCACCGCGCGTCCGGTGAGATCGAGCGCGTTGAGAAGGCCGGCCGCTGCGATGATCGCGGTGCCATGCTGATCGTCGTGGAACACCGGGATGTCGAGGAGCTCGCGCAGCTTCTGCTCGATGATGAAGCACTCGGGCGCCTTGATGTCCTCGAGGTTGATGCCGCCCCAGCTCTTGCCGAGAAACCGCACGCAGTTGATGAACTCGTCCGGGTCCTCGGTCGATACTTCGAGGTCGATCGAGTCAACGTCGGCAAAGCGCTTGAAGAGAACTGATTTGCCCTCCATCACCGGTTTCGCCGCCAGCGCGCCGCGATTGCCGAGCCCTAGAATGGCGGTGCCGTTGGTGATGACCGCGACGAAGTTGCCCTTGGTCGTATAGTCGTAGGCACGGCTTTCATCCTCGGCGATGGCAAGCACCGGAACGGCGACCCCCGGCGAATATGCGAGCGAGAGGTCGCGCTGGGTCGCCATCGGTTTGGTCGCGACGACCTCCAGCTTGCCTGGACGGCCTTGGCTGTGAAACTGCAGCGCTTCCAGGTCGGTGAAGGTCGGGCGCTTGTTGCGGCCCCCGGATTTGACGGACATTTCAACTCCCTATCCCGCCAACACGGCGAAACGCGAGGTTAGAGCATTTTTCCTGAACGGCGGACACGGGTTTTCTCCCGGCAGCTGCCGGTTGGGCCAACGGCCGTCGAGCGGGCGCTTTACCCCGGTTGCGTGACTGCGCGGCGGGTATTAAGTCGAATGCTCACACCGAAGTGACGACACCCATGATCCGCTTCTTGCTCCGCTTTCTTGGCCTCTGGATCCTCGCCGCGGCCTTTATCTTCCTCGTCTACGACGGCGCTGGCTGGGTCGCGAACGGCGCGCTCAATAGCGTGGAAGTCGGTCAGCTCTGGTCGAACATTCACCAGAACAGCCTGCTGCTGCTGCAGCCGGCGGTGGAACGCTATGTCTCACCGTGGTTGTGGAATCCGGTCATCATGACGGTGCTCGAACAGCCGGTTTGGCTGGTGTTCGGCATCATTGGGGCGGCCTTGATCCTGCTCGGCCGCAAGAAGAAACCGCTCATCGGATACGTCCGCGATTAGACGGGGGGCCGAACTCCGAGCGAACTTGGCTGAGGCGCTCGCCAAGTGAGCCGTGCGAACGTTCAAGTTCGTGGTTATATATGCGACGGCCCTAAGGGAGATCGACGATGTTCTTGTTCAAGAAATCGCTGGAAATGCCTGCGCCGGGGAAAGCACTGCCAGGCCGGCCACGCGCGCTGCCGACCGCTTCCCATCATTTCGTCAACGGCCATCCGCTCAAACGGCCCTACCCGAGCGGCCTTGCAACCGCCCTGTTCGGCATGGGCTGCTTCTGGGGGGCCGAGCGCAAGTTCTGGGAGCTTGGCGACGGCGTCTACGCAACGGCCGTTGGTTATGCAGCCGGACAGACCCCTAATCCGACCTACGAGGAAGTATGCACCGGCAGGACTGGGCATAACGAAGTCGTGCTCGTCGTCTACGATCCCGCAAAAATTTCCTATGAGCAGTTGCTGAAGACGTTCTGGGAAAATCACGACCCGACGCAGGGCATGCGCCAGGGCAACGACGTCGGCACACAGTATCGATCCGGCATCTATGTCTACACGCCGGAACAACGCAAAGCGGCCGAAGCGTCAAAAGCCGCCTTCGAGAAGGCGCTCAAGGCCAAGGGCTACGGCGCGATTACGACCGAGATTCTCGACGCCCCGGAATTTTATTTCGCCGAGGATTATCACCAGCAGTACCTCGCCAAGAACCCGATGGGCTATTGCGGCCTCGGCGGTGTCGGTGTCGCTTGCCCGATCGGAACGGGAGTCGCGGCGCACTGATCCTTAGTCCTTGCCGGTGGCAGTGATGACGTCGATCCAGCGGGTGATCGAAAGCGTGATTTCGTTCAGCCGCTGGCTGGTCGTGCCGATTTTGCTCGGGCTGGTCGTCGGCCTCGGCGTCCTGGTCGTTAAGTTTGCAGTGCATTTGTGGGAGGTGATCGAAGCGCTGCCGTCGGCGCGCGGTTCCGACGTGATCGTGGGAGTGCTGACGCTCGCCGACTTCGCGCTGACCGCGAATCTCCTCCTCATCATCATCTTTTCCAGCTACTCGAACTTCGTACGTAAGCTCGATCGCGCCCAGCACCCGGAATGGCCGGTCTGGATGACGGAGGTGGATTTCTCGGCGACCAAGCAGAAACTGCTCGGCACCGTGGTCGTCATCGGCGTGCTCGCCGCGACCGAAGTCTATCTCGATATCGAAAGCTACAAGGATACGTCGCGGCTGGCGTGGCTGATTGGTCTGCTCCTGACGATCGTGGTGGCGACACTAGGCCTTGCGCTGGCCGATCGGCTCGGACCCTCCCGAGATAAGGAATGATTGGGCCACGCGCAGTCCACGGATCACCCGACCGGTCTCAGCCCACGTATTTCTTCAGCCATGCCAGCGTGCGATCGAGCGCCTGCTTGTGGCTCGGTTCGTGGAAACTCGGCCGCTCGTCGCAACTAAAGCCGTGGCCCGCCGGGTAGACGTAGGTTTCCACGTCCGGACGCTTTTGCTTGACGATTTCGACGTCCGACATCGGGATCGAATGATCGGTCTCGCCGAAATGCAGCATCGTCGGCACCTTGGGCTTTTCGTCGGCATTCTTCGCGATCATGCCGCCGTAGTATCCGATCGCGCAGGACAGTCCGCTCAGCTTGCAGGCTGCCATGAACGCGACCGAACCTCCAAGGCAGTAGCCGACGATGCCGACCTTGCCGGCTGATTGCACGCTGTCGATCGCCGCCTGCGTGTCGGCCAACACTTTGGCGAAGTCGAGTTTGCCGATGTACTGACGGGCGTGCTCGATCTCGGCCGGTGAATACCCGGTCTCGAAATTAGGCGTGTAGCGGTCGAACAGCGCGGGCGCGACCGCGAGGTAGCCTTGCGCCGCGAACCGGTCGCACACCGCCTTGATGTGGTGGTTGACCCCGAAGATCTCCTGGATAACGACAAGACCACCCTTCGGCTTGCCTTGCGGTTCGGCTCGATAGGCGCCGAGCTTGAAACCATCCGACGCGGTCAACGTAACATTCGATCCCACGCAAACCTCCCTGATGAACCCGGCCAAGCGGCCGCTACGCATTTTGCGGCGTGATCTATGAAGGCTCGCCTGGTCGAGCACAAGCGGCCGTGGAGGCGGGATGGGGGTGCAAAAAAATCGCGCGCAGCGAACGGACGGGGAACAGCGTCAGGGTGGCTGCAATCCGTATAGTTGGGCCATCAGCTCATAGGAGCGCCGGCGCGCGCCGTGATCATAGACCATGGTGGTCACCATCAGTTCGTCGGCTCGCGTTGCCGCGATCAGCGGCTCGAGACGCGCGCGCACCGTTGCGGGCGCGCCGACGAACAGGCGTTCGCGATTGTGCCGAATGCGATCGCGGTCGATCGGGGTCAAGGAATAGGCGGAAGCTTCCTCGGGACTGGCCAACGGAAGATATTCGCCTTTGGAGCGGCGCACGAAGTTGAGATCGACGGTCGAGGCGAGGCGTTCAGCCTCGGCGTCGGTCTCAGCGCATACGACCGCGACCGCCAGGATCGCGTGCGGGACCTTGAGCGCGGCCGATGGCTTGAACCGGTTGCGATAATCAATCATCGCAGCAACCGCATCGTGGCTCGCGAAGTGATGCGCGAACGAAAAGCCGGCTCCGATCGCGGCCGCCAGCTGCGCGCTGTAGCCGCTCGAGCCGAGCAGAAAGATCGGCGGTAGCGGTACGTCCGCCGGCATGGCGCGGATTTGCCGAAACGGATGACCCTCCGGAAACGAGCCTTGCTCGAACAGCAACAATTCCTGGAAGCGCTCCAGAAAATCATCGTCGTCGCGAATATCCTGCCGACGCCGCAACGCGATCGACGTAATCTGATCCGTTCCGGGCGCGCGTCCGATGCCAAGATCGATGCGGCCCGGAAATAACGCTTCCAGAGTTTTGAAACGCTCGGCCACCATGAGCGGCGCGTGGTTCGGCAGCATCACGCCTCCGGCGCCGACGCGAATGTTCGCTGTCACGGCGGCGATCTGGCCGATCATGATCTCGGGCGCGGAACTCGCGATCGACGGCAGATTGTGATGCTCGGCAACCCAATAGCGCAGGTAGCCGAGCGCGTCGGCGAGGCGCGCGAGGTCAAGTGTGTTTTTCAGCGACGTCGGGCCGGAACCGCCGGTGGTGACGGGCGAAAGGTCGAGGACTGAAAGGGGCGGCATGCGGGCCTTTTGGTTCCGCAGGCATGTAGGAGAGGATTTGTTATCGGCAACCGGGCTCAGAACGGCCAGTGCGGGAGTACGCGCCAGTCGTATTTCCAGCCGGTGAGCGCGCCATTACGGAACTGCAGGAACAATCGTTCGCCGACGGGATAACCCGGCACGCCGGCATCGCGGTCGGTCGTATAGATGACGGTGTCGGACCTTGTCTCTACGCGGATGATCCCGACCCCGAGCGCGGTTGCGGCGTCTTGAGGCGACATTCCCAACGCCAGCGGGAGCGTGTTGGGCAAGTGAGCGCCCCCGCACACGCCGGTCCACCCGATGCAGAACAGCACGAACAAACGTCTCATGGATCGCAACGGTCGGGTCTCAGTCGTCGGCGGTCAGAATACCGTCTTTCCGCCCGCGAGCCACTAGTGCCCCGCTTTTCGAAGTTCGGAATACTAGGAACCTTCAAATCGGCGGCACTGATACCTTGGCGCTAGATCAGCGTGCCACCGTCGTCTGGCTCGAAGCCGAGGTACGCGCCGGCGGGCCGGGCAGCACGACGACCCGGGTTCCGACCTGGACGCGCTTGTAAAGATCCATGATGTCGTCGTTGACCAGCCGGATGCAGCCGGACGAGACGAACGTGCCGATGGTCGAGGGCTGGTTGGTGCCGTGGATGCGATAGACTGTGTTTCCGAGATAGAGCGCGCGTGCGCCCAGCGGATTGGTCGGACCTCCTGCCATGAAGCGCGGCAGGTAAGGCTGTCGCTCGATCATTTCCTTGGGCGGCGTCCAGTCGGGCCACTCAGCAACCCTCGTGATCCGCTCACGCCCGGACCAGGTGAAGCCCTCGCGGCCGACGCCGATGCCGTAGCGCATGGCCTGATCCTTGCCGAGCACGAGGTAGAGATAGGTGTTCGGCGTATCGATGATGATCGTGCCGGCTGGCTCTTTGGTCGGATAGAACACAGCCTGCCGGCGCAGGATCGGCGGTAACTGCTTGGTTTGACCCTGCTCGGCTTGATATTCGGGCGGCAGGGCGCCGGGCGGCGCCTGTCCGGCCGGAAGCGAGGCAACGCCACCCGCGCCGCCAACGTCTGCCGGAGGCCTTGCGTCAGGCGGTGCTTCCGCGGGGCCTGCCAAGGCCGGCGGCACGCGCGTATAAACTTGCGGCTCGGGCGTAGCCGCTACGGGCGGATAAGGGCTATAGCGGCGTTCTTCATAAGGCGGCGGATAGGCAGGCTGCGCGGCGACCGGCGGCTCATCGGTCGCGTCCATGTCCTCAGGTGGCAGCGGCGGAGCGTTGCCGTAATAGCCGTGATAGGCCCCGGGCGGCGGCGGGTAATATTGCGCCGACGCCGTGGCGCTCAGCGCAGCCAGTGCCGCGACACCAGTCGCCAGCCCGAGCCACATCTTCAAGCGAAGCCCATCGGCCAAGCCGGCGCGAATTTCGGTCATTAATCTAGTCCCCACCCGCATCGTTCCCCGCGCCCCGAAGCATGCCCCTCTTGTCGAGAAAAGATAGGGCAGCATGAAGGCAGAAGCGCGACGATGCTCGATCGCAGCATGCTACCGGGCGCACCCTTAAGCGCAGCTTAACCCTAGCGATTTCTACGCCGGCAGCTGCTCGATCGCATCAACGCGGTTGGGATAGAACGCCACATGGCCGGCGATCTTGGCAACTCCGGGGAATGGCCGCTCGTAGGTCCAGATCGCGTTCTCGGCAGTGCGGCCATCGGCCTTGATCGAGTAATACGAGGCATCGCCCTTGTAGGGACAATGGGTCGAATGCTCCGTGCGCGCGAGCAGGCTCTGGTCGACGTCGGCGAGCGGGATATAAAGGACCGGCGGATAGGTGGCTTCCTGGAGTGTCAGTGCATGCGTACTGTCGGCGACCGTGCGGCCCGCAAAGCGCACGCGCACGCGATTGGGATTCGGTGAGATGGTGATCGGATGGTCGTTTGCCATCGAATGTCTCCGCTTTTGTCGAAGCGCGATAGGCGGCTAGTTAGAGCGGACGCTCTCGCCAGCCAAGACCGGTTCACGCGAATGTTAGCGGCCCTTGCGGCACGCTAGCTCCCGACTTGGCCGCTGAGCACTGGGCCGAACAGCTCCCAGCGCTCGCCGGTAAATCGCATCATTTGCATCTGTTCGATCGGGAAATAATCGGTCGCGCTGGTGTTGATGGTGATTCCGGGGAGCAGCATCGGGTTGGTTAGCCCCTTGAGAGACGCCGCCTGCTTCATCACGTTGGCGCGGGTCAGATCGTCTCTGCATTGCTCGAGAACGCGGGTCATGGTCTGGGCGACGGCATATCCGTAGACCGTGAAACCCGACGTGCGATCGCCGTCGGGAAAGTACTTGTCCATGAATGCCAACCAATCTTTGAACGCCGCATCGTTCTGCCACGTCGGGTCGGTCGGGTCCTTGTAGTAGGCAGTCGACAGCACGTCCTTTGCGTTTTCCATGCCGGCGGGTTTCAACACGGAGCCGACGGAATTCGACACGTTGTTGAGGAGGTGCACCGGGTGCCAGTCGAGCTCGGCAACCTTGCGGATGGCCTGCGCGGCAAATTTCGGCGTGGCGACGTTGAAGAAGATGTCTGCGCCGCTGCCCTTGAGACTGATGATTTGGGAATTGACTGTCGGATCGGTGGTCTCGTAGGCCTGCTCGGACACGATCGGGATCTTGCCCGCCAGCCCGTCCTTGAGACCCTTCAGGTAGTCCTTGCCGTAATCGTCGTTCTGATAGAGGACCCCGATCTTGCCGTTGGCATGCTGCTCGACCAGGTATTTGGCGTAGATGCGGCTTTCGCTCTGGTAGTTCGGCTGCCAGCCCATGGTCCAGGGGAAATTGGTCGGGTCGCCGAATTTGGTCGCACCGGTCGCCACGAACAGCTGCGGCACGCCTTTGCCATTCATATAGCGCTCGATTGCCGTGTTATGCGCGGTTCCGAGACTCTGAAAAATGAGCAGCACCTCGTCACTTTCGACCAGCTTGCGCGCCTGTTCGACGGTCTTTGGCGGGCTGTAGCCGTCGTCATAAGAGATGAAAGTGATCTTGCGGCCGTTGACGCCACCCTCCGCGTTCACTTTGCCGAAATAGGCCGCAATGGTGCGGCCGATCATGCCATAGGCCGATGCGGGCCCGCTGTAGGGGTTGATGTTGCCGATCTTGATCTCGGTGTCAGTGGCGCCCGGACCATATTGCTTTTGTGCGATCGCCGGGCTCGCCAGTAGCAAAACAGCCACGGCCGACAGCATTGCCAGTGGGTGACGCGTCATCGTCTCCTCCCGCAAAAGAACCGTTCCGCGATGCTAGAACACAGCGGCATAGCGCACCAGCCATATGGTGCCCGCCGGCGCCCCTGTGCGGTGCGGGCTGCGCCGCACGCGCGGCCGGTTCACGATTGCAGCGACAGCCTCGCGATCATGATGGTCGGATCGCTGGGGTCGTGCTGGATGTCAAATCCAAGCTCGCCGCACATGCGCAACATGGTGGTGTTCTCGCTCAACACCTGACCTTCGATGCGCTGGAGTTTTTCGCTCCTGCCGTATTCGATGATCAATTCCATGAGTTTCCATCCGAGCCCGAGGCCTTTGAGGTCGCTACGCAACAGGATCGCGTATTCGCCCGATTGGTAGTTAGCGTCGGAATGCAGGCGCACAACGCCAAGCAGTTCATTACGGCTCTCATCAATGGCTACGAACGCCATCGCGCGCGCGTAGTCGATCTGCGTCAAGCGGGCGATGAACGCGTGGCTCAGGGTGCGCAACGGCGAAAAGAACCGCAGTCGTATGTCCTCAGCGGATACGTGCTCAAAGAACCGTGGATACATGGCTTCATCTTCAGGGCGCACGGGCCTCACCAGGATGCGCTGGCCGTCGGCGAGCGCGAGGTGGCGCTCCCATTCGGTCGGGTACGGTCGCACCGCAAAACGGGGATGACCCGGCCCTTTGGATTTCGGCTCGACCGCCGCGACCGCGACCCGGGCATCGAGCGCGATCAGTCCATTTTCGTCGGCCAGCAGCGGATTGATGTCGAGTTCGCGCACCTCCGGCAGGTCGGCGGCAAGTTGCGCAATCTTCACCAACGTAAGCGCAAGTTCGTCCAGATCCACCGGACGCACGTCGCGATAGCCCCGTAGCAGGCGTGCGATGCGCGTCTCGGCGATCAGGTCGCGCGCAAGCTTCATGTCGAGCGGGGGCAGGGCGAGCGCCTTGTCGTTGATAACTTCGACGCCGGTTCCGCCGTGACCGAAGACAATGACCGGACCGAACGTCGGGTCGTCCGCAATGCCGACGATCAGCTCGCGTGCCTTCGGCCGGACGACCATCGGCTGTAGCGTTACACCCAAGATCTTGGCGTCGGGCCGTGCCGCCGCGGCGTTGGCCATGATCTCCGCGACGGCGCTGCGCACCGCGGCAGCGGTCGTGAGGTTGAGCCGCACGCCGCCCACGTCGGACTTGTGAACGATATCGCGTGACAGGATCTTTGCGACCACCGAGTGCCCTGCGCTCAGGAACGGCGCGGCGGCCGCCTCGGCCTCCTGGGGCGAGTGAGCCAGGACGGTCGTTACCGTCGGAATTGCGTAGGCGTGCAACAGGTCTACTGCTTCGAGGGGGTCGAGCCAGCGGCGACCTTCGGCGCACGCCTTTGCGACCACCGCGCGCGCCGCCGCTCTGTCGGGCCTGATCTCGCTCGGCAGGCTCGGGGGCGTCTGCATCAATGCGTCGATCGCCGCGCGATGCCGGACGATCTGCATGAAGCCGCGCACGGCATCGGTTTCGGTCTCGAAATGCGGGATGTCGGCGTTGTCGAAAATTGCGGAAATGTTCGGATCGGCGCCGACCCATAGAGCGAAAACCGGCTTTGGCTGCGGCTTGCGCGCGCGCAGCGCGCGCACCCGATCTGCCACGGCTTGAGCAATTGCAGCCGCGGGTGCAATCGCTGTCTGCACGTTGATCACCAGGGTTGCGTCGACCTCGGGCGCGGCCAACAACGCCTCCAACGCCGCCGTGTAGCGCGCCTCGTCGGCGTCGCCGATGATGTCGACGGGATTCGATTTTGACCAGGTCGGGGGCAACACGCGATCGAGTTCCGCGCGCGTGGACGCGGAAAGGTCCGCAAGGGATCCGTTGAAGTCGGTGAGGCGGTCGGCGGCAAGCACTCCGATCCCGCCGCCGTTGGTCAGTATCGCAAGTCGGTTGCCATTGAGGTAGCGCACGCGTGCAAGCGTTTCGGCGGCGTCAAACAACTCGCCGAGGTCGAGCACCCGCAAAACGCCTGCGCGATGGAACGCCGCCGCATAGACCGCGTCGGAACCCGCCAGTGCCCCCGTATGGGTTGCGGCCGCCTTCGCCCCCGCAGCCTGTCGGCCGCCCTTGACCACGACCACTGGCTTGACGCGCGCCGCGGCGCGCGCGGCCGACATGAATTTGCGCGCATCCTTGATCGACTCGACATAGAGCAGGATCGCGCGCGTGGCGCGATCGAGCGCGAAGTAATCGAGCAGGTCGCCGAAATCGACGTCGAGCTGATCTCCGATCGACACCATCGCCGAAAAGCCAACGTGCCGTTGTGCAGCCCAATCCACCAGTCCGGCCGCAATCGCTCCTGACTGGGAGATCAGTGCGAGTTCGCCGGCCGCGGGCATGTGCGCGGCAAAACTCGCGTTGAGCTTGGCGCCCGGGGCCAGCACCCCGAGACAATTGGGACCGACGATCCGCATCCCCTTGGTGCGCGCCGCCTGCTCGCACGCCTGTGCAAGCGAGCCGGGACCGTGTCCGAGCCCGGCCGTGATGATGATCGCGGCCGCAACACCCATGTTGGCCGATTGCGCGACCACCACCGGCACGGCGGCGGCCGGCGCCGTGATGATGACGAGGTCGGGTGGCGACGACAACTCGGAGAGGTCTTTGATCGCTGGCATCCCGTCAATCGTGTCATGGTTCGGATTGACGAGGTGAAGCGGACCGGCCCAACCGCCGGCGCGGAGATTATTGAGAATGGCCCGTCCGACTGATTTCGCGCGCGGGCTCGCGCCGACGAGCGCGACGGATCGGGGGGCCAGCAGGCGATCGAGGCGATAGGTCGACATTGTTAATCGTGTCGCATGGGCCAACGCGGCGCCGGTTTGATCAAGCGCAAAATTCTGTGGCGCCAGCATTGGTAACGTGCCCAATATTGGCCGCCAGACCATTGGATGCGCGAGATATAATCATGATCAAGGACATGCTTGTGAACCTGTCGATGGGGGACAAACATCCGGCCACCGATTACGCGGCCTCGCTTGCGGAACTTAGCGAGGCACACCTCGCGGGGATTGCGTTTCGTTTTGACCCGGCAATGCAGACAAGTGCGTTTGGTCTGTTCCCCCCGACGCTCGTGGAAATGGCCATCCAGGAGAACGAGCAGGCGGTCGAGCGAGCGACCGGGGACTTTGAGCGCGCGGCCGAGCTCGCCGGCGTGACGTTCGAAATCGTAACGGTGCCGGCAACGCTGGTTGGAGCCGGCGACGCCTTTGGGCAAACCGCCCGGCGTTTTGATCTCGTGATCGTGGGGCAACCGCGCCCGGATCTCGACGCCGCCGAGGAACTGCTGATCGAAGCGGCGCTGTTCGATTCAGGACGGCCGGTGATCGTCGTTCCGTATATCCATAAAGGGTCGGCCAAGCTCGACCGTATAGCGCTTTGCTGGGACGGCAGTCGCGTCGCGGCGCGTGCGATTGGCGATGCCATGCCGCTCATGCGACGCGCAAAATCCATCGATCTCGTGATGATCAAGAACGAAGCACACCGTGGCGAGATCGAGGGGGCCGACATTGCCCAGCATCTCGCGCGCCACGACCTTCCGATCACGCTGGCCGAAGTGCCGCAAGGTGACGTCGACATCGGCAATACGATTCTCAACTACGTCGCGGATCACGCGATCGACCTGATGGTGATGGGCGGCTACGGCCACTCGCGCTTGCGCGAACAGGTGTTCGGCGGCACGACGCGTACCGTTCTGGCTTCTATGACGGCTCCGACCCTGCTGTCACATTGAGCGCGGAGGGATCAGAACCGCCGCGCCCTCAAAACGGCCCTGCCGCAAATCCGCGAGAGCCGTGTTGGCCTCCGCCAGCGGGTAGGAGACTGTTTGCGTTCTGATGCCGACTTTCGGGACGAGCTCGAAAAATGACAGCCCGTCATCGCGCGTCAGGTTCGCGACCGACGTGACGGTTCGCTCCTCCCACAGCGTCGCGTAGGGAAAGCTCGGGATGTCGCTCATGTGGATGCCCGCGCAAACGACGCGTCCGCCTTTGCGCACGGCTTTTAGGGCCGCCGGCACGAGCGCGCCGACCGGCGCATAGATGATCGCGCAATCGAGCATTGTCGGCGGCGCCTCATTCGACCCTGCGGCCCAGCACGCGCCGAGACTTCGCGCAAAGGCCTGCCCTTTCACATCGCCGGGCGACGTGAACGCGTAGACGTTGCGACCTTGCCAGCGCGCGACCTGCGCAATGATATGGGCGGCTGCGCCGAAGCCGTAGAGCCCGATGTTCTCGCCGGCCCCGGCGATAACGAGCGATCGCCAGCCGATCAAGCCGGCGCACAGCAGCGGAGCGGTGTGAACGTCGTCGCCGGTCTCGGGCAACGCAAACACAAAGCGTGCGTTTGCGATGGCGTGCGTCGCATAACCGCCGTCGCGCGTATATCCGGTGAACAGCGGAGTGTCGCACAGGTTTTCCTGACCACGGCGACAATACGGGCAGACACCGCAGGTATATCCCAGCCAGGGAATCCCCACCCGCATTCCAATCCGAAGGTTGTCGACGGCGTCTCCGATCGCGTCGATCCGTCCGACAATCTCGTGCCCCGGAATGAGCGGCAGCCTGGGGTGTGGTAGCTCGCCATCAACGACATGCAGGTCGGTTCGGCAGACCCCGCACGCCGCGACGCGCACCCGCACTTCGCCGGCGCCAGGCGTCGGATCCGGAAACGAAACAAACGCGAGCGGGATGCGCGGCTGAGTGAGCTGCATGGCCTGCATGAGCGCCCTCGCAACGATCGTTTGCGCGTGAGACCTGGCGCGCAGCATACCGGCGCGAGCGCCCTTCGTCCCGCCCATCCGGCCAGTAGATGCATTCCGCGGCTGGTGTCATATCGGCGCATGCACAACGGGAGATCCTCATGACGGATTCAAACAATCCTCTACTCGCGCTGTCGGCTGCCGGCGCGCAGCTCGTCGAGCGCGCAGCCAAAGCGGTCGTCGCGGTCCAACATGGCGGCCGCGGCACCATCAGCGGCATTCATTGGCGCTCCGGCGTGATCGTCACCGCCGAGGAAATGCTCGAGCAGGAGAAGGACATCGCGGTGACACTGCCCGGGGGGCGGCAGGTGACCGCAACGCTCGCTGGCCGCGATCCGTCGACCGATGTCGCGGTGCTGCGCGTCGCGCCTGACGGACTGGCGGTCGCAGAGACGGCCGATGCGGCCGCGCTGCGCCCAGGTCACCTTGTGCTCGCAGTCGGAAATCACGCGGGCGCGCCGCTCGCGTCCTTCGGCATGGTGGCATACGTGGGCGGGGCTTGGCACAGCATGCGCGGCGGTACCATCGATAGCTTCCTGCGGCTCGATCTTGCGCTCAATCCGGCCGGCGAGGGCGGTGCTGTCATCGACGCGCAGGGCCGAGTACTCGGCATGACCGTCACCGGACCGCGCCGACGCGTGCTCGCGATCCCGACCTCGACCATCGATCGCGCGGTCGATCAACTCCTGGCCAAGGGATACGTCGGCCGGGGTTATCTCGGCGCCGGCCTGCAGCACGCGCGCCTTCCTTCCGATGCGACGGGTCCTCGCCGTGCCGGCGTCCTGATCGCAAGCCTCGATCCGGAAGGGCCGGCAGCACGGGCGGGCCTGCTGGTGGGCGACGTCATCACCGCCTGGGGTGAAACGCCGGTCGAGCGTACGCGCGACGTGATGCGGCTGCTCGGGCCGGACAGCGTAGGCAAAGGCGTCGAGCTTAAGCTTGTGCGCGGGGGAGCGCCGTCGACCGTCAAGATCACCATCGGTGAACGGCCGTTGACCTGATGGAAAGCAGGCACGCGCTCCCCAAATAACAACTCGGGAAAACCGAGCCGCCGATGCCGACCGTTGCGATCTATTCCTCGGACGTCACCTTGCGCCGGCGGCTCGATCGCCTGTTGCGCACCGACCAGCCCTTCAGGGTCGCCGGAAGTGCCGGTGACGCCGCCGCGTTCGGCCTGCTGCTTGAGCAGCACGCCGTTGACGTCGCGGTCGCCGACGCGCCGCACGATGTGCTGTCCGATTGGTGCCGGCGTTTCGACAAAACCGCGTTCGTTGCCATGACGGTTGAAGCCGACGCTGAGGAACTCGATGCGCTCGCCGCTGGGGCCTATGCGGTTCTTGATCGCTCGGCGGGCGATGCCGAGATCGTGGCTGCGATCATCGCCGCGCAGCACGGGTTGGCACTGCTACCACGTCCGCTGCTCGGCGCGTTGCTTGCGGCCGGCGCCATCGAAGCGCCCGAACCGAGATCGAATCAAACTGATGATCCGTCCCCGCTCACCCCGCGCGAGCTCGAAGTGCTGGTCGCCATGGCGGACGGCATGTCGAACAAAACGATCGCGCGCCGGCTTGGGATCTCCTATCACACCGTCAAGTTCCACGTCGCCGGGATCCTGGCCAAGCTCGACGCCGACAGCCGAACCGAGGCGGTTGCGCGCGCCGCGCATCTGGGGCTGGTGATGCTGTGAGGTGACGCCGTAAGGATAGCGAGGTTTGCATCGGCGAGGCGGGAGACGTGAGCGCGATGGTTGGACCGGCCTACAACGTTCGCGTCATGACGCGCGCCGAGCTCGATCTTGTGGTCGATTGGGCCGCGCAGGAAGGCTGGAACCCGGGGCTCGACGACGCCCGCGCCTTTCATGCCAGCGACCCACTTGGGTTTTTTGTCGGCGTTCATGACGGCGAGCCCGTCGCCTCGATCTCGCTCGTCGCTTATGACGCGGCGTTTGCGTTCTTGGGCTTCTACATCGTCAAACCGGCATTTCGTGGCCGCGGTTTGGGGCTCGCGCTATGGCGCGAAGCAATGGCGCGCCGGGGGCGCCCGCTGACCGGGCTCGACGGGGTCGTCACCCAGCAGGCGAACTACGCCAAATCAGGCTTTCGCCTCGCCTATCGCAACATTCGCTTCGGCGGGCCAGCACCGGCGGTTACGACCGAGGCGAAGCATCCGATCGTGAGCGTTTCAGATCTGTCCTTCGACCGCGTGCTCGCCTGTGACCGGGCATTTTTTCCGGCACCCCGGCCGGCGTTTCTCAGCTTGTGGCTGGCCCCGCGGCTTGGCGCCGCGCTCGCGATCCTCGATGGCGACCGGATCATCGGGCTCGGCGCAATCCGAGCGTGTCGGCACGGCTTCAAGATCGGGCCGCTCTATGCCGAGGACGAGGGCGTCGCCCAATCGCTGTTCCTGCGGCTCGCGGCGCACGCGTCCGGCGGCTCCGTTTTCCTGGACGTACCGGAGCCGAATGCGCTCGCGTTGCGGCTTGCCGAGCGCCACGGGCTGAAGCCGGTGTTTGAGACGGCGCGCATGTACACGGGACCGGCGCCCGACATTCCGCTTACGCGGCTCTACGGGGTGACCAGTTTCGAATTGGGATAGGTGAGCGTGACCCCGAAAAGTGGACGCCGGTTTTCGGAAAAGATCATGCTCCAAGGAAAAGTTTCAGCCGGTCGCCTGTGCGCGGCTTGCTTGCTCGCCGCGACCGTATGCACGCGCGCGAAACGTGCGGAGGTCATGGGCGTAGCGCGTCGCGGGGATCATCTCGCTGCGGCGTGCCGATCGCTGGATTGCCTTGATGGCGACAGGACCGACGCTGCGAAGAAACACCTGCTCGCGGGAACGGGACAACCGCTTGATCGCCTCGTCGAGCGGCAGCCACTCGACTGCCTTCACATCCGGCATCAGACGGCGGGCGGGACCGCCGACGGCCCGCATGGCCCAGAACTGCACGACCTTTATTCGCTCGCCGACGTCGTAAGCGATCGTGCCCAGAAACGCGTGCACATAAGTCTTGTGGCCGACCTCTTCCAGCACCTCGCGCCGGGCCGCGGCGAGCGCGCTTTCGTCGTCGTTGATCTTTCCCTTCGGCAATACCCAGTCGTTGTATTTCCGCAACTGCACGACCGCGATCAGCGGTTCACGGCTGCTGCGCAGCACCACCCCACCAGCTGCGAGTATTGGTGAGCGTGCTTTCTTTCGACCCTGCATTCCGGATTCCTCGACTGATCATTGCGGTTACTCCGCCGGCCCTTCGATCAGTACACAGACCTCATTCGGCGGCGTACGCGAACGCTCGCGGGCACGAATCACTTTGCATCAAGGCTTAGCAGCTTTCGCGCACGAGCCGAATAGCGGCGGTGAGGCGGACCTGAAGTTCTTAATCTCGCGTTAAGAACTTGAGATACGGCGGCATGCGCCTTTGTCTCGACACAATCGAACCCAGCGACTCAGTTCACCCGATATGTCTTGATGAAGTCCGCATCGAACGCGACGCCGAAGCCGGGTGCGTCGGGCAGCGAATAGTGTCCATCGGCAATCACGCCGCGCCCAATGACCATGCGGTGGAAGATCGGGTCACGGTCGGGATGGTGGGTCTCGACGTAGGTTCCATTTTCGACCGCCGCCAAGAGGTGCGATCCCAGCACCGGTTCGCCGTGATGCCCCATCTCGATTCCGAAACACTGCGCCATGCGGGCAACGCGCAGCCAGACCGTCGGGCCGCCGCCCCAGCTGGCGTCGAGATTGCAGACGTCGATTGCGCCAGCGATCATCAGGTCGCGGCAGGCTTCCTGGCTGATCTCGGATTGGCCGGCAACGATCGGAAGGCCCGTGATGGCGCGCAGCAGCGCCATGTCGCTGCGGTCGTTGTTCCAGTGACAGGGTTCCTCGAACCAGCGCAGGTTGAGTTTGGCAGCTCGGCGCGCGAACTCGAGCGCCGCCGCGCGCGGCCAGCCGCGGTTGGCATCGACAGCAAGCACGAAATCCTCACCGCCCGCGGCCCGCGCTGCGGCGGTGCGCTCCGCATCCTCCGAGGGTGACTTGCCCCCGACCTTGAACTTGCAGCCGGCGAGCCCGAGCGCGCGATAGCCCTCCATCTCCCGCCCGTAATCCGCCGCGGTGAAATTCTCTCCATACTGGCCGCCGATCGCGATGATCGGCAGCCGCGAGCGCGCCCCGCCCCATAGAATATAGAGCGGCAAGCCGGCGGCCTTTCCCATCAGGTCCCACAGTGCGCTGTCGACGCACGCAATCGCCCGCACCGGCGCTTGCTTGTCGCGACTGCCGCGGAACGTCGCCGGCCACATGCGCGCCCATAGATGTTCGATCCGGCTCGGATCCTGGCCGATCAGCAGTGGAGTGAGTTCGCGTTCGATAATCTCCGCCATCTCGCGCTGGATCGCGGCGGCACCTTCGCCGTTCACCGCTTCGCCGATCGGTCCGTGGTCGGTGTGGATGCGCGTCACCAGCGCGTTCTTCTGCGGCACGCTGTAGACGCTGCCGCGAAAGTCGCGCGGCAGCGTGATGCTGAGCGCAATGACCTCGATCTTGGTGATCTTGAGACCGGACGCGGATCGAACGTCGTCGGTTTTGTACAAGGGAATCGACATCGCTCACGCTCGCTCAGTTGCCCGCTGCGCCGTGCGCAGCCTAACGGTGATCATTCTGGTTGAATACCCGCCGCCTTCACGATCGCGGCAATCGAGTCTTTGTCCTCCTTGAGGCGCTCACCCAGCGCCGGTCCAACCAGAAAGTCCGTGTCGTTGCCGGCGGCGATCAGACGCGCCGCCAATTCCTTGTCGGCCATGGTGGAGGAGACCGTTGCGCTCAGTTTGTCGAGAATGTCGCGCGGCGTCTCCCCGGGAGCGAACAAACCGACCCAGCCATTGAGCTCGACCCCGGGCACGCCGGCCTCCGCGGCGGTCGGAACGTCGGGCAGCACGGCAGCGCGCTTTGCGCGCAGCACCGCGAGCGCCCGCAGCTTGCCAGCGTTGATGTTCGCCAGCGTATTGCCGATGGCATCGAACATCACCTGAATATGGCCGCCCAGAAGATCGTTCGTCGCCGGCGCGCCGCCCCGATAGGGAACGTGCACCAGCGGCGCGCCGGTGCGCGCGATGAACAACTCGCCGGCGAGATGCTGCACAGTGCCGAAACCCGACGATGCATAGGACACCTTTCCGGGATGCGCCTTGGCGTATTGCACCAGATCCTGGAGGTTGTTGATCGGCAACGCCGGGTTGACCACCACGACCTGACCGCTGGATTTGACCGCCCAGATCGGCGCAAAGTCCTTGATCGGGTCGTAGGGGAGCGACTTGAACAGGGCCGGCGCGGTCGCGAGCGTCGATGCGGACGTGACGAGCAGCGTGTGGCCGTCGGGCAGTGACTTGGCGACGAAGTTGGCGCCGACCGTTCCACCGGCGCCGCTCTTGCTTTCGACTGTCACCGGCTGACCCCAGGTTTTCTCAAGCCGGTCGGCGACGAGCCGCCCGATCACGTCAACCGGCGAACCAGAGGGAAATGGATTGATGATGCGGATCGGCTTATCCGGATAAGCCTGTTCACTTGCATCGGCGCCATGTGGTGCCGCAAGCGCCACCAGCAATGTCAGAAAAGTGCGGCGGTCATAATGCATCGTGAGTTGCTGGCAATAACGCCCAGGATCTAATCTGGGACCATCGGCCACGGTGATAATCACGAACAATACGTCGCCGCAACAGGAGCGCGCCATGGCAAACGGTCCCTCGCAGGTATGGCTGGCTTGCGGATTGCGCACGCCGTTCGTGCGCGTCGATGGCGCGCTCGCCGCGCGCGATCAACTCACCACGTCGGTCCCGGTCGCGCAGGCGATGGCACAACAGGTGAACGGCGCGATCGACCTCGGCGTCTGGGGAGCGGTTGCGCTCAACCTCGCCTATTCCAATCTGGCGCGCGAAATCTGGCTCGAGGCGAAACTCGATCCGCACGTCACGACCTTCACCACCATCATGCAGTGCTGCACCAGCATGAACGGCGCCTTCGAGGCCGCGGGCATGCTCGGCAACGGTCGCGAGCTCGCGCTCGTCGGCGGCGTCGAAAGCATGAGTCGCGTTCAATTCGGTCTCGGACAGAACCTGTCGGTGTGGTTGCGGCGCATCGGGCAGGCCCGCAACGCCGGGGCGCGCCTGAGCCTGCTGCGGCAACTCCGGCCTGCTGACATACGCCTCTACGTGCCCCGCGTTCAGAACCGGGTCACCGGGCGGAGCATGGGCGAGCATTGCGAAGACATGGCCAAGACCTGGAACGTCAGCCGGCAGGAGCAGGATGAGCTGGCGCTTGCAAGTCATCGCGGCGCGGTCGACGCGCAGGATCGCGGCTTCTTCGAAGATCTGATCGTGCCGGTCGACGGCCACAAGCGCGATGATTTTCCGCGCCGCGACACTTCGCTCGAAAAGCTTGCCCGCCTGCATCCGGCCTTCGACACCACGAGCGGGCGTGGAACACTCACCGCCGGCAACTCGTCGCCGCTAACCGATGGCGCGGCCGGCGTCTGGGTTGCGACCGAAAAAGGACTTGCCCGACTGCCAGGTGCGACACCGCGCGTGCGCCTGGTCGATTTCGAGGTCGCGGCGGTCGACATCTTTCACGAAGGATTGTTGATGGCACCGGTCACGGCGATCCCGCGCCTGCTGGCGCGCCATCGCCTGGCCTTCAACGACATTGCGCTCTGGGAAATTCACGAGGCGTTCTCGGCCCAGGTCGCGTGCCATATCAAGGGTCTCGAGGACGCTGCGTTCGTGAAGGAGAAATCCGGGGTCGATCACACGTTCGGAAAATTCCCGCGCGAGCGCATGAACCCCAATGGCGGCAGCGTCGCGCTCGGACATCCGTTTGCCGCGACCGGCGCCCGCATCCTGAGCCAGGCCGTCAAGGAACTCGCAGCCATGCCGGCGGGCAGCCGCGCCATCGTGAGCATTTGCGCGGACGGCGGGGAAGGCACCGTGGCGTTGCTGGAGAATTAGGCAAAGGGCGCCCGGAGGGCGTGGCTGAAAGATTTATGGCGCTGCGCGGCGGATTAGGATTAAAGCGTTCGCCGCGGCACCGTCAACAAGGCATATCGATTTCATTGAACGCCGCGCGGCCGATCCCTACGTTCTTCGGCGCCGGAGTCGGATGACTACGTTGCGACCCAGAGAGGTGCCCATGAGCAAATCACGGCAATTGCGGCTTGGCGCGTTCATGCGGCCGGTCAGCATCCACACTGCGGCGTGGCGCTATCCGGGCAGCATGCCCGACGCGAACTTCAACTTCGATCACATCAAGCGCTTCGCCCAAACGCTCGAGCGCGGCAAGTTTGACGCCTTCTTCATGGCCGATCATCTGGCGGTGCTCAACATGCCGATGAGCGCGCTCAAGCGCAGCGCCACGGTGACGTCGTTCGATCCGGCGACCTTGCTGCCGGCACTGGCCGTCGTCACCGAGCATCTCGGTTTGATCGCCACCGGCTCGACCACCTTCGATGAGCCCTACCACGTGGCGCGCCGCTTCGCCTCCCTCGACCATCTCAGCGGCGGGCGCGCCGGCTGGAACGTCGTGACCACGTCGAACCCCGACGCCGCGCTCAACTTCGGTCTTGATGATCACATGGAGCACGACGAGCGCTACCGCCGCGCCCGCGAGTTCTTCGACGTGGTCACCGGCCTGTGGGACAGCTGGGCGGACGACGCCTTTGTTCGCGACGTGAAGAACGGCGTCTACTTCGATCCCGACAAGCTGCATGTGCTCAACCACAAGGGTAAGTATTTCTCCGTGCGCGGTCCGCTCAACGTCGCGCGCCCGATCCAAGGGTGGCCGGTGATTGTGCAGGCCGGTGCCTCCGAGGCGGGCCGCCAGCTCGCAGCCGAGACCGCGGAGGCGGTCTTCACCGGGCAGGGCAATTTGGCGGAAGGCAAGCGCTTCTATGCCGACGTCAAAGGCCGGATGGACAAGATCGGGCGCAACCCGGACCACATGAAGATTCTCCCGGGCTGTTTCGTGGTGGTCGGGGAATCACTCGAAGAGGCGCGCGAGAAGCGCGCGCTGCTCGACAGCCTCGTCCACTATGACAGCGGGATCGCGTCGCTTTCGATCGCGCTCGGCACCGATGCGTCAGGGTTCGATCCGGACGGTCCGTTGCCGGACATTCCGCAAAGCAACGCCAGCCAGAGCGCCCGCGACCGCATCGTTGAGACCGCGAAGCGCGATCATCTGACCGTGCGTCAGCTCGCCCAGCGCAGCGGCAGCTTTTCCGGTCTCGCCATGATGGGCACCCCCGCAATGATTGCCGACCAGATGGAGCAGTGGCTCGTCGAGGAAGGCTCGGATGGGTTCAACATCATGTTCCCGTACCTGCCGGCCGGGCTCGACGACTTTGTCGACAAGGTCGTGCCTGAATTGCAGCGGCGCGGGATCTTCCGGCGCGACTACGAGGGCAAGACGCTGCGCGAGAATCTCGGCTTGCCGCGCCCGCCCAATCAATTCTTTGCGCCGCAGGCGGAGCGTCGCCGCGCCGGGTAGGCGCTTACGGCGTCACTGCGAGAAATTAAATCAGCGATCGTTGTCGGCGGGCGGCTGATCGACCCGGAAACCGCGAAACGCCCAGGCGGTAGCGGCGCCGAACAGCAGGAGGGCAACCGGCGGACCGAACAGCAACACCGGGATCGCCAGGAGGTCGCTCGGCCGCAGCCCGGTCTCGATCGCGCCCATGATCAAGTAAATGGCCCAGCTCATCACCCAGGCGGCGGAGATCAGGAACCAGATCCGGATCATCCCGCGACGCCAATTGATAGGGGCCGACGGTTCGCTGGTTTGCGGCCGGAAGGGGCGACGCGGAATGCTGTAGAGCGGCATAAGAACGTCTCAATCGCTAACGGGCACCATCCGACCGCGCGGATTGCTCAGGGTCAGGCGGTAATGGGCTTTGATCATGCGATTGTGCGCTTAGCGTGACGGGTCACGCAAGCGCTATTCGGGACGCTGGCGGGTCGCCTCGTAACATCTTTGTGCCGAACCATCCGCGATCTACCAATCGCTACCGCCGCGACAGGGAAAAACGCAGGCGCGGTGCGCAGCGTTTGCGGCGGCACGCCGTGGGGCGCAAGGAGCCTGCCTGGCTTGCGGCGGAAAGTCTTGCGCTATCAATGTTTTATTGGCAAGGGCGCCAAATCCCGCACGCCCGGATGCCGAGGCGCGACCTGCTCAATCAATTAGCGAGAAGCAGTGGTGGAAGCAGCGTTGTCGCCGGCCTGCCACTGCGGCGGCGAGGTGTTCAACGTGAAAACCTCCGACTCGCTTTTCGATCGACCGCCCCATGGCCAGCGCGAATCGTATTGGCTGATGAAATCGATTTTCGCCCGGACGATTTTGTCGCCCTCACGCAAATCTACCGCTACGTGGAGCGGGCAACTGTACGGTTCGGATTGGCCGGGGGCGAGATCGACAACCGGCTGCGACAGCGTGACCCCGGTCTCCGCGAACGACTTGTTGGTTTGCGATCGGGCGGAGACCAGCATGCACACAATCTGAAGGTTGCGCAGCGGGAACAGCGCGCTTCGGTTCTTGACCTTGAATGACAGCTCCAACGGCGACTCGGCCGACGGGGTTTCGGGGTAGAAGGTGGGCGCCGTCGGCCAGAGCGGTCCCCAGATTCCGATGATGGTCGCGACGATGACAACGAGTCCGGCGACGGCCGCCACGGCCTTCGTCCAGCCGGCATGCCACGGCGCGGCCGGCGCGGGCTGTTGAGGTTCCGGTTCGAGCTTGTTCACGAAAGACCGACTCCCTTCGGTTCCATTATCGGCCAGCGAGGGCGGCCCTGTCACGGCCATTGCGGGCCCGGATACCCGCCCACCGCCATGAGGCCTTTGCGCGATTCGTCGCATTCAGCTCTACTATAGGGGGGCGTGGTCTCCGTATTCTTAACGCGCGTCAACGATGAATTGGACACGTCGTCAGTCGCTGCAGTTCGGGCTGGGCGCCCTCGCAGCCGCCAGCGGCCTGCAGGGGACGGCCGCGCAGGACTATCCGAGTCGGCCGGTCACCCTCGTCGTTCCGTTTGCGCCCGGCGGGGGCCTCGACATGATTGCACGGCAGCTGCAACCACTGCTGGAGCAGCGGCTGGGCAAACCCTTGCTGATCGAGAACCGGCCCGGCGCTGGCACCATGATCGGGGCCGCGGCGGTCGCCAAGGCCGCGCCCGACGGTTACACGCTGCTGTTCGGCAGCGCCTCTCCGCTCGCGATCGCCGTGAACGTGAACAAGAACCCGCCCTACGATCCGGTGCGGGATTTTGTGCCGATCGCAATGATCGGCAACGCTGCGTTCGTGTTCGTGGTGACGCCGGACCTCGGCGTGAACACGCTCGCCGACTTCATCACGCTTGCCAAGGACAATCCCCGCCAGCTGTCGTTCGGCTCGGGCGGCAATGGGTCGATCCAGCACCTGTTTGCCGAGTTGCTGCAGACCATGGCCGGCATCCGCATGGTCCATGTGCCCTATCGCGGCGATAATCCGGTGCTCAGCGATATTGTCGCCGGGCATATTCCGGCGGCCTTCGTCGAGATGGGGGTCGCCATGCCTTTCATCGGCGCCCGCAAAGTGCGGGCGCTGGCCGTATCATCTTCGACCCGTGTGCCGGCAATGCCGGATATTCCGACCATTGCGGAGGCAGGCGTTCCCGGCTTTGGCGCGGTGTCGTGGCAGATGTTCGTCGCCCCGGTCGGAACGCCGCCGGAGATCGTCGAGCGACTCCACGCCGATGTTATCGCCGTGCTGGCGCAGCCCGAGGTGCGGGACGACTTTGTGCGCGCCGGCCGCATTCCGGCGCAGCCGCTGTCGGTCCCTGAGATGCAGGACTACATGAAGTCCGAGTTCGCACGTTGGGCCAAGGTGGTGCAGGACGCCGGCATCAGCGCGTCGCAATAGAAAAAGCGCGATGATTTTTCGTCGAGCTGCCACAAGATCTAGATCGAGCTAGACCCAGGCTGCGAGCGGCCAGCGTCAATTATGAGTAACTAATTGATCGATTGGAATTTTCGGCGCCGCGCCGCGCCATAAATGCCATAGATGACGAAAAAAACGCGAGTGATGAGTCCGCAATAGCTTTGGTATCGAGCGCAAGGGTGCCCGATATCGCACGCGCGCGATCTTGTAGCGAGCCGCTCACAGATAGCCGGGTCGTGCTGCTACGCGTGCCCGAGCAGCGCCTTCTTCAGGCCGGCGGTCGGCTTCATGAAGAACACCAGCATGGTGCAGCCGTTCGGCGCCATCGGAGAATGGCGGCTGCCTTTGGCGCGGATGACGAAATTGCCGGCGGTGCATTCGCCTTCCTGGTCGACCAGCGACCCTTCGAGCACGTATGTCTGCTCCAGATCCTCATGCACATGCGCCGGAATGCCGGCGCCAGGCTCGAGTTTTGCGATGATGGTCAGCATGCCGCTCACGGGATCGTGGTAGATCACCTTCATCTTGTTTCCCGGCGTAGTTTCGATCCAGGGCAGCGAGTCGGTGTTGATGAAGCGCGAGGCCAGAACCTCGAGTGTGGCTGCGTCGGTCGTCATCGTCTCCTCCGTCCACAAATCGCGATGTTGAAGCACATCGTCCGCTGGTGCCGCGATGGTAGCGAACGCCGCAGAAACCGCCAAGGCATCGGCTTGCAAGGCTGCCCATCGCGATCACGCGATCGGCGGTGCGCGGCCCGGGCTGTCAACGGTCGTCAGATCGACAAGTTGTGATTGTCGCCCGGACAGCAGGGTGAGCTAACGTCCACCAGACGGTCAGCCGGGAGTCAACCATGAAGCCCTATATGCTTGTCTTTGTGTGTACAGCTTTGCCCGCGCTCTTGTCGGGTGCCAACGGCGCGCTCGCCCAGTCGGACAAATCCGGTGTCGAGCGTCTTTATGTTCTCAATTGCGGACGCGGGCATGCGGCCGATCAATCGCTCTGGTCGCCGGGCGTCAATGTCGGCACGGCGATCGATGTTTCTGATAACTGCTATCTGATCAAGCACAAGCAGGGCTGGTTCCTGTGGGACACGGGCGTGCCCGATGCGGTTGCGGCTATGCCCGATGGCCTGCCGCCGTCCAATCCGCGCGCGTCAGCCTGGCGCCGCCCAAAGACGCTGGCCTCGCAGCTCGATCAACTCGGGGTCAAGCCGGCGGACATCAAGTACATGGCGGTCTCCCACACCCACGGTGACCACGTCGGCAACGTCGAACTCTTTCCGCAGGCCATGCTGTTCGTACAGAAGGCCGAATACGAGTGGCCGGGACCGGACAACAAGCCTCGGTTCGAGCCAAAGCATCCGGTGACCAAGCTCGAGGGCGACCGCGACGTCTTCGGCGATGGCAGCGTCACGCTGCTCGCGACCCCGGGGCATACGCCCGGTCATCAGTCACTGCTGGTCAAGCTTCCCAAGACCAGAGCCGTGGTGCTGTCGGGCGATGCGGTTCATTTCAAGGACAACTGGGACAATCGCCGCGTGCCGGAGATGAACACCAGCAAGGACCAGACGCTCGCTTCGATGCAGCGCATTGCCGATGTCGTCGCGAAGGAACATGCGCAACTCTGGATCAACCACGACCTGGTACAGACCAACCAGCTCAAGCAAGCACCGGATTATTACGAGTGAGATTGAGCGGGTAGACCGCCCAAGTGGGACCGTTGGCCCTACGTCGAGATGCCAATCGAGGAGGCACGCCAGCGTCTGGGCATTCCCAACAGAATGTAGGAGGGCAGCGATGGCGCTCGAGCTGCGACCGAACTGTGAATATTGCGATCGTGACCTGCCGCCGGCATCCACGCTCGCGCGCATCTGTTCCTACGAGTGCACGTTTTGCGCGGACTGCGTCGAGACCAAGCTCGCGAACGTTTGCCCGAATTGCGCCGGCGGTTTCGTGCCGCGGCCGATCCGCCCGGCGACCGAGTGGCGGCCTGGGCTGTCGGTCGCGAAACGCCCGCCGTCGGCCAAGCGGGTGCACCTGTCCTACGGTCTCGACGACATTGCGGGGCACAGCGCGCGCATCAAACATATTGCGCCGGCGGATCGATAGCGGACAGCTCAGTGATGCATGCGCCGCTTCAATCAATCTCCGCCTTTTGCTATGGTCCGCGTGTTCTATCATTCGTCAGCACCGGGAGGATGATATGCGCAAAATCCAGGAACTGGTCCTGATTGTTGCACTGGCGTGCCTGGGCGGGATTGCGGTGGCGCAGGCGGCGATCAAGACCAAAGCCGTCGAGTACAAACAGGGCGACACGGTCCTGGAAGGCTTTTTGGCCTGGGACGATGCGCAGCAGGGCAAGCGGCCCGGCGTGCTGGTGGTGCACGAGTGGGACGGGCTTGGCGACTACGCCAAGATGCGGGCCGAGATGCTGGCCAAGCTCGGCTTTATCGCGTTCGCGCCGGACATCTACGGCAAGGGCGTGCGTCCGGCCACGCCGCAGCAGGCAGCGCAGGAATCAAGCAAATACGGCAAGGACCGCGCGCTGATGCGCCAACGCGTCCAGGCCGGCCTCGAACAGCTCAAGAATAACCCGGACGTCGACACCAGCCGGATCGCGGCGATCGGCTACTGCTTCGGAGGAACCGTGGCGCTCGAGCTCGGACGCAGCGGGGCTGACGTCGCCGGCATCGTGGGCTTCCACGCCGGCTTGAGCAATCCGTCGCCGGACGATGCCAAGAATATCAAGGCGCGCGTCTTGGTGCTGCACGGCGCCAACGATCCCCTGGTCAAGCCTGCCGACGTCGACAAGTTCGAGGACGAGATGCGTGCGACCAAGGTGGACTGGCAGTTGGTGTCGTACGGCGGGGCGGTGCACGGCTTCAGCAACCCCAACAACAACGATCCCTCGCACGGGGTCGTGTACGACAAGAAAGCCGATCAGCGGTCCTGGAAGGCGATGCAGGATTTCTTCGACGAGACGTTCGCCAAGTAGCGGAGCCTCAGTTCGGAAGCGACACGCCGGAGAGGCGCGCGCACGCCTCGATCAACCGGTGTTGCGCGGTCTTGTCGCGAGCGACCAGGTTCGGGGCGCGTAGCGCCTTGTGATAGAAATACTCACCGCTGGAGCGCGCCAGCGGATCATCACTGACCGCAAGCCACGCCTGCGTGACATGCGCTTTGCTCAGGTCGTCGGGTGCGCCGGAACCGCCCATGCGGGTTGCGACCCAGCCGGGCTCGAGCGCATTGGCACGCACGCCCGGCCAGCGGTTGGCGACCGCGAAGGCGAGGATCACGTCGTAGAGCTTGCTTTCGGCGTAGGCCTGCGCGCCTTGCCAACGTCGTTTGGTCCACAAGAGATCGTCGAAGTTCGGCGCGGCGTCGTGATGCATGCCGGAGCTCAGATAGATCAGCCGATCCGGCCGCTCGATCAGCGCGGTCAGGATATAGGGCGCGAGCACGTTGGTGGCGAAGACGTGTGGGATGCCTTGCTCGGTCTCCACCGGCCGTCCCTCGCGGTAGCCCACGCCTGCATTGTGGATCACCGCGTCGAAACGGCCGAGCTGGTTGACTTGCTCGGCGACTGATCTTGTGTCGGAGATTTGGGACAGATCGCCGACGACGGCAGCCTGCGCGCCCGGCGCGTCGGCCATCGCTTGGTCGGCACGCGTCCGGTTGCGGCCATGGAGCACGACCTGATGGCCCTGCTCAATGAGCAATTGGCCGGCCATCAGGCCGAGCCCGGTCGATGATCCGGTTATGAAAATGCGCGCCATTGTGGTTCGGTTTACGCTCGGTTCTGGAGGATCGGTCGACTACCGGATTGGATCCCAGGAATCGGGTTGAATTCCCGCCCTGGCCCTACGATTTTAGAGTGATATCCGAGGTCCGTGTGATGGGTCAGAGCGCGCACCATTATTGCATCTTCGAAACCGCGGGCGGCTTTTGCGGAATCGCGTGGAATGACGTCGGCATCACGCGCTTCCAGTTGCCCACGCGAAGCGCCGAAACGACCGAACGAAGCCTGCTGCGCCGTCTCCCCGGCGCACAACCGGGCACGCCCACGCCGGAGGTGGCCGAGGCAATCGCCGCGGTGAAACGCTATTTCGCCGGCGAGGAGACGGATTTTACCGCCTTCACGCTCGACCTCCGCGAGCAGGACGCGTTCTTCCAGCGGATCTACGCGGCGGCGCGGCAGGTCGGATGGGGCCACACGACCACCTATGGCACCCTGGCGAAGGAACTCGGCGCCGGTCCGGAAGCTGCGCGCGATGTCGGCGAAGCCATGGCCAAGAATCCCGTTGCGCTGATCATTCCTTGCCACCGGGTGTTGGCGGCCGGCGGCAAGGTTGGTGGCTTTTCCGCACCCGGAGGCTCGGCGGCCAAGCTCCGCATGCTCGCGCTCGAGGGCGTTGATCTCGCGCCGCCGCGCCCGGCGCAGCGATCGTTTGGGTTCTGAGCCGGATGATTTTGGGATCGCGTTGGATCTTCGTCAGTATCGTGAACGAGTCGTAGCGATTGAATCAGCAAACAACCTGATGGTCGTCCAAATGAAAAAGCTCGCCGGACTGGCCGCAACCGCACTGGCGCTTGGCACCGTCCAAGCCTCCGCGGCGGAGGTCGCGATGCGACGCGTGTTTTCCTGTGTCGGCCCCGACGCCAAGATGGAAATCTATATTCCGGAGTCGCTCTGGAGCGGCCTCGGCGTGCAGAACGCCAAGCTCGACAAGCAGGCGACCGGCGCCTACAGCCTCGATCTGACCGACGCCGGCAAGGGCAAGATGCTGGAGCCCGTCCACGTGCAATATTCCAACGACAAGAAGTCGGTGGTCGTCACCCAGTACACGCGCGGGCTGCCGCCGACGACGATTGCGGTCGGCGGCGCCACCGTCGATTTCGATCAGCGTTTCGGGACGCAGGCGAAGTGCGGACCGTTCAATCAGGAATGAATTCGGAAGCAGCGCACGAACGGCGCGCGTTGCGCGCGGGACGCCGGACGCACATAACTTCAGCAATTGGCGCTAGTGCGGCTTGCCGAGCGTATCGAGAACCCATTGACGCATCGCGGGGACATCGTGCAGGCCCAGTCGTGCAGCCTCGATGACCTCTTTCGCGACCACCTCAGTGAAGGGGTCGTTGCGGTCTAAAAGTTCCAAATCGCCCAACAGTTCCTCGTATGCCCCGGCCATCACCTGGATGATTTCCGGTTCAAACACGGCTTCTCGCAAAAACGGATAAACGCTCATCCCCACCCCCGGATACCAGCTGGCCTGACCCAAGCCCCTTGCAGAATCATTCTTGATGCTGGTGGCATTTTTGCGACCAGTCCGCGACCGGATTTGG
>CAWFLX010000060.1:0-66893 GCA_963816775.1 uncultured Alphaproteobacteria bacterium
TGGCATTCAAGAGGTCGGGGGTTCGACTCCCCCTGGCTCCACCAATTAATCCTCCTTGTCTCTGAAAGCGAATATTGGCGGAGCGCTCCTACGGGACGAGAGCAGGCGCCAGTTCTGTGTTCAACCCGCTTGCGACCAGCGCACGCACGCCACACTATTTGACCCCGAAATCGGGAGGATCCGCCATGCAGGGCAAGGTCGGGCTGGAAGAGCATTTCGCAATCGACGACACGATCAGCGATTCCAAGGGATTTCTGCCTGAGCGCGTATGGCCGGAGTTGCGCGCGCGGCTCCTTGATTTCCACGACAAGCGGCTTGCCGAGATGGACAAGCACGGCATGGCGATCATGATCCTCTCGCTCAACGCGCCGGCCGTGCAGGCAATCCCCGACCCAAAGCGAGCGAACGAAGTTGCCCGCAAGGCGAATGACCTGCTGGCCGAACAAGTCCGCAAGCGGCCGGACCGTTTTGCGGCACTCGCTGCGCTGCCGATGCAGGATCCTGAGCTCGCCATTGCCGAGCTCGAACGCTGTGTACGTGATCTCGGCTTCTGCGGCGCGCTCGCCAACGGCTTTTCCCAGGTCGGCGATCCCAACACCGCGGCCTACTACGATCTCAAGCGCTATTGGCCGTTCTGGGCCGCGGTCGAAAAGCTCGACGTTCCGTTCTACCTGCACCCGCGCAACCCGCTGCCGGCCTGGTCGCAGATCTACGAAGGGCATTCCTGGCTGCTTGGGCCGACCTGGGCGTTCGGAGTCGAGACCGCAACCCACGCGCTGCGGCTGATGGGCTCGGGCCTGTTCGACGCCTATCCGCGTCTGCAGATCGTGCTTGGCCATATGGGCGAAGGCCTGCCCTATTCCATGTGGCGGGTCGACAACCGCAACAACTGGTCGAAGTCGCCGCACAATTGTCCAGCCAAGAAGAAAATGGGGGAATACTTCGCCGCCAACTTCTACCTGACGACGGCCGGCAATTTCCGCACCCAGACCTTGATTGACGCGATGCTGGAGATCGGCGTCGACCGGCTGCTGTTCTCGACCGACTGGCCGTTCGAGGATATCAGCGACGCGGCGGTGTGGTTCGATGCCGCACCCATCAGCGAGCCGGACCGCCTCAAAATCGGCCGCACCAATGCGCTGCGGCTGTTCAAGCTCTCCCAGCATGCGGCCGCCGCTGCTTGACCGGGACGTTGCCCGGTGACATGGCGGTCTGATAAATCGACACCAGCAACATCGAATCGGGGCAGCTCATGGATCAACGCGTTCCAAACAAGCGTGACGCGCTCGCGAGCTTGATCGCATTCGTGTCGAACTCCGTCGCGCAAGCCCGCGTGGTCGAGAAACCGTTCTTTCATCTCGTGTTCGATCGCGTGTTTCCGGACGACATCTACGCCGCGATGGTCGACACGATGCCGAATGCCGCCGACTATCGGCCGCTGTGGGGACGCAACAAAGGAAACATGCGCGAGGACGGAACCTCGACCCGCGTGAAGATCGATCTGTTCCCCGAGTACACGCGCCACCTTCCCGAACACAAACGCGCCATATGGGACTTGGTCGGACGCGCCCTCTGCTCCGGCGAAGTTCAGGCGGCGTTCGTGCACACGCTCGCGCCTGGCTTGAAGCGGCGTTTCAGTGACAGCTTTGCAGACGTCGGCATGTATCCGATCCCGGTGCTCACGCGCGATACGCCGGGCTACCGCATCACGCCCCACACCGACACGCGCTGGAAGGGCATCACGGTGCAGCTTTATCTGCCGCGTGATGACAAGGCGACGCACATCGGCACGATCTTCCACGATCGCCTGCCCGACGGTTCGCTGCCGAAAGCGACGCAGATGCGGTTCGCGCCCAACACCGGCTACGCGTTCGCGGTCGGCGACAACACCTGGCATTCGGCCGATCCGGTGGGTAACGAAGTCGAGACGCGCGACAGCATCCTGCTGACCTATTTTGTTGATGCCGGTCTGTTGCGTTTCCTGCGCAACCGCGGCAAGCGTGTCGGCAACTTCGTGCTCAACGAGGTCCGCCACCTCGCCGGCTAACCATCTTCACGATGTCAAACAGCCCGCGAGAGCCAACGCTCCGCATCCCGGTGGAACCAGGCGCCGGGCCGCCTTCCGTTCTCTTTTTCCGTTTCCCCAAAGGGGGCGGAGCGCCGAGAAGGCGAGTAAGTCAAATCTTCGTCCGCGCCTTGAGCGCGGAACCCGTATCCGCGTGACGGACACGGGCTCGCCACTCGGGCGCTCCGCGCGGCTTTTTTGGCTCTCCGGAGCTTTCGCGAACCACAGAGGCGGGTCTTTAACCACCGACCCTCTGCGGGCCGCGCGGGACGGTCTTATTGTCGTCCCGGCTGATCCCTTGAGCCTCCCGGGAGCCCGGTTACGAGCCGGACCCGCAGGCACCGCATCCCCGCTCCGCTTCAGGCTCGTCTCGAGAAACGCCCCTCGACGAGCGGGAACGCATCCGGGATACATTTTACCTATTATTTGTCAATAACTTTTATTCTAGTCGAAAAGTCAAAGCCACCCATGTCCCGGGGACGGAGGCGCGCGCTTGAACGCGCGCCGTTTGGCTCCCATATTGCTTACAAAGCTGCCGAGGAGGGCTCTGCGCATCCTCGTCCGGCTCGGGGCGCCGCAAGGGCCCTTCGCAAAGTCGCCATCGAGGACTTTGACTATGTCGCGGCTGCCCTCGCTCTCCAGCCCGTTTCTGCTCGGCTTCGACGAGATCGAGCGTGCGCTCGACCGCGTGACCAAATCCGCCGACGGCTACCCGCCTTACAACATCGAACGGATCGCGCGCGCCCAGGGCACGCCCGAGCGGTTGCGGATCACGCTCGCGGTTGCGGGCTTTACCTGCGATCAACTGGACGTGAGCGTCGAAGAACGCCAGCTCGTCATCCGCGGCCGGCAGCTGGACGACAAGGAACGGCAATACATCCACCGCGGTATTGCGGCGCGGCAGTTTCAGCGCACGTTCGTATTGGCCGATGGCATGGAGGTGCTGGGTGCGGATTTGCAGAACGGACTGTTGTCGATCGACCTCGCGCGGCCGGACGCCGAGCGCAGTGCGAGATCAATCGCCATCAGGCAACATGAATAGAACTTCAGACTAAAGGCCAAGGCGTTTGGAGGAACGCTCGGGAACAGAAAAGGCAGCAACGGTGTTAGTTAGTACAAGGGTACAGGCCATGACAAACACAACAACAAATTCAGCGCATCCGAAAATGTCACCCGAAGCGCTTGCACAACTTGGCGGCGGTCGCATCGCCTATTTGCGCTCGATTCGTTCGGAAGAGGTTGCAGCTTTGTTCCCGCAGGCGCCGCAGATGGCGCCAGGCCTCAACCTGTTTGCGTTGCTCGCGGCCGATGGCACGCCGATCATGCTCACGGATACGCGCGAAGCCGCGATCGCAAATGCGTGGGATAACGAACTCGAGATGGTGAGCGTGCACTGAGTGCAACGCGACACCCATCAAGCAATCGGCTTTCTCGAAGTCGAAAATCATTATACGGATTCGTCATGGCCGGGCTTGTCCCGGCCATTCACGTCTCGGGGCCTGTGATGCAATCCAGCTAAGATCAGCTAATTGTGCACCGGCGAGGGCATAGCCAGCACGGCATAGATCGCTTCCGACGCGTGTGCGTCGCGCAGCTTGTTGGCGACGTCCGGATCGCGCAGAAGGCGCGCGACGCGGGCGAGCGCCTTGAGGTGGTCGGCGCCGGCGGCCTCCGGAGCAAGCAGCACGAACACGAGGTCGACCGGTTGCCCGTCGAGCGCCTCGAAGTCGATCGCGCGATCGAGCCGCGCGAACAACCCGAACAGCCGATCGAGCTTGGCAAGCTTCCCGTGCGGGATCGCGATGCCGGAACCCACGCCGGTCGAACCGAGCTTTTCGCGCTGCATCAGTACGTCGAAGACCTCGCGCTCGCTGCGTCCGGTGAGGTCCGCCGCTTTGGCCGCGAGTTCGTGCAACGCCTGCTTCTTGCTGTTGACCTTGAGCGCCGGAATAATCGCCTGCGGCGCGACGAGATCATTTAGCGGCATGGCTGAGTTCCGAAAGAGGTTGCCCCAATGGATTTGTTCTCGCGGCAGTATCGCGGCGCATTGGGCGGCGGACCATAGGGACCGCCCTACCCGCCGTCAATAGCACTCACGCTCGATGTAACGCACTGCCGCCGGTACGGTTTCGTGCGCGCGCAACGGCCGCACACGGCGTCGGTTCCGTGTCGTCCGCTACCGATGTGCGGCGTTGGTTTTGCTGCAAAAATGGACTGGGCGCGCGCTTTTTCAAGCTGTCACATTTGCACGCCAGACCTTCCGCCGGCTTGGGGTCGCGCCCGCGCTTAAAGCAGATTCCAACCTGTGTCCTTGTCCGCATGCGGCGAAATGGTATCCGTTTCCACGACGGCGCGCCGGAAAGCGCTTTAGGGATACCCTGCCGCGGACGCACTTGAGCCCATGGATCCGACGCCCAATCTCAAAATCGTCATCGTCGATGAAAACCCGATCCGGGCCGCCATTCTGGAGGACGGGCTGCGCGAAGCCGGTTTTATCCAAGTAATGCGGCTTAACGAAACCGCAAACCTGCTTGCCCGCATCTATGCGATCGACCCCGACGTCATCCTGATCGACCTCGAAAATCCGAGCCGCGACGTGCTGGAGCAGATGTTCCAGGTCAGCCGGATTGTGAAGCGCCCGATCGCAATGTTCGTGGACCAGAGTGATACCGCCTCGATCCAGGCCTCGGTCGACGCCGGTGTCTCCGCCTATATCGTCGACGGGCTCAAGAAAGAGCGGATGAAGCATATTCTGGATTTGTGTATCTCGCGTTTCAATGCGTTCTCGCGCCTGCAGGGCGAGCTCGAACGGGCCAAGAGCGCGCTTGAGGAGCGCAAGGTGATCGATCGTGCCAAAGGCATTTTGATGAAAGCCAAGAATCTGACCGAAGAACAAGCCTACGCACTGATGCGCAAAACTGCGATGAACGAGAACAAGCGGATCGCGGAGATTGCCCAGTCCATCATCACGGCCTCGGACCTGCTGCGATGAGCGCCGAACGCCTGCGCATTGGCTTCATTCCGCTCTGCGATGCCGCGGCGCTGTTGATCGCGGTCGACAAGGGCTTTTGCCTCGAAGCGGGGCTCGACGTCGAGCTCGTCCGGGAAGTCTCCTGGTCGAATGTGCGCGACAAGCTCAACATCGGCTTGTTTGACGCCGCGCACCTGCTCGCGCCGGTGGCGATCGCCTCGAGCCTGGGGCTCGGGCACGTCAAGGTCCCGATCATCGCGCCGTTCAATCTCGGCATCAACGGCAACGCCATCACGGTGTCGCCTGAACTCCATGCCGCGCTGAAAGCCGCCGCCGAGGGCGACATAGCCGATCCGATGGTGTCCGCACGCGCGCTGGCGCGGGTGGTGGCCGAGCGCAAACGCAAGGACCAGGAGCCCGTGACTTTTGGGATGACCTTCCCGTTCTCGACCCACAACTATCATTTGCGATTCTGGATGGCGGCGGGTGGCGTTGATCCGGACGAGGACGTTCGCCTGGTTGTGCTGCCGCCGCCCTACATGGTTGAAAGCCTCGCCAACAAGCACGTCGAAGGATTCTGCGTCGGCGCGCCTTGGAACTCGGTCGCCGTCGATCTCGGCATCGGGTTCATCCTGCACTTCGTGTCCGACATTCTGGCGTGCGCCGCCGAGAAGGTGTTGGCTGTGCGCAGCACATGGGCGCAGGAGAATCCGGGCACGCTTGCGGCGCTCGTCCGCGCCCACGGCCGCGCTGCGACTTTCATCGAGGACGTTGCCAACCGCGACGAGGTCTGCGCGCTACTTGCCGCGCCGAACCGGATCGGCGGAACCGCCGAGGTCATCCGTCGCACACTCGACGGCCGGCTCAAGGTCGCGCCGGATGGAACAATGCGGACGAGCGAGCGCTATCTGCGCATCGGCCGGGCCGGCGCCGCGCGGCCCGATCCGGTGCACGCGGCATGGCTCTACGGCCAGATGGTTCGCTGGCGACAAGCCGAGTTCTCTTCTGAGCATCTCGCGGCAGCGCAAGCCGTGTTCCGGCCCGACCTCTACGACATGATCCTGGGAGCCAGTCCGGCATTGCCTGCCGGTGAACCTGCGGACCACATCGGCGCGTTTGCTGGACCACCGTTCGATCCGGCAAAAATCACGCGTTAGAGCCGAAGCAGCCCCCATTTTTCGCATCGATTTCGCGTCGTTGATTAGCGGATAGGCAGCCTGCCTGTTTTTGTGCATCGCACAATAAATCCGCATATAACATCTCTAATTGCATCGCTGATAAGCAAAATTTGAATTGAACAGATTTTGAGCATGAGCTCAACCGATTGATGTCACACGCTTTTCTGGAAATCTCCGGTTGGCACGCCGCTTGTAAAGGACTTACCAAGGTCCAAGGACGGGCCTGATAGGCAACGCCGCCGCTATCGAGGGAACGCACCAGCGTCCAGCGATCGCGGCGTTTTTGTTTTTCAGGCGGACGGAAGCCAACACAAGGATGACCACGTCAATGACGACAAAGGTACAGGCGAACAAGCGAACGGAGCACGGGGTAAGCCGCCGCGGATTTCTCAAGACGAGCGCGGGCGCAGCGGCGCTGCTGGGCGCGATCCGCACCAGCTTTCCGGGCGGTGCATTCGCCCAGGGCGCCGGACCTGAGGTGAGCAAAGCGGTCCTCGGTTACATCGCGCTGATGGATGCATCCGCGCTGGTCATCGCCAAGGAAAAAGGTCTGTTCGCCAAGCACGGCATGCCCGACGTCGACGTGCAGAAGCAGGCCTCGTGGGGCGCAACCCGCGACAACGTCGTGCTCGGCTCCGAGAAGAACGGCATCGACGGCGCGCACATTCTCACGCCGATGCCGTACCTGATCTCGGCCGGCAAGGTGACGCAGAACAGCGTCCCGACCCCGATGTACATCCTGGCGCGGCTCAATCTCGACGCCCAGGCGATCTCGGTCGCCAACGAATACAAGGATCTCAAGGTCACGGCCGACGCCTCGCCGCTCAAGGCGGCGTTCGCCGCCAAGAAAGCCGCCAACAAGGAAGTGAAGGTCGCGATGACCTTCCCGGGCGGCACCCACGATCTCTGGATCAGATATTGGCTCGCCGCCGGCGGCATCGATCCCGATAAGGACGTTTCCACCATCGTGGTGCCGCCGCCGCAGATGGTGGCCAACATGAAGGTCGGCAACATGGACGCGTTCTGCGTCGGCGAGCCGTGGAACGAGCAGCTCGTCAATCAGAACATCGGCTTTACGGCCTGCACCACCGGCGAGATCTGGTCGAAACACCCCGAGAAGGCTTTCGGGCTGCGCGCCGAGTGGGTCGACAAGAATCCGAAGGCCGCCCTCGCATTGTTGATGGCTGTGATGGAAGCCCAGCAGTGGTGCGACAAGCCCGAAAACAAGCAGGAGATGTCGGAAATCGTCGGCAAGCGGCAATGGTTCAACGTGCCGGTCGCCGACATCGTCGGCCGCGCCAAGGGCGACATCAACTACGGCAATGGACGCGTCGAGAACGGCACCAAGCAATTCATGAAGTTCTGGCAGGACCACGCGTCCTACCCGTTCAAGAGCCACGACACCTGGTTCGTCACCGAGGACATTCGCTGGGGCAAGTTCGAGCCGACGACTGACATCAAAGGGTTGGTCGACAAGGTCAATCGTGAGGATCTCTGGCGCGAGGCCGCCAAAGCGCTCGCGGTTCCGGCCTCCGACATCCCGACCTCGACGTCACGCGGCAAGGAGACGTTCTTCGACGGCAAGGTGTTCGATCCGGCCGAAACGACCGCCTACCTCAAAAGCCTGACGATCAAGCGGGTTGAAGTTTGAGGGGCACCGGAGACGCGACATGAACATGCCTGTGCTCAAGACTGAGCCGCAAACCATCGCACGCGCCCCGAGCGCGACGGTGGTGGCGCTCAACGCGCCAACACCCGGATTCCTGCGATCGCGCATCCTGCCGGCGGCGCGGACCGTCGCGGTCAGCACGCTGCCCCCGCTGGTCACGCTCTGCATCCTGCTCGGCCTCTGGCAGATGCTGTGCATGAATCCGGGCGCGACGCTGCCGTCGCCGACCAAGATCTGGAGTGACGCCCACGATCTGATTGTCGATCCGTTCTTCGTCGCCGGCCCGCAGGACATCGGGCTTGCCTGGCGCGTGCTCACGTCGTTGCACCGGGTCGCGATCGGCTTCGGGTTCGCGGCGATTGCGGGCGTGCTGATCGGCTCCATCATCGGCCAATCGGTCTGGGCGATGCGCGGGCTTGATCCGATTTTCCAAGTGCTGCGAACGGTGCCGCCGCTCGCCTGGCTGCCGCTGTCGCTCGCTGCGTTTCGCGACAGCCAGCCGTCGGCGATCTTCGTGATCTTCATCACTTCGGTCTGGCCGATCATCATCAACACCGCGGTCGGCATTCGCAACATTCCGCAGGACTATCGCAACGTCGCCGCCGTGCTGCGGCTCAACCCGCTCGAGTTCTTCTGGAAGGTCATGATCCCTGCGGCAGCGCCGTACATCTTCACCGGGCTGCGCATCGGTATCGGCCTGTCATGGCTCGCGATCGTCGCGGCTGAAATGCTGACCGGCGGCGTCGGCATCGGGTTCTTCATCTGGGATGCGTGGAACTCCTCGCGCCTATCCGACATCGTGGTGGCACTGGCCTACATCGGTGTCGTTGGTTTCCTGCTCGACCGCCTGGTCGCCGGCATCGCCACCGTCGTCACCCGCGGCACTGCGGCCAACTAACATGAGCGTGATCCCGAAAAGTGGTCACCGGTTTTCGGAAAAGATCATGCTCCAACACAATGAGTACCGTCGATGAACTCCTATCTACAAATCGATCATCTCGACAAAACCTTCGTGCGCGGCAACCGCGAAACCAAAGTCCTCAAGGACGTTTCGGTGTCGGTCGAGAAGGGCCAGTTCGTCTCCATCATCGGCCACTCGGGTTGCGGCAAGACGACGTTGCTCAATATCGTGGCCGGGCTCACCCAGGCGACGCTCGGCGGCGTCCTGCTCGAAGGCCGCGAGGTCAACGAGCCGGGGCCCGACCGCGCGGTCGTGTTCCAGAACCACAGCCTGCTGCCGTGGCTGACGGTCTACGAGAACGTCCGCCTCGCGGTCGACAAGGTGTTCGGCGCCACCAAGTCGCGCGCCGAGCGCCATGCCTGGACCCTGCACAATCTCGACCTCGTGCAGATGAGCCACGCCAAGGACAAGCGGCCGGCCGAGATCTCGGGCGGCATGAAACAGCGCGTCGGCCTCGCGCGCGCCCTCGCCATGGAACCGAAGGTGCTGCTGCTCGACGAGCCGTTCGGCGCGCTCGACGCGCTCACGCGCGCGCACCTGCAGGATTCCGTGATGGCGCTGCATCAGAAGCTCGGCAACACCGTGCTGATGATTACTCACGACGTCGACGAGGCGGTATTGCTGTCCGATCGTATCGTGATGATGACCAATGGCCCGGCGGCGCAGATCGGGGAAATTCTCGATGTCGCGCTCGCGCGGCCGCGCAAGCGGCTCGAGCTCGCCGCGAACGCGACCTACCTCAAGTGCCGTCAACGCGTGCTCGAGTTCCTGTACGAGCGCCATCGCTATGTGGAAGCGGCGTGACCCCATGACACCGGATCAGGTTAAGGCGGTTCAGGCGAGCTTCGCCAAAGTGGTTCCGATCGCCGACACGGCGGCCGGGATTTTCTACAGCCGGCTGTTCGAGATCGCGCCGGAGGTGAAGCCGCTGTTTCGCAACGACATGACCGAGCAGGGTCGCAAGTTGATGAGAACCCTGACCGTGGTGGTCAACAGCCTCGGCAATCTCGAAGCAATTCTCCCGGCCGCGAGCGCGCTCGCGAAGAACCACGTCGCCTACGGGGTGAAAGCCTCGCACTACACGCCGGTCGGCGCCGCGCTGCTGTGGACGCTCGAGCACGGGCTTGGCGCCGACTGGACGCCCGAAATCCAGAACGCCTGGAGCGCGGCCTATGCGACGCTCTCGAGTTTCATGATCAACGAGGCCTACGGCACCCAATCGGCCGCGGCCGAATGAATTGAGCGCGCCTCGCGCGCGCCGGAGCATGTCCCGCAAAGTGCGAACCGGTCTTGCGACGAGGACATGCTCAAACGAAAAAATAACGACCCGCAACGACGCGGGATGACCGCCGCAACGATGCGGTGAGCTCAAACAAGTCGAAATCGGAAAAGACGTTTGCATGAGTGAACCCCTGGTCATCGTCGGCAATGGCATGGCGGCGGCCCGCTTTTGCGAGGAGCTCGTCGATCGCGCCTGCGGCCGTTATGCCATCGCGGTGATCGGCGAGGAGCCGCGGCTGGCCTATAATCGGGTGCTGCTGTCCTCGCTGCTGGCTGACGAGGTTTCCGCAACCGACGTTGAGCTCAAGCCGGCGCGCTGGTGGCGCGATCGCGGCGTGACCGTGCTCTACGGCCACCCCGCGACCGCGATCGATCCCGCGATCCGCCGGGTGCGCCTGGCCAACGGGGCGAGCATTCCCTACTCGAAGCTCGTCATCGCGACCGGCTCACGCCCGATCCGTCTCACCGCGCCGGGCATGGATCTGAGCGGTGTCAAAGTCTTTCGCGACTTTGCCGACGTCGCCGAGCTGCGCAGCGCCGCCAAGGGGGCGCGCGCCGTCGTCATCGGCGGTGGATTGCTGGGGCTCGAGGCCGCGTACGGCCTCGCCAAGGGCGGCGCCAAGGTCACGCTCGTTCATCTCATGGATCGCCTGATGGAGCGCCAACTCGACGCGCGCGCGGCGCAGATGCTGGCGCGCGAAGTCGAGGCGCGCGGCGTTTCCGTCCTGCTCGGCGCCGAAACCACCAAGGTTGAAGGTCACCGTCGCGTTGAGGGCGTGCGGCTCGCGGACGGCCGCGTGATCGAAGCCGATCTTCTGGTAGTGGCGGTCGGCGTACGTCCGAACGTCGAGCTCGCGCGCACCGCCGGGATCGAGGTCAACCGCGGGATCGTTGTCGACGACGGCTTGCAAACCAGCATCGCTGACATTCACGCCATTGGCGAATGCGCCGAGCATCGCGGCCAATGCTACGGCCTGGTCGAGCCGGCGCATGAACAGGCGCGCGTGTTGGCGCAGCGCCTCGCCGGCGTCGACGCGCGTTATCCGGGCAGCGTGCTTGCCACCAACCTCAAGGTCTCGGGCGTCAAAGTTTTCTCCGCCGGTGATTTCCTGGGTGCGGCCGGCACCGAAGCAATCGTGCTCTCGGACCCGGGTCTCAAGACCTACAAGAAGCTCGTCATCGCAAACGACCGCCTGGTCGGCGCGGTCCTGTTCGGCGATACCGCCGACGGTCCCTGGTACCTCGATCTGATCCGCGCCGGGGCGTCCATTGGCGATGTCCGCAACGACCTAGTGTTTGGTCGGGCGGTGGTCGAGCTCATGGCGGCGTGACATGTCCAGCGATTTCTCGCCTGAGCAGAAGCGCTACCTGGAGGGTTTCGTCTCCGGCCTCACCGCGGCGCGCACGTCCCGTGCCGGCGCGCCGGCGGCCGCAAGCGAGCCAATCGGGCCGGATGCAATCCATCGCAAGGCGCAGGACCGCGTATTGGCGGCGGGCAGGAAGCTGTCGGAGCAAGAGAAGTTCAAGCGCGACGAGCACCCATTCGACGCCTATCCACGCTTGCAGGATCAGGCCGCAAAGAACGAGGCACCCAAGCCGGCGGACAATTTCCGCTGGCGCTATCACGGCCTGTTCTATGTGGCGCCGGCGCAGAGTTCCTACATGTGCCGGCTGCGCATTGCGAACGGGATTCTCAAGCATTGGCAGTTCGCCGCCGTGGCGGACATTGCGGAGCGGTTTGGCGGCCCCTACGCCCATGTCACCACACGCGCCAATCTGCAGCTGCGCGAGATCGAGCCCAAGAATGCGGTCAACGTCGTGGAAGCGATTCAAGACATCGGCCTGTGCTCGCGCGGCGCCGGCGCCGACAACATCCGCAACGTCACCGGCACCCCGACTGCGGGTATCGATCCGCAGGAGCTGATCGATACCCGGCCGTGGGCGCGGCAATGGCATTTCCACATTCTCAATGAGCGCGCGCTCTATGGGCTGCCGCGCAAATTCAACGTGGCGTTCGATGGCGCCGGCACCATTCCGGTTCTGGAAGACACCAACGACATCGGCTTTCAGGCGGTCGTGGTGAAAGACGGGTTTGGCGTCGAGCCCGGCGTATGGTTCCGCCTTGCCCTCGGCGGAATTACCGGTCACCGCGATTTCGCGCGCGATACCGGGGTGATCGTCACGCCGCCAGACGCCACCAAGGTTGCCGACGCGATCGTGCGCGTCTTCATCGAGCACGGCGATCGCACCGACCGCAACAAGGCGCGGCTGAAATATGTGCTCGATGCGTGGGGCTTCGAAAAATTCCTGGCTGCGGTGGAGGAAAAACTCGGGTGCAAACTCACGCACATCGCCCCCGACGCGATCGCGCCGCGGCCGGCGTTCGACCGCCTCGCCCATATCGGCGTGCATGCCCAGAAGCAGGCCGGACTGTCGTGGATCGGCGTGGTGCTGCCGGTCGGCAAGCTCAGCTGCGCGCAGATGCGCGGCCTCGCCAAGATCGCGGCTGATCTCGGCGACGGCGATATCCGCCTCACGGTCTGGCAGAACCTCCTGATCTCGGGCGTGCCGGCCGACAAGGTGGCACTCGCCGAGGCCGCGATCGACGCGCTCGGGTTGTCGACCAAAGCCACGTCCATCCGCGCGGGACTCGTCGCCTGCACCGGCAGTGTCGGGTGTCGCTTCTCGGCCTCCGACACCAAGCGCCACGCGGAGGAGATCGCGCGCTGGTGCGAGGCGCGCCTCGCGCTCGACGGGCCGGTCAATATTCACCTCACCGGCTGCCATCACTCCTGTGCGCAGCACTATGTCGGCGACATCGGGCTTCTTGCGGCGAGGATCGCCGTGAACGAGGACGGCGACACTATCGAGGGCTATCACATCCACGTCGGCGGCGGCTTCGGGCCGGACGCGGCGCTCGGCCGCGAGCTCTTCCACGACGTGAAGGCCGAGGATGCGCCGCGCACGGTCGAGCGCATTCTGCAAGCCTATCTCGCGCACCGTTCCGGAACCCAGGAAATGTTCCTCGCATTCGCGCGCCGCCACGACGTCGACGCGCTCAAGGCGATGTGCGGGGAGGCGCTGGAATGACAACGCCCGTGTCCTCGCCGATCCCGTCACTGGTTCCCGAAACCGCGCCGTTTTCGCCCGAGCAGCGCGCCTGGCTCAATGGTTTCTTTGCCGGCCTGGTGTCGCTCGATGGGAGCGTGACACCGCTCACCGCGGAACAATCGGCCGCGCTGATGCCGGGTGCGCCGGCGGGCGATGGCGACGACGGTGAAGCGCCCTGGCACGACCAGTCGTTGGAACTTCCCGACCGCATGAAGCTCGCGGAAGGCCGTCCGCTGCGGCGGCGCATGATGGCCGCGATGGCGCAGCAGGACTGCGGTCAGTGCGGCTACAACTGCAACGACTATTCGGAAGCGCTGTTTACCAAGAAGGAAGAGCGACTGAACCTGTGCGTGCCGGGTGGCAAAGACACCGCCCGCATGCTCAAGAAACTCTATGAGGAGATGGACGCGACGGCGGCCGCGCCCGCAATCATCTCCCGGCCGGATGAACAGCCGGCACCGATCGCACCGGCCGGCATCACGCGCGATACGCCGGCAATGGCGCGCTTTCGCTCGCGTACGCGGCTCAACAAGAAAGGCTCCGAGAAGGAGACCTGGCATATCGAGTTCGACCTGACCGACAGCGGGATCGAGTACGTGGTCGGCGATTCGTTCGGCCTCTACCCGACCAACGATCCGGCACTGGCCGACGCAGTCATTCGAGCGATCGGCGCGCCGTCGGATTTTCCAATCGGTGGGCGTACCCTGCGTGATGTGCTGATCGAGGGCGTGTCGCTCGCACCCGCGCCCGACATGCTGTTTCAACTGATCTCCTACATCACCGGCGGCGAGCGCCGGCAGAAGGCGCGTGCGCTGGCGGAGGGTGAAAATCCCGACGGCGACGCCGAAACCCTCGACGTGCTGGCGGCGCTGGAGAAATTTGCCGGCGTGCGTCCCGACCCGGAAGCGTTCGTGGAAGCGCTCGATCCGCTGCAGCCGCGGCTCTACTCGATTGCCTGCTCGCCCAAGAGCAACCCGAATGCGATCGCGCTCACCGTCGACGCGGTGCGCTACCCCATCAACGGCCGCGGCCGCCTTGGCGTCGCCTCGACGTTCCTCGCCGAACGGGTTGCGCCCGGCGATACGATCAAGGCCTATGTCCAGAAAGCGCATGCGTTCGGCCTGCCGAGCGATCCAGCAACCCCGATCATCATGATCGGTCCCGGCACCGGAATCGCGCCGTTCCGCGCGTTTCTGCACGAGCGCATGGCCACCAAGGCGTCCGGCCGCAACTGGCTGTTCTTCGGCCACCAGCGGCGCGACTGCGATTTCTTCTACGAAGACGAACTTACCGGCATGAAGGCAGCCGGCGTGCTGTCGCGCTTGTCGCTCGCCTGGTCGCGCGACGGGCAACAGAAATTCTACGTGCAGGATCGCATGCGCGAAGTCGGCCGCGAACTGTGGGCCTGGCTCGCCGAGGGCGCGCACCTTTACGTCTGCGGCGACGGCAAGCGCATGGCCAAGGACGTGGAGCGCGCGCTGGTCGACATCACCGCCCAGTTCGGCGCGCGCACGACCGATGAGGCGATCGCGTTCGTGGCGGACCTCAAGCGCCAGGGCCGCTATCAGCAGGACGTCTACTGAGTGAAGTCATGGAAGCGGGCCGCGCGTATCCGAATGAACCTGCCAAGCCTCCGGAGGGCGCAAATGTATTGCGCGTCCGGCGGCTGAGAGATGGGATATTAAACCTCATTTCCGCGATCATTAAGAGATATTTTCTTTTATTGGCCAGATCATTGCGCTCTGTTGAAATAAAATTCTATCTATTGGGACGAGCCCTCGTCTTTGCGAGCAGCGATCATGTCCCTTCAGACCAGTCATCCCGCCGATTGGACCGCCGCCGACCGGACGGCGCGCGAGCGGACCACCCAGACCCCATGGATCAGCGAGGATTGGCTGTCCGTGGTGATCGGCCTCTTCATCTTCGTGCTGGCGCTGGCGGTGCTCGCCAACGTCGATCTGATCGGCTGGGTCGTCACGACCTCGGTCTGGAGCAATGTGACGCTCGCGCTCAACACCAACTCGAAAACGTTCGCGGGGCTCGGGGGCATCGGCGCGCTGGTGGCGACCTACGTGGCGCTGCTCATCGTGTTCAGCGCGGCTGCGGTTGCGCTCAAGAGCGATGTGAAGAAATTCGCGCTCGCGTTCACGGCGGTGTTCTGGATCGCCTATGCGAGCTGGATCGCCGGCAACTACGCCAATTTCGCCGCGGTGACGCCGGCCGAGCTGCAGAAATTCGGCATCAGCTGGTCGCTCAAGCTCACCAACGAGGGCGCCTACATCTTCGCGCTGATCGCCGGGCTGCTGATCGCCAACTTCCTGCCGGGCTTCGCCGAAGCCATCAAGGATGCGGTCCGGCCCGAACTCTACATCAAGGTCGCGATCGTGATTTTGGGCGGCTTCTTCGCGGTGACCGCGGCCGGCAAGCTCAATCTTGCGAGCGCGCTGCTGCTGCGTGGAGTAGCGGCGATCATCGAGGCTTATCTGATCTACTGGGCGGTGGTCTATTTCGTCGCCCGCAAATGGTTTGGCTTCAACCGCGAATGGGCGGCGCCGCTGGCGTCGGGCATCTCGATCTGCGGCGTATCGGCGGCGATCGCGACCGGCGGTGCGATCCGGGCACGTCCGCTGGTGCCGGTGCTGGTGTCGTCGCTGGTGGTCGTGTTCGCGGTGATCGAAGTGCTGATCCTGCCGTTCCTGGCACAGACCTTCCTGTCTGGCGAGCCGCTGGTGGCGGGCGCCTGGATGGGGCTTGCGGTCAAGACCGACGGCGCCGCGGTTGCGGCCGGCGGGATTACCGAGTCGCTGATCCTGGCGAAGGCCGCGGCCGAAGGCATCAAGTATCAGCCGGGCTGGATTCTCGGCACCGCCGCGACCGTGAAGGTGTTCATCGACATCTTCATCGGCATCTGGGCGTTCGTGCTCGGCTGGATCTGGACCAACCACATCAACAAGGCCGGCAGCGACAAGGCCAAGATCGTGGAGATCTGGGAGCGCTTTCCCAAGTTCATCATCGGCTTCGTGATCACGTTCGCGGTCGGGCTCTACCTCGCCTTGGGGACGCCGGCGGACATCGCCTCGAAAGTGCCGGCGGCGATCGGCGAGGCCAACGCGTTCCGCGTGATCTTCTTCATCCTGACCTTCTTCTCGATCGGCGTGCTCTCCAACTTCCGGAAGCTCTGGCAGGAAGGCATCGGCAAGCTCGCGGCCGTGTACGTGGTGAGCCTGTTCGGGTTCGTGATTTGGGTCGGGCTCTTGATCTCGTGGCTGTTCTTCGCCGGCATCAAGCCGCCGCTGGCCGGTTGAACCTGAAAGGAATCCGTCATGTCGCAACCGAACATCAGCGACGAGCTGCGCAAAGCCCCGGCCGAACCGCTGCTGCCGATCGAAAAGCAATTGATCGGCTGGAGCCTCGGCATCGGAATCGCGCTCCTGATCGTGCTCGCAGTGGTCAACCACTACTTTCCGGTGACGCTGTAGCGTTTGCGAACCGCGCGTACCCCGGACCGCGTGGCGCGCAGCGCCATCGCGTGATCCGGGGTCCAGGAGAAGCTCGCCGCGAAGCGGCTCGACGTTGTCGCTTCGCGAAATTGTCTGCTGGGTCCCGGATCGTCGCTCCGCCTCGCAATTGCTCGGCGTCGCTTGTCCGGGACATGAGCCCCACACGAAGGTGGCTCGCATGAACGTGCATCAGCCGCCGCAGGTCCGCACCACCTGCCCCTACTGCGGGGTCGGATGCGGTTTGCTGGCAACGCCGGACGGCCGTGGCGGCGCGATGATTTCAGGCGATGCCTCCCATCCGGCGAATTTCGGACGGATGTGCTCGAAGGGCGCGGCGCTGGGCGACACGCTGGGCCTGACCGGCCGGCTGCTGCACCCGATGCTGCGCCAGCGCGACGGCAGCTTTGCGCGGGTGGATTGGACGAGCGCACTCAACCGGGTGGCCGGGGAATTCGAGCGCATTCTCGATCGCGACGGGCCGGACGCGATTGCGTTCTATCTCTCCGGCCAGCTGCTGACCGAGGACTATTACGTCGCCAACAAGTTGATGAAGGGCTTTTTGGGTTCCGCCAACGTCGACACCAATTCGCGCCTGTGTATGGCCTCGACGGTGGCGGGGCATCGGCGGGCATTCGGGTCCGACACGGTGCCGGGCAGCTATGAGGACCTCGATGGTGCCGACCTGCTTGTGCTCGTCGGCTCCAACGCGGCCTGGTGCCATCCGGTGCTCTACCAGCGCATGATCGCCAACAAGCGGGCGCGTGGGGCAAAGATCGTTGTGATCGATCCGCGTCGCACCGCGACCGCCGAGGACGCCGATCTGGTGTTGCAACTCGCGAGCGGGACCGACACCGCGCTGTTCTGCGGCCTGCTTGTGCACCTCGCCGAGCGTGGCGCGCTCGACCAGCGCGCGATTGAAACGCACACGAGCGGCTTCGACCACGCGCTTGCGCGTGCCTATGAAATCGCACCCGACGCCGGCGCCACCGCGCGCGCCACCGGCCTGACCCCCGTCGAGGTGATGCGCTTCTTCGATCTGTTCCGTGCCGCCGACAAGGTCGTGACCGCGTTCTCGCAGGGCGTCAATCAGTCGGCGCAGGGTACCGACAAGGTCAATGCGATCATCAATTGTCATTTGGCAACTGGGCGCATCGGTAAGCCCGGCATGGGGCCGTTCTCACTCACCGGCCAGCCCAACGCCATGGGGGGACGCGAGGTCGGCGGCCTCGCCAACCAGCTCGCCGCCCACATGAGCTTTACGCCTGACGAGATCGACCGCGTGCGCCGCTTCTGGGACGCGCCGCGCATGGCGAGCCACGAAGGCCACAAGGCGGTCGCCATGTTCGACGCGGTCGCGCGCGGCAAGATCAAGGCGCTATGGGTCATGGCGACCAACCCAGCGGTGTCGATGCCGGATGCTTCGTTGGTGCGCGCAGGGCTCTCCAAGCTCGAGTTGCTGGTGGTGTCCGAGAATGTGATTTCGAACGACACCGTGAACAGCGGCGCTCACATTCTGCTGCCGGCCGCCGCCTGGGGCGAGAAGGACGGCACGGTCACCAATTCGGAGCGGCGGATTTCGCGCCAGCGCGCCTTCCTGCCGCTTCCGGGCGACGCCATGCCGGACTGGTGGATGGTGAAAGAGGTCGCGCACCGTCTTGGATTTGCGGCCCAGTTCCCATACGGCTCGGCCGCCGACGTGTTTCGCGAGCACGCGGCGCTCTCCGCGTTCGAGAACGATGGGACGCGCGATTTCGACATCGGCGCGCTCGCTGCCCTCGACGACGATGGCTACGATGCGCTCGAGCCGACGCAATGGCCCGCGCCGGCGCGACGCCCGGTCCGCGATCGCTTGTTCGCGGACGGCCGCTTCTTCACGCCCGACCGCAAGGCGCACTTCATTGCGCCCGAGCCGCCGACGCCGAGCACCCCGACCACACCGGACTTCCCGTTCCGTCTCAACACCGGGCGCGTGCGCGACCACTGGCACACCATGACGCGCACCGGCATGAGCCCGAAGCTCGCCGCGCATCGCGCCGAGCCATTCGTCGAGATCCATCCGGACGACGCGGCATGTGTCGGGGTGCGCGACGACAGCTTTGCGCGCGTAGCGACCCGCTATGGGTCGGGCGTGCTCAAGGTCCGCCTCAACGAGGGCCAACAGCCGGGCACGTTGTTCGCCCCGATCCACTGGAGCGAGGCCAATTCCGCGGCCGCCCGCGTCGGCGATCTGGTAGCGCCGGCCACCGATCCCTATTCGGGCCAGCCGGACGCCAAGGCGACGCCGGCCGCAATCGTGCCAGTAGAATTTCGCATGCGCGGATTTGCGCTGGCGCGCGCGCCGATCGCTCTGCCCGACGGGACCTGGTGGGCGCGGATCGCGGTCACAGGCGGGGTCGGCTACACATTCGCCACCAACACGAGCCCGGCTGCCTGGCGCGACCATCTTGCCGGCCTGTTCGCAGGCGAGCTTGCCGAATACGTCGACGAAGCGCGCGGCATCTTCCGCGCCGCGTCGTTCATCGACGGGCGCCTGGATGGCTGCGTCTTCCTGGGTCCCACGGGCAACGCATCAAAGGCAGTGCCGCCCTGGGACGCCGTCAAGGCCTTGTTTGAGGCCGATACCATCGCGGAGCGCGAGCGGCAGACCTTGCTCTCCGGCCGCAATGGCCTGCCCGATCCCGGACCGCTGGTCTGCGCCTGTTTCGCGGTCGGCCTCGCCGAAATTCAGAACACGGTTGCGTCCGGCGCGGCGACGGTCGAAAACATCGGCAAGGCGTTGCGTGCCGGGACCAATTGCGGGTCGTGCCTGCCCGAGTTGCGGAAGATCGTCGCCCGCGCGCAAGCCACGGAGGATGTTCATGAGCGCGTCTGACCAGACCCGCCAGCCGACCGAGGCGCGCTCGCCGCGCATGGACGATCTCGCGCGGCTGCCGGTGTTCTTTGCGCTCGAGGGCAAACGAGCGATCGTCGCAGGCGCCGGCCCCGGAGCGCCGTGGAAGGTCGAGCTGCTCTCGGCCGCCGGCGCGCAGGTCGACGTCTACGCCGGCGCCTCGGCCGACGACTTTGCCGACATCGCCGCGCATGCGCCGCGCGGCCCAGTCAGCGTTCATGCGCGCGCCTGGCAGCCGGCCGATCTCGCCGGCGCCGCGATCGCCATCGGAGGCTTTACGCACGATGCCGATGCCGCGCGCTTCGCGCAGGCCGCGCGCAGTGCCGGTGTGCCGGTCAACGTGATCGACAAGCCGGCGTTCTGCGACTTTGCGTTCGGCGCGATCGTCAATCGCTCGCCGCTGGTGATCGGCATTTCGACCGACGGCGCCGCGCCGGTGTTCGGCCAGGCGATTCGGGCGAAGCTCGAGGCGCTGATCCCGCGCGGCTTTGCGGCCTGGGCGGAAGCAGCGCGACGCTGGCGCGAGGAGGTCAAGGCCTCCGGCCTTTCGTTTTCGGCGCGCCGGCGCTTCTGGCAATTATTCACCGCCGACGCGCTACGCCATCCAAACAAGACACCGGCCGACGCCGACTTCGAGGACTTGCTGGAGCTGACGCACAGCCAGGCGCAGGCGGCCGAGGCCGGATCGGTGACCCTGGTCGGCGCCGGGCCGGGCGATCCGGAGTTGCTGACCCTCAAGGCGGTGCGCGCGCTGCAAGCCGCCGACGTGATCCTGTTCGACTCGCTGGTCGACTGTGATGTGCTCGAATTCGCGCGCCGCGAGGCCAAGAAGATGCTGGTGGGCAAGACCGGCTACGGCCCCTCGTGCAAGCAGGACGACATCAACGCGCTGATGGTGTCGCTTGCAAAAAGCGGCCGCCGCGTGGTCCGGCTCAAGGGCGGCGATCCGCTGATCTTCTCCCGCGCGGGCGAGGAGATCGCCGCCTGCCGCGCCGCCGGCATTGCGGTCGATGTGGTGCCGGGCATCACCGCCGCACAGGGCGCGGCCGCGAGCCTGGGCGTATCGCTGACGCATCGCTCGCACGCGCGGCGCCTGCAGTACATCACCGGGCATGACCGCGACGGCCGCCTGCCGGCGGACATCGACTGGTCGAGCGTCGCCGACCCGTCGGCGACCACCGTGGTCTATATGCCGAAGAAGACGCTCGCCGAACTTGCAACGCGGGCGATCGCGCAGGGGCTCGACCCGGCGACGCCGGCGGTCGCGATGGCGGCCGCGACGCGACCGGGCGAGCAGACACTCGCTGCACCGATCGGGGAGATTGCCGAAAAGCTCGAAGCGGCCGCGATCAAGGGCCCGGTGCTGGTGCTGATCGGGCGCGCGATGGAGAGTGCGATGCGAGACGCAGCCGACGTAGAAATCCGTAGGATGGGTTGAGCGCAGCGAAACCCATCACCGGCACCGACGAGAGATTGATGGGTTTCGCTGCGCTCAACCCATCCTACGAAATCCTATCAACTCCCCACCACCTCGCGCAGCGCGTCGACCGCGGCCTTGTGGTCGCGCACGATGATCTCAACCGGATTGGCGATCTTGCCGTCCTTCTCGCTCAGCAAGCGCCCGGGCCGCTCGGGCGCGCGGCCCCAGCCGCACGGCGCTGCGAGCCCGAACTCGGGTAGATACTTGCGCACCGCATCGAGCTGGGCGCGCAAACCCTTCGCGCCATGCAGATGATGGATCGCTCCGATGTAGGTCCGCGCGCTTCCTACCTTGAGATCCTTGAGCGGCGCGAAGAAGGAATCCTCGGTCGAGCCCAGCGTCGGGATGTGGAGGAAATCGACGCGCCGGTTCGAGGCCGCGATCGCCGCGTTCAACAACAACACCGCGCCCTCGAGGTTCGCGGGCTGACGTGACGGCCATCCGTTGAGCGTGCCGAAGCAGGCATGATGGCCGAGCGCGACCGCGTTCGGGATCGCAATCTCGCCGGCCGGCGCCATCACGCGCTCGGCTTCGCGCTGCCCGGCCTTCGGGTCTTCCGCCATCTTGTTTTCGATCAGCCGATGCTCGATCGCCAGGTCCCATTGAATGGCGAGATCCTCGGGCGGGATCAGCTCCACCATCTTGGCGATCTCGGCCCGGAACGCATCTGTGATGCCGGGCACGACTTTCTCGACGTCGCCCGGTTCCGGGAAGAAATAGGTCACCGCGCTGTAGCTGAGCGGCAGGCAGACCTGGAAACGCACGTGCGCCGGGATGACGCCTTCCTTCTTGAGCGCGCGGAAGATCGCGTAGGAGTTGACCGCGTCGCGCGTGTAACCGAGCCGCCAACCCGGATCGCCGAACCGGACCTTCTTGATGCCGGGCTTGACCCGGAACGCGAACTCGTCGTGGCGGCCGCGCGGCTTCCACCATTCGACGCCGTCGTCGTCGGGCGCCGGCCGTTTGATGGTTTCGATCTCGGGATGCCCGTTAAAGACCCGGTAGGCCAGGCCGTCGATCCAGTAACTGCGCTCGCCGACCTCGCCGTCGGGCATATAGGCGAGCCACGGACCGAGCGGCGCACCGACCTGGCGAAAAGCCTGTTCGGCGGTCTCGACCGGAATGCTTCCAACCAACAACAATTCCCCGGACATTTGCTCTCTCACATTTTCGCGATTTGTAGGATGGGTTGAGCGCCAGCGAAACCCATCGCTCTCGGCCGATTTAACATGATGGGTTTCGCTTCGCTCAACCCATCCTACGCAAATCTACTCAAATCCCTTCCCTTCCGCGGCGAGCTTCGCCAGCAGCGGCGCCGGCTCGTGGCGGCGATCTCCGGTCAGCGCCTCGAACTTCTTCAACCGGTCGCACACATGTGCGAGCCCGACCGTGTTGGCGTAATGCATCGGCCCGCCGCGCCATGACGGGAACCCGTAGCCGTAGACCCAGATCACGTCGATGTCGCCGGCGCTATGCGCGATGCCTTCATCGAGGATGCGGGCACCCTCGTTGATCATCGGGAACAGCAGCCGCTCGACAATGTCCTTTGGCTGGAACACATGCCGGGCGACCCCGAGCTTGTAGGCGGTCGCCAGAATGATCCGCTCCACGTCTTCATCGGGCTTGGGCGTGCGCGAGCCCGGTTCGTAGAGGTAGAAACCGCGCCCGGTCTTCTGGCCGAAGCGCCCAAGCTCGCACAGTTGATCGGCGATCGGCGCGCTGAAACCTTCCGCCTTGCGCATGCGCCAGCTGATGTCGAGGCCGGCGAGATCGCTCACGGCGAGCGGCCCCATCGCGAACCCGAACGCCGTCATCGCCGCATCGATCTCCTGCGGGAGCGGGCCCTCGAGCAGCACGCGCTCGGTCTCGACCGAGCGGATGCGGTGCATCCGGTTGCCGACAAAACCGTGGCAGACCCCGACCACGACGGGCGCCTTGCCGATCTTGCGGCCGACGCCGACCGCGGTCGCGAGCGCCTGCGGCGAGGTCTTCTCGCCGCGCACGACTTCCAGAAGCCGCATCACGTTCGCGGGGCTGAAGAAGTGCATGCCGACCACGGCGTCGGGACGCGCAGTGATGCGCGCAATCGCGTTGACGTCGAGATAGGACGTGTTGGTCGCAAGCACTGCGCCCGGCTTGGCAATGCGATCGAGCGCCGAGAAGACCTGGTTTTTGACACCCATGTCCTCGAACACCGCCTCGACGATCAGATCGGCTTCAGCGACAGCGGCAAGGTCGGTGGTGGGGCGCAGCAACCCTAATCGACGCTCAACCTCATCCTTGGCAAGGCCGCCACGCGCGGCGGACGCCTGATAGGTCTTGGCGATAGTCGCGAGCCCGCGGTCGAGCGCCTCCTGCGAGGTCTCGACGACTGTCACAGGAATGCCGGCGTTGGCAAAGCACATCGCGATGCCGCCGCCCATGGTGCCGGCGCCGATCACCGCGGCCCGCTTGATCTCCGCCGGTTTGCTATCGCCCGCGCCCGCCGCCTTGGCGGCTTCGCGTTCGGCGAAAAAGATATGACGCTGCGCCTTCGATTCCTCGCTCGCGACCAGATCGAGGAAGCTCGCACGCTCACGCGCGAGCGCACGATCAATCGGCAGTTCGATCGCGTCGCGCAAGGACTGCAGGGCGCGCGCCGGCGCCAGCGGTCCGCCGACGCGCCGCGCCGCTTTTGCCGCGAGTTCATCGAACTTACCGGGATCGGCCCTGAGCGCTGCGAGTTTATCGTCGCGTTCACGCGCCAGTGCCAGCGGACGTTTCTCGGCGACCACGCGGCGCGCGAACGCCGTCGCGGCCGCGGTCACGTCACCCTTCGCAACCTCGTCGACCACCCCGCATGCGAGCGCATCCTCGGCCGTCATCGGATCGCCCGACAGGATCATGGCCAGCGCCTTCTCCATGCCGGCGAGCCGCGGCAAGCGCTGGGTGCCGCCGGCGCCGGGCATCAGGCCAAGCTTGATCTCCGGCAAGGCCATGCGCGTGCCGGGCGCCGCGACGCGAAAGTGGCAGGCGAGCGAAATCTCGAACCCCGCCCCCATCGGGGTCCCAAACAGCGCCGCGACCACCGGCTTGCGCATCGCTTCGATGGCCGCAATCACGTCGAGCGTGGTCGGCTCGCGCGTTGGCTGGCCGAACTCCGAAATGTCGGCACCCGCAATGAAGGTTCGGCCCGCGCAGCTCAGTACGACGGCTTCAACCGCGTCATTGCGGCCGGCGTCCTCTAACGCGGTGACCAATCCGACCCGTACCGCATTGCTGACCGCATTGACCGGCGGATTGTCGACCACGATGACCCCGACCGAGCCATCGACCTTGAGAGCAACCAGGGACACGAATGAGATTCCTTATGAGACCGGTGCCGCTCCGGAAGCGGGCACTAGGCCATCGTAAAGCATTTTACGTCCAAGCGCTTCCAGGCGCGTTCGATCTAGCACGCGGCGCAACGGTCGCGTTGACACACGTGCGCAACGCTTCAATGCTGGTATGCGGCCGCCAGGTGCGGTCGTACGGGGCGTCGTCGTGCAACCGACGAGGTGCGCGTGAGACGGGGCATTGGGATTGCGCTTGCAACGACGGCCGTCGCGCTGCTGATTGCGCGCGCGGCGGGCGCACAGGAGCAGGCGCCGGCGGGCTCAGAGGTTGATCGCACCACAGGCGCCTATTTCTACGCGCGCTATTGCGCCACCTGTCACGGCCGTGAGGGGCGCGGCACGCTGATCGGCTTTCCGCTGGTGGACCGGCCCTCCGGACCAGTGACCTTGGAGCTTGTGCTGGAGTCGCTGCGGACGCCGTTGCAATTGATGCCGAGCTTTCCGCGCGACGTCATCAACGACGACGTCGCAGCGCTGATCGCCTATCACATCGCGACGCTCGAACACGCCGCGACCGGCGCAGCGGTTCCGTCACCACCGGAGGTCCCCGCCTCGGCGCTACGTCCGGCGGCAGCCTTGCCGCCCGCGCCGGTGGTGACACCGGCTGATCCGCGAACTTATGAGATGAAGGAATACGACGCCGGCAGCTGCGGCGCGGGTCACGACGTCGCGGTCGCGCCGGACGGACGCGTCTGGTACGCGGGCATCGAGCGCAACACCATCGTGATGTTCGATCCACGCGGCGAGCGGTTTCGCTGCTGGCCGGTTCCAACGCGCAACGGCCAGCCGCAGGGCATTCGGGTCGATCGCGATGGCCTCGTCTGGTTCACGCTTCCGGGTCTGCCAGACAACAAGGTCGCGATGTTCGACCCGAAGACCGAGTTGTTCAGCGAGTTCTCGCTACCGCATCGGCCGCGGCCGCTCGTCTATCCGCACACGCTGGTGTTCAACGCCGAGCGCGATCCGGTGTTTTCACTCGCCTACGGCGATGGCGCCGGACGGATCGATCGCAAGACCGGGCGATTCGACTATTTTCCGGTCCCCACCTATCGGGCGCTCCCCAACGGCATCGAGGTCGCGCGCAATGGTCACATCTGGATGGCCGAATCCATCGCCAACAAGCTGGTCGAGATCGATCCAAAGACCGGCAAGGCGCTCGAATTTCTTCATCCGCGCGCGAGCGAAGACCCCGGTGTGCGCGAGATCGCGCTCGATTCACACGGCAATGTCTGGTTTTCCGAGCACGAGTTCGGCAGCCTCGGCGTATTCGATCCGCGCACCCGGCGCTGGCGCAGCTGGCGCGCGCCCGCGAACGACGGGAAAGCTTACGGAACTTACGCCGTCAACGTCGACCGCCGCGACGCGATCTGGTTCAGTCACTTCGGGGGCAATTACATTGGGCGGTTCGATCCGCGCACGGACGTATTTTCCGTTTATCCGCTGCCGACCCCCGACGCCAACTGCAGACTCATGGATTTCGCCAGGGATGGAGCGCTGTGGTGCGTGAGCTCACGCGTGCCCAAGCTGGTTCGCCTGGCGGTCAAGCCGGGCGGCCCAGCCGGATATAGCCCTGCGCTATCAGCTCCGATACCGCATCAGCCGTAGCAGTTCGTGTTTGAACCTGCGCCGGAGTCGTGCAAAAAAACGTTGTGCACGACAGCGCATCAGCATTGAGCCTTCTGCTCGCCGGCGATCCCGCGCTCTACGGCATCGTCAGGCTTTCGCTTATTGTCAGCGTCGCCGCCACGGTGCTCGCCGCCGTGATCGCGCTGCCGCTCGGTGCCGTGCTCGCGCTGACGCGTTTCCCCGGGCGCGCCGCCGTCATCGTCGTACTCAACGCTTCGATGGGGTTGCCGCCGGTCGTCGTTGGGCTCGTCGTCTATCTGCTGCTGTCGCGCTCCGGACCGCTCGGTTTTCTCGGGATCCTATTCACGCCGCAGGCGATGGCGCTGGCGCAGGCCATCCTGGTGATGCCGATCATCGCGGCGCTGACGCGCCAGACCGTCGAGGACGTCTGGTCGGAATATCGCGACGAGCTCACCGCCATGCGGGTCGCACCGATGCGGCGGGTGGCGACGCTGATCTGGGATGCGCGCTTCAGCCTGACCACGGCGCTGCTCGCAGGCTTCGGCCGCGCGGCCGCGGAGGTCGGCACCGTAATCATCGTCGGGGGCAACATCGAGGGTTTTACGCGCGTTATGACAACGACGATCGCACTCGAAACATCGAAAGGTGACCTGCCGCTCGCGCTCGGCCTCGGCCTGGTGCTGATTGCGCTCATCATCCTGGTCAATGCGCTGGCGTGGGGCGTGCGGCGATTCGGCGAGCTGCGAGCGGGGTGAAGCCATGCGCGCGCCAGCGAGCGACCTGCCGATCGTTTTCGAGGATGCTTCGCTCCGCGCGCACGACGTTGCGATTCTGGATCGGGTCGCGCTCGCACTGGGACCAGGCGAGCCCACGGTCCTCGTCGGCCCCAACGGCGCCGGCAAGACGTCGCTGATCCGGCTCGCCGCGAGCCTCGCCGCGCCTACGACCGGCCGCCTGACCTGGGGCGGCAAGCCGGAGACCGATGGCCGGCGTATCGCGGTCGTATTCCAGCGCCCGATCATGCTGCGGCGGTCCGCCGCCGCGAACGTGGCCTATGGACTGCCGCGATGTTCCGGGCGCGAGCGCAAACAGCGAGTTGACGATCTGCTCGCCCAGGTCGGTCTCAGCCATGTGCGCGAGCGGCCGGCGCGGCGACTGTCCGGCGGCGAGCAACAGCGGCTCGCGCTGGCGCGCGCGCTCGCGCGCGAACCGGAAGTGCTGTTTCTCGACGAGCCGACCGCGAGCCTCGATCCGGCGTCGGTGCGAGCGGTGGAAGACGTGGTGCGGGCCGTGGCGGCGTCCGGCGTGAAAGTCGTGATGGCGACGCAAAATCTCGGGCAGGCGCGCCGCCTTGCCGGCGAGGTCGTGTTCGTGCTGCGCGGACGCGTGCATGAGTGCGCACCGGTTGCTACGTTTTTCGGCGCGCCGCAAACGTCCGAGGCGGCCGCATTCCTGCGCGGGGATCTGGTCGTCTGATAATGGAGGGATCGATGCTGTCACGACGCCTGCTGATCGCTTGGGTCGCAACGCTCGCGCTTGGCATATCGGCGCAGGCGCAGGACAAGGCGGCCGCGCCCTCGTCCGACAAATCGATCGTCGTTGCCTCCACGACCTCGACCCAGGATTCCGGGCTCTTCGGTCACATCCTGCCGATCTTCAAAGCCAAGACCGGCATCGACGTGAAGGTGATCGCGCAAGGCACCGGCCAGGCGCTCGACACCGGCCGGCGCGGTGACGCCGACGTTGTGTTCGTGCACGCCAGGCCGGCGGAACAGCAATTCGTGGCCGAAGGCGCGGGTGTGAAGCGCAATCCGGTCATGTACAACGACTTCGTCCTGATCGGCCCGAAGAGCGATCCGGCCGGCGTCGCAGGCAGCAAGGATATCGTCGCGGCGCTCAAGGCGATCAAAGCCAAGGGCGCGCCGTTCGTCTCGCGCGGCGATCGCTCCGGCACGCATCAGGCCGAGCTTGCCCTGTGGAAAGAGGCGGGGATCGATATCGCGGCCGACAAGGGCCCCTGGTACCGCGACATCGGCCAGGGCATGGGTGCGGCACTCAATGCCGCCTCCGCCATGAACGCCTACGTGCTGTCGGATCGCGGCACCTGGATCGCGTTCAAGAATCGCGGCGACCTCGCCATCGCGGTCCAGGGGGACAATAAATTGTTCAATCAGTACGGCGTGATCCTGGTCAATCCGCAGAAGCATCCGCACGTCAAGCAGGCACAGGGGCAGGCGTTCATCGATTGGCTGATTTCGCCCGAGGGCCAGAAGGCGATCGCGGACTACAAGATCGAGGGCCAGCAGTTGTTCTTCCCCAACGCGACCGTTCCGGGCGCGTGATCAGGCCGTCGCTACGGATCGAGAACAAAGATATCGTCGTAGTGCCTGAACGCATTCGATTGGGGGATACTCGCGCTCGCTGGACCGTAGAATCGGCGGCCCGCGACGACACCGGGATGGCTGTAGGTCCGGGCGTAACTCACGTTCGGGTGATGGCGATTTGCGTGCGGCGCCCGCGCAAAGGCCGGCACTGACAGCAAGGTAGCGGCTGCGGCGGCGAACAATGCCAACTTGATTTTCGACGACATGGTTTGCCCTTCGGGTTAAGCCTCCCTGCGCCATTTAGATAGGCGGCACTTGCACTTGGTGCCAGCACGTTATTGTGAGTTGTTGCTCCGGATTGCTGTTTTGATGACGGTAATGTTCTGCCCGTGTGTTGCAATCGAGGTACAGACTTCCGGCACCCCGTTTGGCATGATGCATCCCGCGACGTCACGGGGCAGCGGCGGGGGGCGCTCCCATGTATCGCATGGGCGCAATTGGGCTTGCCTTGGCGACAAGCCTCGCGGGCGTTGCTCGTGCGGATCAATGGACCGTCCCGTCGGTGCCGTGGATGCTCGGCGATTGGGGCGGCTTGCGCACGCGCCTCTACGAAAAGGGCATTGATTTTCAATTCGGATACGCGAACGAGTTCGGGACCAACACCCAGGGCGGCGTGAAACGCTGGGCCGGCTACGCCGATCAGTCGCAGGCCGGAGCGACGTTCAATCTCGAGCGCCTGTTCGGCGTGAAGGACGCAATTTTTCAAGTCACGTTCACCGAACGCACCGGCCGCAACCTGGTCACCGACGCTCAGCTCAATACGCTTCAACTTGTTCAAGAAGTGTGGGGGCGCGGCCAAACCGCCCGCTTGACGCAATTCTGGTACGACCAGCACTACCTGAACGATTTCATCAGCCTGAAAGCCGGCCGAATGCCGGTGGGCGGAGATTTCGCGGCGTTCGGCTGTGACTATCAGAACCTCACGTTCTGCGGCGCCAACATCGGCAACCTGGTCGGCAACTACATCTTCAACTGGCCGATCAGCCAATGGGCGACGCGCATCAAGTTCAACTTCAACGGATTTGGATATTTTCAGGTCGGCGCCTACGATCAGAACCAGCAGTATCTGGGCTATACCGAGGCGCTTGCTCCGGTGTTCTACAAGGATTCCAGCGGCGTCATGCTACCGGCCGAATTGGCTTGGCTCCCCAAGTTCGCCAACGGGATGCTGCCGGGCAGCTACAAATTCGGCGCGTGGTACTCCTCGGCGACCCAGCCCGACGTCGTTCTCGACGTCAACGGAAATCAGACCGCTTTCACCAATCAGCCTCCGCTCAAGCACCGGGGACTCTACGGCTCGTATATCAACTTCCTACAACAGCTGACGCGCAACGCCAGCGAGAACCCCAACGGCGGCTTGAGCGCATTCCTGAATGCGGTGATGGCCGACAAGCGAACCTCGTTCACCGATCGTCAAATCGCGGCCGGGATCATGTACACGGCGCCGTTCAGCTGGCGTCCCAACGACAACATTGCGTTCGCCTGGGGCACGACCCACGTGAACAACCGCGTCGCCACGGTCGAGACCTTGCAGAACATACTCAGCAACAATGGACCGGTGCCGATTCAACGTTCCGAGTATGTCTACGAGCTGTTCTACACCTACGTTCCGACGACGGGGCTCTATTTCCGGCCGAACCTGCAGATCGTGCAGTATCCCGGCGGGACCAGCCTGAACAAAAACGCCGTCGTGCTCGGATTGAAGACGCTCGCAAGTTTTTAGATCAACGCCTGCGCCATCGTCTCAAGCCCGAGGAACGCCGTGTTCGGATGGGTGATCAGCCAACACGGAATCGCCTTGAGATAGGGGCTCAGTCGCCCTTTGTCGTCGAAGCGTTCGCGAAAAGCCGAGGCCTCGAGTTCCTTGACGAAGCGTGGGGCGATGCCGCCCGCGATGTAGACGCCGCCGCGCGCCCCATAGGCCAACGCCAAGTTGCCGGCGCATTCACCCAGCAACGCGAAGAACAGGTCGACAGTCGCCCGGCTGGCGGGGCACGTCCCATCGAGGGCCGCTTGCGTGATCTCGGCGGCGGTCTGCTTGGGAGCGTCGAGAGCATCCACCGCCGCGACTGCGACCAGCAAATTCTCAAGCCCGCGGCCAGAGATCATTCGCTCCCACGACACGCGCCCGTGGCGGCCGCGCAGATACTCGATGATGGCGTCGGTGCGCGGCGACCAGCTCGAGGCGTGCATGTGGCCCGCTTCAGTTGTGATGACCAGTGGCAGCCCGACCGGGGACGGGACAAGACAAGCAACCCCGAGCCCGGTGCCGGGCCCCAGCACGAGTGTGGGCTCGGTCACGAGCGGCTCCTGGCCGCCGAGCCGAAACAGATCGGTCGGTTTCAGGCTCGGCAGCGCGCGGGCGACGGCTTCGAAATCATTGACCACGCTCACGGCCTTGAAACCATGCGCCGTCTTGAGCGCTTCGGCGTCGATCTTCCAGGGACTGTTGGTGAACTCGGCGCGACCCATCCGCACCGGGCCGGCGACGGCGATGACGGCGGCCTCGACCTTGCGTCGGCCGGCCTCGCGATCAAGGAATGCTGTGAGCGCGTCGTCGAAGCGCGCGTGATCTGAGACGGCGAGCTGCTTGACCGACCCCGTTTCCTGGCCAGAGCGAAGTGCGAACCGCGCATTGGTGCCGCCAATGTCGGCAAGAAGCACGAGACCGTCGGGATCGATTGTCGATGTCGACATGGTCTTCACCCGGTCGTTCAGGCCGAGCACCCGCTCAGCAACATTGCGCGGCGTATTGATGCACCATCAAACCCGGATCGCAAGCTGCGACCTGCAAGATCCAAGAGAGACCGCGTTAACGGTCCTAATCGACGGCGCACTGCGAATTAAACTCAGACCGCCGGCCAGGTGTAGGGAACGTCGGGCGAATCCGGCGGCTTGCGGTCGGATTCAGCGGGGTCGTTGGGAAGATCAGAGCAGTTGGCGACGATCGATACACCGGGCGCGACCCCTTGCACCCCGTACCAGAGGTGCGGCGGGATCGTCAGCAGCGCGTAATGTTCCGATCCCTCTCCCAGCAGGAATTCCTCGAGGGCGCCGTGCGTCGGACTGCCGGCGCGATCGTCGTAGATGACGACGCGAATGAGCCCGGCCGGCACTGCGTAGTTGAGCGTCTTCTCCCGGTGCCGGTACCAGCCCTTGATTTTTCCCTGCTGCACGCCGGAAAAATAAATCTCGCCGAATTTCCTGAAATGCGGGTCGTCGTTGCGCAGCATGTGCATCGTGCGCCCACGATCGTCGATGAACTGACGCAGGGGATGGAGCACAACGCCTTCAATCATTGCCGGCGTCGATCCAGGCTTGGTTGTATTTTTCGATTTGCGAATCGGTCAGGGCCGGAACCTTGGCACCATCCTGATAGGCCCGATACCAGTGCACGGTCTCCCGAATCGACTCCGGATAGTTCCAAGTCGGCTTCCAGTTGAGGTAGTGGTCGGCGCGATCGCAGTTGAGCTGCAGCCAGTGGTCTTCGTGCGGCGCATTGGGATCGCGTTCGACCTTCACCTCGCCGCTGCCCCAGAGCTTGATCACGTCGCGGACCACCTCGCCGACGTTCTTGTTGGCGCTGTTGTTGGGGCCGAAATTCCAGCTTTTGCAATAGTCAGCGCCTTGCGGCCCGCCCAGGCGGCGGCCGAGGTGCAAATAGGCGCCGAGCGGCTCGAGCACATGCTGCCAGGGGCGGGTCGCGTCGGGATGATGGATCTCGATGGCTTCCTTCTGGCGGAGCGCGCGCACGCAATCCGGGATCAGCCGGTCCTTTGCCCAATCGCCGCCGCCAATGACGTTGCCGGCACGGGTGGATGCGGCGTTGACGCGACCCGCCTTGGACAGGAACGACGTCCAGTAGGCGGCGAAGACAAGCTCGGCGCAGCCTTTTGACGCGCTGTAGGGGTCGCGCCCTCCAAGCTCATCGGTCTCGCGATATCCCCATTCCCAATCGACATTGCGATAGCATTTGTCGGAGGTGATGAAGACCAGCGTACGGATGCTATCGACCCGGCCGACCGCCTCGCATACGTTCACACCGCCCATGACGTTGGTGTCAAACGTGGTTCTCGGATCGCGGTAGGATTCCCGCACCAGCGCCTGGGCGGCGAGGTGGAACACGATGTCGGCCTTGGCCTCGGTCATCGCGCGGGTGAGGTGCTCGAGATCGCACACGTTGCCCACCACGTGCCGCATCCGGCGCTCAAGCCCGAGAAGCTCGAAGTGGCTCTCGTCGTAGGCGGGCGGCAGCGCATAGCCGGTGACCTTGGCGCCGAGCTTGAGCAGCCAGGCTGACAGCCACGACCCTTTGAATCCGGTGTGGCCGGTCACGAACACGTTCTTGCCTTGGTAGAAATTTCCAAACATATGCCTTCGGACCCCAAACGGCATTCCAATGGGCCATAAACTGCCCGTCCTTGGCGACCGGCTCAAGAGGTACCCGCTTGCGCAAAACCCAAATACCGCTGCCCGCATTCACGGTATGCGAGACCTGTGGTTGAGTGAGCGAATGACGCGACGTTTCTCCGTGGCCGGATGGCCGATGGCCCTGTTATTGAGCATGACCATACACGCCCACTCTGCTGAGCTAGTTCATCTCTACGCGGCGGGCAGCCTGCGCGAGCCACTCGACGAGGCTGCCAAGACGTTTGAGAGTGCGACGGGCGTCAAGGTCGAAACCAAATACGGCCCCTCCGGTCTGCTCAAGGACGCAATCGCAAGCGGCGCCGATGCGGATGTTTTTGCCTCCGCCAACATAGAGCATCCGCGCGCCTTGGCGCAGGCCGGCAAGAGCGGTCCTGTGGTGCTGTTTGCGCGCAATCGCCTGTGCGCGCTAGTCCGCCCTGGCCTGGCGGTCGATGCGTCAAATCTGCTCGACCGCATGCTGGATCCCGCCATCAAGCTCGGCACCTCGACGCCCAAGTCGGACCCCTCCGGCGACTACGCCTGGGAGGTGTTCGGCAAGGCGGACAGGATCAAGCCGGGCGCGGGCGCGGCGCTCGAAGCCAAGGCGTTGCAGCTCATGGGCGGGGCAAGCTCACCGCCCGCGCCGGCCAATCGGGTGATCTACGGCGCGCTGGTCGCCGACGACAAAGCCGACATATTTCTGGTGTACTGCACGGGCGCGCTCGCTGCGCAACGCGAAAACCCCGGCCAGCAGATTGTTCAATTGCCCGACGCGCTAGCGGTCGGTGCCGATTACGGTCTCACGGTGATGCTGAAATCTCCACCTGCCGCCTACCGGTTAGCGATGTTCATCCTCGCAGACGGACAGCGCATGCTCGCAAAGTACGGCTTCGCGGCACCGAACCTTCAATCGCCGGTGCCGTAACGCAATGACACTGAACCGTCGTGTTTTTCTCGCTGCAATGACTGCGCTCGCGGCGCCGCGCCTGGCACGCGCCGCAACGTTGACCGATGCGGCCGGTCGGGTCGTGCCGATCCCCGAGAAAGTCACGCGCGTATTTCCGGCCGGGCCGCCGGCGGCGATCCTGCTCTACACGCTCGCGCCCGAGCTGCTGCTCGGATGGCCACGCGCAAACAGCACCGAGGAACGCGAGTTCCTGCTGCCCGAGGTCGGCGCCCGGCCGGAAATCGGCCGGCTCACGGGCCGCGGCAACACCGCCAATCTGGAATCTGTGATCGCGCTCAAGCCCGATCTCATTCTCGACGTCGGCTACGTTGATCCGACCTATGTTTCGCTTGCCGATCGCGTGGCGCAGCAGACCGGCATTCCCTATGCGCTGCTCGATGGCCATTTCGACAAGGCGGCGGCGACCTATCGGGCGCTGGGCGAGTTGGTTGGCCGACGCGATGAGGCCGAGAAACTGGCGCGCTACACCGATGACACGCTCCATACGATCACCCAGCGCGTCGAAAATATCCCGACCGATCGGCGACCGCGGGTTTACTACGCGCGCGGCCCGCGCGGGCTGGAGACCGCGCTCGGCGGCTCGATCAACGTCGAGACGATCGAGTTTCTGGGCGCACGCAACGTAGCCGGTGAGCGGCGCGGCGGGCTGGCGCAGGTCTCACTCGAACAGGTGCTGAGCTGGAACCCGGACGTGATCGTGACCGTCGATCGCGATTTTGCGCAAAGCGTTAAGGTTGATCCGACCTGGGCCTCGGTCGCCGCGGTGAAGCAGGGGCAGGTCTATCTGGCACCCCGGCTGCCGTTCGGCTGGGTCGACTTCCCACCTTCGGTTAACCGGCTGATCGGTTTATGGTGGCTGGCCAGGATTTTCTACCCGACGCGAATCCCAGAGAGCATTCGATTCCTGACTCACGAGTTCTACTCCAAATTCTATCACGTGACCCCGACCGACGATCAGATCGCACATATATTAGCCGGGTGAAATTGATGTCGAGGCGCGAGCCGTCATTTAGGCTAGTGTCCCGATTCCGAAGTTCGCAATACCTTGCAGCGCCCTCCGATGCGAACTTCGGAATCAAAGGGACACTAGCAAATTTATGATTCTAGTGTGGTTTTGGATTTGAAGTTCCTATGCGAGCGCGCGGCCAAGGTAGTAGGAACTTCAAATCCACCACACTAGCATCGCCATCATCATGACCAGATCCGCCCTTCCCGGCTTCACCATCGCGCTCATCGTGCTACTGGCGGGCCTCGCGTTCGCATTCACGCTCGGGCGTTACCCGATCGGACTTGCGGACGTGATCGACGTGCTCGCCTCGAAGCTCACCGGGCGTGCGCCGAGCGTGCCGGGCGCGGTCGAGAACGTGATTTTGCAAGTGCGCGGACCGCGCGTCATCGCGGCCGTGCTGGTCGGCGCCGCGCTCGCGGTTGCCGGCACCGCGTTTCAGGGCCTGTTTCGCAACCCGCTGGTATCGCCGGACATTCTTGGAGCCTCGTCGGGCGCGGCGCTCGGCGCAGTGCTCGGCATCTATCTCTCGCTCGGCGTCCTGGGTATCGAGAGCCTTGCGTTCCTGGGCGGGCTTGCCGCGGTCGCGGCCGTCTATTTGATCGGCACGCTCGTTCCGGCACGCGATCCAATCCTGCTCCTGGTGCTGGCGGGTGTCGTGATCGGGGCGCTGCTGGGGGCCGGTGTCGGGCTCGTGAAATATCTCGCCGATCCCTACAATCAACTCCCCGCTATGACCTTCTGGCTGCTCGGCAGCCTGGCGTCGACCAACGCGAGCGACCTCCTGCCGCTGCTGACCCCGATCGCGCTCGGGACCGCGGTACTGGTGGCGCTGCGATGGCGCATGAACGTGATGTCGCTGCCCGAGGAGGAGGCGCGCGCGCTCGGTGTACCGACCGGACCGCTGCGCATCGCGATTGTCGCTGCAGCAACGCTCGTGACCTCGGCGAGCGTCGCCGCCGCCGGGATCATCGGCTGGGTCGGGCTGATCGTACCGCACATGGCGCGCGCACTCGTGGGACCTGACTTCGCGCGGCTGCTGCCGGCATCCGCCATGCTGGGCGGCGGCTATCTGCTGTTCATCGACACGATCGCCCGCACCGCTGCCAGCATCGAGATCCCGCTCGGTATTCTCACCGCGTTCATCGGCACGCCGTTTTTCATCTGGCTGCTGGCGAGCGTGCAGCGGACCTGGTCATGACGCTCGAAGGCCACGCGCTCGCAATCGGCTATCGCGACCGCCTCGTCGGCAGCGGCCTCGATGTGGCGCTCGCGGAGGGCGAGGTGCTCGCCTTGCTCGGCCCCAATGGCGGCGGCAAGACGACGTTGCTCAAGACCTTGCTCGGGCTCCTTCCGCCGCGCGCTGGCGAGGTGCGCTTTTCTGGACGCTCGCTCGCCGCAACCTCGATCCGCGAGCGCGCGCGCCTCCTCGCCTATGTGCCGCAGTCGCATGTGGCCACATTCGCGTTTCCGGTTGAGACCGTGGTGCTGATGGGGCGTACCGCCCACAGCGGCCTGTTCAACAGGCCGACCGCGCGCGACCGCGCGGTGGCAGCGGCCGCCCTTACGCGCTTTGGCATCGCGCATCTCGCGGACCGTCCCTACACCATGATCTCGGGCGGCGAGCGCCAGCTCGTTTTGCTGGCGCGCGCGCTCGCCCAGGAGCCGCGCTTTATCGTGCTCGACGAGCCGACCGCGAGCCTCGACTTCGGTAACCAGGGCAAGGTCATGCGCGAGATCAGGGCGCTGTCGGCGTCCGGCCATGGCGTGCTGTTCACCACCCATGACCCCAATCAAGCGCTGCGGCTCGCCGACCGTGCGTTCCTGCTGCGCGCCGGCACCCGGGTCACGGACGGGCCGGTCAAAGCCGTGCTGACGCGTGACAATCTGGAGGCGCTCTACGGCGCGCCGGTCGGCGTTCTAACCGACGCGGCGACCGGTGCGACGGCGTTTATGCCGGGTTGATGGCCGTTGAATCTCGTATGTGCGCGGCAATGGCATCTATGGGCGGAAATGGCATCTATGGGGCGGGCGTGCTCCAGGACATCAGTCCTCGGCCGGACCTCCCTCCCAACGCCGCACCACCTTGGTCTCGATCCCAAAGAAATCGAGCAGGCGTCCGACCGTGTGGTTGATAATGTCGTCGACGCTCTTCGGCTTGGTGTAAAACGCCGGCACGATCGGAGCCACCACCGCGCCGATATCGGCAAGTGTCGTCATCGTGCGCAGATGCCCGCCATGCAGCGGCGTCTCGCGCAGCGCCAGCACCAGCCGGCGCTTTTCCTTCAGCACCACGTCGGCGGCGCGCGAGAGCAGCGAACTCGTCACCCCGGTCGCAATCTCGCTCATGGTGCGGATCGAGCACGGCGCAATCACCATGCCCATGGTGGGAAACGAACCGGATGAGATCGCAGCGCCGATGTCGGTCGCCGGATGATTGACGGACGCCAACGCCTTCACGTCCTTCGGCTTGTAGTCGGTCTCATACGCGAGCGTGACCTCGGCCGACTTGCTCATGACGAGATGCGTCTCGACATCGGTCTCGCGCAGGAGCTCAAGCAGGCGAACTCCGTAGATCACCCCCGAGGCACCCGATATGCCGACGACCAGCCGGCGCGTCTCAGTGGCCATCCGTAACCTCGACCAACGCACGCACGAGCCCGTCGACGGCCGCGGGCGGGAATGTCTTCCCGGCGACCGCCTCGAAGGTCTTGACGTTGCGGCGCGCCGCCTCTTCGGGCGAAGCGGCCTGCGCGGGCTTGAGCCGCTCGGCCAGCGCCGCCATGGCGTTGAGCTGCAGCTGCTCGCCCTCGAGCTCAATCGCCTGCACCTTCTTGCGGAAAGCCGCCGCCGCCTCAGCCGGCACCAGCGGCGCGTTCTCTTTGAGCAACCGGCGCACGCCGCGGATCGGCACCACGACGGCGCGCTGCCACGCCTGCGAGGTCGTGCTCACGAACTTGACGTCGTCCGCCGCAACCGACTTGCTCTGAGCCGCCATCCACATCAGGAACAACAGCATGTTGACGTCGATGCCATGATTGTCCTGCAGCCCGATCAGCGCATCGGATACGCCCTTGCGGCCGTAATAGTTCAGAACGAAATCCCAGATCGGCGTGCTGACGGCAGTCTCGCTCATGACGGTAGTGCGGCTCCCTTTGTCGCGGCGCAATTAAGCACATAAAAGGCCTGCGGACACGGTCTTTGTAACGCGGAGCGCGGTAGCGCATAATGCGGCTTGCATTTTCCGGCGAAAACCGGTGTCCACTGGTCACGGACAGTGCTCGATGTGGAGAAACGTCATGCCGCCAACCATCACCAAGCTGCGCACCGCGTTCGGCGACTATCCGATGACCGCCAAGCTCAAGAGCGGCGAGCTCAAGGAAGACGGCATCGAGCTCGAGTTCGAGGAGATCAAGCCGGTCAATCGCGTGTTCAAGCCGATGGCACAGGATCAGAAGTTCGACGTCGCCGAAATGGCGATCGTGACCTACCTGCTGGCGCGCGCCTACAACAAGCCGATCGTGCTGTTGCCGGCGGTGATGTATGGCCGCTTCCAGCACAATACGTTCGTCTACAGCGCCGAGCGCGGCAAGCTCAGCCTGCAGGACCTGCCCGGCAAGCGGATCGGCGTGCGCTCCTACACCCAGACCACCGGCGTCTGGATCCGCGGCATTGTCGAGAACGACTACGGCGTCGACCTCAACAAGGCGCAGTGGACCGTGCAGGAAGGCGCCCACGTCGCCGAATACAAGGACCCGCCTGAGCTCAACCGCGTTTCAATGGAGCACGATCTGCTCAAGATGCTGCTCGCCCGGGAGATCGATGCGGTGATTTACGGGGCCAACCTGCCGGACGACCCGCGGCTCAAGACCGTGATCGAGAACCCGAAGGAAGAAGCCGCGAAATGGTTCAAGAAGCACGCGGTGGTGCCGATCAATCACATGCTGGTGGTGAAGAAGTCGCTGGTCGAGCAGCAGCCCGAGGTGGTCAAAAAGGTCTACGACCTGTTGCGCAAGGGCAAAACCTCGACCCTGCCGACGTCGGATCCGATCGAAACCACACCCTTCGGCATCGAAGCGACGCGGCCGGCGCTCGAGCTGATCATCCGGTACGCGCACCAGCAGCGGATCATTCCGCGCCGTTATTCGGTCGATGAAATCTACGAGGACGCGGCGCGGATTATCGGTTAGGCGCGACACATTCCGCGCGCGTCATGCCCGGCCTTGTGCCGGGCATCCACGCCTTTCTTCCTGCGACAGCGCCAAAACGTGGATGGCCGGGACAAGCCCGGCCATGACGCCCCCGTGGTGAGAAAGGGCCTTATGCAGCGGCGGCCTGCGCCAGCCGCTGCAGCGTGAAGTCGTAGCGCACCTCGTAGAACGGCTCGTTCAGAATCTCGCCGTTCGGCGCCTTGCTGCCGGCGGGTTTCTTTTCGAACTCGACGATCAGCGGTTCCTTCACGCCGTAGACCACGTCGGTCTCGATGTATTGATCGCCGCGTTGGAACAGATGCGTGGTGACGGCATGGAAGCCCGGCGCCTTGATCATGAAATGAATGTGCGCCGGCCGATATGGGCTGATGTTGTTGCGAGCGAAGACTTCGCCGACCGTGCCGTCGAGCGGGATGGTGTAGCCGATCGGCGCGACCGTGCGGATCAGGTAGCTGCCGTCCGGCTTGCTGTGATAGATGCCACGCATCCAGGTGTCGGTTATTTCCGGACGCTGCGCCTCGTAGAGGCCCTCGCCGTCGGTCTGCCACACGTCGAGCATGACGTTGGCGACGGGGCGGCCCTCCATGTCGGCGACCTTGCCGTGCACGAAGCACGCAATCCCGGGTGCGCCTTGGGCCATATCGGCACCGTCGGCAAACTCCGGTGAATCGTGGATATGAAACGGTCCCGTCACCGTCGTCGGCGTGGCTTTGCTGGAGAAGCGGTGGTTGATCGCGTCGACCAGCATGCTGACGCCAAGCACGTCCGACGTCAGGATGAATTCCTGGCGCTTGTCGGTGCTCAGCTGGCCGGTGCGCGTGAGCCAATCGATCGCGGTGAACCATTCGGCCTCGGTCGGCTCGATCTCGCGCACAAACGAATGCATATGCTTGATCAGCGAGGTCATGATCTGCCGCAGGCGCGGGTCAGGCACGTGACTCCAGCGGTCGAGGACAATGTCAGTGAGGTTCTTCTCGGTGACGAAAGGCATGGGTCCTCCAGCGTGAATGGACGCGAGCGCGTCTTCGATCCGATTTAGCTCAATTCCTTGCGCACGATGCTTGTCCCGGCGACCATCGCCTGCATCTTACCGAAGGCAACGGCGCGCGGCAGATATTTCATGCCGCAGTCGGGCGCGATGACCAGCCGCTGCGCCGGCACGTATTTTAGCGCGGCACGGATGCGCGCCGCCACCGTTTCCGGCGTCTCAACTGCCATGTCGCCGAGGTTGAGCACGCCTAGGATGACGGTCTTCGAGGGCAAGTCCTTGAGCACCGCAAGGTCGAGCTTCGGTTCTGCCGCCTCGATCGAGACCTGGTCGATCTTGGAGCCCTCGAGTTCGGCCAGAAACGCGTAGGTGGATGGCTTGTTCTTGACCACGTGGGCGTAGCCCAGACACAGGTGCACAGCGGTCTTGCCGGTAGCGCCCGCGATCGCCCGGTCGAGGACGCTGATGCCGTACTTTCGCGCCCGGTCTGCAAATGACACCATCCAAGGTTCGTCGAGCTGCACGATGTCGGCGCCGGCGGCGAACAGGTCCTTGATCTCCTCATTGACCGCGATCGCGTAGTCGTTCGCGAGCGCTTCCGGGTCTTTGTAGAAATCATCCTGGGCCTGCACCGCCATGGTGAAGGCGCCCGGCACGGTCGCCTTTACCATGCGATCGGTGTTCGCACGCACAAGTCTCACGGCGTGAGCCTCGACCGGGTGCTTGCGCTTGATCTTGCCGGCAATGCGCGGCACCGGGATCATCTTGCCGAACCGGTTCGGGGTCTCGCCCGGGTTGTCGAGATCGACGCCGTCGAGTGCGGTGGCGAAGTGATTGGAGTAGCTCTCGCGCGCCTGCTCGCCGTCGGAGACGATGTCGAGCCCTGCCCGCTCCTGGTCGCGCACCGCCAGGATGGTCGCATCGTCCTGCGCGGCCTCGCGATGCTCCCGGTCGATCAGCCACAGGTGTTCGGCGCGCAGCCGCACCACCGATTTGACCAGCTCCTGGCGGTCGATCAGCCAGTCCGGTTGCGGGTAGGATCCGACCAGACTGGTCGGAAGCAGGATCGGCTTGGGCATCGTTTCTCCTTGCGGACGTCGGCGGGGTTATCCCAATCCGGGTCACCCGACGCAAGGTGCCGAATTAACACACTGGCAACCATATCGATCCGGACGACGCAGGCCGCAGGAACCATTTAACCGGACCCGGGTTAGGGTGCGGGTCAGCGATACCCCCGAACGGAGAACGACGATGAGAGCGCTTGTCGCGGCCGCAGTGCTTGCGAGTGCGATTGCTTTGGGCCCCACCGTTGCCAGCGCACAGGAGCGCGTCGGCGAGACGGCGTTGGGCGCCCTGTCCGGTGCGCTGGTCGGCGGTCCGGTCGGTTTAGTCGTCGGCGGGGTGATCGGCTTTACGGCCGGCCCAAGCATTTCAAACGCGATGTTTCACAATCAAAGGCGCCCGCGTCGCTATTCCGGCGGACCGCGCGGCAACTACGCGCAGTAACTACAGCAGATCGCGCAACCAAGCCGCGATGCCGAACAGATCGGCGTCGCGGTCGGCGAAGCCCATCACCTGCAACCCCAGCGGCAGCTCATCGACCGAAAACACCGGCAGCGTGAGCGCTGGGATTCCGAGCAGCGAGGCCGGCACATTCATCAGTGTGATCCCGGTCGATTCGAGGCCGCGTGGCGCCGGGCCGGCTGACGCGAGCGTAACGCAGGCGTCGCAGTCGGCGGCGAGCTCCGCATAGGCAGCCCGGATCTCGTCGCGGGTCGCGAGATCGCCGCGGTAGTCCGCAAGCGTCAGCGCCGTGGCTTTCGGGATTCGTTCGCGCACCACGGGGCTGAGCTTTTCGATATCGCGATCGGCGCAGCTCTGGATGAGACTGCGCATTTCAAAGTCGTTGATCCGCATCGAAAGATCGAGTGCGGCGGCGAGATCGGGCTCAATCGCATCGACCATCGCGTGGGTCTTGCGGGTGAGGACTTCAACACCCGCCGCGCTGATGCGCGCAAGCGCTTCATTCATGCACTGGCTTGCCGCCTCGCCTGCGACGGCCCAGCCGGCCGTTTCCACAAAAGCGAGCCGGCGCGGCTTTCTAGACGACGGCGCGCGATCCGGACCCGCAAGCCCCGGCCATCCTGGGTCACCGCCAGCGCGCAGCACGATCTCGTAGGCGACCTGCCAGGTATCCTCCAGAGACGCGGCGAGGATGCCGGTGCAGCTCTGGCTTTGATAATCGTGGCTGCCGGTTCGATTGAGGGCGTGCACGCTCGGCTTGTAGCCGTAAACCCCGCAGAAGCTCGCCGGTCGCAGGGTCGAACCGAGCACCTGCGTGCCGAGACCGGCGCTGATGATGCCGGCTGCCACCGCGGCTGCCGACCCGCTGCTGGAACCGCCCGGCGTGTGGTCGAGGTTCCAGGGATTGCGGGTGCCGCGCGGGTAGGACATCGCGAACTCGGTGGTAACGGTCTTGCCCACAATGACGGCACCGGCCGCGCGCAGCGCCACGATGCTGGCGGCGTCCTTCCACGATCGCCAATCCTCGAACAATGGCGAGCCGAGTTCGGTCGGCATATCCGCGGTCTCGATCACATCCTTGATACCCATCGGAATGCCATCGATCGGCGAGGATGGCTTGCCGTCGCGCCAGCGCGCGGTCGCCCGATCGGCCGCCGCGCGTGCGGCCGGAAGATTGAGGTTGACGAATGCGCCGATCTGCGGCTCCCACCAGTCGAGCTCCTTGAGGCAACGTTCAAGGAATGCCCGCGGACTATCATCGCCGGTCGCGAAGCGCTTGGTTGCCGCCAAGTACGGACGCATGGCCGGCTTGATGCGAATATCCGTCGACATGGGAACTCCTTGATTGCGCACGGCTAGGCACCGCTTCTGAACTTTAAATCCATCACACTAGCCTGTATGGATACGCCCATTATCCAACGACTGCAGGATGATCTCCATGGAATATCGCGATATCGGCACGTCCAACCTCAAGGTCTCGGTGGTCGGACTGGGCTGCAATAATTTCGGCGCCCGCATGGATCTGGCGGCGGCGCGCACGCTCGTGCATCACGCCATCGACCGCGGCATCAATCATTTCGACACCGCCGACATCTACGGCCCGCGCGGAAAATCGGAGGAGATTCTGGGCGAGATTCTCGGGAGCAAGCGCAAGGACGTCGTGATCGCCACCAAATTCGGCATGGTGTTCGACGAGGCCGGTGCCATGAAAGGCGCCTCGCGCAAGTACATCATGACCGCGGTCGAAGGCAGCCTGCGCCGGCTCAAGACCGACTACATCGACCTCTACTATCAGCATCGCGCCGATCCGAGCGTACCGATCGAGGAAACGCTGCGCGCGCTCGATGACCTCGTCAAGCAAGGCAAGGTGCGCCACATCGGCAATTCCAATTTCGATGGCAAGCAGTTGGATGAAGCGGACGCCACCGCGCGCAAGCTCGGGCTCACGCGCTTCATCTGCGCGCAGGACGAGCTTAGCCTGATCAAGCGTCACATCGAGAAGGACCGTGTACCGGCAATGCAGCGGGATAAGATCGCGCTGGTACCGTACTTCCCGCTCGCCAGCGGGTTACTCACCGGCAAGTACCGGCGCGGCGCACCGGTGCCGGCCGGAACTCGGATGGCCGCCAAGAACCGGCTGTCGGACTTATTCTGGACGCAAGAAAATCTTGAGCTCACCTACCGAATCGTTGAGTTCTGCGAGCAGCGCAAGCTCAATATGCTTGATGTGGCGTTCGCCTGGCTCTTGGAAAAACCGTTTGTCCCCAGTGTGATCGCCGGGGCCTCGCGCCCAGAGCAAATCGATGCGAATATCAAGGCCGCTGCTGCCAAACTGTCGGGGGCCGAGCTTGGCGCGCTGGACAAGCTGACCGAAAAGGCACTGGAGACGCAGCCGCATTGAGGGATTCACAATTGCCGGGTGGGCTCATGAAGCGCTTCCAACTCGCGCTTGCGACGAGCGTCGCGCTGCTGGCGACAACTCAAGCATTCGCCGCGGCGCCATGCCGGACCTCCGGGTCGTTCGATCAGTGGCTGGCGAATTTCAAACAGGAGGCGCTGGCGCAAGGCATCTCGCGCAATGCCGTCGCGCAAGCATCGCCGTTCCTCGTCTACGATCAGCGCATCGTCAACATCGACCGCGGTCAGCGGGTGTTCGCGCAGAGCTTCATCGAATTCTCGACCAAGATGTTGCCCGGCGGCCGCATCTCGCAAGGCATCGCTCAGATCAAGAAGAACGCGGCGACGTTCGCACGCGCCGAGCAGCAATACGGCGTACCGCCGGCGGTGATCGCGGGCTTCTGGGGACTCGAGAGCGATTTCGGCGCCAACATGGGCAAGGATCAGGCACTGCGCTCGATCGTGTCGCTGGCCTACGATTGCCGACGCTCCGACATGTTCCGCGGCCACCTGTTCGACGCGTTGCGGCTGATCGAGCGTGGCGATCTCACGGCGCCCGAGATGATCGGTTCATGGGCAGGCGAGCTCGGTCAGACCCAGATGATGCCGTCGGAATACTACAAATACGCCGTTGACTACGAGGGCGATGGGCACCGCAATCTGCTGCGTAGCGCGGCCGACGTGATCGGCTCGACCGCGAACTATCTGGTCAGCCTCGGCTGGAAACGTGGCGAGCCATGGCTGGAGGAAATTCGCGTGCCGGCGAATCTGCCCTGGAAGGAAACCGGCCTCGACGTCAAACAGCCGCGCTCGCAATGGGCCAAGTGGGGCGTGACCTATCCGGATGGACGGCCGCTGCCGAACGATAACCTGTCGGCCTCCGTGCTGCTCCCGATGGGCCGCTTCGGGCCGGCGTTTATCGCCTATGACAATTTCCAGGTCTACCTGAAGTGGAACAACTCGCTGGTCTATTCGACCACCGCCGCGTACTACGCGACGCGGCTCGCGGGCGCCCCACCGATGGGCCGCGGCGCCGGCACGGTTCCGCCGATCAGCATGGAACAGACGCGCGAGCTGCAACAGCTGCTGATCAAGCACGGGTATGACGTGGGCGGCGCCGACGGCAAGCTTGGCACGGCGACGCGCGTCGCGGTCAAAGCCATGCAGGTGAAACTTGGATTGCCGGCCGACTCCTATCCGACGCCGGAGCTGATTGCGCGGCTGCGGGGGACGCCGTGACACGTTTTGTAGGATGGGTTGAGCCGTAGCGAAACCCATCGCGCTTGTTCCGCATTGCGTATGATGGGTTTCGCTGCGCTCAACCCATCCTACCGCCGCACCACCCCGATCAACTGCTCGAGCTTCGCGGCATCCGCTTTCAGTGCTGCGCTTGGTCCGTCATAGACCACACGGCCGCGATCGAGCACCACGGTGCGCGGCGAGATCTCGAGGGCGAGCCGCGTATTCTGTTCCACCACGATCAGGGTCAGCCCTTCAGCCGACGCCAATCGCTTGATGGCGCGCGCGAGCTCTTCAACGATCACCGGTGCGAGCCCTTCCGAGGGCTCGTCCATCAGCACCACCGACGGGTTGCCGACGAGCGCACGGGCGATCGCGAGCATCTGCTGTTCGCCACCGGAAAGCTGGTTGCCGCGATTGCTTTGGCGCTCGGCCAGCCGCGGAAACAGCGCATAGACCGCATCGATCGTCCATTTGCCAGGGCGCAGCGCGACCTCGAGATTTTCCCGTAACGACAAGGACGGAAAGATCTCACGCTCTTGAGGGACGTAGCCGAGCCCCGCCCACGAGCGCCGATGCGGCGCGAGCCTTGTGATATTCCGACCGCGCAGCGCAATCGTGCCGCCGTGCAGCGTGGTGTGCCCCATCACGGTCGCGAGCAGGGTAGTCTTGCCGACGCCGTTGCGGCCGATGATCGACACCGTCTCGCCCTCGCGCATGGCGAGGCGCACGTCTTCGAGCACAACGGTTTCGCCGTAGCCGGCGAACACCCCAGAGAGCTCCAAGGACGCCGCGCTATCCATGGTGCGCCTCTTCGCCGAGATAGACCGCGCGCACGCGTTCGTCGGCGGAGATCTCGGCCGGCGTTCCGTCAGTCAGTACCGCACCCTGCACCAGCACCGTGATGCGCTTGGCCACCCGGAACACAACATCCATGTCGTGTTCGATGATAAGGATCGCGATGTCGGGATCGAGGCCCGCAATTACGTCAAGGATCAGGTGAGTTTCGGACGAGGGCACGCCGGCTGCAGGTTCGTCGAGCAGCAGCACTTTCGGACGCAGCGCCAGCGCGATCGCGATTTCGACCAGCCGCAGCCGCCCGTACGGGAGTTCGCGTACGAGCTTGAGGGCGTCATCGGCAAGCCGCAGCGCGTCGAGATGCGTGAGTGCTTCGTCGATCACGGCGCGCTCGGCGCCCACCGGACGCCACAGGTGGTTGCAGACGCCATCGCGCTCGGCCACCGCCAGATAGAGATTCTCCAGCACGGTGAGCCCGCGAAACAACTGGTTGATCTGGAACGTGCGCGCAATTCCACGCCGGGTCCGCGTCGCTTGCGGCAGCCGGGTGATATCCTCGCCTTCGAGCAGCACCTGACCGGCCGAGGGTTGCAGCACGCCGGTGATGAGGTTGACGAGCGTCGTCTTGCCGGCGCCGTTCGGTCCGATGAGCGCGTGGCGCGCGCCGCGTTCGAGCACAAGGTTGACGTCGCGCGTGACCGCGAGCGCTCCAAAGCTTTTGTGCAGGTCGCGGATCTCGAGCGCGGCGGTCATGACGTTCTCCGCCGCAAAGTGCCGCCTAAGTCCTCAGCAAGCCCAAACAGACCGCGCCGTGCGAACAACACCACCAGCACCAGCACCAGACCGATGCCGAACTGCCAGAATTCCGGGCTGAGCTTGGAAAGGTAGTCCTCGAGCAACATGTAGATCACGCCGCCGGCAAACGCGCCGTAGAGCCGCCCGGTGCCGCCCAAAATCAGGATCGTCATCACGCCGGCGCTGCGGTCGAAATCGAACACGCCGAGAGTGACATAGGCGCTGGTCTGCGTGAACAACGCCCCCGATACGCCGGCGATCGCGGCAGAGATCGTATAAACGATCACGAGTCGCCAGCGCACCGGCGACCCGATCGCGTGCATGCGGTTCACGTTCTCGCGAATGCCGGCGAGCGCCTCGCCAAACGATGAATAGACGATGCGGCGCACCACGTAGAACAGGATGAGCAGCACGACCAGGCAGTAGATATAATTAGTGCGGTTGTAGAGATCGTAGTCGAACAATCCCAGCAACGGCCAGATCGTAATCCCCGGAATGCCGTCGTAGCCGCCGGTGATGTCCTTGAAGAGATTGCCGACCTCCTGCAGCAGGATCGTAGTCGAAAGTGTCAGCACGAGCAGCGTCAACCCGCGGTAGCGCAGCAGGACCAAGCCCGTCAGGAAACCGGCAGCCGCCGCAACCGCAGCTGCGGCGAACAAGCCGCTGATCGGCTCGCCGTAACCTGCCCGCGCCGACAGCAGCCCTACCGTGTAGGCGCCGAGGCCGAAAAACGCCGCTTGCCCGAGCGTCACGATCCCGGCGTAGCCGAGGATCAGATCGAGTGAGAGCGCGAACAGCACCATCACCAGCACTTGGGTGCCGAAGGTCATCCGATCCGGGAACATGAAGAAGGCTGCGATCGCGATCAGCCACGGCAGCGCCTCTCCCCAGTGCCAGTGATGGCGCGTGGCGAGGTAGGCGCGGGCGCGCGCGTGCAGATCGACGGCAGCGCTGGTCGTCTCACTCACGGCCATAGAGACCCGCCGGCCGAACGAGCAGGATCGCCATCGCGATCGCGTAGATGAAGAAACCACCGGCGTCGGCGTAGAGGTACTTTCCGGCGGTATCAAAGATGCCGAGGATCAGCGCGGCGAGCAGCGTGCCTTTGAAGCTGCCGAGCCCGCCGACCGCGACGACGAGCAGAAAGAACACCAGATAGATCAGCGCGAAGCTTGGGCTCAGGCCAACGAGCTGCACCGCCAGGCCGCCGCCAAGGGCCGCGAGCCCGCTGCCGATCCCGAACGTGAGCGTGAACAGGCGGTCGACATCGATCCCGATCGACTGGGCCATGCGGCGATTGTCGACCGCTGCGCGGATCTTCGCCCCGATGTTGGTGCGCTCGAACACGTACCAGAGCACAGCGATCAGAACCGCCCCGATCGCGATCATGAAGACCCGGTAGGTCGGAAACGTGCGAAAGCCGCCGTCGATCTGGCCGGTCAGATAGCTCGGAAGCCGGATGGATTGCTGGCTCGGGCCGTAAAAATAGGTGTAGGTGGCGATCGCCATGAAGGCGAGCCCGATCGTCAACAGCACCTGGTCGAGTTCAGTCGCCCGGTAGAGGCGGGTATAAAGCGTACGTTCGAAGATCACGCTCACGGCCCCGACCACAACGAACGTGATTGCGAGCGACGGCAGGAACCCAATGCCCCAGCTGCGCGTCAGCGTCAGCATCATATAGCCGCCCGCCATGGCGAAAGCGCCATGAGCGAGGTTGACAATCCCCATCAGCCCCATTGTGACGGAAAGCCCGACCGACACGATGAACAGGAACATGGCGTAGGCCAAGCCATCGAACAGGATGCTGATGATCGTGTTGAGGTTGAGCGACACCGGTTCCTCGCCGAGCGAGCAGTAAAAAGAGCCGACCTCATCCTGAGGAGCCCGAGCGTAGCGAGGGCGTCTCGACGGCTGGCCAAGACGAGGGCGTTCCCTCTTGCCATCCCTCGAGAGGCCGCGCAAATGCGCGGACGGCTCTCAGGATGAGGTCTGCAAACGCTACACGGCACCTTCAGGACGAAGGACTGAAAACCATTTCAACCCCGCCGTAACCCTACCTATTGTTGCCCGCAGCGACCGACCTTCTGCTCCTTACACTGGTCCTTCACCTGCGCGATCGTGCCCAGCACTTTGAGACCGAGTTTGCCGTCGGGCTTCCTGTAGACTTCCATGGCGCGCTCGTCCTCGACGATGTCGCGCGTGGCCGGATCGATCATCACTGCGCCGCGGGGGCCGTTAAGCGTAAGCCCCTTGAATGCCTCGACCACCGCCATTCCGTCGTCGAGGTTGCCCTTGAGTTTCTTGATGACCGCGAAAATGCCGGCCATGGTGTCCCAGGCGGCCGCCGACATGAAATCCGGATAGCTGTTGGGTCCATAAGCCTCGTGCCAGGCCTTGACGAATTCCTGGTTGGCGGGATTGTCGAGGTCGGCAGCGTAATGGCCCATCACGATAGTGCCGATCGCCGCGTCACCCATGTCCTGCAGCTTGGTGTCGGGCACCACGTCCATCGGACCGATCAGCTTGATGCCGGCCTGCCGCATGCCGACCTCGCCGTAGGTCTTGACCACGCCGGACGCGTGCGAGCCGGACGGAATGAACACATAGAAGCAATCCGGCTTCTGGTCCTTCACGCGCTGGAAGAACGGCGTGAAGTCCGGCACCTGCGCCGGGTTGCCCATGGGGATCGAGTCGATGATCTTGCCGCCGGCTTGCTCGAAGCCGGTCTTGAACGCGTCGGTCGAGTCCTTGCCGGGCGGAAAATCCGTGTAGCCCATGGCCGCGGTCTTGCAGCCAAGCGTCTTGGCCGCAAACGTGCCCATCGGATAGGCCGGATGCCACATGCTGAACGAGAAGCGTACGATGTAGGGCGACAGGGTGGTTATCCAGGCTGTGCCAGCGTTGGAAATAATCAACGGCACCTTGGCCTGCGTCATCACCGGGGCAATCGCGATCGCTGATGGCGAGAACACGACACCGGCGATCAGCTTCACTTTCTCGACCGTGATCAGCTCGGTTGCGACCGTCTTGGCATTGGCCCCGGACGGCGGCCCCTCGTCGCGCTTGACGATGTCGAGCTTGTAGGGTTCGAGATCCTTGGCGTGGAGCTTCATATAGAGGTCGAAGCCCTTGATCTGGGCATCGCCAAGGTCTGCGTTGACCCCCGAGAACGGCAGCATGATGCCGATCTTGACGGTTTGCGCCGATGCCGCGTTGATACCGAATGCGAGGGCTAGAGCGCCCAGCCCAACCGCCAAAAACTTCATCATGTCCTCCCGGAAGCGCATCACAGCCGTTCGTAGTGTGACGATACGGCTGATCGGCCATAAGTTACCATAAGAGCTGTACCGCAACTCAAGTCGAACATTTTCGGGAAAAGCTGGCCCAAAGTGACGCAGGGACAAACGCACGCGCTGGAGCGGACCTACGACGGCATCGTCATCGGCGCCGGGCACCATGGACTGGTGCTCGGCTCATATTTGGCGCGCCAGGGCCTGGATATTCTGCTGGTCGAGCGCCGCCTCAGCTATGGGGGCGGGCTCGCCACAGAAGAAGTCACGCTGCCGGGTTTCTACCACAACCTGCATTCGATCAATCATTTCCACATCAGCGAGACCCCTTGGTTCAACGACCTCGGTCTCGCTGAACGGGTCACCTACATCACGCCGCGCTACGAGTTCGGACAGGCACACCGCGATGGCACCGCGCTGGTGTTCGGTCGTGAGCTTGAGGAGACCGTCGCCAACATCGCACGGTTCTCGACGCGTGACGCCAAGACGTTCCGGGACTGGAATGCCCGCGCCGAAGAGATGACGCGCCAGATCCTGATCCCGGAGCGATTTGCCGAGCCGCTGCCACAAGCCGAGCGCGACGCTCTGTTGGCGCAGACGCCGCTCGGGCGCGAATTCTACGCGGTGACCCAACGCCAGCCGCTCGATCTCGTGGAAGAACTGTTCGAGAACGAGCATGTACGGCTGCTGTTTCTGTTCAAGGTCTCGCTGTTCGGTACCTGGCTCACCGATACGCTGTCGAAGACAAGCCCGATGGGCTCGGTGATCCGCGCATTCGACCTCAAGACCGGCTACCAGCTTTGCCAGGGCGGCTCGTTCAACCTGGCGCGCGGCCTGATGGAGACCTTCATCGCGGCGGGCGGGCGCTATGCGCCGCAAGTCGCGATCGATCGCATTCTGATCGAAGGCAGTCGCGCAACCGGCATTACGCTCACCGACGGCCGCACGGTGCGTGCGCGCCAGTTCGTGGCGTCAACCATCGACGTGCATCAGACCTTGGAAAATATGATCGGGCGCGCACAGTTGCCCGCGGCGATGCAAGCCAAGCTCGACGGATTCCAATATACGGCCTGGACGTTGTTCGGCCTGCACCTTGCTCTCAACGAGAGCCCGCGTTTCGCAGCCGAAGCCTTTGACCCCAATATCAACCGCGCGCTCAAATGGAGTTTCGGCGCAGAGACCATGGCAGATCTCGCGACAGCTCATCGCGAAGTGCAACAGGGACGGGTGCCGTCAATCGTCCAGTTCGGCTCCGGTCCGCTCAGCCTGCTCGATCCGACGCAGGCGCCGCCCGGCAAACACACGACCTACGCCTGGCATGTGATGCCGCTCGACCCGGATACCGGGGGCGCCGGCTATGAAGAGTGGAAGCAGGAATTCGCCGACAAGATCATCGAGACCTTCGCGCGCTATTGCCCGAACATGACGAGCCGCAACATCCTCGGCCAATACATCTACACCGGGCGCGAATACACCCAGGAAATGGTCAACATGCGCGGCGGCGACATTTTCATGGGCGCGTTCTGCGCCGAGCAGGTGATGTACAACCATTTCGGCTACCGCACGCCGATCCCAAACCTTTACTACGCGGGTTCGGCGGCGCATCCGGGCGGCGCGATCTCCGGCGGCGGGGGCTACATCACGGCCGGCATTATCGCGCGCGACCTCGGGCTCAAGCCGTGGTGGCAGCCGTGGGACGCGCGCGTCGCGCTGGAACAGATGGCGAAGGCCGCATGAACCGGAACGTTTGAAGCGCCGCTACGTCATCGTGTTGGTGAGCGACCCGATCTCGGCGATTTCAACCTTCACGACGTCCCCTGCTTTGAGGAACTCGCCGCGGCCGGCACCGACGCCGGCCGGCGTGCCGGTCATGATCACGTCGCCCGGATAGAGCGTGATGCCGGTCGACAGGTGCGAGATCTGCTCGGCGATCGTGAAGATCATGTTGCCGGAGTTCGAGTTCTGCTTGAGGGTGTCGTTCACCCATAGCTTGATGGCGAGCTTGCTGGGGTTGGAAACATAAGCCGCAGGCGTGATCCAGGGCCCGAGCGGGCACGATCCATCAAAGCTCTTATGCCGGATCCAATCGGCTCGGAACGGGGAGGATTCAGGCAGCTGCGGGCGAAAGCCGAGATCGCGCGCGGAGAGGTCGTTGCCGACCGTATAACCGGCAACGCAGCTGAGCGCGTTTTCAAGCGTAAGGTCGCGCGCCTTGCGGCCGATCACCACGGCGAGCTCGGCCTCCCAGTCCATCTTCTTGGAGTAGTTTGAGATGCTGACTTTCGCGTCGGGGTCGGTCACTGAGCGCGCCGCCTTGATGAAGAACCAGGGTTTCAGTCCGAGCTCATGCGGATCAGGCTGCGGCGGCTGACCGGCCGCCTTCCACATCTCCTCGGCGTGGTCCTGGTAGTTCGCGCCGGCGCAATAGATCGTCCCCGGCCAGCGTACCGGCGCCAGCAATTTCGTTTGCTTCACCGGCTTGCCGTCGCCTTTGGGCGCCTTCGAGGCAGCGTCGAGAAGCTTGTGTGCGGTGTCCCAGTCCGCGAGCACGTCAAGCACGCTCGCATACTTGGGCTGGCCGGTGAGTGCGGCGACGTCGTACACGAGATCGTTGATGACCGCACCGGCGCGAGGTCCTTGCGCGGATTCGTAGGTCGCCAATTTGTAACCGGCCATGTCGTCCTCCCTGTTCTGCGGCCCCGGGAATATCGTATTTCCCCGAACGTGCCTATATGCCGACCAAGCCGAAGCGTCCGCGCAGGCGCATAGCGGTTTTGCGTCCGCATCGCTCTCGTTGCGCTATAATAGAGGTGTAGCGGAGGAAACGATGATCAAAGCGCGCCGGATAGGACACGCCGTATTCGAAACGCCGGACGTCGAGCGGCTGTGCGACCACTACACCGATGTGGTCGGCCTCGTGCCGGCTGCCAAGGATAGGGACCGGCGCTATCTCGCCAGCAAGCTCGGGCATCTCGCGATCGAGCTGCGTGCTGGCGGCGCAGCAGGATGCCGCAAGCTCTCCTTCGAAATCGCGCCTGGCACCGACCTTAACGACGCCGCGCGCGAGCTCGACAAGAACGGGGTTCGCAGCGAGCGCAGCAATGACCCGGCTCCCGGTATCGCCCAGACGCTGACGTTCAGTGACCCGAAAGGCACGCAGATCGAGCTGTTCACCGCTTGGAATCCGCTCGGCAACGGGACGCAGCCCAAGGGCGTCGCGGCCACCAAGCTCGGCCATCTCGCCTATTTTGCGCCCGACCTGCAGAAGATCCTCGATTTCTACGGCGGCCTGCTTGGGTTTCGGGTGTCGGATTGGATCGGCGATTATTTCGTCTTCATGCGCTGTAATCCGGATCACCACACGGTGAATTTCGTGCGCGATCCGCGCGCCCGCATGCACCACATCGCGTTCGAGCTCGCCGACATCGTGCACCTGAAAAACGCCTGCGATGTCCTCGCCAAGCACAAGATCGACATCATCTGGGGACCGGTGCGCCACGGCCCCGGCCACAACATTTCGATCTATTATCGCGAGCCTGACGATCAGGTCATCGAGCTGTTCTGCGAACTCGACCAGATGAGGGATGAGGAGCTCGGCTATTTCGAGCCGCGCCCCTGGCATCGCGACAAGCCGCAGCGCCCGAAAGTGTGGGAACCGGGACCGACGTCGAACATCTGGGGCCCGCCGCCGACGCCGGACTTTCTACGCGGCCGGCCGTAAGACTTCGGCTATCGTCTCTTTGCGCTCCAGCATGGTCTCGTAGCTCGCGCCCATGACCTTGGAGACCGGTTCGCCGCGATCGACCGCCGCCGACATCTGATCGCTCTTGGCGAGGATCGCCTCGGCGCGCGCCAACACCTGCGCGATGTGTGCTGCCGGAATCACCACACAGCCGCTGCGGTCGGCCGCGACATAGTCTCCCGGCATGACGATCGCATCGCCCAGCCGGATCGTGACCTGACAGCCGGCCTCGTGGATGCGCCCCCGCGCCGTGCGCGCCGTGCAACCGCGCGCGTAGACCGGATAGCCGAGCTTGTTGGCTTCTTCGACGTCGCGGGTCAGACCATCGACGATCGACCCGGCAACGCCACGATGCTGCGCTGCGCGCGAGAGAATGCCACCCCAGCCGGCTGCGTCGACGCCGGTGCGCTGCTCGACCACGATCACGTTGTCGGGCCCGCCGGCTTCGACGGCGGCCGTTGAAAGGTGGCGCGTTACACCCGGCGGCGAGGGGCCGGCGCCAATGCGCACCGTGATGGCGCGCCCGGCAATCGGTCGTGCGCCGCTCGTCAGGACGAGGCCGGTCACCGCCGGCGTCATGCCGAGGGCATCCAATGCATCCGAAAGATCGCAGATGTCGAGCACGCGCAGCCGACCGAGAAATGGATCCTTGGACATCTGCTTCATTTTCCCTTGATGGATTGGACAATCGGCGCCAGCCGCATGAGATCAGACTTGATCAACGCCGCAAACTCCGCTGGCGTGCTGGTCACCACATTGATGCCCTGTGCATCAAGCTTTGCGATCATATCGGGTGCCGTAATTTGAGCGACAAACAGTGCACGCAGCGCCGCGACGACGTCGTCAGGCGTCCCCGCCGGAGCGACCAGTCCGTACCAAAGATCAAGCTCCATGTCGCGATACCCGAGCTCGTCGAGTGTCGGCACGTCCGGCAGCGCCTTCAGCCGCCCCCGTGACGGAACGGCGAGCGCGCGCAAACGCCCGTCGTCGAGAAAAGGCTTCGCGCCGCCGTAACTGCCGAAGATGAAGGACACGCGTCCGGAGACGAGGTCTGGATAGGCCTGCGCCGAGCCTCGATAGGGCACATGCACAAACGGCACGCCGGCCGCTTTGCTGAACATTTCCGCCAGTAATTGGCCGCCGGAGCCCTGGCCTTGCGAGCCGTAAGCGAGACCGCCAGGCGTGTTGCGGGCAAGCGCGACGAGGTCAGCGACCGAGTTTGCTTTGAGATCCGCCGGCACGACCAGCAACGACGGAAATGCGAACAACAGTGTGAGCGGCTTGAAATCGCCAACCGGATCGAGCGGGAAATCCGCCAGCAGGTTCGGGTTGATGGCGAACGTCGGAAGATCGGTCAGGAACAACGTCGTCCCGTCCGGCGGCGATTGTTTGGTCGCCAGCGCCGCAATCACGCCGCCGCCACCGGTCTTGTTTTCGACCACGAACGTCGGCCCGCCGGACGCCGTGATGCGTTGGGCAAGGTTGCGCACAATGACGTCGGCCGGTCCACCGGCCGCGTAGGGAATGAATACCCGTACCGGCCGATCGGGGACTTGGGCGATCGCGGCCGTCACCAGGCTTGCCAGGAACAAACAGATGATTCCGGGGATTCCGTGCTTGGCCAGTGCCGGCATCCTTGCCTCCGCGGTGTTCTACGCTGCGAAAGGGAATTTCTCCAAATAGCTTCGATATTCGTCCTCGAGGTCGACCTGCAGGGCGGCCAGGATCCGCACGACACCGTTGTAGTTCGCGATGGCGTACAGGAGTTCGACAAGTTGCGTGTTATCGAAGGCGGCGCGCAGCTCCGCAAAGGTTTTATCGGAGACGGTGCGGCCATCGGTCATTTCGCGCGCGGCGCGCAGCACCGATTTGGCAAGCGGCTCAAGCTTGCTCGGCCGTCCTGCTGTCTCTTGTGCAATCGCGCGTAGATCATCCTCGGTCACGCCGAACGAGAAGCCGATCTTGATGTGGTGCGTATATTCGTACGCCGAACGCGCCGAATAACCGACTTGGATGATCGCGAGTTCGCGCAGACGCGGGTCAACCTTGGTTTCGTGGCGGATGTAGCGCGCCATCGAGCCGGACAGGAATGCGAGCTGCGGACTGTTGGAAAGTGCGCGCGTGACATTAGCATCGCTGCTGAGCTGGTTGCGGTACTGCTCAGGCAAATCCTTGTTGTCGACGTAGGGGACCCGTGCCATCCGGCGCTCCTCCAATTTCAATGACAGATCGCCTGCATTATGGGTCGTCACATCGCGATGGGACAGACGTGGTGCGAACGTCGGACGATGAGCCTGATGGGGCATGCCGCGCGCAGCGTCGATGCGCTACAGTTCGCGCGTCGCTTCGCGAAAGGCCGGTCGATGGCGGGTGAAACCAGAATAGGATTTATCGGGATCGGCGCCATGGGCGCGCGCATGGCGGCCAATCTGGCGCGTGCGGGCGTTTCCCTAACAGTGCACGACGCTGATCGCCGCAAGGTCGAACAATTCACGCAATCGCACCAGGCGCGCCCCGCAACGTCTCTTGGTGATCTCGGGCGCAGCTCCGACGTCGTCATTACCATGCTTCCGACCGGGCCGATTGTGCGCCAGGTTTTCCTGCACGAAGAGACCGGCGCATTGGAAGCGTCGCTCGCACCCGGCAGCGTGGTCATCGACATGACCTCGTCGGAACCGACCGGCACGCGCGAGCTTTCCGCCGTTCTGGCCAAGCGCGACGTTACGCTGATCGACGCACCGGTTTCCGGCGGCATCACCGGCGCCGAACAGGGCCGGCTCGTCATGATGGTCGGCACCGACAACAAGGCCGCGCTTGAGCGCGTCCGTCCGGTCCTGGCGGTGCTCGGGCATCGCGTCTTCGAGGTCGGCGGATCGGGTGCCGGCCACGCCATGAAGGCGCTGAACAACTATGTGTCGGGCACCGGTTTCATGGCGGCCATCGAAGCGCTGGTGATCGGCAAAAGCTTCGGCCTCGATCCGGCCGTGATGGTCGATGTGCTCAACGAGTCCACCGGTCGGAACTTCGCCACGGCCAATACGCTCAAGCAGGAGGTGATTAGCCGCGCGTTCGCGACTGAGTTCGTGCTCGGCCTGCTCGCCAAGGACGTCAAGATTGCCGCCGATCTTGCCGAGGATATCCGGATCAATGCGCCGCTCGTGCGCGCGAGCCGCGACCTGATCCTGCGGGCGCGCGAGGCGGTCGGTGGCGACGCGGACCACACCGCCGCGATTAAATATTGGGAAGCGCTCAACGGCATGGTGCTGAGCCCGGGCCGCCACGGGGCCCCGGAGTAAATCGAGTGAAGGAGTGAGACATGGCGCTTGCCCGCGAGTTCGCCCGCGACGCTTCGAACGGCACTTCATTGGTCGAGAAAGCCAAGGAGCTGCATCCGCTCGTTGCCGGCGAGGCGGCGCGCGGCGAGGCCAAGGGGATGCTGACCGAAGCGACCCTCGCTGCGCTTCGCGACAACGGCTTTCTCGGCATGTGGATTCCGCGATGTTTCGGTGGGAGCGAGACAGGGCCGGTCGAATTCCTCAGCGTGATCGAGCAAACGAGTTACTCCGACGGCTCGACCGGCTGGGTGCTGATGGCCGCGCAGGTCGCGATGGGCACCGCCGCCGCTTATCTCGAAACCGGCGCCGCCAACCAACTGTTCGCTCAACGCATGCCGGTAATAGCCGGCCAGGGCGCACCTAACGGGCGCGCTGACGTCGAGGGCCGCGGTTATCGGCTCAGCGGCAAGTGGTCCTACGGCAGCGGCCTCTTGCACTCGGAATACATCCACACCGGCGCGGTCGTGCACGAGAACGGCGCTCCCCGCATGTTGCCTGGCGGCCGATTTCCCGACATTCGCATTTTCATTCTGCCGGTCGAGCAGGCGAAGCTGACCGGCAACTGGGACGTGCTCGGGCTACGCGCCACCGGATCGGTCGACTACACGATCGACAATGTATATGTGCCCGAAGAAATGACCCACCTGCAGTCGGCGAATGTCGCGGTGCAGGGTGGAAATCTCTTCAAGTTGCGCATCTTTGGGCTCAGCACCATCGGGCATACCGGGTTTGCGCTCGGCATTGGGCGCCGCATTCTCGATGAGCTCGCGCGGCTCGCGCGTCAGGAGACCGGCCGGCCCCAGATCCTGCCGCAGCAGGGCGGCGGCGAGAGCTTTCATGAACAGTTCGGTCTGGCCGAAGCCAAGGTGCGTGCCTCGCGAGCTTTCGCCTACGAGAGCTGGCGCGACATCGAGGCGACGCTCGATCGCGGCGATGAGCCCAACACGCGCCAGATCACCTTGGTACGGCTCGCGCTCAACTATGCGACTTCGGCGATCGCCGAGGTCTGCGCGTTCGCGTATCACTACGGAGGCGGCGTCGCATTACGCGACGGCATCCTGCAGCGCTGCTTCCGCGACATGCACGCCGGCACCCAGCACGCCACCACATCGACCGGCATCCTGCGCGAATGCGCGCGTGAACTTCTCGGTGTGGCGCCGGGCAAGGTCTGGGCGCCGCGCATGCTGATCGATCCGTAGGATGGGTTGAGCGGAGCGAAACCCATCCTACAACCTCGCCTACGCCATCCCGCGTAAGCTCAGCGACAGAGCTACCCAAGCGCCGCCGTAAAAGATGAGTTCGATGCCGACGAACATGCCGATCACCCAAAGCCCGGAGACCGGCCACTGCGCCAGCACCAGAACGCCCAAGACAAGGGTGATCGCCCCGTTGAGAACGTGCCAGCCCCAGCCAGGCAGACCGATCCAGAACGGTTCGATCAGCTGAAACAAGCCCGCCACCAGGAAGAACGCGCCCATCAGAAGGGTCACGATTTCGGCGGTCACGATCGGGCGCCACACCATCAGCACGCCGACGACACCGAACAAAACCGCGGCAAGCGCGTGCTGGAACTGGCCGGCCCATTTGCCGACCATGATGAGTTGTATGATCTCGATACCGGCCGCGATCACCAGCAGCCAGCCAAAGAACAGCATCGAGACGACGGTGGCGGCCACGGAACGCACGATCGCCAGAACGCCGAGCAGCACCAGGCCGATCCCAAAAGCCAGGAACCAGCCCCAATTGTGGATGATCTCCGCCGGGATGCGCACATCCAAGGCCTGAATCTCGCTCATAGTGTTGTCTCCCCCTATGCCACGATGGGACTTGCTCGCAATTCTCATTCTGCCCGATGATGCGACAGACACAAAGAGCCAAGGAACGCCCATGACCGTTCAAGAACGCTCCAGCGAAGCCAAGCCCGCGCCCGGCGGCACCAACGTCAAGGTCGAGTTCAAGGACCGGATCGCCTGGGTCTTTCTCAACCGTCCGGAAAAGCGCAACGCCATGAGCCCGGCGCTCAATCGCGAAATGATCGAGGTGCTCGATGCGCTCGAGATCGACGATCGCTGCGAGGTGCTGGTGCTCACCGGGGCGGGCGAAGCGTTCTCGGCCGGGATGGACCTGAAGGAGTATTTCCGCGAAGTCGACACCGCGACCCCGGTCGAAGCGATGCGGGTGCGCCGCAACTCGATGGCCTGGCAGTGGCGGCGGTTGCGGTTCTTCCCTAAACCGACCATCGCGATGGTCAACGGCTGGTGCTTCGGCGGCGGGTTCACGCCGCTTGTGTCCTGCGACATCGCGGTCGCAGCCGAGGACGCGATCTTCGGTCTCTCGGAGATCAACTGGGGCATCATTCCGGCCGGCAACGTAACGCGGGCCGTCGCGGAGAAAATGATGCCGGCCGATGCGCTCTACTATTTGATGACCGGCGAGACCTTCGACGGCCGCAAGGCCGCCGCCATGCGGCTTGTCAACGAGGCGGTGCCACTCGCGCAATTGCGCGACCGCACCGAGGAGATCGCCAAGAAACTGATGGAGAAGAACCCGCACGTGCTGAGCGCAGTCAAGCTCGCCTATCGTCGCGTCAAGGACATGACCTGGGAAGAATCCGAGGACTATCTCTACGCCAAGGCGCAGGAGACCTATTCGACCGATCCGGAAGAAGGGCGCCGGAAGGGGATGGCTCAGTTCCTCGACGAAAAATCATTCCGGCCGGGGCTGAAAAACTACCGGCGCGATTGAGGCGGCTTCGCACCGCATCGACGACGTTGTGGCGACATGCGCTTCTCAGGAGATGATCTGCCATGGACCTCAAGCTGACCGGCCGCAGCGTGCTCATCACCGGCGCCTCTAAGGGCATCGGGCTTGGGATCGCCAAGTGGTTCGCGCGGCGAGGGCGTGCATCCTCGACTGGTGGCGCGCTCCGGCGATCTGCTTGCGAAGGAAGCCGAGGCCATTCGCAAATCGGCGCAAGTCAACGTCGAGACCATGGCGGCCGATCTCTCTGATCCGGCGGCGCGCCGCAAAGTGTTCGAGGCCTTTCCGGACGTCGACATCGTCGTCAACAACGCCGGGGCGATCCCAGGCGGAACGATTGAAGATGTGGACGAGAAGGCCTGGCGATCCGGCTGGGACCTCAAGATCTACGCGCATGTTGACTTCACCAGGCTCTACCTCGCGCGCATGAAGGCGCGTCGGCGCGGCGTCATCGTCAACATCATCGGGGCTGGCGGTGAGAAGCTGACCTACGGCTACATCGCTGGTTCGGCGGGCAACGCCGCCCTGATGGCATTCACGCGCGCCATCGGCGGCACCAGCCCCGACTTCGGCGTACGCGTCGTCGGCGTCAACCCGGGGCCGGTCGCGACCGAGCGCGTCGAATATCTGGCGCGCCAGCGCGCCGCCAAGGCCGGGGATGAGAGCCGCTGGCATGAGAGCTACAAGCACATGCCGTTCGGGCGGCCTGCAACGGTCGACGAGATCGCCGCCACCGTGGTGTTTCTGGCGTCGGATCTTTCCTCCTACACCAGCGGCACGATCGTGAGCGTCGACGGCGGATTGGTTCACAAAGGGCCGTTGCCGTAGGATGGGTTGAGCTCCGAGCGAAACCCATCGCTGTTTACGCCATTGCACACGATGGGTTTCGCTCCGCTCAACCCATCCTACACCTTCAGCCCCATCAGCCCCGCAAGCAAGTTGCGCTGGATCTGCGAGGTGCCAGCAGCGATCGTCGCCGCGCGCGCGTCGCGATAGTGCCGCTGCATGTCGAATTCCATGCTGTAGCCGAAGCCGCCGAAGATCTGCATGCCGGTATTCGCCGCCTTCACGTAGGTCTCCGATGCAAACAGTTTGGCCATGGTGATTTCGCGCAACGCGTCCTTGCCGGCGGCGACCAGCGACGCTGCGCGCAGCGTCAGCGCCCACGCAGCTTCGATTTCGGTCTGCATGTCGGCCAACATGTGGGCGACCGCCTGGAACGTTCCGATCGCACGGCCGAACTGCTTTCGTTCGCTCGCGTACTGCAACGCGAGTTCAAAGACGCCGCGCGCGCTGCCGCAATCACAGGCAGCCGCAAATACGCGCTCGGACTGCAGGCCGGACAGGACACAGTCCCAACCCTTGTTCTCGGCCCCGACCAAATGATTGGCCGGCACCCGCACGTCGTTGAAGAACAGTTCGTATGTGCCAACGGCGCGCCGCCCGAGCATGTCGAGCTTGCGAATTTCGAGTCCGGGCGAGTTGCCGTCGACCAGGAACAGCGACGTACCGGCGCGGTAATGCGCCTTCAGGTCGGTTTTTGCATAGACGTTGATGTAGTTGTTCTTGGCGCCGGCTCCGGTCTGCCAAATCTTCTGCCCGTTGATGACGTAATGGTCACCGTCGCGGCGCGCCTGCGTGCGCATGGCGCCGACGTCGGAGCCGGCGTCAGGCTCCGATATGGAGATCGTCATCCTGATGTCTCCGGCGAGCAGTTTCGGTAGAAAATGGCGCTTCTGCTGTTCGCTACCGTTGCGCAACAGATTGAGGCCGCAGAACATACTGCCGCCGAACGCCATGACCAGATCGGCGCTCGGGCATGCGAGCTCTTCCGAAATGATCGCCATGTCGACGATATTGCTGCCCAGTCCGCCATACTCTTCGGGAAACGGCATGCGAAACAGGCCGGCGTCGGCCCAGGCCTGGTAGAGCTCGTAGGGATAAAGGCGCTCGCGATCGAGCCGCCGGATGTAGTCCGGTGTCGCAACGCGTGCCATCAACTTGCGCACGCTGTCGCGCAGCATGAGTTGTTCTTGGGTGAAGTTGCAGTCCATTGGTCTGATCCGCCGCTGTGCTCGGGCACAGCATATCAGACCGGCCGGCTATCACCGGCTCCCCCATGCGGGACAACTCGTGAGCCTACGAGGCCGTCCCGCGGGACGGCCTGCTGATCGGATGGACGCGTACGGGTTTAGTCCGCGGTCATCATCCCACGTAAGCGACGCGGGTCTGCTCCTCGACCTCGGCCGGTGTCGTCGGTTGCGCCGGCAATTGCAGCACGGTCGCTTCCTGGCCTTCGCATAATTCGGTCAGGAGTACGGTTTCGCCGTCGGGAAACTCGAGCGCATCGTGGTGGCGGTGCGGAGTATCCTTGTTGATCTGGCGGAATAGCGCTGTTTGGTGCGTGGCCTTCTTCGAACCCCAACCCAACAGACCGTGTGAAATACAGGCAATCTCCTTGGAGAACGCGAGCTCCGTTCCCGGAAGGACGCAGACTGCTGTGGTGGGATCTTCTGGCGCCGCAAATCCGCGGGTGCCAGTGCCGAAATTACGCGTAGTCAACTTGTCGCCGACGCTCGCAGGACGCGACTTCACGTTTTGCAGGCTGTAGTCGCACATAATGCAGAGCTCCTCTAGTTGGCAGGCTCATCGCCCCTTGGGAGGAGACTTTGCAAGAAGGATGCCAGGCCGCCCTATGGTGCGGTGACAACGCCGCGACAGGCTGCGGGCAACTGCGCGAGCGTTGGTCCCTTTCGGGGCTCGGCCGGCTCCGTCTCCTTGGGATGAATAACGAGAATCCTTGAACCAGCCTTGCAGGTCGCCGCACCCGTCGCCTGCCGGGACCGGATCCTGCGGCTTGCAGCCCGCGCTGTCGTCCGGGCATTTGATGCGGATATGAAAGTGGTAGTCGTGGCCGTACATGGGACGCACCTTGTTGAGCCAGGCGCGATCGCCGTTGGCTTGCCGACAAAGCGCCTTCTTGATCGCCGCATTGACGAAAATCCGCTCCACCTCCGGTTCCTTGGCCGCGGCCTTGATCGCCTCGAAATGACCCTGCGTCCAAACCTTCGGATCAACGTCGGTCCGGCTCTCAGCCACAACCATGGTGGCCGATATTTCCTCGCGCTCGGCGCGGGAGAGTTCGCGGTTAGGCATGGGGGTGAGCCAAATGTCGGCGTCGAGCCCGACCTGATGGCTGGCGTGACCGGTGAACATCGGGCCACCGCGCGGTTGCGAAATGTCGCCAACCAGCAAACCGGGCCAGCCCGCGGCCTTGTGTACTTTCACCGACAGCCGTTCGAGGAGTTCAATCAAGTGGGGATTGCCCCAGTTTCGGTTGCGCGAGAGCCGCATGACCTGCCACGTCTCGCCATTGATCGGCAGCGCAACGGCACCCGCGAGACACCCCTTGGAATAGAACCCGATCGAACGCGGCGGCATCGAAACCGGATCGGTCTTGCGGCCGAATAACTCGCGCGCCGGCAGCGTGGGGTCGTTTGGATTGGCGAGCGGCGGCAACGGCTTGGGATCTAGCGTGCCCAAATCCTGCGCCCATGCGGAGCCGGTCGCAATTGCCAATACAAGCAACAACAGCCGCCGCATAGGGCCTCCCAGCGTGATTCGATCGCGCGCCCGGCGCGTTCTCTATCACGACCCACGGTCGGGCGCAGCCTCAGGCTCGGTACGCTGCCTACAGACAGTTTGACCCTTGGTATAGATGAACTTCTCCGCGTTTTGAGCGACTATGCGACAAACCCGCCGTCCGGCGGGACCGTGCCGGGGGTTGCGATGAACAAACTCAAGGTTTTGTGCGTCACATCATTTGTTGTGGCGATGTTCGGGCCTGTTGCAACGGTGCCAGCGCGTGCCGACCTCGTAGTTCACATTAGCAAGGGGTCGCAGCGGATGACGGTTGTTCGCGACGGGCAACCGATTCACACGTGGGCGGTGTCGACCGGCCGCAGTGGATACGGCACGCCGAGCGGGGTCTTCCATCCACAGCGCATGGCGCGTAGCTGGTTCTCGAAGGCCTACTACAATTCGCCGATGCCGTACTCGATCTTTTTCTACGGTGGCTACGCTATCCACGGAACCTACGCCATCAATCAGCTCGGCGGCCCGGCCTCGCATGGCTGCGTGCGGCTCTATCCCGGCAACGCCGCGACCTTGTTCAGTCTGGTTGCGCGCGAAGGCCCGGGGCGGACGACAATCGTAATCAACTGATCCCGCAGCGAGTCTTGATTACACATCCACCTTGAGAGCCTCGATGAAGGCCTCCTGCGGGATCTCCACCTTGCCGAACTGGCGCATGCGCTTCTTGCCTTCCTTCTGCTTTTCCAGAAGCTTGCGCTTGCGGGTCACGTCGCCGCCATAGCACTTTGCGGTCACGTCCTTGCGGAGCGCCCGCACGGTCTCGCGCGCGATGATCTTGGCGCCGATCGCCGCCTGGATCGGGACCTGGAACATGTGCGGCGGGATCAGTTCCTTGAGCTTCTCGACCATGGCGCGGCCACGGCTTTCGGCGCGCGTGCGATGAACCAGCATTGACAGCGCATCGACCGGCTCGCCATTGACCAGGATCGACATTTTCACGAGGTCGGACGCGCGATACTCGGTGAGATGATAATCGAAGGACGCATAGCCCTTCGACACCGATTTAAGCCGGTCGTAGAAATCGAACACCACCTCGTTGAGCGGCAGGTTGTACTTCACCATCGCGCGCGCGCCGACATAATTGAGATCGACCTGCGATCCGCGCTGGTCCTGACAGAGCTTCAGGATGGCGCCCAGATACTCATCCGGCGTCAGGATCGTCGCTTCGATCCACGGCTCATCGATTTCCTCAATCGCGCACGACGTCCGGCATGTCGACCGGGTTGTGGATCTCGATCTCGGTGCCGTTGGTGAGTTTGATCCTGTAGATCACCGACGGCGCGGTCGCGATCAGGTTGAGATTGAACTCGCGCTCCAGCCGCTCCTGGATAATTTCCAAGTGCAGAAGGCCGAGAAACCCGCAGCGAAAGCCAAAGCCCAGCGCTGCCGACGTCTTCGTCTCGAACTGGAAGCTCGCATCGTTGAGCCGCAGCCTGCCCATCGCGGCGCGGAGCGCTTCGAAATCGGCGGCGTCGACCGGGAACAATCCGCAGAACACAACCGGGATGGCGGGTCGGAAGCCGGGCAGCGGCGCCGAAGTCGGCTTCTTGTCGTCGGTGATGGTGTCACCAACCCGGGTATCGGCGACCTCCTTGATCGAGGCGGTCAGAAAGCCGATCTCGCCCTGGGCCAGTTCCGTGGCGTCACGCATCTTGGGGGTGAACACGCCGATCTTATCGACCTCGTAGGACGCGTTGGTGCCCATCAGGCGGATGCGCTGCCCGCGCTTGAGCGTGCCGTCGACAACCCGCAGCAGCACCACGACGCCGAGGTAGGCGTCGTACCAGCTATCCACGAGGAGCGCCTTGAGCGGAGCCTCGCGATCGCCTTTAGGGGGCGGCAGGCGGGTGACGATCGCTTCGAGCACCGCGTCGATATTCTGGCCGGTCTTGGCCGAGATCAGGATCGCATTTGACGCATCGAGGCCGATCACGTCCTCGATCTGCTGCTTGACCTTTTCGGGCTCAGCCGCCGGCAGATCGACTTTGTTGAGGACCGGCACGACCTCGTGATTGTTGTCGATCGCCTGGTAGACGTTGGCCAATGTCTGGGCTTCGACGCCCTGGCTTGCGTCAACCACGAGCAACGAGCCCTCACAGGCGGCGAGTGAGCGGTTGACCTCGTAGGCGAAGTCTACGTGGCCCGGTGTGTCGATGAGGTTGAGGATGTAATCCTTGCCGTCGCGCGCGCGGTAGTTCAGCCGAACCGTCTGCGCCTTGATGGTGATGCCACGCTCGCGCTCGATATCCATCGAATCGAGGACCTGCTCGACCATCTCACGCTCAGCGAGGCCGCCGGTGATCTGAATAAGCCGGTCGGCCAGCGTCGACTTGCCGTGGTCGATATGCGCCACGATGGCGAAGTTGCGAATGTTCTCGATCGGTCCGCTGGTCATGGGCGCGGGATAGCATCGGGTGTCAGGGGCAGCAAGGCGCGCGCATTTGCAAAAGGGATAAGGCGGCGCGTTCCGCCGCGCCGATGCGCAGAGACGCTTTGCAGGTCGTTATTCCGCGGCGATCCGTTGCGCCGCGAACATCGGCCGCAGCTCCACCGGCTTGCCGGCGCGCGCGATCAACATGTGGTTCGTCGGCACCGGATTCCAGATGTCCTGATCCTTGTCGAGCGGTTCGGATACGACCACCACGTCCTCGTCGACAGTCCGGTAATAGAGCGTGTTGGCGTTGTCATTGGCGGCGTAACGGAATGCGTAGAGGTGCTGGCCGTCGGCAAGCGCGGCGTGAACCGCAGCGGCTCGCGCAGGCCGTCGGTCGTGACCATGTTGGTCAGCACCTCCAGCACGCGTTCCGTGGCGCCGATCGGATCGCGGTCCGCCCCGGCTCCCATGATGGCCAGGAACGCGGCCTCCGAATCGGTGTCCCGATCCGCAGCGGATAGAGTTCATCGGGCACCAGCGCTTCGACCTTGCGGCGGACCGGCCCCAATTGCCGATAAGGCCGTTGTGCATGAACATCCATCGGCCGCACACAAACGGATGGCAGTTCTGCCGCGTGATCGCGGTTCCGGTCGCGGCACGCACATGCGCGAAGAACAACCGAGACCGCAGGTGCCGGCACAGATACCGCAGGTTCTCGTCCGACCATGCGGGCCGCAATTCCCGATAGAGGCCAGGCTCGGGATGATCGCCGTACCAGCCCAGCCCAAAGCCGTCGCCGTTGATGCTGGCGGTGGATTCGAGCGCCCTGATGCTCTGCTCGATCAGGGAATGGGACGGAGCGGTAACGTAGTGCTCAGGCAATCGTCTCGCCCCGATAGGCAATCCAACGGCACATAGTAATCCCGTCCCGTGCGGTGCGCGTCCCCGGTAT
>CAWFLX010000061.1:0-30194 GCA_963816775.1 uncultured Alphaproteobacteria bacterium
TGGGAGCCGCTGTGGAAGGGGTATCAGACCTTCTACGAGGTCGCTTTGTCAGACGAGATCACGACAACGACCTGGTCGCGGCTGCACGATCCGGCCGAGCCGATGTTCGTGCTCGGCGCCTACCTTGGCGGCAAGCTCGTCGGCATCGTGCATTCGCTCTACCACCGCTCGTGCTGGACGATCGGGAACTACTGCTATCTGCAGGATCTATTTGTCGCCGAGGAAGCGCGCGGCCACGGTATCGGGCGTGCGCTGATCGAGGCGGTCGCGAGCGAAGCTCGGGCGGCCGGCGCCAGCCGCGTCTACTGGCTTACCCAGGAAGGCAACACGACGGCCCGTGCGCTTTATGACCGGGTGGCGAAGCGCTCGGGGTTCATCCAGTATTGCAAGGTCCTGTAACCGGTGATTCGCGGTGGATGCGATGGCGGCAGTGCCGCCGATTTGAAGTTCCTACAGCAGCCGCAGCAACCTCGTGAAGGAACTTCAGATCGAAAGGCGGCACTAGAAGTATATATTTACTAGTGCCCCCTTGCTTCCGAAGTTCGTGTCAGAGGGTGCCGCGATGATCACGAACTTCGGAAGCGGGGCACTAGTGCCGCCGATTTGAAGTTCCTACAGCAGCCGCGGCAACCTCGTGAAGGAACTTCAAATCGAAAGGCGGCACTAGAAGTATATATTTACTAGTGCCCCTTTGCTTCCGAAGTTCGTGTCAGAGGGTGCCGCGATGTATCACGAACTTCGGAAGCGGGGCACTAGTGTTGGCGACGCTGCCTAAAGCAGACCGATTTTTTCTTGGCGTGGAGAGCTCGGCGACCGGGCGTGCCTGGCGCGACCGGCTTAATGAGCGGGGGAACGCGCTCGCGGCCGCGATTGCGCAGCGCCATGGGCTGCCAGACCTCTTGGCACGCATTATTGCCGGCCGCGGCATCGAGCTCGACGAGGTCGAAGCGTTCCTCGAGCCAAGCATTCGGCGTCTGATGCCGGATCCGTATGTGCTGACCGACATGGAGGCGGCCGCTACCCGTCTGGCGGACGCGATGATCAGCGGTGAGCAGGTTGCGATCTTCGGCGACTACGATGTCGACGGGGCCACAGCCGCCGCTTTGCTGACGCGCTTCCTGCGCCACGGCGGGCGTGAACCGCTGGTTCACATTCCTGATCGCATCTTCGAGGGCTATGGCCCCAATGCGGAAGCCATCCGAGCGCTGGCCGATCGCGGAGCAAGCCTGCTGGTAACGGTCGACTGCGGCACCACCAGCGTCGAGCCGCTGGCAGAGGCAAAGAAGCTCGGCCTCGACATTGTCGTTATCGATCACCATCAAGCCGACGAGCGGTTGCCGGCCGCAGTGGCGGTGATCAATCCCAACCGGCTTGATGATCTCTCCAAGCTCGGTCACCTGGCCGCAGTCGGTCTGGTTTTCATGACGGTCGTCGCTGCCAACCGTGCGTTGCGCGCGCGCGGCTTCTGGACCGCCGAGCGACCCGAACCGGACCTGCTCGGGCTGCTGCATATCGTAGCGCTCGGGACCGTCGCGGACGTCGTTCCGCTGCGTGGTCTCAACCGTGCGTTCGTGGCCAAGGGGCTGATCGCGATGCGGCGTCGTGAGAATGTCGGGCTTACCGCCTTGATCGATGTCGCGCGGCTATCGGGTCCGCCCGAGCCATGGCATCTCGGTTTCATGTTGGGTCCACGCATCAACGCCGGCGGGCGCATCGGACGCGCCGACCTCGGAGCGCGGCTGCTGATCGAGGACGATGCGACCGAGTGTGCCCGCATCGCGACTGAGCTCGACCGGCTCAACCGTGAACGGCAAGCGATTGAGCAGGCAACGCTCGCCCAAGCGGAAGCCGAAGCCATGGCGGCGCTTGGCCATGACCATAAGGGGGCGGTGATGGTCACGGCGGCGGAAGGCTGGCATCCCGGAGTTGTCGGCCTCGTCGCAGCGCGGCTCAAGGAACGGTATGGCCGCCCGGCCTTCGCCATCGCGCTCGAGCCCGGCGAATACGGAACCGGGTCGGGCCGCTCGATTGCGGGCGTCGACCTTGGACGTGCGGTTCGGCATGCCGTCGCCGAGGGGCTGCTGGTGAAAGGCGGTGGGCACGCCATGGCGGCAGGCGTTACCTTGCGCAAGAGCGGGCTTGCAGCATTCCGTGCCTTCCTGGAGGAAACGCTCAGGGACGCGGTCGAGACGGCGCGGCGTGACGAGGCGTTGTTGATCGATGGCGCGGTCACTGCGGCGGGCGCCGGCTTTGAGCTCTACGATCTGATTGCACGGGCCGGTCCGTTCGGGGCCGGCAACCCCGAACCAATCCTGGCGCTACCCTCGCACACGGTCGCTTATGCGGAGGACGGTGGGCAAGGTCACATTCGTGTGCGCCTGAAAGCCGGCGAGGGAGTCCCGTTGGCGGCGATCGCGTTTCGCGTGGCGGGCGAGAAGCTCGGCGAAGCCCTGCTGGCGGCGCGCGGCCGCCGCGTGCATGTCGCCGGCACGCTCGCGCTCGATCGCTGGCAGGGCACGGAGCGCGCGCAGCTCAAGATCATCGACCTCGCGCCGGCCGAAGAAGCCGTCTGAACGTCCCGCCGCATCTCCTTCCCGCATAATCGGAATACCTCGCACCATGGCTTTCAAGGGCGCGAGCAAATATGTAAGGAAGGAGCGGGCAGGGGCGGTCGCCTCTGCCCGGATGGTCGGGAACCCGCCGATGACGACGCGACGGCGAACGCTGCTGGGAATTGTCGCGACGCTCGCGGTCGCCGGGGGCGCGCGCGCCGAGCCGGCCATGACCGACGATGGGTTTTACCGCGAACCCTGGTTCATCGAGAGCTTCCTCGACATGCCCGCGGATCTCGCCGCGGCCCATGAGCACGGCAAGCACTTTGCCGTCATGTGGGAGCTGCGCGGCTGCCCGTATTGCCGGGACACCCATCTGATTAATTTCGCGCGTCCGGACGTCACGGCGTTCGTGCGCGACCATTTCGACATCTTGCAACTCAACGTATTGGGATCGCTCAAAGTCACTGACTTCGACGGCGAAGTCCTGACCGAGAAGCAGCTCGCGGCAAAATACGGCGTGCACTTCACACCCACGATCCAATTCTTCGAAGGCACCGCCGAAAGCCTCAAAGTTCTTTCAGGGCAGCAGCGCGAAGCAATTCGAATTCCCGGCTACTTGCGTCCGGACGATTTCCTTGACGTGTTTCGCTACGTCGCCCAGAGGGGCGACAGCGGCAAGACGTTCCGCGAGTTTCTTGATTCCAAGCGCAGCGCAGGATGAGGTTGGGCGAATGAACAAAATCTCGCGCCGCGACGCGGTACTGATGGGCGCGAGCGTCACGCTCTATCTCAGCGTCGCGGACGTCGGAACCGCGCTGGCGACGCCGCCGGAAGCGGAGGCGGAGATCGCGAAATTCACCGGCGGCAAGCCGGCACAAGACGGCAAGATTGCCATCGACCTGCCGGAGATCGCCGAGAATGGCAACACGATCCCGCTAGCCATTGCGGTCAACGTCCCGATGAACGCGGACAGCTATGTCAGCGACATCCTGGTCGTCGCCGACGGCAATCCGAACCCCGGCATTGCGAAGTTTCACCTGACGCCGCAGTCGGGCCGCGCCGAGGTTGGCACGCGCATCAGGCTGGCGGCGACCGAGAATGTGATCGTGGTGGCGAAGACGAGCGACGGCAAGTTCTACACCGACCGCAAGCAGGTGAAGGTCACGATCGGCGGCTGCGGCGGCTGATCAACAAAATAACATAGGACGAAACGATGGCTGACAAGCCGCGACTGAAACTGCCCAAAGAAGCCAAGAAGGGTGACGTCATCGAAATCAAGACGCTGGTCCAGCACCCGATGGAAACCGGTTTGCGCAAGGACGCAGCCGGCAACGTGATCGCGCGTAAGATCATCAACAAGTTCAGCGCCACATTCAACGGCGCGCCGGTGTTCTCGGCTGATCTCGAACCCGCGGTGGCGGCCAACCCTTATTTGCAATTCACAGCCAAAGTAGACGAGGGCGGTACCTTCCGGTTCACCTGGGTCGATGATGACGGAACCGTCACCACCGCCGAGGAGACGATCACCGTAACCTGAGTGAGGCCGGAGACGATGCAGCGCGGGCTTTTCCTTGCACCGGCCGCCGTTGCCGTGGTGGTGTTTGCCACCCTCGTGCTGCCGCGCGTGGCGTCGACCGCTGCCGACCAGGGGAGCGCACAGGCCCCGCTCGCTCTGGGCGACGCTTCGGTCCGCCCGTGGAAGCGCTACGCTGCCTGGCCGACACGAGATTCGGTGAAATTCAATTCGCTGGCCAATCCCAATGTATCGCCGCCGGCCCCGAAGGAACCGCGCAAGCTAGTCCAGCCGCTCGCGGGCGACCCGGCGATTGGTGCCAAGCTTGTCGCCGATCGCACGCGCGGAGGCTCCTGCCTCGCGTGCCACGTCATGGGCCAAGCCGGAAATGCCGACATGCCGGGCAACGTCGGACCCGATCTGAGTGAGATCGGTAAAGCCGGGCTTGATGACGAAACGCTGTTTAACTTTGTCTACGACGCCAGGGTCTACGATCCGGAAAGCGTGATGCCGCCGTGGGGCACCAACGGTCTCTTCAACGATGAAGAGATCGGCCACATTGTCGCGTTCCTCAAGACACTCAAAGCCCCGGCCGTATTTCCGACCAGCGTGGATGATCCCAACAAGCGGCCGCCGCCGGTCGAGCGACGGGACAATCTCGATGAGTTGGTGAACCCGGGCTTGTGGGCAGTCGAAAAAGCGCAGCAACTCTGGGATACACGTGGGCCGAACGGTTCTTCGTGCTCAGGCTGCCACAGCAAGGCCGAGGAGCGTTTCAAGAGCTGGGCCGCCGGAATGCCGAAATGGGAACCGCGCCTCGAGAAGGTGCTCGGCATCGAAGAATTCGTTTACCGTCACGCCAAAGCGACCGCCGGCTTCGACTGGCTAATGCAAAGCGACGACAACACCGCGATGGCGGTGTATCTGCGCTACCTCGCCAACGGCCAGGAGATGCATGTCGATGTCACCAGCCCGGGCGCAAAGGAAGCGTATGAACGAGGCCGCGCCCTCACCGCCACCAAGGTCGGGCAGCTCAATTTTTCCTGCTTGGATTGTCATGATCCCAAACGCGGCGGGCTTAAATGGATCCGCGGCCAGTGGCTGGGCGAGCAGCGCGGGCAGCTCGATCACTTCCCAACCTGGCGTACGAGCCAGCAATCGATCTGGGACATTCGCAAGCGCTTCGAATGGTGCAACGTCGCGGTATGGGCCAACGAGTTGCCGCCGGACGCCAAGCCATACGGCGATCTCGAGCTTTACCTCGCCTCGGTCAACGCCGGGCTCAAGCTCAACGTGCCGGGGATCAGGCATTAACAGCGTATGATTACCCGTCGGGACGTGCTGCAGATTGGCGCCGCAACGGCGGCGTTGGGGCTTGGATCGGTCGGCCGCGCCGCCGCGCAGCAACGCATGACCCAGGATGCGCTGCTGGCGTTCGATCACTACGGCAACATCACTTTGCTGCATATGGCCGACCTGCATGCGCAGCTAATGCCAATTTATCTGCGCGAGCCCGCGGTCAACATCGGCGCCGGCGAGGCGAGGGGACGTCCGCCCCATCTCACCGGCAAGGCCTTCCTCGAGTACTACGGGATTTCTCCCCGCACCGCTGCGGCCTATGCCCTGAGTTCGAACGATTTCATCGCGCTCGCCCACGACTACGGCCGGCTCGGCGGCCTCGACCGCATCGCTACGGTCGTCAAGGCGGTGCGGGCCGAGCGGGGCAGCGATCGCGTGCTGTTCCTGGACGGTGGCGACAGCTGGCAAGGATCGCTCACCGCGAACCGCACGAAAGCCCAGGACATGGTCGATTGTCTGAAGTTGCTCGAACCCGACGCAATGACCGGTCACTGGGAATTCACCTACGGTGAAGCGCGCTTGCGCGAGTTGGTCGAGCGCCTGGGCGCGCCGTTTCTCGCGCTCAATGTGCGCGACAACGAGTGGCAGGAACCCGTGTTCGATGCCTACAAGTTGTTCGACAAGGGCAGCGTGCGGGTTGCAGTACTGGGCGAGGCGTTCGCCTACACGCCGGTTGCCAACCCGCGCTGGATGGTGCCGAAGTGGACGTTCGGGATTCGCGAGGACGACGTGCGCACGACGGTCGCAAAAGCGCGCAAGGAGGGCGCTCAACTCGTCGTGCTGCTTTCGCACAACGGCTTTGATTGCGATCGCAAGATGGCCGCACGCGTCGAGGGCATCGACGTGATCCTGACCGCCCATACGCATGACGCGTTGCCGGTCGTCACCACCGTCGGCAAGACGCTGCTGGTCGCCTCCGGCAGCGACGGCAAGTTCCTGTCGCGTCTGGACCTCGATGTTCGCGGCATGGACGTCGTCGGGTATCGCTACAAGCTGATCCCGCTGTTTAGTGACGCGATTGCGCCTGATCCCGACATGGCGCTGAAAATCGCGGAGGTGCGTGCACCGTTCGCCTCTGAGCTCGCCCGTGTCGTCGGGCATTCGGAATCGCTGCTCTACCGGCGTGGAACGTTCAACGGCACGGTTGATGATCTCATTTGCGCGGCGATCCTCGCCGAGCGTGACGCCGAGATTGCATTATCGCCGGGGTTTCGATGGGGGACGACGCTGCTGCCGGGCAAACCGATCACGGTCGAAGACATCCAAAACGCGACCGCCATGACCTATCCGCAAGTCTATCGCACCAGCATCTCCGGCGAGCGCCTCAAAGCCATACTCGAGGACATTGCCGATAATCTGTTCAATCCTGACCCGTATTATCAGCAGGGCGGGGACATGGTCCGCTGCGGCGGGCTTGCTTATCGGATCGACGTCACGCAATCCATCGGGCAGCGCATCTCGGACCTGGCCCAATATCCGTCAGGCCGACCGATTGAGCCAAACAAGGACTACATTGTTGCCGGCTGGGCGAGTGTCACTGAGAACGTCGAAGGTCCGCCGGTTTGGGATCTGGTCGAGCGCTACGTAACGCGCGTGCAGAATGTGCGCATCGAGCCCAATACCAGCGTCAAGGTCGTGGGGATATAAATTCCATCGGCGGAGCCATCCAAGCGGCGTCACCCGACGCCATTACAAAAGATCCCGACATGTCGAACCTTTCGCTCTCTGTCGCCATCGGCGACTACGATCGCAACCGTCCGTTGATCAACGGTGCTGTTCAGATCGACGGCGTCGACCCGGTGTTCATGACGCTCCCGCCCGAGGAGATTTTCTTCCGTGCACTGCGCACGCACGACTTTGACATCTGCGAGCTTTCGCTCTCGAGTTTCACGGTCAAGACCGCGGCCGGCGACAGTCCCTACGTGGGCGTCCCATGCTTTTTGTCGCGCGCGTTCCGCCACACCTCGATCCATGTGCGAACCGACCGGATCAAAGAGCCCAAGGATCTCAAGGGCCGCAAGGTCGGCGTGCCCGAATATCAGCTCACGGCCAACGTCTGGGCGCGTGCGATTCTGCAGGACGACTATGGTGTCGCGCCAGCCGACATTCGCTGGGTGCGCGGCGCGATCGAGGACGCAGGGCGGATCGAAAAGATCAGTATCAAGTTGCCGCCCGGCGTCGAACTCGAGAACGCGCCGGAGGGACGCACGATCTCTGAACTGATCGATCGTGGCGAGATCGACGGCTTCATCGCGCCGCGCCCGCCGCATCTGCCGAGCCACAACTCGAATGTCGGCTGGTTGTTTCGGGATCCGGTTGCCACCGCCAAGGATTATTTCAAGCGCACCGGCATTTTCCCGATCATGCACCTGGTCGGGGTGCGGCGCACACTAGCCGACAAGCATCCATGGTTGCCGGTCGCGGTGATGAAGGCGTTCGAGCAATCCAAGGCTTTAGCGATTGCGCACCTTGCCGACACGTCAGCCACCAAAGTGACGCTGCCATTCATCGAAGAGCAGCTTGCGGCGACCCGCGAGCTCATGGGCGATGATTACTGGCCTTATGGCGTTGCGCCAAACCGCAAGACGCTGGAGACGTTCCTGCGTCACCACCACGGCCAGGGGCTATCCGCACGATTAGTCAAGGTTGAGGAACTCTTTCATCCCTCAACTTACGAGACCTTCAAGATTTAACCGGGTGTCAATGGGTCAGCGGCGGCTGCAGCTGGATGAGCGCCGCCAATTGCTCTTCGCTGAGCGGGGCCGAAATAAACTTGAGGGCGACCGCTTCTTTCATCAGGGTGCCGAGGCCTTTGATCTTGTCGGGGTCAAGCAACGACCTTGAAAAGAAATCGTCGCGCACGCGCCGTGCCATCGACTCCGGAATACCGGCAAAGGCCGCATAGCTGGCGATCACAGCCGGGTTGCCGCTATACATGTAATCGATCGAGTCTCGGTATGCCTGCATGAAGCGGCGGAACGTGTCGCCGCGCTGCGCCAGCGACTGCGCGTTGGCAACGATGACGCGGATAGTCTGGTCGCGCACGATTGCTGCGTCGGTTGCCTTTGCAACCAGCCGGATCTGTCCGTCCTCCATCTCCTTGAGCCCAAAGGGGGGTGACGCCCAACCAACATCAACGCGGCCGCTCATGACTGCGGCGAGCGTCGCCGATGGATTGCCGGTCGCAACCGGCTTCGCGGTGAGGTCGAATTCCCTGATGAACGCACGCACGATCGAGTCGGTTGACGAGCCTTTGGTGGAAAACGCGATCGTCTTGCCGTCGGTATCGTCGAGCGTTCGGATCGATGACGTCGTTTTAGAATACCAATAGTCGGCGGCGCCGGTCGCCTCTGCACCGATAATGCGTATTGGGTCGCCTTTGGCGAACGCCGAAATAGCACCGAGTGTCCCGACCGCGAGCCCGGCATCAGCTGTGCCCGCAATCACTGGCGCCAGCGTCTCGTCGGTACCCGAGGTGTAACGCATTTCGAGCTCGATGCGATATTTCTTGAAGATGCCCGCCTTGCTTCCGAGCTCGGTGATCGCCGTATCCCAGTTGCCGCGCTGGCCCAATGTAAGCTTGAGCAGATCGTCTGCCAGAGCAGATGCCGAGGCCAAGCTCGCAGCAACCGCGAGAGCGGCGATCAGCGCGTTGCGGCTCCGGTCGCGGGTCACGGCGCTCTCCTGGTCAACGGGCTTTGACGCGATCGAGGCGGCCGATCCAGCCAATGAGCGCATTGGCGCTGATGGCGAGCACGAATACGACAATCAGCATTGCATACATGCGCGGCATGTCGAACAAGCTGTAGGCCTGAATGATCAGGAAGCCGATACCGCTATTCGAGAGCTTGGTCTCCGCCAACAAGGTCCCGATGATCGCGACACCAAGACCCAGCCGCACGCCGTTGATAATCGGATGGCGCATGGCCGGCAAATAAATCTTCGTTGCCATTTGCCACGCATTGGCACGGAAGCTGCGCCCGACGCGGATCAGAATCGGCTCGATCTGCCGCATCCCGGCCGCTGCCGAGAGCGCGATCGGGAAGAAGCAGGAGATCGCTCCCATTGCAATCTTGGACCCCGTGCCGACGCCAAACCACATGATCATGATCGGGAAGAAGATGATCTTGGGCGTGGGACCAAGGTAGTAAAGGTACGGTTCGTAGGCCTTGGTGAGCAATCGGCTACCTCCGAGAACCAGTCCCACGACCAGGCCGGATAGCCCGCCGATGATCAGGCTGGTACCAACCTCGCCCGCGGTAACACCGAGATTCCAATAGTATTCCGGATTGGACAGCAGATTGACGGTTGCGCGGGCGATGGCGACGAGCGACGGGACCACGTCGCGATAAAGCAGGCCCGAGGCGGCGACCGCTTCCCAGATCGCCAAAACGACGACAATGATCAGGACGCGCAGCCATAGCACCGGGCTGCCCGCGATCCGCATTGTCGGCACGGCGCTCAGGCGACCGGTCTCAGCCATCGCTCGACCCTCTCGATGGTGACAAAGAAGCAGACGCTCACCAGGATCACAAAAGAGATCGCCGCGTACGTCCCGGGCAGGTCGTACCGCTCTGCGAGGTCGTTGATCAGCTGGCCGAGGCCTCCGAAATTGATGAGGAACTCGACGCCGACGACGTTGATCAGGGTGAAAATAAGCCCGAGCCGCACCCCCACGAAGATGGTGGGCAACGCCGCCGGAAGCAGGATTTTGGTGAACAGCTGCATCCCGCTGAGATTGAAGCTGCGCCCGACGTCCACGAGTACCCGCCGCGTTGTGACCAGCCCCTCGATCGTCTTGAGGATCACCGGCGGCAGGCCGGCTACAAAGCCCATCATGATGATGGTCCACGCGCTGCGCCCAAAAATGACAAGAAACAGCGGGTACATCAGCACGGTCGGCGCGGACGCGAGCGCTGCGATCCAGGTTTCGGTGGCGCGGCGCAGGAGATCGAACCGATAGAGCAGTACACCGGCGAGGACGCCCATCACCGTGATCATGACGCCGGCCGTGAAAGCCTCGGTGAACGTCAGCAGGAAGCGGGCGCCGATGTCCTCGTCCAGAATAATTCGCTCGAACGCGAACGCGACTTGGATCGGCGTCGGGACGATATAGTTGTTGATCGCGCCAAAACGTATCAAGATCTCAACCGCGGCCAGGAACACAAGCAAGGTCGCGACGCCGAGCGCGGCCGGCGCAATGCGGGTCAGCGCACCCGATTTCATCGCGGCGGCGGCAATTGAATTCACGGGGCGTGCTCTCCAACCTTGCGCCGCTTTTCCTCATCGCGCATGCCGCGGCTCGCTTCTTCGCGCAGGTCGCTCCAGATCCGAGCCACGTAATGGCCGAACGCATCGCTCGATACGATCTCGGAGGAGCGCGGCCGCGGCAAGGCGATGTCGACGATGCGCTTTACGCGCCCGGGCCGGTAGGTCATCACCAGAACGCGATCCGCGAGCTGTACTGCCTCGGTGATGTTGTGAGTGATGATCAAGGTGGTTTGCCGCAGTTCTTGCTGGATCTGCAGCACCTTGTCGCCCAGAAGCAGTCTGGTCTGCTCATCGAGGGCGGCGAACGGCTCGTCCATCAACAGAATCTTCGGCTCGGATGCGAGCGTACGCGCGATCGCGACCCGTTGGCGCATGCCGCCGGAGAGTTCGGCCGGATAGCTGTTCTCGAACCCATCGAGCCCAACCAGTGAAATGAAGTGCCGCGCGCGTTCAAAACGCTCATGCTTGCGCATTCCGGCAATCTCGAGCGGGAACGCCACGTTGTCGATGACACTGCGCCAGGGGAACGTCGATTCGTCCTGAAACACCATCCCAACCGCGGGATGCGGACCGCTCACGCGTGCCCCCGCGACCGACACGGTTCCCTGATAGTTGTCGATCAGGCCGCCCACGATGTTGAATAAAGTCGATTTGCCGCAACCAGACGGGCCGATCACCGCCATGAATTCGCCAAGCCTCACATTGAGCGAGACGTGGTCGACCGCGATGAGGGGACCCTCCGGTGTCTCAAAACGTTTAACGATGTCATCGACGACCAGGATGCTGTCGTCTGCTTCCGCATCCGCGAGGGTCGCGGTAGGGGTTGGACCGACGGCCATCAGGTCTCCAATCGTCTTCGCTCACCCGCCGCGGTCCGGCTTCTGGGCGGCGATCGCAGCCGCGACGCCGGGCGAATAACCGGGTTCGATGTGCACATCAATCACCGCGACTTCGCCGGCGTCGACGGCCGCAATCGCCTCGGCGTAGACCTTCGGCAGGTCGGCAATCTCTTTGACCGGACCAAATCCGCGCGCGCCTTGGGCACGCGCCATTCCGGCGATATCGGGGTCCGGATCGCTGATCCGCTGACCAATCCATTTGTTTTCGACCGGGCGGTTGCGCATACGGGCAACGCGTTCCTGGTGGACTTCGTCGTTATAGAACGAGCGATTATTGGCGATCACAAACAGCAGCGGGATGCGATAGTGCACCGCAGTCCAGACCGCGGTCACACCCATCAGGTAATCGCCGTCGCCGCAGATCGCGATCGGCAGCCGTCCGCTACCTTTGAGCGCCAGCGCCGCACCGACGGACATGCCGGGCCCGCCACCCAGTCCGCCGCCGCCGTCGGAGCCAAGATAGTCAAGCGGGTGGCGGAAATCCCACCAACTCCCAGTCCACGAGATCGGCAGGTGAGTGAGCGAGACCGGTCGGTCGCCGACCGCCGCTTTGAGCGCGCTCGCGAGATGCGCCAACGCCAATGGTCCCTGGGGAACCGACATCGGAGCGGCCTCGCGTACGGGGACCGGCTTGGCCCGGCGCGGGCCCAGCGCGGCGAGCAAAGCCTGCACGACAACGTCCGTGTCCGCGGCAATCAGCAGGTCGGCGTAGGGCAGCGCCATGTAGTCCATGCTCCACCCGTTGTGGACCTGATGGTCCATGGACACCTGAATGATCGTTGCCGTCGGCGGTCCGCCCAGCGCCTTGAGGGTTCCGCCGAGGTCGACCCAGTCGAGGCTCAGAATGACGTCGGCCTCGCGCATGGCTGCGACAAGCTCGTTGTTATGGAACGAGGATGGCGCGCCGACATGCAATGGATGATCGGACGGAAACGCTGCGCCAACGTGCAGGCTCGTCGCAACACGCGCGCCCAAGGCATCAGCTAGCGCGACGCGCCGATCCCAGGCCGCGATGTCGCGCGACACGCGACCGATGAGGATAAGCGGACGTTTGGCGGCCGTCAGTAGATCGACGGCGCGCTGCACGAGATCCGGTGGTGCCCCGGTTGACACCTGCGGCGTCAGTCGTGCCGTGTCGACCGGTGGCAACGGCTCGGCGATCTTCGCCTCTTGCAGCTCCGCATCGAGGTTGATGTAAACGGGCCCCTTGGGCGTGGTGTTTGCAATCCAACCCGCGCGCAGCACCGCTTCGCGTATCGCCGAAGGCGACGCCGGCTGGTCGTCCCATTTCGTGTAGTTGCGCACCAGCGCACCCTGATCGCGGGCGGTATGGATCCAGTCGATCCATGGACGGCGCTTGGCCGCATCGACCGGCCCGGTGGCGCCAAGCACGATCACCGGCATGCGGTCGCACCAGGCATTGAAGAATGCCATCGTCGCGTGCATCAGGCCCACGTTGGAGTGCACCGCCGCCGCCATCGCTTTGTCTGTCACCTTGGCGTAGCCGTGGGCGATCGCGACCGCTGCCTCCTCATGCAGGCACAGCAGCATCTGCGGGGTTGAGTTGCCCAGGTAGTTGACGAGCGAATCGTGGAGCCCGCGAAAGCTCGCACCCGGATTGAGCGCGATATAGGGAACGTCGAGCGCGCGCAGCGCGTCGGCTGCGACGTCGCTGCCGAACATCGGGGCGTTTACGCCGGCGGGGGTAGGCCGTTCCAGCGCGGCGGTATCGTTGGCAATCGGCGACTTGCGGGCTGCGGCGCCGTCACGTCTCGTGGGGGTCATCGGGGCTTTCCGGCGGGTGAAGATGCGCCGAGTTAGAGCATTTTTTTCGCGCAAGTGGAAATCGGTTTCGCCGGCGGAACCGTACGTCAGGCACCTTCCCGCAGCCGGGCCAGCACCTTGAGCCCCGGGTAGCCGTCGGCTGGTTCCATGCCGACCTTGCGCTGATAGGCGCGCACCGCCTGCATGGTGTCGCGACCGACGCGGCCGTCGGCCCCGCCAGTGTCGAAACCGGCGGCGGTGAGCCGGCGCTGCATCTCCTGGACTTCCTCGACGGTTGGGACGCGTTCGCCTCCGGGAAACTGTTGGACGAACGGTCCATCCCCGCGGACGCGGTCCGCGAGATGGCACACCGCCAGCGCGTAGCTGAAGGCGGGATTGTAGCTCTTCACGGCCGCAAAATTCTGCCCGATCAGAAACGCGGGGCCGCCGCGCACCGGCACGATGAGGTGGACGCGGTCTTGCAGTCGGGCGAACGGCTTTCCATCGGCGCGCACGACCCCGAGTTCCTGCCATTGCTGATAGGTGCGGGTGCTGCTGTCGGCACCGCGCTGGCCGGGAAGTTTGACCTCGCAGCCCCAGGCTTCGCCGCGGCGGTAGTGCCCGCGTTCCACCAGATAGCGGGCGGTGCCGGCGAAGGCGTCGTCCGGTTTGCCGAACGGGTTGATGCGTCCGTCATGATCATAGTCGACACCCATGTTGAGCCAGACTTCCGGCATCCACTGGGTATGACCCATCGCGCCCGCCCACGAGCCGATCATCTCCTGTGGATTACCCCAGCCCCGATCGACGATTTTGAGCGCGTTGATCAACTCCTGCTCCCAATAGGCCCGCCGGCGCGGCTCGCCATAGGCGAGCGCGGCCAGCGCAGGAATGACCGGGCGCATGTATTTCGGATTATCGACGACGTCGCCGTAGCTCGATTCGTTCCCCCACAGCGACACGATTAGGAAGCGGTCGACGCCGTAATCCTGTTCGACGCGGGCAAGCAGTGCGGCGTATTGTTGGGCGCGCTCGCGGCCGGTCCGAATCCGCAGGTCGGAGACGCGGCGATTGAGATACTGCCAGAGTTCCTCGGCGAACTCGTCCTGCCTAGCGACCAGCGCGTAGACGGCTGTGTCGGGTTTTACCCCGCTCATGGCGCGCATGTACGTCGCTTCCGAGACGCCGCGCGCGATGGCTTTGGGTCGAAACGTGATGACCCAACGCTCGAACCCCGTGCTTTGCGCGCGCGCTGTTCCGGTCGCGAGCGTCGCCATCGCGCTCGCTCCGATGCGAAGAAACGCTCTCCGATTTGGGCAGGTTGGCGATCTTGAGCCGTTCGTTGATGCCACGAGATGGGTCCTTGCCGATTCGGCGTTCATCGTCGCCCGTGGCAAGTCTATCATGCGCGGGAGCAGTCGGGACCCGGCTGATGTCGAGCGGCGCGGCGGTCGTCGTTTGGGCTTGCGTTACGACCTCCGGCAGCGCCGCAGCCGCGACGCTTGGCTCAAACGCAGGTGCCGGCTCCTCCTTGATTTCCTGACCACGCGCGCCGATCAGCCGCTCATAGGCAGCGACCAGCGTCATATAAGGGTTGACGAACGTCCAACCATATTTGGTCAGTACCTGCGTGTCGAAGTGCAGATGATAGGTGGTGCCGAACTCGCGCCGGTCGAATGTGCCAACCTTGCCGAGCAGCTCTCCCTCCCGCACCGTGCGCCCGCTGAGCACACCATCTGCGTCAAGCATCTTCGGATTCATGTGCAGGTAGCGAAAGCGGATGTGCTCACCCGGGACGTTGACGAACAGGTAGGTCAATTCGCGCCCCGCGCCCCGCAGGATCATGCCGTCACGAACCGCGGTCACATCGTCCTGATAAGGCAGACAGCGGTCGCCACCCTCGTTGCGGAGCTTGCAGGTCACGGGCCGAATGTCCTGGCCCTGGTGACCGTGGCCGCCTGGACATTCGCCGACCAGGAACGAGCGATGTTCGCAGAAGTTGTCGCGCCAGGGGTACGAACGATTTTCGAGAGTAGACTCGTCGAAAACGAGCGGCTTGCCGTTCACCCGACAACGATACGGCGCGCCCTTGGCGCCTGAGCGCGACGAGCGTCCGGTGTGATCGCAATCGCCCCAGTTCAGAAACGACTGCGAATTGGCGTAAGCCGGAGCCTGCGCGAGCGGAAAACGGATTTTAGCGTAGACCGTGTAGTCAACGAGGCCATCGCGGCCGCGAAAGCCGGTGTTCGGCAGCAGCCGGCCGGGGGAATTGTAGGTGAATGTTGGCGATGTTTCCGTCGGCTGGTCGATCGTGGTCGCGATCTGAGGTGCAGATTGCGGCGTGCCGCCGACAAGTTGCAATGCCTTTGTGAAGCTGGTCAGAATCTGATCCGCCGCCGTACAAGACAATCTGCGGCCGCGGCTCGGCCCGTCGTAACACTCCGTCGACACCACGTATGTCACCCCGAAACGCACGAACGCAAAGCGCAGATGGTGTTCGAGAAAGATCCGACGGATTCCGGGAAATTGCGCAGCAAGGTCCTTGTCCTTGACGGGTTCGTCGGACATGAGCTTGGGCTCATTGAGCTCGTAGAGCAGCAACGATCCTGAAATAAGGACTCCGACGTCGCGTCGCGCATCGCCGCTCTCAGACCCCGGCCGGCGCACGGCGAACGCCGCGTCATAGCCGGAAGGGCCGGTCATCAGGAATGCAAGTCGTGGTCCTGTATTGCTCTCGACTTTGGGTTCGCCCGCTTCGCTCGGCTCGCGCAGCAGTCCTACCGCGTCGATCGGAAGCAGAACCGGAACCCCGCTCTGCGGAATTGACGGATAGACCCGAGCGGCGGCCTTGTTCAGCTCGGTCAGCGCAGCCGCGCCGGCATCGGCCAAGACGGGACGCAATGCCTCGCTGTCGGCGAGGTCGCCTTGCACGGCATTCCAATCGACCGTGACCACGACGACATGCGGCGGAGCCATATCCTGCGCACAGGCTGTTCCCAGCACGCACGCAAGCAACAACCCGGCCGACGTTGCCCGCATCCAGAGTTCCCCTCGTGCAGCATGATTACTTGGTAACCGGTCCGACTATCGTGGAATCGTCCGGCTCTGCCAAGTCGAGATCGCCTATCGGCCGCCGCCAAAGGGGGCGAGAGCAGGCTTGTGAACACCATTTGGGACAATCACATAGGCTGGTGTAATCTTGGGGGGAGGGTCGACTCTTGAGTTGGCAGGAAAAGCGAAATGCCTTCTGCGAGCAACTGGGAATTTCCGCAATCGGTGCAACCGAAGCCCGGGGACTACGCCTACGATCTCGATCAGGCCTTGAGCGCGGTCGTCGGTCTGAGTGCCGTGATCCCGGCGGACGCTTTCACGGCTGAAATTCTGGGCACCGAGCGAGCTGGGAACGGAGTCCTGATTCGAAACAATGTCGTGCTGACCATCGGATATCTCATCACCGAGGCCGAGGCGATTTGGCTGACGCTGATCGATGGGCGCGCCGTGCCCGGCACCGTGCTCGCTTACGATCAGGAGACCGGCTTCGGCCTCGTGCAGGCGCTGGCACGGCTGGATTTGCCGCCTCTGCCGCTCGGCAATTCGGCCCAAGCCCGGGTCGGCGACCCGGTCGTTATTGCAGGGGCCGGCGGGCGCAAGCACTCGCTTGCCGCGCGCATCGTCAGCAAGCAGGAATATGCCGGCTATTGGGAATACGTGCTCGACGAGGCGATTTTCACGACGCCGGCCCACCCGAATTGGGGCGGCACGGCTGTCATCGGATCCGGCGGCGAGCTGCTCGGCGTTGGGTCGCTGCAATTGCAGCAAGCGCAGGGTTCTGGATCAGCGGGGCATCTCAACATGAGCGTCCCGATCGATTTGCTGAAGCCGATCCTCGACGACCTGCTGACCATGGGGCGGCCGAATCACCCGCCCCGACCGTGGCTCGGACTCTACGCCACCGAAGTTGAGGATAAGCTCGTGATCGCCGGTCTCGCCAAAAGCGGCCCGGCTGCGCGTGCGAATTTGCGTGTCGGCGACATGGTGCTCGCGGTCGCGGGCACCAAGGTCGATTCGCTGGGCGGCCTCTTTCGCCAGATCTGGTCGGTCGGCCACGCTGGGGTTGAGGTGCCTTTTACGATCTACCGTGACGGCCGCACGTTCGAAGCGAAGGTCACGTCGGCCGACCGCAGCCGCCTGCTCAAAGGACCAAGCCTACATTGATGGGATGAGCCGCCGAGGCTCGTCGTCTCGTAAGCGCGGCAGCAATGCCGCGGAAGGGAAGCAATGACACGTTTTATCAAGATCTCGATCGCATTGGCTGGCGCATTCGCTCTCGCCGCGATAGCGGGGGCGGCCTGCGCACAGGACTATCCGACCCGCCCCATGCGTGTTGTGATCGGTTTCCCGGCCGGCAGCGGCGCCGATATTTTGGGCCGTTACTTCACTGCCAAGCTCGCGGATTTGTCGGGCCAATCGGTGATCGTCGAGAATAGGCCCGGAGCTAATGCCAATATCGCCCTGAGCCTTGTCGCCAACGCCAAACCCGACGGCTACACCATTCTATTTGCTGCAAACTCGAACATGGCCGGCAGCCGTTTTCTGTTCAAGGAATTGTCGTTCGATACGATCAAGGATTTCGTCCCGGCAGCGTCGTTTGCGCGAATTGCGTTCGTGATGACGGTCGGCGCCAATTCGCCGATCAAGAGCGTGGCGGAGCTCACCGCATACCTGAAGTCGCACCAACACAATCGCTACGGCGTCACCAACCAAACCGCCATCCTGGCGACCGAGTACTACAAACAGCTTGTCGGGGTCGAGGCGACCCAGGTGCAGTATCGGACCGCACCGGAGGCGCTGCCGGACGTCGCCAACGGTACGCTCGATTTCATGATCATGGATGGAACGTTCGCGGTAGGCCCCATCAAGCAGGGAAAAATCCGCGCGTTGGCAATAACGACCGCGCAACGCATTCCCACGTTGCCTGATACCCCGACCATGACGGAAGCGGGAGTACCCAACTACGAGTTCGCCCCCTGGTGGGCGGCTTACCTGCCGGCCGGGACGCCACCCGCAATCGTTGCCAAGTTGGGTGGCTGGTTCAACCAGATCGATCGCATGGATGAGACCAAGGTTTTCCTGGAACGGATCGCATCGGTTCCGATGAGCGATGATTCCAAGGCCGCCGACGAGCGGCTCAAGCGCGACCTCGAGCTGTGGGGCCCGCTGGTAAAGGCGGCAAAGATCGAGCCGCAGTGACTATTTCCTACCGGGGCGCGGAGGGGATGCCGCGCTCGCTCTCGATAATCGAGATCAGTCCGACAAACGCCGGATCGGGGTGAACGATCACGCTCGTCGGGATTGCTTCGAGATAGGCGCGTACGCGACCTTTGCCTTCGAAGCGCGCGCGGAACTCGGATTGCGCCAGGTATTGCGCAATGCGGGGAACGATGCCGCCCGCGAGAGCGATGCCGCCGCGCGCGCGAAACAGGAGCACGAGATCACCAGCCACGGTGCCCAGCATCGCACAAAACATGTCGAGGGTCGCTTTGCTCACGGGGCAGGTGCCGGCCAGCGCGGCCCGTGTGATCTCGGCGGCACTTCGGTCTGGAACAGCGGCGCGATCAAGCTCGGCAATCGCGCGGTAGAGATTTTGCAGACCGGGGCCCGACAGCGCGCGTTCGGCTGACACTCGTCCGAACTTCCGACGCAGGAGGCCGATGACAGCGTCCTCGCGCTCCGAATTGCCCGGCAGGTTGGCGTGTCCGCCTTCACTCGGGATAACGAGTCCTCCCTCGCTAGGCAGGAACGCCGCGATCCCAAATCCCGTGCCGGCACCGGTCACGACCATGGGAGCGTTCGGCTGAGTGTGACCGCCCCCGATCCTGAAGATGTCGTCCGGAGCAAGCCGGCGGAGCGACCACGCAATCGCTTCAAAATCATTGAGCAAGCGCACGCTCGCGAATCCCAAGCGAGATTGCACTGCTCGTGCGTCGATCACCCATCCGCTGTTGACGTTTTCGCATCGGCCGTCTTCGACCGGACCGGCGACGGCCAGGAACGCCGACGTGATCTGATCGCGCCGATCCTGCCGCGAAACAAACGCCGCAACGGCCTCCGGCAGATCGGCGTAGTCGGCGACCTCGAGGCGATCGACCGGGCCAAGCCCGGCGCCCGCGTAGATCGCGAGCCTAACGTGGGTCCCGCCGATGTCTCCGAGCAGAATTGGGTGGTGATCAGCCGTCAATTCTGATCGCTTTGCTTCGGTGCGGACGGGGCCAAGGATCATCACGCGATCTGGGTGCTCGAGGTTAGTGGGCTCCAAACGGGTGCTACCCCGGACGGACCTTTCCAGTCCACTTTATGACACCGAATCAATCGTTTGATCAATTCGCTTGCTTCAATATCTGAGCATCGGCGATCGCTCAGACCGCCGAAGCGACAAACTCGCGGACCGCAGAACCGACGTCATCCTGCGCGGTACCAAAGCTCATCACGGTCGAAACGTGATTGTGACCGGCAAAATAGGCAACCTTTGGACTCTTACCGTCGCGCAACGTGACAGCGCGCGCCAGCTCATAAGTCGGCACCGCAAGGAACGCCGGGTCGTATTCGGCGACCGAAAGCAAAAGCGGGGTACGGCTTTTGCCAACATGCGTGAGCGGAGAGCGTTCCGGATATTTTGCCGGATCGCTTCCCAGATAGGCCTTCAAGTTGGGGCGCAGCTCGCCCTGGAACGAGTAAGGGCCGCTCATGAGGATGCCTGCGGCAACGCCCGGCTGTCCGGCGGGTTGAAACGAGTTGTCAAACAGATAACCGGCCGCGTGGGTCGCGCCGGCCGACTGGCCAAACAGAACGATCCGATCGGGATTGCCGCCAAACGACTTTGCGTTCGCTCGTGCCCACGCGACCACGCCGCCGACGTCCTGCGCGCCCGCGGGCCATGCATGCGCCGGCGCCAGCCGATAGTTCGCCACGATCGTGAGGATGCCATGACCGGCAAAGTAGTTCCCAAGGTTGACATAAAACACGCCATCGACGTTCTTGTCGCCGCCGGTGAAGCCGCCGCCCGGGATATAGATCAGCACGCGATCGGTCGCCGCGGCGGGCTGATAGACGTCGAGCTTCTGCCGCTCATCGGCTCCATACGCGATATCGGCAGTCACTTTGACGGGTCCGGAGGGCTTGTCGATCAACGGCGCATAGAGTGCACGCGTTGCTTCCAGAATGTCGGGATCGAAGTTTGGGCCCATCGCAGCGACTTTGCGGCGCACCTCCATCAATTCGCCCTTTGACCCGCTGACATGATCGAGCATCGCGTTTCTCCCTGCGCGCCGGGCCGCCCTTTTGCCAAAGCAACGGCGCTATGCGCGATTTTCACGCCCCGGCGGACTTGCGTCAACGCGCGCCCGCGATATCACTCGATGCTCTGCGACAGATCAGATCGTTGAAAACAGAGCATGTGATCCATGGCCCTTCTCTTGACAGCCTTCTTCGGTGACCCGGCAGAGTGGCGGCGGCTGTTCGCTGCTCGAATGCCGGAGCTTGACGTGCGCATTTGGCCGGACGTCGGGGACGAACGCGACATCGATGTTGCGGCCATCGCTGTTCTGCCGCACGGCAAGCTCAAATCGTTTCCCAATCTCCGTATGATCGTATCCCTTCTGGCCGGCGCTGATGTGCTGCTGAGCGATCCGAGCCTACCTGACATTCCGATCGTGAGGGCAGGGAATCCCGCTGGCGATGAGATGATGAATGAGGCAGCGCTGGTGCATGTGCTGCGCCACCATCGTCATCTACCTGCCTACCAACTCGCTCAGCAGCGCGCCGAGTGGATTTCGTTGCCGCGGTTGCGGGCGTGCGAGCGCAAAGTTGGCGTGCTGGGTCTCGGGACCATCGGTCTTGCGGCGGCAAAGACGCTGGCCGCGCATGGGTTCCGGGTCGCCGGGTGGGTACGCGGACCGCGACCACAAGGAGAGATCGAGATATTCTCCGGTCGCGAACAACTGCCGGCGTTTCTGGCGCGCAGTGAGATCGCCGTCAACCTGTTGCCACTTACGGCGGAAACACGCGGCATCTTGAACAAGGAGACCTTCGCCCAGCTGCCGGCGGGCGCTGCTGTCATCAACCTTGGACGCGGCGCGCATGTGGTCGAAGCAGACCTGATCGCGGCACTCGATCGCGATCACCTGGCCGGCGCGACGCTTGACGTCTTTCCGGTCGAACCGCTGCCGAAGGACAGCGCGCTTTGGCGCCACCCCAGGATCACGATCACACCGCACGTGGCGCGCCGCATCAACGCGGGCGATCTCGTTCCGCGCATCTGCGACAGCATCCAGGCACTCAGCGCCGGCCGCCCGCTTCGACAATTTGATCGATCGCTCCCGGGGATACTGAGGCGGCCTCTGCCCACGCGGCATAAGGTTAAAGCGCAAGGTCGAATGTTTCCATCAGGCCGCGGCGCCCAGTCGACGTGATCGTCAGCGCGCGGCCATCGCGAATGCGCTCAATCCACTTGAGCTCAAAGCATCGCGTGGCGATGGCCGCACCGACCGCGCCGCCAATGTGAGGGCGCCGCTCGGTCCAGTCGACACATGGGCGGCAAAAGACGCGGCGCCTGGCGCGCGCGACCGAGAGGTCAACCCCAAGGCGGGTGAGAAATGCGGTGCCGTTCTCGGTCACTTCGCCAGCCTCGTTGCCGAGGATCACGTGCTCGCGCCCGATCAGGCAGTCGGCGATGCCGACGCCAAGTTCGCCGGCAAGGTGATCGTAGCAGGTGCGCGCGTGCCGGAGCTGGTCGTCGTTCTTCGTACGCGGCTGAAATCGCGGGGGTCCGGTCAGCGCCACCGTCATAATGCTCTCGAGCATCTGGCCGACGTGCGACCCGGCCAAACGGTAATAGCGGTGGCGGCCCTGCTTGCAGAGGTCGATCAGGCGAGCGTCATGCAACTTGGCGAGATGGCCGCTGGTTGTCTGCGGAGAGACCCCGGCGGCAAACGCCAATTCGCCCGCCGTGAGCGCGCGGCCGTCAAGCAGCGCACACAGGATATTGGCGCGGGCCGGATCGCCGACCAGCGACGCCACCTCGGCCATCTGTGGGGCAGCATGCATCGCCCAAATATGCGACCGAAGCGCTCACGATGCCAGCGCCAACACTTCGGCCGCGGCCGAAGCGATCCGCCTGGACGCTGGCGACCCACGTCCCAATTGTGGGGTTATGCATTCCGCGAGTGCCGCCGATTCGAAGTTCCTACAGCGGTGGCGGCAAACTCGTGCAGGAACTTCAAATCGAAAAGCGGCACTCGAATCATGTGTTTGCTGGTGCCCCTTTGCTTCCGAAGTTCGTGTCAGAGAGTGCCGCTGCTATTTACGAACTTCGGAAGCGGGGCATCAGAACGCGAGTACTTACCAATGACGTGGTCAATGAATGCTTGGGCGCGCGGGCGCCCCGCGCGCCAAACACAATTGCCGGTCGTATTGATCATCACGTGCATCGGCGTGTTTCTGGCGCAGCTCGATACCTCGATCGTCAACCTGGCTCTCAGGCAGATCGGTGCCTCGCTGCGCGCGAGCGTGAGCGGGCTGCAATGGGTTATCGATGCCTACAATCTCGCCTATGCAAGTTTCCTGTTGGCTGGTGGAACTCTTGGCGACACCTACGGTCGCCGCCGCCTGTTCGTCGCCGGCATCGCGTTGTTTGCGACCGGGTCGTTGGTGTGCGGGCTCGCATCCGACAATCTCGTGTTGATCGGCGGCCGCGCACTGAGCGGACTGGGTGCGGCGCTCGCGGTGCCGACATCGCTTGCGATCCTGTCGGATGCCTATCCGGACGCGACTGAACGCGCCAAGGCGATCGGGATCTGGGCGAGCTGCAACGCCCTTGCGTGGCTGATCGGCCCGACGTTCGGCGGCCTCATCGTCGGGCAATATGGTTGGCGCGCCGTGTTCCTGATCGTCGTGCCGATCGCGTTGGTGGCTGCGGCGGTGACGCTTGTTCAGATCGCAGACGGCCGGCGCTCGCCCAGGCGTACCATCGACGTCAAAGGACAGATACTCGGAGCACTCACCCTTGGCGCTTTCGCATTTGGCTTCATCGAGGCGCCGCATTGGGGCTGGACCAGCGCCCAAACCATCGCCTGTCTGATCGCCGCGCTTGCGACACTGGTCGCCTTCGTGGTTGCAGAACGACGCGCGCACGAACCCTTGCTACCACTGGGCATCTTCGGGACCGTTACGTTCACTGCGGCATCGGGCGTAGCTGCCGCAATGACATTCGGCATGTACGCCATGTTGTTCCTGATGCCGCTCTATCTGCAGACCGTGCACGGCAGTTCGGCACCGATTGTCGGACTGCAGATGCTGCCAATGTCGGTCGCGTTCTTTGCCGTCTCACAGTGGTCCGGCTCACTGGTCGCATGGGTCGGCGCCCGCGCCATGATGACGACTGGAATGGCTGCGATGGGTGCCGGGTTGCTGCTGCTGTCGACGATCGGGCCCCACGCCAGCTTGTCGCGTGTGGAGCTCGCGTTTCTGATCATCGGTCTCGGCCTCGGCCTGAACACGGGGCCGGTTTTGTCGGTCGCCGTAACGGTTGCGCCGAAGTCCTATTCGGGCACGGCTTCGAGCGTCATCAACACCGCCCGAATGGTCGGGGCCACGCTGGGCGTGGCGCTGCTCGGCGGCCTGTTCGCCATGTACGCCGGTAACGATCCGTCCAGCGCGGAGGCGATCGTCGCCGGCGTTCGGCCGGCGATGCTCGGCGGCGCAATCGCCGAAGGCCTGGGAGCTATCCTCGCGTTCCTGGCGATCCCGACGGCGGCGCTAGCGTCGCGCGGCGATGTTCGCCTGATCAGCGCATCGTCGGAATGACGAACTCCGCGCCCTCCTTGATGCCCGAGGGCCAGCGCGCGGTGACGGTCTTGGTTTTCGTGTAGAACCGGATCGAGTCTGGACCGTGCTGGTTGAGATCGCCGAACCCAGAGCGTTTCCAGCCGCCGAACGTGTAGTAGGCGAGCGGCACCGGGATCGCAAAGTTCACACCCACCATGCCGACGTTCACCCGATTGGTGAAATCGCGCGCCGTGTCGCCGTCGCGGGTGAAGATCGCGACGCCGTTGCCGTAGTCGTGCTCGGAGGGGAGGCGAACCGCATCCTCATAGTCCTTGGCGCGCACGACCGAAAGCACCGGCCCGAAGATCTCTTCCTTGTAGATGCGCATGGAGGGCGTGACGTGATCGAACAGGCAGCCGCCCATGAAGTTGCCGTTTTCATAGCCCTGGAGCTTGAAATTGCGCCCGTCGACCAGCAGCTTGGCGCCTTCCTTGACGCCGAGATCGACGTAGCTCTTGACCTTGTCGAGGTGCGCCCTGGTGACCATCGGACCATAGTCCACCTGCGGGTCGCTGGACGGACCGACCTTGAGCCCTTCCACCCTCGGAATGAGCTTTTTCACCAGGGCGTCGGCGGTGTTCTCGCCGACGGGAACCGCGACCGAAACCGCCATGCAGCGCTCGCCGGCCGATCCGTAGCCGGCGCCGATCAGCGCGTCGACCGCCTGATCCATGTCGGCATCCGGCATCACGACCATGTGGTTTTTGGCTCCCCCGAAGCACTGCACCCGTTTGCCGTGAGCGCAGCCGGTCGCGTAAATGTACTCGGCGATCGCTGACGATCCGACGAAGCCGATGGCCCTTACGCGCGGGTCGGTCAACAGCGTATCGACCGCCTCTTTGTCGCCGTTGACCACATTGAGCACACCCGCCGGCAGGCCGGCCGCAACCAGAAGTTCGGCAAGGCGCATCGGAACGGAAGGATCGCGCTCCGAAGGCTTGAGAATGAAGGCATTGCCGCAGGCGATCGCCGGTGCGAATTTCCACATCGGAATCATCGCTGGAAAGTTGAACGGCGTGATGCCGGCAACGACGCCGAGCGGCTGCCGCAGCGAAAAGAGATCGATCCCCGGGCCGGCGCTGTCGGTGTACTCGCCCTTCATCAGGTGCGGGATTCCGCACGCGAATTCCACGACTTCGACCCCGCGCTGAATATCGCCCTTTGCATCGGCGACCGTTTTGCCGTGTTCCGCGGACAGGAGCTTTGCCAGATTCTCAAACTCGCTTTGCACCAGCTCGAGGAATTTGAATAGCACGCGGGCGCGGCGCTGTGGGTTGGTGGCAGCCCAGGCCGGCTGCGCTGCCTCTGCCGCGGCGATCGCCGCCTGGACCTCTGATTTGGATGCGAACGCGACTTTTGCCTGGACTTCTCCGGTATTCGGGTCGAATACGTCGCCGCTGCGGCCGGAACCGCCCTTGACCTCCTTGCCGCCGACGAAGTGACCGATCTCACGCATGGACACTCTCCCTGGAACTCCCTAGACCCCGGCGCGGTTCACCGCACGGCGCTGTTATATCCCTGCCACGAATGGAGCGCATTCGCGAATGGTTGCCAATTCGCGAACGAGCGACATGCCTTGGTTGGCGACAGGATGCTATAAGGGCGGCTTGCGAAAGGCGACAGCGACCCCAATGGCCGATGTCACGCATAAAGTAGCCATCCCCGGGAGCAGCGCCGGCTCCCACACGCAAGTCAGCCCGCTCGCATTGGCGCTCGGCAGCATCGGGGTTGTCTACGGTGACATCGGAACGAGTCCGCTCTACGCGTTTCACGTGGCGGTCCAGGCGGCGGTCGGGAATGGTCCGATCACGCGCGACATCGTCCTCGGCGTGCTGTCGCTGATCCTGTGGGCTTTGACGATCGTCGTAACGATCAAGTACGTCCTGATCTTGCTGCGGGCCGACAACAATGGCGAGGGCGGCACGCTCGCGCTGACGGCGCTTGCCGCTCGCATGTTCGGCCGTCGAACCGCAATCGTCTTTACGCTCGGGATGGTCGGGGCGGCGATGTTCTATGGCGACTCGGTGATCACACCGGCAATTTCCGTGCTGTCCGCAATCGAAGGGTTGAAGCTCGTTACTCCCGCGTTCGAGCACGCCGTGTTGCCCTTGACCGTGGTGATCCTGATCGGTCTGTTCGCCGTGCAAGCGCGTGGAACCGCGCGGGTCGCGGCGCTGTTCGGGCCGGTGATGCTGGTCTGGTTCCTTGCGCTTGCGGTGGCTGGCCTCGCTCATCTGTTCGATGATCCGCATATCTTCGCGGCGGCCAACCCGGTCTACGCCATCCGGTTTCTGGCCGACCATGGCGGGATCGGATTGGTGACGCTCGGATTCGTGTTCCTGGCAGTGACGGGCGGCGAAGCGCTCTATGCCGATCTCGGCCATTTCGGGCGCAAGCCGATCCAACTGGCGTGGTTCGGGTTGGTTTTCCCGTCGCTCGTGCTCAACTATTTTGCCCAAGGCGCCTTGGTTCTGCGTGACCCGAGCGCGATCGAGAATCCGTTCTTTCGGCTTTTCCCCCCCATCTTGTTGGTACCCGTGGTGTTGCTGGCGACCCTCGCCACCGTCATCGCCAGCCAGGCGGTGATCACGGGAGCCTATTCGGTGACGCGGCAAGCGATTCAGCTCGGGCTGATCCCGCGGCTTGCAATCCGGCACACGTCGGAGACGCAGGAGGGACAGATCTACATTCCTCGTGCCAACAGCGCTCTGCTGATCGGGGTGCTGTTGCTGGTGGCGATTTTCCGCACGTCGAATGCTCTGGCCTCCGCCTACGGCATTGCGGTGACCACAACGATGGTGGTCGATGGCATTCTCGGGTTCCTGGTCATTTGGAAATTCTGGGGTTGGCGCCCGTTGGCCGCAGGAGCCCTGATGGTCCCGTTGGTGCTGGTCGACGCAACATTCCTATCTGCCAACCTGCTCAAAATCGTCGATGGCGCCTGGGCACCGCTCGCGCTGGGGGCGGCAATTGTGTTGCTGGTGCTGACGTGGCGGCGAGGGACCACCTTGCTCTTGCTCAAGACCCGCCTGAATGAAGTGCCGTTCGACGCCCTGGTTGCAAATCTTGAGAAGCGGCCTCCGCATGTCGTGCCGGGAACCGCCATCTTCCTGACCAGCGATCCCTCGTCGGCACCCACAGCGCTCCTGCACAATCTTAAGCACAACCGGATTCTGCACGAACACAACGTCATCCTCACGATCAAGACCGCCGACACCCCGCGGGTGCCGGATGACGAACGGGTGCGCATGACTCAGGTCTCGCCACACTTCGCCAAGGTCGAGATCGTTTTTGGCTTCATGGAAACGCCCAACATCCCGCGCGCGCTAGCGGTCGCGCGCAAGCAGGGGTGGCGTTTCGATATCATGTCGACGTCGTTCTTCCTGTCGCGACGCGCGCTCAAGCCGGCCGCGCAGTCAGGCATGCCGCACTGGCAGGACCGCCTGTTTATCGCGCTTGCCAAATCGGCCAGCGATGCGACGGATTTCTTTCAAATCCCGACCGGGCGGGTGGTCGAGATCGGGACGCAAGTGACCATCTGAGCCAATACTTTTTGGTGCGGAATGCGTCGGCGAACCGGTTTGCGTCCTTGTCGGCGACAACCGGTTGAGAACGGTGCTACAAGCGCACATATTGCGGTGCAGCAATCCGGGATTGGGCAATGACTGAGGGTATCAGCGCTTTCGAAGCGGGCCGGACGCAGGAGCATGGGACTCCTGGCGCGCTTGGCTCCGGCTTCTGGGCGCTCACCCTGGGATCGATGGGAGTCGTCTATGGCGACATCGGCACCAGCCCGCTTTACGCAGTCCGCGAGGCAGTGTCGGCGTCGACTGGCGGCGCAGCTGCGACCCCTGACGCAGTGCTGGGCGTGATCTCCTTGATCCTGTGGGCACTCACCATTGTTGTCACCTTGAAATACGTCGTGGTGCTACTGCGGGCCGATAACAACGGCGAAGGCGGAACCTTGGCCTTGATGGCGCTGGCCACGCGAGTGGGCGGCCGCTGGGCCGAGATCGTGGCGGCTCTCGGAATTATCGGGGCGTCGCTGTTTTTTGGAGATGCGCTGATCACGCCCGCAATCTCGGTGTTGTCGGCGATCGAAGGATTGAAAATCGTCACGCCGGCGTTCGACCCCTACGTGGTGCCGTTGACCATCGTCATCCTGGTCGCGCTCTTCGCCGCTCAATCACGTGGAACGGCGCGTGTTGCTGCGTTCTTTGGCCCGATTACTGCAATCTGGTTTGTTGCAATCGCAATCCCGGGCATCGTGGCGATCGCAGGCGATCCTTGGATCCTGCTCGCAATCAATCCGTTTTACGGGCTCAAATTCCTGGTCAGCCACGGGGTCATCGGCCTCGTCACGTTGGGCGCGGTGTTTCTGGCGGTCACCGGGGCGGAAGCGCTTTACGCCGACCTTGGGCATTTCGGCCGCCGCCCGATCCAGACTGCTTGGCTCGCGTTTGTATTTCCGTCGCTGGCGCTAAACTATCTCGGGCAGGGGGCATTGCTGCTTGCGGATCCGAGCGCGATCGAAAACCCGTTCTTTCTGCTTTATCCGAACTGGGCGCAGTTGCCGATGGTCTTGCTCGCAACGGCGGCGACCGTGATCGCGAGCCAGGCCGTGATTACGGGCGCTTACTCGCTCACGCATCAGGCGATACAGCTCGGGCTGTTGCCGCGCTTTGAGATTCGCCACACGTCGGAAACGCGTGAGGGCCAGATCTATTTGCCCCGCGTCAATACGCTGCTGCTTCTCGGCGTGCTGCTTTTGGTCACGACGTTCCGTTCGTCAAGCTCGCTTGCGTCCGCCTACGGGATTGCGGTGACCGGCACGATGGTGGTCACCACCACGATGGCGTTCGTCGTGATCTGGAAGGTGTGGCGTTGGTCGCCGCTCGCCGCCGCGCTACTGATCACGCCGTTCCTGTTGTTGGATCTAACCTTCCTGGCGGCCAATCTGCTCAAAGTCGTGCAGGGCGGATGGATGCCGCTCGCGCTTGGTTCGCTGGTGTTGACCGCGATGTACACATGGCGGCGCGGAACGCGACTGCTTGCCGAGAAAACACGCCGGCAGGAGACGCCCCTCGACCAGCTGGTGGTCATGCTCGAGCGCAAGCCGCCGATCAAGGTGCCTGGCACGGCCGTATTCTTGACCAGCGATCCGCACAGCGCGCCGACCGCGCTGATGCACAGCCTTAAACACTACAAGGTGCTGCATGAAAAGAACGTCGTGCTGACGATCGAAAGCGTGCACACGCCACGCATTTCGCCCGAAGATCGGGTCCGCTTGGAGCCGGTCGGGAGCACGTTTCTGCGAATTTATCTGCGGTTCGGCTTTATGGAGACGCCGAACGTGCCGCGCGCGCTCGGGATTGCGCGTCAGCTCGGGTGGCAGTTTGATATCATGTCAACCTCGTTCTTTTTGTCGCGCCGCTCGCTCAAACCGGCAGCGCAGTCCGGCATGCCGCGCTGGCAAGACCGCCTGTTCATCATGCTGGCGCGCTCCGCCGACGATGCATCGAGCTATTTCCGTATCCCGACCGGCCGCGTGGTCGAGGTCGGGACGCAGGTGACGATTTGATCAAGAGCTTCGCTCTTGTTTTGGCGGCGCGGCCGTTGTGATTGCATGGAAACGTGAGGAGAAAGAGCAATGCCCGGGGCAAACGACGTGCGCGATCTGACCGCGGAGGAAGTTGCCGCGGGTCTGTCAGCCGGCAAAATGATGTTGGTTGACGTGCGCGAGCTCAATGAAACCCAGATCGAGCGCATCCCCGGCTCGGTGCTGTCGCCCTTGTCGCAGTTTGATCCGCACGCGCTGCCCGATCCGAACGGTCGGACTGTCGTGTTTTCCTGCGGCGTGGGCATTCGCTCGCTGCGTGCCGCCGAGGCCGCATTGGCTGCAGGTCTACCCTATGATGCCCATTTGGCGGGTGGCCTAAAGGCTTGGAAAGC
>CAWFLX010000062.1:0-129443 GCA_963816775.1 uncultured Alphaproteobacteria bacterium
AGGACGAATTCAAGGAAAAGCTCTGGCAGTATCTTAATCGCCGTGCGTCCGACTTGCGGTTCCCACCGGGAGGGAACGCGCCAAGGAGCATACCTCCTGCTATCACGCATCGAGCAGGACTACGGCGTCGACCGCTATATCCTAGTGTCGCTGTGGGGCATCGAGTCGAGCTACGGCGACGTGATCGACAGTCCGAAATACATGCGGCCGGTAATCCCGGCGCTCGCTGCGTTGGCCTACGGCGAGCCCCGGCGACGCAAATACTGGGAGGCCGAACTTCTGAACGCCCTCGTCATCGTTGAGCGCGGCTGGAGCGATCCGAAACAGATGATCGGCTCATGGGCGGGCGCCATGGGCCACACCCAGTGGATGCCGGAAGTGTGGCTGCACATCGGCGTCGATTACAACAAGGATGGCCGCGTCGTTCCGTTCGGCCCGCCGGATGATGCGCTCGCCGGCAGTGCGCGCTATCTCACCGAACGCGGGGGATACCGGCGCGGCGAAACCTGGGGCTGCGAAGTCAAACTCCCCGCCGGGCCGTAAGCACAAGGGATCGCATAGCTATGCGCAGTGGCGCGACCGCGGCGTCGTGCGCGCCGACGGACAGCCTTTCGCGCGCCTGTCGGATAAGGTGCATTTGCGCGTTCCGGTTGAGGGCGGCCCGGCATTCCTGCTCGGGCAAAACTTCAATGCCGTCATGAGTTACAATCCGGCATTCAGCTACGCGCTCGCGGTGACCTACCTGGCCGACCGTATCCGTGGCGCGGGCCCGTTCATCCAGCCATTCCCCGGTTCCGAGCGCGCGCCCACCTTGGCCGAAATCCAGGAAATCCAGCGCCGGCTGACCGCCCTTGGCTACGATACAGGCGGCGCGGATGGCCGCGTGGGGCGCGATACCATGCGGGCTGCGCAAGCCTTCCAGAATAAGGTCGGTATGACACCGGCGGATGGGTACCCCGGCCTCGCGCTCCTTGCGAGGTTGCGTCAGGGCGTGTGATCGGCTTGGATCGGCCTCCCTACCAAATCAAAAGCCCAAGGAAACCAAATGACCTCCGCCACGCGCGACGCCGCCGCTCGTACCCAAGTGACCGCCGCCACCGAATCGCTGGAACGCCCCTCCGCCGTCGGTGCCAACGCGCCCGCGTTCGGCAGCGACGTGGCTGCGGAAGCGCTGCGCGATCTCAACATTCCCTATATCGCACTCAATCCCGGCGCGAGCTTTCGCGGGCTGCATGACTCGATTGTGAACTATCTCGGCAACAAGACGCCGCAGATGCTGCTGTGCCTGCACGAGGAAGCCGCAGTCGCCATCGCACACGGCTACGCGAAAGTCACAGACAAGCCGATGGCCGCCGCCGTCCATTCCAATGTCGGACTGATGCATGCCTCAATGGCGATGTTCAATGCGTGGTGCGATCGCCTACCCGTCATCGTGCTCGGAGCAACGGGCCCGGTCGACGCAGCCAAGCGCCGGCCATGGATTGACTGGATTCACACGTCGCGCGACCAGGGCGCACTGGTGCGCAACTACACCAAATGGGACGACCAGCCCGCCTCTCCCGCGGCAGCGCGCGAGGCGATACTGCGCGCCGGCTGGATTGCCAACAACGTGCCGAAGGGTCCGGTCTATGTGAACCTCGATGCCGATGTGCAGGAGATGAAGCTCGCCGAGCCTCTGCCGCCGCTCGATGCGGCACGGCTGATGCCACAGGTCTAGACCGGGGCACCACCGGATATCGTGCAGCTCGCCGTAAATCTAGTGACCGCCGCGAAACGTCCGCTTATACTCATCGGTCGCGTGTCGCGCGCGACACCGCGGCCTGGGAACGGCGCGTTCGCGCTAGCTGATGCCTTTGGCGCGCGCGTTGCGACGAGCCTGCACGTTGGCGCAGCGTTTCCGTCCGATCATCCATTGCATGTCGGCGCGCCATCCTCGTTCCATAACAACGAGCTTATCCGCAGCCATGCGCGAGGCCGACGTCATTCTGAGCCTCGACTGGGTCGACCTCGGCGGAACCCTCAAGGCGCTGGGCGGACCGCCGACGGCAACGATCATTCAGGTGTCCATGGACCATCAGGTCCACAACGGGTGGAGCATGGACTACATGGCGCTGCCCTACGCCGACCTGCTGATTGCCGCGGACACGGACGTTGTCGTGCAGGCTTTGCTCGCCGCGCTGGGCCCGCGCCGGGCCAAGCCGGTCCCCGTACGCGAGGCCGCTCCGATGTCGGTTCCCCAGGGACCATTGGCGTTGGCGCATCTCGCGACCGCGCTCAAAGCGGCGGTCGGCGACCGACCGGTCTCGCTCACTCACTTGCCGATCTCGTGGACTGGGAGTTCGTGGGATTTCCGCCACCCGCTTGACTATCTTGGCTCAGACGACGGCGGCGGCGGACTGGGTGGCGGGCCTGGCATGTCCGTCGGTGCGGCGCTGGCGCTCAAAGGTAGCGGACGGCTGCCGGTCGCGATCTGCGGCGACGGCGATTACCTGATGGGTGTGACCGCGGTCTGGACTGCGGTGCACTATCGCATCCCGCTGCTGTTTGTGATCGCCAATAATCGCTCGTTCTATAACGACGAAGTCCACCAGGAACGCGTTGCCCGTATGCGCAACCGCCCGGTCGAAAACAAATGGATTGGTCAGCGGATCAGCGATCCGGACCCCGATATCGCCGGAATGGCGCGTGCCCAAGGCGCGCGCGGGTTTGGTCCGGTCAAAGAGATTGCCGACCTGCCTAAGGTCTACGCCGAGGCGATTGCGGCCGTCGACGCTGGCGAAGTCGCGGTGATTGATGTGCACATCGAACCCGGTTATTCGCCCGGCGTCGCGGCTGCCATCGCCGCCCAGAAGCCGGACCGCGGCGGGTGAGCTAAGACGATTGGAGACCTGATGGCCGTCGGTCCAACCCCTACCGCGACCCTCGCGGATGCGGAAGCTGACGACAGCATCCTGGTCGTCGATGACATCGTTAAACGTTTTGAGACACCGGAGGGTCCGCTCATCGCGGTCGACCACGTCTCGCTCAATGTGAGGCTTGGCGAATTCATGGCGGTGATCGGCCCGTCTGGTTGCGGCAAATCGACTTTATTCAACATCGTGGGCGGCCTGATCGACAACTATCAGGGAACCGTGTCGGTCGCGGGGGCACGCGTGAGCGGTCCGCATCCCGCGGTTGGGATGGTGTTTCAGGACAAATCGACGTTCCCCTGGCGCAGTGTCATCGACAACGTGGCGTTCCCGCTCGAGATTGCCGGAATGCGCAAGCGTGAGCGTTTAGAACGCGCGCGGCACTTCATTTCACTGGTTGGGCTCGATGGGTTCGAGAACAGCTATCCGGCCGAACTCTCCGGCGGCATGCGCCAACGGGTCGCGATCGCGCGTACGCTGCGCATCCGAGCCGAAAATTCTGTTGATGGACGAGCCGTTCGCCGCACTCGATGAGCAGACCAGACTGCTTCTGGGCGACAAGGTGCTGCAGATCCAGCAAGAACTGCGGCAAACCACCTTGATCATCACTCACAACATCACCGAGGCAGTACAGCTCGCGGATCGCGTTCTGGTGATGACCTACCGGCCCGGGCGCGTAAAGCGCATCGTCGACATCGCCTTGCCGCGGCCGCGCTCCTCCGAGATCGTATCGAGCGATGCGTTCGGCCATTACGTGGCTCGGATCTGGAGCGACCTGCGCGCGAAGAAGCGAGCCGCGGCATGCGCGATGAGGAAAAGCGACGCAAGGTTGGAGAGCGCGCCCCGTGAATTCAATTGCCGCCGCCGCGATGAAATCGGGTGCGCTGACCCGCATTGCGCCGGCCGCGCTCGGCGTCGCGACCTTGCTTGTGTTCCTGGCCGCGGTTGAGATCTTGATACGTTTTGGCGTGATCAACAACTATATCGTCCCGACGCCGATCCAAGTCGCGTTCGCGTTCGAGCGAATTATTCTGGACGAGGACATCGGCGCCCGCTTCCTGCTGACGTTCACCGAGGCTTTCACGGCCGGCGTCATGATCACGGTGATGGGCGTCCTCGCCGGTGTACTGCTCTATCGGTTCGATCTCCTGCGCCGCGCCACCGAAACCTGGATCGCAGCGCTCGCGTCCGCGCCGACCGTGCTGATGTACCCGCTGTTTCTTGTCATTTTTGGGCGCAGCGCGTGGACCATCATCATGATGGGCTTTGTAGCCGGCCTGCCGCCGGTCATCCTCAAGACGATCGAGGGGCTGGTCACAACGCGGCGGGTGCTCGTGGACGTCGGGCGCAGCTTCAATCTCAGCGGGATGCAGCTGTTCACCAAGATCCTGCTTCCGGCGGCGTTGCCCACCATCTTCGTGGGGGTGCGGCTCGGGCTTATTTTCACCCTGATCAACGTCGTCGGCGTCGAGTTCCTCATCAATTTCGGAGGCCTCGGCCAGCTGATCAACGACCTCGCAGAGCGGTACGACCTGCCCGGGACGTACGCGGCGATCTCTTTTGTGATCCTGGTGAGCGTCTGCTTCTTTGTCACCATCGAGAGGGTCGAGCGATGGCTGAGACCGGTAGCCTGAGCGCCGTGCCGACAATGCGGATCGCGGGCAGCCCGGTGCTATGGCTGCGCGTCCTGATCATTGTCGTCGTTTCGGCGATCTGGGAAGCGGTCGCCGCCTCGGGCCTGCTTTATCGCGACGTGGTCCCGTCGCTCGTCGCCATCGCCCGCGCAACCGTCAATCTGCTGTCCAATCCGGAATACTATTGGAATCTCGGTGTTACCGCGGGCGAGGTTGGTACCAGCTTGATCATCGGCGGGCTATCCGGCCTGGTCGTGGGACTGGTTCTCGGAGGTAGCCGATTGCTCACCAAGGCCTACGAACCGTACCTTTACTACCTTGGTCCCACGCCCAAGATCATCTTCTTCCCGATCATGATCATGTGGTTTGGCGTCGGCACGGGGTCCAAGATTGCAATGGGAGCGATCTCCTGCTTCTTCCCGATCGCGCTCTCGGCAGCGGCCGGGATGCGGCAGATCGAGCCAATTCTGATCCGCGTCGGGCGCAGCTTCCGTGCCAATGCGTGGCAAATGGCAACGAAGATTTATTTGCCGGCCATGCGCCATCCGATTATCAACGGCGTGCGGCTGGGTCTTGGTGTCGCGATCATCGGGACCTTGTTGGCGGAGACCAAGCTCTCGAATAGCGGTATCGGCTTCCTGATCATTCAGGCCTACAGCTTGTTCGACATGCCGCGCATGTATGCAATGCTGATTGTCGTATTCGTGCTCGCCATCAGCGCCAATGCGCTCATTGGCTGGATCGGCCGCCTCGATCGCGTCAAAGCCCGTTGACCAGGAGAGCGCCGTGACCCGCGACCGGAGCCGCAACGCGCTGATCGCCGCTCTCGCGGTTGCTGCGAGCTTGGCCTCGGCATCTGCTCTGGCAGACGATCTGCTCAAGCTTACATTGGGCCAGCGCGGCAACTGGGATACGGCGATCACCGAGCTCGGAAGCAAGGCGGGCATCTTCAAGAAATATCGCATCGAGCTCGAAATGCGTTACACCTCGGGTACCGACGAGACGCTGGCGCCAGTGATTGCGGGCACAGCTGATGCCGGGCTCGCGGTCGGGACACTCGGTGCTATTTCGGCGTTCGCCAAAGGCGACCCAATACGCATTATCGGTGCAGAGGCGACCGGCGCCGCCGACTATTGGTATTCTAAAACGACGTCATCGATCCGAACGCTCGACGATACCGACGGCAAGACGATCGCGTTTTCCACCAAAGGCTCGTCAACCAACTCGATCGTGCGTGCGTTCATCAAGGAATTCGACCTCACCGCGAAGCCGGTTGCGACCGGCAATCCATCGGCGACGCTCGCGGCAGTCATGAGCGACCGCGTTGATGTTGGTTGGGCGTCACCCCCCTTCGGGCTCAAGGAGATGGAGGACGGCCAGATCCGGCTGGTTGCAAAGGCAACCGACGCAGCAATCGTGCGCGACCAGACCATCCGCGTCATCGTTGCCAACGCGCAGTCGCTGGCGCAGCGCGGCGACACGTTCCGCCGCTTCATGCAGGCATACCGAGACTCGATCGATTACATGTATAGCGGCAACCCGGCTGTGATCGCCAGCTATGCGGCCTTTGCCGGTATTCCGGAGTCGATGGCACGGCGCGTGCGCGACGATTTCTTTTCAAGGTCGTTGCTTGACCCCGACAAGATCAAAGGCCTCGGCACCCTGATGAAAGAAGCGGTCGCCCTCAAGTTTATTTCGGCCCCGCTCAGCGAAGAGCAATTGGCGGTGCTCATCCAGCTGCAGCCGCCGCTGACCCATTGACACCCGGTTAAATCTTGAAGGTCTCGTAAGTTGAGGGATGAAAGAGTTCCTCAACCTTGACTAATCGTGAGGATAGCCCCTGGCCGTGGTGGTGACGCAGGAACGTCTCCAGCGTCTTGCGGTTTGGCGCAACGCCATAAGGCCAGTAATCATCGCCCATGAGCTCGCGGGTCGCCGCAAGCTGCTCTTCGATGAATGGCAGCGTCACTTTGGTGGCTGACGTGTCGGCAAGGTGCGCAATCGCTAAAGCCTTGGATTGCTCGAACGCCTTCATCACCGCGACCGGCAACCACGGATGCTTGTCGGCTAGTGTGCGCCGCACCCCGACCAGGTGCATGATCGGGAAAATGCCGGTGCGCTTGAAATAGTCCTTGGCGGTGGCAACCGGATCGCGAAACAACCAGCCGACATTCGAGTTGTGGCTCGGCAGATGCGGCGGGCGCGGCGCGATGAAGCCGTCGATCTCGCCACGATCGATCAGTTCAGAGATCGTGCGTCCCTCCGGCGCGTTCTCGAGTTCGACGCCGGGCGGCAACTTGATACTGATCTTTTCGATCCGCCCTGCGTCCTCGATCGCGCCGCGCACCCAGCGAATGTCGGCTGGCGCGACACCATAGTCGTCCTGCAGAATCGCACGCGCCCAGACGTTGGCCGTGAGCTGATATTCGGGCACGCCGACCTTGCGGCCCTTGAGATCCTTGGGCTCTTTGATCCGGTCGGTTCGCACATGGATCGAGGTGTGGCGGAACGCGCGCGACAAAAAGCATGGGACGCCCACGTAGGGACTGTCGCCGGCCGCGGTCTTGACCGTGAAACTCGAGAGCGAAAGCTCGCAGATGTCAAAGTCGTGCGTGCGCAGTGCACGGAAGAAAATCTCCTCGGGCGGGAGCGTCATGAACACCGGGTCGACGCCGTCGATCTGAACAGCACCGTTGATCAACGGACGGTTGCGATCGTAGTCGCCGATGGCGACAGAGAGCGAAAGGTTCGACATGTCGGGATCTTTTGTAATGGCGTCGGGTGACGCCGCTTGGATGGCTCCGCCGATGGAATTTATATCCCCACGACCTTGACGCTGGTATTGGGCTCGATGCGCACATTCTGCACGCGCGTTACGTAGCGCTCGACCAGATCCCAAACCGGCGGACCTTCGACGTTCTCAGTGACACTCGCCCAGCCGGCAACAATGTAGTCCTTGTTTGGCTCAATCGGTCGGCCTGACGGATATTGGGCCAGGTCCGAGATGCGCTGCCCGATGGATTGCGTGACGTCGATCCGATAAGCAAGCCCGCCGCAGCGGACCATGTCCCCGCCCTGCTGATAATACGGGTCAGGATTGAACAGATTATCGGCGATGTCCTCGAGTATGGCTTTGAGGCGCTCGCCGGAGATGCTGGTGCGATAGACTTGCGGATAGGTCATGGCGGTCGCGTTTTGGATGTCTTCGACCGTGATCGGTTTGCCCGGCAGCAGCGTCGTCCCCCATCGAAACCCCGGCGACAATGCAATCTCGGCGTCACGCTCGGCGAGGATCGCCGCGCAAATGAGATCATCAACCGTGCCGTTGAACGTTCCACGCCGGTAGAGCAGCGATTCCGAATGCCCGACGACACGGGCGAGCTCAGAGGCGAACGGTGCACGCACCTCCGCGATTTTCAGCGCCATGTCGGGATCAGGCGCAATCGCGTCACTAAACAGCGGGATCAGCTTGTAGCGATACCCGACGACGTCCATGCCGCGAACATCGAGGTCCAGACGCGACAGGAACTTGCCGTCGCTGCCGGAGGCGACCAGCAGCGTCTTGCCGACGGTGGTGACGACCGGCAACGCGTCATGCGTATGGGCGGTCAGGATCACGTCGATGCCCTCGACGCGTGCGGCCATCTTGCGATCGCAATCAAAGCCGTTGTGCGAAAGCAGCACGACGAGTTGAGCGCCCTCCTTGCGCGCTTTTGCGACCGTCGTGCGCACGTCGTCCTCGCGAATCCCGAACGTCCACTTCGGCACCATCCAGCGCGGGTTGGCAACCGGCGTGTAGGCGAACGCCTCGCCCAGTACTGCAACCCGCACGCTGCCCTTGTCGAACAACTTGTAGGCATCGAACACGGGTTCCTGCCACTCGTTGTCGCGCACATTGAGCGCGAGAAACGGCGCGCCCAGGCGCTCGACCAACTCGCGCAAGCGCGCTTCACCGTAGGTGAATTCCCAGTGACCGGTCATTGCGTCGGGTTCGAGCAACTTCAGACAATCGACCATGTCCTGGGCTTTCGTGCGGTTCGCGGTGAGCGATCCTTGCCAGCTGTCGCCACCGTCCAGGAACAGCACGCGATCGCTGCCCCGCTCGGCCCGCACCGCCTTGACGACCGTAGCGATGCGGTCGAGGCCGCCGAGCCGGCCGTAGTCGTGGGCGAGCGCGATGAAATCGTTCGAACTCAGGGCATAGGCCGCAGCGGTGCGGGGAGAAATCCCGTAGTACTCGAGGAAGGCCTTGCCGGTGAGATGGGGCGGACGTCCCCTCGCCTCGCCGGCGCCGATGTTGACCGCGGGCTCGCGCAGATAAATTGGCATTAGCTGCGCATGCAGGTCGGCCATATGCAGCAAAGTGATGTTGCCGTAGTGATCGAACGCCAGCAGCGCATCCTGGGTCATGCGTTGCTGCGCGGCGGCGCGGCCGACCGATCCAAGCCCCAACGCCGCCGTTGCGGCGCCAATCTGCAGCACGTCCCGACGGGTAATCATACGCTGTTAATGCCTGATCCCCGGCACGTTGAGCTTGAGCCCGGCGTTGACCGAGGCGAGGTAAAGCTCGAGATCGCCGTATGGCTTGGCGTCCGGCGGCAACTCGTTGGCCCATACCGCGACGTTGCACCATTCGAAGCGCTTGCGAATGTCCCAGATCGATTGCTGGCTCGTACGCCAGGTTGGGAAGTGATCGAGCTGCCCGCGCTGCTCGCCCAGCCACTGGCCGCGGATCCATTTAAGCCCGCCGCGTTTGGGATCATGACAATCCAAGCAGGAAAAATTGAGCTGCCCGACCTTGGTGGCGGTGAGGGCGCGGCCTCGTTCATACGCTTCCTTTGCGCCCGGGCTGGTGACATCGACATGCATCTCCTGGCCGTTGGCGAGGTAGCGCAGATACACCGCCATCGCGGTGTTGTCGTCGCTTTGCATTAGCCAGTCGAAGCCGGCGGTCGCTTTGGCGTGACGGTAAACGAATTCTTCGATGCCGAGCACCTTCTCGAGGCGCGGTTCCCATTTCGGCATTCCGGCGGCCCAGCTCTTGAAACGCTCCTCGGCCTTGCTGTGGCAGCCTGAGCACGAAGAACCGTTCGGCCCACGTGTATCCCAGAGTTGCTGCGCTTTTTCGACTGCCCACAAGCCCGGGTTCACCAACTCATCGAGATTGTCCCGTCGCTCGACCGGCGGCGGCCGCTTGTTGGGATCATCCACGCTGGTCGGAAATACGGCCGGGGCTTTGAGTGTCTTGAGGAACGCGACAATGTGGCCGATCTCTTCATCGTTGAAGAGACCGTTGGTGCCCCACGGCGGCATCACGCTTTCCGGATCGTAGACCCTGGCGTCGTAGACAAAGTTAAACAGCGTTTCGTCATCAAGCCCGGCTTTACCGATCTCACTCAGATCGGGTCCGACGTTGCCCGGCATGTCGGCATTTCCGGCTTGGCCCATGACGTGGCACGCGAGGCAGGAGCCTCCGCGCGTGCGATCGGCGACAAGCTTGGCACCAATCGCCGGGTCGCCCGCGAGCGGCTGGACTAGCTTGCGCGGTTCCTTCGGGGCCGGCGGCGATACATTGGGATTGGCCAGCGAATTGAATTTCACCGAATCTCGTGTCGGCCAGGCAGCGTAGCGCTTCCACGGGCGGACCGAAGCGTCGCCCAGAGCGAGCGGGGCCTGTGCGCTCCCCTGGTCGGCAGCGGTCGACGCCACGCGCGGCAGCACGAGGGTGGCAAACACCACCACGGCAACGGCGGCCGGTGCAAGGAAAAGCCCGCGCTGCATCGTCTCCGGCCTCACTCAGGTTACGGTGATCGTCTCCTCGGCGGTGGTGACGGTTCCGTCATCATCGACCCAGGTGAACCGGAAGGTACCGCCCTCGTCTACTTTGGCTGTGAATTGCAAATAAGGGTTGGCCGCCACCGCGGGTTCGAGATCAGCCGAGAACACCGGCGCGCCGTTGAATGTGGCGCTGAACTTGTTGATGATCTTACGCGCGATCACGTTGCCGGCTGCGTCCTTGCGCAAACCGGTTTCCATCGGGTGCTGGACCAGCGTCTTGATTTCGATGACGTCACCCTTCTTGGCTTCTTTGGGCAGTTTCAGTCGCGGCTTGTCAGCCATCGTTTCGTCCTATGTTATTTTGTTGATCAGCCGCCGCAGCCGCCGATCGTGACCTTCACCTGCTTGCGGTCGGTGTAGAACTTGCCGTCGCTCGTCTTCGCCACCACGATCACATTCTCGGTCGCCGCCAGCCTGATGCGCGTGCCAACCTCGGCGCGGCCCGACTGCGGCGTCAGGTGAAACTTCGCAATGCCGGGGTTCGGATTGCCGTCGGCGACGACCAGGATGTCGCTGACATAGCTGTCCGCGTTCATCGGGACGTTGACCGCAATGGCTAGCGGGATCGTGTTGCCATTCTCGGCGATCTCCGGCAGGTCGATGGCAATCTTGCCGTCTTGTGCCGGCTTGCCGCCGGTGAATTTCGCGATCTCCGCCTCCGCTTCCGGCGGCGTCGCCAGCGCGGTTCCGACGTCCGCGACGCTGAGATAGAGCGTGACGCTCGCGCCCATCAGTACCGCGTCGCGGCGCGAGATTTTGTTCATTCGCCCAACCTCATCCTGCGCTGCGCTTGGAATCAAGAAACTCGCGGAACGTCTTGCCGCTGTCGCCCCTCTGGGCGACGTAGCGAAACACGTCAAGGAAATCGTCCGGACGCAAGTAGCCGGGAATTCGAATTGCTTCGCGCTGCTGCCCTGAAAGAACTTTGAGGCTTTCGGCGGTGCCTTCGAAGAATTGGATCGTGGGTGTGAAGTGCACGCCGTATTTTGCCGCGAGCTGCTTCTCGGTCAGGACTTCGCCGTCGAAGTCAGTGACTTTGAGCGATCCCAATACGTTGAGTTGCAAGATGTCGAAATGGTCGCGCACGAACGCCGTGACGTCCGGACGCGCGAAATTAATCAGATGGGTGTCCCGGCAATACGGGCAGCCGCGCAGCTCCCACATGACGGCAAAGTGCTTGCCGTGCTCATGGGCCGCGGCGAGATCCGCGGGCATGTCGAGGAAGCTCTCGATGAACCAGGGTTCGCGGTAAAACCCATCGTCGGTCATGACCGGCTCGGCGCGCGCGCCCCCGGCGACCGCGAGCGTCGCGACAATTCCCAGCAGCGTTCGCCGTCGCGTCGTCATCGGCGGGTTCCCGGCCATCCGGGCAGAGGCGACCGCCCCTGCCCGCTCCTTCCTTACATATTTGCTCGCGCCCTTGAAAGCCATGGTGCGAGGTATTCCGATTATGCCGGAAGGAGATGCGGCGGGACGTTCAGACGGCTTCTTCGGCCGGCGCGAGGTCGATGATCTTGAGCTGCGCGCGCTCCGTGCCCTGCCAGCGATCGAGCGCGAGCGTGCCGGCGACATGCACGCGGCGGCCGCGCGCCGCCAGCAGGGCTTCGCCGAGCTTCTCGCCCGCCACGCGAAACGCGATCGCCGCCAACGGGACTCCCTCGCCGGCTTTCAGGCGCACACGAATGTGACCTTGCCCACCGTCCTCCGCATAAGCGACCGTGTGCGAGGGTAGCGCCAGGATTGGTTCGGGGTTGCCGGCCCCGAACGGACCGGCCCGTGCAATCAGATCGTAGAGCTCAAAGCCGGCGCCCGCCGCAGTGACCGCGCCATCGATCAACAACGCCTCGTCACGCCGCGCCGTCTCGACCGCGTCCCTGAGCGTTTCCTCCAGGAAGGCACGGAATGCTGCAAGCCCGCTCTTGCGCAAGGTAACGCCTGCCGCCATGGCGTGCCCACCGCCTTTCACCAGCAGCCCCTCGGCGACGGCATGCCGAACCGCACGTCCAAGGTCGACGCCCGCAATCGAGCGGCCCGACCCGGTTCCGTATTCGCCGGGCTCGAGCGCGATGGCGAAGGCCGGGCGGCCATACCGTTCCTTGAGCCGCGCTGCGACGAGGCCGACGACTCCGGGATGCCAGCCTTCCGCCGCCGTGACCACCACCGCCCCCTTATGGTCATGGCCAAGCGCCGCCATGGCTTCGGCTTCCGCTTGGGCGAGCGTTGCCTGCTCAATCGCTTGCCGTTCACGGTTGAGCCGGTCGAGCTCGGTCGCGATGCGGGCACACTCGGTCGCATCGTCCTCGATCAGCAGCCGCGCTCCGAGGTCGGCGCGTCCGATGCGCCCGCCGGCGTTGATGCGTGGACCCAACATGAAACCGAGATGCCATGGCTCGGGCGGACCCGATAGCCGCGCGACATCGATCAAGGCGGTAAGCCCGACATTCTCACGACGCCGCATCGCGATCAGCCCCTTGGCCACGAACGCACGGTTGAGACCACGCAGCGGAACGACGTCCGCGACGGTCCCGAGCGCTACGATATGCAGCAGCCCGAGCAGGTCCGGTTCGGGTCGCTCGGCGGTCCAGAAGCCGCGCGCGCGCAACGCACGGTTGGCAGCGACGACCGTCATGAAAACCAGACCGACTGCGGCCAGGTGACCGAGCTTGGAGAGATCATCAAGCCGGTTGGGATTGATCACCGCCACTGCGGCCGGCAGCCGCTCGTCGGCTTGATGGTGATCGATAACGACAATGTCGAGGCCGAGCTTCTTTGCCTCCGCCAGCGGCTCGACGCTGGTGGTGCCGCAGTCGACCGTTACCAGCAGGCTTGCGCCGCGATCGGCCAGCGCTCGGATGGCTTCCGCATTGGGGCCATAGCCCTCGAAGATGCGATCAGGAATGTGAACCAGCGGTTCACGCCCGCCGTGGCGCAGGAAGCGCGTCAGCAAAGCGGCGGCTGTGGCCCCGTCGACATCGTAGTCGCCGAAGATCGCAACCTGCTCACCGCTGATCATCGCGTCCGCCAGACGGGTAGCGGCCGCCTCCATGTCGGTCAGCACATACGGATCCGGCATCAGACGCCGAATGCTGGGCTCGAGGAACGCTTCGACCTCGTCGAGCTCGATGCCGCGGCCGGCAATAATGCGTGCCAAGAGGTCTGGCAGCCCATGGCGCTGCGCAATCGCGGCCGCGAGCGCGTTCCCCCGCTCATTAAGCCGGTCGCGCCAGGCACGCCCGGTCGCCGAGCTCTCCACGCCAAGAAAAAATCGGTCTGCTTTAGGCAGCGTCGCCAACACTAGTGCCCCGCTTCCGAAGTTCGTGATACATCGCGGCACCCTCTGACACGAACTTCGGAAGCAAGGGGGCACTAGTAAATATATACTTCTAGTGCCGCCTTTCGATCTGAAGTTCCTTCACGAGGTTGCTGCGGCTGCTGTAGGAACTTCAAATCGGCGGCACTGCCGCCATCGCATCCACCGCGAATCACCGGTTACAGGACCTTGCAATACTGGATGAACCCCGAGCGCTTCGCCACCCGGTCATAAAGCGCGCGGGCCGTCGTGTTGCCTTCCTGGGTAAGCCAGTAGACGCGGCTGGCGCCGGCCGCCCGAGCTTCGCTCGCGACCGCCTCGATCAGCGCACGCCCGATACCGTGGCCGCGCGCTTCCTCGGCGACAAATAGATCCTGCAGATAGCAGTAGTTCCCGATCGTCCAGCACGAGCGGTGGTAGAGCGAATGCACGATGCCGACGAGCTTGCCGCCAAGGTAGGCGCCGAGCACGAACATCGGCTCGGCCGGATCGTGCAGCCGCGACCAGGTCGTTGTCGTGATCTCGTCTGACAAAGCGACCTCGTAGAAGGTCTGATACCCCTTCCACAGCGGCTCCCACGCCGCGCGCTCGTCGGCGCGCACGCGGCGGACGGTCGTTTTGGGCGCGGTCACGGCACCTCGTGGCTCAGCGGAAGCATTCCTGGAAGAAGTCCTGCATGGCCTTCCAGGAGCGTTGATCCGCCTTCTTGTTGTAGGACGCTGGCCCTGGGTTGTTCTCCGGCAGGTTCCAGTTGGTGAAACTGTGCACAGTGTTGCCGTAGGCCACGAACTCCCAATCCACCTTGGCGTCGCGCATCTCCTTCTCGAACGCCAGCACCTCGGCGTCGGGCACAACCGGATCATCGGCGCCATGCAGGACCAGGATGCTGGCTTTGATATTCTTGGCGTCCGCGGGATTGGGCGTGTTGAGCGCGCCGTGAAAGCTCACCACGCTGCGCAAATTGGCGCCGTCGCGCGCGAGTTCCAGCACGGTGGTGCCGCCGAAACAGTAGCCGATCGCGGCGACTTTGTTGGTATCCGCATTGGACAATTGCAACATTCGATCGAGTGCCGCGCGGGCGCGCTTGCGCAACAGCGGCCGATCCTTCTGATACTTGCCGGCCTCTGCCGCGCATGCGTCCATGGTGGTCGGCCGCACGCCCTTACCGTAGATGTCGGCGACGAACGCCGTGTAGCCGAGCTCCGCCAGCATCTGGGCGCGCTTCTTGGTATAGTCGGAAACGCCGTTCCACTCGGGCACCACCAGAACTGCCGGACGCTTGCCGCCCTTGTCTTCATAAGCCGCAAAGCCCTCACAGGTCGTCGCGCCTTCCTGGTATTCGATCGTCTCGGTCCGCATGATCCTGCCTCCGCTCCCTGACTGACTATCCTGATCGACGTTAGCGATCGATAAAATCCTTCGGAAACAGCTCGTTTGTTTCCTCCTTGAAGGTGAAATTCACCAACCTCCATCCCGCGCCGGTCATTTTGAAGTTGTATCTGAAATAGACAAATCCAATGTCCTCAACGTGGGCATAGTACACGATCTGTCGCAGTGCGCCGTCGTAGTCCTTCTCGTACACCTTCTGCATAAAATCGTATTTCTTGCCGTCGAGCGGGGCCAGCGACGAACGAAAGCCGTCGAGTGCGCTCGATCGACCGATTGCGATGACGATGGTGGCCGGGGCGTTCTGCGTGCCATTGGCAGCGAGCGACTGCATCGTATCGGCGGCGAATTTGCCGGGGTCTGGAATTGAAATTGGCTCCTCTGCCGCTGCAGCGCTGAGAGTCAAAAGCCCTGCGAACATAATCACCAGCAAGGTCCGCACGTCTGATCCTCCAGTGCGTCGTCTCGGGTCAGTCGGGTTGGAACTTGGCCAGGTGACGATGCTCGGCGCGGATCCAGCGTACGGTGCCCGTGGCCGAACGCATCACCACCGTTTCGGTCTCGATGATCTTGCCCTTGAAGCGTACGCCGGTCAGTAGCGACCCGGTCGTGACGCCGGTTGCGGCGAACAGGCAGTCACCACGAACCATGTCCTCCATGGAGTATTTCTTGCGCGGGTCACGGATACCCATTTTCTTGGCGCGTTCGCGCTTTTGTTCCGTGTCGAGCACCAGACGCCCTTGCATCTGGCCGCCGATGCAGCGCAGCGCAGCCGCGGCAAGCACGCCTTCGGGGGCGCCGCCAATGCCGATATAAATGTCGATTCCGGTCGTTTCCGGGTTGCTGGTGCGAATGACACCAGTGACGTCGCCGTCTGTGATGAGGGTGACTGACGCGCCGGTTTTGCGCACTGCGCTGATCAAGTCGGCGTGGCGCGGGCGATCGACAATAAGCGCCGTGATACGCTCGGCGCCGACGCCTTTCTCCTTGGCCAGCGCGTGAATGTTGTCTTCGGGCGAGGCATCGAGATCGACTACGCCGGTGCGGTAGCCCGGACCGACTGCGATCTTCTCCATGTAGACGTCAGGTGCGTTGAGCAGCGTGCCGCCCTCAGCCATCGCCATGGTGGCGATCGCGCCCGGCATGTTTTTCGCGCACAAGGTCGTACCTTCCAGCGGATCGACTGCGATGTCCACTTTGGGACCGGTGCGCTGGCCCACGTTTTCGCCGATGAACAGCATCGGGGCCTCGTCGCGCTCGCCCTCGCCGATCACCACCGTGCCGTCGATCGGCAACTTGTTGAGCTCGCGCCGCATGGCGTCGACGGCGGCTTGATCGGCCGCCTTTTCATTGCCGCGACCACGCAGTGCCGCCGCCGAAACCGCCGCCCGCTCCGTCACCCGCACGAGTTCCAGAGTCAGGATGCGTTCCAACGCCTGGCCCGGCGCTATGGTAATCGTGCTCATGAACCTCCTTTTGCCGACGCCGCATGCCGCCCTGCCGCGTCCCCGCATGGACCACGCCACAACTCTCATACTCTATCGTTCGAGCATGATCTCTTCCGATCTGCCGACGCCCGCCGAAGCATTAATCCACACGACGGGGACTATGCCAGGGCTTCGCGCAGGCGGGAAACCGATGTCCATCCCGCATCACGCGCGGGGCGGCGTCTCACAATCACGCTCTAGCTCTTCTCGATCCGAATGACCTGCGGCTTGCCGGCGATAACCCCAGTTCGTCGGATTGTCTTCAACGCGCGTCGGACCGCGTCTTCGGTGGTGGCGTAGGTTATCAGAATGACGGGCGCGGGTGCTTCCGGGCTCTTGGGATCGTCGCCGCCGTGCGGTCGTGGTCCAGGGTGCCGCTGCACGATCAACTCGAGCGAGATCTTTTCGCTCGCAAGCGATTTCGCGATGGTCGCGAACGTGCCCGGGCGGTCGAGTGCCAGCAGGCGGATGTAGTAACCGCCCTCATGGCGTTGCATCGGCGCCTTCTTGCTGACAGCCAGCTCGCGCGCCGGTCGTCCGAAGATCGGGGCGCGCACGCCCCGCGCAATATCGCCGATATCGGCGACGACCGCCGATGCAGTCGCGCCGCCTCCGGCGCCCGGTCCGACCAACGTGATCGGCGCGATACCGTCCGCATCAATCGAAAGGGCGTTGGTTACGCCCATGACCTGGGCGATCTCGCTATCCTTGGGCACCATAGTCGGGTGGACACGCTGCTCGATGCCCTTTTCCGTTCGCACCGCTACGCCGAGCAGCTTGACCCGATATCCGAGTTCGTCGGCGGCTTTGAGGTCCTCCGGCGTCAGCGACGAAATACCTTCCACATAAACTGCAGCCGGATTGACTTTGATGCCGAACGCCAGCGAAGCCGCGATCGCGAGCTTCTGGGCCGTATCGTGGCCTTCGATATCAAAGGCCGGGTCGGCTTCAGCGTAACCCAATCGTTGAGCGTCCTTGAGGCACTCCGCGAAAGAGAGCTTTTCCCGCTCCATGCGGGTCAGGATGTAATTGCAGGTCCCGTTGAGGATTCCGTAGATGCGGGCGAAGGAGTTTCCAGCAAGCCCCTCGCGCAGCGTTTTCACGATCGGTATCGCACCGCCGACCGCCGCTTCGAAATTGAGCGCCACGCCACTCTTTTCCGCCAATTCGGCCAGCCGCATGCCGTGGCGCGCGAGCAGCGCCTTGTTGGCGGTAACGACCGACTTACCGGCCGTGAGGGCGGCTTCAACCGCGCTCTTTGCCGGGTCCCCCTCGCCGCCGATCAATTCGACGAAGACATCGATCTCGGGATCGACCGCAAGCCGCTGCGGGTTGGCAACCCAGCGGATCTTGCGCAGATCAATGTCGCGCTTCTTGCTCTTGGAACGGGCCGTGACCGCGACGACCACGATGCGCCGGTCGGTGCGCGCGAGGAGCGCTGATTGCTCGTTCGCGATCAGCCGCACGACTGAGGCACCGACCGTGCCGAGCCCTGCAATGCCCAATCTGAGGGGCGCGACCATTTGGAATCAAAACACTGAGAAAGAAGCGCCGATCACCGGCGCTTCGCGAGGGGAACGACGTTGTGCAACTTTTCCGGCCCGGTTTCAAGAAACCGGCGCAGGTTGCGGGCGGCCTGGCGGATGCGTTGCTCGTTTTCCACCAACGCGATCCGCACAAAGCCCTCGCCCTGCTCACCGAACGCAATGCCCGGCGATACGGCAAGTTCGGCCTTTTCAACCAGCAAGGTCGAGAACTCGACACTTCCAACAGTTCGGAACGGTTCCGGGAGCGGTGCCCAGGCAAACATCGAAGCGCGTGGCGGCGGTATCTCCCAGCCGGCGCGGCCGAAGCTCTCGACGAGCACATCGCGCCGCCGCTTGTAGGTATCGCGCATTTCGCGGATGCAATCCTCGGGACCGTTGAGAGCCGCGGTCGCCGCCACCTGCACGGGCGTGAACGCACCATAGTCGAGGTAAGACTTCACCCGCGCAAGCGCCGCGATGATGCGCTCATTGCCGACCGCAAATCCCATTCGCCAGCCGGGCATGGAAAATGTCTTTGACATAGACGTGAACTCGACGGTCACGTCCATGGCGCCCGGCACCTGCAAAACGGATGGTGGCGGTTTGCCGTCGAAGTAGACCTCCGCATAGGCAAGATCTGACAGCACGATCAAATCGTGCTTCTTCGCGAACGCGACAAGGTCTTTGTAGAAATCGAGCTCGGCCACGTAGGCGGTCGGATTCGACGGATAGCAAACCACGACGGCGAGCGGCTTGGGGATCGAATGGATGACGGCGCGCTCGAGCGCCACGAAGAAATCTGGTGTCGGGTCTGACGGAACTGACCGGATCACGCCGCCTGCCATCAGGAAACCGAAGGCATGGATCGGATAGCTCGGATTCGGCACCAGAACGACGTCGCCCGGCGCAGTGATTGCCTGCGCGACGTTGGCAAAGCCTTCCTTGGACCCCAACGTCGCGACGACCTCAGTTTGCGGGTTGAGCTTCACCCCGAAGCGGCGCGCGTAGTAGGCCGCCTGAGCCCGGCGCAATCCCGCGATTCCTTTAGAGGCGGAATAGCGGTCGGTGCGAGGCCGCCCGATTGTCTCCTTAAGCTTTTCGATGACGTGCGCCGGTGCTGGAAGGTCCGGATTACCCATGCCGAGGTCGATGATGTCGGCGCCTTGATTGCGCGCAACGGCCTTCGCCCGGTTCACCGTCTCGAACACGTACGGTGGCAAGCGGCGAATACGGTAAAACTCATCCATCGACGGCTCCTGGGCGCCGGACATCGCGAGCGCTGGTTCAGAGCATTTCCGGAATGGCCTCTCTTGGGTTTGCCCTCGAGAACCCTCTCCGACCCGACCCGGGGTTTTACAGCGCCGTCTTGAGCGCGCCAACCGGGATGACGGAATACGGTAAGCGATCTTTGCGGGCTGCAGTTTGACAACGGACTTCGGTCAAACGGCCGCTTTTGCGGGCCTCCCGCGCTTATCGACTGGCCTCGTCCGCCTGCGGTTGCTCCACAGGAACGGGCTTGGCCGGAGCCTGCTTCGCCGCTGTTTGCTGCTTCTTTGGAGCTTGCTGCGCCGCCGGCTTCTTGGATGCCGGATTTGCCTGCCGGTCGCGAGCGGCGACCAGTTCGGCCTCTGCCTGCCGCTGCTCATCATCGGTCATGACCGGGACCTGGCGCGGTGGCGGCATATCGTGAACCGCGGGATAAACCGGAGGATTGGCCGGCGCCCGCGGCGTCTCGCGCGTCTCACCGCCAATTGCACTCGGAAGGTCGGCAAATTGCGTCGCCGAACAGGCCGGAAGCAGTGCAGCAATCATCACCACCGCGGCGACACGCCGGTGACTTGCATGACTGTTACACAACCCAAGCCACGAACACGGCTTGATCGGCCGCCTGATCCCCATATGTCCCCACGAGTTGGTGGCCCTTGGACCGGCTATCCGGGTAATATGTCCAAAGCAAGGTGTGTCATGGACCCCCCCATCAACCCAACGTTGCAAGAACCTGGCGTCCGGCCGCCCGAACCAAAGTCGTCCCCGCAACCGGTTACCCAGCCTCCCGTCACGCCGCTGCCGGCGCCAGCCACGGTGGCGTCGAGCGTCGATATCGAGCGTTTTTCCAAGAACATTGCTCGCATGGTCGAGGAAGGCGGCAAGGCGCTCGCCGCCTACATGAAGCCGCGCGAGGAAGGTCGCATCAAGGACGAGCGTGCCGAGGAAATCACCGACATGGTGAAGACCCTCGGCCATGTGATGGAGTATTGGCTGTCGGATCCGCAGCGGACCTTCGATCTGCAATCGCGGCTGGCGCGGTCGTATCTCGACCTATGGGCCTCGACCGTCAAGCGCATGGCGGGCGAGCCGGCGGCTCCGGTGGCGAAGCCCGATCCACGCGACAAACGCTTTGCCGATCCCGAATGGTCGTCCAATCAGTTCTTCGATTTTCTCAAGCAAGCCTATCTGTTGTCCACCGACTGGGCCAACAAGTTGGTGGCGGACGCCGGCGGGCTCGACCCGCGCGAGCGCCACAAGGCCGAATTCTATATGCGGCAAATTGCGAATGCGATTGCGCCCTCGAACTTCGTGCTCACCAATCCTGAGTTGCTGCGCGAGACCTTGACCTCGAATGCCGAAAACCTCGTGCGTGGAATGCACATGCTGGCGCAGGACATTGAGGCCGGCGGCGGCGATCTTAGGATCCGACAGTCCAATTCCTCGCGTTTTGAAGTCGGTACCAACCTGGCGCTCACCCCTGGCAAGGTGATCTATCAGAACGAATTGATGCAGCTCATCCAATATGCGCCGACGACCGAAAAGGTCCTCAAGATACCGTTGCTGATCGTCCCGCCCTGGATCAACAAGTTCTACATCCTCGACCTGACCCCGGACAAATCGTTCATCAAGTGGTGCGTTGACCAGGGCGTGACGGTCTTCTGCGTGTCCTGGGTCAATCCCGATGAGCACCTCGCCGAGCGCGGTTTCGCCGACTACATGCAGAAAGGCCCCCTGCAGGCGCTGGACGTGGTCGAGGAGATTACCGGCGAGCCGGCCCCGCACACGATCGGCTACTGCGTCGGCGGCACCTTGCTCGCCATCACGCTAGCCTATCTGGCGGCCAAGGGCCGCGAGCGGGTCAAGTCGATGACGCTGTTCACCGCTCAAGTCGATTTCACCTATGCGGGCGACCTCAAGGTGTTCGCCGCCGACGAGGCGCAGATCGCCATGGTCGAACGTCAGATGGCGGAGCGCGGCTATCTCGAAGGCAAGAAGATGGCGAATGCGTTCAATCTGCTGCGTTCGAACGACCTGATCTGGCCCTATGTGATCAACAACTACCTCAGGGGCCGCGAGCCGATGCCGTTCGACCTGCTCTACTGGAACTCAGACGCAACGCGCATGCCCAAGGCCAACCATTCGTTCTATCTGCGCGAATGCTACCTGGAGAACGATCTCGCCAAAGGCGCCATGGAGCTCGCCGGCCAACAGATCGATCTCAAGCAGGTCAACGTCCCGATCTACAATCTGGCGACCCGCGAAGATCACATCGCGCCGGCACGTTCGGTTTATTTTGGCTCATCGTTCTTCCGCGGACCGGTGCGCTTTGTGCTGGCCGGATCCGGGCACATCGCCGGCGTCGTCAATCCGCCCTACAAGCAGAAGTACCAGCATTGGACCGGGGGCCCACCGCACGGCGACGACCTCGAAAGCTGGCTCAACGGAGCGCAGGAGCGCCCGGGTTCGTGGTGGCCCGACTGGCTCGCGTGGCTCAAGGCGCTTGATGCGGAGGAGGTCGAGGCGCGCGCTCCGGGCGGTGACAAATACCCGCCGATTGAAGATGCGCCTGGAAGCTATGTAAAGGTTAGGGGTGACTAGTGTCCCGAACCCTAAGTTCGCACACATTGTGCCGCGAGTCCGAGTGCGAACTTCGGGTTCAAAGGGGCACTAGAATCATAGAGTTGCTAGTGTCCTTTCGATTCCGAAGTTCGCGTCGAGCGTGCTGCAAGGTGTGGCGAACTTCGGAATCGGGACGCTAGGCTCGCTTGCTGACCCGGCGCGCCCTGCGTGCCATAGTCCGCGTCGGCTGGCTGCCGGGAGGACCAACATGTCTCGAGAACTGTTCTGGCTCACATTGACGGTGGCGCTCACCGGGCTCCTGTGGATCCCCTACATCCTCGATCGCTGCAAGGTCCGCGGCCTCAAGGCCACGATGGACAATCCCAAGCCCAATGATACGCCGCAATCACCTTGGGCAATGCGGCTCTATTTCGCGCACACCAACGCGGTCGAAAATTTGGTGATATTTGCGCCGCTGGTGCTGATCCTCGACTCGCTCAATATTTCGACCGCTGTGACGGTACTCGCGTGCGCGATATTCTTCTGGGCCCGGCTCGCCCACGCGATTCTCTATGCGCTGGGGGTGCCGGTGCTGCGCACCTTGGCGTTCACGGTCGGCTTCATCTGCCAGGTCGTGCTGGTGCTGGCAATCTTCCGGGTCGTCTAGACCCACGACGAAATCCCGCTACGGAAACAGCGCTACCTGTTCCAGGCCGGTCGTCTCGGGGAAGCCGAGCATTAAATTCATGTTCTGCACGGCCTGACCGGCGGCGCCCTTCACGAGATTGTCGAGCGCCGATCCGATGATAACTCGTCCCGGAATCCGGTCGGGCGCAACCCCGATGAAGGTCATGTTGGAGCCGCGGATATGCCGCGTCGCCGGTATCTCTCCGAGTGGCAGCACATGGACGAACGGTTCGTTCATGTAAGACTTTAAAAGTAATGCATGAAGATCGTTCGCCGCCTGCCCGTCGCGGCCGCGCACGTAAATCGTTGAAAGAATTCCGCGGTTCATCGGCACCAAGTGCGGTGTAAAGGTGACCGTGACCTCGCGCCCGGCCGCCTTGGAGAATTCCTGGTCGAGTTCGGCCATATGTCGATGGTGGCCGACCCCATAGGCATTGAACCCTTCCGAGACCTCGGAGAACAGCATCGCCTCCTTGGCGGACCGCCCGGCGCCGGTCATGCCGGATTTGGCGTCGATCACGATCTCGTCCGGGTCGATCGCGCGCGCCCGCAACAATGGGATCAGCGGAAGCTGCGCGCATGTCGTGTAGCAGCCCGGATTGGCGACAAGCCGGGCTTTTGCGACCTGCGTCCGGTAGACCTCGACCAACCCGTAGACGGCCTCTTTTTGCAATTCGGGTGCCGCATGCTCATGGTCATACCAGCGCACGTAGGCTTCCGGGGTGAGGCGAAAATCCGCCGAAAGGTCGACCACCTTGGTGGCGGGCGCCCGCCCCAACAAGTCTTTGATGACCTTCTGCGTGGTCGCATGCGGCAGCGCGCAGAACACGAGATCGAACGCCTCGCCGACCCAGTTGATTGCTTCGAGCGATGTAAGCTTGGGCAAGGCGAACGGCGAGAACTGCGGAAACACGTCGCGCATCTCCTGGCCTGCGCGCCGGTCGGCGGTGAGCGCCGCAATCGTCACGCGCGGGTGCCGCAAGAGGAGCCGTACGCACTCGGAACCGGTGTAACCGGAGGCGCCAAGAACGCCGATTTTCGCTTTGTCAGGCATGATCAAATCTCAGTCGTTTTGTACGACCGGACGATGACGCGGCGAATTTTATCAGAAATGCGCCGCGGAACACGTCCGGCGGCATGCGAGTTTTTCAGACAGGCCCGCATGCCGCGCGAACGCGGCGGCGACGCAGATTGATGCGGGTCATCGTCATAGGCGGGCATATAGACGCGGCGACCTGTGGCGTCAATTGCCAGAGGCGTCAAAACGTCAACAGCTTATTCACAAAATCGTAGCCGAACGCGCCCGGAGCAAGCAGCACCGCCGCCCAGATGAAGGCCGACGTGACATTCGCGATCTGGAACGGCCACCAGGACATTTTTAGAATGCCGGCGGCCAGCGGAACCGCCGCGCGCAGCGGTCCAAAGAAGCGGCCGATGAAGATCGCGGCGATGCCGTATTTCCCGACAAACGCGTGGCCGCGCGGAATGAGATCCGGGTGGCGCGACAGCGGCCAGATCCGGCTGATCGGTCCCCCGAATTTCTGGCCCAACCAATAGGAGAGCCAGTCGCCCGACGCGGCGCCGATCGCAGCGGCGATCCAGACTGGCACAAAATCGAGCGCGCCGGCCCCGATTAGTGCCCCGATCGCGACCAGCACTGTCGACGCCGGAAGTATCAGCGAGATGAACGCGAGCAACTCCCCGAACGCCAGCGCGGCAACAATCAGCGGCGCCCACGCAGCGTGCGTGCGCACAAATTCGATGATTGGATCGATGTACTGATGGAGATCCATGTCCGGCAATCAGCGGGAGAATTCGGCGCTCGCCCATAGCGCGGCGAGTGTCCCGATTCCGAAGTTCGCGCCACCTTGCGGCACCTTCTGATGCGAACTTCGGAATCAAAGGGACACTAGCAAATTAACGATTCTAGTGTGGTTTTGGATTTGAAGTTCCTATGCGAGGGGGCGGCAAAGTAGTAGGAACTTCAAATCCACCACACTAGCAGCCGGTGACCAGAACGTTGGTTAACAAGATCCTAATTGCGCTGGCGAGACCCCGCCCCATCGTCGTGGCATAGTCTGTGCTGATTCGCGCCTTGGTGTCGGCCAACCGATGGCCTACATACGCGCGAACAAAATCAACATGATCCGCACGGGCCGCATGGGCAAGAAAAGCACTGCACGCAAGGAACCCGATCTCCTGTCAGCGCTTCCGGAGCCGCGCCGCGCCACGGCGAGCAAGCGCGCGCGCGCGAGCGCTGGCGAGAGCGGCTACACGGCGCGTGATATCGAGGTCCTCGAAGGCCTCGAACCGGTGCGCCGCCGCCCCGGCATGTATATCGGCGGCACCGACGAAAAAGCGCTGCACCATCTGTTCGCCGAAGTGATCGACAATGCCATGGATGAGGCGCTGGCCGGCTATGCGACCTTCATCGAAGTCGAGCTCGCCGCCGACGGGTACATGACGGTCATCGACAACGGGCGCGGCATCCCGGTCGATCCGCATCCGAAGTCGCCGAAGAAATCCGCGCTGGAAGTGATCATGTGCACGCTGCACGCGGGCGGAAAATTTGATCCGGAGGGGAAGGTCTACACAACGTCCGGCGGCCTGCACGGCGTCGGCGTGTCGGTCGTCAACGCGCTTTCCGAACGGCTCGAGGTCGAGGTCGCGCGCGGCGGTCAGCTCTATCGCCAGATCTATCAGCGCGGAAAGCCGAAAGCCGGTTTGGAGAAGCTCGGCAAGATTGCCAACCGGCGCGGCACCAAGGTTCGCTTCAAGCCGGACGAGCAGATCTTCGGCAAGCTCAGGTTCAACCCGCAGCGCGTCTTCAAGATGGCGCGCGCGAAAGCCTATCTGTTCGGCGGCGTTGAGATCCGCTGGAACTGCGATCCCGAGTTGCTCAAAGGCCTTGAGGGTGTCCCAGCCGAGGAGACTTTTCATTTTCCGGAAGGGCTGAGCGACTATCTGGCCGTCACCATCAATGGCGCAACGCTGGTTCATCCCGACATTTTTGCCGGCAAGTCGCAGAAGGAAGGTGGCCACGGCAGCGTCGAGTGGGCGGTGGCGTTCGTCGCCGACACCGACGGATTCCTGTCCTCCTACTGCAACACGATCCCGACGCCGGACGGTGGCACGCACGAGTCCGGCCTGCGCAGCGCGCTGCTCAAAGGTCTTAAAGATCACGCCGAGCGCACGGGGCAAGGCAAACGCGCTGCGCCGGTGACGAGTGACGACGTGATGGTCGGCGCCGCCGCCATGGTGTCGGTGTTCATCCGCGAACCGGAGTTTCAAGGTCAGACCAAGGACCGCCTCGCGACCGCCGAGGCGCAGCGCATTGTCGACGCCGCCGTCAAGGATCAGTTCGATCACTGGCTCGCGGGCCATCCGCTGGCGGCGACCAAGCTGCTCGATTTCGTGGTCGAACAGGCGGACGAACGGCTGCGCCGCCGTCAGGAAAAGGAGATCTCGCGCAAAAGCGCCGCCAAAAAGCTTCGCCTGCCCGGGAAACTTGCGGACTGCACCAACACGGCGGCGCAAGGCTCGGAAATCTTCATCGTCGAGGGCGACTCAGCCGGCGGCAGCGCCAAGCAGGCGCGCGACCGTGCCTCGCAGGCGATCCTTCCACTGCGCGGCAAAATTCTCAATGTCGCATCCGCCGGCAAGGATAAGCTTTCCCAGAACCAGCAGCTCGCCGATCTGGTGCAAGCGCTCGGCTGCGGCACCGGCTCCCACTATCGTGAGGAAGATCTGCGCTACGGCAAAGTGATCGTGATGACCGACGCCGACGTCGACGGCGCCCACATCGCCTCGTTGCTGATCACGTTTTTCTATCGCCAGATGCCGAAGCTGATCGAGGACAGCCATCTCTACCTCGCAGTGCCGCCGCTCTACCGGCTGTCGCATGGCGGCAGGACCGTCTACGCGCGCGACGATAAGCACAAGGACGAGCTGCTCAAGGCTGAGTTTCACGCCAATGCCAAGGTCGAGGTAAGCCGGTTCAAGGGCCTGGGCGAGATGATGGCGAACCAGCTCAAGGAAACCACCATGGACCGGACGAAGCGCACGCTGCTGCGCGTGGTGCTGGCCAGGGACGACCTGGGCGAGACGGCGAAGTCAGTCGAGCGCCTGATGGGGACCCGGGCCGAGGCGCGTTTCGACTTCATTCAGGAGCGCGCGGAGTTTGCGAGCGAAGAACTACTGGACGTGTGAGTTCGTCCGAAGCCGCTGGGCGAGTATTTGATTCGGCCGAAACCCCTACCCCGGCCAGCCGTAACGCGGCACGCTCGCCTGGAACAGCCGGTAGGGTTCGCCGAATTTCCGTTCCAGGTAGCGCTCTTCGCGCAGGATCACGCCGTAGTGGACGATCATCGCCGCCGGAATCAGCGCGACCAGCATCCAGTCTGACGCAAGCGCGATGGCGAGACCGATCACCATGAGGGTCATGCCGACGTACATCGGGTTGCGCAGGTAGCGAAACACGCCCGTGGTCACGAGCGCGAGCGTCGGCTTCCAAGGCTCCGGATTGGTGCCGACGGCCCGGAACGTGCGAAATGCCGAAACCGCGAGCGCCACGCCGCCGATGATGACAGCAATCCCAATGATGACGCGGTCGGCCCCGTAGAGCAGGGTCGCGAGCACGTAGACCGGAAAGAGCGAGTCGAGCACGAGGCCGGCCGCGACCGCAGCCGCGTAGATGACCGGCGGAGGCGCGATGACGCCGGGAGTATCTGAGGAAGCGTCCATCAGGTCGTGCCCGACCATCATGCTCGTCCCCCTGAATTTGCCGGTAAGCGAACGCAAATCATATGCGTCAAGCAACATTACTCCGATGCCGCGACGTCGCAAAGGCCGCGCGGCCGCCGGATGCGGGCGGTAATGTGTTGAGGTGCGCGCCGCCGCTGCTGCTACAATGACCGGATGTCTGTGACCACAACTCGCGCTGCGGCTGCCTCCAGCGATCTCTTCGGGCATCCGCGCGGCCTCACCTACCTGTTCGCGACCGAGATGTGGGAGCGTTTTTCGTATTACGGTATGCGGGCGCTGCTCACGCTCTACATGGTCAAATATCTGTTCCAACCCGGACATGCGGAGAGCGTGATCGGATACGCGCAGCTCAAGGGTGCGTACGAATCTCTGCTCGGCCCGCTCGGCGTACAGCCGTTCGCGTCGCACATCTACGGCGACTACACGGCGCTGGTCTATTTGACGCCCATCCTGGGCGGTCTCCTCGCCGACCGGGTACTCGGGCAACGCCGTACCGTGCTACTCGGCGCCTCACTGATGGCAGTCGGCCACTTCATGATGGCGTCGGAACGGCTGATGCTGCTCGCTTTGCTGGTGCTGATCCTCGGCAACGGCGCGTTCAAGCCGAACATCTCGACCCAGGTCGGCTTACTCTATCCGCCGGGCGACCCGCGCCGCGACCGTGCCTTTTCGATCTTTTATGTCGGCATCAATATCGGGGCGTTTCTGTCACCGCTGGTGTGCGGCACGCTAGCGATCGCCTTCGGCTGGCACTACGGCTTTGCCGCCGCGGGGATCGGCATGCTGATCGGGCTCGCGATCTACCTCTGGGGCTCGCCCGCGCTGCCGTCCGACGGGTTCGATCGCGGACAGATGGAGCCGAGCGCTCCGCTCAATGCGGAGGAGCGCCGGCGGCTGGGCGCGATCGCAATCCTGTTCGTGCCGGTCACCTTGTTCTGGGCAACCTACGAGCAGCAAGGCAATACCATCGCGCTGTGGGCCGAGGACTACACCAACCGCACATTCGATCTCGGGTTCTGGCGCGGTGAAATTCCGGCCGAGTGGTTTCAGTCGTTCAATCCGTTTCTGATCTTCGCGTTCACGCCTTTTATTGTGGCGCTGTGGACTTGGCAGTCGCGCCGCGGCCGCGAGCCGACGACCGTCACCAAGATGGCGATCGGCTGTTTCGGGGTTGCGCTGGCGAACCTGGTGCTGGTCGCGGCCGCTGCCGTGGCTGGCGCGCAAGCGAACGGTGCCGTGAGCTGGCTGTGGCTGGCCGGCTATTTCGTGATCATCACCGTGGGCGAACTCTATCTTTCGCCGACCGGGCTCTCCCTCGTCACCAAGGTCGCGCCAGTCCGCTACCTGTCGATGACCATGGGCGTATGGCTCGCGACGAGCTTCCTCGGCAACTTCATCGCCGGATGGCTGGGCAGTTTCTGGACCGGCATGGACAAGCGCGACTTCTTTCTGATGCTCGCCGCCATCGCGGCCGCCGCCGCCGTCGTGATCCTGATGTGCAACGGTCTACTGCGGCGAGCATTGAAGGAATCGTAGGGTGGGTTAGCCCGCCGTAGCTCGGGCAGCGAGCGTAGGCGAGGCGTAACCCACCAACTGACCCGCCTATTGCAATCGCCGCCGGTGGGTTACGCCCGCTTCGCGGGCTAACCCACCCTACCCTTCCTTGGTCCAATCCCGCCGCACGACCAAAACCTCCTGGGGGCCCAGGATTTCATAGGTGATGCCGGCCCAGGTCGTGCGTGTCAGGGTAAGCGCCGACCAGCCATAGATCGCGTTCATCACCGTTGCGAGTGGCGAGACCAGGAAATCGATGCGCAGGTAGCGCGCATTTTCCGCGCTGCCGGATTTCCCCCATAGGAGCTTGACCAGGCGGGCTCGACCAAACGTCCGCACCACGCCGAGCGCGAGTGCCATGACCAGGATCGCCGCAGCATCTAGCTGCAGGGTCAGCGTACCCAGAACGCTGACGATCCAGCCCAGCGCCGAGAACGACATTGCTGCGAGGGTTGTCCAATACGCAAACGGCATGTAGACCCGCGCCAGCATGAACCAGCGGCGTGCTTCGGCCGTGACGGCGGCAAACCCGCCGGTCTTGACGGCCGTGCGCAGCAGGATTTCGCGCGGTGCGCGGATCCGGCCGCTGGCCTGCTGGACCACGTTGGTGAGCTGCAGATCATCGCTGAGCGTACCGGTCCATTCCTCGGCGATGTTGAGATCGCGGAACGTCTCCTGCGCCATGGCGATGCAGCCGCCCCATGCTGGATTGAGCAGTGGCAGGCGCGGGATCGTCGCAATCGAAGCTGCCATCGCGGTCAGTACAAAGCTCGAGAGTCGATCATCCTTCACCACCAGCCACGCAAAGCCCGAGACAACGTCAGCCTCGTCGGCGACCAGGGGCGCGACCACGCGTGCGAGCCAATCCGGCTCCGGCCAGATATCCGCGTCGGCCAGCACGAGAATCTCATCATCGGGCGTGAGCGTCGCGACCGCGGCGCGCAGATTGGTGACTTTCTGACCTTCGTCCCGGCGCAGCCCGGCGACCACGAGCGAAACACGATCAGGCGCAATCAATCGGCACTTTTCGATCGCCGGGACGGCGGCATCAGCCGCCGATTCGACCGCGAAGATGACGCGGAACGCCGGGTAGTCCTGCTCGAACAGCCGCACTAGGAATTCGTCGAATTCCTCGTCATGGCCCTTCACCGCCACCACGACCGCGACGCGCGGAGTCTCGGCGCGCCGCGCCGGACGTCCAAGCCCCACCGTGAACAGCCACACCAGTCCGACGCCGACCGCCTGGGTGGCGAGCCAGATCCACAGAAACGCCGTCATTCGGCCCCACCTCGGCACCAATACGCACGCGCGTCATTCGCGCCGCTTCAACATGTCTATAAATTGCGCGAAAAGCGCGGTAAATGGCCACTTGTTGCAATGCGAAGGATTGACTTCCCGCCATTCGCCACTATGTTTCGCGCAACAATTCAGGACTGCCCCTTCCGCCCGACCGCTGATTTTTGAGTCGCCGTCGCGCCGCAACACACCCGGGCTTGTCCAGACTTAGAGGGTTCATGTCGTTTTCGCATCTCGGCTTGTCCGAAAAAGTTTTGTCCGCCGTCGCCGCTGCCGGCTACTCCACCCCGACCCCGATCCAAGACCAGGCCATTCCCCACGTGCTCGCGGCTCGTGACGTGCTGGGCATCGCCCAGACCGGAACCGGCAAGACCGCTGCGTTCGTGTTGCCGATGCTGACCAAGCTCGAGCAGGGCCGCGCCCGCGCCCGTATGCCGCGCACGCTGATTCTTGAGCCGACGCGCGAGCTCGCCGCGCAGGTCGAGGAAAGCTTCATCAAGTACGGGGTCAATCACAAACTCAACGTCGCCCTGCTGATCGGCGGCGTGTCGTTCGACAACCAGGATGTGAAGCTCGTCCGCGGCGTCGACGTTCTGATCGCGACCCCGGGCCGGCTGCTCGATCATTCGGAACGCGGCCGGCTCCTTCTCACCGGTGTCGAGTTGCTGGTGATCGACGAAGCCGACCGTATGCTCGACATGGGATTCATCCCGGACATCGAGCGCATCTGCAAGCTGGTTCCGTTTACCCGCCAGACCTTGTTCTTCACCGCCACCATGCCGCCGGAGATCCGGCGCATCACCGAGCAGTTCCTGCACAATCCGGTCAAGGTCGAGGTCTCAAGGCCAGCCACCACGCTGGCGACCACGGCGCAGCATCTGGTGAAGACCGGCCGCGAGCCGCACGAGAAGCGCGCGGTTCTGCGCAGCCTGATCCGTTCCGCCGACGGATTGAAAAACGGCATCATTTTCTGCAACCGCAAGACCGAAGTCGCAGCGCTCTACCGTTCGCTCGTGCGCCACGGCTTTTCGACGCTCGCCCTGCACGGCGACATGGATCAGTCCTCGCGCACCGCTGCGCTGGAAAAGTTCCGCCGCGGTGAGGTGACGTTGCTGGTTGCGTCCGACGTCGCGGCACGCGGGCTCGACATTCCGGACGTGAGCCACATCTACAATTTCGACGTCCCGCACCACCCGGACGATTACGTGCACCGAATCGGCCGCACCGGTCGCGCCGGCCGCAGCGGCACGGCGATCACGCTGGTTGCTCCCGCCGATGCCAAATCGCTGGCTGCGATCGAAAAGCTGATCGGCCAGTCGATTCCCTGGGCCGGCGCCCCTGCCCCAGACCTTGCCGATGACGAGGCGCCCGCGGCCGAGCGACCCCGGCACCGTCCTTCACGCGGCCACGAACGCCGCGCCTCGGTCGCTCCGGCCAAGCGCCCGGCAGCAGCCGCGCCGCCGGCGAAACGCCCTGCCGCGGCCCCATCCGCTCCCGCCAAAGCGAAGGCGCCACACGCCGAAGCGAGCCGTCCACGCGACAGCGAGGGATTCCATCTTCCGGCATTCTTGCTGCGGCCGGTGAAGGCCTGAGTTTCATTGCGACGGCTACGGACTCATCCCGCAGCGCGCCTCACCCGCCTCGCCTCTTTCCGTCCCTTCGGTTTTGTCCTCGCCGCGGTTAAGCGCTGCGCAACCGCTAGTGCCTGTTCGGCCCAGACAGCAAGCTCGTCAGGATCATCGTAGAGCCGCTCCGGCATGCGCCAGTACGACATGATGGCGCGCTTGCCGCCTTTGGCCTGATAGCTGAACGGCGCGCAGCCCTCGCGCTCGAATGCGGCGCGTGTCCCATCGTCTGCCTTCAGGTAGATCACGTCTTTCGACAGAATCGCAAACATCACGCCGTCGACATAAAGCCCGGCGCCGCCAAACAGGCGGCGCACGCTCACTGGCCGAAATTGTGCGAACAGCTCGCTGATATGGTCAGGAGTCAAGCGGAGCGGAATGCTCGGTGGCCGGCGTCAGCGCGACCAACTCGCCGCAGCCGCAGGCCGACGTCTGGTTCGGGTTGTTGAACACGAAACCGGACGAGAGCTTGTCGACCTTGAAGTCCATCTCGGTGCCGAGCAGGAACAGCACCGCCTTGGGATCGATGAACAGGCGCACGCCTTTATCGTCGATCACCTCGTCCCTCGCATTGGCGCTCTCGGCATATTCCATCGTGTAGGACATGCCGGCGCAGCCGCCGTTCTTCACCCCAACGCGCACGCCGGCGATCGGGCCCTCGGCCCGCCCAAGGATATCCTTGATGTGGGCCGCGGCAGCGTCGGTCAGACGCATCACCTGTGGTCGTGGGCGCAAGCTCGCCATGGTTCCCTCTTTCCGGGTTCAAGGCCCGGTAGATATGCCGCTAAGATAGCGACGATTCCCGCAAAATGAAGGCCGCGCTTCCACGGCGAATTCAGCATTGCTCCAAACTGCGACCCTTCGAATGCTCCTCACAAACTCACCACATATTCAGCACGACCCGTGCCTCGTCCGACATCCGGCTCGGATCCCAGGGCGGATCCCACACGACCTCAACCTTGACCTCGCGCACACCCGGGACGCTCGCGACCGCGTTCTCGACCATCAGCGGCAACTCCTGTGCGGAGGGGCAATTCGGCGTTGTCAGGGTCATGTCGACCTTCACGCCCCGATCGTCCGCGATGTCGATCTTGTAAACGAGACCGAGCTCGTAGATGTCCGCCGGGATTTCTGGGTCATAGACGGTCTTGAGCGCCTGCACGATCTCGTCGGTCATGCGCGCAATGTCGTCGGACGGCGCCCCCGCCTGTGCGGAGGGCGTGCTCGCAGCCGGCTCGGCCGGCGTGCTCGCGGGCGGATGTTCGGTGGTTTCCTGGGTCATGCGAAAATGCTCTGCGCTTTGATCAAGGCTTGCGCAAGGCCGTCGACCTCCTCGCGCGTGTTGTAGAGGGCAAACGAGGCGCGGCAGCTTGCGGTCAGGCCGTAACGGGCGAGCAGCGGCATCACGCAATGGGTGCCGGCGCGGACCGCGACGCCGGCGCGATCGATCACGGTCGCAACGTCGTGCGGATGCGCGCCCTTCATCTCAAACGACAGGATCGGCCCCTTGTCCTTGGCGGTTCCGAGGATGCGCAGCGAGTTGATCTCGCGCAGCCGCTCCTGGGCGTAGTGAATGAGCCCGCCCTCATGGGCGCGGACGCGCGCCTTGCCGATCGAATTAACGTAGTCGAGCGCCGCGCCGAGCCCGATCGCCTGCACGATCGGTGGCGTGCCGGCCTCGAACTTGTGCGGCGGATCGCCGTAGGTGACGCGATCCTCGAAGACCTCGCGGATCATCTCGCCGCCACCCAGAAACGGCCGCATGGCGGTGAGGTGCTCATGCTTGCCGTAGAGCGCGCCGATCCCGGTCGGGCCATAGAGCTTATGGCCCGTGAGGGCGTAGAAATCGCAATCGAGATCGGCCACGTCGACATCGAGGTGAACCGCGCCCTGGGCGCCGTCGACCAGCACCGGAATGCCGCGCGCGTGCGCGAGCCGCACCACCTCCTTGATCGGAACGACCGTGCCCAGCATGTTCGACATGTGGGTGATCGCCACCATCTTGGTGCGCGGACCAAGCAGTTTTTCAAACTCGTCGAGCAGAAAATTGCCCTCGTCGTCGACCGGCGCCCATTTGATCACCGCGCCGTGGCGCTCGCGCAGGAAATTCCACGGCACGATGTTGGAATGGTGCTCCATGATCGAGAGCACGATTTCGTCGCCAGCTTGTTTAATGCGGTCGCGGCCGAACGTGTAAGCAACGAGGTTGATGGCCTCGGTGGCGTTGCGGGTGAAAATGATTTCTTCGGCCTGGCGCGCGTTGATGAACGCGCGCACCGTCTCGCGCGCGCCTTCGTAGGCCTCGGTCGCCGCGTTGGCGAGGTAGTGCAGGCCGCGGTGCACGTTGGCGTATTCGCTGGTGTAAGCCTGGTTAAGCCGGTCGAGCACGACTTGCGGCTTTTGCGCGGAGGCGGCGTTGTCGAGATAGACGAGCGGCTTGCCATAGATCTGCATGGCGAGAATCGGAAAATCCTCGCGGATGCGTGCCACATCGTAGGCGCCGTTGCTGACTGCGGGGTGCTTGCTCATGTTCCCCGCGCTCCCAGCCAACGTATGGCGGCAAACATGAGATCGGCACGCACGCCCTCATGCGCGATGGTCTCGATCGCTTCACCCACGAACGACTGGATCAGCAGTGCTTCCGCCTCCGGTTCCGGTATCCCGCGCGCCATCAGATAGAATTTCAAGTTCTCATCGAGCGCGCCTGCGGTCGCGCCATGGCCGCATTGCACGTCATCCGCGAAAATCTCGAGCTCAGGCTTGTTGTCCGCTTCGGCGCGCTCGGAGAGGAGCAGGGCCCTGGTCATCATGCGCGCGTCGGTCTTCTGCGCGTCCGGGCGCACCACGATCTTGCCCTGGAAAACGCCGTGGCTTTCATCGTCGAGGACGGACTTGAAGAGCTCGCGGCTCACCGACCCGCCGAGTGCGTGATCGAGCACGAGCGTGGTGTCCGAATGCTGGCGATGACGCAGCAAGTTGACGCCTGAGAGATGGAGCTGCGCGTCCTTGCCTTGACACAAGACAAACAGTTGGTTGCGCACGACCGCGCCGCCGAGCGTAAAGGTGAAGTCGCGCAGTTCGGCGCGCTCGCCGACGCCTGCACTCAGGGTACTGACATGAAGGGCCGTGCTCCCCTCGCAGGTGACCTTGACGTGGTCGACCTTGGCCCCGCGCCCAATCTCGAGATCGAGCGCGGTGTTGATCTGGTAGTCGAGGTTGTCCGGGCCTTCGTGGCTTTCCACCAGCGTCAGTTGCGCGCCGGGCGCAACGATCACCCGCGAACGCGCGAACACGGCTGTCGCCTTGCCGGCGCTGTGGACGAACACCAGCTGGATCGGACGCGGCACAGTTGCGCCCGCTTTCACCCGAACCACTGCGCCATCCGAGGCGAAAGCGGTGTTGAGAGCGAGCGCCACGTCGTCGTTGGCGCCGTCGACGAGTGCATCGTCGTGCTCGGCCATCTCGCGCGCGAACGACGTCACCGTCACACCGTCGATCGCCGTATCAGACAGTTCCGGCACAAAGCTTCCGTCAACAATCACGATGCGATGGGCGCGCAGGCCCGCCAGGATCGACCCGGCGGATTTGGCTGCCGCCTTGGCAGTAGCGTCAGGCGCCTCGGCCAGCGGCTTGCCGTCGCGCATGAGCGCGCGCAGGTCGGTGTACTTCCAGTCCTCGATGCGCCGATGCGGCAAGCCTAAGCGCTCGAAGCGCCGGAACGCCGCCTCCCGCCGCGCCGCAACCTGGCGCCCGCCTGGCAATGATGTCCGGCGTCGCGCGAACACGTCCGCCAGGGCCGTTTCGGCCGCCGTCTTGATCAGAGTGACCTCGGCGTTCATTCGATCACGCCGCCTCGTCCTGGTAGCCCGCATAGCCCTTGGCCTCGAGCTCGAGCGCGAGCTCCTTGCCACCGGTCTTTACGATGCGGCCGCGCGAGAGCACGTGCACTACGTCGGGCACGATGTAATCGAGTAGCCGCTGATAATGGGTGATAACGACCATTGCGCGCCCTGGGGCACGCAGCCGGTTGACGCCGTCGGCCACGATCTTGAGGGCATCGATGTCGAGGCCGGAGTTGGTTTCGTCGAGCACGCACAGCCGCGGCTCCAGCAACGCCATCTGCAAAATCTCGTTGCGCTTCTTCTCGCCGCCGGAGAACCCGACATTGACCCCACGCCGCAGCATGTCCTGATTGATATCGAGCCTGGCAGCAGCGTCGCGCACGCGCTTCATGAATTCGGGCGTCAAGAGCTCCGGCTCGCCGCGCTGTTTGCGCTGCGCATTGATGGCGGTGCGTAGGAAGGTCATGGTAGCGACGCCCGGGATCTCCAGCGGATACTGGAACGCGAGGAAAATTCCGCGCGCCGCACGTTCGTCGGGGCGCAGCGCGAGCAGGTCCTCGCCTTCGAACAAAACGTCGCCGCCGGTGACTTCGTACCCGCCTTTGCCCGCAAGCACATGCGCGAGCGTCGACTTACCGGAGCCGTTCGGGCCCATGATGGCGTGCACTTCGCCCGCATTCACGGTGAGGTCCAGGCCATTGAGGATCGCACGGTCGTCCACCCTCACCTGCAGGTTCTTGATTTCAAGCATTGCCAATGTCTTCACCTCAACCAACGCTGCCTTCGAGGGAGATCGAGATCAGCTTTTGCGCCTCGACCGCGAACTCCATCGGCAGCTGCTGCAGCACGTCCTTGACAAAACCGTTGACCACCAGAGCGGTCGCTTCCTCGGCCGACAGGCCGCGCTGCATGCAGTAGAACAGCATCTCTTCGGAGATCTTCGAGGTGGTGGCCTCGTGCTCGAACACCGTGGAGGCATTCTTGGCTTCGATATAGGGCACGGTGTGCGCGCCGCAGTGATGGCCGATCAGCAGGCTGTCGCAGTTCGTGAAGTTACGCGCCCCGGTGGCGCGCCGGTGCGAGGAGACAAGTCCGCGGTAGGTGTTGTTCGAGCGGCCGGCCGCGATACCCTTGGAGATGATCCGGCTGGTCGTGTTCTTGCCCAGATGGATCATCTTGGTCCCGGAATCGACCTGCTGGCGACCGTTGGAGATCGCGATTGAGTAGAACTCGCCGCGCGAATTGTCGCCGCGCAGGATGCAGCTCGGATACTTCCAGGTGATGGCCGAGCCGGTCTCGACCTGGGTCCAGGAAATCTTGGCGCGCGCGCCGCGGCAGTCCCCGCGTTTGGTGACGAAATTGAAGATGCCGCCGCGACCCTCGCTGTCGCCGGGATACCAATTCTGCACCGTCGAATATTTGATCTCGGCGTCGTCAAGCGCGATCAGTTCGACCACGGCCGCGTGCAACTGGTTCTCGTCACGCATGGGCGCCGTGCAGCCTTCGAGATAGCTCACATAGGAGCCCTTGTCGGCGATGATGAGCGTTCGCTCGAACTGGCCGGTGTTCTTCTCGTTGATGCGGAAATAGGTCGAGAGTTCCATCGGGCACCGCACACCCGGCGGCACATAGACGAACGAGCCGTCGGAGAACACCGCCGAATTGAGCGTCGCAAAGAAATTATCGGTCACCGGCACGACCGTCCCCAGATAGGTCTTCACCAGCTCGGGATACTCACGGATCGCTTCCGAAATCGGCATGAAGACCACGCCCGCCTTCATGAGCTCTGCCTTGAAAGTGGTCGCGACCGAGACCGAGTCGAACACCGCGTCGACCGCGACGCGCGAACGCTCCCCGTCCGGGCGTTCGACCCCCGCCAGGATTTCCTGCTCGCGCAACGGAATGCCGAGTTTCTCGTAGGTCTTGAGGATTTCCGGATCGATGTCGTCGAGCGACTTCGGCGCTTTGAACGCCTTCGGCGCGGAGTAGTAGTAGATGTCCTGATAGTCGATCGCCGGATACTCGACCCGTGCCCAGCGCGGCTCCCGCATGGTCAGCCAGCGCCGATAGGCACCAAGCCGCCATTCCAGCATCCAGGCGGGTTCGTCCTTCTTGGCCGAGATGAAACGCACGGTGTCTTCGGACAGCCCCTTGGGCGCCCGTTCGGACTCGATGTCGGTCTCGAACCCGTATTTGTATTGATCAACGTCAATACCGCGGACGCGGTCGACGGTCTCTTGCACGGCCGGCATTTCATTCCCTCCACTGCGGTTTCAAGGACCGCGGGTTGGATCTATGGCGGTGTCCGGTAACCACCTCCTGAAGCGCGTCCCACGAGAAACGCGCCTCGCTTCAAACGCTTGAGAGCACTCCAGCCAAATTCGGATGCGCTCTAAATTGTATCAGGGGCCAAGCAAGCAGCCTTCAGCGGCGCTACGCCGCAAGGCCCCGCTTCCCCTTAGATAGTCCCATAACACTCTTCATCCAAGCGTTTAGAAAGATTTCAATCTCCTCTTCGGTCGTGGTCGGACCGAGGCTGACGCGGACCGCGCCGAGGGCGAGTTCCGGCGCCACGCCCATGGCAGCCAAAACGTGCGACGGCGCGACCTTCCCGGACGAGCAAGCGGAGCCGGAGGAGACCGAAACCCCGTCAAGGTCGAGCGCAATCAGGGCAGTTTCAGCCTTGATTCCGGGCACGGCGACAAGGGTCGTGTTCGGCAGTCTGGGAGCTTCAGTGCCGAAAATGATCGCCGCCGGCGAAGCCGCACGCAATCCCGCCTCAACGCGGTCGCGCGCGCGCTGCATGTAGGCGGCCTCCTCTGCAAGCCCGGCCAGCGCTGCCCGCGCGGCCGCCCCAAAGCCCACGATCCCAATGACGTTTTCCGTACCGGCACGGCTGCCGCGTTCCTGCCCACCGCCCTTGATGAGTGGGTCGGCGATATGCAGGTCTTCGCTAGCCAGCACCAGGGCCCCGACCCCCTTGGGGCCGCCGAGCTTGTGTGCAGATAGCGTGAGAAGATCTGCTCCTAGCGAGTTGATATCGCACAGAATCTTTCCGGCTGCCTGGACCGCGTCGACGTGCAGCAGGCCGCCCGCGGCGTGGGTTCGCTCAGCTACCGCAGCCACCGGCTGGATGACCCCGGTCTCGTTGTTGGCCAGCATGACCGAGACCGTGGGTGCGTTTCCCTTGAGTTCGTCGAGCCGCTCGGCGAGCCACGTGAGATCGACGACCCCCTCAGGAGTGACTGGCACGTCTTCACGCAGCTGCGGAGGATAGCGGCCGCCGGCGCGGACCGACGGATGCTCGATCGAGGAAATCAGCACGCGATCGCGCGAGTGCCGCTCGCCGGTCGCAAGCGACGGGGTCAGCGCGAGCGTGTTGGCTTCGGTTCCCCCCGACGTAAAGATCACGTTGCGCGCTTGCGCGCCGACGAGCGACGCCACCTCTTCGCGCGCCGATTCGATGCGTGCGCGCGCAGCGCGGCCATCGGCATGGACAGACGAGGGGTTGCCGACGAGATCGAGCGCGGCCTCCATTGCGCGGCGTGCCTGCGGCCGCAGCGGCGCCGTCGCATTCCAGTCGAGATACGCCCGAATTCCCATCGTACCGCAGCTCACAGCCTCGTTTTGCGCGGTTTCCCGGCGCTCGTTGGCCTAGAATCCGCAAGATTGCGTCTAAAACGCCGGCTTCAACCGTATCATGAATCTTGCTTTCGGCCCTGCCGATCGTGATAGAAAGCAGTCCGCGCCGGGTGTCCCCGTGCGCACATCCGCAGCCATCGGACCACCAAAGCTCAGAATAGTCCAAGATCAGGTGCGCTCGGGGCTTCGCATGCGTTAATCGCAGCGGAGCACTCTCAGGCTGGCTCAGACTTCATCGAGGTTACGAATGCCCGAAATTATCTTCACCGGTTCGGCCGGACGAATTGAAGGCCGTTTCCATCCGGCGAAGACGAAAAATGCGCCGATCGCGATCGTGCTGCATCCGCATCCGCAGTTCGGCGGCACGATGAACCATCAGATCGTCTATCAGCTGTACTACGCGTTCGCGCATCGCAATTTCGCCGTGCTGCGGTTCAACTTCCGCGGCGTCGGCCGCAGTCAGGGCACCTTCGACCATGGCATGGGCGAGCTCTCCGACGCGGCCTCGGCGCTCGACTGGGCACAGGCCATCAACCCGGAAACGCGCAGCTGCTGGATCGCAGGGTTCTCGTTCGGCGCCTGGATCGGCATGCAGCTCTTGATGCGGCGGCCCGAGATCGAGGGCTTCATCTCGATCGCCCCGCCGGCAAACCTCTACGATTTCTCGTTCCTGGCGCCCTGCCCCTCCTCCGGGCTGATCATCCACGGTGACAAGGATGCGGTCGTGCCGCACAAGGACGTCACCGGTCTTGTCGAGAAGCTCAAGACCCAGAAAGGCATTGTGATCGACCAGAAAGTCGTCACCGGCGCCAACCATTTCTTCGACGGCAAGATCGACGTGCTGATGAACGAGGTCGGGACCTACCTCGACAAGCGGATCGCTGCGGGTGAAACGCGGCCCGAGCCACGCGGCCGCCGCAGCGGAGCCGGGTAAGTTATTACCCTAGGACGCCTGCATCCCGCGCGTTATTCAACGGCCCTTGTGACCACTCCGCCGGACATTGGTCTCGGCGCCCCGGTGGTCGACGGAAACGTGATCGGCAATCCCCGCAGGGTCCTCACCGCCAGGTAGGCAAATGCCTGCGCCTCGAGCGCATCGCCCGACCAGCCGAGCGCGTCGGCCGGTTCGACCGAGGCAGGCGCGAGCCGTTCTTTGAGCATCGCCAGCATTGCCAGGTTGCGCGCGCCCCCGCCGCCGACAATCCACGTGCGCGGCGCACGAGGCAGCAGCGGCACCACGCGGGCGACGCAGCCGGCGGTCAGCGCCGCTAGCGTCGCTGCCCCGTCCTCGACCGAGGAGTTGGAGAGCCCGCGTGCTGCGGACGCGAACGCGTTGCGATCGAGCGATTTCGGCGGCGACCTCTCGAAGAACGCATGGCGCAGGACGCGCTCGACGAACGCTTCGTCCACGCGTCCGCGCGCCGTCTTAGCGCCGCCGGTGTCGAAGGCGCGGCCGGTGCGCGCCTGCATGAAATCGTCAAGCAGCGCATTGCCGGGGCCCGTGTCACACGCGATGAGGTTGCCGTCGTCACAGTAGGTCACGTTAGCAACGCCCCCGAGGTTGAGCACTGCGATCGGCCGTGGCCGGTCGAGACTTTGCGCCAGCGCGCCGTGAAATACGGGTACCAGGGGCGCGCCCTGTCCGCCCGCGGCGACGTCAGCGGCGCGGAAGTCGAAGGCGACCGGGACGCCGAAACGGCGCGCGAGCGCGCGGCCGTCGCCGATCTGGACCGTCAGACGGCGCTCCGGCCGGTGCAGAACGGTCTGACCGTGGAAGCCGATGACCTCGATCGTCGTCAGCGACAGGCTGTTGTCCGCGAGGTAGTCCTCGAGTGCGTCGCCGTGCGCGCGTGTGACCAACGCCTCGGCTTGGGCCAGAACGCCGGGCCGCTGGTTGCGATCGCTCACGTTCACCGCGTCGGTCAGCGCCTGGCGCAACAGCGATCGCTCGGCTTCCGCGTAGGCGCGATAACCGGTCGGCCCGAACGCGGAGACACGTTCGCCGTCGGTCTCGATCACCGCAACGTCGACCCCGTCGAACGATGTACCGCTCATCAGGCCAATGGCTTGCACCGCCGTCATGCAGTCCCTCGGTTGAATATGATACCGGACCTGTTACACCAGCGCCCCATGAGCACCTACAAATCGGATTTCTTGCGCACACTAGCAGAGCGCGGGTTCATGCATCAGGTCTCGGAGCCCGATGTGCTCGACGCGCTAGCGCATTCCTCGCGTATTACCGCCTATATCGGGTTTGATTGCACCGCGCCATCGTTGCACGTCGGGTCGTTGCTGCCGATCATGATGCTCTATTGGATGCAGCAGACCGGCCATCGACCGATTGCGCTGATGGGCGGCGGCACGACCCGGGTCGGAGATCCATCCGGGAAGGACGAAAGTCGTCGCATCCTGACCGACGAGGCGATCAATCAAAACCTCGCCGGTATTCGCGCGATCTTCGCGAAGTTCCTGAAGTTCGGCGATGGCCCGAGCGACGCCATCATGGCCAACAACGCCGATTGGCTCAACGGCCTCAACTACATCGATTTCCTGCGCGATGTCGGCCGGCATTTCTCGGTCAATCGCATGCTGGCGTTTGACTCGGTCAAGCTGCGGCTCGAGCGCCAGCATGAACTATCGTTCCTTGAATTCAACTACATGATCCTGCAGGCCTACGACTTCGTCGAGCTCAACAAGCGCACCGGCTGCGTATTGCAGATGGGCGGCTCGGACCAGTGGGGCAACATCGTCAACGGCATCGAGCTCGGCCGCCGCATGCACAACGCGCAGCTGTTCGCGCTGACCTCGCCGCTGATCACCACGTCTTCCGGCGCCAAGATGGGGAAGACCGCGGCCGGCGCGGTCTGGCTCAATCCCGACATGGTGAGCCCGTACGACTACTGGCAGTACTGGCGCAATACCGAGGACGGTGACGTCGAGCGCTTCCTGAAGCTGTTCACGGTGCTGCCGCTCACTGAGATCGCACGGCTGTCGGCGCTGCGTGGGCAGGATATCAACGAGGCCAAGAAAGTGCTCGCGACCGAAGCGACAGCGCTGGTGCACGGCCGCCCGGCTGCCGAACAGGCGGCCGAGACGGCCCGCAAAACCTTCGAAGAAGGCGAGATCGCTGAGACGCTCCCGTCGACCGACATCGCGCGCTCGGAGCTCGAGCAGGGGATCGGCGTGCTCGCTGCGTTTGCAAAAGCGGCGCTGGTGAGTTCGAACAGCGAGGCTCGCCGTCAAATCAAGGCCGGCGGACTGCGGGTCAACGACGCGGTCGCCACGGACGAAAAAATGATCTTGACGACACGCGACCTGACCCCTGAAGGCGTGATCAAGCTGTCGCTCGGCCGCAAACGTCACGTGCTGTTGAGGGCGGTCTGATCCAAGCTATCGGTCTGGCAATGGCACCCGGTCAGGGCTCCAGTCCTGGAACTCGAATGGCTTGCGGAAAATACCCGGTGCGATAGCCGACACTGGATTCACCTGCAGCACCGAGCGGCCCGGCGCGCCGACGACCTGATAGGTGATGCCCAGCAGGCCTTCCTTCGGGCCGCCCAGGAACAGGCCAAACAGCGGAATTTGGCCGAACGCGTTGTTGAGGCCATAAAGCGGAATGAAAGTGCCGCGCAGCCTCACGTCGTTACCAGCATAATCGATGGTACCATCGATTGTTGCGCCGACGATCGGCCCTTGCACCACGCCGTCGCGTAGCACCAGCCTTCCAGGACTGCGCGTGAACTCGACCCGCAGGCGCGTGAATTGGACCCCATTGGGAGCGCCGCCTGGCGCTCCACTCACCACCTTGTCGAGCCCCGCCTCCCCACGCACGATGAACTCGCGGATGTTGAGCGTCCCGTCCTGCGGACTTTGATCGCCGGTCGGCGCATCCATCGCCAGCCACATCTGCCCGCCGAACATCTTCGCGTAGGTATCGGTGAAGCGGAACAAGGAACCGGCATCGTTGGTTTCGAGATAGACCACCTGGCGGTTGTCGCCGCGACCGCGCAGGTCACCTTTCAGCGGCGTATCGACGCCGAGCTTGCCATTCAGGTTGAAGGCGCGGATCTGACCGCCACGTCGTGACACGCGCGCATCCACCGCGCGGATCGCCTCGCCGTTGAAGCCGGCGACCGCGCCGAGCTTGGCATCGAGGTCGAAGTCGGGACCCTGGCTGTGTGATTTTTGCTCGCGCGACGATGAGCTGAGCTGCGATTTGACGAAGCCGCGGCCGTCGTAGACTTCTCCGCGCACCGTGACCTTGAGTTGGCCGTCATTGCCGCGGTCGGCCTTGACGTTGACCTTGTCGCCGTCGGAGAGCGCAAATGTCGGCAGGTTGGCTGATACGACTTCGCCCTTGTCGTCGAACTCGATGGTGCCCTTCACCAAGGTTCCGGACCCCTCGATCACCAGGTCCTCGCAACGGAACGACTTGCCGCGCGCGATCTCCGTGAAGGAGGCGCGGCTCGGGCGACCCGGGGCTTTGAGCCAACCCGGAATCAAGTTGTCGATCTTGGCTTGCGTCAGGTCGGCTTCTACCGTGAAGCGGCTTTCCTGATCCGGTGTCATTCCCATTCGACCGGCGAGTTTGATCGGGACAGGACCGGAGATGCTGTTGCCGAGATCGAAGCCGAACTTGGTGCGCGCGGCGTCATCGAAACTGGCCTGCAGGCGGAACTGAGCGTCGGGCTCGCTGGTCAGCTTGCGATAATCGATCGCGGCCAGCATGCCGCCAATCCGCACGTCGCCCTTGACCTGATAGCCCTGGTTGTTGGCTGCGACGCGCAAGGTTTGCGCCTCGATGCGCTGCGACATAACGAAACGGTCGATCGCAAAGTTGGCCACGTCGGCATTGATGCTGTAGTTGACCGGGCCCTTCGGGTCGTCCGGGTCGATAATGAACGCGAGCGCGACTTGCGCCGTCATGTTGCCGTGGGTCGCTGCGGGATCGAGCGGCGTGCCGGCGGCTTCGCGCAGACGCTCGTTCATGAGTAGCTCGGCGGCCGCAGGCGCCGGACCTTCGACGCGCATGCGCGCGCGCGCCGGCGGTTTCTTTGCGTAGCCGTCGGGAATTTCGAGTACGCCGTTGCTCACGATCAACCGGCGGCCGGGCGACACGTCGACGGTACCGCGCGCGAGCGTCATCGTGGTGGAACGCCCAACGATCCGGGTAACAACTTCCCCGTCGGTGATCGGGGGCAACTCGTCGACCGGGCGCACGGAAACCCCGCTCGCCACCACCGTGATCACCATGCCGTCGTCGGCGACCGGCGGTCCGCCGGGCTGCAATGAGCTCAGCGGGGCGTTGGTCATGACTTCGATGTGGTCGACGGTTCCAGCCTCGAAATGCTCCAGCGCCCAGGCGCGCACGCCCGGATTGGCCGGGACCGGCCAGAGCTGTTTGAAGTTGGCGATCGAAACCCGCGGAGTTGCCGTCAGGTTCATCGCCAGACGCGGATCCGGAGTGGAAAAATCGAGACTGCCTGTCGCGGTGAGCCCGAGCCCGCCGCCCGCGATCTCACCCTGGTCGAGGTCGATGCGTCGCCGGGTCGGATCAATCCGTCCGCGCACGACAATCCGGTCGAGCAGCAGTGGATCGCGGCCGGGACTAATCGGCGCAAAAACGATGCTGCCGCGGGACAGGCCGAACGTCCAGGCTCCGCCGGCGGCGCTCGGCGCCTGCGCATTGGCGACGAGATCGAAGCGATTGTCGCCGGACACGACCCGCAGCGGAATGACCAGTGTTCCACGTGCGCCGTCCCATTCGAGCTTCATCTCGGCATGATCGACCGTCATGCGGCTGTATTTGTTGCCGGGTTCGGTCAGAATCACACCCTGATCGAAAACGAGATGCCCGCTCGCGCTCCGCGGCACACCATCCGGTGCAATCTCGACATGCATCGCGCCCGAAAAGGGCATCTCCGCCTCGAGCTGTCCGTCGCCCACGCGCAATGCCAGCAACAAGTCGCGCAGCGCGATTTTGTGCGCATCGATGTCCAGCACGCGCGCGCCATCGGCATTCGCCTTGACGGACGCGAGCAGCTGCCATTGGTGGTTGGGGCGATCGGAGCCGATGCTGAACACGACCTCGCCGGCCTTCGAGCGCGTCACGCTGACGTTGATGTTATCGAACACCGACTGCTGGCCGTTGCGCTCGTCCTCAACAACGATGCGGCCATCCTTTAAACCGATCTCGTTGAGGTCGTAGCCGTCGAGTCCCAGCGCGCGCATACTGTCGATCCAAGCGAGCAGCGCGCTAAAATTTCTTGGTCCTTCACTCAGAAAGGATTTGGATGGCGCGCCGGGAGCCGGCGCAACGGCCACGCCGGTGGTTGTGGTTGCGGCCGGAGGCGTGGAGCTCGGCGTCACTACTCCGCCGCGTGGCATCAGCGTAAACTGGCCATCAGCTCCGATCCGTACGGCCAGCGCGGTATCGACCAGCTTGAGACTGGCGGCGCGCGGACGTCCCGTGAGAAGGCTTGATCCAGAGATACCAACTTCGGCGCGCGGAGCGCTTGCCACCACCGAACCGTCGGGATCGCGCACCACAATATTGACAATGCGGACCGCTGTGCGACCCGCCTGGTCGCGCTCAAGAATGGTCCCGCCGACGTCAACGGTGTGACGCGTGCCGAAATTTTCCTTGATGGCCGCCGTGATCCAGGGCGTCGCTATGTCGAGCGGGACCGGACCGTAGGAGAGCCGCCACCACAGAAGCGCAAGCGCGATCGGAATAAGTGCAACCGCAACGGCGCACGCAATGCCGACGCGACGCAAGCCGCGCGATCGCACGCGGAAACGGCGAACGGAATGCACGAACCGGCGGATGCCCAATCGCAACCGGCCGCGCGTCTCGCAGGCGGCGATGACCGCAGGGTTGGTCCGGTGCTGATCGAGGCTCGCCTGCAGGCTGCGCAAGCCGGCGAGTTTCGGACCAAGGTTGTTGTCCGCCATTCCGGTTGGGCGTCCCCTCTACGCCAGTCGGTCGATGATCTTAAAGTTTCGAGTGATTCGCCTTGCCGGATCGAAAACGACGCGAAACCGTGCGACCCTCGACGCTCCGCCCCGTAGATGCTGACGTAAGTAGTCAGAATGCGCTTGGGAAATAGACGAAAGGAAGGCATCCATGGCCGCAAAACTGGCCGAAGGGACCAAAGCCCCGGCTTTCAAGCTTCCGACCGGCGATGGCGACCCGGTGACGCTCGCTGACTTCAAAGGCAAGAACCTCGTTCTCTTCTTCTATCCCAAGGCGGACACCCCGGGCTGCACCAAGGAAGCGATCGCGTTTTCAGCGCTCAAGCCCGCCTTTACCAAGGCGAATACCGCCGTGGTTGGCGTTTCGGCCGACCCCGTGAAGGCCCAAAGCGCCTTCAAAAAGAAGCACAGCCTCAAGACCGATTTGGCGTCAGACGAGACGCACGCAATGCTCGAAGCCTACGGGGTATGGGGTGAAAAATCCATGTACGGCCGGACTTTTCAGGGGATCACCCGTACAACCGTTCTAATCGGGCCGAACGGCCGCATCGCCCGCATTTGGCCGAAGGTCAAGGTCGATGGGCATGCCGAAGAGGTTCTAGCGGCCGCGCGCGAGCTCAAAGAATGAGGCGCCTGTTTGGAGATAATTAACGCCGGTTTGGTCCAATCAGCGGCTTGGGCATGGGGGGCGGGACACGACCGCCGTGTAAGCGTTGATGTCCTACCGGTCGGAGTCCCACCACGTTGCAAACGCGCACGCCGTTCGTGTGGCCGACGGCTATGCTCAAGACCGTCATGCCCAGCATTATGCTCACCATTACACCCGGTCCCAGCCCGATGCGGTGAACCACGCGCGCGGCCGCGCCGCCTCGCCTGGTCCGAGCGCCAGGCGCGATGTGCCAAAGGGCCGCAGCACGCTGCTCCACGGCGGCCGGCCGGTGCGTGTCGGGCGCGTAGCGTTCTGGGTCATCGTTGGCACGCTGACCGTCCTCGCCGGCTGGACCACGATGACGGCGACCTATTTTGCATTTCACGACGATGTCCTGAAGCGACTCGTTAAGCATCAAGCCGAAGTGCGATTTTCGTACGAAGATCAGATCGCTGAGATGCGGGCCCGCATCGACCGTTCGGCCAGCCGGCAGATGCTTGATCAGGAACAACTGGCGCAGAAACTCGAGCAGTTGGTGCGCCGTCAGTCGATCCTCGAGGGGCGAGCCAATACGCTCGGCACCCTGACCGATCCAGGCGGCGGGTCCAAATCGCGCAACGCCAATGGCGCCGGAAATCCCGATCGCGGCGCGAGCCTCGAACCTCGCGGCCTGTCGGCAATTTTCGCTCGGCTGATGGGACGCAAGCCCGATCCGGAAGCGACGTTGGCGCGCCTCTACGAGTCGCTTGATCGGGTGGAAGCGCGGCAGAGTGCCTTGCTTGCGACCCTTGAAGAAAACTTCGAAGGCAAAGCCAGACGCATGCGCAGCGCGCTTGGCGACATCGGCGTGCGTGTCGGAAAACAGGACGCAACCGGCGGACCGTTCGTGCCGGTGCGCGCGCCCACCGACGCCAGCTTCGAGCGACAAGTCGCGCGCATCCATCAGGCACGTGCGCACGTCGAGCACCTGACGCGGACCCTCGCCATGGTGCCGGTTCGCAAACCGGTGGAGGGTGAGCTCGACGAGTCCTCAGGCTTTGGGGTGCGGAGCGATCCATTCCTCGGCCGCCCGGCCATGCATACGGGAATCGATTTCCGCGGAGACAGCGGAGACCCGGTGCACGCAACCGCCGCCGGCACGGTCGTCGAGGCGGGCTGGAGCGGCGGCTATGGTCGAATGGTCGAAATCGATCACGGCAGCGGCTTCTCGACGCGCTACGGGCATCTGTCCAAGATCGACGTCAAGGTCGGGCAGAGCATCAAGATCGGCCAGGTCATCGGCGAGATCGGATCAACCGGCCGTTCCACGGGTCCGCATCTGCATTACGAGACCCGTATCGACGGAGAGGCGGTCAATCCGCAAAAATTCCTGCGCGCCGGCGAGAAGCTCGGCGTGCTCTGATCCCCGTCACTCGACTGAGATCCCGGCGAACTTCACCACCTTGCCCCACTTTTCGGTCTCGTCCGCGACGAGCTTGCCGAATTCGGCCGGCGACATCGGCATTGGCACGCCGCCGAGTTCCGCGATGCGCGATTTCATTTTCGGATCGGCCAGCGCCTCAGCGAGCGCCTTATTCAAAACTTCGATTGCTTCGGGCGGCGTACCTTTCGGCGCCGCGATGCCATACCAAACGCTCGCCTCATAGCCCGGCACGGTTTCGCCGACGGTGGGGATGTCGGGCAGCGCATCGGAGCGCGTCGCCGTGGTCACGCCGAGCGCACGCAATTGGCCGGCGCGCACGAATTCAATCGCTCCCGGCAGGTTGTCGAACATGACATGGACCTTACCGGTCATCAGATCGGGCGCGGCGGCGGACGAGCCGCGATATGGCACGTGCACGATATTGATGCCGGTCATTGTCTTGAACAACTCCGCCGACATGTGAACGGACGTGCCGTTACCGGACGACGCGAAGCTCAGCTCGCCGGGACGAGCTTTGGCGTAGTCGATAAATTCTGCCACCGTACGGACTGGCAGCGACGGAGGCACCACCATGATGTTGGTGAGCCGCATGATGCCGGCCACGGGCACGGTATCGCGCAGGAACACGAACGGGAGGTTTTTATAGAGCGATGCGCCGATCGCATTGTTCGGCGCAACGAACATGATCGTATAGCCGTCGGGCGGCGAATTGATCACCGAATTGGCGGCGATCATGCCGCCTGAACCGGCCCGGTTTTCGACCACGAACTGCTGGCCAAGGTGGTCCGAGAGCCATTCGCTCAGGATCCGAGCCACGATGTCATTTGGACCGCCGGCCGTGAACCCGACCACGAAGTGCACGGGCCGGCTGGGATATTTTTCGCCGGCCGCAGCCAGGTCGACGGCGAACAGGCATTGGCACGCAAAACCAAGCAGAATGACAAGAGAACGAGCGACGCACATTTGCCCTCTCCTTCCCCGGCTTCACGACGTACTACTGGCCTTTGGAGAACCGTGCACGGCGCAAAACCGCGACCACTCATTCGATCGATACGCCCGCGGCTTTCACCACCTTCGCCCACTTTTCGGTTTCTTCGACGATGACTTGACCGAAGTCCGCCGGTGTTCCGGCCATGACGATGCCCCCGAGGTCGGCGAGACGCGCCTGGATATTAGGATCCGCAAGCGCCGCGTTGATTGCCTTGTTGAGCTTGTTGACGGCCTCCGGCGGCGTTCCCTTTGGCGCCCCCATGCCAAACCACGCGCTGGCCTCATAGCCCGGCACGGTATCGGCAACAGTCGGTACATCGGGAAGTGCCGGCGAACGCTTCGCCGTCGTTACGCCAAGCGCGCGCAGCTTGCCCGCTCGGATGTGTTCGATCGACGACGGCATGTTGTCGAACATCACCTGCACCTGGCCGCTGATGAGGTCGGTGAGCGCTGGCGCCGCTCCGCGGTAGGGCACGTGCAACAGATCAACCCCGGTCATCATCTTGAACATTTCGCCCGACAGGTGCACCGACGTGCCGTTGCCCGAAGATGCCCAGTTAATTTTGCCCGGGTTTGCCTTGGCGTAGTCGATGAACTCCTGCACGGTCTTTGCCGGCACCGCAGGATTGACCTCCATCACGTTGGGCACCCTGGTCAGGCCCGCCACCGGCGCGATGTCGCGGATGAAGTCGAAGTTGAGCTTGCGATAGAGGCTGGCGTTGATGCCGTTCGCGGGATTGACCAGCAAGACCGTGTAGCCGTCCGGCGGCGCGTTGATCACCGCTTCGGTGCCGATGTTGTTGCCGGCTCCCGGCCGGTTTTCGATGATGACCTGCGCGCCGAGGTGTTCGGAAAGCCACTGTCCAATCAATCGCGCCAAAATATCGGTGGTGCCACCCGCCGGATATCCGACCACCCACTTGATCGGACGCGCAGGGTAGTCGTCAGCGACGGCGCTAGTGGATGCACCTAGGACAGCGATCAGCAAGCCTGTGGCGATGATGCGCATCCGGCGCATGCGTTCCTCCCTCAGGCGCCCTTTCGTGGGCGCGTGTTGGCGGCATCTTCATCGATCCGATTGCCGGGCGCAATTGCGTTTCGACAGCGCGACCGGGCGGCAGCTTCCAGGCGGTTAGGCGGCCGCAGCAGGTTTCCAGGTCGGGAATCCGAGGCCGGTTCCCGTCAAGGCCGGCGTGCGATAGCCGGGCCTGTAGGACACCCAGCTCATTGTCAGATCAGTGGCGGCGCGCGCGAGAACAAGCAGCTTCAAGGCCCGATTGCCGCGTACCGATCAGTCGACATCCTCTACGTCCGTCGGTGCCTCGCCGAAGGCCTTCTGCGCCAAGGTCGCGCCCATGAACTCGTCGAGATCGCCGTCGAGCACCGCGCCCGTGTTGGAGGTTGAGACACCGGTGCGCAGATCCTTGACCATCTGGTAGGGCTGCAGCACATAGCTGCGAATCTGGTGGCCCCAGCCGATGTCGGTCTTGGCGGCCTGCTCGGCAGCTGCTTGTTCCTCGCGCTTCTTGAGCTCCGCCTGGTAGAGCTTGGCGCGCAGCATCTGCCAAGCTTGAGCGCGGTTGCGATGCTGGGAGCGATCGTTCTGACAAACGACGACGATCCCCGTCGGAATATGCGTGAGGCGAATAGCGGACTCGGTCTTGTTGACGTGTTGGCCCCCTGCTCCGCCCGATCGCATGGTGTCGGTCCGCACGTCGGCTTCCTTGATGTCCACCACGATGCGATCGTCGACTACCGGGTATACCGTGACGCCGGCGAAGGATGTATGCCGCCGCGCGTTTGAATCGAACGGAGAGATGCGCACGAGCCGATGCACGCCGGCTTCGGTCTTGAGCCAACCAAAGGCGTTGTGGCCCTTGATCTCGACTGTGGCCGATTTGATCCCAGCTTCTTCGCCCGACGTCTCTTCCAGATACTCGACTTTGTAGCCGTGATTTTCCGCCCAGCGCGTATACATGCGCAACAGCATGCTGGCCCAGTCCTGGCTCTCGGTGCCGCCCGAGCCGGCATGGACTTCGAGGTAACTGTCGTTGGCGTCGGCCTCACCCGACAGCAGCGCCTCCAGTTCGCGACGCGCGACTTCAACTTTGAGGTTACGCAGCGCAGCCTCGCCCTCCGCGACCACCGCGCTGTCTTTCTCGCTCTCGCCAAGCTCGATCAGGATTATCTGATCGTCGAGCTCACGTTCGACGCGCTCGATTGACGTGAGCTGATCGTCAAGCTGCGTGCGCTCCTGCATCACACGCTGAGCGCGCTGTGCATCGTTCCAAAGATTGGGGTCCTCGGCCTGCTTGTTCAGCTCGGCAAGTCGTGCGCGCGCCTTGTCGACGTCAAAGATGCCTCCTCAGCAGCCCGAGTGACTGCTTGATGCCGTCAACGAGATTCTGAGCTTCAGCGCGCATGGATGTCATCTCTGTGATTGTGCAATGCGTCATGGCATGTAAGGGATGCGCGATTACTATGCAATCAGGTTTTCTAGCACCCTTAAAAGCAGCCCTGGCACCCTCAATTACTCAAAACGCTGCTTATTTGGGCAGCCGCGACCACAGTGTTGCCTCAGATGGCGTGATTGGTCGCGCCCCCGCGCGGACCGTAGGGTGCAGCGATTTTCAAGGAACGGATGACATGAAAATTCATGTTGGCTTCGATATGGCGTTCGAGTGTCCCCAGCCCACTCCCATGATTTTCATGGTCAACGTGCATCCGTCGCGCGCCGCCGACTTGATCACGCTCAACTCGCTTCGCGCGACCCCCGCGCGCCTGACCACAACCTACATCGACGGCTTCGGTAACAAGTGTACGCGCCTGCTGGCACCGGCGGGCGAACTGCGCGTCACATCGGACGCAATCGTCGAGGACAGCGGCCTTCCAGATTGCGTCGAGATCGACGCTCAAGAGCATGCTATCGCCGACTTGCCGCACGACACCTTGGTGTTCTTGTTGGCCAGCCGCTATTGCGAAACTGATCGGCTGATGGAGAAGGCGTGGGAATTGTTCGGCAAGACTGCGCGCGGTTGGCGCCGCGTGCAAGCGATTTGCGATTTCGTCCATTCGCACATGGAGTTCGGATACCAGCACGCCGGTCCGAAAAAGGGTGCCACCGACGCGTTGACCGAGAAGCGCGGCGTGTGTCGCGACTTCGCACACCTTGCCGTTACGTTCTGCCGCTGCATGAATATCCCGGCGCGTTACTGCACCGGATATCTGGGGGATATCGGCGTACCGCCCGACCCCGATCCGATGGATTTCAGCGCCTGGTTTGAAGTGTTCCTGGGCGGTCGGTGGCATACGTTCGACGCACGCCACAACACCCCACGCATCGGTCGCGTGCTGGTGGCGCGCGGTCGCGATGCTGCCGATGTGGCTATCAGCACGACGTTCGGAGCCAACACGCTCAAACGTTTTGCGGTGCGTACCGACGAAGTGATTGCACCGGCCGGCCCGACGCCGACCAATCACCAACTGGTCGGCGTGCCACACGCCCGTCGCGCTGCTCGGTAAGGGCAGTTCTGGCTGAGCTTAAGCGGCAGCGCCTCGCGGCAAAGCGAGGCGCATTACCAAAGTCCAGATCCCGTGCGCACGGCGCGATCGGCCTCGGGGCTGACCGCAACCGGCGAACCATCCGGATTGAAAGCGCCGACCATAGCGTTGTAGTCCGGCGGGGCTGTACCCGGTTTGAACCCTTCGAGGATCGCCCCGGGCGCGCCGGGCGGCGCGCGCAACCCGGTCTTCGGGTCTATCCGAATGAGCTTGATCCCGGGCGGCACGCGGAACTCCAGCGCCGGCCGGTCAGCGAGCGCCATCTTCAAGAAATCACGCACGACCGGTGCTGCAAGATGCCCGCCGGTGGCGCCCCGCGCGATATGCCGCGGCTTGTCGTAGCCGAGATAGACGCCCACCGCGATTTCGGGCGTGAACCCAACAAACCAAACGTCTTTCTCGTCGTTGGTCGTACCGGTCTTGCCGGCAACAGGCTTACCCACCGCTCTCAGCGCGGTGCCGGTGCCTCGCTGGACCACGCCTTGCAGCATCGACGTCATCTGATAGGCGGTCATCGGGTCAAGCACCAATTCCTGGTGATCGACAAGTGTGGGCTCCGGTTGGTTGCTCCATTGTTTGGCATCGCATCCGCGGCATTCGCGTTGATCATGCCGGTAGATGGTCTTGCCGTAGCGATCCTGGATGCGGTCGATGAGAGTAGGCTGAATGCGCCGTCCGCCGTTGGCGAACATCGAGTAGGCGGTGACCATGCGCATCACCGTCGTCTCGCCGGCGCCAAGCGAATACGCCAGATAGTTTGGCAGGCTGTCGTAGACGCCAAACCGGCGCGCATACTCACCGATCAGCGGCATGCCCACGTCCTGAGCGAGGCGCACTGTCATCACGTTGCGCGACATCTCAATGCCGAACCGCAGCGTTCGCGGCCCGTAAAAATGCCCTTCATAGTTTTCCGGACGCCACACCGGCATGCCAGGCCCCTGGTCGATCTCGAGCGGCGCGTCGACCACCACCGTTGAGGGCGTATAGCCGTTGTCGAGCGCGGCCGAGTAGACAATGGGCTTGAACGAGGATCCCGGCTGGCGCATCGCCTGGGTGGCGCGATCAAACTGACTTTGGTCGAACGAGAAGCCCCCGACGATCGCCAGCACACGGCCGGTCAGCGGATCCATCACGACCATGGCGCCGGAGATTTCCGGCACTTGATGCAGGCGGAATTGCGACGGATCCTGAGCGCTCGGCTCTACGTAAACCACATCGCCAGGGTTAAGTACCTGGCTCGCGCGCGTGACCGGCTTGAACTTGTCGGAGGCCTGCTTCGCCCATTTCATTCCGTCGAGCGCAATGTTGCCAACTTGGCGATCGCGCACCACGGCACCGCCAGGCTCGCGGTTGGGCTGAAGCCCAATTCGTGCCGCCTGATCGCTTACGTTGAGCACCACCGCGAGGCGCCAGGGCGAGACGTCGTTGAGGGCATGTACATCGGCGAGCTTGACGCCCCAATCACCGGACACGTCGATTTTTGTGATCGGACCGCGATAACCCGCCTGCTCGTCGAAGCCGACGATGCCATCGACCAAGGCCTTGCGCGCCATCGCCTGTAGCTTGGGATCAAGTGTGGTGCGTACCGACAAGCCGCCTTCGTACAGGCGCTTCTCGTCGTATTTCTCGAGGATCGTGCGGCGGACCTCCTCGGCGAAGTATTCGCTGGCGAAGATGTGGGCGCCGCGCGTGCGCACGGTGACGTTGAGCGGTTCCTTCTTGGCCTTGTCGGCCTCGGCCGCTGTGATGTAGCCGTCCTCGCGCATGCGATCGATGACGTAGTTGCGTCGCTCAACAGCACGGTCGCGATTGCGGAACGGATGCAGCTCGGTTGGTGCCTTCGGCAACGCTGCCAGGTACGCTGCTTCCGGGATCGTCAGTTCGTTCACCGACTTGTCGAAATAGAGCAGCGAAGCGGCCGCGACCCCATAGGCGCCGAAGCCGAGATAGATTTCGTTGAGGTAGAGTTCTAGAATTCGATCCTTCGAATAGGTCCGCTCGATCTTGAGCGCGAGCAGCGCCTCCTTGATCTTGCGCTCTAACGACACTTCATTGGTGAGCAAGAAGTTCTTAGCCACCTGCTGGGTGATGGTGGATGCGCCCTGCGGGCGCCGGTGGGTGCCGTAGTTCTCGATGAAGACGCGCCCAGCGCGCATGATGCCGGAGAAGTCGAGGCCATTGTGCTCGTAGAAATTCTTGTCTTCCGCTGAGATGAACGCATTGGTGACAAGCTTCGGTACCGCCTGGATCGGCATGTAGAGCCGACGCTCGCGCGCGTATTCGGCAATGAGAGAGCCATCCGTCGCGTGCACACGCGTCATCACCGGCGGCTCGTAATCGCGTAGTTGCGAATAGTCCGGCAGGTCTTTGGAAAAATGCCAGAGAAGACCGGCCGCGGCCCCCACGCCGACCAGGAAAAAGATCGTGCCCGCCGCGAACAAAAAGCCGAAGAAGCGGAACAGCAGTTTCATGAGCCTTCCAATCTGGCCGACGCGCATAAATCGCGTCGCTCGTGCTCACAATGAACCGGTGATTTTTGCGGCTCCGCGAACCAGACGCCGCCACACCCCACCCAAACGCTTCGTCGCGCCGTTTTATGTTTAAACTGAGGCCAAAACCACATCATTCGGGGCGTCCTGCTCGGGGCGAAGCCGCCATCCGGGTCGCAAAGTAGGTGTCGATGGCATGAGCGACGGAATCGGTCGCCTGCGAGCGCCATGTATCCGACATCAGCTGCTTGAAATCCGCGCGATTCGAAACGAACCCGAGCTCAATCAGGACGGACGGGATGTCGGGGGCCTTGAGGACCCGAAATCCGGCCGATTTCAGGGGCGGTTTGTGCAGCCGGACCGAATTCTTGAGGTCGTCGACTACGCCCCGGGCGAAATGGGCCGCGAACGCCCGGGTTTCGCGTTGCGCAAGGTCGATGAGGATATCGGCGATTGCGTTGGGTTCACGGGAGAGATCGACGCCGGCGATGATGTCTGCCCGATTCTCGGTTTCGGCGAGGCGCGCCGCCTCGGCGTCGGAGGCGTCGTCCGAGAGCGTGTAGACGGTCGCACCCTGGGCATCCCCCTCGCCCCGCGCCAGCGCGTCGCAGTGCAGCGATATGAACAATTGCGCCCGATGCGTGCGTGCGACCTGGACACGGTCCGCGAGTGCCACAAACGTGTCGTCGCTGCGCGTCATCTCTACCTTGTATTTGCCAATCCGCTCGATCTTGTCCCGCAGCATCAGGGCGAAATCGAGCACCACGGTTTTCTCAGCCTCTCCGGTTGGTCCGTGCGCCCCTTCGTCGATGCCGCCGTGGCCCGGATCAAGGACGATTACGGGGCGCGAATCATCGCCCGGCTGTGCCATGTCGCGCTCGACCTTGCGGCTCATATCGCGGCTGGGATCGAAGCGATTGTCGAGCGCTACGGCGTGCAAGAACGGCTCCCGGCCAATCGCCGCCAACTCCACAACGAGGCGCGTCGGCAGCTCGCCGGCAGCGTCGACTACGGACGATTTTTCCACCCGTACCGGGCCCGTCAGATCGAGCACAACACGCGATCCGCCCTTCATCATCTGGCCGAAGCGAAATGCCTTTATCAGCCCCTGGCCAGTCTCGCCGACACGAGCCGGAAGCTGGAAATTCACCTGAGGGAGATCCACGACAAGCCGGTAAGGGTCTGCGAGTGCGAACACCCGCGCAACAACGCCGCGGGTGAGATTGAACACGATCCGGGTCTGGTGCTCGTCCCCTACTAGGCGGACCCCAGTGACGGCCGGATAAGGATCGACAGCAACGGGATACCGGCTCGCTAGTGTATCCGCCGCCGAGGCGGGAGAGGTCGGAGCAATGACAGTCGTGGCGGCCACGGCGCCTGTATTCGCGTCCTGCGCCCGTGCTGGCGCGCAACCGATCCAGCAGACCGCACAAACTGCAATCCCGGTCAGCCGAGTGATCACGCGGGCCTCTCAACCGTGAGGACGTGGTGAAATTTCGAACGGGAGCCGCAAAATTCCTCGGATTTCATGCGCTCTTGGCAGCGGCTCGAGCCGAAAGAGCAGTCGATGCAGCAGTTTTACTCCATTAGCCCGCCCCGGTTAATCGTGTCCTAAGCCTTCCGAGGATGATTGGCGCGGGGTGTGACGTCCGCGCGACTCCATCCAGCCAGGTCGAGCCGCCGGGCATTCCAGCGATACAAATCAGCGGCGGAGACTGCGCCAGGGATCGCGCAACGCAAATTAGCGTCCTCTAGCGTAATAAAATCCACTTTTTCAAATGCTTATATGAGTTAATTGAGGTAAAAGGTTCGAGCTGGAAGGGCCCCTGCGGGCATGCGAAACTTCCCGATTAAGGTTGCGGCTCGACTTGCCAATACCCCGGCAGTGGCCCTATTTAGGCTTGTTGACGGTTCCCGATTCTGGTTTTGCCGCACTCAGGCAGCCGGCGGGCGGTTGAGAGACCTCAGATCGACGCCACTGGCGCTCAATCGTTCGGCTTGCAAATCCCCTTAGCGGATACCTGAGTGCGCAAGGCTCCGGCGCTCTCGATCGACCGGAACCAGATCACGGGTCACGCTTGATGCCAGCCTGGTCCAGTCGTGCCGTCAACAACAAGAAACCCGGGGCGGCGCACGACGCTGCCAGCAAGGGGCGTAGGTAGTCATGAGGACAGGCGAGCAGGATTTTCGAACATCCGAATCCTGCCAGGATTTCAGGTCCGCGCAGGATCGCTCGCTTATCCTGCATGGCATCGATCGTGTTGCAGCCCCCGCGCTGCGCCGGTGCTCGACGCCTCGGCTCATCCGACAATCGGAAGACACACGCGTTTCACCAATCAACCCCCATTCGGCGCATCCCTCGTCGCGCGAGGTCCGGTCTTGCCGGCACTTCGCGCGCGCCCGATCCGCCGCACAGAGACAGGTCAATGCCCAACAAAATGCTCATCGACGCGGCCCACCCGGAGGAAACTCGTGTGGTGGTGCTGCGCGGAAATCGGGTCGAGGAGTTTGATTTCGAGTTGGCGCACCGCCGACAACTACGTGGCAACATCTATCTCGCCAAAGTTACGCGCGTCGAACCATCACTGCAGGCCGCGTTCGTCGAGTACGGTGGCAACCGCCACGGGTTCCTGGCATTCAGCGAAATTCATCCCGACTACTATCAGATCCCGGTCGCCGATCGGCAGGCACTGATCGAAGAGGAAGAGCGGGCCCACCGCGCCGCCGAAGCCGAGGTCGAGCGGCGGGCGAGCCGCCCACGCTGGCAAAGGCGGAGCGCAGCGGATCGACGGTCCGAACTCGTGCGAAGTGAGCCCACCTCCCAGCCCGAAGCGGGATCGGACGACGCCCTGTTGCTCGACGCCCAAGTCGAGGAAGCTGCCGCCGAAGAGGCGGCCTTTGCGGGCGAAGCCGCAGCTGAGACAGGCGCTTTCGTAGAGTTGGATCACCACGAGAACGACGATCATCGCGATGGCGAGCAGCTTTCACACCTCGATGCGGAGAGCGGCGCGGATGCTGCGACGGTCGAGACGAGTTCCGAACCCGATCTCGCTCACGACGAGGCTCCGGGCGCGTTTTCGCACACAATGGAGGACGAACCGTCCGACCACGGGCATGATGAAGCGCCAGTCGCGCCGCCATCAGCGACCAACGAAGCGGCCGACAGCGACCAAGAAGCCCATGGCGATCATGTTCAGGTGACCGAGGAGGAAGAGGTCGTCGAGTCCGTTGGCGGCGCCGACGCGCTCGAAGAAGTTTCCGACCGCCGGGCGCGGCCGCGCCGGCAGTACAAGATTCAAGAGGTGATCAAGCGCCGCCAAGTCATTCTGGTGCAGGTCGTCAAAGAAGAACGCGGCACCAAAGGGGCCGCGCTCACGACTTACCTGTCACTCGCCGGGCGATATTGCGTGCTCATGCCCAATACGGCGCGCGGCGGTGGCATTTCACGCAAGATAACCGATGCCCGCGACCGCATCCGGCTGAAAGAGGTCGCGCAGGATCTTGAAGTCCCCGAGGGCATGGGCGTCATCCTGCGTACGGCGGGTGCCTCGCGCACCAAGATCGAGATCAAGCGTGACTTCGAATATTTGTTGCGGGTTTGGGAAATTGTCCGCGACCTGACGCTGCGCTCGACTGCCCCCACATTGGTCTATGAAGAGGGATCGCTGGTGAAGCGTTCGATCCGCGACCTCTACACCAAGGACATCGACGAAATCGCCGTCGCAGGCGGGCACGCCTGCGAGGAAGCCCGCGAATTCATGCGCATGTTGATGCCGAGCCACGTGGGCAACGTAAAGCTCTATCGCGACAACCAGCCGCTGTTCTCGCGTTACGGCATCGAAAGCCAGCTCGACGCCATGTTCTCGCCGGTCGTGCAGCTGCGATCCGGCGGCTACATCGTGCTCAACCAGACGGAGGCGCTGGTCTCGATCGACGTCAATTCCGGCCGCGCGACCCGCGAACATCACATCGAGGACACCGCACTCAAGACCAATCTCGAGGCCGCTGACGAGATCGCGCGACAGCTGCGCTTGCGCGATTTGGCGGGTTTGATCGTCATCGATTTCATCGACATGGATGAAAAGCGCAACGACCGCTCGGTCGAACGCCGCTTGAAGGACGCACTCAAGAACGATCGCGCCCGCATCCAAGTCGGCCGTATCTCGCATTTCGGCCTAATGGAGATGTCGCGCCAGCGCATTCGCGCCAGCGTGCTCGAAAGCTCAACCGACAAGTGCGCGCTATGCGGCGGTACCGGTCACGTCCGCTCGGTATCTTCGGTCGCGCTGCAACTGCTGCGTCTGATCGAGGAAACGCTGCTCAAGGGCGCTACACACAATCTGATCGTGCGCACGCGTACTGACATCGCGCTCTACCTTCTCAATCACAAGCGCGCGCATCTGCGCGATCTGGAGCAACGCTTCCAGATTGTTGTCACGATCAACGCCGATGCCGCCATGGGTGGACAGCAGCCGTTCCTGATCGAGAAGGGCGAGCAAGTCTTCACCGTCGAACAGGCGCGCGCGATCGCGCAGCAACCGGCCGCACCCCACGCCGACGAAGCGGAAGAGTTGGCAGACGCCGGTCAACCTGACACCGAAGTTGAGGACGCCGCGGACGAAAGCGAAGATACCGGCGAAGCCATGGATCTCGAGCCGGCGCGCGAGGAAGCACGGAGCGAGGCCGGCGAAGGTGGTCGCGGTCGGCGCCGGCGACGCCGACGCGGTCGCCGGAGCGGCGAAGGGCGCCCCGCGGACGGCGTTGAGCCCGCCCCGGTTGCTGACGCTCCAGCTATGGCAACGGCAGACGAGGCCGAGGACGCGGAGGAGGAAGCGGTCGACCAACCCTCAGCCGACGCGCCCGACGGCGGGATCGAAGCTGATGACAGCGACGGTGACGGACGGCGTCGGCGACGGCGTGGACGCCGCGGCGGCCGCCGCAACCGGCGCGGCATGGAAGGTCAGGCTCCCCACGAGCCGCAATCGGTGCCGCCGCCGGTCGAGCACGTGTCGCACGACGCCGACGATCCATTCATCCCGCCAAATGATCATGTCGTGCCAGTAGAGCCCGAGCTGGTTGCCGCTGTTGCGGATTTCAGTAGTTCTCCACCGGCGCCACAGCCGGCCGTCGCTGAAGCGCAGGCGCCCGAAGCACCGCGTCGGCGTTCAACCGTGCGCGAGCCGGTCGCCTTCCCGACCAACGGCGGCAGCAACGCATCGACCGCGACCCCCGCCCCCATGGCAGAAGCGGCCGAGCATGCAGCTGTGCCCATGCCGGAAAGCACCGCCGCCACCGAAAACGACAAGCCACGTCGGACTGGCTGGTGGGCCAAGCGTTTGTTGGGTGACAGAGGCTGATCGCCGCAAGTCACGGCGACGAGGGCGCAGCCAACTGGGACGCGCGCGATGGAAAGCCGCTTTGTTGAGGCTGAGGCAGACGCCTTCGTCGCGCGCTACGCCACGCGCGGTGTGCCGCGCGATCTCGCGTTACGGGTCTATACGACGCGGCTGTTAGGACAGAATCCCAAGCTTGTCCTGCACGGCGGCGGCAACACGTCAGTGAAGCTGCGCGTCACGGACCTCATGGGCGATGACGTCGACGTTCTGTGCGTCAAAGGCTCGGGCTGGGACATGGGTCAAATCGAGCCGGCCGGGCTGCCGGCCGTGCGGCTCGAGCCGTTGCGTCGGCTGCGCGCGCGCGACGCATTGTCGGATGAAGAGATGGTCGCGGTCCAGCGCGCCAATCTGATCGACCCAATGGCGCCCAATCCGTCCGTCGAAACGCTGCTGCACGCCTTTGTGCCCTGCCGGTTCGTTGACCATACTCATGCCACCGCGGTGCTGAGCTTGATTGATCAGCCGGACGGGGAAGCGCTCTGCGCCGACGCTTATGACGGCCGCATGGGGATCGTTCCTTACATCATGCCGGGCTTCGCGCTTGCCAAGAAGGCGGCCGAAGTGTTCGAGGCAACACAAGGGGCATTGGGCCTCATTCTCCACAAGCACGGCATCTTCACGTTCGGGGCGAGCGCGCGCGAAGCCTACGAGCGCATGATCGAGATGGTGTCGTTGGCCGAAGCGCGCCTGCGGCGGGGTCGAAGAAGCGTGTTCGCAACCGCGCAATTGCCCCAGCGCGTAAGCTCGACGGCGCGGGTGGCTCCGATCGTGCGCGGAGCTTGCAGCCAGCCCGACGCGAAGACCGCTGGCGCCTTTCGGCGTCTGGTGCTCGATTTTCGCACCAATGCCGCGGTCCTCAATTACGTCGGCGGCGCCGAGGTCACACGCTACAGCCAGGCGGGCGTCGTGACCCCCGATCACACGATCCGTACCAAGAACTGGCCGCTTGTGGTCCCGGCTCCCGAAGACGGCCGCGAGGACGACTTTCGGCAAAGCGTCAAGAACGCGGTCGCCGAATTCGCAACGCGCTATCGGGCGTACTTCGAGCACAACAACACGCGTTGCGACGGCAGCAAGCGGATGCTCGATCCCCTCCCCCGCGTTGTACTCGTGCCCGGGCTCGGATTGTTCGGCTTGGGGCGCAGCAAGAAGGATGCGGGCGTCGCTGCCGATCTCGCCGAAGCCGCAATAGAAGCCATCACTGATGCCGAAGCTATCGGACGTTTTGAGTTGATTTCTGAAGCCGATATGTTCGACGTCGAATACTGGTCGCTTGAACAAGCCAAGCTCGGAAAAGAGCCCGAAAGGCCGCTGGCCGGCCAAATCGCTGCGATCACCGGCGCCGCTGGGGCAATTGGAAGCGCAACCGCCAAAGCGTTTGCCGCAGCCGGCGCCGAAGTCGCGCTGCTTGACGTGAACGAGACGGCCGCGCGCGCGCACGCCGAAAACCTCGGTGGCCGAGGGATTGCGATCGCCTGCGATGTCACCGATCCGTCATCGGTGACGGCCGCGTTCGCAAAGGTTGCCGAGGCCTATGGCGGCGTCGATATCGTCGTGTCGAATGCCGGTGCCGCTTGGCAGGGGCGGATCGGCGAAGTCGATGAGAGTGTGCTGCGACAAAGCTTTGAGCTCAACTTCTACGGTCACCAGCGCGTCGCCCAAGCCGCAGTCAAGATCATGCTGGCGCAGGGTACCGGTGGCTGTTTGCTGTTCAATGTCTCCAAGCAGGCGGTGAACCCAGGGCCGAATTTTGGCCCCTACGGTTTGCCCAAAGCCGCAACGCTATTCCTGGTGCGCCAATACGCGCTCGACTACGGGGCTGACGGTATACGCGCCAACGCAGTTAATGCCGACCGCGTCCGCTCGGGGCTTTTGACCGATGCGATGATTGCGGCGCGCTCCAAATCGCGCGGGGTCAGCGAGGCGGAGTACATGAGCGGCAACCTTCTCGGCCGCGAGGTGAATGCGGACGATGTCGCCCAGGCCTTTCTGGCCCAGGCGCTGGCACTGAAGACGACGGCCGACGTGACGACGGTTGACGGTGGAAATATCGCGGCCGCGATGCGTTAGTGGTCGATCTTCTTGCGGTAATTATCACGCGCCCGTGTCGACGCCGAGCACGCCGCTCGCAATCAAGGCCTCGATCGAGCTGCTATCCATCCCGAGCTCTTGGGCGATCGCAATGCTGTGCTCGCCGGCACGCGGAATATCGCGGCGAAGCCCCAACCGCTGGCTGCCGAATTGCAGCGGAAGGGCCGGGATGCGTGTGACGCGACCGTCGGGTAGAGAGACGTCCACCATCCCGCCGGGTACGTTGAGCTGCGGATCGTCAAACAGCTCGTCGGGCCGTCGGATCGGCGCGTAGGGCAGCTTCGCCCGCTCGCACATGGCGGCCATCTGTTCGCGGGTAAACGTCTTGAACAGCTGTCTCAGCATTGGGATCAGACGTTCGCGTGCGGCAACCCGGAGCGGATTGGTCGTCAGTGCGGCGTCCGCCGCGAGCCCCGGTTGGCCGAAGACGTCGCAGAAGGTTCGCCATTGCGTGTCGGTTACGATGCCGACGAAAATTTGCAGGCCGTCGCTCGTTTCAAACACGTCGTAGACCGCCCAGGCCGAGATCCGATCTGGCATCGGGGCGGCTGGCTTTCCAGTGACCGCAAACTGCGCCATGGAGGTCGCGACCAGGAACGCGACGTTCTCATAGAGCGAGCTCCGGACATGTTGTCCAACGCCGGTCCGCTCGCGTTCATGCAAAGCCGCCAGAATGCCGATGACCGCAAACATTCCCCCCATCATGTCGTTGACCGGAGCCCCAGCACGCAATGGCCGTCCGGGCGGGCCCGTCATGTAGGCAAGCCCGCCCATCATCTGCACCACTTCGTCGAGGGCCGGCCGATGCTCGTAGGGACCGGAAAGAAACCCCTTGAGCGAGCAATAGACGAGCCGCGTATTGAGTTGCGCCAGTGCCTCGTAGCCAAGACCGATTTCGTCCATCCGACCGGGACGGAAGTTCTCGACCAGCACGTCAGCGCGGGCAAGCAGCTCTTTTGCGAATGCGAGCCCGCGCGGGTCCGAAAGCTCAAGGGAAACGCTGCGCTTGTTGCGGTTGAAGGTGATGAAAAAACCAGCCCCCGCCCCCGGCAACCGCCGTGTGTTGTCCCCTAGTCCGGGAGGCTCGACTTTGACGACGTCTGCGCCAAGATCGGCCAGTACAAGCCCGCATGTCGGACCCATGACCATGTGCGAGAATTCCACCACTCGCACCCCTTCGAGCGGAAGCGGCGATACCATGGCGAGGCCCTCCCTCGGGTGTCCGGATCCGGCTATCCCCGGCCGATCGCCATTCTATGGAATCACGCTCTGCCCGACGGAAGCCTGCGCCAGGCTTGTTCCGCCCGACGCTGAACTTGTAATGCCCCTATGCATAGCTGGGTGCGTATAAAGCTGGCACGAAAGCGCCCAGGTGTGCAGTTTTTTCCAAAAAGCCTTCGAAATAGCCTCCCATAGGAAATAGAATTTCTCTTCCGCCAAAATCCTAATAATCATCTTAGCGAGCTTATGCATTTAAGCATATCTGCACCGCAGCATTGTGGATTTAAAGCGCCTTTTCAAACACTTATTTGCACTGCAACAGATCCACAACGGCAGCCTTCGCTGCAGTGCAACTTAATGGAGGGCGACATGCTGATCGCCAATGTCCTCGGTCTCCTGCGCTCCTGGCGCCGCTATAACGCCAGCCTGCGCGAACTCAATCAGCTCGGTGACCGCGAGCTCTCGGATATCGGTATCTCCCGCTCGGATATCCCGCGCATTGCTTGGGAGAATGCGCAACGTTGAGCCGCTCCTCCCCGGCTCACGTGCGCTCTTTCCGCGAAAACGCCCGCTCTGTAGCGGGCGTTTTTGCGTGTCAGGGCGACCGATTTGGAAGCGGGGCACTAGTCGCCGCGGTACCAGTCCGCCAGAGGACGCACATCCGGGAGCTCGCCGCTGTTGCGGACCCACGTGTCGAAGGCCCATTTCTGCCCGGTCTTAAGATCCGCGAGCACCGCAGTCGAATGCACCCAATCGAACGTCATTCGCGACACGTAGGGCTCAACGCGGTGGTAGTGCAATAACCCAAGCTGCTGAAGCATCAGCAGTATTGACGTCGTGTTGAGGGACGACTCGACGCAGTCAATCTGCGAGGGGTCCCCTGACGAGCTCGTGGTGGCCCTCGCCCGGGCGCCCGCGGTGCCGGCTTCCGGTGCGACCCGCTTACCATACCATGCAACGGCCTTGGCTATGGCGGCCCGCTCTGCCTCCGGGGTCGTAACCTTCCCCATGATCTTTCTGAGCTCAGCGTGATCATCGGTCCCGAAACCGATCAGTGTGCGAAATTTGCACGCAAAGCCGTGACAAATGACCACGCGTTCCGTCGTCGGAACCGGGAGAGACTGGGCCGCGAATTGGCTCGCGATCTGCTCGGACGTCAGATCGTCCGCGACCGCCGCCGTCAACGCGAAAACAGCGGTCAGCATAGACCCAAACCTGATGCAGGCCCGCATGGATCGGCCCCCGTTGACTTCCGGTGCATTTTTCACGACCACCTTGCGGATGCAACCGGTTCATATCGTCGGCGGCGGCCTCGCAGGGTGCGAAGCCGCCTGGCAGCTTGCCGGCCGCGGCGTTTCGGTCGTTTTGCACGAGATGCGCCCCGTACGCATGACGGACGCGCACAAGACAGCAAGCCTCGCCGAACTCGTGTGCTCGAACTCATTTCGATCCGACGATCGCGAGACCAACGCGATCGGGTTGCTACACGAGGAGATGCGGCAGTTGGGCTCACTGATCATGCGGGCCGGCGATGCCAACCAAGTGCCCGCCGGCGGAGCGCTCGCGGTTGACCGTGACGCATTTTCAGCGGCCGTGATGAAAGCGATTGAAGGTCACCCTTTGATCACGCTGCGGCGCGAGGAGATTTGCATTCCGCCACCCGATTGGGACAACGTCATCATCGCGACAGGTCCGCTTACGTCGCCAGCGCTCGCGGAGGCCATCCGCCTGCGAACAGGCGAGGATGCGCTCGCGTTCTTCGATGCCATTGCGCCAATCGTGGATCGCGACAGCATCGATATGACGATTGCCTGGTTTCAGTCGCGCTACGACAAACCCGGTCCCGGCGGCACCGGCGCGGACTACATCAACTGTCCGCTGACGCGCACGCACTACGACGCGTTTGTCGACGCACTGATTGCGGGCGACAAGACGGCGTTTCACGCGTGGGAAGAAGCACCGTACTTCGACGGGTGCCTGCCGATTGAGGTGATGGCCGAACGCGGGCGCGAGACTCTGCGCCACGGACCGATGAAGCCATTTGGTCTGACCAATCCGCATGGACCGCAAAAACCGTATGCGGTGGTGCAGCTTCGCCAGGACAATAGGCTGGGGACGCTGTTCAACATGGTCGGATTTCAGACCAAACTCAAGCACGCCGACCAGGTTCGCATTTTCCGAACCATCCCGGGACTCGAGCATGCGCAGTTCGTGCGATTGGGGGGCGTTCATCGCAACACCTTTCTCAACTCACCGAAGCTCCTAGACCAAACCCTCCGGCTCAACGCCGAGCCGCGTCTGCGCTTTGCCGGCCAAATCACGGGCTGCGAGGGTTATGTCGAGTCCGCCGCGATCGGGTTGCTTGCTGGCCGCTTTGCCGCCGAGGAGCGATGCGGTCTGCCCGTGGTGCCGCCTCCACCCACGACCGCGCATGGTGCGTTGCTCGGCCATATCACCGGAGGTCACGTCGAAACGATCGACGCGGGCCCGCGCTCCTTTCAGCCGATGAACGTCAACTTTGGATTGTTTCCTCCGCTCGGCGTTGCTGTGCGCGGCCCCGACGGAACCAGACTCAAGGGCACGGCCAAAACGATTGCCAAGAAGCGCGCGCTGACTGCGCGGGCTCTCGGCGACCTTGACCGATGGCTGCAGACCGGGCCGAGGACGACGGAGACAAGGCGCGCGAGTTGGGATGCCGATCGCCTGACCCCGGTGTCTTGATTCCTGAAAGCCTTGCAAGATGACTTTGCCAACCGAACTGAAAGATCGATGGCGCAGCACGCTGGTGCTCAAGCGCGATGTCTTTTCCACGGTTGAGCGCGGCCGGTTCGCGACGCCGGCGGGTGAGATCGATGCGGTGCTGCGCAGGCTCGATCAGGTGCCGTGGTGGACGCAGCCAATCGCGCGGCACTTGTTCGAGCGCGAGCGGCGCGCGCTAACAACCGCCGGTCCGCTTGGCATAGGCCCCCGGCTGGTGTTCGCCGAGGACGGGTTCCTGGTCCGCGTCTTCATCGACGGGGTTGCATTGCATATCGCGCGACCGTACGGCGATCGGGCGTATTTCACTGCCGCCAAATCGGCGTTGCGGCGGCTCCACCGCGCCGGGGTGTGTCACAACGACCTCGCCAAGGAACAGAACTGGCTGCGCGGAATCGACGGCAAGGCCTATCTCACCGATTTTCAACTGGCGTTCATATTCCGCCATCGCGGCAAGATCTTTCGGGTGGCCGCTTACGAGGATCTGCGTCATCTGCTCAAACACAAGCGTAGCTACGTGCCGGACGCGCTCACCGCCTCGGAGCAGCGTGTTCTGGTCCGCAAAAGCCTGCCGACCCGCTTATGGATGGCGACCGGTAAGCGCGTCTATCGCCTCGTCACGCGCGGCGTATTCGGTTTCACCGATCGTGAAGGTGGCGGCCCGCGCCTGGTACACGATGCGCCGCTGATTGCGGGTGCGCTTCGGCGCGATCCGCGGGTGCGCGACGCCGCGGTGGTTGCCTTTCCGGACCGGCGCGCCGGAACCGCGCTCTATGCTTTCATCGAATTGACCGATGCACTCTCCGAGCGTCATATCCAGGACATGGTCGCCGGCTGTGGTGCAAAGCCCCCGGAGCGCGCGCAGCTGGTCGACGCCATGCCGCGCGACACATCCGGACGGATCCGCACTGAGATTCTCCAACTCGTCGCCATGAACCAAGTCGATCTGATCGAGCCCTTGCTGAAAGATCAGGGTGAGCGCGACGTGATGTCCCGCATCATCGCCGGCCGGCAGAACTTTCGCGACCGTTTCGCTTTCTGACAGGATTGTTCAAGAGACCGTCGGTCCGCGGTCCGAAGGCATCCCTTAGGTCGGGCTTTTTTCTGAAAAATGCCCGCAAGACCGGTATAAGCGGTGCGACCTTGCTGTAAGCAGCCTACCCTTTCTCCTCTATGCAGACCTCGCCCGAAGCTGACTTTCAAAATCGTGTGCAGCGCGCCCTTGAAATTCCGCGCGCGCTTCGTGCGTTTGTTCGTGCGCGCGAGTTGAGCCTTGTTGTGGTTGCCGCCGCGGTCGGAGGCCTCGCCGGCCTCGGGGTTGTCGCCATGAGCTTTGCGACCAACCTACTGCATTGGCTGTTCTTCAGAATTCCTTGGGGCCAACGGCTCTCCGCTGCCGACTGGGTCGATCCGACCCTCGCGGTCGCGGTGCCGACGGTCGGCGGCTTGCTGTTCGGGCTCGCGCTCGTCCTCGTCGCCCGGTGGCGCCCGATGCGCGAGGTCGATCCGATCGAAGCCAATGCGCTTCACGGCGGCCGGATGTCACTGCGAGGAAGCCTCAACGTCGTGCTGCAAACGATCTGGTCGTGCGGCGTTGGCGCTTCCGTCGGGCTTGAAGCCGGCTACACCCAACTCGGCGGTGGGATCGCGTCCCGGATCGGCCAGGCGTTTCATCTGCGCCGGCAGGACCTGCGAATTTTGGTCGGCTGTGGAACCGCGGGAGCAATCGCGGGAGCGTTCGGCGCGCCACTCGCTGGCGCCTTCTATGGTTTCGAACTCGTGATCGGCACCTATTCGGTCGCGGGTTTGACTTCCGTCGGCATCGCCGCGCTCACGGGTTATCTGGTGGTGCGCGGGATCGACCCCGCTTCGCTGGGAATCGAAACGGTCTACGTCTCGCACGTCACAGCATCTGACCTCGGCATCGCGGCCGGGGTGGGACTCGCAGCGGCCGGCGTCGGCATTCTCGTGATGCGCGGCGTCGGCATCTGCGAGCCGTTGCTCAATCGACTGAAGATCAAACCCTATCTCCGGCCAGCGCTGGGGGGCGCGCTGGTCGGAGGCATGGCTCTGGTCACGCCGCACGTCCTCGGCTCCGGGCACGGCGCGATCCACATCGCCGCCATGATCGATCTGCCGATGGGCGTGGTAGCCGTGATGTTCTTGCTCAAATGCTTGGCATCGATTGTTTCGCTCGGCACCAATTTTCGCGGCGGGCTATTCTTCACGTCCCTTTTGATTGGCGCACTCGGTGGCCGGCTGTTTGCGAACCTGATGTCGGCGGCTTGGCCATCGCTCGGGCTTGACCCACACATCTACGCGATCATCGGCATGGGCGCCCTGTCGGCCTCCGTGATCGGCGCCCCGCTCACCATGACTTTCATTGCGCTGGAAACCACGGGCGACTTCTGGCTGACTGCCGCCGTCCTCATTGCGGTCATCATCTCGACCCAGGTGACCCGCGAGTTGTTCGGGTACTCGTTCGCGACCTGGCGTTTCCACTTGCGGGGCGAGACGATCCGCAGTGCCGCCGATATCGGCTGGCTGCGCGAGCTCACGGTGCGCCGGATGATGCGGACTGATATGCGCACGGTCGCGGCGCACACGACAATAGGTCGCTTCCGTCTGGTGTACCCGCTCGGATCGACTGCACAGGCCGTCGCCGTCGACGAACACCGACGCTACGCCGGCATCGCAATCGTCGCCGAAGTACATTCGTCCGAATTGGACCCATCGCTCCCGATCAAAGACGTCCTGCGCTACACCGACATCGCGTTGTTGCCAAACATGACCGTCAAAGAGGCGGTCGCGGCGTTCGATCAAGCCGAAGCCGAAGCTCTCGCGGTGATCGATTCACTCGAGAGCCGACGCGTGATCGGGCTGTTGTCCGAGACACACACACTGCGGCGCTATTCGGAGGAGCTCGAACTCCAACGTCGGAATCTGGTCGGCGATTGAAGCGACATGCATGGCGCCGACCATGGCATGCGTCAGAACAATTCCCGATACGGCCGTAGGTCGACTTCCTGCGTCCAGGCCGAGCGCTGCTGACGATGGATCTGCCAATAGGTGTCGGCGATTGCGTCGATGCCGAGCAGACCGTCCTGCCCGCGCTGTGTGGCGAGATCCGGCTGCCGGCTCAAGAGGCGGTCGCCTTCGATGCCGCCGTCGATCACGACATGCGCCACGTGAATGCCGAGCGGCCCATACTCGCGCGCCATGCTCTGAGACACCATCCGCAGCCCTGCTTTGGCCGCCGCAAATTGCGCGAAGCCGGGCTTGCCGCGTAGGCTTCCCGACGCACCCGTGAAGATCACGGTTCCGCGGCCAAGCGGCACGAGCCGACGCGCGGCCTCGCGACCGACGAGAAACCCGGCGAAGCAGCCAACCCGCCAAAAATCTTCGAATAGCTCGGCGGAAACGTTGCGAAAATCGACCTTCCGATTGTTGCCGGCGTTGAACACGACGAGGTCGGCGGGATCGAGACCGTCACCCGGCGCCATCGCCCGATCGAACAGGCGAATGACATCGCCTTCCTGCGTGGCGTCGGTGGGCACCGGAACGGCGCCACCGCCCTTCGCCGTGATCGTGCGAACAACCTGGTCGATCTTTTCCGGTGTGCGGCCGGCCACCAGAACATGGTAGCCCTCGGCCGCAAAGCGTCGACAGAGCGCAGCGCCAAGACCGCGCTCGGCGCCGACACCAACGACGGCGGCTGTCGGTCTACCCATTATTGCCTCCACGGCCAATCGTGACCTGCGGTGCGTGGTGGAACCAGGTCCCTGCCATGATGGCCGCAAATATCGTGACGCCGTACACCACGAGCCCGAACGCGAGCGCCGCGAACAACCACGTGAGCGAGCCGGTGATCTGCAGGACAAGCCAGCCACCGCCCGCCGCGATAAACAGGCGCAGAAAACCACCGGTCAGCGGCCAGAACAGCCGCCCGGCGCCTTGCGACGAAAAATAGAGCGCGAGCCCAAGCCCAAAGAACCCGTAAAACGGACCAACTATACGCAGATAGGTGCTCCCTGCAGCCACCACCTGCGGATCCGAGCTAAAGAGCGTCAGCCAGGCGCTCGGCCATATCGCAGCGGCGAGTCCGACCCCCTCGGTGACCGCGAACGCGATCGTGCCGCCGATCAAGGCGACACGGAGTGCGCGTTCGCGCTGACCGGCGCCGATGTTGGTCCCGACCAGCGCCACCAGCGGCGCGCCGAGCCCGAACACGATCGGCACCAGCAGATATTCGAGCCGCGCACCTGTCCCAAATCCCGCGACCGCGTTCGCGCCGCCCACGCTCGCAACCAACGCGGTTGCGAATGCGATGATCACGTTGGTCAGGACCGAGCTGATCGAACTGAAAAAGCCGACCGCCAGGATGGTGCGAAACAAAGGCCAGCGCGGCCGCGAGAAATGCAATCCCGCGACATTGCGCCCGGATAGGATGTACCAGGCCATGACCGCGGTCGCGCCCGCGTAGAACAGCACGACGGCCGTGCCACCGCCCGCAATTCCGAGAGCCGGAAACGGCCCGATGCCGAAGATCAAACAGGGCGACAGCGGTACCAGCAAAACGACACCGGCGCAGGTCACCAATGCCGGCACCAGCATGTTGCCGGTGCCGCGGATCGCGCTCGCGAGTGCGTTCATGGTCCACAGGAGCACGTTGCCCCCGAATACGATGTTTGAATAAAGCAACGCTGCGTCGAGTTCTCCGCCCCGACCTCCGAGCGCTTGATAGATCGGGCGGCCGAACGCCAGCATCACGACCGAGAAGAATGCGCCGAGCGCCACGTTGATGATCAACGCGTGCAGAACGAGAGCGTCCGCGTCGTCGCGGCGTCCGGCGCCAAGCGCCCGCGCAATCGCCGATGAGATACCGCCGCCCATGGCGCCTGCGGAGATCATCTGCATCAGCATCACCCCGGGAAAAACCAGGGCCATGCCGGCAAGCGCGTCGGTGCCTAATCGCGAGATGAACCAGGTCTCGATCAGGCCGGTGGATGCCTGCGCCACCATGACGAGGACATTCGGCCACGCCAACAGCAGCAATGTGGACAAGATTGGCGCGTTCAGAAGCCGGTTGGTGCGCGGGTTGAACGCGGGCTTGCCCGATTCAGAGACGACGGGCTCGTTGTGATCACGGGTTACCTTCTCGTCGAGTGCCGCAACGCTCATGGCGTGCTCCGTGCCCGGACCGTTCGACGGCGTGCCTTGGGCTCGGCCAATTTCGGTTCGGGTGGGATCGGCCGATAGCGTTGGCGCACACGCGCCCCGGCGGCAGGCCCGGCCACGTAGCGGTGATCGGCTTCGGTGATCGGTCGCCCGGTCTCGCGGTCGACCAGCACCGGATCGACAGGCACTCCGCTCTGGGCATCAACCAGCATCACGCTCGCGCCCTCGGGGGCAAAATGCCGGTTTCCCCAGGTGAGCAACGCGACTGTTACCATCCGGAAATCGCGCCCGCGTGCGGTCAGCACATATTCGTCTCGCGGCGGATGTTCGTTGTAGCGGCGGCGCTCGAGCAGCCCGGACGCGACCAGGGCATTGAGGCGCCGGGTCAACATATTGGGTGCAATCCCGAGGCTCTTCTGAAACTGGTCGAAGCGCGTCATTCCGCGCAGCGCATCCCGCAGGATCAGAATGCTCCACCATTCGCCCACCCGCTCAAGGCTGCGGGCGACGGGGCACTGCATGTTGCCGAAGCTCTTGCGCTGCATCTTTTGTACGTAAGCCCGGTCACTATCATGATGCAAGTTACAAGCCCGACTGGCAGTCCCGCGATTTCGGAATACGATCCCTGGGCTGCGCTCGGTCGCCGGGGGCACATTTCGGCGGCCAAGTTTCACGTCTGGAGGAAACAGATGAGCGACACCGCAACCCCCCGTAACCAGCCGACGGTCTCCCCCGGTACCGTCGTGGTTATGGAAAACGGCAAAGGCCTGTTTGGGCAAGACCTGCTCAATGGCCGGCATCGTCTAGTTGCCGACGAGCCACGCGCTTCCGGCGGCGATGATGCCGGTCCTAATCCCTATGAGCTGCTGCTCATGAGCCTCGGCGCGTGCACGTCGATGACATTGCGGCTCTATGCGCGACGCAAGCAGTTGCCGCTGACCCGCGTCGCGGTTCGGCTGCGTCACTCGCGCATCCACGCCGAGGACTGCGCCAACTGCGAGACCAAGACCGGGTTCATCGACCGCATCGATCGGGAGATCGTGCTGGAAGGACCGCTCGATGAGGACCAGCGCAAACGCATGATGGAGATCGCCAATATGTGTCCCGTGCACCGCACGCTGACCTCAGAAATATCGATCGTCACGCAACTCGCGCCGGCGTAAGGCGGGCTCCGCGCTGGGCTACTGCCAAAATCGCGCTGACGCGATCCGCGCACCCTCGGCCATGGCGGCGAGTTTGGCCCAGACCACATCGGGATCGACCGCCGCCTGCCCGACCCAGGTGCCATAGCCGCAGTCGCTGCCGGCGATCACGCGCTCGCGGCCGACCAGATTGGCGTAGCGCGCGATGCGCTGGGCGATCAGCTCCGGGTGCTCGATAAAGTTCGATTTCGATTCGATGACGCCGGGGATCAGCACCCTGTCGTCGGGAAGCTTGACCTTCTCAAACAACTCCCATTCGTGCGCGTGGCGGGGATTGGCCGCCTCGAGCGATATCGCGTGCGGCTTTGCCAACAACACGATGTCGATGATATCGGCGAGGGCCACGTCGCGATGGTGCGGCCCTTCGTAATTGCCCCAGCACAGGTGAATGCGAAGCTGCTCTGCCGGGATGTTCCGGAGCGCATGGTTGAGCGCCTCGATATGCTGCCGCGCACGCTTGCGAAATTCTGCGAGGCTCAGCTCCGCGTATTGAATATGGCGTCCCATGGCGAGATCGGGGCAATCGATCTGCAGCACGATGCCGGCGTTGGCGACGCATTCATATTCGACCCGCATCGCTTCGGCGATCGCATGGAGATAGCTTTCCTGGTCCGGATAGTGATCGTTGCGAAAAAACAGCGAGACCACACCCGGCGATGCGGCGCTCATGAAGGCCTCGCCACCGCCGTTTGCCCGCAGCGCCGCCGTCAGGTTGCCGACGTCGGCCTGCGCCGCCCGGGGATCGCGCACGCCGATCGGCGCGTTGCAGGCCGGCGTCTTGCGGCGTGAGCGACCGGGGTCGCCAAACACGCGCTGGGCGAGCCGCGGGAACTCGGCCAAATCCTGATACACGAACGTGTTGCCGGTGCCGCCGAATCCATCAAGCCGGTCCTTGATGTAAGTCGCGTAACTCGGCTTGGATAGTTCGCCGTCGTTGACCAGGTCGACACCGGCCTCGCGTTGCTTGTGCACGACGTCCAGCACCCCCGCGCGCACCCGCCCCGCCAGCGCTGCCGCGTCGACCGGCACTCCCTCCTCCTTGGCATACATCATGCGGACCAGGTCGTCGGGCCGCGGCAGGCTGCCGGTATGCGTGGTCAGGAAACGTTCGGTGCTGTGTTTCATTTGGATGCAACATTTCCCTGTTGTATTTTCTTGCAAATTTGCATCTCACGCGGGCCGGAAAGGCCCGCAGGGTAACACGCGGATGGATCGCAATAACATCGTCGTCGGCATCATCGCGGACACGCACGGGCTAATACGGCCGCAGGCCCTCGCGGAACTGAGTGGGTCCGATCTGATCGTCCATGCCGGCGACATCGGAGCGCCCGGCCTGATCGAAGAGCTCGCTCGCATTGCTCCGACGTTCGCGGTTCGTGGCAACGTCGATACCGGGCCTTGGGCGGCGGGCCTGCCGGCGACCGCGGTCGTCGCCGCCGGCGATCACAAGTTCTATCTCTTGCACGACGTCGCAGAACTCGACCTCGATCCGGCTGCCGCGGGCTTCGCCGCCGTCATTTACGGTCATTCGCACCAGCCGGCGATCGAATTGCGCGACGACGTTTTGTTCCTCAACCCCGGGAGTGCCGGTCCGCGTCGATTCACCTTGCCGGTGACGCTTGCCCGGGTGCGCATCTCGGATGGCGTGTTGCACCCGGACATCATCATCCTGGAGCCCTAGCCCGCGTTCTTTCACGACGGCAGCGGGAAACCGAACCAGCCGGCCCGCAGGAGCGCCATCAACCGGGCGAGCGGGGCGACCTCGACGACGGACAGCGCGCCATGTCCATGCCTGCGCAACCGCCTCAATAGGAGCGGCACGATCGCGACCGGTAACAATGCCGGCCGCGCGTCCGGCGGCAGCTGGGCTGCGAGCTTGAGAAAGCCACCGAAATGGCGCTCCGCGCGCGCGATCAGTTCGGCCAGCGCCTCGGTCAACGCCGGGGTCGCGCGGCCGGCCAACAGGTCCGCCGCCCCGGCGCCGTGCCGGTCTAGGACCTCGGAGGGGACGTATACGTGGCCGCTTGAGGCGTGCAACGGAGCGACGGCGAGGAGCGTCGTCGTTCCATATGCGAGCCCGGCTGCGTCGGCTGCATCGGCAAGCTCATGCCCGTTCCAGGCAACGATGCGAGCGGCCGTTGCAAACAGCCCGCTCGAGGTCCGGCGCACATAACTGTCGAACTCCGCCGAGGTCGCGATCGGCTCTTGATAGAGATCCGATCGCCGCGCCTCGATCAGATCGAGCAGCGGTTGCGTCGATAGCCGGCAGCGATCGAGCGTGTCGAGCACCGCATTTGCGACCGGATGGCCGGCGACCTCGCCGTGGCCGGCGCCTGTCAATGCGTCGTACCACCATTGGAGCCGAATTTCGCCAGCCAGCGGCGCTTGGGCGACTTCGGCGACCCGCGCGATCTCGAGGTTGAAAGCATAGAGTGCAAACAGATGCGGCCGGGTACCGGTCGGAGCAAACAAGCTTGCAACAAAGCGATCCTTGTCGGACGCCCTGACCAACGCTTCGCAGTGCGCGTAGGCGGCGTCGCTCATCGGATCCTCACGGAACCGCAATCAAGAGTGCGGCGATCCGCCGCCGTTCACCGAGCAGGATGTTGTAGGTTCGCACGGCCGCACCCGTGGCCATGGCCTCGGCCACGATCTGGTGTTGGTGGAACTTTTCGCGCAACGCCCGTGCTATCGGGACCATGTCAACGCCGGTGCCGATCAAACAGTGGTCGATCGACGAGGCATCGGCAAAAACCAACGCCAACGCCTGCTCGTCAATCTGGTCGGGTACGGCGATAGACGAAGCCCAGATTCCGTTGGGAAGACACAACAGCGATCCCCGGTGCGACATGCCGGCAAACCGAAAACCCCCTTTGCCGTAGGCATCGATCGGGGCCGCGCTGGGCAGGTGCGGACGCTCGGCGGGGTCCTCGCTCACGCCCGCTCAGGGCCGCGCCTTGGCGGGCGCCGGTGGGGGCGCCTTGGCGGGTGACGCCGGAGTCTTCGTCGCCGGCGCCGGCGTCTCGACGTGCTCGGTGCGCCCGGTTCCGACCCCAAGGTAGATCAGGATCGGCGAGGCAATAAACACCGAGGTGTAGGTGCCGACCAGCACGACACCGAACATCATGGTGGCCGTGAAGCTGTGGATCGCCGGACCGCCGAACAGCAGCAGCGCCAGCAGCGACATCGCAACGGTCACGTGGGTGATGATCGAGCGCGACAGCGTCGAATTGATCGAGACGTTCAGCAAATCCGGCATCGACAGTCGCTTATAGCGACGCAGCATCTCGCGAATACGATCATAGATGACGACCGTGTCGTTGAGCGAATAGCCCAGGATGGTGAGCAGCGCCGCGATGCTGGTCAGGTCGAAATCGATCTGCGTCACCGACATGAAGCCGAGCGTGAGCACAAGATCGTGGACGTTGGCGATCATCGCGCCGAGCGCGAACTGCCACTCGAATCGGAACCACAAGTACACCAGGATCGCTGCGATCGCAGCGAAGACGCCGAGAATACCCTTGTACAGCAGCTCTCCGGACACGCGCGGGCCGACCACCTCGATGCGCCGGTAGTCGACGTCCGATCCGAGCGCGCCGCGTACTTTCTCCACGGCCGCCTGCTGCGCGGTCTCGCCACCCGGCTGCTGGGCGATGCGGATGAGCACGTCGGCCGGCCCGCCGAATTGCTGCAACTGCACCTCGCCGAGACCCAGCGCGCTCAGCTTGTTGCGCATCGTCTGCAGGTCGGCCGCTCCGGATTTGGCCTGCACTTCGAGCAGCGTTCCGCCCTGAAAGTCGATGCCGAAATTGAGGCCGTGCGTGAAGTAGAGCACGATGGCCAGGATCGAGAGGGCGGCGGACACCGGAAAGCTGATGCGCCGAAAGCGCATGAAATCAAACTTGGTGTCGTCCGGAACGATACGTAGCAGGCGCACTGGATTGTTCTCGGTGTTGCTCTGTCGTTTTCTTAAATCAGATTGGCACGGTCTTCGGGCGTTGCCATTGCACCCAGGTCGCAACGATCAACCGCGTCAGCGTGAAGGCGGTGAACAGGCTGGTCGCGATACCAATCCCCAGCGTAACCGCAAAGCCCCGCACGGGCCCGGTCCCGATCACGAACAATACCGCAGCTGCGATGAAGGTCGTAATGTTCGAATCGAGAATGGTCGCAAGCGCGCGCGAAAAGCCGGCGTCGATCGCCGAAATCGCGGAGCGGCCGCCGCGCACCTCTTCGCGGATGCGCTCGTAGATCAGCACGTTGGAGTTGACCGCGATACCGACCGTGAGCACGATCCCGGCGATGCCGGGCAACGTGAGGGTCGCGTTCAACAGCGAAAGCACCCCGAAGATCATCGCCACGTTGACCGCGACGGCGATGTTGGCGAACAGGCCGAACAGCCCGTAGGTCGCGAACATGAATACGACGACCAGGACGGCGCCCGCGTAGGAGGCGAGCTTGCCCTTCTGGATCGAATCTTGTCCGAGCCCGGGGCCGACCACGCGTTGTTCGATCGGCGTCAGTTTGGCGGGCAGCGCGCCGGCGCGCAGCAGGATCGCGAGCTCGTTGGCGCTCTCGACCGTGAAACTACCGGAAATCTGCCCGCTGCCGCCGAGGATCGCCTCGCGAATGACCGGCGCCGAGATCACTTCGCCGTCGAGCACGATCGCGAATGGCCGTCCGACATTTTCCTGTGAGACCTGCGCGAACCGCCGGGCGCCGGCGGTGTTGAAGCGGAACGTCACAATCGGTTCGCCGCTGCGCTGGTCGAAGCCGGGCTGCGCGTCTGTAAGATCGGCGCCCGATACCATCACTTGCTTCTGCACGAGTATCGGGACCTTCTGGCCGCCCCGCGTTTCGTACAAGAGGTCGTCATCAGGCGGCACTCGTCCCTGCAGCGCGTCCTGCGGCGAGTTCGACACGTCAACCAAACGGAACTCGAGCTTCGCGGTCTTACCCAAAATGCGCAGCAATGCTTCCGGGTCGCCGAGGCCTGGCACCTGCACCAGAACCCGGTCGATGCCCTGGCGTTGCACCGTTGGCTCGACCAGGCCCAGTTCGTTCACACGCTTTTCAATGATCGGGATCGTCTGCTCGACGACTTGACGGATGCGCTCGGTCATCGCAGCTTCGGTCACCGTCAGCCGGACGAGACCGTTGCCTGCGTCGCTCACGTCGAGCGAGCGTTGCCCGGTTCCGCCCAGAAGCCCGCCCAACGGCACCGACAGCTCGCGCAGCTTGCTGTAGGCAGTCTGGATGTCCGATCCGTCGCGAATCCGTACCTCGACGGTGTCGCCGCGGATCACGAGCCCGGTGTAACCGATCTTGGCGTCGCGCAGGACCCGGCGGACGTCGTCACGCACCTGATCGAGTTTCTGTTGGCGCACGTCGTTGGCGTCGACCTCGAGCAGAATGTGCGAGCCGCCTTGCAGATCGAGGCCGAGCACCACGTGGCGCTGCGCCCACTCCGGCCAGCGCGCAACGGTCTGCGGACTGAAGAAATTGGGTACCGCGCACAGGCAGATGATCGCCGCGATCGCAACGATCGCAATCGCCTTCCAGCGCGAAAAATAGAGCATGAGACTTAGCTCGCCTCGTCCTTCACCGGCTCGCCCTTGGCGCGCACGTCGGAGATCATCTGGCGCAGCTGACGCACGCGCACCCCGTCGGCGATTTCGACTTCGATCTGATCGTCATCGACCACCTTGGTTATCTTGCCCACGAGACCGCCCGAGGTCACCACGGTGTCGCCGCGCCGAACGTTCTTCACGAGTTCCTGATGCTGCTTCACCTTCTTCTGCTGCGGCCGCAGAATCAAAAAATACATGATGACGAATATTGCCACGAATGGGAGCAACGACATGAACATGTCGCTGTTGCCCCCGAGGCCCTGGGCAAATGCGGGCGTGATGAACATCTAGTTTCCCTCTATTCGGTAAAACGCTGCCGCCGTGCAAAACGGGCTCCGGTCGCCGGATGCGGCCCAAATCGCGCGCGACTATAGCGGCCGCGAGCCCGATTGCAACGTGACAGGACGACGGTTTGACCGTAGGCAGAATGGGCCAATCTAAGGCGAAAACACGTTCGGAACAGCGGACCGTGCGGCTTCATCTGCGCGCCAATCGCCGCAGGTCGCGCGAAAATCCCATACCGCCCTAGGGTCCCGATTCCGAAGTTCGCACTACCTTGCGGCGGCCTCGCATGCGAACTTCGGAATCAAAGGGACACTAGCAAGTTTATGACTTTAGTGTGGTTTTGGATTTGAAGTTCCTATGCAAGCGTGCGGCCAAAGTAGTAGGAACTTCAAATCCACCACGCTAGCGCTTTTCGCGATAAGCCAACGGCGCAACGAAGGTCCCGCAATGCCAGAAGCCCGAAAACTGCACGCCTCCCCCGATGGCGAAGTGCTGGCGCGTATTGCCGATGCCCTGGAGCGGCTCGCGCCGAGCGCGCCGTCCGCCCCGGATTTTGCCGCCGCCGATGCGTTCGTCTGGCATCCAGCCGGGCGCAGGCTTGCCACCGTCAAGCGGGTGAACCGGGTCGACATGGGACTGCTGAAGGGGATCGACCGCATGCGCGATATCCTGATCGAGAACACCGATCGCTTCGCGCGCGGGCTTCCGGCCAACAACGCGCTGCTGTGGGGCGCGCGTGGCATGGGCAAATCCTCCCTGGTCAAGGCCGTACACGCATCCGTCAACGCTCAGCTTGGCGCAAAGGCCGGTCTGCTCAAGCTGATCGAGATCCATCGCGAGGACATTGAGAGTCTACCCGACCTGATGGGCCTGCTGCGCGGCGTGCCGTACCGGTTCATTGTTTTCTGCGACGACCTTTCATTCGACGCCGAGGACACGTCCTACAAATCACTCAAGGCAGTGCTCGAAGGCGGGATCGAAGGCCGGCCCGAAAACGTCATCCTGTACGCCACGTCGAACCGGCGTCACTTGATGTCGCGCGACATGATGGAGAACGAGCGCTCGACCGCCATCAACCCGGGCGAGACGGTCGAGGAGAAGGTGTCGCTGTCCGATCGTTTCGGGCTGTGGCTCGGCTTTCACCGCTGCAGCCAGGACGAATTCCTGGCGATGGTCGCGGCTTATGTGGAGCACTTCAAGATCCCGGCCGAGGCCGACGCGGTGCGCCGTGAAGCGCTGGAATGGGCAACCACCCGCGGTTCACGGTCGGGCCGGGTCGCTTGGCAATATGTGCAGGATCTGGCTGGTCGGCTCGGGGTACCGACGGGCCGCTAGGATGGGTTGAGCCTCAGTGAAACCGATCGGCGGCAATGAGCGATGGGTCTCGGCCTGCTGGGGAGCGGGCCTCAACCCATCTAACATCACGCAATCACGCGCCCGGTAGGTATTGCGTCGGATCGACCGGCGCCGAACCCTTGCGGATTTCGAAATGCAACTGGGGCGACGTCACGTTGCCGGTTTGGCCTGACTTGGCGATCACTTGGCCGCGGCGAACCTGATCCCCGCGCTTGACCAGGATTTCGCTGGCATGCGCGTAGGCGGTGACGAACCCGTTGCTGTGGCGAACCAGAACAAGGTTGCCGTAGCCCTTGAGTTCGCTGCCCGCGTAAGCCACCACGCCGTCCTCGGCCGCGTGCACGGGCGTTCCTTCCGGCAGCGCCAAGTTGATCCCATCGTTCTGCTGGCCGTTGGCCATCGCGCCCGAGCCCGAGATCACCCGGCCCCGCGCCGGCCACCGAAACGATGGTGTCGCGGCGTCCGCCGCCTTGGCGGCAGCGCCCACATCCGGTGTCGCTACCTGTGCGGTCGGCGGGCTGACCATGGCGACTTGTTGTTCCGCCGGCGCCGCCTTCGGAGCTGGCACAGGGGCCGGCTTGACGGTTGAAGCGAGCGCGACGGTTTGCTGTTTGGGAGTCGCGGGCGCCTTCTGCGCCACGACCGTTTTCTTGTGGTTGTCATCGGAGGCATGCTCGGCGACGTGCGCCGGCCGCGGGGCAATCGGTGCTGCCAGTTGCGCCGTCTCGACCCGCGCGGGCGGAGAAGGCACAGCTGGCTGCATCTGGCTGAGCTGAGCGCCAGTCGCACCTTCCTCAAACCGCGAAGTGTCGGAGCTGCACCCGGCAACGCCACCCGCGAGCGCCGCCAGAACGGCCGCCCGCCCCAGCGGACCGATCATCACAACGATACGCATCATACCCACCCGTACGCACCCACGTAGGGCTCAACTAAAACACACGCCGAGTAAATATTGCCTTAAGGGTTAATCCGATCGCGAATCGTCCGACTGGTGCCAACCGTTCGGATTCTAAAGCTCGCGTGCCTTGCCCGGAACCAGCGGCACGAAGCGCACCGGGATCAGATCTTTGCGCGTAATCCCTTCGGGGGTCTTGGTGAGCTTGACCAGGTATTGTGTGCCCGCCGTGGGGCCGAGCGGCAGGAGCATCACGCCATCATCGGCTAGCGCCTCAATCAACGTTTCCGGGATCCGATCAGTCGCCGCGGTGATGATGATGCGGTCGAACTTGCCTTGGTCCGGCACCCCAGCGACGCCATCCGCCACAATGATCTCGACGTTGTGGTAGCCGAGCGTCTCAATGCGGGCGCGCGCCGCCTCGGCAAGGGTCCGATAGCGCTCCACGCTTACAACCTCACGGGCGAGGCGCGAGAGCACTGCGGCCTGGTAACCGGAACCAGTCCCGATTTCGAGCACGCGATGCTGCGGGCGCACGGCGAGTTGCTCCGTCATGTAGGCGACAATGTAGGGCTGGCTGATAGTCTGCCCGCACGCGATCGGCAACGCATGGTCCGCGTATGCGACCGCGCTGTAGTCGGGCGGGACGAAGTATTCGCGCGGAACTTCATCCAACGCGCGCATCACCGATTTGTCCATGATGCCGCGCTGGCGCAGCTGGAGCTGGAACTCCATGCGTCCGACGCGCTCGTCGCTGTGAACCCTCGCCATCGCGGTTTCGGAGCTTCGTTCCGAACCCGACTCCCCGGCTTGGGGATCGGGCCGGCTGGTCTCCCGGTTCCGAAGTACGCCCCATCTTGCAACGTGTTTTAGTGCGAACTTCGGAATCAATGTTGCAACCTCAATCCAACACGTCAGCAATAATACGCAATCAATTGTTAACGTTCTTGATAAATTGGCAAGCGCGATCAGCTTTGCCGCCCGTCCGGAGGGCGCACCGGAACGTTACGCCAAAATGTCAACGAGCCTGGTGAGGAAGGGCTCATCGGTCATATCGAGCCGCAACGGCGTGACCGAGACCTGGTTATCGCCAAGGGCGGAGAGATCCGTCCCCAGCGACGGCGCCGGGCGCTCGCGCCGATCATAGGCAATCCAGTAGTACGGATTGCCGCGGCCATCGTGACGTGCCTCGACCTTCAACAGCGCCGCCTGTCCGCGGTGACCCTGGGTACAGCTCGCAACGCCCCTCACCTCGCCCGGCGCGCAATCCGGGAAATTCACGTTGATGAGGACGCCGCGCGGAATCCCCGCCGCCAGGACCTTGCGGATCACCTCGGGGCCAAAACGGACGGCCGTCTCCCAGTAGGGTTTTTGACGCGTGGTCGCGCTGAACGACAGCGAAAGCGCAAACGACGGAACGCCGAGAATGGTTCCCTCGATGGCGCCTGCGATCGTACCCGAGTAGGTCACATCCTCCGCGACGTTACGCCCGCGGTTGACCCCGGAGAGCACGAGATCGGGGCCCTTGCCGTTGAGGATATGGCGCACCCCCATGACGATACTGTCGGTCGGCGTTCCTTTGACGGCAAACCGGCGCTCCTCGATCTGACGCAACCGCAGGGGATCATTGAGCGACAACGAGTGCGACACCCCGGACTGATCGGTTTCCGGCGCCACGATCCAGATGTCGTCCGAAAACGCGCGCGCGATTTCGGCGCAAACGTCGAGCCCCGGCGAATGAATGCCGTCGTCGTTGGTGATGAGGATGCGCATGGCGGGCATCACGTAGCACAGAAACTCACTGCGTGATCCCGAAAAGTGGATGCCGGTTTTCGGAAAAGATCACGCTTCAACAATAGGGCCACGATCAAGCGCGGTGCTCGATCTTTTTCAGTCCACCCATGTAAGGCGCCAATGCCTCCGGCACGGCGATCGAGCCGTCGGCCTCCTGGTAGTTTTCCATCACGGCGATCAGCGCGCGGCCGACCGCGACGCCGGAGCCGTTGAGCGTGTGCACATGACGCACGGCGCGGCCTTCCTTGGTGCGGTAGCGCGCGCTCATGCGGCGAGCCTGGAACTCGCCGCAGATCGAGCAGGAGGAGATCTCGCGGTACAGGTTTTGGCCCGGGAGCCAGACCTCGATGTCGTAGGTCTTCTGCGACGCAAAGCCCATGTCGCCGGCGCACAGCGTCATCACTCTGTAGTGCAAATCGAGCCGCCGCAGCACCTCCTCGGCACAGGAGAGCATGCGCTCATGCTCGTCCTTGCTGGCTTCGGGCGTGGTGATCGAGACGAGCTCGACCTTGGTGAATTGGTGCTGGCGGATCATGCCGCGCGTGTCCTTGCCGGCCGCGCCGGCTTCGGCCCGGAAGCACGGCGTCAACGCGGTGAGCCGCATAGGCAACTCGGCTTCCTCGACGATCAACTCGCGGACCAGGTTCGTGAGCGGGACTTCGGCGGTGGGAATGAGCCAATGGTCCGTCGTGGTTCGGAATTGATCGTCGGCGAACTTCGGCAGTTGTGCCGTACCAAACATGACATCGTCCTGGACCAGTAACGGCGGGTTGACCTCCGTATATCCATGCTGGGCTGTGTGGGTATCGAGCATGAACTGCCCGAGCGCGCGTTCGAGCCGTGCGAGCCCACTCTTCAGCACGACAAATCGCGCGCCGGACAATTTTGCGGCGGTCTCGAAATCCATCTGCCCGAGCGCTTCGCCGAGCTCGAAGTGTTGCTTTGGAGAAAACGCATAGTTCCGTTCGGCACCAAAATGGTGATGCTGAACGTTGTCTTCTGCATCCTTGCCGTCGGGCACCTCGTCGAGCGGCAGGTTCGGAATTTCCGCCAGCGCGTCGTCCAGCTTTTTGGAGACCTCCTTTTCCTCAGCCTCCATGGCGGGGACCAGGGTTTTCAACTCCGCGACTTCCGCCATCAGCGCCTGCGCGGTCGCCTCGTCCTTCTTGGCCTTGGCCTGGCCAATCTCCTTCGAGGCCGCATTCCGGCGTGCCTGCGCGCCTTCAAGCTTTTGAATGACGGCGCGCCGGCGTTCGTCGATCGCCAGGACGCGTTCCGCCTGCGGCGCAAGCCCGCGGCGCGCAAGCCCGCGATCGAACGCCGCGGGGTTCTCGCGGATCCACTTGATGTCGTGCATGCCGCCCCTATTCCGCCGGTTTGGGTGCCGCCGCTGCGCTCGCCCCCGCGCTAGCCGCGGCCGCCGCGGCCGCCTTCTTCTCCACCGCTCGCACCGCGAAGATCGAGCCCTCATAGAGAATGAGCAGCGGAATGGCGAGCGACATCTGACTGAGCACGTCCGGCGGCGTGAGGACAGCCGCGATGATGAAGCAGATAACGATGAAGTAGCGGCGCTTCTCCTTGAGCTGCTGCGACGTGATGATGCCGGCGCGGCCGAGCAGCGTCAGGATCACCGGCAACTGGAACGCGACACCGAACGCGAAGATCAGGCTCATCACCAGCGACAGATACTCGCCGACTTTGGGGAGGAGCGTGATCTCGGCCCGACCATCTCCGCCCTGCTGCATGCCGAGCGAGAACCGCACCAGCATTGGCATGACCACGAAATAAACGACAGCAGCCCCCATGACGAAGAACACAGGTGTAGCGATCAGATACGGCAGGAACGCTTGGCGCTCGTTGCGATAAAGCCCCGGTGCGACGAACTTGTAGATCTGGCTCGCCACGACCGGAAACGAGATGAAGGCCGCCCCGAACATCGCGACCTTGAGCTGAGTCACGAAATACTCGAGCAGCGCGGTGTAGATGAATTTCGAATCGGGGCCGTGAACCCACTCGAACGGCCAGATCAGCACATTGTAGATCTGCTTGGCGAAGAAGAAACAGGCGACGAACGCCACCGCGAACGCGATCAGCGCCTTGATCAGGCGCGCGCGCAGCTCGACCAGGTGCTCGAGCAACGGCGCCTTGGTGGCTTCGATTTCCTTTTCTTCGTCTTCGCTTCTCATGCGGAGCGGCCTCCGGCCTCCGCCGTTCCCGGAGCCGGCGCGACCGTTTCACGCTCGACTGTCGGCTGAGCCGGCTGCGGTTCGGCAGTCGGCGCAGCGGGTGTCTCGGCCGCGGCCGTATTCGCCGCGGCCGTCTGCGGCGCCGCCGTAACCACCTCCGGATCGCCGGCAGGAGTGGTGACCGACGTGCCCGTCGACGGCGTGTCGAGCTTGCCAAGATAATCGGTCGGATCGAGTGGCTTCGTGAGCGAACGCGCCGCGTTGTTGAGATCGTCGGCGTGTTTCTTGAGATCCTCCATTTCGGCCTCGCGCATGGCCTCCTGGAACTGACTCTGGAACTCGGCCGCCATCCGCCGAACTTTTCCCATCCAGTGTCCGACGTTGCGCAGGACGCCGGGCAACTCCTTCGGGCCGATCGCGATCAGCGCGACCACCGCGATCACGAGCAGCTCGCTCCACCCGATATCAAACATCTCTAAACTCCAAGGGGCGCCCAACCCCGCGGCCGGCGCCCCCTATCGAGACTCTCGCGTGCATCAACGGGCGGCAGAGACAGCCCTATTTGGTTGACGCGCTACCGGCGACGAAGCTTTGCCCGCTAGACGTTGCTGCCTTCGGCCTTCTCTTCGGTCTGCGCGCGCGACTTGAGGCTGGGCTCACCTGGTTGATGGTCGATGGTCTTTTGCGCCAGGCTCGGCTCGGGCGCCGCCGCCTTCGCGGTGTCGTCCTCGGCCATGCCCTTCTTGAAGGCCTTGATACCCTGCGCGACATCGCCCATCAGCTCGGAGATCTTGCCACGCCCGAACAGCAGCAGCACGACCCCGATCACGATGATCCAGTGCCAAATACTTAGGCCGCCCATTGGCTTGTCCTCCGCCCCCGGACCGCACGCCGCGCGCGACCCAGCCAGGGCTTTCGCCCAGAACCTAGGCGCCAGCAACGGCAAAAACAAGGACTCGACGGGTCGTGCCGCGCCGCCAATCAGCGCAGGCTCTACTCCTCGGAGGCAGGTCGGGGCGCGAGCCCGAGATCGAGGTCGCCGTCCTCCAGCGGTTCCTCGTCGTCGCGCAATGCCGGATCGTCGGACGGTGCCGGCACGCTGAAGCCCGCCGGCAAACTGCCGTCGAAGAGCCCGGCGCCCTTGAGTTCGTCCAGACCAGGAAGATCGGACAAGGTTTCCAGGCCGAAATGCGACAGGAACGCCTCGTTGGTGCTGTAGGTGATCGGCCGGCCCGGCGCTTTGCGACGTCCGCGCGGCCGGATCCACCCGACCTCGAGCAGGACATCGAGCGTCCCCTTGGCGGCGGTGACGCCACGGATTTCCTCGATCTCGGCGCGGGTGACGGGCTGATGGTAGGCGACGATCGCCAGGGTCTCCAATGCGGCGCGCGACAACTTCTTGGGTTGAATCGCCTCATGCGTCAGCAGCCACGCCAAGTCGTTGGCCGTGCGGAACGTCCATTTGTTGCCGATGCGCACAAGATTGACGCCGCGCGACGCGTACTCGGTCTGGAGCCGGCGCAACGCTGCGCGCACGTCCGCACCCGACGGCATTCGCGCGGCCAAGGTCTTCTCATCGAGCGGCTCGCCCGCCGCAAACAACAATGCCTCGAGCAGGCGCAACTCCTCCGGTCGCGCGTCCGCATCCACCGTTTCCTCCTCGGTGTGCGTGAGTTCCTCGGCCAAACTCGACATCCTCGTCCCCTTCCCCAATTTCAGCTTGTCGCCCCATCAGGGCTCGGTTCGCTGCGCCGGCGCACGTAGACGGGAGCGAAAGCGGTGTCCTGATGGATCTCGAGATGACCCTCGCGTGCCAGTTCGAGGGTCGCCGCAAGGCTTGATGCAAACACGGACGCGCGCATCGACGGTTCGACCACGTAGGCGATCAAGTATTGGTCGATCGCGGTCCAGTCGGTCGACATCTGGATCAGCCGTTCGAGCGCTGTTCGCGCTTCTGCCAGCGACCATACCTTGCGGGTCGTGAGGCGCACGCGCGCCAGCGCATGCTTTTGTCGCTCGTTCGCATAGGCGGTCAGCAGGTCGTAGAGCGTCGCCGACCACTGCGGCCGCTTGATCTCGTTGATTGGCTCCGGCGCCCCGCGCTCGAACACGTCGCGGCCGAGCTGCGGCCGGTCAGTCAGGCGTTTCGACGCAATCCGGATGGCTTCGAGCCGCTTGAGCCGCAGTGCCAGCGCATTCGCCAAATCGGCCGCACTCTCGCCGGTCCCGCCCGGCGGTTCCGGCAACAGCAGCCGCGATTTCAAATAGGCAAGCCACGCCGCCATCACGAGATAATCAGCCGCGAGTTCCAGCCGCAGGCGGCGCGCCTCTTCGATGAACGCAAGGTATTGGTCGGCCAGGGCCAAAATCGAGATCTTCGCAAGATCGACCTTCTGTTCACGCGCAAGGCGCAACAACAGGTCGAGCGGACCTTCGAAGCCCTCGACGTCGACGATGAGGGCCGGGTCGTCCGAAGCCCGTTCGGGATCGGCGGCAAATGCCATGGACTCTGCGGCGTTGGTGTCGCTCATGGGCCTCGTCTTCTTCGTTCCGCGCCGACCGGTGTTCAGGACGTGGCTGTCGGATCTGCGCCGCTCGACAACGAACTCCGGTCGAGCATGGCCGCAAATTCGATCCGTGCCGCCGCAAGATCAATTGCCGAGGTGCGCTTACGCGCCGCCAGCGCCGCCACGGCACGCCGCTCGGCAGCTCCTGTCAGTTCTGAGGTGTTTTTCGCAACCTCATGCATTTCTTGAATTTTTCCGTTGCAATGAAGGACCACGTCACAGCCTGCCGCAAGCGTTGCAGCGGTTCGTTCTCCAATCGAGCCGTCGAGCGCCCCCATCGAGACGTCATCGCTCATGAGCAGGCCGTCAAACCCGATGAACCCGCGAATCACATTGCTAATCATAGTCTTCGACGTGGTCACGGGAAGCGCGTCGATTGCCGTGAACACAACATGCGCGGTCATCGCCATCGGAAGCGTGGCCAGCGCCCGGAAGGCGGCAAAATCCGTCGCCTCGAGGGCCGTCCGGTCGGTGCGGACAATCGGCAGGCTTTTGTGGCTATCGGCCGTTGCCCGGCCATGCCCTGGGATGTGCTTGAGGACCGGCAACACGCCCCCCTCCATCAAGCCCCCGGCGACCGCTGCTGCAATCGCCGCCACTTTGTCCGGGGTCGCCCCATAGGCACGGTCGCCAATCACGGCGTCCGCCCCTGGCAGCCGCAGGTCGGCGAGCGGCAGGCAGTCAACGGTGATGCCCAGCGCTTCAAGATCAGCGGCGATCAGTCGGGCGCCAAGTTTTGCGGCCGCGATACCCGCCGCCCGATCCCGGTCGTAGAGCTGACCGTAGACCGCGCCCGAGGGGTAGGCGGCCCAATGCGGCGGGGCGAGCCGTTGCACCCGCCCGCCCTCCTGGTCGATCAGGACCGGGGCGTCCGGGCGGCCCACGCAGCTTCTGAAATCGTCAACAATATTATGAACCTGTGACGGGTTATCGATATTTCTCTTGAACAGAATGAGGCCCCACGGAGAGGCTTCGCGCAGGAATTGCCGCTCACCCGCCGCGATCGATGTACCGCTGAGACCGGTTATGAAAGCACGCGCCATGAAGTGTCAGCCGTCGTTGCCAACGCGGGCAGCGGGCTCAAGTTCGCCAGTCGCTTGGGAGCTCGATGCAAGCGCGCGAGCAGACGCGCGCGTCTGCTGCCTCAAGTGAATTGCGTAAAGATGTACCGGCCGCAGGCACCGGCTCCTACGGCACAAAGCACTTGGCGCCGGCGGACTTGAGCTGCTGGCACACTTGCGCGGCGTCCTCACGCGACGTGAACCCGCCGATTTGAGCAGCGTACATCGACGGCTTGTCCGGCGATTTGCGTTCCCGGACCTGCGGCTGGCGCCCGCCGATCAACTCCGCGTACTTCGCTTGCGCGGTTCGCAGTAAGGCTTCCGCCTCCTCGCGCGTATTCGACGCGGACAGTTGCACCACATAGTGTGTCGCTGCGTGCGCCGGGGGCGCCGCACGGGCAGGCGTCTCAGGTGCGAGCGCCATCGGAGCGTTCGGATCGATTTGCGGCGCCGCTGCCCGCGGGCCTGCAGGCCGGGCCGCAACCGGCGGCGCGCTGGCAACCGGGGGGCGCAGCTTGCGGAGCAGCCCCGGAGATCGTGACGGTTTTGACCGGCCGCGGGTCGGTTACGGCCGCCGGCCGCTGTCCCGCGGATGACGGTGGCGCACCTTGCGGCACGGGCCAGCCACCCGCTGCTGCCTGCCCTTGCGGCGCAGGCTGCTTGATGTCGAGCGGTTGCTCTTCGCGCGGAACCATGCGCTCGTTTTGACCGCGATCGCCGATCCGATCGAAGATCTGCTTGCTGCCGGTCGCATCACTCGGAGCCGCCGCAATCTTGGTCGGCGTCGTATCCGCTTTGATGACAGGGGGCGTCCCCGGTGCCCCGCCGCTAAAGACCGTGCGAAACGCATAGGCTCCGGCGGTACCAACAACCGCGAGCCCAAGCACGAGCCCAACGGTGACAAGCTTGCCGCGCCGAGCCGGCGGACCGTTGCCCTGCCTCTCATACTGCGCGTAGCCGTCATCGGCGTATTGCTCATCCGCGTACTGTTCGTCGGGATTTTGTTCGTCCGCGTATCGCTCCTCGACGTATTGGTCGTCAGCGTACTGGTCGTCGGCATACTGCTCCGGACCAGCTACCCGACCGTCCTCGGCATAGTAAACCCCCTGGGCCTGCGGCTCGTTGTAACCGGCTTGCTCGCTGCCTTGCCAATTCTCGCCTCGGGCTTCGCCGTAGGCTTGCTGCGCGTCGCCTTCGTCCCCATAGCTGTAATCCGCCAACGGCGGTGCGTGCAGGTGATGGGTCGCGGGGTCTGACCGGCCTTCGGCCTCCCAGGGATCGCGGCTGGGGCGCACGGCGGTGCGCCGATCGTCAAAAGGATCAGCTTCGCCGACAAGGCGGGCCAATTCGGCCAACGGGTCGTCGTTTCCGACGCTCATCGGGCCGTTGCCGGGTGCGTGTCCGGGCTCGAACGCATCAGCATCGCTCGACGGGCTGCTACGCGGGAACACGGGATTTGTCCGATACCGCAGACTATTGTCGGCCATCCAGATCCTGCCATCTATTGGTGCAAGTTCCGCGCGATCGCGGTCATCACCGGCTATGTTCGGCTACCGGAACCGAATACTACCGCATCTCATCCGGTGCTTCCACGCCGAGCAACCCCAACCCCACGGCGAGCACGTTTACCACGCCGGCAACCAGCGCCAAGCGAGCCAGCGTCATACTGGGATCATTCTGCATAATGAAGCGTAAATGAGGCGAATTAAATCCTCGGGTCCATTGGGTATGGAACTCACTCGCCAGTTCATACAGGAAAAATGCGATTCGATGCGGCTCATGCGTGAGGGCCGCGGCCTCAACGACCCGGGGGAACTGCGCAATCTTGCGCATCAGCGCCAGCTCGGCCGGATCGTCCAGCCGACTGAGGTCAGCCCCGGCCAAGAGACTGGTACGGGCTGACGGGTCAGCCGGCACGTCAATCACCTCGCCGGCGTTGCGGAAGACCGACTGGCCCCGGGCATGCCCGTATTGCACGTAGAACACCGGGTTGTCGCGTGACTGCTCGATCACCTTGGCCAGATCGAAATCGAGCGGGGCGTCGTTCTTGCGATAGAGCATCATGAAGCGGACCGCGTCGCGGCCCACTTCGTCGACGACCTCGCGCAGGGTGACGAAATCCCCCGCCCGCTTCGACATCTTGACCGGCTCCCCTGCCCGCAGCAGCCGAACCAGCTGAACGATCTTTACGTCGAGCGCGGCCTGCCCGTGGCTCACGGCTCTGACGGCCGCATTCACGCGCTTGATGTAGCCGCCGTGATCAGCGCCCCACACATCGATCAAATCGTGGAACCCGCGGTCAAACTTCGCCTTGTGGTAGGCGATGTCGGAGGCGAAGTAGGTGTAGCTTCCGTCGGATTTCTTCAGCGGACGGTCGACGTCATCGCCGAATGCGGTCGCACGGAACAGCGTCTGCTCGCGGTCTTCCCAATCCTCGACCGGAGCGCCCTTGGGTGGCGGCAACCGACCCTCGTAGACGTGGCCCTCGCGGCGCAGCAGCGCGATCGTCTCGCCGACACGGTCGGCGTGGGCATCTCCGTCATTGCCTTCGATGAGAGAGCGCTCGGAGAAAAAGACGTCGTGCCGAACATTGAGTGCCGCCAAGTCATCGCGGATCACATCCATCATCATCGCAATCGCGCGCGAACGCACGACCGGCAGCCACGCACTCTCGGGCTGCTCCTTCAGGCGATCCGCGAATTCGGCGGCAAGCGCAGCCCCAACTGGCTTGAGATAGTCGCCCGGATAGAGTCCATCGGGAATTGCGCCGATCTCCTCGCCGAGGGCCTCCCGGTAACGCAGAAACGCCGAACGCGCGAGCGTATCGACCTGTGCCCCGGCGTCGTTGATGTAGTACTCGCGCGTCACCGCGAACCCGGTGAACATCAAGAGATTAGCCAGCGCATCGCCAAATACAGCGCCGCGCGTGTGCCCAACGTGCAACGGTCCGGTCGGGTTGGCGGAGACGTACTCAACATTGACGGGCCGGCCGTCGCCAATGCGGCTGCGGCCGTAGTCGGCGCCCGATTGGATGGCGCTGCGCAACGCCGACGCCCATGCGGTCGGCTTGAGCGTCAGGTTGATGAAGCCGGGCCCCGCAACATCGACCTTCGCGACCAGATCATCGGCGCGCAGGCGCTCCGCCACGGCCTCCGCAAGCTCGCGCGGCTTTCGACCCGCATCCTTGGCCAGCACCATGGCGTCGTTCGTCGCAACGTCGCCATGGGCGGGGTCGCGTGGCGGCTCAACGACGACGCGCGACTGATCGATGCCGGCCGGCAGGATGCCGTCCGCGATCAACGCGTTATTCGCGGCCTTGACCTTGTCCAGAACAATCTTGAAGACGTCGCCATTGTCCGAACGTGAAGTCACTTCGCCACGCGTTTTTTCCCTTGTCGTCATCTGAGCCATGCACGGATACGCAACAGCGGCGCGGCCTAACGTAATTCCGGCGTCGAGTCAAAAAGCCGCGCATGCTCGATCAGAGCAAATCGATCGGTCATTCCGGCAATGAAATCGGCGATCTGTCGCGCCCGCGCGGCATCGTCGTCCGCCGCAGCGGGCCGCCATTCCGCCGGCAATTCGCCCGGGCGCTCGAGGTAGTGTGCAAACAGCTCGCGCAACCGATCTTCGGCAAGCGTCATGATTCCCATTACGCGCGTATGCCGATACATCCGCGGCGACAAGAACGCCTTGATCGCCTCGTCTGCCTGAGCGACCGCCCCCGAAAATGCGACGACGCTTCCCGCCGCCGCCCGAATGTCGCCGGGGCACTTCGGCGCGAGCGTGCGCAGCCGACGTTGTGCCTCGCCGATAACGTCTTCGATCATCCGGGTGATCAGGCGACGCAGAAACTCGTGTGAACGTCGCCCAGCTTCGAGACTCGCATTCTGCCGATCAACTTCTCGCAGAATATCACCAGCGAGCGGAAGGCCGGCGAGATCATCGAGTGCGAACAAGCCGGCACGCAGGCCGTCATCAATATCGTGGGCATCATAAGCGATGTCGTCGGCAATGGCCGCCGCCTGCGCCTCGGGACTTGCAAAACTCCAGAGCTCCAAGTCCTGGCGTTTATTGTATTCGGCGATTTCGCCGGGAATTCCGTGTTCGGCATAGCGAACGGTCGGCCGTCCGGCGCGGTCGATCAGCGGTCCGTTGTGCTTGACCAGCCCTTCGAGCGTTTCCCACGTCAGATTAAGGCCGTCGAAGGCCGCGTAGCGCCGCTCCAGCCGCGTAACGACCGCCAGTGTCTGTCCGTTGTGGTCGAAGCCGCCCCAATCCTTGAGGCAGCTCGCAAGTGCCCGCTCACCGGCATGTCCAAATGGCGGATGTCCGAGGTCGTGACCGAGCGCGGAGGCCTCCGCCAGGTCCTCGTCGAGCGCGAGGGCGCGGGCGAGCGAGCGCGCAATCTGCGTCACTTCGAGTGTGTGGGTCAGACGAGTCCGGTAGTGGTCGCCTTCGTGATAGACGAACACCTGCGTCTTGTAGCCCAGGCGCCGAAACGCCGTCGAATGAATGAGGCGATCGCAGTCGCGCCGGAAGTCGCTGCGGGTCGCGCTGGGCGGCTCTGGCCAAAGCCGGCCGCGGGTGGCCCCGGGATCGGCCGCAAAAGGCGAACGCCGGCCGTTGCTCGCCATGCCGCCCTCTTCACCTTGGACGAACCTTGGAATTGATACACGCGACCGCGGGTTGACCACGGCCCTGCCGCTGCATACCTATCAGAGTCGCAGACGAGGCGCATATGGACGCGACCATGGAAGCAGTGACCCTGACCGAGCGGGCGGCACGGCGGATCGGCGAGATCCTCAAGCGCGAGCCGAGCGGTGCCATGTTGCGCGTAAGCGTCGAGGGCGGCGGCTGTTCCGGATTTCAGTACAAGTTCGATTTCGACCAGAGCCGGGCGGAGGACGATCTCGTGCTGGCGCGCGAGGGCGCGGTTGTTTTGATCGATGCGGTCTCGCAGCAATATATGGTCGGGGCTGAAATCGACTATGTCGACGACTTGATCGGGGCCTCATTCAAGATCAATAACCCGGTCGCGACCGCGTCCTGCGGCTGCGGGACCAGCTTCTCGGTATAATCGACCCGGCACGCGCGCCAGACGCTGCGCGCCGCGCACGGGTATTCTCCCCAAAACTTCCCTTATTCGGCCGCAACGGCCGGACGCGTTGGCTCGGGCACCGCTTCGAGCTGCGGTTCCAGCCGCCGGCGCAACACGCGATCGATGCGGTCGAGATAGACATACACCACGGGCGTGATGAACAGCGTCAGCAGCTGCGACACGCACAGGCCGCCCACCACCGCGATGCCGAGCGGCTGTCGCAGCTCGGCGCCGGCGCCGGTGCCGAGCGCGATCGGCAACGTGCCGAAGATCGCGGCGAATGTCGTCATCATGATCGGACGAAACCGCAGCAGGCAGGCGTCGCGGATCGCGGCCTCGGCGTTGAGGCCGACGCGCCGTCGTTCGATCGCGAAGTCGATCATCATGATTGCGTTTTTCTTCACGATGCCGACCAGCATGACGATGCCGATCATGGCGATCACGGACAGGTCCAACCCGGTCACCATGAGAACCAGCAAGGCGCCGACACCCGCCGACGGCAGACCGGAAATGATGGTGATCGGGTGAATGAAACTCTCGTAGAGAATGCCGAGCACCACGTAGGCGGCAAAGATCGCCGCCAGCACCAGGATGCCCTGTCCTTTGAGGGAGTCCTGGAAGACTTGAGCTCCGCCCTGAAAACCAGCGCTGATTGAGGCCGGCATATTCATGTCGCGACCAAGCTGGTTGATGGCGTCGGTTGCCTGCCCGATCGAAAACCCGGGCGCCAGGTTGAAGAACATGGTCACCGACGGCTGCTGACCCTGGTGGTTGACCTGCAGGGGGCCCACGGTGGGTTTGAGCTTGGCGACCGCGCTGAGCGGAATTGCTGTGCCTGACAGAACACCGACCCCATTTACGCCGCCGCCGGGGGTCGTCGCGGCGCCAGCCGCGTTGGTCTTCAGATAAATGCGCGACAGATCGGTCGTATCGATCTGGAATTCGGGCTTATTCTCGAGGATCACCTGATAATCGTTGGAGGGCGTGTAGATCGTCGCCACTTGGCGGCTACCAAACGCGTTGAACAGTTCCTGACGGACCTGGTCGATGGAAATTCCATAGACCGCCGCCATCTCTCGGTCGATCTCGACCGCCAACGTGGGATTGGAAATATAGAGGTCGCTCGACACGTCGAGGATTCCGGGAATCTTCTCAATACGCTCACGCATTTCCGGCGCAAACCGATAGAGCGCCTCGGCATCGCTCGACTGCAGGGTATACTGCCAGTCGGCCTTCGATATCCTTCCGGTAATATTGATATTCTGCACCGGAGCGAAGACGGCGCGCATTCCGGTGACGACGTTGGCGTCGCGGCGCAACCGCTGGATCACGTCCAGCACTTTCTCCTTGCGCTCGTCGCGCGGCTTGAGCGCGATGAACAAGCGACCCTGGTTGTTGGCGACGTTCGGCCCACCCACCCCGACGGTGGAGTTGACATAATCGACCGCCTTGTCGGCCTGTACGATCGAAGCGATTTTCTGCTGGCGTTCGTACATCGCCTGGAAAGAGATGTCGGACGGGCCCTCGACCGAACCGAAGATGAAGCCGGTATCCTCGATCGGGAAAAAGCCTTTGGGAATGTAGTAGTAGAGCAGCACGGTTCCGATGATCGTGGCAAAGGTGACCAGCAGCATGGTCGATTTGTAGGCCAGCACCCTGTCGAGCGCCCATTCGTAGCCACGCAGCAAGCCTTTGAACATCGCCTCGAACCAACGCAACACGAAGAACTGCTTCTCGCCTTCGTGATGGGCGCGCAGCACACGCGCGCACAGCATGGGGGTGAGCGTGAGCGAGACGAAGCCGGACAATATGATGGCGACTGCGATGGTGACGGCGAACTCGCGAAACACGCGACCGACGATGCCGCCCATCAGCAGCACCGGAATGAACACGGCGATCAGCGAGAAGGTGATGGAAATAATCGTGAACCCGATCTCGCGCGAGCCCTTCAGCGCTGCCTCGAACGGCCGCATGCCCCCTTCCATGTGCCGGACGATGTTCTCGAGCATCACGATCGCATCGTCCACCACGAAACCAACCGACAACGTCAGCGCGAGCAGCGTCATGTTGTTGATGGAGAAGTTGAACGCGTACATCGCAGCGCAGGTGCCGATCAGCGACACCGGCACCGCCAATGCCGGAATAATGGTCGCCGGGATCGAGCGCAGAAACAGGAAGATCACCATAATGACGAGGCCGATTGCGATCAGCAGCGTGATCTGCACATCGTCGACGGCCGCGCGAATCGATATCGAGCGATCGTTCAAAACCTCCATCTTGATGGCGGCCGGAATCTGCGTGCGATACGAGGGCAGCCGCGACCGAATCGAATCGACCACCGCCACCGTGTTGGCGTCGGGCTGGCGCTGGATGGCCAGCACAATGGCGCGCTCACCGTTGAACAGGCTGGCGATCTTATTGTTCTCGACGCTGTCGACGACGCGCGCGATCTCGTCGAGGTGCACTAAAGTGCCGTTGCGTGCCGCCACGACGACCCTTTTATAGTCCTCCGCCTTGGTCATGGCCCCGCTCGCGGACAGCGTCACGTCCTTCTGCGGGCCCGAGATCGTTCCCACGGGGGTTGACGAATTGGTCTTGGAGACGACGTTGCGGATGTCGTCGAGCGAGATATTGCGCTGTGCCGCCGCGATCGGATCGACCTGCACGCGCACCGCGAATTTCTGCGCGCCGTAGACCAGCACTTGGGCAATGCCGGGAAGCTGCGAAATCTGTTGCGCGAGGGTGATCTCCCCGTAATCGTCGACCGTCGACAGCGGCAAGGTCGACGACACCAGGCTGATGAACATGATCGGGAAGTCGCCCGGGTTTACCTTGCGAAACGACGGTGGCGTCGTCATTTCGATCGGCAGTCTGCGCTGAGCGACCGTGAGCGCGGTCTGCACATCGAGGGCGGCGCCGTCGATGTTGCGGTTAAGATCGAACTGGATGGTGATCTGGGTCAAGCCGAGCGAGGACGTCGATGTCATCGACGAGATGCCGGCGATGGTCGAGAGTTGCCGCTCGATCGGCCCCGCCACCGACGCTGCCATGGTCTCCGGGCTCGCGCCCGGCAAGGTCGCAGTGATCTGGATCGTCGGGAAGTCGACGGCTGGTAGTGCGGCGACCGAAAGCAACCGATAACCAAATACGCCGAACACGATCAGCGCCGCCGTGATGAGCGTTGTCATCACCGGGCGGCGGATGCAGGTCTCGGAAATCCCCATCTTCGAGCCTTAGGCGTCGGGCTTGTTGCCGCGCACAACCACGCGCGCGCCGTTGGTGAGCTGCAGGAACCCATCGGTGACGACGGTTTCGCCGCCCTGAAGGCCGCTTTCGAGCACCGTGTCCCTGCCCGCGACGCGCGCCACCTTGACGGGCTGAACCGCTGCCTTGCCGTCCCTGACCACAAACACGAAGGTGCCCTGCTGGCTGACTTGTACCGCGGCCGTGGGAACCACGACCGCCTCCTCGTCGCGTAGCGTCAGCTGCACGTTCACGAGCGTGCCAGGCCACAGCAGGTCATCGGTATTGGGCATCGTCGCCCGAATGGTAACAAGCCCGGTCATCCCATCGACCGTGTTCTCGATCATGGTTACCGCGCCGCTTGCGGAGCGGCTCTCGCCCGGCGTGATCGCCATGACGGTAGCGGTTTCAGCGGCCAGCGCTTTGCGAATGTCCGGCAGACTCGCTTGCGGGACGGTGAACGTGACGTAGATCGGAGCGATTTGAATAATGGTGGCGATTGGTTGGCTGTCTGCGACACGAACAAAATTTCCAACCTTGAGCGCGGCGACGCTGATGCGACCGCTAATTGGCGCTTTGATGGTGCAGTAGCTGAGCTGAACCTTTAGGTTTTGTATCTGCGCCTGGTCGGCCTTGATGGCGCCGGCGAATGTGCCGACTTGAGTTTTGGCGTTGTCGAGATTGAGGATCGGGGTTGCCCCCTTGGCAACAAGGTCGGTATAGCGGCGCATGTCGCGCTCGGCGCCCTCGAGTTGGGCTTGGTCACGCGCCAGATTCCCTTCGGCCTGCTGGATCTGTGCGTCGATCGCGCGACTATCGAGCCGTACCAATACGTCGCCCTGTCGAACCATCGCCCCATCGGCAAACTCTATTGCCGTGATTTCGCTGTCGATCCGCGGCCTCACCGCGACACTTGCAATCGGTGACACGTTGCCGAGCGCGCTCAGTTGAACCGGACTCTTCTTTTTGACCGCGGTCGCAACTTCGACGGCGACCGGACGCGCACCCTGGCTTGGCGCCTGGGCGACCGCGCCGCCGGGAATTCCGCGAACGACGACCCAAACGGCCGCCGCGGCGATTGCCGTAACAAGTGCCACTACCAAAATGCGTCTAGTCATGATTGACCGGACGTTTTTATCGCCCGGGTGTCCTCCCTGTCGTCGCCCCAGTCCAATGAAAGAACGTTGCTCTGGATGCGGTATTCCTAGCCAGCCTGCATAAACGAATTTTCTAACACAATCATGGACATTATGCATCCTTTCCCGCACAAACACGCCCATGCGGATCGCGACCTGGAACGTCAATTCAATCAAGCAACGCGTGGACAATGCGGTCGCTTGGCTGACCGCGACTCAACCCGACGTCGTCTGCTTGCAGGAAACGAAATGCGTCGATGAGGCGTTTCCGCGCGAGCCGTTCGAAGATCTCGGATACAACGTCGCCATCCACGGCCAGAAGAGTTTCAACGGGGTTGCCATCCTGTCGAAGTTGCCGCTCGAGGACGTGAAGCCAGGGCTGCCAGGGGATGACGGGGACGACCACGCGCGCTTCATGGAGGCGACAATCTCGACGGCGACCGGCGCCGTTCGGGTGGCTTCGCTCTATCTGCCCAACGGCAACCCGATCGGAACGGATAAATATTCATATAAAATCAACTGGATGGATCGGCTTTCTCACTACGCACAGGAGCGTCTTGAGCTGGAAGAGCCGCTCATCCTCGCTGGCGACTACAACGTAATCCCCGTCCCTTCCGACGCCCACAACCCGGAACTCTGGGTCAACGATGCGTTGTTCTTGCCGCAAACCCGCGCGCGCTTTCGGGCTCTGAGCTATCTCGGGCTGACCGATGCGATCCGCGCGGTGAGCGCCGACCCGAACCTCTATACGTTTTGGGATTATCAGGCTGGCGCTTGGCAAAAAAACAACGGCATCCGTATCGACCATTTGCTGCTGTCACCCGCAGCGGCGGACCGGCTCACCGCGGCCGGCATCGACAAGCACGTGCGTGCTTGGGAAAAGCCATCCGACCACGTGCCGGTGTGGATCGAGCTCAAAGATGGTTAACAAGCGATGGCTGGAGATCGGTCGCCGCGACAATCGGTGCGTTGCGCGACAGACTATTCCCGGCGCCCTTTGATCCAGCGCTCGATATAGACCAGCGCCAGCGAGCGATCATCGTCCGAGGCCTGCTTGAAGGCGGCCGCATGCAAATCCTTGATCCATCCGTCTTGCGGGCCCGCCGCATCGCTCGCAAGCGTGAGCCACATCAGGCCGCGCGCGGTTTGGCGCGGCACGAGCTCGCCCTTGAACAGCATGTCGCCAAGCAAAGCCTGGGCCTGAAACTGACCCTTGTTGGCGGCAAGGCCGAGCCATCGCGCCGCAAGCTTCGCATCCTTCGGGCCAACCGTGCCTTCGGTGTAGATGCGGCCTAGATTGTACTGCGCGTCCGCGTCACCAAAGTACGACGCCGCGTAGGCGAACATCTCGCGCGCGCGATCGGGATCAGGTTTGAGCGCGTTCGGAATTCCCTCGAGGTAGTACGAGCCAAGCGCCACGAACGCATTCGCGACGAACCGCGCCTGCGGCGTTCCCGGGTTATCTTCGGCATGTGCGTTGGCGATGCCGCGGAAATATTCGAAAGCCCGAACGTCGTCGCGCGAAACGCCGGAGCCTTCCGCATACATGCGGCCGAGCTTCCATTGTGCCACTGCGTGGCCATTCGCTGCAGCGTATTGGAGCGACAGCAAGCCGGCCTTCACGTCACCTGAGCGGAGCGCCTGAGTGCCGGAACGGAACGCCTCGACCGCCGCAACGCTGGGCTCGGAGGCCGAAGCGGCGGGCGGCGGCAATTCGACATTAACGGGCGCAACGCTGTTCGGAGCGCCGTCGTACGCGGACCCTGGCCCAATGGGCAGCGTCAGCGCGCCGAGCGCCAAAACTCCGACCGCGATGCGCTCAAATGTCCGCATAGCAGGATGTCTCGGCGATTGCCCCAGGATGCGTGACGGCGCCGTGGCGCGCCGACCCGACCTGCTGGGCGTATTTCCAAATGTAACCGGAGGTGACCTCCGGCGCGGGCGCGTTCCAACGCGCCTTGCGGCTGTCGAGCTCGGCTTGCGACAGCTCGACGTCCAAGCTGCCGCGTTCGGCATCGATGCGCACGATGTCGCCATCGCGCAGCAAAGCGATCGGTCCACCCACCGCGGCTTCGGGGCCGACATGGCCGATGCAGAAGCCGCGTGTTGCGCCGGAAAAGCGTCCGTCCGTGATCAGGGCGACCTTGCCACCCATGCCTTGCCCGTAGAGAGCGGCGGTGGTGGCCAACATCTCACGCATACCGGGGCCCCCGCGAGGACCTTCATAACGAATGACAAGGACGTCGCCTTCCTTGTAGGCCCGGTTCTTTACAGCCTCAAAACACGCTTCTTCTCTGTCGAAGCAGCGCGCCGGACCGGAAAACGTCAACTTCGACATACCCGCAACCTTAACGATCGCACCATCGGGAGCCAGATTGCCGACAAGTCCCACTACGCCACCGGTCGCCAGCAGAGGTTTGTCGGCTGACCGCACCACGTCCTGATCGTCATTCCATCGGACGCTTTTGAGGTTTTCAGCGATAGTGCGCCCGGTCACAGTCATGCACCCGCCGTGCATGTAACCGTGATCGAGCAGTGTCTTCATCAGCAACGGAACGCCGCCAGCTTCAAACAAATCTTTGGCGACATAGCGGCCGCCGGGTTTCAAATCCGCGATATATGGTGTTCTTTTGAAGACCTCGGCGACGTCGAAGAGGTCGAACTTCACGCCGCACTCGTTTGCAATCGCTGGTAAATGCAGCGCCGCATTGGTCGACCCGCCGGAGGCTGAAACGACCGCGGCAGCGTTTTGCAGCGCTTCCCGGGTTACGATATCGCGCGGCCGAATCCGCTGCTTGAGCAAATCCATGACTTGCTCGCCGGCGATCATGCAGAACTTGTCGCGAATTTCGTACGGCGCCGGGGCACCTGCTGAGTAGGGCAACGCGAGGCCAATGGCTTCCGATACTGTCGCCATCGTGTTGGCGGTGAACTGCGCCCCACACGCGCCCGCCGATGGACACGCATTCTGCTCCAGCACATCGAGATCATCAGCGGACATTTCGCCGACCGAATACTTGCCGACGGCTTCGAACACATCCTGGATGGTCACCGGCTTGCCCTTGAACGTCCCGGGCAGGATCGAGCCGCCGTAAATGAAGATCGACGGGATGTTCAGACGGCACATCGCCATCATCATGCCGGGCAGCGACTTGTCGCAGCCGGCGATGCCGACGAGCGCGTCATAGGCATGCCCGCGGATTGTGAGCTCGACGGAATCCGCAATGACCTCGCGCGAGGGCAGCGAGGCCTTCATGCCTTGGTGACCCATCGCGATTCCGTCCGTCACCGTGATGGTGCAGAACTCGCGTGGCGTGCCGCCGGCCGCGGCGACCCCCTTCTTGACCACCTGGGCCTGACGCATGAGCGCGATGTTGCAGGGCGCCGCTTCATTCCAGCAGGAGGCGACACCTACAAACGGCTGATGGATCTGCGCAGTGGTAAGCCCCATCGCGTAGTAGAATGCGCGGTTGGGGGCTCGCTCCGGGCCCTCGGTGACGAACCGGCTCGGCAAGCTACCCTTGAGCGATGTCTTGGCGTCCATTGAGTCGCTTACGCCCCGGCGGGTCCAACATGTGGACCGGCGGGCCCACTCACAAATTGAGGTATCGATCTCGGGGAGCGCTGTGGCGGAATAGCGGCGCAGGTCTGTCCGACCAAGGAAATTTGTTGATGTTTATGCAGATGTTACCCTGGCGACACAGACACGAGCGGCCTGTTGCAGTGCATTAGGAAACGACCATCAACTGACCCGAAGCACTCCTCGTGCCCTCCCGCCGTATCCGCAAAGATTTCTTTGATCGCAGCGTCCATGCCGTCGCGCCGGACCTGATCGGTGCAACCCTGCTGGTTGACGGCGCGGGCGGCATCATTGTGGAGGTTGAGGCCTATCACCACACTGAACCCGCCGCCCATAGCTTTCGGGGGGAGACGCCGCGCAATAGCGTCATGTTCGGGCCGCCCGGGTACGCCTATGTGTATCGTTCCTATGGGATTCACTGGTGCGTAAATTTCGTATGCGAATCAAAAGGAAGCGCAAGCGCGGTGCTGATCCGGGCGATCGAGCCGACAGATGGCTTGCGCGTGATGCGCCACCGCCGCGGCGTCGATGACCCGCGGCTTCTGTGTTCGGGGCCCGGCCGCCTGTGCGAGGCACTTGCGCTCACCGGGTCGCACAACGGCCTGGCGCTCGACCGGCCGCCCTTCGACCTGCGCGCCCGCAGCCAGCCGGTGGAGGTCGTCGCCGGTGTGCGCATCGGGCTGACCAAGGCGGTCGAGCTGCCGTGGCGCTATGGGCTTGCCGGGTCGCGCTTCCTGAGCAAGCCGTTCCGGAAGACCTGACCCTGGCGGCCGCCCTCAGACGGCTCACAGGCGAAATGAGGGATCAAAGCCAAACTGTTCGCGCGCCTTGGAAATCGTCACCGCGCCATCGTCCTCGGCGATGTTGTAGATGCCCGGCGCTCCGCGCGTGAGCGCCAGCACGGCGGCGTGGGCAGCGGCGTCGACATGCAGCGGTCCCCGCCCCTGCGCCACCGCCGTCCAGGTCCCGGGGCCGTAGAGCCGGCCGTAGCGCAGAACGATCCCGTCGAGGCCTGGCGTCCCGGTCACCGCGTCCTCAAGGGCATGGACACCATGGGCGGAAACGGAGCTCACCGCGGGCAGCAGAGGATCGGTCTCGGCGCGTGGCTCCGGCCCGGGCGCGTACGCGAACGCTATGCTCTGGGCGATCAAGCGGCGGGCGCCTGCCGCCATGGCGGCAGCGATGAGATTGGGGGTGCCTTCGATCCTGATGCGCGCATTGGCGGCGAGCGAGGCCGCGATCTTACCGGGATCGGCCTCGTCGGGCAGGTCGGTGAGCTGATGGATGACAACCTCGGGCTTCGCCGCGCGCGCCACCTCGCGCAACGCGTCCGCGTCGAACACATCCACCACGACCGGGGACGCGCCCGCATCCGCAATCAGGCCCGCGCGGGCGGCCGAGCGCGTTGTCCCGGTGACGTCGTGGCCGGCACGCACGAGCAAGGTCAACAACGGCCGCCCGATGACGCCGGTAGCCCCCGCAAGCAGAATTCGCATCAGATTGCCCCGCCGGTCTTACTGCTTGGCGTGCAAATCCTTTACGTCGGTAAAGGTCACGCCCGGCCACTGCTGCGTCGTGTAGTCGACGTAGAACGCGGATCGGAACAGGCAGATCGGATCGCCATCGACGTCCTCCGCAATGGCGCTGCGTTGCGCGGCGATGAATTCGGCCAGCCGGTTCTTGTCGGGGCATGAAATCCAGCGTGCGAGTGCGAATTCACTGGCTTCAAATCCCATGTCGACACCGTATTCGCGCGCAAGCCGATCTGCCAGCACGTCAAGCTGCAGTTGACCGACGACGCCAACGAGCGCCGGCGAGCCGTCGAGCGGGCGAAACACCTGCACGGCCCCCTCCTCGGCGAGTTGCTGGAGCGCCTGGCGCAGCTTCTTCGCCTTCATGGCGTCCGCAAGCCGAACCCGGCGCAGGATTTCCGGAGCAAAGCTCGGCACGCCGACGAAGTTCAGCGCTTCGCCTTCGGTCAGCGTATCCCCGATACGCAGGGTGCCGTGGTTGGGGATTCCGAACACATCGCCGGCGAACGCCTGTTCGGCGAGCGCGCGCTCCTGCGCGAAGAAGAACTGCGGCATGTTCAGGCTGATGGTCTTGCCGGTGCGGACTTGGCGCACCTTCATGCCGCGCGTGAGCTGGCCGGAGCACAGACGCGCGAACGCGATGCGGTCGCGGTGGTTGGGGTCCATGTTCGCCTGGATCTTGAACACGAACGCGGTCATCTCGCTCTCGGCTGCCTCGACGGTGCGCCGGTCGGCGGCCTGCGCGCGCGGGGGCGGCGCGAACGCGGCGAGCGCATCCAAGAGATCGCCGACGCCGAAATTCTTCAGCGCACTTCCGAAAAACACCGGGCTCAGGTGGCCTTCGCGAAAGGCCGCGAGATCGAACGGCTTGCAGGCCTCGCGCACGAGCGCAAGCTCGTCCGCGATGACGCCGGCATCGAGGTTCGGGTTGAGCGCCGCGACCTCTGCGATCGCCATGGTACGCGCCGTGCCGGCCTTGCCGGCGTCGCCTTCCAGCAGCCGTACCCGACCGGACCCGATCTCGACCGTTCCCGCGAAATCCTTGCCGCGGCCGATCGGCCACGTCACCGGGGCGGTGTCGAGCGCCAACGTCTTTTCGATCTCGTCCAGCAACTCGAACGGATCGCGGCTTTCACGATCGAGCTTGTTGATGAACGTGACGATCGGGATATCGCGCAGGCGACAGACCTCGAACAGCTTGCGGGTGCGCGCCTCGATGCCCTTGGCGGCGTCGATCACCATCACGGCGGAATCGACCGCCGTCAGCGTGCGGTAGGTATCCTCGGAAAAGTCCTCGTGGCCCGGCGTGTCGAGCAAATTGAACACGCGGCCGTCGTACTCAAACGTCATCACCGAGGTGACGACCGAAATACCGCGCTCGCGCTCGATCGACATCCAGTCGGAGCGGGTGCTGCGGCGGTCGCGCTTGGCCCGCACCTGCCCGGCGAGCTGGATCGCGCCGCCGAACAGCAACAGCTTCTCGGTCAGCGTGGTCTTGCCCGCGTCCGGGTGCGAGATAATGGCGAAGGTGCGGCGGCGCGAAATCTCGCTCGCCAGCGGCGAAAGCGCGACGTCGGCCGCCGGCGGACGGATCGGCATGTGCATGGCGCGGGATGTGGCAGCGCGCGTGGGCGGCGTCAAGTCGCGTCCTTGAGGCGCTCCAGCGCTTCCAGGATCTTGACGCGGTGCCCCTGCGCTTCCTCGCGCTTCTCGCGATCGGCTTCCACGACCTCCTCGGGGGCGCGCGCCAGGAAATCGGCATTGGCGAGCTTGGCGTCGACGCGCTTGATGTCGGCCTCGACCTTCAGGCGCTCCTTCTCGAGCCGCGCGCGCTCAGCCGCGAGATCGATGACGCCTTTGAGCGGCAGGGCCGCGACCTCCCCGCGCACCAGCAGTTGAACAGACCCGGGCGGCGGCGCGTCGGCAAACGAAATGCCGGCGACCCGCGCCAATCGCTGGATGACCTCCTGCCACCGTTGCGCCCGCGCACTCGTGTGGGGCGATGCACCCGCCAGTACCAGCGGCAGCTGAGTCGCCGGCGCTATGTTCATCTCCGCGCGCACCGAGCGGACCGCGCTGATCAGATCAACCACCCAGCCGATCTCGGCTTCAGCGTTCGCGTCCTCAAGCCCCGCGCCGGCCGGCCAAGAGGTCAGGGTCAACAACTCGTCGCGCGCTGCGCCGGCGGCCGTCACCTGCCAGAGCTCCTCGGTGATGAACGGCATGAACGGGTGCAGCAGTTTGAGAATCTCATCGCGCACGAACGCCACCATGGCGCGCGTTTCGGTCTTGGCGGCGTTGTCAGGACCGGTCAGCACCGGCTTGACCAGCTCGAGATACCAATCGCAGTAGACGTTCCACACGAACCGGTAGGCGGCGCCGGCGGCCTCGTTGAATTTGTAGGCCTCAATCGCCCGCGTCACCTCCCGCACGGCACCGGTGGCTTCGTGCGCGATCCAGCGGTTGAGCGTCTCCTTGGCCGCGGTCGCATCAAAGCCCGGAACAGTCGTGCAGTTGTTGACCTCGGCGAAGCGACAGGCGTTCCAGATCTTGGTCGCGAAGTTGCGATAGCCTTCGACCCGCTGGGTCGAGAGCTTGATATCGCGTCCCTGCGCCGCCATCGCGGCCAGTGTAAAGCGCAGCGCATCGGCACCGTAATCGTCGATCAGGTGCAACGGATCGATGACGTTGCCCTTCGACTTCGACATCTTGGCGCCCTTCTCGTCGCGCACGAGGGCGTGGATGTAGACGGTGCGGAACGGCACCTCCTGCTTGAAATGCAGGCCCATCATCATCATGCGGGCGACCCAGAAGAAGATGATGTCGAAACCCGTGACCAGCACATCGGTCGGATAGTAGCGCGCAAGTTCAGGCGTCTCGTCCGGCCAGCCCAAGGTCGAAAACGGCCAGAGCGCGGATGAAAACCACGTGTCGAGCACATCCTCGTCACGCGTGAGGTACTGCGACCTGCGCTCCGCACTGTTTGCGATTGCCTCGGCCTCGGCCTCCGTGATCGCTCCATTGACCGTATCGTAGGCGAGCGCGTCGGCCAGCGCCTCGTCCTCTGTCTCGGCGACAAACACCTTGCCGTCAGGTCCGTACCAGGCGGGTATCTGATGCCCCCACCAGAGCTGGCGCGACACGCACCAGGGCTGAATGTTCTCCATCCAGTCGAAGTAGGTCTTGTCCCAGTTCTTGGGCACGAACACGGTGCGCGCTTCGCGCACCGCCGCGATCGGCGCCTCGGCCATGGTCTTGGCGTCCACGTACCACTGGTCGGTGAGATAAGGCTCGATCACCGCGCCCGAGCGATCACCATGCGGCACCGTGTGGGCGCTGGGCTCGATCTTCGCGAGCAGCCCGGCCGCCGCCATACGTTCGACCACTTTTATGCGAGCGTCAAAGCGATCGAGGCCATGCATTGCAAGCGTTGCGTCGAGGTCCGCAGACCTGGGGGTGTCAGCCAGAAATGCTTCGTTGTCGGCGAGATTAAGCTTGGCCTCGGCATCGAACACGTTGATCAGCGGCAGGTTGTGACGGCGCCCGACTTCGAAATCGTTGAAGTCATGCGCCGGCGTGATCTTGACCGCGCCGGTGCCCTTCTCGGGATCGGAATAGGTATCGGCGATGATTGGAATTCGCCGGCCGACCAGCGGCAGGATGACGTGTTTGCCAACAAGATCGGCGTAACGCTCATCCTCGGGATGCACTGCGACTGCGGTATCGCCGAGCATCGTTTCCGGCCGCGTGGTCGCGACCGTGATGGTGCGGCCGGGCAACTCGGCCAACGGGTAATCGAAATAATAGAGATGCCCGTTCGGATTACGCTTGAGGACCTTGCCGAGGGCCGCAACGTCGAAGTCTTGGCCGTCCGCGCGCGCCCACGTAAACGTGCCCTTGGCCTCGACCTGCTGCACTTCGAGATCGGAGATCGCGGTAAGCAGCTTCGGATCCCAGTTGACGAGCCGCTTGTCCTTGTAGATCAGCCCGGCGCGATAGAGCTCCACGAACACTTTGATGACGGCCCGCGACAAGCCTTCATCCATGGTGAAGCGCTCACGCGACCAATCGCAGGACGCACCAAGCCGTTTGAGCTGATTGATGATGGTGCCGCCTGACTCGGCTTTCCAGGCCCACACGCGCTCGAGAAACTTCTCGCGCCCGAGATCACGCCGCGACGGCTCCTGCCGCTCCATCAGCTGACGCTCGACCACCATCTGCGTGGCAATGCCGGCATGATCGGTTCCGGGTTGCCACAGCACGTCGCGTCCGCGCATGCGTTGGAAGCGGCAGAGAATATCCTGCAAGGTATTGTTGAGCGCATGGCCCATATGCAGGGAGCCGGTTACGTTGGGCGGCGGGATGACAATCGCGAACGGTTGCGCGTCGCGACGACCGGCCCGACCAGCACGAAACGCCTGCGCCTTTTCCCAGGCCGCGTAGATGCGGCCTTCGATCTCGGACGGTTGGTAGGTTTTTTCGATCATGTGGGCGGCTAAAAACCCTGATGGTCGCACGCTGTCAACGTCCCGCATGGCTCCCGCGCGGCGGACGGCCTCGGCAGTCGGCCGGCGGGTTTATATAGACTGATTGTGGGTTCCGGGGGGCGCGAGCGCGCGCCGGCGTTGGGCCGAACACGAATGCAAGAAAAATTGCCGGTGTCTCCACCTCCCCCAGCCGCACAAGCGTCCTACACCCGCGCCATCGTGCTGCTCGCGATCGGAGGCTTCGCGAGCCAGGCGATGGTGCGCTCGGCCGATTCGTTGCTGCCACAGATTGCGCAGGACTTCGCGGTGACGATCGGCGTCGCATCCGTTGCCGTGTGGGCCTATTCGCTCGTGCACGGTTCGATGCAGCTCTTCATCGGACCAATCGGCGACCGCTTCGGCAAATATCCGATGGTCGTGGTCGCCTGCGCGGGCGCCTGTGTGTTCGTCGCGCTGTGCGGTGTGACCCAGAGCCTGACGGCGCTGACGATCGCGCGCATCGCATCGGCGGCGTTCGCGGCCTGGATCATTCCAATGGGGATGGCGTACATCGGCGATGTCGTCCCCTACGCGGGTCGGCAGCAGGTGCTGGCACGCTTTCTCACGGGCCAGATCACCGGGCAGCTGTTTGGTCAGGCCGCCGGCGGCATTCTCGGCGATTGGCTCGGCTGGCGGGCGGTGTTTTTCGTGCTGGCTGCTTTCCTCGGCCTCGCGGCGATTGCACTCGCCCGCGAGCTTGCAATCAATCCGCAGACGCGGCCACCTGAGCACAAAGGACGTTCGCGCGGCTTCTGGCGCGAAAACGCGATCGTGCTGACGAACCCGTGGGCGAGGCTGATCATCGTCACCGCGGGACTCGAATACAGCGTGATGTTCGGCGCGTTCGCCTATGTGGGCGCCGACCTGTTTGCCCGCTTCGGCCTGCGGTTCTCACTGATCGGATTGACCATCGGCACTTTTGCCATCGGCGGCCTGATCTATGTCGGCTTCGCACCGAATCTGGTCGCGCGATTCGGGCAGACGGGCTTGGCCAAGTGGGGCGGGATCGTCCTCGGCTGTTCCTACCTGGCGCTCGCCTTCACACCGACCTGGTGGCTTGCTCCCGTCGCGGTGACGTTCGTCGGGCTGGGCTTCTACATGCTGCACAATACGTTGCAGACCAACGCCACGCAGATGTCGCCCGATGCGCGCGGCACCGCTGTTGGGTTGTTCTCGGCCGCGCTCTACCTCGGGCAGACGGCGGGGGTTGCCGCGATGGCGCCGCTGGTGGACCGGGCTGGCGCCCCGCCCGTGTTCATGGCCGCGGCGATCCTGTTGGCCGTGTTGGGAACGTGGTTTGGCTGGCGTCTGGGGCGCCGTTAAACGGCCAGGCAACGATCAACGGCCATCCGGCGTGCGCACGCCAACCCACACGTCACGAACCTGTTGGTAGTGGACCATCGGATCGTAGGTGTTCACCGCCAGTGTCAAGGTTGCGGCCGAGAGCCGTCCGGTGGCGGCCAGCAACGCAAAGGATGCCACCACGCGATCGCGCTGCGCCGTAACAAGCGCGGTGCGTGCGTTCAGCAATTCCTGGGTCGCGTTAAGAACGTCGAGCGTGGTGCGCTGCCCGACGCGCGCCTCTTCGCGCACGCCGTTGAGCGCGGTTTCGGCGGCGAGCACCTGGGCTTGGGTCGCCAGAATCTGCGCCCTGGCGGCGTCGAGCTGGCCCCAGGCCTGCGTGGTTTGCTGCTGCACCGTGTCGCGCTGCGTATCCAGGTTGATACGGTTCTGGCCCAAAGTCTCTTTGGACTGGCGGATGGTCGCGTATTCGCTGCCGCCTTGATAAAACGGGATCGTGACCGTGCCGAAGGCCTGCATCTGCAGCGACCGCAGCAACAGCGGAGTTGGGGGTGGTGAATAAGCCTGCGTCGCGGAGAGGGTCGCAACGACGGTCGGGTAGAGCGCGCCCTCGTTGATCTTGACCTGCAACGCCGCCACGTCGACGCCCAGTGCGGCCGCCGTCACGTTCGGGTTTTCCTGCCGCGCGCGCCGGATCGCTTCGCCGAGGTTGCTCGGCGACTTGCTGTCGACCGGGGCACCCGGCGCCAGCTTGCCGGGCTCGATCCCGATCACCTGGCGGTAGACCGCCTTCGACGTGATGTATTGCAACTCGGCGGCCGCGAGCTGCGAGCGCCCCGCCGCAAGGCGCAATTCGGCCTGGGCAACGTCGGTCTTGGTGACTTCGCCGACGTTGAAGCGATCGCGGCTTTGGCGCAACTGCTCTTGCAAAACGACGACGTTGCTCCTGTTGAGGTCGAGCAGCGCCGTGTCGCGCAAGAGGTTCATGTAGGCGGTGGCGGCCTGCAGCAGCAGATTGAGCTCGGTCAGGCGCAACGTCTCGCGCCCGGCGGAGACTTGGCTTTCCGCTTGCCGGGTTCGGTTCGCGGTCTGAAAGCCGTTGTAAAGGGTCTGCGTGGCGGTGACGTTGTAGGACTGGTTTGCGTAAATCCTCCAATTTCCGGGATAGAGGGGCTGGCCGTTCGGCGTCCCGGGAGCCCCCGCGGGCTCTGTCTTGGTGGTCTGGTACTGGTCGTTCGAACCTTCGACGATCGTCCCCTTCACGGTCGGCCGATATCCGGACAGAGCAATCGGCACACCTTCGTCAGTGGCCCGCAGTGCGGCGCGCTGAGCATTGAGGGTGGGGTTGTTCACGTAGGCTTGGGCGAGCGCGCCCGGAAGCGTGTCGGCGAATGCGGTGGGCGAGTCCGCAAGCCCGCAAAGCGCGGCGGCAATCGCAAGCGCGACAGCACGGCGGCCCGGTTTGCTCTCGTTCATCCCCCACCACCCTCGAACGGCCTTGTGTTCGGAGCACCCTTGCGGGTCGCCGCGACACAATCCCCAATCCCCGCCTGAACATATCGGCCCTAAAGGAACTTTGGGAACCCTGACGGCCGTTTGGCGGCATCGAAAGTTCCGACGTGGGTCCCGCGGGCCACACCTGCCCGATGGGCGCTACGTAAAAGCCCCGAATATGTCTTAAAAAACGAACTCGGGCGGCCGCGCGAACCCCGGTAAGAGCGGCGCGGCAGCCTCCGTAATCGACCGGCCGCTGATTTCGCCGCGGATCGAGCAATAAATTCGCGCCTGGGTGGCCGGCCCTTCGCCTTCGATTCCCACGAGTTGCCCGCCATCCTTGAGCTGGGCGAACAGGGGTTCGGGGATGATCTCGGCCGCGCCGTTGAGAACGATCGCGTCATAAGGTCCGGCCGCCGGCCAGCCGGTTTTCAGCAGGCCTTCCACCACTTCGACTTGTGGCGCGAGCTCACGCAGCACGCGGCGCGCGAAGGTGGCCAGATCCTTGTCCTCTTCCAGCGCCACCACCGAGCCCGCGAGCCGCGCCAGCAAGGCGGACGAATACCCGGTGCCGCAACCGACATCGAGCACGTGATCGGTCGCGGTGATGTCGGCAGCCTGCAGCAGCCGCGCCAGTACCATCGGCTGGAGCAGGCAGCGGGAGCCGTCCGCGGTCAGCGGAAGATTGCGATCGAGATACGCGAGGGCGGCCTGCGCCGGGGGGACAAACCGTTCGCGCGGCACCTCGAGCATGGCCGCCAGCAGGTCCGGGTCGAAAACGTCGCGTGTGAGGACCTGGCCATCGACCATCATGCGACGCGCCACCGCAAAATCCATGATCGAAACCCCTCGCTCGTCCCGTAACGCGCCCCGGTTTTGCGGCAGGAACGCTCAAAACACAAGCCGATCGGATAAGCGTAACGCGGCGGACGACGCTACCAATGATCAGCTCGGGCGGTCGGCCATCGACGGTGAAATCGTCCGATCTTCATAGATGCCATCTTCCCCCATAGATGCCATCTCCCCGCGCAATGTCGTCCATGGGATCGATGGCATGTGTCATGTCGGACTTGGCGTTCGGGACCGGGCCCTCAGGCGTCGTGCGCGCGCCGTGGCGAACCGATCCTCACAAGCGCGCCCCAGCTCGGGGGATCGCTGGCTGGGAAGGTCTCTTCCAGGCTCTCGTCGATATCGGCCTGCGTCACCTCGTCGTTCGCCCGCTCCGCCAGCGCGGCTTCAACGCGCTGCCGATGCTTGTGCTCCACGCTCCAGGCGTGTTCGCTGCGGCGCGAACGAGCCAAACCAGCCATGTGATGGATTCCTGTTTGCTACATGAGACAACGCTTTATGCGACCCCACGTTCCACGCGCGCGCCCTCCCCCGGCCGTTGACGCCCATCGCTTTGACCGATAGGGGTTCCCGATCAAGGGCCACGTGGCGGAGTGGTTACGCAGCGGTCTGCAAAACCGTTTACGCCGGTTCAATTCCGGCCGTGGCCTCCATTCCAAAGGGATTTCCGTCCGATCCGGTCCGCAACACCTTTGCTTGAGGGAGTAGATCCATGCGCGCCTTTCAATTGCCGCAAGCAACCGGGATCGACGCGCTGACCAAGGTCGACTTGCCGCAACCAAAGCCGGCCTATCGCCAGGTGCTGGTCAAGGTGTTGGCGTGCTCGCTCAATTTTCGCGATCTCGCGATCGTGACTGGCCGCTACCGCATGCCGTCCAAGCCAAATTTGGTGCCGCTGTCCGACGGCGCCGGCGAGGTGGTCGAGGTCGGCCCGGGCGTCACCCGCGTCAAGGTCGGCGACCGCGTTGCGGGCAATTTCTTTCAGCGTTGGCCGGGCGGCCAGGCGAGCGCGGACACGCAAGCCAGCGCACTTGGCGGCAGCATAGACGGCATGTTGCGTGACCATGCCGTGCTGGAGGAGGAAGGCGTGGTGAAACTGCCGGCGCATCTCTCCTATCAGGAGGGCGCGTGCCTGCCGTGCGCGGGGGTGACCGCATGGAACGCGTTGGTGGAGCACGGCCGTCTCACCGCGGGACAGACCGTGCTGGTGCAAGGCACCGGCGGCGTCTCGATATTTGCGCTGCAGTTTTGCAAATTGTTCGGCGCCGAGGTGATTGCGACGTCATCGAGCGACGCCAAGCTCGAGCGCGCCAAGAAGCTCGGCGCGTCCCATGGCGTGAACTACAAGACGACGCCGGATTGGGACAAGGCCGCGGTCGAACTCACCGGCGGCATCGGCGTCGATCAGGTGGTCGAGGTCGGCGGCGCCGGAACGATCGCCAAATCGCTGGGCGCGCTGCGCTCGGGCGGCAAGGTCAGCATGATCGGCGTTTTGTCCGGCGCCGCCGACCTCAACCCGATGCTGATTCTGGGTAAGCGCGCCAACGTGCAAGGCATCTCGGTTGGCTCGACGCAGATGTTCGAAGCGATGAACCGCGCCATTGCGGTCGGAAAAATGAAACCGGTGATCGACAAGGTGTTTGCGTTCGACGAGACACCAGCCGCGTTTCAGCATCTGCAATCGGCGCAGCATTTCGGAAAGGTCGTGATCGATCTCGCCTGAATGCGCGCGCCCGACGGTCGCCCGCGCTAGAGCTTCGGCCGACAGCGCCTCGCCCCTTGCCTTGTTGCGTCCCGCTTTGGCTTTTGTGCAGCCATGCTGCGCAACACGAACGCCAATTTGTGCTATGCAACACAGACTTATTGCTATGCAGCAACTTCATGTTACTGCAATATAAATCAGCCTATATGGAAGGAGAGCGTGGTGATTCGAGGAGCCCTTCATGCCTTCCATTGCCTTGCAGTTTCCGTCCGGGCGCGGCACCCGGGGCGGCGGGTTTTTGCAGTTTGCCCGCCGCGCGGCTCGGCTTGCCGACCTGGTGGTGGCCGCGATCGCTGAAGCGCGCGAAAGCGCCGCGTCGTATCGCGAGCTTTCGCTGCTGTCGGATGCGGAGTTGCGCAAGCGCGGCCTGACGCGTGAGACCATCGCCCGGTTTGCGGTTCTCGGGCGCGCGAACTAGCCTGCTCTACGAAGCGCCCTGTGCGGAGCCACTTCGCGCTAGGCAAGCTGCCGGGCGTTTGTTATAGGCGCCGGTGGTGCGCGTTCCCCGGTAGCTCAGTGGTAGAGCAACCGGCTGTTAACCGGTTGGTCGCTGGTTCGAATCCGGCCCGGGGAGCCAACCAAAATCAAGGGTTTAGGTAAAAACCACCTAAGCCCTTTTTCTTTGAAGGTCGGCGTTTGGCAACAATCTTGGCAACAATTTGCAGATTTCGGCTCGTGGCAATACGGTCGCCCCATGCTCGCCGATGCGACCCGGGCGCCAACCGACCGCGCAATCGCGGTTGTCGATTCGTATGAGAGTCTGATCGCCGTCTGCCGCACACAGGTGCGGGCGCTCGGCATCAACTACGCAATCCTCGACGTGGCGGCCGGGTTCACCGATGGTTATGCGGCAAAGCTGCTCGGCCACAGCGAGTATTGCTCAAGCGGTGGCCGCCGCACCAAGCGACACTTTTCGCCGGAGTCGTTCGGCACCGGTAGCCTCCACCTAATGGGTCCCAACCGTCGAGCACAGGAACGGGAGCGCGCCGCAGCGCGGGCGGCGGCCGAGGCACGGCGCGTTGAGGCCGAGCACAAGGCAATCGCCGACGCGCAGAACATCGTGGCAATTTGGAACGCGCGCCAAGCCGGCGGACGTGAATTGTGGTTCTACCCAACGGTCGGCGCCGCCATCGCGGCGGGTGTCCCTTGGCTCACCTACTCATGCCCTGCGTGCCAACAGATCGGCGCAGTCGACCTGCGCACCCTCGACCGGCATCCCGGCGCATCGATTTCCAGCATCATCGTCGGTGTCGTGCCGGCGGTGCTCATCAAACGCGCCGTTCGCGAAACTCGAAATGTTGACGGCCGAGCGGCAATAATCACAGGTGCGGCAAAGCGTGGAATAGACGCCAAATACGCTCATGCACTATTGTGCGGTTTCTCCAATCGAGAGTTGGGTCCCGACCGCTACCCCCACCCCAAAGAACGTGTGGTCCCACCCCACGTTTTATGCGGTCGGGACCCTGCCTTCCCGCCCCAGCCCAATAGATTTTTTGAATCGCATTGAGGCATTTTAGGGCCGCCATCCCTCGCGCCGGAGTTCTTGGATTATCAATGTCGGAAACCCGACACAGGAACCTACTCAGGTATTCACGTCTTATGAGACTCGGGCACCCGACGGCATGAGCGTGGCCCGCTCTGCCGAGCCAATGACGGCCCCGGCCGGTGCCCTCCGCTGTGTTTCTGCCGGGGTCGTCGCTCTGTGTTGATCATGTGGAGCAGCACATGGATCGGGGTGATTTTCCGTACTGCTTTTTGGTTGCGATGACCGTGATGACCATACTCTTTGGGTCCGCAGCTTTCGCCTTGGCTACATGGCATTAGCGCGTGTTAACAGGCGATTCGCGTCTTAGTCGGCGGAGCGACCCGGCATTTTCGGGGGCTGGATTTGCTGCTGTTGTTGGGCCGGAGACCCGCCAACTTGGCCAGCCCGGTCAAAATAGTCCGCCGCGATTACCCGATACCGATCCGCATTACTCGGGTCGGTGCAGGCCTTGGCTAGAGCTAGGAAATACTGTGCGAGAAGTCTGTAGTCGCCTTGCGAGGGCATGAGCCCCCCTCCCGGTCCGGGACTCAAGTCGCATCAGGGAGAATCGTTCCACTCTAACGGGTCCGTTTTACCGCCGTCGCTCGCTTGGCCATCCGTAATTTTCCGTCATAGTGAGCAAAATTGGTCAGTCGCGATTCGATTTTCGGAGCGCATTAGTCTTCGCGGGGGAATGCTTCCGACCAGCGGAGAATCCCAACGCAAGATTTTATCGAACGCACAAACATTGCAAATTTTACAGAACGTCTCAAAACCGAACCCGACGCAACCAAACGAACGCTTCTAATGACGCTCTTGGCCGAAGAAAAAGCCAAACAAACAAGTCATCTTACAAGCGAAGAATATCGACGCGCGTGCGCCTAGTCCGCCTACCACACATTTGGCATGTGGCTTTGACCCTTTGCGTTGGCGCTGCGGTGAGCCGCCCGACAAGTCGCGATCCATCGGGCCCGCTGGCACTGAAAGCCGTGACGCTGGCCAAGTTTTCGGCGCGGAAGCAATTGTCGGCCTTGGACTTGGTGTGTTTATCGCCTACAAGCACTATAGAAAACCCGACGAGCGATTTTTGTGGTACCGGCCGCTGCCAACTTTGAGGAATTGCTATCCCGACCAAATTTCTGTGGGTTGTTTTGGCTCAAGTATTTCCGGGGCGGCGTGGTTTGTGCGCTCATTTCCTTTTTGGGGCAATGCTGGGCACTTTGATAGCTTTTATGACCGGCGCGCTACCGGAACCCGGCGCCCCTATTTGCAGCATAATCGCCTTTCATAGTTGCTGAGTGCCCCGATGACTCACCCGACGCCCCGTTCGCAAAACTTGAAATGCTGACGGCGGAACGGCCGTAGTCACTCGCGCCATATTCGCCTTGGCGCGCTATGCGGACTGACCGCACTTACGGGAGAAAAGCCATGCCAAAAAGACCCGAGCCCTTCGGGCCACGAGCAGAAAAGCTCGGCACATGCGTGTGCTGCGGTAAGCCGGGAAAACAATCAATCGTGCTGGCCGTCGGCCCCAATCACAAGCCGGTAGACATCGGTCGCTACTATATTCCGAACTACAACGTGCGACACTTCGTGGGAAAGGGACAAATGGACGTAACTAAGATCGTTCCGTTTTGTAGAACCTGTATGAGGACCGTCGAAGATAACTTGCGAGCGACGATTTTGTATTTACAGGCTGAGAATGGGCAGTTGGCGATTAAAGACGCCATCCCGGTCAGTTCAACCGTGATCTAAGGATGCGCTGACCCTGCCCGCGCTCGACACTAGGCGCCGGGGGCCGTTTTGGCGGTAGGGCGTCGTCCCACTGTTGAGCGGACTCATCCTTGGTACGCATACGCAACACTCACTAGACGTGCTGAAATATAGTGCCTTTGTCACGCGATGTGAGTTCGGTTAGCCTCCCCGCTGTGGGTCGTCCTAACCGCCGAGCACAGGAACGTCAGCGCGCCGCCGCACAGAAAAACTGTGGCGATCTGGAATGCCCGCTAGGCCGGTGGGTTACAGAGGGTATCAGACTGCGCAAGCAGCAATTCTCCCGAGAGGTCTCCCAATGCGAACTTTATATGTCGCGGGTTTGATGGCCGGGATCGTCTTCACACTGGCTGCAAGTACACGGCCAAGTGCCGCCGTGATCATCTATCCCTGGTGCGTCAACTCTGGCGGCGGGAAAGGTGCCGGCTCCCAAAGCTGCGGGTTCACATCGCGGGCGCAATGCGAGTTGACCCGCGCAGGCAATGGCGGCTTTTGCGTTCAGAATCCCTATTACGAGCCGTATCCACCGCCGCAGACGTATGCGCCGCCTATCCGGCGATGAGATGGGACCGACCATGCGGATGACTTCCCGCGATGGGTCCTAATCGTCGAGCGCAGGAACGGGAGCGCGCCGCAGCGCGAACGGCCGCCGAGGCCAAGCGCGCCGCAGCCGAGCGCAAGGCGGTCACCGACGCGCAGAAGATCGTGGCGATTTGGAACGCGCGCGCCAAGCCGGTGGTCAGCGCGTTGTGGTTCTACCCGACGATCGGCGCCGCCATCGCGGCCGGTGTCCCTTGGCTCACCTACTCATGCCCAGCGTGCCAGCAAGTCGGCTGCATCGACCTGCGCACCCTCGACCGGCATCCGGGCGCTTCAATTTCCAGCATCATCCCGTCGGTGTCGTGCCGGCGGTGCTCGCCTAACTCGCCGTTTGCGAGGCTGGAAATGCTGGCGGCGGAACGGCCTAGGAGGGTCTCGACGTCAGACCGAATACCGTAAGCGCAAGTATAATTGCGGGTTCTCGGCTCAGACTTGTAACGTTGTCAAGGACACGAAAAACGGAGAGGAAACCCATGATTAAGAAGGTACTGGCGACGGTTACCGTTGCCTCATTTGTAACTGTAAGCGGCGCGTCGTGGGCCCAGGTCGGGGTAGGAGGCAACTCGGTCGCAAAATACCCGACTGTCGAAGCCTCGAAAAACAAGAAGGTCGTCAACCACGGGGTCGGCGGCAATTCAGCCCCGAGCTACTCGGCCACTGAAGCATCGAAGAACAAGACGGTCTCGAAGCACGGCGTCGGCGGCAACGCTGAGCCGAGCTACCCGAAAGTCGGAACGCACTAAGCCCTGGGCTGCCAAGACCTGCCTTGCCCGCCTGAATGCGATTGCTCGCTACACGCGGCAGGGCGTCTCTCTGCCGCCCTGCCATAGTGGGACGGCGGGGACAACCAATCTGTTCCCGCCGTTCGTTCCGTTGAAGCTGGCGCCCCAATTTCCTGGGCCTTAATTGTCGATTCGCGCATTGCTCGTTCGACCGTTATGTAACGGTATGCTTTGGCGCTCTACCCCTCCCGCTCACAGCCCCGTCGGCTTTATCGAGCCTTGCTTGCCGACGCTCGGCCATGCGGTGCCGACCGGGCCCGCATGGGCGTATGAAATCAAACACGACGGCTTTCGGTTCATATGTCGCCGCGATGGCGAGCGTGTGCGCGTGTTCTCCCCGCCGCGGCCATGATTGGACCGACCGCGTGCCGCTGATCGCGAAGGCGCTTACGGCGCTCCGGGTGAAGTCGGTGACGCTCGATGGTGAGGGCGTGGTCTGTCGCGCGGACGGCGTGTCTCAGTTCGATCGCATGCGCGCGGTGTTTGGCCGCCTGGCTCGCGTCTGAAGGTTTATTTGATCGGCGTGGTCAGAGGATTATCATTAGTGTCGAGGACGAAGACAGCGAGCAGCTTTGCCGGCTCCGTCTTGCTCGCGTTACGGCTGATCGAATGCATTGCGCCCGGTGGTTCAGACCAGCTCTCGCCTGCCCGATAGATCTGCGTCTCGCCGGCGATACCAGTCGGCGAGGCCGAACACTCGCTGTCCTACCGACAGCCCCATCGTGCCGTAGCCGAGAGCCGTGACCACTCCGGCCAGGTCGTGGCCGGGGATCGACGGTGTTCGGTCACGGTCGTGGCGATCGGTCCAGGTCGAGGGCCAGGTCTGCTCATCCCAGATGAATCCCGACGCATGAACCTGAACGACGACGTCGTTTATCGCTGCCTGCGGCTCGGGCCGCTCCACCAGCTTCATCCCGGCCGTTCGCGCAGCCCGGTCCGTCACAACGATTGCCTTCATGATAATTTTCTCCCCGGTCATTTGTCTCTTTGCTGATCGCGGGCGTGCGCGAGGGCGGCGTCATCGCCCGGATGCCGTTCTTCGGGCGGGCGGCCCATGGCGTGTGCCTGCCGAGTTTCCTAACGCACGTCGTGGGCACCCGGTTCGGGACATCGGTGGAAGGGACGGGCTGTCCCTGTGTCCAGACCCCCGATCCTCAATCGTCATGGGATGCCTCCTGATCGCGATCACGCAACGCGTCTTGGAGCAACAGTCGCACCAGCGAACTGATCGGCCTGCGATCACGCTGCGCCGCTCGCTGCAATCGGGCCCCCCGCCAGCAATGTCGGCAACGCACCACTCAGGTTCGCCGCGCTACGCAGCAAACCTCGGTGCCAGCCGTCGATGATGTCGGAAACGCCGACGCCATCCAGCACCCGCCAAAGGGTAGTCGGCGGCCCGCCAGGGGCTCAACGGTTGCAAATATACCGCTCAGAATTCTTTAAATCGAAACCTGTGACCCGCATCACACGGGCTGATCCAAATCAGAAGTAGGAAGGCCAACACGAACATTGGTTGCGGACCAAATGTTGCATGGAGGTTCATCATGCTGAAGATGGCGCTAATTCTCGCTGCAACGGCCGTCCCCGCTTTTGGCGCTGGCATCTTGACAGCATCTACAATGGCTGGCCCGCGCCCCGCTGAGGCCACCGTCATCTCCCCGACAACAATTTCACCTTATGACATGCAGCTCAACGTGAAGCCCCACGACCTTCCAGTTCAGTACATGCAAGGTGATTTCAACTGAGTCTTGGGCGGCCCGTCATGACCCCGACACGCACCTGCGCAGCGGGCGCACCCGAGGCGCACCCCTAACCTCGCGCCGCCGCGACAGCCGCCAAGTCCGCGCGACCTCTGCCAACGTTGCGCTCGATCCTTAACGAATCATTCACCATGAACGCGCAACACTTCGTCGTCCGTAACGCAGACGGCGGGGGTGGCACCACATGGCGGAAATCTTTGCGCGCACGAGCGACCACGGTAGCACCGGCGATCTTGACCTGCTCCGGCGGCCCGCAACACCAATGACCGACGCCGAACTATTGCAGCACTACATCGAACGCGAACGCATCATTCACGCCGGCCAGCGCACCCCCGGCCATTATCGCTTGAGGGAACTCGGCTTTATCCAAGAGTACCCCGTCAGTCTGAGAAACCTTCTGATCACCGCGACCGCCGCCGGCCGCACTGCGATTGATAGCCGGCCAGCGGAGTACGTCGGGACGCACCCGACCCTGTGGGGTCTCACTCCCCACTGACTCCTCAGCAGCCAAGCCCCCGCAGACCGGATTTCCGCAGGCGCAAGCCGCGCTGCCAAGGCGCTCGACGTTGTGTCGTGGGTCACAACTTGGCGAAGTGATCAGATTTTCAGGATCGCCCCGATATAGGGAGGCCGACCATGGCCGAAAAGCACTTGTGGACACCATTAGCCGTTATTATTGGGGCAGCACTAATAGCTGCTTCTGTTGTAGTCACCGAGCATTGGCAGATTATCTCGGGCGGATACCAGGGCATTTCGCCATTGGTATTTCGGCTTGATCGATGGACCGGGACAATCAAAGTCTGTTCCCCGGACCCCGACACCATGCGCAATCCAAATTCATTTGTGGGGGCTGAATTTGCATGCGAGATCAAATGACAGGCACCAAAAACGCCCCCGACCCAACCAGCTAAGAGTTTCAGGCGGAGACCGCGAAATTCAGCCAAGAGGTAGGATCAGGTAGCGCGGGACAACTACCACTTTTTCGCCTGTCCGAGCGCGAAGCCGTAGTAAACGCCGAACATCGCCAAGAGGAAACCTAGAGCGCCGACTATGTCCTGAGCCAAGTCGCTCCTGATGTGGATCGACGTATAGGGAAAGCCCTCGGTCGCAGCCGAGATCATCAACAGGAAGCCCCACAATAGGCACGACAGCCAAAGTATTTCCTGGAGGCCCTTTCGAGCCGACGGGGTCATCGCCCAGCCCGATCTCCACCAGATCAGGAAACCAGCAATGACCACGATAAGGATTGCGCCGAGCCACGCGGACATGGCGCGCAGAATGCTCACAACGCCAAGGCGCGGCAAGTTAGATTGGCTATGGCAGTGGGATGCGACGCGGACCGGCTGGGCGTGGTTATCCCCTTGGGGGGGTTCCGGCGCGTAGTCAAAAGCTTGGATTGGCGCCTGTCCTGCCGCGTCTTTCGTGAAACGGTCAGCCCGCTTGCGCACAATCCATCAGGCCGCGGTCGCTACGCGTGACTACCGCCAACTTGCCGGTGGTGATCGAGATACTGATCGATGTCCTCGCGCGGCATCGCCCTCCCAAACAGGAACCCCTGGACTTCCCCGCACCGAAGGCCGCGCAATATCTCAAGCTGCTGATCGGTCTCGACCCCCTCGGCGACAGCCGTGAGGTCGAGGTTTGCCGCCAACGCCAATATCGTCTTCACGAGCGATAACGCCTTGTGATCCGCCCCTAGATGCTGGACGAACGATTGGTCGATCTTCAGCTTCTCGAATGGGAAAGAACGGAGATGATTGAGGCTGGCGTACCCGGTGCCGAAGTCATCGAGGGTGATGTGAATTCCTTGAGCACGCAGTCGCTGCAATATCGCTAGTGCCTGCTTCGTGTTGGTTAGCAGGGTTTCGGTGACTTCAAGTTCGAGCCGGTCCGCAGGGAGGCCGGTCCGCCGCAAAATCTCTGCAATTTGCGTGGGCAGGTCAGGTCCACGAAACTGCACCGGCGACAAGTTCACAGCAACGCGCAGGGGTGCGGCCCATGTAGCGGCCGTTGCGCACGCCTGCTCGATCACCCACCGCCCCAGGCCAACGATCAGCCCGGTTTCCTCAGCAATTGGGATGAAGTCAGCCGGTGCGATCGCCCCGTGGACCGGGTGGTGCCATCGCAGCAGGGCCTCGAACCCCGTAATCGCGCCGGTCGAGCAGGCGAGCTGAGGCTGATAGAAGAGGGTGATCTGGTCGGTGCCGATCGCATGCCGCAAGTCGGTCTCGAGCCTGTGCCGGTGCCGGATCCGGGCATCCATCTCCGGTTCGAAGAACCTGAACGCCGACCCGCCATCTGCCTTTGCCGTGTACAGGGCGGCGTCAGCCCGTTTCAACAGCAACGCATCTGTTGACCCGTCTTGTGGGTACAGGGCGAGCCCGACGCTAACGCTGACCGCAACCTCTTGGCCGTCGAGGTCGAATGGTTGGGACAGAGCCTCGATCAGTCGCCGTGCTAACCGGCGCGCACCGTTCGGCTCTTTGACGTCGACTTGAACGATCGCAAACTCGTCGCCGCCGACGCGCGCAACGGTATCGATCGCTCGGACGGCATTCTGTAGCCGGCCAGCGACCGTTGCGATCAGCCGGTCGCCGAGGGCGTGGCCGAACGTGTCGTTGACGATCGTGAACCGATCGAGATCCAGGGCCAGGACCGCGAGGGACCCGCCCTTGCGCGCGGCGTACCGGATCGCATGGGACAACCGGTCGGCCAGCAGGACGCGGTTGGGCAGCCCCGTGAGGGCATCGTGCTGGGCAAGGTAGTCGATCCGCGCCTCGGCGTCCTTCCGTTCGGTTATGTCACGGATGACCTTGGCGAACCCGATGTGGGCGCCGGCGTCGTCGCGGATCGGCTCCATGACGACACTCGCCCAAAACCGGGATTCATCTTTTCGGACCCGCCAGCCTTCCTTCTCGTACCGGCCTGTGCGCAGCGCGGTTTCGAGGGCACGCCGGGGCTCGTCGGTTTCCAGGTCCTCGGCCGTATAAAACCGCGAAAAGTGCTGGCCGATAATCTCCTCGGCCGTGTACCCCTTGATGTGCTGTGCGCCGGAATTCCAGTTGCGAATATGACCATCCGAATCGAGCATGAAGATCGCATGGTCGGTCAGGCCTTGGACCAGTAGCCTGAATAATCGGTCGCTCTGCCGCAACGCCTCGAGCCGCAATTCTTTCGCCATTCCAGCCCCTAATAATCCCCAATATACGTTTAGGGTCCGGTATCAAGGTATGCAATGGTTTTTGCGACCCGGTCGCAGGACCCGGCAGTCAGATCGCCAACGATGTGCAGCCAACGACTCGTTCGCGGACAAAACAAACATCATTTTTGCTGGTTTGATAAATGCTCAGACGCTGACGATTCAGTGGTTATCGAACCGGTCTCTGGCCCCCCTTCCCTGCTAATAGGAAAATGAACAGGGAAAGCGCGGCGGCCCGGCAGCCTGACCCGCGAGACGACGTTTCAGCGCCGATCCTGCCGTTTTGAAACGCTGTGCACCGGCGTGTTCGTAGGCGAAGCGATGTCCGCTTTGGGTCATTAGCCGACATTCCAAGCTCACGAAGTCATGTCCGCTTCACACCTGAAACCGGACATCGAGGCCTTCACCGGATATGTCGGCTTTGTGCCAGAAGCGGACATTTCGTTGGCGCCGGGCGCGCGCCGTCGCCTACTGCGCCACCAATGCGACACAGATCTATTAAGAGAGTTGCCGATGCGCGCTGCCGCTCGCCTGCTCGCCTTCCTCATGCTCGCTGCCGCGGGTTCTGCGGTCGCGCAGGAAAAGCATTTGATTGATCCCACGCCGCCTGGCTCGCTCAATCCCGAGCCTCTGCCGCAGCTGCAGAATCCAGATGCGCCGTCGACGCCGGCCAAGGAACTGTTCGCGCGTAAGTCAACGCCGTTTCCCGGGCCGCCGCGCTCGATCGGCGGTTATTTCGACGGCTGCCTCGCCGGCGCTGTGCCACTGCCGATCACTGGACCTACCTGGCAAGTCATGCGGCTGTCGCGCAACCGCAACTGGGGCAATCCGCAGCTCGTTCGCTTCATCGAACGATTTGCCGAGAACGCAAAAAAAGTTGGTTGGAACGGTCTTCTGGTCGGCGACATGTCGCAACCGCGTGGCGGGCCGATGCTCTCCGAGCACAGAAGCCATCAAATCGGCCTCGACGTCGATATTTGGTTCACGCCGATGCCAGACCACGTGCAAAGTCGAGAGGAGCGCGAGTTCGGCGAGGCCGCCGATGTGGTCGCGCCCGACCAGCTCGACGTCGATCCGGAAGTGTGGACCCATACGCACGCCAAACTCATCCGCGCCGCCGCGCAGACTCCGGGGGTCGTCCGCATCCTAGTCAATGCCGCGATCAAGAAGGCGCTGTGCCGCGAGGCCGGCGCTGATCGGGCCTGGCTTTTCAAGGTGCGTCCCTGGTATGGCCACGCCGAGCACTTTCATGTCCAGATCGCCTGTCCGGCGGGCAGCGCGGAATGCAAGCCGGCGGCCCCGCCGCGCCCAAGCGACGGTTGCGGTCACGAACTCGACTTTTGGTTCAAGGAGTTGACGCTGCATCCGCCGCCGTCCAAACCAAAGCCGGCACTGACGCTGGCCGGCTTGCCCCCTGCATGCAAGCAGATCGTTAAAGCGCCGTGATTGTCGAAGGGCAGAAGTAATGTCCGCTTTACCCAAGAAAGCGGACGTGAGCGAAAACGGCGGTCATGCCTGCTAGGTGCCAAAAGCTGACATTGGTGTCACGTCGTTGGCGCGGGCGAGCAACGCCGGCGGCACGGTAATGCTATTCTTCCGGCATCGGAGCGCAGAGATGGACAGCCTATTGCATTGGATCGGCGTTGCGGTGGTCTTGCTGATCATCGCCTTCGGCCTCGTCGGGTTTTGGCGAGGTCTATCTCTCAAGCCAACTGATCCGGCCAGTCGCCCTTCCGAAGGGTTTTGGCGTAGGTCGCCTTGGCAATGGTTTTAGGCTGCGCCAACCACTCAACGGAAATTTATTGGTTCGCCCGTTCGGCGGCGGCGGCGGTGGCCATGTATTTCGAATAGAAATGAGCAAACCGCTCGTGCCACATTCCGACGAACGCCCCCGATGTCAGCTTATCCACCGATTTCCACGCGTGTTTGACGGCCGGAAGGGTATTCCGCCAGATCGCGCGTTTGCACCATTTTTCGCCTTTTTCGATGCCTTCGCTGGTGGCACACATGGATTTCCAAGCGATGCGATCAGGTTGGTTGATGTGCTCGGCGGCGCCTTCCCAGCCTTGTTGATGGATCAAGTAAAGATCGGTCAAGGTCGTCTTCCTGTGCGTCACCAACTCGAACAGAATGCCTTCGGTAATGAGTTTGTAGGCGGCCGCAACGGCATTGTCGCGGGGATCAACAATCTGCCCGGAGCCGAATTTGTTGAACTCGTATTTGCTCAGTTGGAACAGGCCGATATACGACCCTGTGCGTTGCTTGGGGTCGAAATCGGACTCGATCTTGGCAACCGCTTTCATGAAATTGAAATCCAGACCGAAAGCGTCGGAAGCGCGCTTGATCTCTTCGACCGGCGTTCCGACCGGGGTGTCCTTGAGTGAACTTAAGACGGTGTCCGCCGGCTTCTCGACAGGCGGCAGTTCGGACCAGACGTAATAGATGAGATACCGGAAATCCTGCGTCACCGGCGCCGGGTCGGAGGCACCGTCGGACGCATCGCGCGTTGTCGGCACCGGTTGGGCGGCATCATGGTGGCCCAAGTCCACCGATTTTGTCTCGATAGAATTGTCGGCGATTCCGGCTTTGGTCATCAACGACGGTCCAGAAACCGCCCCGGGCACCGAGCCAATCTCTGCTCCAAGCGCTGTTCCAGGTCCGGCAGATGCCTCCGGCACGGCGGCGGAGAGCGCGGGCGAACCGGGCGTCTCGGCGCTCACAGCCGCTTCCGGCATTGCGTCCGGCACGGTCGCGCCTGGCGGGTTTCCGCCAACCTGAAGGATCATCCCGGTGAATGTTATGGCACCCACGATGCAGGTGGCCTGCAAGGCTTTCATTGCCCCCGACTCCGCGCACGGTCCCCGAAAGAACGCTACACGCATGCCCCAAGCGAGGCGACGGACAAGATTGGGATGCGTCACATTTACTGGAGTTGTTGCCTAAATGCGACATCCTTATGGCCGCTCGCGATTGCCAAGGCTCTTGGCCTCGACATCCCGCCCACGATGATCGCACGCGCGGATGAAGTCATCGAGTAACCCGCCACTTCGCCTTTGGGTCATTAGCTGACACTGTCACTGCACTCCCGAATGTCCGCTAAGTGCCAATAGCCGACATCGGGTCGGTCTAGCCGTGTTGGCGCGAGTCAAATAGGCTGGTCGCCGATCTTGATCGACGCAAGCGCGGGAAGCATTTCAACCGGGGCACGGCATGGTAAATCAATTCATGACGGCGCAATCCACCGTGGCGATGCGGCGTTGGGGGGGTCCCGCCATTGTGTCGCTCACGGCGATGGTCGCACTGGCGGCGCTGACCGCCGACGCCACGGCGAGGCAGGCGCGTCCCACGCCACCCACCGAGGCGACGGCGCCGCGTGATGCAGGCGAGCCGATCATGGCGATCGTGTCGATCAAGACCCAGCAGGTCACCTTCTACGACGCCGCGGGCTGGATCCTGCGCGCGCCGGTGTCGACCGGCACCAAGGGACGCGAGACGCCTGCCGGCATCTTCGCGGTCATTGAGAAGGACAAGGACCACCACTCGAGCCTCTATGACGATGCCTGGATGCCAAACATGCAGCGCATCACCTGGAACGGCATCGCGCTGCACGGCGGGCCGCTGCCCGGGTATGCGGCCTCGCACGGCTGCGTGCGGATGCCCTACGGCTTTGCGGAGAAGTTGTTCGACAAGACGTGGATCGGTATGCGGGTGATCATCTCGCCGAACGATGCGGCCCCAGTCGAGTTTTCCCACCCGGCGCTATTCGTGCCGAACGTGGAGGTCGTTGCGGCTGCTCCGGCGCGTGCCGAGACGCTCGCCCGCGAAGCCGAGGAGGCCGTCAAGAAGGACGACGAGGCGAACAAAGCCGCCGCGACAGCGGCGCGCGAGACAGCATCGCTCATGGCGTCGCTGCGCAAGCTGGAGTCGCTCAAGACCCGCGCCGACGCCGAGCTCGCATTCGCCGACAGGGCGCTCGCCGCCGCAAAGACGGACCAAGCCAAGGCGCGGGCCGAGGAGCAGAAAGAGAAGGCCACCATTAAGGCCGCGGAAGCTGGGACGAAGCTCGACATCGCCAAGGCCGACGCAAAGTCGAAGCTCGACGCCGCGGCGGCCGCAAAAGACGCCGCCAAAGCGGCCCAGGCCAAGAAGGTCGACACCGCCAAGGCGGCGGTCGAGGCGAAGCTCGCGCTCGAGCCGGTCTCGGTTTACATCAGCCGCGCGACGCAGAAGCTTTACGTGCGGCGCAACACTCATAAGCGCTGGCCGGACGGGGGCGAGGTGTTCGATGCGACCATTGAGGTCCCGGTCACGATCCGCAGTCCCGACAAACGGATCGGCACGCATGTGTTCACGGCGATGGCGCGCAACGAAGCTGGCCTGCGCTGGACTGCTGTAACGATCGACAACGGGGACGACGCCAAGGCCGCGCTCGACCGCATCAACATCCCGCAGGATGTGCTCGATCGCATTGCGCCGACTGCATTGCCGCGATCCTCGATCATTGTCTCGGACGAGCCGCTGAGCCGCGAGACCAACTATCGCACCGAGTTCGTCGCGGTGCTGAGCGACCAGCCCCAGGGCGGCTTCGTGACGCGCCGGCCTACGATCGATGCCCCCGTTTGGAGCAACAATTGGGGCAACCGCGGCTTTGGCAACTTTTTCCAGCGCAATTGGAACTCCCAACGTCCGCGCACCGGCCAATACTATCAACCGATGCAACAGCGCTGGTGGTAAGACGCGGCACGCCGGGCCTAGGCCGCACGGTCGCTCAGGGTCAAAAGCGGAAATGCTCATAACGAGCCGATGATGTCCGCTTTCCACCCCATAGATGGGGTAATCGGCCGGCAGCTTGTGGATAGCTGAAGAATTTTGGGTGCTGCGCTTCAGGCTGATGGTGAAACGAGGTCCGCATTCGCGGCCTCAAGCATCAGAAGGAGAAGCGCAGCATGGAGCATTTTGCGGGACTGGACGTTTCGGTCAAGGACACGAGCGTCTGCATTGTGGATGACACGGGCAAGATCATTCGGGAAGTAAAGGTGGCGAGTGAACCCGAAGCACTGTCGGCGGTGTTGAAGAGCCCGGCCTACCACTTCAAGCGAATTGGATTGGAAGCTGGGCCGCTGTCGCAATGGCTGTTGAGCGCTCTCGCCGAGGCGGGCCTGCCGGCGATCTGCGTTGAGACGCGGCACATGCAGGCGGTGCTGAAGGCTCAGATCAACAAGACGGACCGCAACGATGCGCGCGGCATCGCCCAGATGATGCGGGCGGGGCTTTACCGTCCGGTGCATGTGAAGACGTTACGCAGTCAGAAGCTGCGGATGCTGCTGACCCATCGCCAGCTGCTGCAGTCGAAGGCGATCGCAGTTGAGAACGACCTGCGCGGCACGTTACGCAACTTCGGTCTCAAGGTCGGCATGGTTGGGAAGGTGAAGTTTGAGGCCCGCATCAGGGAGCTTGTCGAGAACCAGCCCGATTTGGCGGTTCTGGTCGAACCGATGCTCATTGTCCGGCGGGTGTTACGCGAACAGATTGTCATCCTGCATCGTCGCTTGCTGGCCATCGTCCGAGATGATGAGGTGTGCCGGCGCTTGATGACGACCCCTGGTGTCGGTCCCGTGGTGTCGCTGACCTATCGCGCCACCGTCGACGTGCCCGCTCGCTTCCACAAGTCCAAGTCCGTCGGGGCGGTGTTTGGGCTGACGTGCGCCAAGTATCAATCGGGCGAGATCGATCGGAGCGGCAGAATATCCCGCTGCGGAGACGAGATGATGCGCGTCATGCTCTATGAAGCAGCTCAGAGCATGCTGCGGTCGAAGAAATGGTCCTGGCTCAAAGCCTGGGCGATGCAGATCGCCAGGCGCCGCGGGATGAAAAAGGCGATCGTGGCCCTGGCACGCCGGTTGGCTGTGATCATGCACCGCATATGGGTTGACGGCACCGAGTTCCGGTGGACCCGGCAAGCCGCAGCGGCATGACGGCCGTACAAGATCAAATGCAATAGAAGGAAACTCGAGCTCCACCGAGCGGTGGAACGATGTCCCTCGCGGGACGATGGATGAGGTGAGTTCGTTCGGTCGCTTGGACCTGCCGTTGGTCTGACGGCAAGGCCGCCCCATAGGTTGTTCCACCTCGTCTTCGAATCCCATGATGGAAGGGCCTTGGTGCCGATTCCGAAGAGAAGCACGAGCCCGTGGGCGACATCGACACTGCAGCGGTGGATAGTCTGAAGACGCTTGACCCCAAAC
>CAWFLX010000063.1:0-17518 GCA_963816775.1 uncultured Alphaproteobacteria bacterium
TGAGCCCGGTGGGACTCGAACCCACGACCACTTGATTAAAAGTCAAGTGCTCTACCGACTGAGCTACGGGCTCTCAGGGCGTGCGGTCCAAGACGCGTCGGACGCGAGCCATGCTGGCGGGTGTGTACGGGCGCCCCCGCGGCGGGTCAATAGGCGTGCTTGCGTTCGCCAGCGCCCGGCAGTCTACTCCGCGGAGGCTCGCCGGCACACATCACATGCTGCGGCCATGTCTCCGCCTCAGGGAGTTTATCGCAATGCCGATTGTGAACCGCGTCGCCGACCTGCAGGGCGAAATTGCCGAATGGCGGCACGATATCCATGCGCATCCGGAACTCCTCTTCGACGTGCACCGCACTGCCGCGACTGTTGCTGACAAGCTCAAGGCGTTCGGTTGCGACGAGGTGGTGCCCGGCATCGGTCGCACCGGCGTCGTCGGAGTGATCCGCGGCAAGCGCGGGCAGGGGGAAAAAGTCATCGGGCTGCGCGCCGACATGGATGCGCTGCCGATCGAGGAGGCGACCGGGGTGCCCTACAAGTCGACGGTGCCCGGGAAGATGCACGCCTGCGGTCACGACGGGCATACCGCCATGCTGCTCGGCGCCGCCAAATACCTGGCAGAGACCCGCAACTTTTCCGGCACTGCGGTGCTGGTGTTTCAGCCGGCCGAGGAGGGCGGTGGTGGCGGCCGGGAGATGGTGAAGGACGGCCTGATGGAGCGCTTTGGCGTCCAGGAAGTTTACGGCATGCACAATTATCCCGGGCTGCCGATCGGGCAATTCGGTATCCGCACCGGCCCGCTGATGGCATCGGCCGATACGGTCTCGATCGAGATCGAAGGCGTCGGGGGTCACGCGGCGCGACCGCAACTGTCGGTCGATACCGTGCTTGTCGGCGCCCAGATCATCAACCAGATCCAATCCATCGTGGCGCGCAATGTCGATCCGCTCAAAGCGGCCGTGATCTCGATCTGCGTGTTCCAGGCGGGCACCACCGACAACGTCATTCCGCAAACCGCCCATCTGCGCGGTACCGCGCGTGCCTTGGCGCCCGACGTGCGCGATCTTCTGGAGAAGCGTCTGCACGAAGTGGTTGAAGGCACGGCGCGGCTCTATGGCGCCAAGGCAAAGCTCACCTACCGGCGCGGCTATCCGGTGTTGAAGAACCACGAGCAGCAGACCTCATTCGCGGCTTCGATCGCATCCGAGATCGTCGGGGCCAATCGTGTCGACACGGATTTTCCGCCGGTCATGGGGGCGGAGGATTTCTCCTACATGCTGGAGGCACGCGCTGGCGCGTTCATTTTTGTCGGCAACGGCGACAGCGCCGGCCTGCATCACCCCGCCTACAACTTCAACGACGACGTGATCCCAGTTGGGACGTCCTATTGGGTGCGTCTGGTCGAGACGGCAATGGCGGGCTGATTGCCCTGTAGGATGGGTTGAGCGGAGCGAAACCCATCAAATACGGGGCGATTTAGCTGATGGGTTTCGCGTTGCTCAACCCACCCTACTGCGCCGCTTCGATACGATTCTCGGCAGGCTTGGGAGCTTCCACGATTGCAACCTCGGCCATGGTTGCCGGCCGCAGGCGTTGCACAAGCCGCGTTTCCAGCCCGCGCCAGAACGCAAAGTCATTGACGCGCGAGCCTTCCAGCGCCGCGAGGACCGTCGCCGCCAGGAATGGCAGGCTCTGGATGATCAAGACATCGGCAAACAGGTTGATCTCGCGCACACGCTCGTAGTTGGTCTCAAACACGATCGCGGCCCCAAGCACCAACAGACATCCGAGGATCGCCTCGTAGAAGGCCGGAAACTGTTGGCGGCGGCGCCCGCTGCCGCCCTTCGCGGTGCGCACGAACGGCAGGTGTTCCTTGATCAGGCCGATCGCGACCGCGCGGGCGACCGTCCACTGCATTGCGACCGCGGCCAGCATCGCGGCGGCGGCGTGCCGCGCGGGGATTGCAACCCGGGCCCTGTACAGCACTGCGAAGTGGACGACCGACACCGCGAATGTCGCGATGATTGGTAGCGTCAAGATCTTGTCCGGGATGGCGATCCCAACAAACGCAACAACCGGGACCCAGATCAGGTTCAGAAGCGCGACCAAAACGCCGACGCTTTCCGCGCCGAGCCAGTTGAGCCAACCCATGGCGAACTCGCGGCGCTGGTCGCGCGAGAGCCTCGTCATTCCGCTCAGTAGAGACCGGCAGTGCTTCTTGGCAATCTGCAGCCCACCGAACGCCCAGCGGTGGCGTTGCTTTTTATAGGCTTCGAACGTGTCCGGCAGGAGCCCAAAACCATAGCGGCGGTCGGTGTAGTGGGCGAGCCACCCTTGCTCGAGCAGCGTCAAGCCGAGGTCGGTATCTTCGCAGATCGTATCGCTCGACCAGCCGCCGGCGGCTTCGAGCGCCTGTTTGCGCACGAGGCACATCGTGCCGTGTACGATGATGGCGTTGGCCTCGTTGCGTAGAACCATCCCGATGTCGAAGAAACCGGAATATTCGCCGGACATGGCGCGGTGCATCGGGCTGCGGTTACCGTCGCGGTGGTCCTGAGGCGCTTGGATCAAGCCGACCTTTGGGTCGGCAAACGCCGGGACCAGGTCTTTGAGCCAGTCGGGCCGGACCACGTAGTCCGCATCCACAACGCCAACGATCTCGGTTTCGGGGGCGCTATGCGCCAACGCGATGCGCAGCGCGCCTGCCTTGAACCCTGCGACGCCTTCGACGTTGAGGAACTTGAAGCGCTCGCCGAGCGCGCTGCACTGATCCTCGATCGGCCGCCACAAAGCAGGATCGGGTGTGTTGTTGATGATGACCACGCATTCGAAGTTGGGATAGTCGAGGCCGGCGATCGCATCGAGAGTCGCCTTGAGCATTTCGGGCGGTTCCATGTGCGCCGGCACATGGATCGACACCTTTGGCGCGTAGCCTGCGGGGGCGGACGAGGGAGTGACGCGCAACAGCCGTTGCGGCGGCAGCCCGAACAGGATCGCGGCGATCTCCTGGATGCGCGCAAGCGTGATCAGGATCAGCGGGACCAGCAAGAAGACCGCAAACCCGAGCGCAAACGCCGAACCCGGGACGAAATAGTGGCCATTCCAGTAGTCGAAGACCGTCGCCGCCCAGGCCCCCACGGCGTGGGCCGCAAAAGCAAGCAGCACGGCTTGTCCGAATGTCGCGCCGATGATTGCCAGAATGGGAAGCGACAGCAGGAACCCGGCCGCGACAGCAATTACGCCGAGCTTCCAATGGTCGGCATCCTGGATCGGCCCGTTCCACTGGAATTTCGGCTGGCGCGAGGCGTCAAACAGCCCCCAGTAAGAACCAACGCTTCCTTCGAACGTCTTCCAGGGCTGATCGAACGCCTCGATGATGTTGTAATCGATGCCTTGCGCCTCGGCGCGCGCGACGAAGCCGCGGATGACAGCGGCCTGCTCCTGGCGGCCGGGCACCGCGGCTTGGCGGTTGTATCCCGCGCTCGGCCACCCGAATTCGGCGATCACCACCCGTTTGCCAGGGTGCATCTGCCGCAGGGTATTGTAGGAGTTGATCGCCGCGTCGACCGCCTGATCGTAGGAAACGCCGTTCCAGTAGGGCAGGCTGTGTGCCGCGATGAAGTCCACGGCCGCTGCGAGCTTGATGGAATCCTTCCCGAGCTCGGTCCACGAGCTTACGATTTCGCCAGTTGTAACAGGTATTTGGACTGATTTTTTAACGCGCTGAATGATCTTGATGAGGCTATCGATCGATTGGTCGGCTCGGTAGATCGTTTCGTTGCCAACCACGATTGCGTTGATGTTGCTGTGGTGCCGGGCGATATCGATGGCGGAGCGAATCTCACGCTCATTGCGCTCCTTGGCGGCGGCGATATCGTGCCCGTCGGCGTCCTTGTCCTTGGTAAGCCAGATTCCGAGCGTGACCTTAAGCCCAAATTCAGCCGCAACGTCGGCAACGACTTCGAGGCCGCCGGTGGACGAATAAGTCCGCACCGTGCGGGTGTAGGGCGCAATCGTGCGCAGATCTTTACGGATCTGTTCGATCGTCGGCCGGTTGCTCAGGTCGTCCGGGTGAGAGATCCCCTCAAACGGGGCGTAAGACAGGCTGGCGAGCGGCTTGTTGACTTCGGGGGCGACCTGCTGGCTCTCAAAAAAAGCCCAAGCGCCGGCGTGCAGGCACGCTGCAAGCGCGACTACGGCTGCGACGGAGCGCATCTGACTCGTTACCGTGCGGGGCGGAATTGCACTCGGTTCGAACCTGTCCCCTAGGCCCGACCAAGCATCGCGGCAGGTCGATGTAGATCAGCTCATGACTATAAATTAGACGTGGCAATTTATTGGCACCAGAGGGCAGCGCAAAAATATTTGCTGCACCCGCACTTCAACAACTCCGCGCGCACGAAAACCTAGCGGCTGGTCGTGCCCTGTGGCTGTTCGGCGGTCGCAGCGGGTGCCTGCGCGGGTTGTTGCGCGATCGTTGGACTGATCCAGCAAGCCTGGATGCGCTCGTTGACCTGCCCGGGGGTTTTCGGATCGACGATAACGTCTGCTCCCTGGCGTACCAAACACCTGAACGTCGCCTGAATATGGCCACCGGGACAGCCGAAACGGTCATAAAGGTCGAGGTGGCGGAAAGCCGTATCGAGGTCGTCCCGCAGGAGCAGGTTGATGACCCGCTGGCCCAGCCAGTAGCACTCGGGGTTGGCCGCAGGGCCGTTCAGTTGGCGCCCCACCTCGGAAATCTCGTCGATCCGCTTGCGGACGTCTTCGCTGCGACCGGCATCCTTTGGCTTGGCATCGCCGCTCTTCTGGTCGCTCCCCTGAGCGAGTGCACCGAATGCCGGAAGACAGATGGCGACAAGCACGGCCAGCGCGACGGCCCCGCGCACGACTGATATTTTCATGGTTTTCTTTGAATTGACGTTTTCGAACCCCCGGCGCAGCCCCAGTCAGCACCCGAAAGCGTCCGCATTGCGGCGTACTCATCCATGGCCGATCGGTTACCGCCGCCCGGATCCGGCGCAGGCGTATTGGCACCAAGACGGGCGCGCGATAAGCCTCGCCATATAAGCACGTCCTCGGGGCATTGATGAAGGCTTGGGTGGTATTTTTCGCGCTGGCGGTGACGATCGTTGTCGCCGCCTGGTGGTGGCTCGGCGCGCCGGTGAGCATTCCGGTGGCGCCGCTCGCCGCAGGTGAAAAACTGCCGTGCGTGTCCTATGCCCCGTTTCGGGGGGAACAAACGCCGCTCGACCTCTCGACCCGCATCCCCGCGTGGCAGATCGAGGACGACCTCGCCCAGCTTGCCGCGGTGACCGAATGCGTGCGGACCTACTCGGTCAACCTCGGACTCGACCAGATCACGCCAATCGCCCAACGCCATGGTCTCAAGGTCCTGCAGGGGCTCTGGCTCGGACGCGATCCGGAGTTCAACCGCTTTCAGATCGAGACGGCCGTGGCCCTCGCCAACCGCTATCCCGATGTCATACGGGCAATCGTGGTCGGCAACGAGGTCTTGCTGCGCGGCGAATTGTCCGCCGCGGCCCTCACGGACATCATCCGCAAGGTCAAAGCTGCGGTGCCGGTCCCGGTGACCTACGCCGACGTGTGGGAATTCTGGCTGCGCAACCGCGACGTTGCATCAGCGGTCGATTTTGTGACCATCCATCTCCTGCCGTATTGGGAGGACGATCCAATCCCGGCGCGCGACGCCGCCGACCACGTGGTCGCGATCACGCGCCAGGTCGCGGCGGGTTTCGCGGGCAAGGAGATCATGGTCGGGGAGTTCGGCTGGCCAAGCGCTGGCCGGATGCGCCAGGGCGCGCTGCCTTCGCCGATCAACCAGGCACTGGTGGCGCAGGAGGTGCTCGCACGGGCCAAGCGGGAAGGGCTTCGGGTTAATCTGATTGAAGCCTATGACCAACCCTGGAAGCGTGCCCTGGAGGGAACGGTCGGCGGCCACTGGGGGCTGATGACAGCGGACACCCGGAGCGCGAAATTTGCCTGGGGCAAGCCGGTCTCAAACCATCCGCAATGGCTTTGGCAGGCGCTCGCCGGGATTCTGCTGGCTGGTGCCGTCTTCGCGGTCGTCGCCTTGCTCGGCCAACCCAACAAGCTGTCCCTCGCCGGGTGGGTCGGGGTCCTGGCCAACGCGGTTATCCCGGGCATTTTCGTCGGCTGGGCGATCGCGAACATTCCCGTGGAGAGCTTCGGGGTCGGGGGCTGGGTGCGTTCGCTCGCCCTGTTGGCGGTTGTCCTGGTGGCACCGCTGGCTGGTACCGCCGCCCTCGTGCGCGGCATCGCCGTACCCCCGTTTGCCCGTCTCCTTGGTCGGGCGGACGAACGGCCCTCCGGGTTGACCGCTTCGGTGCTGGGAACCGGCCTTGTGATCCTGACCGTGCTTGCAATCCAAGTCGCGCTTGGCCTCGTTTTCGATCCGCGTTATCGCGACTTTCCGTTCGTGCCCCTCACGGCCGCGACGACGCCGTACGCAGTGCTGGCATTGGTCGCGCACCGAGGCCAACCATGGCCGAGCGCGGCGGAGACGATCGCGGCCATCACGCTTGCGCTGTCCGCTATTTACATCGCGCTCAACGAGACCATGGCGAATTGGCAGGCGGTGTGGCTGAGCGCTGTCCTGCTCGTCCTGGCAGCTACTCTGGCTCGGCTGCGGGCCGGGCGAAACTCATGATCAAAAGCCCGGCGGCCAGGCCGGCGAGGCCGGCATTGTAAAGGACGAGGCCAAAGGCACTGGCGGCGAGGGTGATCGCGAATATGGCGGGGGAGGGCCGGATGAGATTGATCACTGCGGCGCCCACCGCGATCCAGCCGAAAACCAAGTGAGCGCCGAAGGTATAAACGACCCGTCGGATCAGGCAGAGCGAAGTGCCGAGCCCGGCATCGCATGCGAGGCCGAGCGGGGTGTTTTCGATCCCCCAATAGCGCAGGTAGAGCGCATAGAAGAGCGCCAGAAAACCGATGGAAATGAGCCAGTTAGCTTGGCGAGCCGTAGGCAGGAAACGCGCGCGCATTGCAATGTCCGCGAAAATCGAGGCACTGAGGCGATGGCTGGGTCGTTTTCGAGGTCGTTGGCGGCCGGACTTATCGAATTGTTGAGCGTAACTTGGGATGTTCAGGGCCCCATAGTTGCACGGGCGATGTGAATGACAAGGACGTGTCTGTCGATCGTGTTGGCGGCTGGCGAAGGGACCCGCATGCGGACTTCGCGGCCCAAGGTCCTGCATGAGATCGGCGGCGCGCCATTGATCGCCCATGTGCTCAACGCCGTTCGCAGCCTCGCTGGCGCAACGGCTGTGGTTGTGGGCCCGGACGCCGGCGGGGTCGCGGCAGCGGTCAGCAAACTGATGCCGGGGGCCGAAATCGTTGTTCAGCACCTCCGGCGCGGGACCGGGGACGCGGTACTTGCCGCCAAGGCGGCGATTGCGCGCGGCTTCGATGATGTGCTGGTGCTGTTTGCAGACACGCCGTTGATACGCAGCGAGACCCTAGGCCGCTTGCGCGGCCCGCTGCAGGACGGGGCCGCCGTGGTGGTACTTGGGTTTCAGGCTGCGGACCCCACCGGCTATGGACGGCTGATCGTCGACGGCCAGCGGTTGCTGGCGATCCGCGAGGAGAAGGACGCAAGCGCTGGCGAGCGCGCGATCACATTGTGCAACGGCGGCCTGATGGCGCTGCGCGGCGATGTCGCGCTGACGATTCTCGAGCGCATCCGCAATGACAACGCCAAGGGTGAATTCTATCTGACCGACGCGGTGGCTATTGCGCGCGACATGGGATTGGAAGCGGTGGCCTTGGAAACCCCGGAGGACGATGTGCGTGGGATCAACACTCAGGCTCAGCTCGCGCAGGCAGAGGCGCTTCTGCAAGAGCGGCTGCGCAACGCGGCACTCGAAGCCGGCGTCACCATGGTGGCGCCGGATACGGTGTACCTTTGTGCCGACACCAAACTCGGTCGCGATGTGGTCATCGAGCCATACGTGGTGTTCGGGCCCGGTGTCGTGGTCGAGGATGGCGCGAAAATCCGTTCATTCTCACATCTCGAAGGGGCGCGAGTTGGCCCGGGCGCATCGGTCGGCCCATTCGCTCGCCTTCGCCCTGGTGCACGACTGGGGGCGCGCGTGCGGATTGGAAATTTCGTCGAGGTGAAGGAAGCAGAGATCGAAGCAGGTGCTGCGGCCAATCATTTGAGCTACATCGGCGATGCGCACGTCGGCGCGGATACCAATGTCGGCGCCGGGACTATCACCTGCAACTATGATGGCTTCTCCAAACTCCGCACGGAGATTGGCGCCGGGGCCTTCATTGGCTCAAACTCCGCGCTGGTCGCTCCCGTAAAGATTGGCGATGGCGCCTATGTGGGATCTGGCTCCGTCGTCACCGAGGACGTACCCGCCGACGCACTTGCGATCGGGCGCGGCCGGCAGGTCGTAAAAGCCGGCTGGGCGAAAGAACGGCGAGCAGCGCATGCAAAGGACGAGAAAAAGCAGGCGGCGCCACCCAAGCGTTAGGACCAGCTAATACTTTCGTGATTTCTAACCGTAGCGGGAAACAACATAAACGCGAACCGCAACATGGAGACAGTAGACTGAATGTGCGGAATAGTCGGAATTCTCGGCCGCGAGCCGGTTGCCGATCAGCTCATCGACGCGCTCAAGCGGTTGGAATATCGCGGCTACGATTCCGCCGGGATTGCGACGCTTGAGCACGGACACCTGACGCGGTTGCGCGCGGAAGGCAAACTCAAGAACCTCGAGCAGCGGCTTGCCCGCACACCGCTCACCGGCACGGTTGGAATCGGACACACGCGCTGGGCCACCCATGGACGGCCGAGCGAGAGCAATGCCCATCCGCACGCCAGCGACTGCGTTGCGGTCGTGCACAATGGCATCATCGAAAATTTCCACGAGCTGCGCGGCGAATTGCAGGCGCAGGGCTTTTCATTCTCGAGCGAGACCGACACCGAAGTCATCGCTCATCTCGTGACCCGCGAGATGAAGAAGGGACTCGCGCCGACGCATGCGGTCGCGGCCACGCTCCCGCAACTCAAGGGCGCTTTCGCGCTGGCGTTCCTGTTCGAAGGCGAGGACGACCTCCTGATCGGAGCCCGGCGGGGTTCGCCGCTCGCGGTTGGCTACGGCGAGGGCGAGATGTTTCTCGGCTCAGATGCGATTGCGCTGGCGCCGTTCACCGATTCGATCAGCTACTTGGAGGACGGCGACTGGGTCGTGGTACGCCGTCAGGGCGCCGAAGTGCACGACGCGGCCGGCGGCGTCGTTACGCGCCCGGTGATCAAATCCAACGCATCGGCATTCCTGGTCGACAAGGGCAATCATCGCCACTTCATGGCCAAGGAGATCCATGAACAGCCTGAGGTCGTGGGCCACACGCTGGCGCACTACCTCGACATGACGAACGGCCGGGTCGTGCTGCCGCAAGCGCTGCCGTTCGACTTCCGCAAGCTGCAGCGCGCATCGATCGCTGCCTGCGGCACTGCCTATTATGCCGGCTTGGTCGGCAAATACTGGTTCGAGCGCTTTGCCCGGCTGCCGGTCGAAATCGATGTGGCGTCTGAATTCCGCTATCGCAATGCACCGTATGAGAACGGCAACCTGGCGATGTTCGTGTCGCAGTCGGGCGAGACCGCCGACACGCTTGCGACACTGCGTCACGCCAAGGCGGAAGGTCAGCACGTCCTGTCGATTGTCAATGTACCGACCTCGACCATCGCCCGCGAGAGCGACGTCGTGCTGCCGACCCTGGCCGGTCCGGAAATCGGGGTGGCGTCAACTAAAGCTTTCACCTGCCAGCTGGCGGCACTTGTTTGTCTTGCGATCGCTGCAGGGCGCGCGCGGGGGGTGCTCACTGAGGATGACGAACACAAGCTGTTCCGCGCGCTGGTTGAGGTACCGCGGCTGATGGCGGAGGCGCTCGCGCTCGAGCCGACAATCGAGCGGCTGGCACGTGATCTGGCGCGCAGTCAGGATGTGCTCTATCTCGGGCGCGGGACGAGCTACCCGCTGGCACTCGAAGGCGCGCTCAAGCTCAAGGAAATTTCTTACATTCACGCCGAGGGCTACGCGGCCGGCGAGCTCAAACATGGGCCGATCGCGCTGATCGATGAAAAGATGCCGATCATCGTGATCGCGCCGTTCGACCGCATCTTCGAAAAGACCGTCTCCAACATGCAAGAAGTCGCCGCGCGCGGGGGACGCATCATTCTCATCACCGACCCGAAGGGCGCCGAGCAGGCGACAGTCGCCACGCTCTCGACCCTGATCTTGCCGGAAATGGCCGCGACCGTGACACCGCTGATCTACGCCATTCCGATCCAGCTGATCGCGTATCACACGGCGGTCATCATGGGGACCGATGTCGACCAGCCTCGCAACCTCGCCAAGTCGGTCACCGTCGAGTAGGCCGCGGTATCCCGAAATGCTTGGCAAGCGCTGCTGGACCAGCGCTATAATGCGATGCCGGACTAGTGTGGTGGATTTGAAGTTCCTATCATTCGAGCGGCACTCTCGTCATAGGAACTTCAAATCCAAAACCACACTAGAATCATATATTTGCTAGTGTCCCTTTGATTCCGAAGTTCGCTACAGAGGGTGCCGCAAGATAAAGCGAACTTCGGAATCGGGACACTAGAAATCGACAACATGGAGTCGTACCGGCCCGCACATGAGCACCGAGCAAAGCCCCGCCCAACCACCGGTCGCGCTGGCTCCAGACGCGGATAAGTCACCGCATCACGCCAGTTTGGGGGCTCGCATCCGCAACTATTTCCTGACCGGCTTGGTGTTGGTCGGTCCGGTGTTCATCACCGGCTATTTGCTGTGGTGGTTCGTCAACTGGGTCGATGATCTGGTGCGGCCATTCATTCCGGTCCTGTATCGGCCGGAAACCTATATGCCGGTCAAGATACCGGGAACCGGTCTCATCATCGCGTTCGTGACCCTGACATTGCTCGGCTTCGTCACCGCCAACATCGTCGGCCGCAAGCTTGTGGAATTCGGCGACAGCCTGCTGCATCGAATGCCGATCGTGCGCCCGATCTACCGGACGATGAAACAGATTTTCGAGACCATCTTTTCGAACTCAGGTTCAAGCTTTCGCAAGGTCGGCCTCGTCGAGTTTCCTGCGCCCGGCATGTGGTCGCTGGTGTTCATGTCGCAATCACCCAGCGCAGACGTCGCCGCGCGGCTGCCCGCCACTGAGCACGTGTCGGTGTTCCTGCCGTGCACCCCCAACCCGACCACCGGATTCTTTTTCTACTTGCCGCGATCCGACATCATCGAGCTCGATATATCGGTGGAAGCCGCAATGACGGTGTTGATGTCGGCCGGCATGGTGCAGCCGAGCGCCGATCCACAGAAGAAATTCTCGGCGCTGGCCGAAACCGCGATGGCGACCAAGGCCGCGCGCGAGGCGCGCGCCACAGAGCCAGCGGTCTGAGCCCGACCTGCCCCCGCAATCGATTCTATCCCGCCCGCAGCAGGCGGATGGCTTCGTCGCGCTCGAACAAGTAGAGCAGCACACGGAGAGCTTCCCCGCGCGCAGACGTAAGCTCCGGGTCGCGCGCCAGAATAAGAGCGGCGTCATCGCGCGCGGCCTGCAACAGTGGCGCGTGGGTTTCGATCCGCGCCACGCGGAAGCCGGGGAGCCCGCTCTGGCGGGTGCCAAGCACGTCGCCTTCGCCGCGCAGGCGCAGATCCTCTTCGGCAATCCGAAAGCCGTCCTCGGTTTCGCGCATGACGGCAAGCCGCGCCTTGGCGGTTTCGCCGAGCGGCGTCTTGTAAAGCAGTAGACACGTCGAGCGCTCGTTGCCGCGCCCGATGCGGCCGCGCAACTGATGCAATTGAGCAAGTCCGAACCGCTCGGCGTGCTCGACCACCATCACGGATGCCTCCGGAACGTCGACGCCGACTTCGATCACGGTGGTGGCGACAAGGAGTTTGGATTCGCCCGCGGCAAATCGTGCCATCGCGGCGTCCTTGTCAGGCCCCTTCATTTTGCCGTGGACGAGGTCGACCACCCCGCCAAACCGCGCCGCTAGGGTCCGAAACCGATCCTGGGCGGCGGCGAGGTCGATCAATTCGGATTCCTCGACCAGCGGGCACACCCAATAGACACGGCGCTCCTCGCGGAGTGCACGGCCAACCGCGTCTACGATTTCGTTGAGGCGCTCGAGCGGAATCGTGCGGGTGTCGATCGGCTGGCGCCCGGCGGGTTTCTCGCGCAGTTCGGACGAATCCATGTCGCCGAAAAAGGTAAGCACCAGGGTGCGCGGAATCGGAGTGGCCGTCATGACCAGGAGATCAACTGCCTCGCCCTTGCGCGCGAGCGCCAAGCGCTGGTGTACGCCGAAGCGATGCTGCTCATCGACTACGGCGAGCGCGAGATCGCGAAAATCAACGTCGTCCTGAAACAGCGCGTGAGTGCCTATCAACAAGTCAATCTCGCCACGCGCCAAGCGCGCAAGGATGTCGGTGCGGGCGCGCCCGCGTTCGCGACCCGAGAGAATAGCCGCGCGAATCCCGGCCGCCTGAGCGAGCGGCGCAATCGTGTTCCAATGTTGGCGGGCAAGAAGCTCGGTCGGCGCCATCAGCGCCGCTTGACGTCCGGCTTCGATCACACTGGCACCGGCGAGCAGGGCCACCACCGTTTTGCCGGAACCCACGTCGCCCTGGAGGAGCCGCGACATCCGTTCAGGCTTGCTGAGATCGGCGACGATATCCGTGATTGCGCGGAGCTGCGAGCCGGTGAGGTCGTAGGGCAGGGCGGCGATGATCCGCTTGCGCAACGTGCCGTCGCCGGTGGATTGCCGGCCACGCGGGCGGCGCGCGTGCGCGCGCACCAGCCCAAGCGCGAGTTGCCCGGCCAGGAATTCATCATAGGCAAGCCGAGACCAGGCGGTGTTTGCCGGCGAGACCTCGGGCTGCGGCGGGCGGTGAACATCGTGCAGCGCATCGGCGAACGTGGGGAAGTTGGATCGCGCAAGCCACGCGGCATCCTGCCATTCGGGTAGCGCCGGCACTTTCGCCAATGATCCCTCGATGGCACGGCGAACCTGGTTCATCGACAGCCCCTCGGTCAGGGCGTACTGCGGCTCGATCAGAGGAAGTCTTGCGAATTCGCTTTCGTCGACGACGCGATCGGGGTGGATCATTTGGAGCATGCCGTCGTAGAGCGCCGTCGTTCCCGATACGATTCGACGGCCGCCGACCGGCAAAAGCCTCTCCAGATAGTCGCGGCGCGCGTTGAAGTAGGTGAGAATGATGTCGCCGGTGTCATCGCTCGCGTAGATCAGGTACGGCGCCCGTGCGCGCCGCGGCGGGGCGGGACGGTGGCGATCGATCGTAACCGTCACGGTGACCACGCCGCCCGGCACCACGTCCTTAATCTTGGGCTGCGCCCGCCGATCGATGGTCCCGGTTGGGAGATGGAAGGCGAGGTCGATGATGCGAGGGGCTTCGTCGCGGCCGAGCAGGCGACGATAGAGCCGTTCGACCTTCGATCCGATGCCGGGAAGGGTCGTGATCGCCGCAAATAACGGGTTGAGGATCGGGGGACGCATCGTCGGTCTCGGCTGCGCGCTCGCTCGCGCGAGCTTCACGCTAATCACCCCTGACATTCGCGCGTGCAAGCGCTATATGAGCGCCGCCCGGCTCGTCCGGGCTTTTGGCGTTTGCAAAAGGCGATCAAATGACCGGCATGGCACGATCAAGCCAGGGGTTGGACGAACGACGGCGCCGCCTGCTTTATCGCTGCTGGCATCGCGGCACCCGCGAAACCGACTTGATCATGGGCCCGTTTGCCGACGCGTGGATCGGTGAACTGTCTGATATCGAGTTGGCGGATTTTGAACGGCTGAGCGACGTACCCGACCCGGAGATCTATGCATGGGTTACCGGGGAGCTGGCTGTTCCGGCGCAACACGACACGCCGCTGTTCCGACGGCTCTGCGCCTTTCACAACAACGGACGCTGACGTGACAAACTCCCCCGCCGATCGGGTGACCCCGGGCCGCGCGCTCACGCTGGCGAACGTGGCCGATGGCGCCGAAGGTCTGGTGCTGGCCGACCTCGCGCGCGCCGTCGCGGCGAAGCCGGGCGCACCCGCCATCAGCCTCATCGTCGTGTGCCGGGACGGGCCGCGGCTGGCACAGCTCGCGCGCGCGCTCAGGTTCTTTGCGCCGGAGATCGCCGTTCTCGAATTTCCGGCGTGGGACTGCCAACCCTATGACCGGGTTTCACCGCACGGCGGTATTGTTGCTCAGCGCATGACCGCGCTGTCGCGGCTGGCAAGGCTCAAGGGCCATGACGGGCCGTCGGTCCTGCTCACGACCGTCAACGCGGCCTTGCAGCGCGTACCGGCCAAGGAGCTGGTGGCCGCGCAGGCCTTGTCGGCCCGCCCGGGCAACGTCTTGCGCATGGACGAGATCGTGCGCTGGCTTGATCTCAACGGGTTCGTGCGGGCCTCGACCGTGCGTGAGCCCGGCGATTACGCGGTGCGCGGCGGGATCATCGACCTTTATGCGCCCGGCATGGATCAACCCGTACGCCTCGATTTCTTCGGCGATACGCTTGAATCGATCCGCGGATTCGATCCTGAAACGCAGCGCACCACCGATCAGTTGCGCGCGCTCGACCTCGTCGCCGTGGCCGAGTTCCAGCTCACGAGCGAAACTATCCGGCGGTTTCGGCTGGGCTACGTGGAGGCGTTCGGCGCCGCGACCCCCGATGATCTCCTTTATCAGGCGGTGAGCGAGGGGCGCCGCTTCCCGGGCATGGAACATTGGCTGCCGCTCTTTCATACGCGGCTCGATACCGTGTTCGATTATGTGCCGGGCACGCCGATCGTGCTCGAGCCCTTGGCCGGGGAGGCGGCGCACGAGCGGCTCAGCCAGATCTCCGACTATTATCAGGCGCGCAAAGACCTCGCGGGCCCGGCCTCGGGCGCCGCGCCCTACCATCCGTTGCCGCCCGGGCGGCTCTATCTCTCAGAAACTGAGTGGCAAGCGCGGTTGAAGGCTGCCGCGCAGGTGCGTCTCACGCCGTTCGCTGCGCCTGAGCGGGGACCCGATTTGATTGACACCGGCACCCGCCCGGGACGCAACTTCGCTCCCGAACGCGCCCAGCAAGAACGCAACGTCTTCAATGCCGTGCGCGCGCATGTTGAGGCACGCCAGGCCGCGGGCGAGCGCGTCGTCATTGCGTTCTGGAGCGAGGGCGCGCGCGAGCGCCTGCGCCACGTCCTCGCCGATCACGGCCTCCACAACCTTCTGCCGGTCGCGAGTTGGCCGGAGGCGCTGGCGCGGCCAAAGTCCGACGTTGCCCTGGCGGTGCTGGGACTCGAGTCCGGCTTTGAGACCGGGGATTTGGCGGTCATTGCCGAGCAGGACATCCTCGGTGACCGATTGGTGCGGCCGCGACGGGCTTCGAAGCGCGCCGAGAATTTCATAGCGGAGGTGACGAGCCTCGCTGCCGGCGATCTCGTCGTTCACGTCGATCACGGGATCGGGCGCTTCACGGGTCTTGCAAACATCGAGGCGGCAGGCGCACCGCACGACTGCCTCGAAATTCACTACGCGGCTGGTGACAAGCTGTTCCTACCGGTCGAGAACATCGAACTGCTGTCGCGCTACGGATCGGAGGAAACAACAGTCGAGCTCGATCGGCTCGGCGGCACCGCGTGGCAATCGCGCAAGGCGCGCATGAAGCAGCGCATCCGTGAAATGGCGGGCGCGCTCATCAAAGTTGCGGCCGAACGCCAGTTACGCGAGGCACCGCAATTCACGACGACGGTCGGGCCCTACGACGAATTCTGTGCGGGTTTTCCGTACGAGGAAACCGACGACCAACAGACTGCGATCGATACGGTGCTGAACGATCTCGCGTCTGGACGTCCGATGGACCGGTTGATCTGTGGCGACGTCGGCTTTGGCAAGACCGAAGTCGCGCTGCGGGCCGCGTTCGTGACGGTTATGAGCGGCAAGCAGGTTGCGATCGTGGTGCCGACCACGCTGCTCGCGCGCCAACACATGAAGACATTCTCCGAGCGCTTTCGCGGCTTTCCGGTGAACGTCGCCCAGGCCTCGCGCCTGGTCGGCAACAAGGAACTTACCCAGGTCAAGAAGAAGCTCGCCGATGGCACGCTCGACGTCGTGATCGGAACGCATGCACTGCTTGGTAAGGTCATCAAATTCAAGGACCTCGGACTTTTGATCGTCGACGAGGAACAGCATTTCGGGGTCGCCCACAAGGAACGCCTCAAGACGTTGCGATCCGAGGTCCATGTTCTGACCCTGACCGCGACGCCGATCCCGCGCACCCTTCAACTCGCGCTCACCGGCGTGCGCGAACTCTCGATCATTGCGTCGGCTCCGGTCGACCGGCTCGCGGTTCGTACGTTCATTTCGCCATTCGACCCGCTGACTGTGCGCGAGGCGTTGCTGCGCGAACACTATCGCGGCGGCCAGAGTTTTTACGTCTGTCCGCGTATCGAGGACATCGCGGGCGCCAAGGACTTCCTCGAGAAGAACGTGCCGGAAGTTCGTGTCGCCGTGGCACACGGGCAAATGCCGGCGGCGATCCTCGAAGACGTGATGTCCGCGTTTTACGACGGCAAGTACGATGTCCTGCTGTCGACCGCCATCATCGAGTCCGGCCTCGACATACCGACCGCCAATACGCTGATCGTACACCGCGCGGACATGTTCGGGCTGGCGCAGCTCTACCAGTTGCGCGGCCGCGTCGGTCGCTCGAAGACCCGGGCTTTTGCTTTGCTAACGCTGCCGACCCGCCGCATCACGTTTCAGGCGGAACGGCGGCTCAAAGTCTTGCAATCGCTCGACACCCTGGGCGCCGGATTTCAGCTCGCCTCGCATGATCTCGACATCCGCGGCGCCGGCAATCTGCTGGGCGAAGAGCAGTCCGGCCACATCAAGGAGGTTGGGTTCGAGCTCTATCAACAGATGCTGCAAGAAGCGGTCGCAAGCCTCAAAGCCGGCATCGCCGAGCCGGTGTCGGACCGGTGGTCGCCGCAGATCACGATCGGCACACCGGTGCTCATCCCGGAGGATTATGTGGCCGATCTGTCAGTCCGGCTCGCGCTCTATCGGCGACTGGCGGATCTCGAGGACGAGCGCGATATCGATGCGTTTGGCGCCGAGCTCGCCGACCGTTTCGGTGCGCTGCCGAGCGAAGTCACGCATCTCCTCGATGTCGTCGCCATCAAGGCGCTGTGCCGGCGCGCCAATGTTGCCAAGATCGACGTCGGGCCGAAGGGTGCGGTGCTGTCGTTCCGCGAAGACACGTTTGCCAACCCGGAAGGTCTCGTCGCGTTCATTCACGAGCAGGGGTCAGGCGCCCGCGTGCGCCCCGACATGAAGGTCGTCTTCTTCGACGAATGGGAAACATCGGAAGCACGGCTCAAGGGCGCGGCGGACATCCTGCGACGCCTGGTCGGCATCGCCGGGCTCGCCCAGGCAGCGTGACTTTCA
>CAWFLX010000064.1:0-37840 GCA_963816775.1 uncultured Alphaproteobacteria bacterium
GTTCGACTTGCGGCTCGACCGGCTGCGCCTTGCGAATCTCGGGCTGAACTTTCTGATCCTGCGGCGGCGCGGGCGTGGTTTCGCGCCGGACCGGTTGGATGTCCTGATCGGATTTAGGTGATCCGGGTTCGGCAGCCTCGTCGGCGGGCCAGCGCTGCTCGACACTGCCGCCGGGCTTTGGCGCAGCGCCGCTGTCGGCCGGTGCCTGGCCATAGCCGGCGGCCGCGCTCCACAACAGCGCGGCGATTGCAGGCACCACCAATTTACGGACGCGCAAAGGCCGTCTCCGCCAAGTCGATCTCGATTGCCGCCGGTCCGGCAGCAGAACGTCGATTGTAGAGGAACGAGTGGCCGGAGTGCGTCTCGATTTGAGCGCGCGCCGGATCATTGCACCGTAGATAGATGTGGTGATCGCCATCGCAAACCTCAATGAGCGTCCTTAACCCTTCGTTAACCACCAAAGAGGCTAATTGGTTAACCACCGAAAAGAATCGCAGGACGTTCGTGACCAGCACAAGCGCCGTCCAGGCTCGCCCGTCGCTCGGATTTCGCGGTCGTTCGTTCATGGCCTATTCGCTCGCGCCGCAGCCGCCGATCGCCGATTGGCTGGCGGAACTCGACAAATGGGCGCGCAATTCGCCCGGCTTCTTTGTGGGCCGGCCGATCGTGCTCGATCTCACTGCCGTGCGGCTCAGTCCGGGGGCGATCGCGCACCTGATCGCCGAACTGTCTCAGCGCGCGATCCGCATCATTGGCATCGAGGGCGCCGAGCCGGCCGATCTTGGGGCCGACCTGCCGCCGCTCCTCAAGAACGGCCGCCCGGCCGGCGTGGACGACGTTTCGAGTACCAAACCCCCGGCGCAGCAGGAGCCATCGTCGCTGTTGCTGGAAGAGCCGGTGCGCTCCGGCCAGTCGGTGATCTTTCCGCATGGCGACGTCACCGTGGTGGGGCAGGTTGCCTCCGGCGCCGAAGTCGTCGCCGGCGGATCGATTCACGTCTACGGCGCGCTGCGCGGCCGTGCGCTCGCGGGCTCGATGGGCAATTCGCGCGCGCGCATTTTCTGTAGCAAGAACGAGGCCGAACTGCTGGCCATCGACGGCTACTACCAAACCACCGAGGACATCGACAGCAAGCTGCGCAACCGGCCGATCCAGGCCTGGCTCGAAGGCGACGTGCTGATGATCGCTGCCTCGGATTGAAATACGCAGGAGGTACTTGGAATGGCGAAAGTCGTGGTCGTTACATCGGGCAAGGGCGGGGTCGGCAAGACGACCACGACCGCCGCGCTCGGTGCCGCGCTGGCGCAATCGGGACAGAAGGTTGCGCTGATCGATTTCGACGTCGGGCTGCGCAACCTCGATTTGGTCATGGGGGCGGAACGCCGCGTCGTGTACGACCTGATCAATGTGGTGCAGGGCGTCGCCAAGCTCCCGCAGGCGCTGATCAAGGACAAGCGCATCGAGACGCTGTGGCTGCTGCCGGCCTCGCAGACCCGTGACAAGGATGCCTGACCGAGGACGGCGTCGCGCGGGTGATCGCGGAACTGCGCGAGACCTGCGATTGGGTCCTGTGCGACAGCCCCGCCGGCATCGAACGCGGCGCAACGCTCGCCATGCGGTTCGCCGACACGGCGGTCATCGTTACCAACCCTGAAGTCTCCTCGGTGCGCGATTCCGATCGCATCATCGGCCTGCTCGATGCCAAGACCGAAAAAGCCGAGAAGGGCCAGCGCGTCGACAAGCACATTCTCATCACCCGGTACGATGGCGCGCGCGCTGCCCGCGGCGAAATGTTGAGCATCGAGGATGTGCTCGAAATCCTGTCCACCCCGCTGCTCGGCATCATTCCGGAAAGCCAGGAAGTGTTGCGCGCGTCCAATCTGGGCTCACCGGTGACACTCAGCGATCCGGCCAGCGGGCCGGCCCGCGCCTATCTGGACGCCGCCCGCCGACTCAAAGGCGAGGCGGTGCCGATGGCGATCCCGGGCGACAAGAAGCGGTTGCTCGATCGCCTGTTTGGACGGAGGGCCGCATGAACCTTCTCAACCTGTTGCGACGGCGCGGCTCCGCTCCGGTGGCGCGGGAACGATTGCAGATCCTGCTTGCGTACGAGCGGTCGAGTCGCGGCTATTCCGACCTGCTCGCAGTCCTGCGCGAGGAGATCGTCGCGGTGATCGCCCGCCATGTCACGGTCGATCGCGACAACGTCATGGTCCGAATGGATCGCGGCGACACAGTCTCGACGCTGGAGATCGACATCGAGATTCCGCACAAGGCCGGTGCGCTGCTCGCCGGAGCGTAGCGTATTCGGCGCCGTCCGATGCGGGCGCCGGAGGTTCGGTTTGGTGGGGGGACGAGTAGGGAGGGCGACAGCGGGAGCTGCTGCCCTCCTTACATTTACCAGACTCTAAGCACGCGAGCGCGGCTGCAAATACTCTGGATTCTCCTGCGACATCAGAAACCCCGCGAATTGGCGTTTGAGCCGCGGCATTTCCAGCAAAAGGGTCAAACTCTTCTTTTTCTTCTTGGTGATCAGGGTCGACGGATCGAAATAGGCCTTGGCGTTGTCGACAGTAAGCACGAACGGCGGATGCCCGTCGCGTGCCAAGATATAGCTCATGATCAACGCCCCGGTCCGGTGATTGCCTTCAATGAACAGCTCAGGCTCGCTGAGGATCCTGATATAGACGCCGGCCGCGCGTTTCCACGCGGACTCGTTGGCGTGCATCTCGTACCATTCGATGATGTCGCGGATGCCGCCGTCTTTTTCATCGTAGAAGTGCTTTTCCGTTGCAGCCAGATGTCGTGCCGATTCAGCTCTCACCTGCGGGTCAAGGCCGCATAGCACGATTGCGTTCAGCTCGAGGAAGCAACGCAATTGGGAGAGCGAGAACAGGTCAACCTTGCGCGCGAGGAGTCCGTCGACGAACGCGTAGCCCAGCAGCATACGCTCGACGATCGCGTCGTCCATGCTGTCCCGTCGGCTCTTGAGAAGGGCGTTGATGCGAGGGAACTGGGCCTGCACCTCGCGCAACGATGTTTCGACCGCGCGCAGGTTGAGGATGCTTCCTCGTTGCGCCAATTGTGGTCGTCGTCCCGGGCTGGCCGGGCCTTGTGCGGCAGTTTCGGAGATCGGCGTAAACCTCAGCTAAAGACCGGCAGCGCCTAACGCCTGCTTGCCGAGTGAAATAACACCGGTCGTGAGCGGAACATAGCCCAGATCGACGCCATCGTTCTGTCCGCGCGACAACCCCCAGTCGAGGAATTCGCGTATCGCGGTGCCTTTGGCGGCGTCGGTGTATCTCCGATTGATGGCGATCCAGCTGTAGGTGACGATCGGATAGGCGCCGGGCGCAGCGGGATCGACAGCGGAGGCGGCAAGGTCTCGAAGCGGCGGCGGCGTGGGACTGGCCAGCGCCACCTGGCCTGAACTCGCGCTCGGGGCGACAAACTTGCCGGCCTTGTTCTGCAGGGTCGCCATCGGCAATCCGAGGCGCTTGGGGAAGCCGTATTCGGCGTAGCCGATGGCGCCTTCACTCATCTTGATGCGCGCAGCCAGAGCTTCGCTGCCGGATGCCAGCATGGTTCCGGCAGGCCACTGAATGATCTTGCCGACGCCCATTCCAAGCTGACGCCAATTCGGCTTGATGGCGGCGAGATGCTCGGTGAAGACGGAGGTCGTGCCGCTGGCGTCGAGGCGGGCGACCAGAACAATATCAAGGTGCGGAAGCGTCACGCCCGGATTGGCGTCGCGGATGCGCGTGTCATCCCAGCGCTTGATCACTCCCGCGAAGATGTCGGCGTAGACGTCGCGCGGAAGCTTGAGCTCGCCTTTCACGCCGGGGAGGTTGTAGGCGAGCGCGATCATGCCAGCCGTCGTCGGCACCATGACGACCCCGTTGTGGACCTTGGCCGTTTCGGAGTCGCTCATGAGCACATCGCTGCCCGCGAAGTCGACGGTTGCTGCCGTGAAGCGGGCGATGCCTTCACCGCTGCCGACCGCGTCATAGCTGATCGATACGGAGGGGGCGGCGTTCCGATAGGCCTCGATCCATTTCTTGTAGAGCAGCGATGCGAATGTCGAGCCGGCGCCCTTTAGCGAGACCTCGGCACACCAAGCAGTTTGTCCGCACGTCGCTGCGAACGACAACGCGAGCCAGAGCGTTGCGACGGTAGTCTTGAGGGTTGTGAGGCGCTTGACGGACATGGCGGCCAACCCGACAGGCATTCGCGCCAGCGACGCTAGCTGAACTTACCGCTAATATATTCCTGCGTGAGCTGTTCGCGTGGGCGTTGGAAAATCTGCTCGGTGTCGCCCATCTCGACCAGGTAACCGGTGCGTCCGCCCTTGGAGATATCGACCCCGAAGAAGGCGGTGATGTCGGCCACGCGCGTCGCCTGCTGCATGTTGTGGGTCACGAGCGCGATGGTGTAGTCCTTCTTGAGCTCCAGCATGAGCTCCTCGACGCGGCGAGTCGCGATCGGGTCGAGCGCGGAGCAGGGTTCGTCCATCAGCAGCACGGTTGGCTCGGTCGCGACCGCCCGCGCGATGCACAGGCGCTGCTGCTGGCCGCCGGAGAGCGAGAGCCCGCTGGCCTTGAGCTTGTCCTTGACCTCGTCCCAGAGCGCGGCGCGCCGCAACGCGTGCTCCACCCGCTGGTCGTAGTTCCCCTTGAACTTATTGAGCCGCAGGCCGAACGCGACGTTGTCGTAGATGCTCATGGCGAACGGGTTGGGCTGCTGGAACACCATCCCGATGTAGCGCCGCACCACGACCGGATCGATATCCTTGGCGTAGATGTCTTGACCGAGAAAATGCACGTCGCCTTCCAGGCGAAAGCCTTGGATCAAGTCGTTCATACGGTTGAGGCTCCGCAAGACGGTGCTTTTGCCGCAGCCCGATGGACCAATGAACCCGGTGATCTTGCCTTTGTTGATCGGCACCCGTGCATCGCGGACCGCCAGGAACGATCCATAGTAGATCTTGCTGACGTTGCAGTTGATCGCGAGGTCGCCGCTTTTAGCGCTGGCCGGCCTGGCTGGCGCTTCGCCCTTAAGCGGTTGCACGACGGTCATAACAGGCTCCTGTCAGTATTTCGCACGTCCGAACAGACGGCTCAACACGTTGAAGACGAGGACGATCAGCACCAGAACGAGCGATGCAGCCCAGGCCAGCTCGATCTGATTGTCGAACGGCATGCTGGAGAAGTTGTAGATCAGGATCGACAGCGACGCCGTCGGCTCGCCCAGGCTGCGCAGCCAGTAGTTGCTGAACAGGGCGGTGAAGAGGAGTGGCGCCGATTCGCCGGCGACGCGCGCGACACCGAGCATCACGCCGGTAAGGATGCCCGGCAGCGCCGTCGGCAAAACGATCTTCCAGATCATCTGCGTGCGGGTGCAGCCCATGCCGAGCGCCGCGTCCTTCATCTTGCGCGGCACCATCTTCATGGCTTCCTCGGCCGTCAGCACCACCGTGGGCAGCATGAGGATGGCGAGCGCGACGCCGCCCGCGATGGCCGAGTAGCCTCCCATGGCAAGCACGATCACCGCGTACACGAAGACGCCCGCCAGGATCGACGGAAAGCCGGTCAGTACCTTGGCCAGGAACCGCGACACGCGCCCAAGCTGGCTGTCAGGCCCGAGCTCGGCCAAATACGCGGCCGCGAGCACTCCAATCGGTACGCTTATGATTGTGGCAATCAGCACCATGACAACGGTGCCGACGATCGCATTGCCGAAGCCGCCACCCATCTCGAACCCGGCCGGCGGAAGCTCGGTGAAGAGATCGAGCGAAAGGCGCGAGCCGCCGTGCACGATCAGCATGTAGAGGACGGACACCAGCGGAACGGCTGCGATCACGGCCACTGCCCAGGCGCCGATGGTCAGCATGCCGTTGCGCAAGGCCCGGCCTTCGGCCCAGGAGTGGGTCAGGACCGGCGGCTCGCCGGACAAGCCCTGAACGTTGGCGGCGGTCGCGTCGGTCATGCTTTGCCCGAAATATTACGCTGCGTCAGGGTCAGGAGGCCGATACCGGCGACGTTCACCACCAGCGTGATGGCGAGCAAGACGAGGGCGGCGTACATCAGCACCTCGACCTCGGCCGGGCCGGCTTCAGGAAAATGCGACGCGAGCAGCGCGGCCAGCGTCTCGGCTGGCGCGAACAACGACAGGCTGACCTGGTTGGCGTTGCCGATCAGCATGGCGAGCGCCATGGTCTCACCGAGCGCGCGCCCGAAGCCGAGCACCATCGCGCTGAAAATGCCGCCAGCCGCGGTCGGCACCATCACCTTCAGGATCACTTCCCAGAGGGTGGCGCCCATCCCATAGGCCGCTTCCTTGGTGCGGTACGGCACCGAATTCAACGCATCTTGCGAGATCGCCGCGACTGTCGGCAACACCATGATGGCAAGCACGATGGCCGCCGGCAATAGACCTGGGCCGCTCAGCGACGTCCCGAAAAACGGAATGAAACCCAGATATTCGTTGAGCCAATTCGCCGCCGGCCGGATTACCGGAATGACGACGAAAATTCCCCACAACCCGAATACGACACTCGGAATTGCGGCCAGCATATCGATGATCAGCCGGAACACGAATGCGAGGCGGGGCGGTAGGAACCCCTGGGTCAAGAAGATCGCAACCGTGAGGCCGAAGAATCCGCCGATCAGCAGCGCCAACAGCGAGCTGTAGAGCGTGCCCCAGATCCCGGGCAGGATGCCGAATTTGAGTTCCTGCACGTTGTACTGGGAGCTAATTAGGAACGTGAAGTGATATTTCTGGATGGCCGGCATCGCCTGCCCGCCGATCTTCCAGAGAATGTAGGCAACGAGCACAATCAGCAACGCAGCGGCCGCCCAGGCGAGCGCGCGAAAGATGCGATCGACGAGATACTCGATGCTGGCCGGAGGGTGCGTGACCGCGTCCGGCGACGTGGCAATGGCGAACGGCTGGCTCAGCATGACCTGTCCAAATCAAACCCGGGAGATGGCGCCCTCCCGGGTCGATACGGTTTACTTGATTTCGTTAGCGGCCGCCTTGACCTTCGCGACGATGGGGGCAGGGAGGGGGATGTAACCGAGGCTGTCGGCCATTGCTTGACCTTTGGTGGCGCAATAGTCGACGAGCTTCCGCAACACCTCGGCCTTTTTGGCATCTTGTTGTTTGTAGAACAAGAGCCAGGTGAAGGTGGCAATCGGATACGCCTCGGGGCCATCCGGGTCATCGACCCAGCCGCGCAGATCGGGACCGAGCTTGGCGCCGGCCAGCGCGGCCTCGCCGGACTTGGCGTCCGCTGCGACGTACTTGCCGGCCTTGTTCTGCAAGAGCGCGATTGGCGTCTTGGTCAGTTTGGCAAAGCCATATTCGATGTAGCCTATCGCGCCCGGCGTCTGCTTGACGGTCGCCGTCACGCCATCGTTCTTGGGAGCGCCGACGATCTTGTCGGTAGCCGGCCATTCGACGGTGGTCCCGAACCCGGCCTGTTTGGCAAACGCCGGGCTTACCGCTGACAGGTGCTTGGTGAACACAAATGTGGTCCCGCTTGAATCCGACCGGCGCACGACCGTGATCGGCAGGTCGGGCAGCTTTGCATTGCCGTTGGCCGCAACGATACGCGGATCGTTCCACTTGGTTATCTTGCCAAGGAAGATATCCGGATAGACGTCGTGGGGGAGTTTGAGCTCCGTGACGCCGGGCAGATTGTAGGCAAGCACAATCTCGCCGGCGGTAATTGGGATCAGGACCACCCCGTCCTTTACTTTGGCGATTTCCTCGTCAGTCAAGGCCGCATCGCTCGCCGCGAAATCGACCGTGTGGTTGATGAAATCCTGAATGCCGGCGCCGCTACCTTTGGATTGATAGTCGACGATGACGTTCAATTCCTTGCTGAAGCTCTTGAACCAGGTCGCGTAGATCGGGGCTGGGAAGCTCGCTCCCGAGCCGATCAGGCGCATGTCTTGCGCGTACGCCGACGGCTCGAGCGCGGCGAAGGCGAGGAGCGCCGTGCCAAGCAGCGGCGCGCGAACGAAACGCTTCATGCGAGAGACCCCTTCGTGGCTGATGCCTACTTGGCGGCAATGCCTTACCTGGCTAATGCCCCAGCCGAGGAGCGTCTGGCGGACCCAACTACCTCCCGACCACTGTCTCGGCACCGCACCATCGGTCTCCTACATGACAGTTACATGACAGTGAGGGCTATGCCCGGTGACAATATGCGACCTCCGAACCGTCCAGGGCGCGGGGGGAGAACTTTCTATGAACTCTCTCCATCCCGGAAAATTTTCCAGGCTCTGCGGAACTAAACGACCGAATTTGCGTTAAGACGCCGGGCTAGTTACCGTCTAAAGCGGCACGATTACGCTAGGCCTTGGTGAACATCAGTTGGGTGAAGTAAGACGCGACGACCTTTCGGACGCGGCACGGCTGCAGCTGTTCATTGATGCCGTGACGGATTACGCGATCTTCATGCTGGACCCGCAGGGGTATGTAACCAGCTGGAATTCCGGCGCCCAGCGGATCAAGGGCTACACGACGAAGGAAATCGTCGGTCAGCACTTTTCGCGCTTCTACTCGGAGGCCGATCGCGCCGCCGGCGAGCCGGCGCGCGCGTTACGAACGGCGTTGGAGAGTGGGCGATACGAAGCAGAGGGCTGGCGTATCCGCAAGGATGGGACGCCGTTTTGGGCGAATGTCGTCATCGACCCAGTCCGCGACCCGCAAGGCGTCCTGATCGGGTATGCCAAGGTGACGCGCGATATTACCGAGCGGCGAACCGCGCAGGCGGCCCTTCAACGCGCACAGGAGCAGCTTACTCACTCGCAGAAGATGGAGGCGCTCGGGCAGCTCACTGGCGGCGTCGCCCACGATTTCAACAATCTGTTGATGATCGTCGGCGGCCACGTCCGCATCGTCAAAAAGCTGTTGCACGACAACCCCCGTGGCCTGCAGGCGGCGGAAGCTATCGAAACTGCGGCCAAGCGCGGCGAGACGCTGACTCGCCAGCTGCTGGCATTTTCGCGGCGTCAGCCGTTGAATCCGGTTGTTGCTGAATTGGGCCAACGCATCGATGCGCTGCGGGCGTTGCTCGCTAATTCGCTCGGGTCCTCCATACAACTTAAGACGTTGGTTGCATCGGATGCCTGGCCGGTCGAGATCGATGTCGGCGAACTCGAATTGGCGCTGATCAATGTCGCGGTCAATAGCCGGGATGCGATGCCGGATGGCGGCGTTATTTCGATTTCAACCGAGAACGTACGGTTATCGCGCGGACAGGTTTTCGGCGATTTGACTGGTGACTTCGTCGCGCTGACGGTGACCGACAACGGCGCCGGTATTCCGCAGGATGTCCTGTCCAAAGTGTTCGATCCGTTCTTCACGACCAAGGGGGCCGGCAAGGGGAGTGGGCTCGGATTGTCCCAAGTCTACGGCTTCGCGCGCCAATCCGGCGGTACCGTTACGGTCGACAGCGAATTGGGGAAGGGCACCCGCGTTACGATCTATCTGCCGCGCTCTCGCGCCGGCATCCTGAAGGCCTGGCCGCGAGAGGAGGCTGTCGACCCGGTTAACGGTGGACTGGTGTTGCTGGTCGAGGACAACCCGGTCGTGGCCGAAGTCAGCGCTACGATGTTGAGAGAGCTCGGGTTCGAGGTCGAACTAGCGAGCGATGCCAATGCGGCGCTACGCGCGATCAACGGTGATGCGATGTTTGATCTCATGTTCACCGATATCGTGATGGCCGGGCAACTCGACGGAATTGCGCTCGCGCGCATCGTGCGCCAGCGTCGTCCCAATCTTCCGATCCTGCTGGCGACCGGATACAGCAGCGCCGCCATCGCGGCGCGCGACGAATTTTCGATCCTCCGCAAGCCTTACCAGATCGCGCAACTGAGCCGCGCAATCGCCGGTGTGGTCGCGCAGACGCGCGCGACAAACGCAGGCCGTGACACCGCTCATCGCCGGGAAACCTCGACGATGGCGGCGATCGGCCCCCAAGACGACTAAGCGTCGGAATTGACCGCTGGCGCGCAATTTGACGCGGCGGGCATCATTGCTCCACATTTGAAACTCCGGGCCGCCGCGTCCGTATTTGCTTGCCAAAGCACCCGAACGCGGGTTCTCCGATGAACGACGATAGCAGCCAATTCTACGAACGCGTGCCGGTGTTCGACCGCTTTACTGGCATCGTCGACCCGGCGCGCTATCAGCCGCTACCCGACGACTGGCAACTTGGCCTCGCCGACGTCGTGCAGTCGACCAAGGCGATCCGCGAGAATCGCTACAAAGCGGTCAACATGGCCGGTGCGTCAGTGATCGCGGCGGTCGCCAACGCGCTCGGCAACCGCGATTTTCCGTTCGTGTTCGGCGGCGACGGCGCGAGCTTCGCAGTTCCGCCGGCTGATGCCGCCTTGGCACGGGCGACCTTGGCTGCGACCGCCGCGTGGGTACGCGACGAGCTCGATCTCACCCTGCGGGTGGCGCTAATCCCGGTCGCGGATGTGCGCAGCCACGGGTTCGCGGTAGACATTGCGCGGTTTGCGCCGTCGCCCGATGTTTCCTATGCGATGTTCTCCGGCGGGGGCATGGCGTGGGCTGAGGCCGCCTTGAAGCGCGGAGCTTACGCGATCCCGGCGGGACCGCCTGGAGCGCGGCCTGATCTCTCAGGCTTGTCTTGCCGGTTCTCGGAAATTCCCGCCCAACGCGGGACCATCATATCGCTGTTGGTCTTGCCAGCGGTGCGCCCGGACGCGACGTTTCGGGACTTCATTGCGCGGCTGGTGGACCTGATCGAGAGTTCGCCCGAGGTATCGCGTCCGGTTCCGGATGGGGCACGCGGGCTGCGCTGGCCGCCCGAGGGTCTTGAGCTCGAAGTGCGCGCGACCCGCCGCGCCGGCGGTTCGCTCATACTGCGCCGCCTCGCCGTCCTGATCGCGACTGCGTTCTCCTATTGCATTCTTCGTTTCAACATCAGGATTAGCTCGTTTGTACCAACGACCTATCTTCGTCAGCTGCAGGACAACTCGGACTTCCGCAAGTACGACGACGCCTTGCGCATGGTGCTCGACTGCACTCCCGCGCTCGCGCGCGCCATCGAGGCGCGGCTGGCCGCGGCCGCCGACGCCGGCATCGTCCGCTACGGGATACACCAGCAAGACCGGGCGATGATGACCTGCTTCACGCCTTCGGCGTTTCGCAGCGACCACGTTCATTTCATCGATGGTGCGCTCGGAGGTTATGCGCTCGCGGCCAGTGCATTGAAGGGAGAACACGCCGGCGTGATGACGAAAAGCGGATAGGAGGTTATCGCTCCCGCATCATTTGCCGTCGGTCGTTCGCTTATAGATATCGTCGAACCGAACGATGTCGTCTTCGCCCAAGTAGCTGCCGACTTGGACCTCGATCAACTCGAGCGGGATCTTCCCCGGATTGGCGAGCCGGTGCACCGAACCGATCGGCACGTAAACCAACTCGTTCTCATGCACCGTGCGGGTATCGTCGTTGAGTACGACCTGCGCGGTACCCTTGACCACCACCCAGTGTTCGGCGCGGTGGTGGTGCTTTTGCAGTGAAAGTTGACCGCCTGGCTTCACCACGATGCGCTTGACTTGGTAGCGCGGGCCGGCATCGACCCCTTGGTAGTATCCCCACGGGCGATGGATCCGCTTGTGTTCGGTCGCTTCGCGGCGCCCGCTGTGCTTGAGCGCTGTAACGAGTTCTTTGACCTTTTCGGACTGGTTTTTGGGAACCACGAGCACCGCGTCGGACGTGGCGACCACCACCACGTCGCTCAGCCCGACAACGGCGGTCAGTATCGTCTCATCCGAGAAGACCAAACTGTCCTTGGTATCGATCAACGCGGTCGGACCATCGACCGTATTGCCTGACGCGTCGCGATCGAGTTCCTTCCATAGCGCCCCCCAGCTCCCGATGTCCGACCATCCGAAATCGACGGGAAGCACAGCGGCATGGGTAGTGCGCTCCATCACTGCATAGTCGATCGATTTCTTCGGGGCGCGCAGGAACGCTTGTTCGGGCAGGCGCAGAAAATCGAGATCGCGCGCGATCTCATCGACCGACTGCTTGGCGGCGGCCAACATCTGCGGCTCGAACTGCGCGAGTTCGTCGAGCATCCGGTCGGCGCGAAACATGAAGTTGCCGCTGTTCCAGAGAAACCCCTCCGCGACGTAGCGCGTCGCCGTCGCCTGGTCCGGCTTTTCCACAAAGGCTTCGACAACGTGGGCAGGCGAGCCGCCAATCTTCGCGCCTGGCCTGATGTAGCCGTAGCTCGTCGCGGGTGCGTTCGGATGCACGCCGAACGTGACAAGATAGCCGGCCATAGCGGGCTTCATCGCTTCCTGACAGGCACGGCGAAAGCCCTCGGTGTCGCGTACGATGTGGTCCGCCGCGAGCACCAGCATCAGGGTTTCACGATCGCGCCGGCTCGCGAGTTCGGCCGCGACAGCGATCGCCGGGCCGGAGTCCCGGCCCGCCGGTTCGAGCACGATATCGGCGCTGGCCTCCGCGCGCTGGGTCTGGTCGGCGACCGTGAAGCGAAACTCCACATTGGTCACGACGATCGGCCGCCCAAAGATCTCCGGATCGGCGACGCGGGCGAGAACCTGCTGGAACGTCGAGGCGCCGCCGGCGAGCGGGATGAATTGCTTAGGCTGGCTCTCGCGCGACAGCGGCCACAACCTGGTGCCGGTGCCGCCACAGATAATGACTGGCGTGATCAAGCTCGACGTCATTGGACCTCTGTCGATGCGATGGCATGCAAACCCGTGAGTGGTTGCTTTGTAACCTAGTCGACGGATCAGTGAAATCCACAGCAGCCCGATACCCGGATGATGAAGTCGCTTCGCGGATGAACTTTGCCGGCCATTCCTGCGTTGGTATTCGAGGCGTGTTACGACTAGATTATCACTTGCTGATCGGCGTAGCGGAGGAGGCGATCATGGCGGCAAAAACCAATGGACGGCGCGGCGTGAGCGATGCAACGCACGATGTGCAGCAGGACTTGCAAGCGTTGCGCGAAGACCTCGGTGTGCTCGCCGAGGAGGTCACCGGTCTGATGAGTTCGACCGGCAGTCAGGCGCTCGATGAAGTCAAGGATCGTATTGGCCGGATACGCTCCGGACTCGACGACGTGATGTCCGATGCGGGCGCGCGCGGGCGCGATGCGCTGCGTGATGCGAGCGAGAACCTGAGTTCCGCGCTCGAACAGCAGGTTAACGAGCGTCCGCTCGCCACATTGGCAATCGCCCTTGGTCTTGGCTTCATTTTAGGCGCAACTTGGCGCAAATAGTCGAGCGAGCACCGATTTGTTTAGGGATTGCGAACCCGGGCGGGAAGGCACGTGAACAATCTGCTGCGTGAGGTGACGGGCAGGTTTGACCGCACTTTGAAGTCTATGATCTATGCGGCGGCAGCTGCCGCCGCCGGGGTCGCGTCGCTGTTCTTTTTCAGCCTGGCGGCGTTCCTGATGCTGCAGGCTTGTTACGGCACCGCGCGGGCATCGCTGATCATGGGGGCGGCGTACGCGGTATTGGCGCTGGCCGCATTCGTCGTCGTCTGCATCCTAGGCCGCAAGAAGGCCCCGCCGCCCGCCGCGACACCCAAGCAGCCCGTCTGGTGGCAAGACCCGGTCGTGATCACGTCTGCACTGCAGGTCGCACGCGGGCTCGGGCCACGCACCATCATCATGGTGGCGGCCGTCGGAGCACTAGCGGCTGGCATCCTGCTCGCCGGTTCAAAAAGCGCAAACGACAAGGCGCCCGACAAGGAATAATCGGTTGGGAAGCGGCGCCCTTGCTCGTTCGCGAGCATGCGTGCGAAAGTCCAACGACAAGACAGGGCACGAGAGCCTTCCAGCCGGGAAGCGTTCTGGGGGAGTTTCGCGTATGCAGGCGCAGGTGGAGGCAGCCCGCCGCTCTGAGACGGGTGTGTTGCACGGCCGCAAGATCATTGATGAGATCAAGGCGAGCGGCGTCGAATTCATTCCCTGCCTGCCCGATATCCATACCAGCGAAGGCCTGTTGCGCCCGCTCTGGCGTGAACCTGGCCTGAAGATGATCCGCGTGTGCAAGGAGGATGAAGGCGTCGGGATCTGCGCGGGCCTGTCTTATTGCGGCAAGCGCGCACTGCTGCTGATGCAGCACACGGGGCTGCTCGATTCGATCAACGCGATTCGCGCGGTCGGGGTCGAATATGAACTTCCGATCTGCATGATGGTCGGGTTGCTCAACAAAGAGCCCGGCGTGCCGCCAAGCCAGTCGAAGCACTACGGCGTGCGCGTCGCGAGCCCGATCCTGGACGCGATGGGGGTCGCGCATCACGTAGTTGAAACCGACGCCGACGTGGGCGTGATCAGGCAGGCAATCGAGGGCGCCTACGCGCAGGGGCACCCGGTGGTTCTGTTCATCGGCGGGCAAGCGCTGCCATGACCATGCTACGCGACGAGGCCTTACGCTTGCTGGCGCGCCACGTGACAGACGATATCGTGGTTGCGGTGTACACCACGGCGTTCGATTGGATCGCGATACGAAACAGCCCGCTGAACTACATCATGACAGGCGCCATGGGGCTTGGGTCCTCGCATGCGCTCGGACTCGCGCTCGGTCGGCCGGACAAGCGCGTCCTCGTGCTCGACGGCGATGGCAGCCTGCTGATGAACCTCGGAACGCTGGTGACGATCGCCGAAGTGGCGCCCAGAAATCTGATCCATTTCGTGTTCGAAAATGGCACCTACGAGGCAAACGGGTCGCACCGGACGCCCGCCCACGGGCATGTGGATTTCTCTGGTCTCGCCCGGGCTGCCGGCTATCGCAGCTGCCATACGTTCGATGATCTTGCGACGTTCGCAAACGAGGTCGGCGGGGTGGTGGGCGAGCCCGGTCCGGTCTTTGTCACCATGAAGGTCGAGCCCGGGCTGTCGCCGAAATTCGATTACGAGTATATGCACGGCCCGCGGGTGCGTAAGGAATTCAGAGCCGCACTCGCCGGTTCTGCTTGAAACCGAACGACGCTACCATTTCGGAGATCAGAATGACCGCAATCAAGTCGCTGATGCTGGCAGCGGCGTTTGCAATGAGCGTGGGCGCGGCGCGGGCGGAGAACGCGGCCGACTATCCGTCGGGTCCGGTCAAGGTGATCGTTCCGTTTGCGCCAGGCGGTGCGACCGACGTCGTCACCCGCATTTTCGTGGATCTTTTATCGGCGCGCTGGGGCGGCAAACCGCTCGTGATCGAGAATCGACCGGGCGCCGGCACGGTGATCGGAAGCAACGCGATCGCCAAGGCGCTGCCCGATGGTTACACGATCGGCATGGTGGTCGGCTCGTTCATGACCAATGCGGCGGTCAGCCCGAATCTACCCTACGACAGCGTCAAGGATTTCACTCCGCTTGGTATGGTGGCGATGCAGCCAATGGCGCTCGTCGCCAACAAGAACTTTCCGGCCAACACGGTGCCCGAGACGATCGCGCTGGCCAAGCAAAGTCCCGACGGCCTGCAATTTACCTCGCCTGGCCCGCGCAGTTCGGGTCATTTGACCGGCGAGCAGCTGGCGCTTCGGACCGGGGTCAAGCTCCAGCACATCTCCTATAGCGGCGGTGCACCGGCGCTGACCGACGTGATGGCCAACCGGGTGCCGTTGCTGTTCGACGTCTGGCACTCCGCCAAGCGCTACGTCGTCACCGGCGACCTCAAGTTGATCGCCGGTATTGGCGCGGACCGGTTGCCGGACGCCCCCGACGTGCCAACCCTGGCGGAGACTTACCCGGGCTTCGACGTAATGGCGTGTCAGGTTATCTACGGGCCCGCCAACATGCCGAAGCCGATCGTCGATAAGCTCGCCGCCGACATTCGCGCTGTCGTGCTGTCGCCAGAATTTGCCGAAAGGACCAAGAATCTCGGTATCGATCCCAAGGCGATGACGCCCGAGGAGCTCGGCGCCTGGGTCCAAAGCGAGATCGTGCGTTGGCGTGGAATCGCCCAGGCCGCCAACATCAAGGTCGAATGACTACGCGGCTTTCGCAGCCGCGGGCGCCGCACACAATCGCTTGATTGCTTCGATCATGGCGGCCGGGTTGGCGACGCCTTTGCCGGCGATGTCGAACGCGCTGCCATGCGCCACCGATGAGAACAGGATCGGTGTGCCGACGGTGAGCCCGGCGGTCGCGTTGTGCGCCAGAAGCTTCGCCGTGATGTGTCCTTGGTCGTGCAACATCACGATATAGGCGTCGCAGCCCTTCTTGTGAAACATGGTGTCGGCACCGAACGGCCCGGACACATCGATGCCCTTGCGGGCCGCGTCCGCGATCGCGGGCGAGATAATCTCGATCTCCTCGCGCCCGAATAGGCCTCCTTCGCCAGCGTGCGGATTGAGCCCGCTCACATAGAGTTTTGGCGACGTCACGCCGAGCCGGCGCAACGCAGCGTCTGCGGCTGCGATCACCCGGTTGACGCGCTCGCGTGTGATCAATGCCACCGCCTGTGCGACGCCGACGTGCAGCGTGGTGTGCACGATGCGGGTGTCGCCGAAGCAAAGCATCAAAAACACGTCGTTCTTGTCGGTGCCGGTCTCGCGTGCGACGAAGCTCGGATAGCCGTCAAACTCTATGCCCGCCGCAGCAATCGACGTCTCGTTCTGCGGCGCGGCAACGACAGCATCGACCTCACCGGCGAGCGCCGCGCGCACGGCCCGGCTCGCGCTCGCCAGCGACGCGCGTCCAAACGCCGCGCCGTTCTGGCCGAACACGAAGTCCTTGATCTCCGGCATCGGCACGTCGAGCACCGCGAGCCCAGGCGCGGTCGCGTCCTTGGGGTCGCGGATTGGAACGAGCTTAGCGGTGATGTTCGCCGCTTGCGCGTGGCGGGCGATCACGCTCGCATCACCGACGACGATCGGCCGGCAAATGGCCTGCACCGCCGGGTCAAGCGCGGCCTTCAGGCTGATTTCCGGGCCGATGCCGGCCGGATCTCCGGTCGCGATGGCAACACGCGTTGCGACCTTTGACATTTCGCGCTCCGCCACGTTTGATCACAGACCAACCGACATAAGCCATTCGGGAGAACGTGTGAAGTTACTTGCGCTTGTTACCGCCGCATTGATGCTGCCTGCCGCGGCACCCGTTGCGGCCGCTCAGGATTGGCCGGCGCGGCCCGTGCGCATCATCGCGCCGTTCGCGCCGGGCGGTACCGCCGACACGCTCGGCCGCGTCGCCGCCGAACACCTGTCGGAGGCACTCCAACAACAATTCTTTGTTGAGAATCGCGCAGGCGCAGGAGGGGTCACGGCCTCGCTCGCGGTCGCCCGCATGGATCCGGATGGCTACAACTTCGTGGTGTCGGGCATCGCCACCCACGCCATTGCGCCGATCATCAACCCGAACACGGGTTACGATCCGGTCAAAGATTTCACACACGTCGCCTATTTCGGCGGTCCGCCGATCGTGCTCATTGTGCCCACCGGGCTTGGGGTGAAATCCTTGCAGGATCTCGTCAGCTACGCGAAGACGCGCAACGAGACGTTGACGTTCGCATCGCCTGGGACCGGTACCAGCGGGCACCTCGTTGCGGAATTCTTCGCCCAGAAGGCCGGAATCAAGATCGAGCACATTCCCTACCGTGGGGCGGCGCCCGGCGTACTGGACGTGGTTGCCGGACATCTTCGCTTCGGCTCGATGACCTGGACGACGGCCGCCGGTCAGATCGCGGCCGGCACCGTGGTCCCGCTTGCGGTCAGTGCTCCGACGCGGCTCGCCGACTTCCCTTCTATTCCGACCTTCAAGGAAGCAGGCTACCCTGACCTGGTGAGCACGACCTGGTTCGCGTTATCAGGACCCGCCCGGCTTCCTAAGGACATTGTCGGGAAGATCAATCGCGAGGTGATCAAAGCGCTGGCGAAACCAGAGGTCATGGCCCGGCTGAAAGTCGAGCAGATATTGACCGAACCGATGACCCCGGAGGAATTCACGCAATTCGTAGCGACTGAGTTCGCGCGGTGGCGGCCTGTGGCGGAGCAGATCCAGCTCAAAGCAAACTAGTGCTCCGAACCCGAAGTTCGCATAACTATGCCGCGAGTCCGATTGCGAACTTCGGGTTCAAAGGGGCACTAGAATCATAGATTTGCTAGTGTCCTTTCGATTCCGAAGTTCGCATCGAGCGTGCTGCAATGTGTGGCGAACTTCGGAATCGGGACACTAGCGACGCGGTGCGCCTACCGTTTTCGAATTTGAAACACGATCGCGTCCTGCTCGCGCGCAGTCGCTTCGATGGTGTCGCCGGTTTCGCGAATGAGATTGGGAATATCGATCTCCACCAGCGGATCGGTGCATTCCACCGTCAGAAGGTCGCCAGCGTGAAGCTTGGACAGGGCCTTGCGGGTGCGCAAGGCCGGCAGGGGGCACTTGAGTCCCCGGAGATTGATGGTCGTGTCGGTCATCGGGTTTCGCTATCATTTCCGGGAGGGCACGATCAATCAATCCGTGCGACTTGACCCTGACCGCGTGGGCTCTCCACATAGGGTCATGGACGAGGTTCGCCCTCTCACTCAGCGGATCGAGCGGCTCATGCCGCTTGCCGATGTGCTGACGCGCATCGACGCATCGGTTGAGCCGGTTGCGCCACGGGAAATCAATGTCGGCGATGCCCTCGGTCGCACGCTCGCCGCCGACGTCCACGCTGGGCCGCATCCGCGCGTGCCGCTGGCGCTGCGCGACGGTTATGCGGTCAGCTCGGAGGAGACGAGCGATGCGGGCTCTTATGCGCCGGCGCCGCTGTCGCTCGCCGTTCGGGCCGATGTCGGCGCTCCGCTTCCGTCGGGCACGGACGCGGTCGCCCCGCTTGACGCGATCGATGGCAGCGCGAGACCGCCGCAGGCGTTGGCTCCGATCACGCCCGGGGAGGGCGTGTTGCCGTGTGGCCAAGACGCCGACCCAGGTGAACCGTTACTGAGTTCGGGGACGGCGCTGCGACACGTCGATCTGGCGATCCTCGCCGCGCTTGGGATCGCGCAGGTCCCGGTTCGCGCGCCGACGGTGCGTGTCATTAGCGTGCGCCGCGACCCGATTGCGCGAGCGATCACCACGATGCTGATCGGATCGATCACCTCCGCCGCAAGCGTTGATACGTCCGAACGATCCGTCGATGGGGCGCTGCGCGCTCCGCAAGCCGATCTGATCGTCGTGGTCGGCGGCAGCGGCAGCGGAGAGGGCGACGACAGCGTGCGCGCGCTCGCGCGTTCCGGTCGCCTCCTGGCACATGGGATCGGGCTGAGCCCGGGCGAAACCTCCGCATTCGGTCTGATCGACGCTGTGCCGGTGCTGATCGTGCCGGGCCGGCTCGATGCGGCATTGGCGGTCTGGCACGTGATCGGCGCGCGCATCCTACGTTTGCTATCAGCATCAACCGAAATGCCTGCGACGCACGATGCCACGCTTGCGCGCAAGATCGCGTCCACTGTGGGCCTCGCCGAGTTTGTGCCGGTGCGGGTGGAGAATGATGCAGTTACACCGCTGGCCTCCGGCTATCTGCCATGGCGAGCGCTCGCCGGGGCGACCGGCTATGTCCTGGTTCCGGCCCACAGCGAAGGCTATGCGGCTGGCGCGATCGTGCCGGTGACGCGGTTATGAGTAGCGCAAGCGACATTCGCGCCGTAGCAGCCGATGTCCTGGCCGCGGTGCGTGCGGCTGCCCGCCAGGAACAATTTCTGGAAGTCGTGTCGCCCGAGGAAGCGCGCGCGCGTTTCTCGGCCCATGTTGATTTCAATCCGCAAGGCAGTGAGGCGGTCACCCTTGCAGCCGCGCTTGGCCGTGTACTTGCGGCAGACATTGTGGCGCCGATCGACGTGCCGCCGTTCGATCGCTCGGGGGTGGATGGCTTTGCGGTACGGGCGGCGGATACTGCGGCGGCGAGTGAGGTCGCGCCGCGCCGGCTGGCGCTCAATCCTGAGGTCATCGCATGCGGCGCCTCACCGCGAATCCAGGTGCGGCCTGGCACCGCCACCGCGATTGCGACCGGCGGCATGATCCCGCGCGGCGCCGACGCGGTCGTGATGATCGAGCACACCGAGCTCATTGAGACCGCGCAGGGTCCTGCGGTCGATGTGCGCCGCACTGCCGCGCCCGGGCAGTTCGTTGGGTTTGCCGGCACCGACATCGCGCGTGGCGAAACCGTGTTGCGCAGGGGCACGCAACTCTCATCGCGCGAGATCGGCATGCTGGCGGCGTGCGGGCTCGACTCGGTCGAGGTGTGGCGCCGGCCGAAGGTCGCCGTTCTGGGAACCGGCGACGAACTGGTGCAGCCGGGCGAAAGCCTGCGCCCGGGCGCTGTCTATGATTCGAACACCGCGATCATCGCGGCCGCGGTTGCGGAAGCCGGCGGAGAACCGGTCACGTTCGGAGCGTTCCGAGATAACGAGGTCGCGCTCGAGGCGGCGCTGCGGCGCGCACTGGCGACATCCGACATCGTGCTTCTGTCCGGCGGCACGTCGAAGGGGGCCGGCGATCTTTCGTATCGAATCGTGTCGCGCATCGCGCGCGTGCTCGTGCACGGCGTTGCCCTCAAGCCGGGAAAGCCGCTGTGTCTTGCTGTCGAAGAGGCAACCAACAAACAGTTCGGCAAGCCGATTGCGGTATTGCCGGGCTTTCCGACCTCCGCGATCTTTACCTTCCATGCATTCATTGCGCCGCTGATTCGCGCCCGCGCCGGCCTGCCGAAGGAAGCTGCGCAAAGCGTGGATGCGCGCGTTCCGGTTCGCGTTTCGTCCGAACTCGGCCGCCAGGAATTCGTGCTCGTCGCTTTGACCGCGCGCGATGACGGCTTGACTGCGTTTCCGACCGGCAAGGGCTCGGGAGCGGTTACGGCTTTCTCGCAAGCGGATGGCTTTCTGGCGATCGACGCGCTTGCGACCGCACTCGATGCGGGTTCCACCGCCGACGTGACACTGATCGGCGCGCAAGCGCGGTTGCCGGATCTGGTGATCATGGGCAGTCATTGCGTCGCACTCGATGTCGTGCTGTCGCGGCTTGCCGAGCAGGGAATTGCGCTGCGCACGATCGCGGTAGGCAGCATGGGCGGCGTTGCGGCGGTGACGCGGGGCGAATGCGACATCGCGCCCGTGCATCTGCTTGACCCCGCCGGCGAGCGCTACAACGCGCATCTCGTCAAGCCCGGCCTGACCCTGGTCCGCGGCTGGGAGCGAATGCAGGGTTTTGTGTTTCGCCCAACCGACACGCGGTTCGCCGGCAAGACCGCCGCTGAGGCACTGCAGGCAGCGCTCGCCGATCCGACATGCCTCATGGTGAATCGCAATGCCGGCGCCGGCACCCGCATCCTGATCGACCGGCTGCTCGCAGGTGCGCGACCACCCGGCTACGCCAATCAGCCGCGCTCCCACAACGCGGTCGCTGCCGCCGTCGCGCAGCAGCGCGCCGATTGGGGCATCGCAATCGCGACGGTTGCCAACATGTACGGGCTCGGGTTCTTGCCGATCGCGCCCGAGCACTACGATTTTCTGCTCGCCGACAGCCGCCGCGAACGCCCGGCGGTACAGGCGTTTCTGGCTGCGCTGCGCACCGCGGACGTGCGCGCTCGCATCGAGGCACTTGGCATGCGGCCAAGCGGCGAGGCGACATGAGGCAGTTGTTGGTGACGCTCGTGCTGCTGGTCACACTGGGGCCCGGCGCGGCGCAGGCGCAGTTGCGCGGTCACGGCGGGCCGGTACGCGCGCTTGCGGTTTCGGCCGACGGCAAAAGTGCAGCGTCCGGCAGCTTCGACACCACGGTCATTCGCTGGTCGCTGGTCACCGACGCGGCCGAGCAGGTGTTGCGTTTTCACGAAGGCGCCGTGAACGCGGTGGTTTTCCTGCGCGACGGCGGTCTTGCGAGCGCCGGCGAGGATCGCCGCATTGCGATCTGGGCGCCCGGCGCTGACCGGCCGACCAGCGTTCTTGAGGGTCACGAAGCGCCGATCGCCGGCCTCGTGCTCTCGCCCGATGGGAGCGAGCTTGCCTCCGCGTCCTGGGATCGCACGGTGCGGGTCTGGCCGCTGACTTCCGGCGAGCCGCGCGTGTTGCGTGGTCACCAGGACAATGTCAACGGCGTTGCGTTCCTACCGGACGGCCGCGTGGTCAGCGCCGGATATGACGCGACCGTGCGGATCTGGCCCGCCGACGATACCGCGCCGGTGATCGTGACGCTGCCGTCGCCGCTCAACAGCGTGGCGGTTGCGCCCGACGGCGACATCGTTACCGCCGGGGCTGATGGAAAAGTCTATGTGCTCAATGCGCATGGCGACCTCCGTGGCGCGGTCGCCGCGCAGTCAACGCCCATCATTTCGCTCGCGGTGTCCGACGATGGCGCGCTGATCGCCGCCGCCGGAATCCGCGGATCGGTCGCCATTCTGGATCGCGGCTCGCGCGCGCTCCTGCGTACCCTGGTTGGACCCGGATTGCCGGTCTGGTCGGTCGCGTTTCTGCCCGGTGGCCAGACACTGCTCACGGGCGGGACCGACCGGGTGATCCGGCGGTGGAATGCATTGACCGGCGATCCAGTCGGGTCGGTGGCGCTCTCTGGTGTCGACGATCCGCTCGCCGCCTACGCGGGCGACCACGGCGCCGAAGTGTTTCGCGCCTGCGTTGCCTGCCACACGCTTAACGCCAGCGCCGGTGAGCGCGCCGGGCCTACGCTCGCGGGCCTGTTCGGTCGCCGGATCGCGAGCCTCCCGGGCTATAACTACTCGGCGCCGCTGAAAAAGCTCGACATCGTGTGGACGCCCGAGACCGTGGCGAAACTCTTCGAGCTTGGCCCCGCGACCTACACGCCCGGCACCAAAATGCCTGAACAGCGCATCAACTCGGCCGAGGATCGCGAGGCGCTGGTGCGATTTTTGGAAAAGGCGACGCGTCACTAGGCTTGTCAGCTATCCGACTTCCCTGCGTCCCGCTTTTCACGTTCGCGCAGATAATCGTCGGTGGTGCGCGGCTTCGGCCGCGCTGGCGCGCCGTAGGGGTCGAACTCCTGGGTGCTGACAACGGCGACGCGGCAATCGTCGCACATCTTCAGCAATTCGATCCGCGATGCCGGGCCCTGGTACATCCAATGCTTGCCGGCGAGCTTGGCGATCACCCGATCGATCGAGCTCTTCACGCCGAACGGCTTGCCACAGCGAATGCAGGCAAACGGCTCTTCTTCCTTAAGGGTATGCGCGATTGCGGTGGCGGCGCGGAAATCGAGCCGCGGCTTGAGCGTGATCACCTTCTCGGGACAGGTTGCCTTGCAGAGCCCGCATTGCACGCAAGCGTCCTCGGTGAAACGCAGCATCGGACGCTCGGGGTTGTCCGACAGAGCGCCGGTCGGGCAGGCCGAGACGCATGCGAGACAGAGCGTGCAGCCCTCGACGTTCAGCTCGATTGCGCCGAACGGCGCGCCGTCAGGGAGTGCGATCACGTCGACCGGCGCCGGTGCGACCCGCTGCAACTCGCGCAGCGCGAGCCGCATCACGTCGCGCTTGCCGCCGACTGGAGCAAATCCCGCCGGCCGCGCGACCGGGTCGCCCGGCGCGAGTGCACGCAATCGCGCACCGAGGTCGTCGGGGTCGTCGGTCTCGATCGTGGCGACGCGATCGGGTCCAAAGCCGAGGCCCAGGAGAATTTGCTCAGCGAGCACGAGAGTTTGCCGCAAGCCGGCAACATCGTGACGCGGCCGTGCCCGCACCAGCAATTGCACTGCCGATGCACCGAAGCCGAACGCGGCCGCGATGGTCTCGATCCCGACCTGCGTCACCTCGTTGACAGCCAGAGGCAACACATGCGCCGGCAGTCCGTCGCCGTGGCGCGCCAGGGCGTCGATCAAGGCGGCGCCGTGCTCTTCGTCATGCAACAGCAGGACCGGACTCTTTCCGCCGGCCTCGCGATAGACCGAAAGCAGCACGCGGATCTTGCGCATCAACGCGTCGGCGGGCGGTATCGCGTAGGCGGCGGCGCCGGTCGGGCAGGCGGCCGCGCACTGCCCGCACCCTGCGCAGAGATACGGATCGATCTTCACCTGGTCGCCAGCCGGTGCGATTGCGCCTGCTGGGCAAAGGTCAAGACACCGGTGGCAGCCGACGATGCTTGATCGCGCGTGCGCGCATAGATCAGCCGAGAATGCGATCGCGCGCGGCTTATCGAACGTGCCGACGAGATCGCGGGCTCGCAGCACCGCGCGCAGGACGGCTGCGGGATCGCGCGGATCGGCCCGCACATACCCCTCGCGCAGATCGGGTGCCGCGAACAGCGGCGCGTTGCCGGTCAGATCGAGCACGATGTCGCAATGCGATGTCGCGCCGTTCTTTGGTTCGCCGAACGCAAAACCGCCGCGCGAACTCGGCCGCGGCGCCGCATAGTCGTCAACAATCAGTTCGAACGCGCCAAGATATCCGGTGACTTGCCGAATCGTGCCCTTGACGATCGGGAACGTTGTGGTGTGCGGCGGCGTCAGCCCGTCGCTTCGCGTCAGCAAAACCGTGACGTCGAGATGATCGGCAAGGAGTTTGCCGGCTTCGATCGCCTGCTCGTCGCCGCCATAGATCAGCGCCACGCCATCGCTGCTGAGCTGGACGAAGTCACGCTCGGCCACCGGCTCGGCCGCGGCGGCGATCAGCGCCGCCATTTTGGGTCCGGCGGCCGCCGCATCGTTTGACCAGCCTGCGGTTTCGCGCACGTTGGCGAAAACAAGGTCGGCGTCGCCCCCGACCTCGGTGAAGAGCGAAGCTTCCTGCGTGCAGCCGACAGTGAGCGGGATACCGGCGCCGGTGGCTTTGCGGAACCGATTGAGTTCGGCGCGGCATAGATGGCGCGCGGTCTCGACGTTCGCCCGGCAAGCCGCGCGCACGCCGTCAGCATCGACCGGCATCGTGTCTTCGCACGAACACAGAATGATATTGCGCGGCGCGTCTGCCATGGATTCGGGTTATAATTGTTACAATTCAAAAGAACGAGACTTGTGCGCTACGAGGAGACGAAATGCCGCCTACCGGGGTTCTCGACGGAAGGCTCGATTTGCCACCCGGTTTTCGACTGATTGCACTGCGGGAGGCTGGCGACGCCTTCGCGCATGCGAAGACGATTGCGGCCCAGGAAGGCGCCGGCACCGTCGTTCATGTCGGACGGTTTGACCTCGCCGAATTCGCGCTCGTCTTGGAGCCGGACGAGCCCCTGCGGACGGCGCGGCGGGCGCTCTATGCCGGAAGTGTCGCGCTCTCCGACGCACTCGCCGCCTTCGCGCCGCCCGAGCGGCCGGTCGAGCTTGTCTGGCCCGACACGGTCCGGGTCGACGGTGGCCTTGTCGGCGGCGTGCGGCTCGGCTGGCCACAGGGTGCGGCGGAAACCGCGGTTCCTGACTGGCTGGTGTTCGGGGTCATGATCCGGACCGTTGCAATCGGGGAAGGTGAGCCGGGTTTGCGTCCGCTTAGCGCCGCGCTCGATGATGAAGGTTTTGACGACGTGGGCGCCGGGAGGCTGGTGGAGAGTTTCACGCGCCACCTGATGGTCATAGTCGATGCCTGGAAGGAGGCCGGGTTTGGCGTCGTGGCCCGGAGCTACCTGGAACGGCTCACGCGTGAACCCGGCGTGCGGCGCGACATCGACGAGAACGGAGATCTGCTGATCAGGCGCGCCGCCAAATCGGAAGTGGAGCGGCGGGCGTTGCTGCCGGAGCTTGCGCGCGTCGCCTGGTTCGATCCCGCCCGTGGAGGGCCGCGCGCGTGAAACTGCTGCGCACCATCAGGCTCGATCCATCCGACACATTCGTATTCCACCGCGCCGCTGAACCGGGCGAATGGGCGGTATGTGGTACGTTCGTGTTCTGGAATGCGGATCTGAGTGCGCTCGAAGGCAAGGCGCGCGCACAGTTCCGGGCGGGATTCCTCGGCGTCGCGACGCTCGGCTGGTCGACCCTGGTTCAAGTGGTCGAAGCGAGCGAAAGCGACCGCGCTGCCTTGGTCGATACGCTGGCGCGCCAGCTCTGCGATCATTTTGGCGCACCGGCGCTGGCGCAAGCGCGGGCGGCCGCGGAACAGGAAGTCGCATTTGCGGCGTCGCTCTGCGATCATCCCCTAGATACGCTGCTGGCACTGCATCGCACCCATCAGGATGGCGAGATTCGCGAGCAGTTTCGGGTGCTGCGCCCGCGTGGCGGACCAAAGCCGTTGCGTGCGTTCTCATTCCTTGAGGTTGAGGAAGAAGCCGAGCCCGGCGAAACCATCGATTTGATGAAACTCGCCGAGGGAGAGCACAAGTGAAGGACTTCTGGCTCTCGTGTGGGCATCACCTGCTGGATCGCCATGAAGGCGGCGGCCTTGCGATCTCCGATGAGTTCCTCAAGCTCTATCTGGCGCGCCCGGAACTCACTCCGCCGCCGGATGCCTGCGTGGTCGAACGCACCCTGCACGCGACGCTGCTTAGGGAGCCGCGCCGGCCCGTGTCGGGCGCGGAGATCGCCGCTGTCGCGGACGCCGATGCGCGCGAGAATTATGAGTTGCTGATCGCCTGGCGCGACCACCTGCTGGCCTATCCGACGATCGAAGCCGCGTATCTTGCGCTCGTGCGCCGCGGCGCCGGCAAGACGCCGCCGCTGTTTCTCAATCAACTTGTCCACGTAATCTTGCGCAATGCGCTCGATCGCTGTGACGACCCGTTTGTGCTCAGAGCGGCCGAGCTTCTGTTTCGAGCCCAGCGCGTGACCTTGCACGAGGGCGCATTGCTCGCCGCCGACGAAGAACGCATTGCCGGTACCACGCTCGCCCCGGTGTCGCCGTTGGTCTCGATGCTCGGGTTGGAGCGTGCGGTCGACATCGACGTTCTCAGTGACGCCAACGCCGAAAGCTACTGGGAGCGCAGCGATGCGTTCGACATGGCTCTTGATCTCACCGCGGGTCGGCGCGGACTTGCCTCGCTTGCCCAAGTCCTCGAGCGTTTCATCGCACACCTGCTGGCCGTGGAGGTCGCAATCGAACCGCTCATCGAAGCGAGCAACGTGCCATTCACCTGGTATGTCGGGCTCGACGCCGCCGGCACGAAGATTGGCGACGCCCTGTGGCACGGCGAGACCCTCGACGATGCGACCCGCGCCCACATCGTCGGGCTGTTTCAGCTGACGTTCGCCGACCCGGCGCTGGCCGAACCGAAGATCGGAACCGATCCGGTCTACCTGATCCTGGCGATGACGGCGGATCAGGTGCTGCGCATGAAGCCGCAGAACCTGGTCGTCGGCCTTCCGGTTCGGCGGTTGGAGCGCGTGACGTGAGCCGTCCGCAACCGTTGCAGCGCCTGCCGGTCGGCGTGATCGTCGAACGGCGCCGCGCCAAAAGCTCGTGGGTGGATTTTGTTTGGCGCCCGGTTACCGTCCTGCCTGCCGCGCCTGACACGGCGCCCTGGACTGCGCTTGCCCAGGGCGCCGAGACTGCGACGTTCTATGCCGGCGCATTCAACCTTGAACTGTTCGCGGCGCACACAGGCTTTTATCAGGACAATCTCGCCACCAATCAGCCTTCGCTCTGGGTCGTTCTGCGTCCAACTGGGGTCGAACCGCCGTTCGAAGTCGTGGCGGTCACTGCCGACCCGAACGAGGGAGAGGCGTTTACGCAGGCGGGCAACGATCTGGTTGAACCCGTCGCCATGCCGGAGTCCATCCGGATCGCGGTTGAGTCATTCGTGAGGGAACATCACGTCGATAGTTCGTTTTTCAAGCGCGAGCGCGACCAAGCCGATCCGGAGGCGCTCGCGCGTCGCGCGCCAGTCCCCAAGAGTGACGTCGATGAGTGAGCGTGAGGGATTTTTGCGACGTTGGTCGCGGCGCAAGCGCGAGCTCGCGGAGCCGGCGCCCGCGCCAACAGCGGACCAAGAGGTTCCCGCGCCCCCGGGCCCTTCGGTTGCAAACGACAGCTCCGCCGCCGGGCCCGCGGCTGCACCCGAACCGCTCGTCGATCTCGCAAAACTCCCGCCGATCGAGTCCATCGCGGCCGCGACCGACATCCGGCCTTTCCTCGCCCCCGGCGTGCCGTCGGAATTGACCCGGGCGGCGCTTCGTCGCGCCTGGGCGACCGACCCGGCCATCCGTGACTTCATCGGGCTTGCGGAGAACCAGTGGGACTTCACAGCACCCGGCGGGGCGCCGGGCTTTGGGCCGCTGCTGGAGACCGAACAAATCCGACGCATGTTGGCGAGGATCGTCGGCGATGGTGAGCCAAAAAAACCAACACCCTCGGGCCCGCCGGTAGCGCAATCGGACAATTCAGAGACCCCTCGGTCGATCGCTTTTGCGCCGACGGACGCCGACGCAAAAGCCGATGTGCCGGAAAAGCCCTCAGCCGCCGCGCCAGCGGACGGGCCGACAGTGCGTCCCGACACAGAAAATGCTGCGCCGCAAAAAGGGGACGATGGCGAGCAATCACCAGCACCGCGGCGGCACGGCGGCGCGCTCCCTCAGTGACGGTTCCCACAGGCGCGATAGCCCGCGACTATAGAACCATTGACCGGTTCTAAACTATCGGCCTACCTTCCCTGCAATCGCGGTCGTTGCTGGGGCGAACCGCGAAAAAGAGTACCAGATGAGGGAAACGGGTCTGAGGGAAGCAATCCGCGCCGCCGGCGGTGTGCGGGCCCTTGCGCAAAAAATCGGCATTTCACAGCCATCGGTATCGAACTGGACCCGCGTACCGGCGGATCGCGTCCGTGCGGTCGAAACGGTGACCGGTGTGAACCGCGCCGTGCTGCGCCCTGATCTATTTGTCGAGGGTGCTCACGCGGCGGATGACCTCGACGGATTGGACGCCGCCCGGGCGCAGGAATACGCGCTGTTGTCGGTGTTGCTCGCGCGCGCACCGGACGCTGACCTGCTGGCGCGCCTTGCGCAAGTGCGCGGCGACGCAAGCCCGCTCGGCGTCGCCCATGCGGCGTTGGCGGAGGCGGCCTCGATCGCGCGCGTCGACAAGGTCGAGCGCGAGTTCTTCAATCTGTTCATCGGCGTCGGTCGGGGCGAACTGCTCCCTTATGGCTCGTACTACATGAGCGGCTTTCTGCACGAGCGCCCGCTGGCGCGGCTGCGGGAATTTCTCGCGAGCATCGGCGTCGAGCGTGCCGAGGGACAGGCCGAGCCCGAAGATAACGCTGCGATCTTGTGCGAGATCATGGCGGGGCTCGCGGATGGCCGCCTGAGCGCGCCCCCCGGGGCCGAGCGTGAGCTGTTCGAAAAGCACATCGCACCCTGGATGGGCCGTTTCTTCCGCGATCTCGAGTGTGCCGACGAAGCCGACTTTTATCGGGGAGTAGGCATGCTCGGTCGGGTGTTTCTTGAGATTGAGAGCGAAGCCTTCGCGTTGCCGTCGCCGGAGGCTGAGAGGAGGACCTCGCATGGCTGACAAACCGAATGTCAAAAAGTCCGCAGTCGATCGTCGCAACTTCATAAAGGTGCTCGGCGTCGGCGCGGCCGCAACGGCGGCGCCTCCGCTTGCGAGCGAGGCAATGGCCGAAGGCGAGACCGACGAGAAGCGCAAGGCGCGCTATCGCCTGTCCGAGGAAGTCAAAACCTTCTATCGGGTCAACCGCTATCCGTAAGGCAGGAGCAAACCGATGCTGATCAAGCGCAAAGATCGTGAGACGCATCGCCGCCCGCTTGCGGACGCGCTGCCTCATTCGCCCGGCGGCTTCGACCGCCGCACATTCCTGCGCCGGTCCGGCCTCGCTGCCGGCGGACTCACGGCGTTGGGCACGTTGCCGCTCGGCTCGGTGCGCAAGGCCAAGGCCGGGCCGCCGCCGCCTGTCGGCGCCCAAGTCACCATCCGCAAGAACGTCTGCACGCACTGCTCGGTCGGCTGCACGGTGATTGCCGAGGTGGCCAATGGCGTGTGGATCGGGCAGGAGCCTGGGTGGGACAGCCCCATCAATCGTGGCTCGCACTGCGCTAAGGGCGCCGCAACCCGCGAACTCGTGAGCGGCGATCGGCGCTTGCGCTATCCGCTCAAGCTCGTGAACGGCGACTGGACGCGGATCTCCTGGGATCAGGCGATCAACGAGATCGGCGACAAGTTGCTGCAGATTCGCGAGAAGTCAGGGCCGGATTCGGTCTACTGGCTCGGCTCGGCGAAGTTCACCAACGAAGGCGCCTATCTCAATCGCAAGTTCGCGGCGTTCTGGGGCACCAACAACTCCGACCATCAGGCGCGCATCTGTCATTCCACCACCGTCGCCGGCGTAGCCAATACGTGGGGCTATGGTGCGATGACCAACAGCTACAACGATATCCGCAACGCCAAGACCATGGTGATCATGGGCGGCAACCCGGCCGAGGCGCATCCGGTGTCGCTGCAGCACTTGCTCACCGGCAAGGAGCTCAACCGCGCCAACATGATCGTGATCGATCCGCGCATGACCCGCACTGCCGCGCACGCCACCGAATATGTGCGGCTGCGATCCGGCACGGACATTCCGGTGATCTATGGTTTGCTCTGGCACGTTTTCCAGAACGGCTGGGAGGACAAGGAGTTCATCCGGCAGCGCGTCTACGGCATGGACGACATCCGCAAGGAGGTCGAGAAGTGGACGCCGGAGGAGGTCGAGCGGGTGTCCGGCGTGCCGGGCGATCAGCTCAAACGCGTCGCCAAGATGTTCGCGACCGAGAAACCTGCGACGTTGATCTGGTGCATGGGCGCGACCCAGCACACGGTCGGCACCGCCAACGTGCGCGCGTTCTGCATTGCGCTGCTGGCGACCGGCAACGTCGGTTCGTTCGGCACCGGCGCCAACATCTTCCGCGGCCACACCAATGTGCAGGGCGCGACCGATCTCGGCCTCGATATCGTGACGTTGCCGCTTTACTACGGCCTCGCCGAAGGCGCGTGGAAGCATTGGTCGCGCGTCTGGGAAGTCGACTACGCCTGGTTGGCGTCCCGCTTCGACACGCAGACCGGCGCCGACGGCAAGCCGGTCAAGATGATGGAGACCCCCGGCATTCCGTCAACTCGCTGGTTCGACGCGACTTTGCTGCCGCACGAGCAGGTCGCTCAGCAGAGCAACCTGAAGGCCATGTTCATCATGGGCCACGGCGGAAATACCGTCACCCGGATGCCGGAGGCGGTGAAAGGCATCGAAGCGCTCGAGTTGCTGGTGGTGGCCGATCCGCACCCGACCACGTGGGCGGTGCTGTCCGAGCGCAAGAACGGAACCTACCTGCTTCCGGCCTGCACGAGCTACGAGGCCAAAGGGTCACGCACCGCGTCCAACCGGTCGCTGCAGTGGGGCGAGCAGATCGTCAAGCCGATCTTTGAATCGAAGGACGACTTGGAGATCATGTACCTGCTCGCCAAGAAGCTCGGCTTTGAAGACAAGATGTTCAAGAACATCAAGGTCGAGAACAATCTGCCGGTGGCGGAGGATATCCTGCGCGAGATCAATCGCGGCGGCTGGTCGACCGGCTACTGCGGGCAGTCGCCGGAACGCCTCAAGGTCCACATGGCCAACCAGAAGGACTTCGACGTCGTCACGTTGCGGGCATCGTCGGGTCCGGCCAAGGGCGATTACTACGGATTGCCGTGGCCGTGCTGGGGCACCCCGGAGCTCAAGCATCCCGGCACCCACACGCTCTACAACACCAACCTGCACGTCATGGACGGCGGCGGGACGTTCCGCGCGCGGTTCGGTGTCGAGCGCAACGGCGTCTCGCTGCTGGCCGACGGGTCCTACTCGGTCGGTTCCGATATCCGCGACGGCTATCCCGAGTTCACCTACGGCGTGCTCAAGAAGCTCGGCTGGGATACCGACCTGACCGACGCGGAGCGGGCAACCATCGAACGGATCGGCGGCAACAATGCCGACGCCATATCGTGGTCGCTCGACCTCTCGGGCGGCATTCAGCGCGTATGCCTGCAGAAGCACGGCGTCATGCACTACGGCAACGCCAAGGCGCGCGCGAATGCGTTCGGATTGCCTGATGCGATCCCGGTGCACCGTGAGCCGATCTATACGCCGCGGCCTGATCTGGTTGCCAAGTATCCGACCTTGCCGAATGCGCGGCAGTTCCGCATGCCGAACATCGGCTTCGACGTGCAGAAGGCGGCGGTGGACAAGGGAATTGCCAAGCAGTTCCCGCTGATCCTCACGTCGGGCCGGATCGTCGAATACGAAGGCGGCGGCGAGGAGACCCGGTCCAACAAGTGGCTCGCCGAGCTCCAGCAGGACATGTACATCGAGATCAATCCGGCGGATGCGGCCGACCGCGGCATCAAGGACGGCGGCTGGGTCTGGGTCACCGGCGCGGAGGACGGCTCCAAGGCGCGGATGAAGGCGCTGGTCACCGAGCGCGTCGGCAAAGGCGTGACCTGGTGTCCGTTCCACTTCGCGGGTTGGTTCCAGGGCGCCGACCAGCGGCCCAGGTATCCCAAAGGCGCCGATCCGGTGGTGCTGGGCGAGAGCGTCAACACGCTCACCACCTACGGCTTCGACCCTGTCACCGGAATGCAGGAACCCAAAGCGACGCTCTGCCAGGTCAGGGCGGCGTAAGGAGGAACCACAATGGCTCGCATGAAATTCCTCTGTGACGCCGACCGCTGCATCGAGTGCAACGCGTGCGTCACCGCCTGCAAGAACGAAAACGAGGTGCCGTGGGGCATCAATCGCCGCCGCGTCGTCACCATCGACGACGGCAAGCCGGGCGAGCGATCGGTCTCCATGGCCTGCATGCATTGCACCGACGCGCCGTGCGCGTCGGTGTGTCCGGTGAATTGTTTCTTCACCACCGCCGACAGCGTGGTCCTGCACTCCAAGGACCTGTGCATCGGCTGCGGCTATTGCTTCTACGCGTGCCCGTTCGGCGCGCCGCAATATCCGCGGCTCGGCAACTTCGGCACGCGCGGCAAGATGGACAAATGCACCTACTGCGCGGGCGGACCGGACCCGCAGAACACGGCGGCGAATTACGAGCAGTACGGCAGTGACCGGCTGATCGAAGGCAAGCTGCCGCTGTGCGCCGAGATGTGCTCGACCAAATCGCTGCTCGCCGGCGACGGCGAAATTATCGCGCAGATCTACAAGGAGCGCGTCAGCAAGCGTGGCTATGGTTCGGGTGCCTGGGGTTGGCAGACGGCCTATCGCGAGACAATTGCGTCGTAAGCCTGCGTGCGCCGCTCTCCTCGCCGGGAGAGAAGGACCGAGAAACAGGCCGGAAAGCAGGGAGAGCCGCATGAGGATTCAATTCTCGCGCATTCGCATTTTCGCCGGCGTGCTGCTTTTGTTGTTGGTCGCGGCTCTGGCGTTCCCGGCGGCCGCCCAGCAGGCGCAGCGCAATCCGGACGGATCCGTCAACCCCACGGCCAGCGCGGTCAACGAACAAAAGCTGCTGCAAACCCTCGGTCAGATCGATGGTCGCGTTTCGATCCCGGCTCAGCGGGCGGGCGTGCTCATCCAGCCGGCCGGCCGGGAGTGGCGTGATTTCCACGAGGTCACGCTGCGCATCATTGGCGCGGTTGCGATCATCGGCATGCTGGCGCTGCTGGTGATCTTCTATCTGTGGCGCGGCATGGTGCGCCTGGAGGCCGGCCGGTCCGGCCGGACTCTTGTGCGCTTCAACGCGTTTGAACGCGGCGTGCATTGGATGACCGCGACCTGCTTCGTCATTCTGGCGATCAGCGGTCTCAACATCACGTTCGGCCGGCCGCTGCTGTTGCCGTTGCTCGGTCCGGAGACATTCACGGCTTGGTCGCAATGGGCCAAATACGCTCACAACTTTCTCAGCTTCCCGTTCACCCTCGGCGTCGTGCTGATCTTCCTGATGTGGATCGCCGGCAACATTCCCAATCGTGTCGATTTCCAATGGCTGAAAGCCGGCGGCGGCATCGTCGGACAGGAGCATCCTCCGGCGCAGCGCTTCAACGCCGGCCAGAAGCTGATCTATTGGATCGTCGTGCTGGGCGGCGGTGCGGCCGCGGCCACGGGCTATCTGCTGCTGTTCCCGTTCTACGTCACCGATATCGCCGGAATGCAGATCGCCCAGGTCATCCACTCGGTCGTTGCGATGCTGTTCATTGCCGCGATGCTGGGTCACATCTACATCGGCACGATCGGCATGGAAGGCGCGTTCGAGGCCATGGGCACCGGCGAGGTCGACGTCAATTGGGCGAAACAACATCACTCGCTCTGGCTCGACGAGGAGCAAGCCCGCGCACGCGAGACCCAGGCCCGGCCTGCGGCGACGCCGGCGGAGTAGCGCTCCACCGGGCATGCCGCCTTGCGGTCTGCTATAAGGCCGCATGCGTATTATCGGTCTCGCCGGTTGGAGCGGCGCGGGCAAGACAACTCTGCTCGCCAAGGTGCTCCCCCTGATCGTGGCGCGCGGGCTGACCGTCTCGACGCTCAAGCACGCGCACCATTCGTTTGATCTCGACCAGCCGGGCAAGGATTCCCACACCCACCGCGCCGCCGGCGCCACCGAGGTGCTGATCGCATCCGCGAACCGCTACGCCCTGATGCACGAGTTGCGTGGCGCGCCCGAGCCTTCGCTCCACGAACTGCTGGCGAAGCTCTCGCCGGTCGATCTGGTGGTGGTGGAAGGCTTCAAGGCCGCCCGCTATCGAAAGCTTGAGATTTTTCGGGCCGCGGTCGGAAAGCCCGCGCTGCACCTCGAGGATCCGCTCATCGTCGGCATCGTCAGCGATACGCCGTTCCCGGCCGGTGCCCGTCCGGTTGTTTCAATCGACGACGCGGAAGCGGTGGTCGGCCTCATGCTCGACCACGCTGAGCCGATTGCGCAGGTGCTGGCGCGGGCGCCGGCGCCGCCGCAGCAGCGCAGGGCCTGATCGATGGCGCAGCTGACCGACGATTGCTTTGCGTTCGCGGGTCCGCTGCTTCCGCTGGACGAGATGGAGCGGCTGATCGCCGAACGGGTCGCATCGGTGGCGGAGTGCGAGGAGGTTCCGCTACGGGCGGCGCTCGGGCGGGTGTTGGCCGCGGACGTCATCGCGGCGGTCGATGTGCCGCCGTTCGACAATTCGGCCGTCGATGGCTTCGCGGTGCGCAGCCAGGACCTCGACCCGCAAGCCGAGACCAAGCTCCTCGTGGTCGACCGCGTGGCGGCCGGTCATGCGCCGCTGCGCCCGCTCGGCGCGGGCGAGGCCACGCGCATTTTCACCGGCGCGCCGATGCCAGCCGGCGCCGACACCGTGTTCATGCAGGAGGACATTCGCCGCGAGGGCGACTTTGTCCTGCTGCCGCCGGGGCTCAAGCGCGGCGCCAATCGGCGGCTCGCGGGCGAGGACGTGTGCGCCGGCGCCGTGATCCTGCCGGCTGGCCGGCGGCTCGCCGCCGCGCACCTGGCGCTCGCGGCCGCGGTCGGGCTTACGCGGCTCCCGGTGCGCCGGCGCGTGCGGGTCGCGATGTTTTCGACCGGCGATGAAATCGTCGAGCCCGGATCGCAACGGCCGCACCCGGCACTGTTTGATTCCAATCGCTATCTGCTCGACGGCCTGTTGGTGCGGCTCGGCGCCGAGATCACTGACCTCGGCATTCTTTCCGATCGGCCGGAGCAATTGGCGACCGCGTTGACGGCGGCGGCAGCGTCGCACGACCTGGTGCTCACCTCCGGCGGGGTCTCGACCGGCGAGGCCGATCACGTGCGCGAGGTTTTGGAGAAGATCGGCAGGCTGGTGTTCTGGCGGGTCGGCATCAAGCCCGGTCGTCCGGTTGCGATGGGCGTTATCCCGGGGGGATCGGCCAACGCGGCATTCATCGGCCTGCCGGGCAATCCGGCAGCGGTGTTTGTCACCTTTGCGCGGGTGGTGCGGCCATTGCTGCTGCGGCTAGCGGGCGCGTTGCCGGAACCGCTCATCGCGCTGCCGGTGCGGGCGGCCTTCGGCTACAAAAAGCGCACGGGCCGGCGCGAGTACGTGAGGGTCAGCTTGCGGCGCGGGGCGAATGGCGACGTGGAGGCCGTGAAATATCCGAAAGACGGTGCTGGCATCATCACGTCGCTGACCGAGACCGATGGGTTGGTCGAGCTCGACGAAGAAACGACGACCGTCACGCCAGGCACGACCGTCGGCTTTCTCTCCTACGCGGTGCTCACGAGTTGAGCCGCACCGCGCTGGTGGTGAATGCTTCCGAGACCGGCTCCTGGATCGCGCGAAGGCCGTAGTAGCCGGCGATCGCAAGCACGACCGCGATCACGCAAGCAGAAAGAAAAGCGCGCATGTTCGAATCCTCCCGGCGCCTTTGATAGCACCGCCATCATGATCCGGAAATCAACAAAAGCCACCCCATAAACTGCCGCGGGGTCACGCCTGTTCATACTGCTTTGCAACACGATTGGCAGTTGCTGCGTCCTCGGGCGTGTTCACGTTGAAAAACGGGTCGAACGGCCGGTCCGGCCAGGCGGCGATCGCAATGCTGTGCCTTGCGGTCCAGATCTCGATCTTGCGCAATCCTTCGACCGCGAGCGCGTGGCGCAGGTCGTCGCGCAGGTCGACCCGCCACAGCCCGGCAACGGGGTGGCGCCACTCGCCCGAGCGCGCACACGCCAGCGGGGTCGATTGCGTGGCGCGCGCGGCGTGCAACCGCGCGATCAGGTCGTGTGGCAGAAACGGGCAGTCGCCCGGCACGCTCGCGAGCCATTGCGCCGCCGGGGCATGCGCGGCGGCCCAGTCGAGGCCGGCCAGAATGCCGGCGAGCGGGCCGGCGAAATCGGGGATGCTGTCGGCAACGACCGGCAGCCCGTAGCGCGCAAACCGCGCCGGGTCGCCGTTGGCATTGAGGATGATCGGGTCGCATGCGCCACGCAGGCGATCGAGTACGCGGTCGAGAATCGCAACACCGCCGACTTCGATCAGCGCCTTGTCGCCGCCGCCCATGCGCCGCGCCAAACCGCCGGCCAGGACGAGGCCGACGGTCGGCGGCATCTCCATTTGCGTCATGGCCGGGCTCGTCCCGGCCATCCACGTCTTTTCGCTCTAATCGTCATGCACCGCCGCCTTGCGCCGGTGCTTGGCGCTTTCCTCCTCCACATAGGCGAGGTCCTGATCGAACACGATCCGGCTTTCGCCTGCGAGCGCGACGAAACGCTTGCCGCGCGCCCGGCCGATCAGCGTGAGGTTGGCCTTGCGGGCAAGCTCCACCCCCCAGGCGGTGAAGCCCGAGCGCGAAATCAGGATCGGGATGCCCATGCGCACGCACTTGATCACCATCTCGGAGGTGAGCCGGCCGGTGGTGTAAAAAATCTTGTCGTCCGCCGGCATGCGGTGGCGGAACATCCAGCCCGCGATCTTGTCGACCGCGTTATGACGGCCGACGTCTTCCATGTAGACCAGCGGCTGATCCTGCCGGGCGAGCACGCAGCCATGGATGGCGCCCGCCTCGAGGTAGAGCGACGGCGTCGTGTTGATCTTGTTGGTCAGGCTGTAGAGCCAGGATGTGCGCAGCTCGGCGTCCGGAAGCCGCGCATTCTCGATCACGTCCATCAGGTCGCCGAATACGGTGCCCTGGGCGCAGCCCGACGTCTGCACTTTTTTCTTGAGCTTCTTCTCATAATTGGTCGCGCGCTGCGTGCGCACCACCACGACCGACAGTTCCTCGTCGTAGTCGACGCCGGTGACCTCATCGTCCGGGCGCAGCATGTTCTGATTGAGCAGGTAGCCGAGCGCCAGATAGTCCGGGTAGTCGTTGATCGTCATGGCGGTGACGATTTCCTGGTTGTTCAGAAAGATCGTCAGCGCGCGCTCGACCGTGACCGCGGTGGTGATCGGCGCGCCGGTCTGGTCAACGCCGTCGACACGTTCCGTCAGCCGCGGATCCTGCGGATCGGGCCGGATCAGATAGTCGTCGCGCG
>CAWFLX010000065.1:0-146062 GCA_963816775.1 uncultured Alphaproteobacteria bacterium
TCAGCGTGAGCCCCAGGATGTTGGTGTAGTATTCGGTTTGCTTGTCCAGATCCGGCGTCTCGTAGATCGCGTGGGAAATCTTGCGAACTCGAATCATGTCGTATGCTCCTGTTGGCTCGCCTGTTTTGATTTTGCCGGACTGCCGGCTTCGAAAAACTCGATGATCGCCGCGACGTCGCGATCTCCGATGCCCGGGGTTGCGCGTTCATAGACATCAACCAGGCAGTCGAGCAGCGGCGTCGGAACTCCGACCTCGTGGGCCAGCGCTTTGCATCCCTCGAGGTAGTGACCGAGCACCGCCGCCGCGCCCTGTTGCGGCATGAAGCGGCGTTCGGCCATCCACGGCGCGCGAATGGCGAATTGCGTGGAGCCGCCGCTGCCTTGCGCGACCGCCTTGATCAGGAGTCCGGGGTCGACCCCGGTCTTCAATCCGATCGCCATCGCCTGGGCGGTGCCGGCGATGTGCAGCGCCACCAGCAGATTGTTGACGAGCTTGACCTTGGTCGCGCTTCCGAAAGCCCCGAGATGCATGCAGAGATCGGCGAACCCGGCGACGATCGGCTCGACCCTTGTCACCGCGGCGGCGGGTCCGCCTAGATAGATGACGCCCTTGCGCTGCGCCACCATGCCGGGCGTGCCGCTCACCTCGCCGTCCAGGAAAACTACGCCCTTGTCGGCGAGCGGCGCGATGTAGCGCTGCTTGACTGACAACGGATGCGATCCGAGCTCCACCACGACCTGATTGTTTCGCGCCGACGCGACTAGCCCGTGCGGGCCGCGCATCACCTCCTCCAGGGCGGCGGCGTCCGGCAAGCAGGTGAAGACAATATCGGTCTGGGCACTCACCTCCGCGGGAGAGCGCGCCGCTATTCCGCCGAGTGCCTCGAATTCAGCCAGAGAACTGCGCCGATAGCCGACCACGGCGTACCCGCTTTTGATCAGATTCGCGCAAATCGGAAGCCCGATTTTTCCAATGCCGACGAAACCCACCTTCTGCATTGTCGTTCCTCCTGCGGTTCGCCCTCTAGCGAGGCGTTTGTCCAGCAATGCCCGCGCTGACGCGCGAGCTCTAACCTGGGTCCCGGACTTGCGGCGGCGCGGCACAGCCGCGCAGAAAAACCCTGACCGCGATCCGCACCGTCTCGTCGATCTTCTCGCGCCGCGCCGTGCGGGGCACTGAGGTCAGCCGGCCGAGCTGATGTTCGCCGATCAGCATGTCGAGAAACAGCACGGCAAGCCGATACGGATCCTCTTCGAAGATACGACCCTCTCGCTGCTGCTTCGTGATCCAGGTCGCCACAACGTTGTAGGCGGACGCCGGCCCGGTCTCGAAGAAAAGCCGTCCAACCTCGGGAAACTTCCGACCGATCGACACCATGAGCCGATGGAATTCGAGAATTTCTGGCGACAGGACCCTCGCAAGGAACGAGTGACCGATCTCAGTCAGCTGGGCCTCCAGGCTGCCCGTGGCGTCCACATGAATTGCCATGGTGACGTCCTGGCACTCCTGCCTGACAACAGCCTCAAACAATCCCTCCTTGCCGCCGAACCAGGCATAGACCGTCGCTTTCGAACCGCCGACGACCTCGATGATGTCGTCGATCGAAACGTTGTCGTAGCCATGTTTCAGGAACAACGGCGCCGCCATGCGAACAATACGTTCTCGGCGGGCATCGGCGCTCTCGATCCGGCCCGAACCGCGCGCGGGGCGCCGCGCGTGCACGCGCCGCGCGCTCTTCGTGCCTCGAATTGACATCAGGTTTCCTGGCGGGGACGGCATCGAGCTTGGATCTTATCTTTTCCGGTCGCATTCAACGCAGAACTGTAACGTACCGTACATTACAGCATAACGCGCCGCAAAGAACAAATACCGATGTAACGCGATTTCCAGTCGCCGAAACCCTCCTGTAACGCCGCAGCCGCAGTTTCATGCGACCGCGCGCGAACGGCGGAATAGCGGGGACGCTCAGTCGCCCCCTCTGCGTAAATCGCTTGCAGGTTTCGGCCAGTGTTCGCTCCGCTGCGTCCGGTTGCTGTTTGCAGCGGGCCCGCCGCACATCCAGGCCTGGCACGCCCGTCGTTGCCAACGCGACCATCAAGAAATGAGGGGTGGCGAACGGAGCCTTGGTCCTTGATCGGCCGCCCTCCCCGCGCGAGCATCTGGAAGCTGGAATCGCTCCACATGCTCGCCTTCTGTCGCGACTGCCTGGCCGATAATCCGCACAGTGCGCTGCGCTGCCGCGGCTGCGGGTCGCCACGGTTGGCTGACCACCCTCGGCTTGCCAAGCTCGCCATCGCCCACGTCGATTGTGATGCGTTCTACGCAACAATCGAAAAGCGCGACAATCCCAGCCTGCGCGACCGTCCAGTTATTGTCGGCGGCGGCAAGCGAGGCGTGGTCGCAACCGCCTGCTATGTGACACGCACCTTCGGGGTGAAGTCGGCGATGCCGATGTTTGAGGCGCGTCGGCTCTGCCCCGACGCAGTGGTGGTGCCGCCCGATATGGCGAAGTACGCGGCCGTCGGGCGCGAGGTGCGCGCGCTGATGTTCAAGCTCACCCCGCTAGTAGAGCCGCTCTCGATCGATGAAGCTTTTCTCGATCTTGCCGGCACCGAGCGGCTGCATAGCATGAGCCCCGCGAAATCGCTCGCGCGCTTCGCCAAGGAGGTCGAAACCCAGATCGGCATCACGGTCTCGATCGGGCTCTCGGCCAACAAGTTCCTCGCCAAGGTCGCGTCCGATCTCGACAAACCGCGCGGCTTCTCGGTACTCAGCCAGGAGGAGGCTGCTGCCTTCCTGGCGCCGAAGCCGGTCACGTTCATCTGGGGTGTCGGCAAGGTGTTCGGCCAGACGCTGGCGCGCGACGGCTACCGGAACATCGCCGACCTGCAGCGGGCGGATGAAACCGATTTGATGCGGCGCTACGGGGTCGAAGGCCAGCGCCTGGCACGGCTCTCGCGCGGGATCGACCAACGGTTGGTCAGCCCCGACCGCGAAGCCAAGAGCGTATCGGCTGAGACAACGTTCGCGAGCGACCTTGCGGATCTGCGCGCGCTCGAGCGCCTGCTGTGGGATCTGTCCGAGCGGGTTTCGGCGCGGCTCAAAGCCAAGTCGATCGCCGGAACAACCGTGACGCTCAAGCTCAAGACAGCCGACTTCCGCCTTCGAACCCGCGCCCGCTCCCTGCCGGCGTCGACGCAACTCGCAGCGATGATCTTCGCGAGCGGCCGCGAGTTGCTGGTCCGTGAGGTGGACGGCACCAAGTTTCGCTTGATCGGCATCGGCGTGTCGGGGCTCGGTGACGCTGAAGGCGCCGATCCGGCCGACCTCGTCAACCAGCGCGCCCAGCGCAGCGCCGCAGCGGAGCATGCCGTCGACCGGCTGCGCGACCGCTTCGGCGACGACGCCGTAATCAGGGGGCTGGTGTTCGAGGAGGAAGACGACGCCGGGCGTACGACCGAGGAGCGATAACTCCGCAGGGTGCTCCAATCACTGACACGCCTTCGCTTCCTTCAACTCGAGCTGGCTCATTTCACCGGCGACGACGAAGTCCCCGTAGTCGAGGCTGAGCGAACGTGAAATGCCGTTTTCGTACATCTCGAACCCGATCGAATAGACCGGCGTACGCTCACCCCCTTCCGTCGCACGGTCGAAATAACTGATCCGCACCGGCCACCGCGTCATGCCGGTCAGCGCCGGGTATGCGGCCGACGCGTCAGTCGGCTTCTTCTCGTCGGGCGGAATCGCGCGGCCGATAACGGTCAGCGTATCGAAGACCTTCTCGCCGTTTTCGGACCCGTCAAAGACCGGAAACTCAAGAATGCTAGTGCCGGCGCGCGCAGCCTCGATGATCCGCCGCATATGCTCGGCCGGGAACACCGTGTCGGGGCCGAGCTTGAACGACTTGGCGTCGGGCTTCGCGAGTTGCACCGTCACGCCGCCGGCATCGCGATCCGCATGGCCGTCGGCGGCCTCGACCGGCTTCTGGTTAAGATAATTAGTTGAGTTGAACCTAAAGGCCTTGGCCTCCCCCTCTTCCCAGGTGCTGGCGCGCAGATCGCTCAACGCCGTCTTGCCTTCACCGGAATCAAGCTCCGAGACCTGGCGGAACTGCAGCACGTAGCCTTCGCACGGGCTGCCCGAGAAATCGTAAAGAATACGCCCGCGCACCGCTTCGACCTGACGCTTGCCCGGCGAGCGCAACAATTTGAGGTCATACACGGCCCGGTGCGGCGCAAGCGCTATGGTGGCCGCCTGCGCAGACGGCATAGCCGACATGAACGGAAGTGCGAACGCAGACACCGCTGCGGCGTACATGTAATAGGTATGAGCGCGCGTCATCAAACCTCCTCGATCGCGATCAAATACATAAAGCCGGTGACGCTCAGCCGCAACGACGGCCGCTTGCGCGGATGAGCCCAATTGGGAACACTGCGGATCATGCGTGATGTCCAGGGCAATGCTCTCGTGTCCCGATTCCGAAGTTCGCATGACCTTGCGGCACCCTCTGATGCGAACTTCGGAATCAAAGGGACACGAGCAAATTTATGATTCTAGTGTGGTTTTTGGATTTGAAGTTCCTCTGCGAGCGGGCGGCAAAAGTTGTAGGAACTTCAAATCCACCACACTAGGTCGGAGAATCCTATGGCCGGAACGGTTGAGAAGAAATTGACGGAACTCGGACTGACGTTGCCTGCATTGGCAGCACCCCTTGCCAATTACGTGGGCTCGGTTCGAACCGGAAACCTGTTGTTTGTCTCCGGCCAGCTGTGCCTCGGCGCCGACGGCAAACTCGTCGCCAAGGGTAAGCTCGGTGCTGAGGTATCTGTTGAGGATGGCCAAAAGGCGGCACAGGCCTGCGCGATCAACCTGTTCGCGCAACTCAAGGCCGCGCTCGGCGATCTCGACAAGGTGGTGCGGGTGGTCCGTCTCGGCGGCTTTATCAGTTCGACGCCGTCGTTTCTCGAGGGCCCGAAGGTCATGAACGGCGCCTCGGACCTGATGGTAGCGGTATTCGGTGACAGAGGCCGGCACGCGCGCACGACCGTTGGGGTCGCCGTCCTGCCGCTCGATGCGGCCGTTGAGGTCGAGGGCTTGTTCGAGGTGTCATGACAGCCCGCCGCCGCAACGACGGTTCGACGACGGATCAATTACGCATTCGCGTCCTGCCCAGCATCGCCGATATCTCGGCGTCCGACTGGGACGCCTGCGCCAATCCAGGCGGGCACGCGCCGGCCGCACATTCACAAGCAAAATCAATAGAGATCGGGACGTCGGCGCAAGCAAGCTGTCAGCACCTCGCGCGGGGTTCGGACGCCGCCGCAACGACGGCCTATAATCCGTTCATATCGCACGCCTTTTTGTCCGCGCTCGAGGCCTCGGGTTCGGCCACCGCAAAAACCGGCTGGATGGCGCAACACCTGATGGCCGAGCGCGCGGGCGCCATCGTCGGCGTGGTGCCGTGCTATCTCAAATCCCATTCGCGAGGCGAGTACGTCTTCGATCGTGGCTGGGCCGAAGCCTACGAACGCGCTGGCGGCAGCTACTATCCGAAGCTGCAAGTCTCGGTCCCCTTTACACCCGCCAGCGGACGGCGCCTGCTGGTTCGCTCCGGCGCACCCGCCGACGAGACCCGGGACGCGTTGGCGCAAGGACTGGTGGAGCTCTGCCAGCTGCGGCAGGCGTCATCGGTCCACGTGACGTTCATGCCGGAAACCGAATGGACGCTCGCGGCGAAGCGCGGATATCTGCAACGAACCGATCAGCAATTCCATTGGGCCAACGCGGGCTTTGCAAACTTTGAGGGATTTCTGGAGGCGCTTGCGGCCCGCAAGCGCAAGTTCATCCGGCGCGAGCGGCGGGACGCCGTGGCCAATGGAATTGAAATCGTCCGGCTCACCGGTCCGGATCTGACCGAGGCGGTGTGGGATTCCTTCTTTACGTTCTACATGGAGACCGGGTCGCGCAAGTGGGGCCGCCCCTACCTGACGCGCCGATTTTTCTCGCTCATCGGCGAAACCATGGCCGATCGCATCCTGCTGGTGATGGCGCGGCGCGCCGGACGCTATGTGGCGGGCGCAATCAACTTCATCGGCTCCGACATTCTGTTCGGCCGGCATTGGGGGGCGATCGAACACCATCCGTTCCTGCATTTCGAGGTCTGCTATTATCAGGCGATCGAATACGCCATCGACCACAAGCTCCGGCGCGTGGAGGCGGGAGCTCAGGGCGAGCACAAACTGGCGCGCGGATATCTGCCGCAGACGACCTATTCGGCCCACTACATCGCCGATCCGGCCTTGCGGCGGGCGATTGCGGAGTATCTGACGCGCGAGCGCGCCTATGTGGCGGCGGCCGGGGAAGAGCTTGGCGAGATGTCGCCATTTCGCAAGAACCTGACCGAGGAAGAGGAAGCCGAGCCGGCCTGAGGTTGGAGGATCGCGATGCCGAACTATGACCCCAACAACGTGTTCGCAAAAATCCTGCGCGGCGAACTCCCGTGCCACAAGGTCTACGAAGACGACCGCGCCTTCGCGTTCCTCGACATCATGCCGCGCGCGCCCGGGCACACGCTGGTGATCCCGAAGGTGCCGGCGCGCAACCTCCTCGACGTCAAGCCGGACGATCTCGCCCACCTCGTCGGGGTCGTCCAGAAGGTCGCCGCGGCCGCCATGAAGGTGTTCGGCGCCGACGGGCTCACTTTGCAGCAATTCAACGAACAGGCCGGCGGCCAGGTGGTGTTTCACCTGCACTTCCACATCATTCCGCGCAAGACCGCCGTGCCGATGAAGCCGCCGGCGACCTACAAAGAAGAGACCGCCGTCTTGTCCGACCAGGCGCTGAAACTCGCGGCGGCGCTCAAGAGCGCGTGAAGCCGGTCGCATTCGATTCCCTGACGGAACCCGCCGATACAGGATGCTCAATTCGGATCGTCAGAGCAAATCTCCCTTGATCGGTAGCGGACCAGACGAGATAGGAGCGCACGATGTCGCCCTCCCCACCCTCCGTGCAATCCGGACAAGAGATTATCGACCGAGTCCGGGCGCTGGCTCCCGGCTTCCGCAAGCGCGCCGAGGCGGCCGAAGAGGCGCGCAGAATTCCGAACGAGTTGGCTCAGGAACTGCTCGCCGCCGGCATCGCCCGCATCCTGGTGCCGCCTCGTTTCGGCGGCTACGGGCTCGGTCTCGACATCTGGTTCGAGGTGGCGCGCGAGATCAGCAAGGCCGATGCCTCGCACGGTTGGTGCGCGAGCCTGATTATCCACCATCCGCACATCATCGGCATGTTTCCGGAGGAAGCCCAGCAGGCCGTTTGGGCCGACGGCCCCGACGTTGCGATCGCGGCGTCGGTGCAACCGAGGGCGAAGGTTAAGCGCGAGCACGGCGGCTACCGCGTGTCGGGACAGGATTCGGCATTCGCAAGCGGCGTCGGACACAGTTCCTGGGTCTTTATCGGTGGTTTCGTGCACGACGCCGGCGTGCCGGAATGGAAGTTCTTTCTGATCCCGCCCGGCGGCTATACGGTTCGCGACACTTGGTTCACCGCCGGTATGCGGGCGACCGGCAGCAACACCATCGTCACCGATAATGTATTCGTGCCGGACACGCGCGTGATCAGCTTGCCGCAGCTGCGGGACGGAGCTGGCCCTGGCGGCGCGCTCCATGAAAGCCCGATCTTTCGTACGCCGTTCTTCTTCTACTCTCCGCTCACATTTGCGGCGCCGATGTTGGGCGCAGCTCAGGGCGCCTATGACTACTTCCGGGACTGGACCAAGACCCGCACCGCCGCGGGCGGGGCAGCGGTGGCCGATAAAACCAGTGTCCAGGTGCGGATGGCCCGGGCCGCCGCCGACCTCGACGCGGCCGAACTGCTGCTGCGCCGCGCCGCCCTGCTGCCGCACGCGCCGCAGGGCGCGCCCCGCTCGCTGCTGGCGCGCAGCGTGCGCGACTATGCGCGCGCCGCCGAATTGGCGGTCGCGGCGATCGATACGCTCATCGCCTTGAGCGGGACGGCGGGCTTTGCGACCTCTAATCCAATCCAGCGCGCCTGGCGGGATATTCACTTCGCATCGATGCACGTCGGTCTCAACACCGAGAACAACTTCGCGCACTTCGGGCGCACCGAGCTCGGGCTGCCGCCGGATCCGAGCCAGCCGTACTTTTGATGATCAGCTCGCGCAGCAGGCTGCACGATCCGCGTCGCCGGAACGCTGCGCCTGGATCGGCGGACACGGCACCGACCCGTAGGAGCAAAACACACAACAGTCGCCCGGCTTCGGGCGCAGCGTCGTGCCGCAGCCCGCACAGTCGTAAAAGACCCTGCAAGCATCAATCGGCATCGTTTCGATCGTCGTCGTGCCGCAACACGGACACGTGATCGCCGACTGAGAGATCATGGTCTCGCTCTCGCCGGGACGCCTCTTACCGGTCGGCGCGGCTGATGACATCCATCAACTCCGCGACCTTGCGCCGCTGATCGGTCTTGTCACCGGCAGTGATCGCATGCTCGACGCAATGAGCCACGTGGTCGCGCAGAATCTCCTCCTCGGCGCGTCGCAGTGCCGCGCGCACGGCGGAGATCTGGGTGACAATGTCAATGCAGTAGCGGTCATCCTCGACCATGCGGGTGAGGCCGCGGACCTGGCCTTCGATCCGGCTGAGCCGTCTAAGGCAGGCGTGCTTGATCTCGCGTTTCATGCCGTCTATATACCCCTACCGGGTATAGGATTCAAGCGGGAGTGCTCGCCATGGCTGCCACGCAACACGCCGAGCACGACCACGGCTCGCACCAAGCGACCGAGCCTGGCGACGGATCCGGTCTGCGGCATGCGCGTCGATCCGCGCACGACGCCGCATCGCCAGGACCACGCCGGACACACGTATTTCTTCTGCTCCGATCGCTGCCGCACGAAATTTGTGGCCGCGCCAGCGCGCTATCTTGAGGCGAAGCCGCAGGCGCAATTGCCCGTTCCCACGGGCACGATCTACACGTGCCCCATGCATCCGCAAATCCGCCAGCCCGGGCCCGGCCACTGTCCGATTTGCGGCATGGCGCTTGAGCCGGAGATCGCGTCGACCGATGCCGGTCCCGATCCGGAGCTCGCTGACATGACGCGGCGCTTTTGGATCGCACTTGTCCTGACCGTCCCGGTGTTCGGGCTCGAAATGGGCGGGCACATGCTGAACCTGCACGCGCTGTCACCCGCGGCCTCGAGCTGGGTCCAACTGCTGTTCGCAACGCCGGTCGTGCTCTGGGCCGGCTGGCCGTTCTTCGTGCGCGGCTGGCATTCGCTGGTCACGCGCAATCTCAACATGTTCACGTTGATCGCGATGGGGACCGGGGTGGCCTGGCTCGCGAGCGTGGTCGCCGTGCTCTTTCCCGGCATTTACCCCGCCGCAATCCGGGGCATCGACGGATCGGCTCCGGTCTATTTCGAAGCGGCGTCGGTCATTACCGTGCTGGTCCTGGTCGGACAGGTGCTCGAGTTGCGCGCACGCGCGCAAACTTCGGGCGCAATCCGCGCTCTGCTCGACCTCGCGCCCAAGATCGCGCACCGCGTCAAACCGGGCGGCAGCGACGAGGACGTGCCGCTTGCCGAGGTTGCGGTCGGCGACCTGCTCCGCGTGCGACCGGGCGAGAAAATTCCAGTCGACGGCGTACTGACCGAAGGCCGCTCGTCGGTCGACGAATCCCTGGTGACCGGCGAGTCGATGCCGGTGACCAAGGGGGCGGGCGCCGCCGTGCTGGCTGGCGCTATCAATCAAACCGGAAGCTTCGTGATGCGCGCTGACAAGGTCGGCCGCGACACCATGCTGGCTCAGATCGTGCAGATGGTCGCGGCGGCCCAGCGTTCGCGCGCCCCGATCCAGAGGCTGGCCGATCAGGTCGCGGGCTGGTTCGTCCCAGCCGTGATCGCGGTCGCGGTGCTCGCATTTGCGGCCTGGTCGATGTTCGGACCGGAGCCGCGCTTCACCTTCGGGCTCGTCGCCGCGGTCAGCGTGCTGATCATCGCGTGCCCTTGTGCGCTCGGGCTTGCGACCCCGATGTCGATCATGGTCGGGGTCGGACGCGGCGCGCAGCTTGGCGTGCTGATTAAGAATGCGGAAGCGCTCGAGCGCCTGGAGCGCGTCGACACTCTTGTGGTCGACAAGACCGGGACGCTGACCGAAGGCAAGCCGAAGGTTGTCGCCGTCGTTCCGGCGCAAGGCATCAACGAGAGCGACGTGCTCCGTCTCGCCGCAAGTGTCGAGAAGGCGAGCGAGCACCCACTGGCGCGCGCGATCGTCGACGCCGCCACGGAGCGCAAGATCAGCCTCGCCGACGTCACGGATTTCAACTCGCCGACCGGGAAAGGCGCGCTCGGTACCGTTGAGGGCCGCAAGGTCGCGCTCGGCAACGCCCATTTCCTGGGCGAGCTCGGCGTCGCGACTGCTGCGCTCGACGCCGATGCCAACCGTCTGCGGCAGGACGGCGCGACGGCGATCTATGTGGCGACTGACGGTAAGGTGTCCGGCGTCATTGCGATTGCCGACCCCGTGAAGGCGACGACACCGGATGCACTCAAAGCGCTGACCGCGGAGGGCGTGCGGGTCGTGATGTTGACCGGCGACAACAGGACGACCGCGCAGGCGGTGGCGCGCCGTCTCGGCATTGTCGACGTCGAGGCGGAGATCCTGCCCGACCAGAAGGGCGCGGTCGTCGAGAAGCTGCGTCGCGAGGGCCGCGTGGTGGCGATGGCGGGCGACGGCGTCAACGACGCGCCGGCGCTGGCGGCCGCTGACGTCGGCATAGCAATGGGAACCGGGACGGACGTTGCGATCGAGAGTGCCGGCGTTACCTTGCTCAAGGGCGACCTGACCGGCATCGTTCGGGCGCGGCGGCTCTCGGCGGCCACCATGGGCAACATTCGCCAAAACCTGTTCTTCGCCTTCATCTACAACGCGGCCGGCGTGCCGATCGCGGCGGGCGTGCTCTATCCATGGTTCGGGATCCTGCTGTCTCCGATCATCGCGGCGGCCGCGATGGCGCTCTCCTCGGTCAGCGTCGTCGGCAATGCGCTGCGGTTGCGGCGCGTTCGCCTCTAGGGCGGCTGGGTGAGCTAGCTACGCCCAGAGCAGCGCCCCAAGCACCAGCGCGACCTCGCCAACGAGGACGCCAACGAACACTGAGCGGCGCACAATCAGGAACGCCAGGAATCCGGTGGTCACCGCACCCAAGCGAACGACCAGCGGCACAATCGCGAGCGCGCCAGGGGGCGTCAGGATCAATTGCGCGATGATGCCGGCGAGGATCGCGGTCGCCACCGCGCGCACCCACACCATGAGCTCCGAGTCTTCATTGAGGCCGCGCGCGATGACGATTCCGAACACCCGCCAGATCTCGTTTGGCAAGAACCCAACCAGCACCAGTGCCAGATAAGGACCGAGTTCGCGTACGGTGGTGCTCATGGTCCATCGCCCGGTTTGCGGCTCGGCTCGCTCTCGGCCTGCGGCTCGGAAGCGGCCTCCGACGAAGCCTCGCGCACGATTGCTGCGACCCGGTGGACGGCGAACGCCAGCGTGCCGGCGAGGACGCCGCCGGCCAGCAGCGCGAGGTCGACCTTGGCGAGGGCGAAAATCGGCGTGAGCGTGAGGCCGAAACCGAAAGCGAACCGGTCAACCAGTTCGCGGCTGTTACGCGCGATCGATACCGTAAACGACATCGGCGTGAGAAAGAGGACCGCGGCTCCGAACAGTGGCGGCAACCGCTCGGCCATGATGTATCCGAGTATTGCCGCTACAACCGCCGCGGCCATCATGCCGATCCCGAGCCCGTTGCAGAATGCAATGCGCCGCTCGCGCGGCAGCCTGGGCGCGATCCGCAAACTTTCCACCCACATACTCACCGCGGTCAGGTGCGCGGGCAGCAGCAAGTGCCAGAAGCGGGTCGCCGGCGTTTTGACGAGCGGCAGCAACGCGGCAACCATCGGCAGCAGCCGGAGCCCGCTCAGCGTCACCGCGATCGCAGCCTCCCCGGCCGGCACGCCCGACCCGAGCGCCGTCACAACGATGACCTGCGCGGGCCCGGCCCAGATCAGGACGGTGGAGGCGACCGCCCACGGCAGGCTGAAACCAAGATCGTGACAAAGCGCGCCATATCCGATGAACGTCCCGAATATGACGTAGACGAACACCGATCGTGCCGCTGCCTTGAGCCCGGTCGCAAATGCGGCGGCCGACGACATCGGAAGCGTGCCCATGGCGGTCTCTCCCATGGCCTCCCGCAACGCGCAACGGCGCCGGGCACAAGGCAGCTCGGCATGGGCGGGCCCGCTGACCACGGCGCATTGCGGCATCCAGCCACAGGGGTCATAAGATCGCCACGCTCGCGCGTTCTTTTAATCGCGATGGGAAGCACTGGGGCACGACAGAGGAGTGCCTTCGATGTGCGACTACAGCCTGCAACACTTGGCTTCACGCCCCGGCAAAGTGGGCGATAAGCTCATCACAACCAAGTTTACGCACTCGCTGACCGGCGGCTTCTGCGCCACGAGTGAACCCAACGTAGCCGTTTGCCTGCAGCCGGGTACCGAACTCGCGTTCGATCGCGAGATCGAGTGCGAAGCCGGCTTCCGCATTCTCCCTCCGCGCAAGCTCGGTGCCAAAGTCGCGCGCTTCCGGCGCGTGAACGAAGCCCAACCGAGCATGCATCACGACGCGCTCGAGCTTCCCGGCGGCAAGATCCTGTTGGTGACGTATCTGCGGGAAGGCCAACGCGCGACCGTGCTGCAGCTGCCCGCCACCGAACGTCCGTTCCACACGGACAGCGAGGCGCCGGCGACGGAGACGCACAGCTCCGTGCGGGTGTGACGGCGCAGATGACCTCCACATCAGAAGGGCCACCGCATGCGGTGGCCCCTTTTTTGTTTGCGCGAAGGTTGCCCTGCTGATCGCGCTAGGCTCACACCTTGACCAGCGGCACCTTCGGCACTGAGCCGCGGCCGCTCGGCGAACCTCCGCCGCCCTTGGGACCAGATGGCTTGCTGCGTCGCTGTGACGGCCGGCGTTTCTTCTTGGGCTCGGGAATTTTCTCCGGCTTCGGTGTCACCGGCCCGTCCAGGAACTCAAACCCGAGCTTGTCGTTGCCGCGCTCGTCCTTGATCGCGATGACGCGCACATGGCCGCCGTTCTTGAGCTTCCCGAACAGCACCTCGTCGGCGAGCGGCTTCTTGATGTGTTCCTGGATCACGCGCGCCATCGGCCGGGCGCCCATCTGTTCGTCGTAACCGTGCTTGATCAGCCAGCTGGCGGCGTCGTCGGACAACTCGATGGTAACGTCGCGGTCGCCGAGTTGAGCCTCGAGCTGGAGCACGAATTTCTCCACCACCTTGGCGATGATCTCCTTGGTCAAATGTCCGAAGGTGATGATCGCGTCCAGGCGGTTGCGGAATTCGGGCGCGAACAACCGGTTGATGGCCTCGACGTCGTCGCCCTCGCGTTTGCTGCGGGTAAAGCCGTACGCCGCCTTGGCGAGGTCAGAGGCACCCGCGTTCGTGGTCATAATCAGGATCACGTTACGGAAGTCGACCTGCTTGCCGTTGTGATCGGTCAGCTTGCCGTGGTCCATGATCTGCAGGAGCACGTTGAACAAATCCGGGTGGGCTTTTTCGATCTCGTCCAGCAGCAGGACGCTGTGCGGATGCTGATCGACGCCGTCCGTGAGGAGGCCGCCCTGGTCGAACCCGACATAGCCGGGCGGCGCGCCGATCAGACGCGACACGGTGTGCCGTTCCATGTACTCGGACATGTCGAAGCGGATCAGTTCGACGCCGAGCGAGGCGGCAAGCTGTTTCGCCACCTCGGTTTTGCCGACGCCGGTCGGGCCGGAGAACAGGTAGCTGCCGATTGGCTTTTCGGGCTCGCGCAAGCCCGCGCGCGCGAGCTTGATCGACGCCGCCAGCGCTTCGATCGGCTTGTCCTGGCCGTAGACAACCCGCTTGAGCGTTTCTTCCAAGTGTATCAGGACCTCAGCATCGTCCTTCGACACCGTCTTGGGTGGTATCCGCGCCATTGTGGCGATCGTCACTTCCACTTCCTTGAGGCCGATTGTCTTGCGCCGGCGGTTCTCCGGCAGCAGCATTTGCGCGGCTCCCAACTCGTCGATCACGTCGATCGCCTTGTCGGGGAGTTTGCGGTCATGGATATAGCGCGCCGACAACTCGACCGCCGCCTTGATCGCCTCGCCGGTGTACTTGAGCTTGTGATATTCCTCAAAGTAGGGCTTGAGCCCCATGAGGATCTCGATCGCATCGGGGATCGACGGCTCATTGACATCGATCTTCTGGAAACGCCGGACCAGCGCGCGATCCTTCTCGAAATATTGCCGATATTCCTTATACGTGGTCGAACCGATGCAGCGCACCGTTCCGGACGCGAGCGCGGGCTTGAGCAGATTGGACGCATCCATGGCTCCGCCCGATGTGGCGCCGGCGCCGATCACGGTGTGGATCTCGTCAATGAACAGGATGGCGCCCGGATAATTCTCGAGCTCCTTGATCACCTGCTTAAGTCGTTCCTCGAAATCGCCTCGATAGCGTGTCCCAGCGAGCAACGTGCCCATATCGAGCGCGAACACGGTCGCCCCTTCGAGCACCTCCGGCACCTCGCCGTTGACGATCCGGCGCGCCAGACCTTCTGCGATCGCCGTCTTGCCGACGCCGGCCTCGCCAACGAACAGCGGGTTGTTCTTCTGACGCCGACACAGTACCTGGATGGTGCGATTGATTTCCGGGTCGCGCCCGATCAGCGGGTCGATCTTGCCTTCGCGCGCCTTCTTGTTGAGGTTGACGCAATAGGCCTCGAGCGCGTCGCCTTTCTTCTTCTGCTCATCGCCCGACTTGGCGTCGCTGTCGTCGTCGACGCCGCGCGCCGGACGCGCCTCCGCCAAGCCCGGGCGCTTGGCGATCCCGTGGCTGATGTAATTGACGGCGTCGTAGCGCGTCATCTCCTGCTCTTGCAGGAAATAGGCGGCATGGCTCTCCCGCTCGGCGAAAATCGCGACCAGCACGTTCGCGCCGGTCACCTCTTCCCGCCCCGACGACTGCACGTGAATCACGGCGCGCTGGATCACCCGCTGGAAGCCGGCCGTCGGCTTGGAATCCTCGGACCCGTCGGTGACGAGGTTTTCGAGTTCGGATTCAATATAGGAGACGAGGTTGCGGCGCAGCTTGTCGGTATCGACATTGCACGCCTTCATCACGGCAGCCGCATCCTGATCGTCGATCAGTGCGAGCAACAGATGCTCGAGCGTTGCGTATTCGTGGTGACGCTCGTTGGCGAGCGCCAGGGCGCGATGAAGCGACTGTTCGAGACTGCGTGAGAATGTTGGCATCAGAGTTCCATTTCCGTTTGGCTGTGGCCGAAGTTACTCATCGACACCGACTTGCCCAACTGGCTCGTCTCCACAGGCTCTCGTTTCCCCCAGGTTCCCGATCACACTTCACTTCTTCTCCATGACGCACTGTAACGGATGCTGGTGCTTGCGCGCAAAGTCCATGACCTGCGTCACTTTGGTTTCAGCCACCTCGTACGTGAATACACCGCACTCGCCGATGCCGTGGTGATGGACATGCAGCATAATGCGAGTCGCGGCTTCGCGATCCTTGTTAAAGAAGCGCTCGAGTACGTGCACGACGAATTCCATCGGCGTGTAATCGTCGTTGAGCAGCAGCACGCGATAAAGGTTCGGCCGCTTGGTCTGCGGCTTCGTCTTGGTGATGACCGCGGTGCCGGGGCCTTCATCGCTCTTGCGCTTTCGATCGTCGTTTGCCGCGCGCGGGCGCAGCCGATCGGCTGGATCGAATTCACGTGGTTGGTCAGCTCGCTTCATGTCACGCGATATTCACGACGTTTCGAAGGCGGTATCCCGCACGACTCTGCGTCGATGATCTAGGGCCATTAAGGCAGGAATCATGCCGCAATGCCGTGCACGTTCGTCCTTAAATAATAGGCGACGGTGTTTTCGGTTTCCAGTATGGGCGAAGATCGGCGAATATCGAGGCCATGTTGAGGCATCCGCGCCAGAATCGCGGCATCATCCCGGCTGCGAGTGGTCCTCGAGCGAGCGGTGGATAAATTCCGCGCACCATCGAATCGACGCCGGGGCGCAAATGTCCGACACCGATCGGCGACCATCGCAAAAAAGCCCGGCATTAGGCCGGGCTTGCGTATCGCGTTGCGAAACGTCTGCGCGTTGGCGCAACGCCGAAGCCTCCGCTTTCGGAGCGGAGGTCTTTTGCCGAAAGCGCCGCGAGACGTCAGGCGCCGTTGGTCGTCTTCGCCAAGAAGCCTTCGAACGGCTTGTAGGTTTCCTTGGCGAGATCGGAGCAAAGATCGCCGATCTTGGTCGCTTCCGAAACAAAGCCTTCGTAAGCGCTCTTGAAATAGTCGCTCTGCACTTCGATCGCTTTCTCGAGCGTCTTGGCGCCCATGAGCTTTTCCATGGCTGCGGTCGAATCTTCGAAGGACTTTTTCGAATAATCCGCAACCTCAACCGCGATCGCCTGCATGCTTTTCGACACAGCACCGAACGACTTCAGTGCGAGGTCCATGTTTTCCTTACCGAACTTTTGCGCGTCATCAAAGTTCTTCAGCATCGCTGTGCTCTCCTGCCGGCCTGGCCCCGGTGACCGATGCTGCCCATTTATGTCGCGCTGCACAAAAAGTCAACAAAAATATTGCACTGCAATATCGACCGTGCTCCCCCGGTGCCCAATCACCCCCATTAATGACCACCATTATGCCCAATTCGGCCGACACCTTAACAAATTAGCAACTGCCCGCCGATAGCGTTTGACTGCGCTATCTCGGCAACAGTTGCGGGGATCGTTTGTGTTCGCCGTAGCGCCCGCTGGCGTGCGGCGCAGGGGACAGCAAACGATAAGGGGATCGGGCGCCCGCTCGCGTCCGATGGTACGGAGGGGGACATGCTGCGCGCGGGCTCACGAACCGCAATCCACGCTTCTGTCTGGGGAATCATCTCAATTCTGGCGATGCTCGCGGCGACACCCGCCGACGCTCGTCGTCACGCCACCGCGCACAAGGGTCACGGCGCACGCGCACACACGTCGCATCACTCGAGCAGAGGCGGCTATTCACCGCCGTACTCCGCGATCGTCGTTGATGCCAATTCCGGCGCAACGTTGCACGAAAGCAGCCCCGACGGCCTGCGTCATCCAGCATCGCTGACCAAAATCATGACGCTTTATCTGCTGTTCGAGCAGTTGAGCGCGGGCAAGCTGACGCTCGAATCAAGGATCGAAGTTTCCGAGCGCGCCGCGTCGCAATCGCCGACAAAGCTCGGCGTCCCGGCTGGCGGCACCATCGCGGTCGAGGATGCCATCAAAGCCATCGTGACACGCTCCGCCAACGATATCGCCTGCGCAATCGGCGAGAAGATCGGCGGCGATGAGGAAACCTTCGCGCAGATGATGACCAAGAAGGCGCGCGCGATCGGCATGAGTCAAACGATCTATCGCAACGCATCGGGTCTGCCCAACGACGAGCAGGTGACCACCGCGCGCGATCAAGCCTTGCTTGGACGCGCCATTCAGGAACGCTTCCCGCGCTACTATCGTTATTTCTCGACGCGGTCCTTCACGTGGCACGGGCACGAGATCGGCAATCACAACCATCTTCTCGGCACCGTCGAAGGGGTCGACGGGATCAAGACCGGCTTCGTTCACGCCTCCGGCTTCAATCTTGTGACCTCGGTCAGGCGCAACGGTCGGCATCTCGTCGCAGTGGTTATGGGCGGGTCGTCGGCTGGTTCGCGCGATTCGCGCATGCGCGAATTGATCAGCCAGTACATCAGCAAGGGCAGCCAGCAACGCACGGCCCCGCTCATCGCCGAAGGGGCGCGCGCCCCGGCCCGCGCGGCAGCCAAAATGGCACCGGCTCCCGATGGTTCGATGGCCAAAACCGCGGACGCTCCGTTCGTGACTGCATCGGCCCCAAGCGCGGCCGCACATTCCGCACCGGCTGCACAGGCGGCAGCGGTCGCGCAACCACCGGCGGCAGCGGCCGAGGCACAGCAAGCGACGCCGCGGCGCACCGAAGCAACGGTCGCGATGGTATCCCCGCTTGTCGGCTCAAGTGACGACATTCGACCGATTCCGGTCAGAACGCTGCGCGTGCGCGCAACAACCATCAAGGCAACGTCGATCGGCAGCGAGGCTGAACCGGCGCACGCGGTGGTTCCGGTAACGCCGACCCAGGCGGCCGCGCAGCCCGAGGTGGACGCGGTGACGCCGACACCGTCGGCACCGCCTCCGGTCGAGGCTCGACCGGCACCGGCGCCTCCCCCCACACCAGACATCGTTTCGGCGCCGGTCGCCGCGCCAGCCATGGAAGCGGCAGCAGCACCGCCGCCGACGCCCGCGATCCAAGAGGCCCGTGAGACGAAACCGATCAAGGCAGCGGCGGCCGTCACACCCGCGCCAGTCGCCGCCCCAGCCGTGGCAGCCGTGGCAGCATCACCGCCGGCGCCCGCGATCCAAGAGGCACGCGAGACAAAACCGATCAAAGCAGCGGCGTCCGTCACCCCTGCACCTACGCCCGCGCCAATCAAGCCGGCGGTCGTTGCCGATGCGGCCGAGCCCAAGCAGGGTACGTCCGCTGGGGCCGCGGCGGCGCCGGCCCGTGAAGCAACGACCCGGGACGGCTGGGTCATTCAGGTCGGTGCACTCGAGAGCGTAAGCGCAGCCAAGGAACGCCTCGGTTCGGCCCAATCAAGCGCGGCCAAGATCCTCAAGCAGGCCGACCCGTTCACCGAGAAGGTCGTGAAGGGCGATAAGACCCTTTATCGGGCGCGCTTCGCAGGCCTCGACAAAGGCCAGGCCGAAGCCGCCTGCCGCGCCCTCAAGCGCAGTGACATTCCCTGCATGCTCGTAGCGGCCGCGAACAAGAACTGACGCGTCGCTGCAATCTGGCGAAGAAAGACCTGAATGGCCGGGACGAAGCCCGGCCATGAACGCATCCTAAGTCGATGGCGCTCGCGGCGCCTCGCCGTTCGACCACGCCTACTTTAACGCTCTGACCGCTGCGGCACGCCGGTCGCGAGTTTACGCGCCGTTAACCATACGGCTGCGCCGACAACGCTTTGGTAACCGGGGCCAGTGCATCGTCGCCGAACAGACAACGCAAGTCGCGTGAGACGTTAGCGATGCCGGCGCAAAAGCAAGTCCTTAGCCTCATTGACTCGAGCCGCGAGATACGTCGAGCCCCCCTGGTCGGGGTGCAGTTTCTTCATGAGCGACCGGTGGGCACGCCCGATCTCATCCGCGGACGCGCCCGGCGCAACGCCAAGGATTTGATAAGCTTCCTCTTCGGTCATTTTGCCGGAGGGCCGCCGGACATCCCGCGCACGCGCACCATTATCAGCGTCCTGACGCCAGCTGGCATCCCGGCGATCAAGATAAGCTGCGAGTAAGCTGCGGCTCTCCTCGTCGACGTCGGCGAGCATCGCAACCACCGTTGGCACGTCAAGCGCGTCAAGCAAAGTCCCGGAGCGCGGCCCGGCAATGATCCGGCCGTGCATTGATCCGGTGTCGTGATCGAGTTCCATTTCAAGGAACGCCGAACGCACGCGCGAGACCTGGCCGGAACTTCGTTGCGTCCTCCGTGCGAGCCCTTGCCAAGGTCCCCAACCCAGAAGGCCAAACCCGGTGATCCCGAGCGGTAGCGCGAATGTCAGATTTCCTCGAAACAGCAGGACTACAGCCCCGACCAGCGCCGCCACCCCGCCGGCCCTGCGGGCGCCCAGCGCTAATCCCTTCGGATCGGCCTTGGTGAACACACCAAGGCCCCACAACATGAGGATCAACACCACCAGGCCGATCAGGATGGTGATCATCGCCTATCTCAGTTGCTGCAGAAGCTTGGCCGCACCAGCGCCGTGACGAGCGGAGAGATCGTCGAGCGCTTTCAGGCCGCCCGCAGCGTAAGCCGCGACGGCGCGCAGCAGCTCGGCGAGTTCGTGAGCCGCGCCCGGGTCGAAGCGACAGTGCGCACCGCCCGTCAGTCTCGCGATCTCGCGGAAAGCATTGGTCGCGATCGGGTCTGCTCCCTCCTGAAAGACGAACGCCGGAACCGCACGCAGACCGAGTTCGCCGGCCACGGCGCAAAGGTGATCGACGGTTTCTTCCATGGCATCGCCAACGAAAACGAGTGCCTGCACTTTTTGCCGCTCGTCCTCCCGCCGTGCATGAGCAAGCACCTTGCCGATCTGGGTTACGCCGCCGCGGCACTCGATCGCACCCATCAAATCGGCAAGCGAGCGTCCGTCAGAGACGAAGCGCGACGCGCGGCATTCGTTCATGCCCCGGTAGTACACGAGCTGAATGTCCAGGCCACCGATCGCAGCCGCCTCGCGGAACATTTCGGTTTGCAGCTGACACGCGATGTCCCACGTCGGTTGCCGGCTCAACGTCGCATCGAGAGCAAAGATCAGCCGCGCGCGCGTACCAGGTGCAGCGCGCGGGGTCGAAGCCGACAGCGAGCGCGCCTTCTGCAGGAACGCGTCGATTTCTGCGCGTCCGGGGGCCGGCGCTGGAGTGTGGTTGGAATCGCGATCCTTCGCCATTGTTGCAATGATATAGTAACGCGCGCCGCTTCGCGTGGGGGTGCGCTCAATCGCGGCAGGGGATGTCGCTACTAGCGTGCCCCAACCAGCTCTTCACGCACGGCGGTCAGCACCTCGTCGGCCAGAGCGTCGTCAACGCCGACACACGCGCGCGACAGCGTCAACGCGCCGATGAGCATTGCAAGCACGGCAATCGCTTGTGCCCGGTCGCCTTCCCCTTCGGATGGAATGATCTTGGCGAAGCTTTCAATGTAGGCTCGCAAGCCGCTCGCGAACTGAGCCTTGAGCTCGGGTCCATGGCGAGCCGCATCGGTTCCGAGCGTCGCGATCGGACAGCTCGTGCCGGGGGCGTCGCGGGTGGTGCGGGCGAGATAGCGCTCGACGTAGTGCGCAAAAACCGGGTCGCGGCCGTCGCGACCGGCCTTGGCGGCTTGCCGATCAAGTCGCGCAACGGCTGCGTCGAACGCGGTCTTGAACGCGGCCGCGGCTAATTCTTCTTTTGACTCAAAGTGGTTGTAAAAGCCACCGTGGGTCAGGCCGGCTGCCTGCATGAGTTCAGCGACCGCAATCCCATCGACGCCTTTTTCGCGAAATAGCCGTGCCGCAGCCTCAAGCACCCGTTCCCGGTTGGCGGCCGCCGTCTCCTTGGTGATGCGCATGGCTGCTTCGCGTGCCCTCTCTTGACAATGATGACTAATATCATCAATAAATGATGACGGCCATCATCATTCGATCGCTGAGTTATACCCGCGCCACGGCTTCGGCAAGAGGAAAACCCGATGCTCGCAAACGTTCTCGCGCCACGGCTCGCCCGCCTGAACATCTTCTACGGCTGGGTCGTGGTGGCCGTCACGTTCGTGACCATGCTGACGACCGCGGGCGCCATGGGACTTCCCGGCGCCCTGATCGGGGCTCTCCATGGCGACTTCGGGTGGGACGTCGGCGAAATCTCGAGTGCACTGGCGCTAAGGCTGGCCCTGTTCGGGCTCATCGGGCCGTTCGCTGCCGCCTTGATTGAGCGTTATGGCGTTCGCAACATCGTGTTGACGGCCGTGTTGCTGATCGTCGTCGGCCTTCTGTCAGCGCTGGTGATGACCAAGCTCTGGCAGCTGGTGGTGATGTGGGGTGTGGTTGTCGGGGTCGGAACCGGCCTGACCGCCGTCGTGCTGGGCGCGATCGTGTCTAGTCGCTGGTTCACCAAGCACCGCGGCCTCGTTCTCGGCATGCTGACCGCAAGCGCAGCAACCGGCCAACTCGTGTTCCTGCCACTCGCAGCCTGGCTGGTGACTCACGTCGGTTGGCGCGCCGCGCTGCTTCCCTCGATCGCGGGACTAGGCCTGGCCGCGGCGCTCGTGGTGCTGTTCATGCGCGACCGGCCTTCCGACGTCGGCCTCCTGCCGCTTGGGGACACGGTCGCGCCGGTTGCGCCTCCGCCAGCACGTCAGCCGGCGATCGCAAATGCGCTCGGGGCCTTCGTTGAAGGCTCGCGCTCATCAACCTTCTGGATTTTGGCGGCGACGTTCTTCGTGTGCGGGCTCAGCACTAACGGATTGATTCAGACCCACTTCATCTCGCTGTGCTCCGATTTTGGGATGCCCGAACTGGAGGCTGCATCGACCCTGGCCATGATGGGTGCGTTTGATTTCGTTGGCACGATCCTGTCGGGCTGGTTGTCGGATCGCTACGACAACCGTTGGCTCCTGTTCTGGTACTACGGGTTGCGCGGCCTCTCACTGCTGTACCTGCCCTCCTCCACGTTCTCCCTCTATGGACTGAGCCTGTTTGCCCTGTTCTACGGCCTGGACTGGATTGCGACCGTACCGCCGACTGTCAAACTTGCGGCGAACACCTTCGGGCGCGAAAAAGCGGGTCTGATGTTCGGATGGATTTTCGCCGCACATCAGATCGGAGCCGCCACCGCGGCATTTGGGGCCGGGTTTACGCGCAGCACGATGGCCACCTACCTGCCGGCGTTCTACGTGGCGGGTGCGATGTGCCTGGTAGCGGCGCTGATTGCGCTCGCAATCCGCCGTGGCCCAAAAGCCGATCTGCGGCGTCCCGAGCCGGTGCCGGCCTGAGGGCCCGCGCAGTCTTGCCTAACCGACCACGATCTCATGCAGCTCGAGCGGCGTGTCGGCGCTGGCGAGCCACTGCGCCCGCGCTTCCGCCCGTCGTCGTCCGCGTTCGTCGATCGGCAGCTTGAGCGAAGCAAGCACGGCCTCGACCTCCTGGCGCGCCGTGCGATGCGCCACGCTCGGCCGGGTGCCAAGCGTCTGCTCATCGAGGTCATCGAGTGCGCTCAGGCCGCGCGGAAAGAATTCGCGATAGACGATGCGCTCGGCAAACCCGTCGGAGAATCGAAAGCCGAGCCGACCCGCCAGCTCGTGCAACCCAGCCTCAATCAGACGGCGGTTGCGCGAGCCGAGTATCGACAGGCGGTTGCGCACCACCACCCAGTCGATCACCTTGCCGTCAACTAGGCGCCGCTGACGACGCGCCTCGCGCACCATCTCCGAATAGTGGCTGGTGCCGGTGACCGCGAAGGTCTGCGGGTCGACCGCAGCCAGGACGTCGAAATCGACAAAGCTATCGTTGAGTGGCGTAATCAACGTATCGGCCATCGAATGCGCGAGTCGCGTCAGGTAGGTGTCGGCGCCCGGCGTGTCGATGACCACGAAGTCGTGGCTGTGTTCGACCGTGGTGACGGCTTGCGCGAAGCTTGAGAACTCCGTCGCCTCGTTTTCATCAACGCGTGCGCCCTCGCCGCGCGAGACCCGGAAGTGCATCGGCAGCTCAAGGTCGAGCTTGGCGCGTCTGGCCCAGGCCCGCCGGTTTTCGACGTAACGGGTCAGGCTAGACTGTCTGGAATCGAGGTCGATCGTGGCGACCTTTTGTCCGGCCCGCAGCAGCGCGAGCGCGACATGCATGGCGATCGTGGATTTGCCGGAGCCGCCCTTCTCATTTCCGACCACGACCACGTGCGCAGAGAATGTCTGCGTATAATCAAGCGGCGGCGCCTCGACTTTAGCCAACATGGCCCCTCCGACGACAGAATCTCTTATTCTTGTTCTCTGTCTCTCGCCGGCCGCCCCGCCGGTCAAGAAATCTAGATCACATTTTTGCTAGTAAACAACGGACACGACGCGACGGCAACAACTCACTGCGATCAACTCGATTTGATCGCCTTCAAATAGGTGGACCATGCGCCGGCCGAAGGTGGCCCGTACCCTCAAGGCCCTCGACCGGGCGACCGCTGAGTTCGCGACTGCGAACGTTGCCCTAGTCCCGACCATGGGAGCGCTGCACGAGGGACATCTCTCGCTGGTGCGGCGCGCCCGCCGGCATGCCCGGCGGGTGATCGTGTCGATCTTTGTTAACCCGGCACAGTTCGCCCCACACGAAGACCTCGCCACCTACCCGCGAACCTGGGACGCCGACGTTGCGGCGCTCGCGCGCGAAGGGGTCGATCTTGTCTGGGCGCCGTCGGTCAGCGTCATGTATCCGGACGGCTTTGTGACCCGGGTCACACCTGAAGGACCCGCCAAAGCCGGATTGGAGGATTCGTTCCGGCCACATTTCTTTGCCGGCGTCGCGACCGTGGTGGCCAAGCTCTTCCTGCAGTGCCGCCCGGACTTCGCGATTTTCGGTGAAAAAGACTTCCAGCAGCTCAAGGTCGTCACTCGGCTGGCGCGCGATTTCGACTTACGCCTCAAGGTGATCGGCGCTCCGATCGTGCGCGAGCCGGACGGCCTCGCGATGTCGTCGCGCAACGCCTACCTCACGCCTGCCGAACGCGCCGGTCGCGCCTGTGCTGCATCGCACGCTCAAGGATTGCGCCCGACGAATCTCGGCGGGATCGCCAATTGCCGAGAGTCCTGGCTGATGGTCGCAAGACGATCGCGGCCGCCGGGTTCGCGCTCGACTATCTGGAAGCGCGCCATGCCGATACCCTTGCGCCGGTGCGCGCCCGCGGCGACGAGCCGATCCGACTGCTGGTCGCGGCGAGGCTCGGCAAAACCCGGCTGATCGACAACCACGGCGTGTGATTAGTCATCGGCCACCTGCTTGGATGCGCGTGGGGTCGGCGGGGAAGAAGCGATCAAGCCAGTTGCGCAGGATGAACCCGACGCGCGGGTCGGCATCGACGAACAGGAAGTGGTTGGCCCCGTCCATCAGGTGTAGCTCGACCGGCGGCCTGGCCAGCCGCGCCAGGCTGAAGGCCTCTTCGGAGGTGCAGACGCGGTCGCCGGCGCTGTGCAGGATCAGGACCGGCCGCGGGCTGATCTTTGCGACCACGTCCTCGGGCCGGAACATGAAAAAGGCAGCCGGGGTGTCGGCGGAAAACTCCATCAGCGAATTGTTGGATCGCAGGTTGACTTGCAGGTGCTTCGGCATCTCGAAAATGTCGAAGCGGTGGACCTTGCCGGCTTCTCCGCCTTGCTGGCGCTGGCGCGTCCCGTCCTCCATCAGCCGCAGAAAGCGCTCCCAGGATTCCGGCGTGTGCATCCCTCGGATCGTACGCTCGCCGTTTGCCACGGCGTTCTCGGCGATGACGGCCGCCACCCGCGGATCGGTCGCGGCGGCGTAAACGGCGACCCCGGCGCCCAGGCTCGAACCGGCGAGCGCGATGCGTTCCGGGTCAACCTCCGGTCGGCTCGCCATGTAGGAGAGCGCGTGGTGGGCGTCGGCGACTTCCTCTATCGGAATGACACGCCCGCGTTCGCCGCCGCTATCGCCGCAGCCACGGAAGTCGAACCGCAGCGCAACATAGCCCCAGGCCTCGAGTTGGCCGCAAACCCAAGCCGGGCCGCCGTTCCGATTGGCGCCAAAGCCGTGCATCATGATGACGGCCGGGCGGCGCTCACCTGGCCGCATGCCATCCGGCACATGCACAACGCCCTTGAGCTGGTGCCCGTCCGATGAAAAGGCGACGTCTTGCTGCACGTTGCTTTCCCTCCCTGGCACCGGACGGAGCTTGAAATATACTTCGGGCAAATTTCGCCAAACAACAACGGGGGAATGTCCAATGGTCGGGATCTCACGCGAGCTCATTGCGTCGATGCGGTGTGGCGCCGCCGGTGTAGTTCTCGCAATCGGCGTCGCGGTGGCGCCGAATTCGGCGGCGCTGGCGCAGCAAAAAGTCCCGCTGCGTGTCGCCTATATCCCGGTCATCACCTGGCTCCCGGCGCTGGTCGCCAAGGACGAAGGCATTTTCGATGCGAACGGTCTCGATGTGACCTTCACCAAGTTCCCCAATATCGTGCATCTACCCCCGACGCTCGGACGGCAATTCGACCTTGTCCCGACCACCGCGCCCGACCTTCTCAACGCGGTGGCGAGTGGGCTGAACCTCGCCGCGGTCGCGGGTGAGACGCTGGAGACTGGTAGCAACAAGTCGTTCCAGGTCGTGGTGCGGCCCGACAGCGGGATCAATTCGCCCAAGGATCTCTCCGGCAAACGCGTCGCCACGCCTGGGATGGGCTCGGTCATGCATCTTGCCTTGCTCTATTGGGTCAAGCAGGACGGCGGCGATCCGCGCAGCGTCGCCGGCATCGAGGCGCAGTTCCCGCTGATGATGGACATGCTCAAATCCGGACGTGTCGATGCGGTGGAACCGCTCGAACCGTTCGTCGGGCAAATGCTTGGAGCTGGCTTCAAATCGCTTGGCGACCCGCTGCTCGCGGTCGCCGATCCTGTGCTGTTCCCCTTCTGGATCGCGGACGCGGATTGGGCGCGGGCCAATCGCGCTACGCTCAAGAAATACGTGACGTCGCTCGAGGCCGGCCTGCAGGTCATCAAGAGCGACGATGCCAAGGCGCGCGCGGTGCTCGCCAAATATTCCGGCTTGCCCGAGGCGGTGATTGCGCGAATTCCGATCCCGGCCTACGACTTCAAGATCACCCCAGCGCAGCTCGACGTCTGGCGCAACATGATGGTCACGCAAGGTTATCCGCTCGCCAATCTCGACATCGCGCGCCTCGTTGTCGCGCCGGAGTGAGCGCCTCTGCCTGCTCCATGGAATCCGGACCGAACGAAAGCCAGCATTTCCCTACGATCGGCCAGCCGATACGCCGCAAGGAAGACTTGCGGCTGGTCACCGGCCTGGGCCGCTTCAGCGACGACTTCAATCTCGAGGGCCAAGTCTTTGCCGCGTTCGTACGCTCGCCCTACCCGCACGCCCGTATTGTCGCAATCAACACCGATGCGGCGCGCGCCATGTCGGGCGTGCTCGGTGTTTTCTCCGGCGAGGATTGTCGGCGCGCGGGACTGCGCCCAATCGACCACAGCCCGGTGCCGTCAACACGCTACGACATGAAGTTGACCGCGCCCGGGGGGGGTCGGATTTTTGCCGGGCGGCATATGCTGTTGCCGACCGACAAGGTCCGCCATGTCGGCGAAGCCGTTGTCATGGTGCTGGCGCAAAACGCGAACCGGGCACAGGACGCCGCCGAAGCCGTACAAATCACTTACGACGAGCTCGCGCCTGTTACGGACTCGGAGGCAGCGCTTACGCCGAATGCTGCGGCCATCTGGGGGGACTTGCCGAACAACGTCCTCGTCGACACGGTTTTCGGCGACGCGGCGGCAACCGCCAAGGCCTTCGCGTCGGCCGACCATGTGGTCAAGGTCGAGTTCGACATCGGCCGCGTGACTGCGGTCCCGATGGAGCCGCGCGCCGCGCTCGCGTCTTACGATCCGGCAACCGACCGCTACACGCTTTATGCCGGCAGCGGCGGTGCGGTGCGCCAGAAGCACGAGCTTGCGGCCGTGCTCGGCGTCGCGCCGGAGCGGCTGCGCGTTCTCTCTTATGACGTCGGCGGCAACTTCGGGTCGCGCAACCGCGTCTATGTGGAGTTCGGCCTGGTGCTGTGGGCCGCCCGCATGTCGGGGCGTCCCGTGAAGTACACGGCGAGCCGGTCCGAAGCCTTCCTGACCGATTATCAGGGGCGCGATCTCAAGACCAAAGTCGAGCTCGCCCTGCGCGCGGACGGCCGATTTCTGGCGATGCGCGCCGACAACATCAGCAACGTCGGAGCCTGCTGCGTATCGCTCTCCCCGCTCGGCAAGGGCGCGGCGCTGATCACCGGCTCCTATCACATCCCGGCGGCGACGCTGCGGGCCCGCGCCGTGTTCACCAACACCATGCCGACCAACGCCTACCGCAGCTCTGGCCGGCCCGAGGTGACGTTCGCGATCGAGCGCGCGATCGATCTCGCCGCCGACGCGCTGAAGCTCGACCGCGTCGCGCTGCGGCGCCGAAACCTCGTGGCGCCGCAGGCGATGCCCTACACCAACGCGGTCGGCGCGACTTACGACAGCGGCACCTACGAGACCAATATGGACCTCGCCATGCGCATCGCCGACTGGGGCGGCGCCGGTGCGCGCCGCCGCGCCGCCAAAGCGCGGGGCCGGCTGCTTGGGCTCGGGCTTGCCAATTATGTCGAGTCCTCGATTGGAGCCCCGCGCGAGCGCACGGAAATAACCGTCACCGCCGACGGCAACGTCGATGTGATCATTGGCACACAGCCCAGTGGTCAGGGGCATGAAACGAGCTTTGCCCAGGTAGTGGCCGATCTCCTGGTCGTGCCGGTCGAGGCGGTTCGCATCATCGTCGGCGACACCGACATCGTCAGCGTCGGCGGCGGCTCGCACTCCGGCCGCTCCATGCGGCATGCCGCAACCGTGTTCACCAAGGCAGCCGCCGGCCTGATCGCGCGCGGGAAAGAGATTGCGGCGCTGCTGTTTGAGACCAAGGCAAGCACCGTAACCTTCACCGACGGCCGGTTCGGCGCGCCGTCCACCAATCGCACGCTGGATTTTCTCGAGCTCGCGCGCGCAGCGGCGCAGCGCGCCTTACCGCCAGGACTCGACAGCGGGGTGCATGCCGCCGCCGACAATGAAATGCACGACCCGGTGTTTCCCAATGGTTGCGCCGTCTGCGAGGTCGAGGTCGACCCCGAGACCGGTAATGTGGAGATCACCCGCTATGCCTGCGTCGACGATGTCGGGCGGTGCATCAATCCGCTGATCGTACACGGCCAGACCCACGGCGGGATCGCGCAGGGTGTTGGCCAGGCGATGTGGGAGCGCTGCCATGTCGACCCGGCGTCCGGCCAACCGCTTGCCGGATCGTTCATGGACTACGGCATGCCGCGCGCCGACCTGCTCCCGTCATTTACGACCGAAATCGTCGAGGTGCTCTCCCCGACCAATCCGCTCGGCATCAAAGCCGGCGGCGAAGGCGGCACGACACCGGCCCCGGCGGTCGTGATCAACGCAATCGTTGACGCGCTGCGGCCTTACGGCATCCGCGACATCGCCATGCCGGCGACGGCGTTCACGATCTGGAGCGCGATCGAAGCGGCAAGCTCCGAAACAAAGCTGCGCCTCAAGAAGCGTTGAGCGGTCCCGTTCACTCCATCCCGCGGGATTCGTCGGCCACGTCGCGGACCGGCGTCTCCGGGGTCAACCCGCCTCGGCGCGCCGCAAATGTCTCCTGCCCGCTCTTGTCCCATTCACCGGCAACTGCACGTTGGGCATATGTGTCCCATGCTGCGTCCCAGGATCCGAGGGAATAGCCGTGCCACGGCGCCTGCGGCGTCAGCGCGGGCAGCCCGAGCCGCTCCCAGAGCTCGCGCGCGCGCTCCATGTATTCGCGCCCGGGCAGCGCAACCGGCGGCATCGCGTGTTTGAGGGTCGCGTCGATCAGCATGGTTGAGTCGTGCCCCGCCGAACTTGATTTCGGTCCGTGCCCGCCCGACCGGTAAGGCGCAATGTGCACATCCTCGATCGGATTGCAGCGGTATGCGAGCGACCACAGCACGGCGTCCGGATTGGTGGCATCGATGTCCTGGCTCACCGCGACGACGATCTTGCCGCATGCGGCCTGCAAGGTGGCAGTGCCATGCAGCGCGCGCCACACTTCGGTACGCGGCGTGCCGGGCTCGATTTGCAGGAAAATCACCTTGCGGATGTTGGTGAGCGGTTCGTGCATCACCACCGCGCGGACGCCCTTGATCGAGAGCCGGTCGCGCAGGTGGGTGAGAAACAGCGGCTCGTAGGCGACCTTCTTGATCACGCTCGACTCGCTCGGGGTCACCTGGCTGATGATTGAGACGAACACCGGCGAACGTTTGCGCGTGATCGCCGTCACCCGCATCGACATGTTGAAGTCCTCGAGCGCCACATGCCCGTGGCTTTCGCCGAACGGCCCTTCCGGCTCGAGCAAATCCGTGTCGATCAGGCCCTCGATCACGATCTCGGCGTCGGCCGGAACTTCGAGATCGACGCTGACCGCCTTCGCCGTGCGAATCGGCGCGCCCGCGAGACCGCCGGCGACCGCCATCTCATCCTGATCGAGCATGAGTTTCTGCGGGCCGGTAAAGATCACCACCGGTGCGCAACCGATGACGATCGCGCACGGCATTGGCTCTTTGCGGGCGCGGTATTTTCTCCAATGGTGATACCCGCCAGCGCCGCCGATCCGGCTCCCCATGCGCACGCCCAGTCGGTCGGTCGCCTTCAGGGCAGCCCGATAGGTCCCCATGTTTCGGATGCCGTTCTCGGGATCGCGCGTGATGCAGAGCGTTGCCGTCAGATAGGGCGCAGCGTCGAAGCCGGGCGTCGAAACCGGCACCGGCAGGCTCGCAAGGCCGCAGCCGGATTGGCGCAGCTCATCGCCGGTGACGACGATTTCCTGGCATGGAGGCGATGTCACCAAGATCGGCGCGATCGGGTGTGCAATCGCTCGCGTCCAAGCCTCTCCGATTGCCTCGACCGGCCGCCCCATTCCGACCGCGTAGATCTGCGGCGATGCTGCAAGCGCGCCGACCGCAACCGGGATCTCATAGCGCCGGCCGGCCGCATCGATCACATTGGTGAACAGGAACGCGCGGCGCTGATCCTCTCGTAGCCCGCCGCGGAATTGCCAGCGCACCAACGGGTGCAGTTCAGTATCTTTGTTAATCGGCTCCTCGATGCGCACGAGCAGACCCTGCGCGTCGAGCCTCGCCAGATGTTCCTGGAAATCGAGCGCCGGCCCCGCCGGCATGGCTTCGCGCGAACGCGTTTCGGCCGCTTTGTCGAGCATGTTCCGAACCCAGTCGACCGCTCGCAGGCTACGATTTGCGTCGCGCGCGAGCAATGCCAACGCAACTCTTCAATGCGACGCGTGGCATGCGCCACGCGCGATGATCAGACCCGTTCTAGGATCTCGATCTGCGGTCGCTCGCCGCGTGCCTTGCCGCTAATCGGCGGACGCGGGAGCTTGGCTTCACCTGGCTCTACAATGAACGTGTAGTCGAGCGAGTACCAGGGTCCCTTGACGTCCGGGGCGGGTGCCGGATCGCGGTCGTGGCGCACGTAGTCGCCGACCAAGGTCTTGGTGACGCCGAATTGCACGTCAGTTTCGAGGTGCTTGTCGTCATTCACGTAGACCTGCGAGATGTGGGTCTTATAGCCCGGCTTGTAGATCAACACATGCAGATGCGCGGGCCGCATGTTGTGCCGGCCCTGCATGCGCAAGAGTTCGCCAACCGGCCCGTCGACCGGGATCGGATAGCCGGCAGGCTTCACGCTGCTAAACCAGAACCGCCCCTCCGCGTCGGTCGTGAACTTGCCACGCAGATTCATGTCGGCCTGCTTGGGGTCCTGGTTCTCGTAATAACCCTCAGGAGATGATTGCCAGACATCGACCTCAGCGCCGGCGACCGGCTTGCCGCTCTGATCCCTCACATGAGCGTTGACGAACAAGGTCGGCCCCGGGGTCGGCGAGCGAACGATCGAGCCGCCGTTCTCGGTGCGCGGCGAATCCAGCCGCCAGAACGGGCCCAGCAAATTAGCGGTCGTCTCGGTCTGGCCTTTGTTGCCGTTATTGAGGAGGCACACGAGCGTCGAGAACCCGAGCGATCCGGCCATCAGCACGACCTCGTTGTGGGTCTCGGTCGTGTGCTTGCCGAGCGCCGCGATGTAGGCGCAGGCCTGGTGGAATTCCGCCTCGGTCAGTTTCACCTCACGAGCGAACGCATGCAGGTGGCGCACCGCCGCCGACATGATCTCGCGAAAACGCGGATTTTTGGCACGCGTGAGCTCGCTCAAGACCGCGTCGGTGACTTGTTGCTGGTTTTCAATGATCATGGCCGCGCTTTCCAAAATGTCCGCCTTATGGCACGCGCATCCTAGCATGCAGGCCGCAGGCCGCAGTGCTGAGCAACGCTGCCATGCAGGCCGCTCACAGCAGTCCCAGCTCGCGCAACTCGCGCCGCATTTGCTCGGGCATGTTGCGCGCGCCCGGTGCGGCACGGTCGAGATCGCGCGGCGCGTCTTTACTATCGAGATAGCGCCAACCCTGGAAGGCGCGGAACGGTCGCGGTTCGACCGGAACGACTTTGGGCCGGAGCACGAGCCGGCATCGGCCGACACCGTCCTTGTCGACAAACGGCCGGATGGCGACGAGGTCCTGCCGGCACATGACCTGCCCGCGGATCACCCAATAAAGCGAGCCGCCATCGAGAAGCTCGTCAACGCGCTTGGGCACCATGCGTGTTGTGTGGATATGCTCGGGCTTTTCCTTGCGAGCCTTCTTTTGTTTGAGACGTTGTTTGATCCAGCTTGAGAGTTCGGCGACGGAATCGCATCCGACGCAAAGCTTGATGAGGTTAAGCGACATTAGGCAACCCGGTAGGTGCAATTCAGTGACGATTCAGATTCATCATCGTGCAGCGCCCGACGACGAGGGTGCCGAACCTATCACGCTCGGCGCCGATCGTGAGGCGCTGCGGGCCTGTTCGAAAGTCCCATCCACAAGCGGCATCGTCGACGCCGCTGAGAATTGTCACGGTTTTTTCCGGTCGCCGGCGGATCGCCGCATCCAGCCGATAGGCCGTCCGCGCCGAAAGCCCCTTGATGACGCCGTGTACGCGCAAGGTCGTGACCTCGCGCTTCCCACTCGCGTCGAGTTCAACCCGCAACACCTCGCCGTCGAACACCACTGGTGTTGCGGCAATCACCTGTTCGCGCGCGACTAAGGCGCACTTGCACGCCAGAGCCGGCGGCGCGAGCAGGAGAGCGAGCGCCGCCAGGAACGCAGGTCGAGGATCAGTCATGACGACGGCGCAATCACGAGCACGGTTGCGCGCTCTGCAACCTGATTGCCGGGACGTGCGAGCACGTCGGTAACAACACCGTCGAACGGCGCCACCAGGGCGTGCTCCATCTTCATCGCTTCAAGGATCGCCACGCGCTGCCCCTTGCGCACCGTGTCGCCCTTTTCCACGAGTAGCGCGAGCAGCTTGCCGTGCATCGGCGCCGTGATGGCCCCGCCCTCGGCACCCTCAGCGTCGTAGATCGCTGGCGGCACGGCACGGATTACGGTCTGCCGTCCATTCCGAAGCACGAAAACCGCGTCGTCATGTTCGATCAATGCCGCGTCCAAGGCGGCGGATTTGCCCGCGACCGACACCACCGGACTGCCCGCCGGATAGGCGATCTCGGCCGTCATGACGGCATCATCGACTAATACGCGGCGCGCGACGACGCGTGTGCCGGAGAGCTGAAAGCCGTCAACGGCATCCCAAGGCGATGGCGGCAGCCCGTCGTTGGTGGCGTCGGCGGCAATCCGTTCGCGTTCATGCTCAAGCAGTCGACCAAATCCGGCCGCCGCGGCAGCCAAGTCCGGCTCGCGCGGCGGAACCAAAGTGGCGAGGTTGTTGTCGATGAACCCGGTGTCGAATTTGCCGGTGCGGAAACCGCGCGTACGCAGCAGTGCTGCCAGGAACGGCGCGTTAGTCCGCGGACCAATCACGCGTACCTGATCGAGCGCATCCGCGAGCCGCTCAAGCGCTTCGGTTCGCGTCGGTGCGCTGGCGATGACCTTGGCGATCATCGGGTCGTAGTAAGGCGTCACCTCGCCACCAGTCGCAACGCCGGCATCTACTCGGATGCCCTCGCCACCCGGCGGGTCGAAGGCAAGCACTTTGCCGGTCGACGGCAGAAATCCACGCTCGGGATCCTCGGCGTAGAGTTGCGCTTCGAGCGCGTGGCCCTTGAGGGGGACCTGCTCTTGGCGCAACGGCAATGGCTCGCCTGCCGCGATCCGGAATTGCCATTCGACCAGATCGAGCCCGGTCACCATTTCGGTTACCGGGTGCTCGACTTGCAGACGGGTATTCATTTCCAGAAACCAGAACGCGCCGGCTGCGAGCCCCTTCGACGCATCGGCGATGAATTCGACCGTACCGGCGCCGACGTAACCAACGGCGCGCGCTGCTTCGAGCGCGGCGGAGCCCATGGTCTTGCGAAGTTCCGCCGTCATGCCAGGTGCCGGCGTCTCTTCAATGACCTTTTGATGGCGCCGCTGCAGCGAGCAGTCGCGCTCGTTGAGATGAATCGCGTTGCCGGCTTGATCGGCAAAGATCTGCAGCTCAATGTGGCGGGGCGCGCTCACGAACTTTTCGACCAGAACGCGCGCATCTCCGAACGCGGCTTGTCCTTCGCGCTGGGCGGTTTCGAGCGCCTCGTCGAAATCCGCATGCCGGTCGACCCGATGCATGCCCTTGCCGCCTCCACCCGCAACCGGTTTGATCAGAACCGGATATCCGACTTCGTAAGCCTTTTGTTTGAGAAAGGCCGCGTCCTGCCGCGTGCCGTGATAGCCCGGCAGCACAGCGACGCCGGCCTGCGTCATCAGCGCCTTGGCGCGATCCTTAAATCCCATAGAGCGGATCGCTTCGGGCGGCGGTCCGATAAACGCGATGCCGGCGCTAGCACAGGCTTCAGCAAAATCCGCATTCTCGGCCAGGAACCCATATCCTGGGTGGATGCACTCGGCGTTTGTTTGCCGCGCGACCGTCAGAATGGCGTCAGCGGAAAGATAGCTCTGGGCCGCGGCCGCCGGACCAATCAAATACGCTTCGTCGCAGACGCGGGTGTGCAGCGCCTGTGCATCAGCTGACGAATAGACCGCAATCGTGCGCAGCCCGAGCCGCTTCGCAGTGCGCGCGACGCGCACCGCGATCTCGCCACGATTAGCAATCAAGACGGAAGCAAACATGATGAGCGGCCCGTTGCGGGCGCACAACACGGCGACGGTGTGCGGAAGTCAATACGCGAGGGTTGAGAACCAACGCGTCTATTGCGGGGCACCCGGCGCAGACGGCACCAATTGAGCTGGCGGCGCGGCCGGTGCTCCGGCTGCGGCGCGCGGTGCGCGCGGACGCGGATTTGCGGGCCGGCGCGGCGGCACGGGCGCGGGCTCGGCGACAGCCGCCGATGCGGCGCCGGGCGCGCCGGGCGCCGGCGCACCAGCGGCGGACGGCACTGATGCCGGGGCGGTCTCCGAGCCCATGATGTTGACCGGGGGAATCGACGAGGACGACGGAAACTCGTATTTCGACGACACCGGGACGCCCGACGGTGCGCCGGGACCGGCGGCCGGGAGCGCCCTCGACAAATCGGCGAGCGGCGGGCCGAGGCGAGCGTTCGCCCAACTCGGCGCATATTTGGAAACCAGCGTGTTGAACGGCTTATCGCGCAGGTTCGACCGCACCCGGTTCGCGTCGCTCAGCAAATTCAAGATCTCGCACTGGTCGGCTGAGCAATTGTCTTCCTGCAAGAGAACGTGAGCAACGATGCCATAACGATCGGTCTCAAGACCGCGTCGCGCCGACCCGATGATAGTGTCGTAGCGCGTGTCGCTCGCTTGCGCAGCCGCGAGCGCATCGGCCAGCAGTCCGATCTGTGCGGCCACGTGCGCAACCGCGGCCGCAACCGTGTCGGGCGTTGCAAAGACTGCTCGCTCGCACGCGCTTTCAACTTGTTCACCAGCCATGCCCTCGAGGCACCCCAGCGCGGTGCCGGGAGCCTGGGCGGTGGCGGCAAGCACCATCGCGCGCTGCGCAAGCGCTTCACGCTCCGCGTTTCGTTCCCTGGCGGCGGCATGATCGATCATCGCCCAGCCAATCCAGCCGGCGTACGCGAGAGCGAGGATACCGACCAGGGCAGCAACGGTGCGCGCCGCACCCGCGCGCGCAATTGCGAAAATCGTCATGACGACCAGCACGGCGAGCGCAATCACCGACGTCCAGAGGGGCACGACTAATGATCCAGTTGCCGGATCGATACTGAACATATGTCTCTCCTCAGCCCGGGCGCGCCGCGGACCGCCAGTCCGAGCGCGAATACCAAAAGGCCCAGAGGCAAACCCCAACGCCTGGCCCGTGCCCGCGCGAGCTGCCCGGCCAGTATGCCGGACCTCGCGCTACGGCGCCAATCGCCCCCCGCCACACTGTCCCGGTTCGTAAGTTGGACATAAGCGCTTAAACGGCTGGCTTGGCAGCAACAAGGATGTCCAACGTCGCGTTAACATCCGGTTCCGACGGCCTATTTTGCACCCAGCATGGAATACCATCCAGCGCACGGGCCTTCGCGTCCACGGCGCGTTGGCGTGCGAAGGGAATTTCTTGTAATTTCCGCCTCCCTGCCCTGCTGCATTACGGCCCGCATGAACGCGACGACGAAGCCCCCCAAATCCGGAGGACCGGTCGATCCGTCGGCTATCGCCGACCTGGTCGCCGCCAATCATATCCTGGCCGACCAAGGCGTGCTCGACGGCTTCGGCCATGTCAGCGTTCGCCATCCGAACGCGCCGGAGCGCTATTTTCTGTCGCGCTCAAAGGCGCCGGCGATCATTGCCGCCGAGGACATCATCGAGTTCGACCTCGAGTCCAATCCGGTCGAGCAGCAAGGCCGCCTGATGTACATCGAGCGTTTCATTCACGGCGAGATTTACAAGGCCCGGCCCGACGTCAACGCCGTCGTTCATAGTCATTCGCCGACCGTGATTCCGTTCGGCGTGACAACCGTAAAGCTTCAACCGATCTGCCACATGTCGGCGTTTTTGGGTGGCGGTGTGCCCAACTTCGAGATCCGTGATGTCGCCGGCATGACCGATCTTCTGATCCGCAATGCGGAGCTCGGGCGCGCCTTGGCAGCGACACTCGGGACCCGCAATGTCGCCTTGATGCGTGGGCATGGCAACGTCTGCGTCGGCCGCGACGTCATGGTCGCGGTCTACCGGGCGGTCTATACCGAACTCAACGCGAAGCTGCAGGCGCAGGCGATCGCGCTCGGCGGGCCGATCACGTTCCTCGATCCCGGGGAGTATGAGCAGATCCAGGGTCGCGCCGATCAGAATGTTCAGCGCCCGTGGCAAATGTGGAAGCGCCGGGTGGCGACCCAATAATCGGGAGCAATCATGCGGACACTTCTGTCAGTTCTGTTCGCCAGCGTGATCGCCTGCACGAGCGTTGCCGGTGAGCCGCTGCTGTCGCAAGGAATCGGCGCCTCCAGGTGCGGGGATCTGGCGGCCGACATCAAACCGGCCGAAGGCCTCTTCAATCAGGTGAACCTGATGCTCTATGCCTGGGTGCAGGGATATGTGAGCGCCGCCAACGTGGCGCTGCTCGAATACGACAGCAAGCACATCGACATGACCGATCTCGACGCCTCGAGAGTGCTGTCGATGATCCTCGATTACTGCAAGGCCAACCCTGATAAACGACCAGGCAATGCGCTCGACGCTTTCATCAAGACCGCCAAGAAGAGCAAGGCGCAATGGAAGACCGGCACTGTAGAGTGGGATGAATAGGTCGGCGGATCTCGGTGAGCGCGCAGTTCATTGCGCCTTGGCGCCCGATATCTTCACCACATAGGCCCACTTGTCGATGTCTTTGCGCAGAAAGGCGTCGAACTCTTCGGGCGTCATGAATAGCGGTTCGGCCCCCTGGGCGGCCCAGGACTTCTGGATGTCCGGCCGCCGCATGATCTCGGCAATTGTCGTGTTGAGCTTGGCGATAATCGGCTTCGGCGTTCCCGCCGGCGCCATGAGACCCAGCCAGATCGTCGATTCATAGCCAGGCACCCCGGCCTCGGCGACCGTCGGTACATCGGGCAGGACCGCAGAACGCTTCGTGCCCGACGTCGCAAGTGCTCGCACCTGTCCAGCTTTCACGTTCTCGGCCATTGTCGGAATGGCGTCGAACATCATTTCGACGTGGCCGCCCAGCACGCTATTGCGCGCTTCGCCCGAGCCCTTGTGCGGCACGTGCACGATGTCGGTCCCGCTCATCGCCTTAAACAGTTCGCCAGCCATGTGGTAGGGCGTGCCCGGCCCCGACGACGCATAGTTGAGCTGCCCGGGCTTCGCTTTGGCGAGCGCAATGAACTCCTTGAGGTCCTTCGCCGGCACCGACGGGTGAACGACCATCACCAAGTCGGAGGAGTTGATCGGCGTCACCGCGACGAAGTCGCGCATCAACGCAAACGGCTTGTTGGGGATGAGGAACTCGTTGGTCGTGTGGGTGTTCGACATCGCGAGCAGCGTGTAGCCGTCGGCCGGGGACTTGGCGACCGCGTCGGTGCCGATGATCGATCCGGCTCCGGGTCGATCCTCCACGACGAACGACTGCTTAAGCGCATCCGACAGATGTTGTGCCAGCACGCGCGCATAGACGTCCGCCGGCCCGCCAGCCGCAAACGGCACAATGATCTTCACGGATCGCGAGGGATAGTCCTGGGCGTTGGCAACGCCACAGAAAGCTAACAGCGAAAACAGCGATGCAAGCGTGCGCAGGAATCCAGTCATGAGCTCTCCGAAACGTTTCCCGGGTGTTGCACGTCACTGCATGCCGCGCAACAACCCGGGTTCGTAGTCTCCGCTCCTTCTCAGCGGTCAGACGCGATCATCCGTCTTTGGACGGCGCCGGAACGCGGACGAAGGAATTGGACAAGTTACACGTCCAACCTCTTGGATTTGATCAACCACCCGGCGAACAAGCCGCCGAGCGTCGGCACGATAAGATACATCCAGACTTGGCCAAAAGCCTTTCCGCCGACGAACAACGCCGGACCGAAGCTGCGCGCCGGGTTGACCGAGGTGCCGGAGACGCTGAAGAACGCCAAATGCAGGATCAGCAGCGTTAATCCGATAATCAAACCAGCGAGCGCGCCGGGGCCCTTCGAGCCAGTTGTTGCCAGGATGACGAGCGTGAAGATCGTCGTTCCGATGAACTCGGCTATGATGGCAGGCCACACCCCGAAGGTTCCCCACGTGGTTGCTCCGAGGCCGCTGTCGGCGACGTGATAGCCGCCTGCCTTGCCTTTCACGATGATGACGAGCAGCAACGCGCCTACGAACGCCCCGATGAATTGCGCGACCACGTAAGCGATCGCGTCGGCGCCGCTGATCCGGCCGGCTGACCAGAACGCCGCGGTTACCGCTGGATTGATGTGGCAGCCAGAGACCGGGCCGATCGTATAGACCATCGCCGTGTAGGCGAGCCCGAACGCCAAGCCAATCGGGAGCGCCGCCATTGGAAACGCGCCGCCTAACCCGGTCAACACGATCGACGAACAGCCGATCAGTACGAGCACGAGGGTCCCGAAAAACTCCGCGCGAAGTCGATTGTCGTTGATGTATTTCATTCGCCCCTCCTTGGATTGAACGCGTCACCCGCCTGGCAACAACAGCAAGGCCAGTCGCGTACTCCCTATTGCTTGAATATACCGGGAAGTTTTTGCACGCGTCTACATGACGTTAGCGACAAATCGCGGTGCGACAAGCGCCGCGATGGCAGCAACCTCGCGAGCTACGCTAAGGCAAGGCCGCGCGATACATCGCTTCGGCATCGGCGCGCAACATTCGACGCGACGCGTCGCGGCTGTAATACATGTGCCCGCCACCGTAGAGCGCGAATGCGACTCGATCGGCGACGGTTGCTGGCAATTGATTGAGGATCAGCTTGGTTTCGAAATACGGTGTCACGAGGTCGCTTGCCCCGTGGGTTACAAGTACCCGCAGGCGCGGGTCGGCAGCCAGAGCGCGGGCGATGTCGTTTGTCGCTTCTGACGATCCGCGCCCGCGGCCGAAATCCCAGCGGCTGGTGACTTCACCGTTCTGCAGGCGATATTGATCCTCCACCCGCCAATACAAAACGCGCCGGTAAAGATCAGTCATCGCGACCGTCAGCGGCGCCGCCATGGCTGCGAGGACCGGGTCGGAATAGCGCGGGCGCACCGCGTTGGGATTGGGATCAGGTGCAGTGACTGTCGCGTCGTAGGACGATGCGACTAGACCCTGGGTCCGATAGAACTCGCGCTCGAATGTTTCGGCATCTACGCGAGCGCCCAGGCGGCGTACCAGTTCGAGATCGAGCCCGGTCAGAGCAGCAACTCGCGTGCTCATGCGATCGACCGCCGCCCGATCACGCGGCCCGCGCATCAGATCCTGCAGATAGTCGCCGGCGGCGTATTGTTCGGCATCGCGCAGTGCAGCCGGATCAAGGCTGGCGTCGGCACCGGACTTGGCTTCGCGCGCGGTCGCAGCCATCGACGGCAGGTGCGTCACCCACTGCTCCGGAAGGTATGAGGACAAATTGCGAAGACCAAAATCGAGTACCGGGGAGACCAGCACCAGGCCGTTAATGCCGACGTCCTGGCCTTCCTGGAGTTGGCGCGCGATCTTGGCCGCGCGGAAGCCACCGTAGCTTTCTCCGACGATGAATTTTGGCGAGGCCTGACGGCCGGTACGCTCAAGCCATTTGCGGATGAATACCGCAAGCGACTGCGCATCGCCGTCGATCGACCAGAAGTGACGGCGCGGCCCGTCGCCGGACGCGGCAATCCGGCTGTACCCGGTGCCTGGAGGATCGACGAACACAAGGTCGGTGAAGTCGAGCCACGTCTCGGCGTTGGGAACGAGCGTTGGCGCGCTCGACGGCCTGATCTGATCGAGCGACAAGCGCCAGGGTCCGAGTGCGCCCAGGTGCAGATAGGCCGAGGACGAGCCCGGGCCGCCATTGACCGCAAACGTCACCGGCCGGTTTGGCCCGCCGTCCGACTTCACGTAGGCGATGAAAGCGACCTCGGCCTGCAGGCTCCCATCGGAGGCGTCATAAAGCGGAATTGCACCCGCGGTCGCTTTGAATTGAAACCGGCGGTCTGGAATCTCCAGATACTGAATCGTCGTTATCTCGCCGGGAAGGCGCGGAGCGGTTGTCGGGCGGTTCGCACGCGCGTCGGTGGACTGCTGCGCTGGCGGCACAGTCGCGGGTTGGACCGCCGGCGGCGGTGCTGCGGAAGCTGGAGATGCCGGTGCAGTCGGGGCTGGCGGGGGTGTGGCGGGCGCGGAGATCGGCGGCGCCTGCGCATGGACGTCGACAGTCGGTATCGCCGCCGGGATGACCGCGACCAGGAAGGCAACGACAAGGTGGTGTTGGCTCATGTCCCCTGTTTGGGCTTGGTCGATGGCGGCTTCTTGGCGGGCGCCGCCGGCGCGTCGCCGAGCCGCTCAATCGAAACCAACCGGCCGTCCACAAAATGATAAACTCCGGGACGGTCGCCGCTTCTAAACTCGAGCTTCACCGCGCGATCTCCCCGCTCGTTGGCGCCAACGAGCACATCCTGTGGCGCGCCAATGGCGCGCACGACCTGGCACTCGGTCATTTTGAGCGCAATGGGGTGCAGTGTCGGCGCCGCCGAGGCCGTCCCCTCGCCGCCCTGACCCCCGCTGGCGACATCCGGCCTCTGCCCCCCGCCGCTATCGGCGCACCGGCCGCTGGCATCGACCAAATCCGCCGGCCCGACCGCCCCGCGCGCCTCTTCCCGTTTCTGGAATTCGTTAAAATTCGGCGTGACCAGCGCACCGGCGTCGACCTTGGGCAATTTGACCTGGCTGAGATCGGGGCCGGAGCAAGCTGCGAACGCGAGCGGCACGGCCACGAGCAGCGCGACCGTCACTACCTGTTCGTTGCGGCGTCGCATGGAACCCATCGTTAACCCCCGTAGATTTCAAAGCGGATTTTGCGTCACCATCATGGCGGTTGCTTCGGTCACCAGCCTCCCGTTCCGGGCAAAGGGGCGCCGAATCTAACCCTTGCGCTGCCAGCGGCCGCGTTCGTCGGTCTGCCAATAGGTCACATCAAACCCCTGACCCTTGGCGGCGGTCCAGCGTTCGCGCGCCGCCGCCACCGCATCGGCGTCGTCGCCGTCGAACAACAAGACAAGGCGCTGGTAAGAACCGGCATCAGCCGGCAACGGCGCCCCATCGATTAGAAAACGGACAGTCGCACCGTTGCGGTTGTCGTCGTTGGCGGTGAGCAGCACCGGCTGTTCCGACGCGCTTGCTTCACGATCGGTTCCGTGCGGGAGAAAACTGTCGTCGCTGAAGGTCCACAAATGAGCATCGAGCGCGTCGACGCGGTCCTCCGACGAGGCTTGCACGACCACGCGCCAACCGCGCTCGAGCGAGCGTTCGAGCAAATTCGGCAGCACCTTTTCGATCGGCTGCTCCTGAAGGTGATAGAATAGAACTTCGGTCATGCGCCCGGAAAATCCCGATCGTCCCCGCAAGTGTAGCATGACGCGGAGGCCGCTCCGCGCGATCCCTGCTGCATGTTGACCCGGCTACCAACCATAACAATAATCATTTCCTGAGTTGGCGGCGTCAGAATCCGAAGACTTCAAATAAGCACGCAATCTTTAACAACAAATTCCTCCCAGCGCGAAATGGTATCGGCCGCAAGGTATAATGCAACTAATCTTCGTAATAATCTTGAACCAGACGATCAAGCAAGCGCACTCCCCACCCTGAACCCCAGCTCTTGTTGATATCGGTTTGGGGCGAGCTCATCGCCGTTCCGGCGATGTCGAGATGCGCCCAGTGTGTCTTGCCGACGAAACGCTGCAGAAGCTGCGCTGCGGTGATCGAGCCCCCGAAGCGCCCACCGGTATTCTTCATGTCGGCGAATTTGGAGTCGATCATCTTGTCGTATTCGGGCCCCAGCGGCATCCGCCAGAGCCGCTCGCCGGTTCGCTCCCCGGTCTTGATAAGGCGGTCGGCGAGCTTGTCATCGTTGGAGAAGAGCCCGGCATATTCCTGGCCGAGCGACACGATGATGGCTCCGGTCAAGCGTCGCAAGGTCGATCATGAATTTGGGTGCGAAGCGGTCGGCCACGTAGTGAAGGATATCGGCGAGGACGAGGCGCCCTTCCGCATCGGTGTTGATGATCTCGATCGTCTGGCCGGACATGGTCTTGACGATGTCGCCAGGTCGCTGAGCGTTTCCATCCGGCATGTTTTCAACAAGACCGATGGCGCCGATGGCATTGATGCCGGCTTTGCGCTTGGCCAACGTCTCCATAAGGCCGACCACGCAAGCGGCACCTGCCATGTCGCCCTTCATGTCTTCCATATTCTGGGCGGGCTTGATCGAAATACCGCCGGTATCGAAGCACACGCCTTTGCCGATGAAAGCGACCGGCTTTTCGCCCCGCTTGCCGCCGTTCCAGCGCATGACCACAAGCCTGCTTTCATGCACCGAACCTTGACCCACGCCCAGCAGCGCGTTCATGCCGAGTTTTTTCATCGCTGCCGTGTCGAGCACCTCGACGGCGATCCCGAGCTTGCGCAGCGCGGTGGTACGGCGCGCGAACTCCTCCGGGTAAAGGATGTTCGCCGGTTCGTTGACGAGGTCTCGTGCCAGCACGACGCCGTCGGCAACTGCCTCCCGCGCGACCCAAGCTTTGCGGGTAGCCCCCGGCTCGGCGACGCCGATCGTCACAAGCGCCGAAGCCGGTTTGGCGTCGTCATCGTTTCGCTTGGTCTTGTAGCGGTCGAACGAATAGGCCCGCAATCGTGTCCCAAGTGCCACGTCCGCGGCCTGCTCCGGTTTCATCGCGCCGCTTGGAAGTTCGGCCAGGATGGTGAGCTCGCCGGCGGCAGCCGGGACTTTCCCCATCGCGATGCCGCCGAGCCGGAGGTAATCGGGTGCCTTGAGCTCACGCGCATGACCGCAACCCACGACGATCAGACGGGTGGCTTCGAGTTCGGCTGGGAGGACGATATCGAGGGTCGTTCCCAACTTGCCCTTGAAGCGCTCGGCGGCCGCAGCCTTGCGCACCATATCCGCCGCCGTCCGCAAGAGGCGGCGCGTGGTCGGCCCGAGGAGCAGACCATCGTCACAGAACACAACGAGAACCCCGCGCGATGGCAAGGCAAAAGCGGCGAATCCCAGCTTGAAGGCATCGGGCATAGACGGCCTCGTGGTGCAGCGGCAGAGTTTCCGGTCGGCAATGGCACCCGAAGCCCCCCTTGACCGAGCGTCCGGACAGGCGAGCGCCAAAATGCCGAGAGCGTGTTACTTGATTGCAACCCCTTAACCATTCCCGATTGTATTTCAACAGCTTTGCCTCGGGACGGCCACTTTGTACAGGGATGGTAAATAGCCCCAAGGGCAGTGTGACAGAGGACGGCGGCGCAAGGCTGAGGTAGACTGGGTTTTGTCGGCGTGGGGGGCCGGCTTAAGCAAGATGCAGGGGCGGTAATCACGTGCGCGGTTCGCGCGTTTTTCGTCGTTGTGATCTTGTGTAAGTGGAAGGCGTTGCAGGGTTTCTTGCCGACGCAGGAGCTCTGCCGGGGGCGTGGGGGACGATGGGATCGAACGGCCAATACGCAGTGTGCGCCGGGCTTGGTGCAGTCGCGCCGATTCGACGGCGTGGGCGGGCGAGCGCGTGATCGGCGCGTTGGCGATACCGCGACCGGTCTCGGTCGGGACCCTGGGGCGCTATTTCGCGCAGCGCTTCCTCACGACTTTTTTGGCCGTGTTTTTCGGAATCATCATGCTGGTCGGCTTGGTCGATTGCATCGAGCTGATGCGTCATCGCGGCGGCAGTGGCGACGCGACGATGTTGACCATCGCAACGATCTCGTTTTTCCGCGTGCCGCAACTGGGCGAGCAGATCATGCCGTTCGCGGTCCTGATCGCAGCCATGTCGACCTTCCTCAACCTGTCGCGTCGACTGGAGTTGGTGATCGCGCGGGCGGCGGGAATGTCGGCTTGGCAATTCGTTGCCCCGGTATTGCTCGCGGCCGGGTTGGTCGGCGCCGTCGCAACTACGATCTACAATCCGGTGGCGGCGCTCCTGCAGGAGAAATCGAAGCATCTGGAGATCGAGACATTCGGCGGCGCGCAAAGCGGGCTGCAATCGACGGGGGCCGGTTTCTGGCTGCGCCAGCGCAGCGACAACGACCAGTCGATTATCAACGCGGTCACCACCAGCGAACAAGGGGTGCGGCTCGGCGGCGTGACGGTCTTCACATTCGATCAGAACGGCCGTTTTCAAGAGCGCATCGAGGCCAACACGGCGGCGCTGCAACCTGGTTTCTGGGAGCTTGAAGACGCCCGCATCTATGCCAGCAACGTGCCCCCGGAGCCGCACAAGAGCTACGCCCTCAAGACCAACCTCACCGCCGCCCAGGTGCGCGAGAGCTTCGCCACGCCGGAATCGGTTCCGTTCTGGGATTTGCCCTCCTATATCGACACTGCGGAGCGCGCCGGCGTCGGAGCGACGCGCTACGAACTGCAATATCAGAAGTTGCTGACGCGGCCGTTTCTGCTTGCAGCGATGGTGCTGGTTGCGGCGGCGGCGAGCCTACGTTTCTTCCGTTTCGGCGGCGTGCAGAAAATGATTCTCGGTGGGGTTGCGGCAGGGTTTCTGCTGTACGTCCTGTCGAAAGTTACCGAGGATCTCAGCAAGGCGCAGTTGATGCCGGTGTTGGCGGCGGCGTGGACGCCGGCGCTTGTCGGGGCATTGACGGGCCTTATTGCATTGCTCCACCAGGAGGACGGTTGATGGCCGCGCAGACCGCCCGTCCTCGCGTCCCCATACCCTGGCCGTCGACCGCGCGTGCCGGCGCGCTGCTCGTGCTCGCGCTCGTCGGTGCGTGCGCGCTCGGCGTGTCGTTGGCCGCGGCGCAAACTGCCCCGTCCCCGTATCTTGATTTCCGCACGCAACTGCGCCCGACGCCCACCCCCAAAGGCCCCGGATTCGGAAGCGTCGCGAACGGCGTCAGCAAGGACGCCAAGATGCTCGTGCAGGCCGACGAGCTCGACTACGACTACAACAACCAGCGCGTTTCCGCGATCGGCAACGTGCGTATGTACTATCAGGGCGCGACCATCGAAGCTGATCGTGTCATCTACGACCAAAGAGCAAAGCGGTTGCACGCGGAGGGCAACGCGCGGCTTACCGACGCGGACGGCAAGATCAGCTATGGCGACGTGATCGACCTTTCCGACGATTATCGCGACGGATTCGTCGACTCGCTGCGCGTCGAGACGCCAGACCAAACCCGCATAGCGGCGGCTCGCGCCGAACGCAGCGAGGGCAATTTCACCGTGTTTCAGAGCGGCGTCTACACCGCGTGCGAACCCTGTAAGGACGATCCGCGCAAGCCGCCGCTGTGGCAGATCAAGGCAGCCCGTATCATCCACAATCAAACCGAGAAGATGATCTATTTCGAGAGCGCCGCCATCGAGTTCTTCGGTGTTCCGCTCGCCTATTTCCCGTACTTCTCCGCCCCCGATCCGACCGTGAAGCGCAAGACCGGCTTCCTGCTGCCGGTGGTCTCATCGAGTTCCGCGTACGGTTTCGCGCTCGAGACCCCCTACTACGTGGCGCTCGCGCCCGACTACGACGTGACGTTCTCGCCGAGGATCACCACTAGGCAGGGCCCGCTGCTTCAGGGGGAGTACCGTCAAAGGGTCGACTCTGGATACTTCACCTTGCGCGCGTCTGGGATTGATCAGCTGGATAAGAGCTACTTCATCCATTCCGACGGCACGCCGACGCCTGGATTCCGCCAATGGCGAGGTGCGGCCGAGGCGACCGGGCGCTTCAATCTTTCACCGCAGTGGGCCTGGGGCTTCGATGGCGTGCTGGTGTCGGATGCCAGCTACTTCCAGGACTACAAAATCCGATCCCTGCAGGCGAAGACCCCCGACCCGGCAGGCATGGGACTGACCGAAGGCGTCTCTCAGCTGTTCCTCGCGGGTCGTGGTGACCGCAGCTATTTTGACATGCGCGCGATCCAGTACACCGGCTTCTCCGAGTTCGATGTGCAGGGTGCAATCCCGGTCATCCATCCGGTGATCGACTACTCAAGGACACTCAGCTCTCCGGTTCTCGGCGGCGAGTTCGGCTACAGCACGAACTTCACCAGCCTGTCGCGCACAACTCCCGAGTTCGATCCGATCAATCGTTTCGCAAATAGCCTTTCGGCATGCGCAACGGGGACCGCCGACACGGCGAAGACTGTGAACAACTGTGTGCTTCGTGGCGTGCCGGGCGATTACAACCGTGTCTCGGCGGAAGCGCACTGGCGCAGGCAGATCGTCGATCCAATCGGGCAGGTATGGACGCCGTTCGCCTCAGTTCGCGGCGACGTTGCCTCGCTTAACGTGGCTGCTGATGCCGGGGTTCCGAACTTCATTACGCCAGGCAGCAGCGAGGTGACGCGCGGAATGCCTACCGTAGGTCTTGAGTATCGCTACCCATTCATTAGCGTGCAGCCCTGGGGCACGCAGACGGTCGAACCGATCGCACAAATCATCGTGCGCCCTAACGAGACCCAGATCGGCAGGCTGCCCAACGAAGACGCCCAGAGCCTCGTGTTTGATGACGGCAATTTGTTCCGTGTCGACAAGTTCTCCGGTTGGGACCGCGTCGAAGGCGGCAGCCGCGCCAACGCTGGAGCGCAATATACGGCCCAGTTCAACCAAGGCGGGTCCGTCAACATGCTGTTTGGACAGTCCTACCAGCTGTTCGGCGTTAACTCGTACGCGGTCGCCGACCTGACCAACACGGGCCTTGCCAGCGGCCTCGATAAGAGCCGATCGGACTATGTGGCGCGGCTCGGCTATCAGCCGAATTCGATCTACAACGTCACCTCGCGCTTCCGGTTTGCCGAGACCGATTTTTCGGTCCAGCGTCTGGAGGTCGAGGGCCGCGCCAGTTTTGACCGCTGGACGCTTTCGGTTCTGTACGGTAGCTACGCGGCCCAGCAGGAGATCGGGTTCTTGGACCGACGCCAGGGCGTACTCACCACTTCTACGGTCAAGCTCAATGCCAACTGGGCTGCAATCGGCGCTATCCGCTATGACTTGATCGCCAATACGTTCGACCAGACACGTTTCGGACTGGGTTACATCGACGACTGCTTCATGCTGTCTCTCAACTATGTAACGGACTACACGTTCAGCGGAAACGCGCAGACAAGTCATACGATCTTGCTGCAATTCGCCCTGCGGACGGTTGGCGGAGGCGGGGTGGGCTTTGGAGCGCCATGATGTCTAAACGATCGCTTGTGGGTTCTGGGACTGCAGGCTTCCTGGAAAACCGTTCGGACTACCGCCGGTGCAACAATGGCGGGACCACACTTCGCGGCCGCCGTTTCCCGCGCACCTGGCTGTTGCCAGCTGCCCTGGTCGCACTCTTGAGCGCTGCCGCGCCGGCGAAGGCCCAGGTGGTGCTCATCGTCAACGGCGACCCGATCACGGCGCTCGATATCGAGCAGCGCGGAAAGCTGGTCCAGCTGACCTTGCACAAGACCGTGTCCCGGCAGGAACTGATCGACGACCTGATCGACGACAAAATCAAGATCTCGGTCGGCCGGCGCTTTCACCTCGACATTACGGCAGACGACGTCGAAAAGGCCTTTGTCGACATGGGCGGCCGTATGCATCTGACGCGCCAAGCGTTCGAGCAGATACTCACGCAGAATGGCATCGATCCTGCTGTGATGAAGGACCACATCAAAGCGGAGATTTCCTGGGCGACCGTCGTGCAAGGCAAGTTCCAATCGCGGCTGCACGTCAACGAAAAGGATGTGCTGCAGGCGATGGAGGGCAGCAAAGATGCCCAGAAAGATGCCCAGCCGGCTGACGACGGGCAGAAGGAAAAACCGAAGGGCTACGAATACGTGCTGCGTCCCATCCTGTTTGTCATAGGCCGGGGAGCCGGCAAGGACGTAACCGAGGCGCGCAAGAAGGAAGCCGAGGCGCTGCGGGCGCGCTTTGAGAATTGCGAAGCGGGTATTCCGACGGCGCGAACGCTCAGGGACGTTGTGGTGCGTGAACAGATCGTCAAGTCATCGGACGATCTGCAGGGACCGATCCGCCAAATTCTCGACGGCGTGCCGGTTGGTCACCTGACTTCCCCCGAAGTGACCAGCCGTGGCGTCGAGCTGTTTGCGCTCTGTGCTAAGCGCGAAGCCAAGCTCGAGTCGGCCGCGAAGAAGGAGGTTCAAAACAAGCTGTTCAGCGAGAAGTTCGAAGCGCAGGGTAAACGCTTCCTGCAGGAGCTGCGCAAAGCCGCGATGATCGAGTACAAAGAGCCGATCGAGCCCATCAAGGAAATCAAAGGCAAAAAGGCGCCGAAGGCATCGCGGGAATCAAACGCCAAGGCCCCCGGCATCAAAACGCAGTGACTGAGGCACGCCGGCCAGCCGAACCCATTGCCTCCGGCAACCCGTCTGCCGTTCACGTCGGCACGAACGAAGGGACCTCTTTGCCCGTTGATCCGCAGCGGAATCACGGGGTGAAGCGAAGAAAGCAAGCAAATGTCCAAAGCGCTGGCTTTGACGCTTGGTGAACCGGCCGGCATCGGACCCGACATCACGATCGCCGCCTGGACCCGACGCGCCGAATTGGCACTGCCGGCGTTCTATGTCCTGGGCGATGCCCACTTCCTTGCTCAGCGGGCCACGGAGCTTGGTCGACAGATTCCGATTGTAAACGTCAGTCCGCGGGAGGCTGCGGAAGCCTTTGCGACTGCGCTTCCTGTCGTGGATGTCGGTGTTTTGGCCACGGCCCGTCCGGGATTTCCGGATCAATCGAGCGCGCCGGTCGCGATTGCTGCCATCCGTGCCGCGGTCAGGCAGGTCTTGGACGGTACGGCAACCGCCATCGTCACCAACCCGGTCGCAAAGAACGTTCTCTACCAATCCGGCTTTCCCGAGCCTGGCCACACTGAATTTCTCGGCAAGCTCGCCACCGAACTGACCGGGGTCGCGGCGCAGCCAGTCATGATGTTGTGGGCGCCCGAATTGGCCGTGGTCCCGGTGACTATTCATCTCCCGTTGACGGACGTACCACGCCAACTCAACTTCGACCTTATCGTTGAGACTGGCCGCATCGTGGCGCGCGACCTCGCGGCACGTTTTCGCATCAAACATCCCCGCCTCGCGGTGGCCGGGCTCAATCCGCATGCGGGTGAGAACGGCGCGCTTGGGGTCGAAGACCGCACGATCGTGGCGCCCGCAATCGAAAAGCTGCGGGCCGAGGGAATCGACGCGCGCGGTCCGTTGCCGGCCGATACCATGTTCCACGCCGCCGCACGCGCGCGCTACGACGCCGCCCTGTGCATGTACCACGACCAGGCCCTGATCCCGATCAAGACGCTCGCCTTCGATCACGCCGTCAACGTCACCCTGGGTTTGCCGTTCGTGCGCACCTCGCCGGATCACGGCACCGCATTCGATATCGCCGGGACCGGTCGCGCCGATCCGGCGAGCTTGATCGCCGCCATCAGGCTGGCCGTCCGGCTGGCGCAAGAACAACAGGTGCCGGCGGCCGCGCTGCCATGACCGTCATCGACGACTTGCCGCCGCTGCGGGAAGTCATTCGCCGTCACGGCTTGTCGGCGCGGAGATCGCTCGGCCAGAACTTCCTGCTCGATCTCAACCTCACGGCCCGGATCGCGCGTGCCGCCGGCCCGCTCGAAGGCGTGAGCGTTCTCGAAATTGGACCCGGCCCGGGCGGGCTCACGCGCGCTCTGTTGGCCGCCGGCGCACGGCGCGTGATCGGTGTCGAGCGCGATCCTCGTGCGGTCGCGGCACTCGCGGACATCGGGACGTACTATCCCGGGCGCCTTGAGATTGTGGAAGCCGACGCGTCGGATTTCGACCCGCGCCCCTATCTCGATGCCGGCCCAACCCGCGTCGTGGCCAACCTTCCATACAACATCGCGACCCGGCTGCTGGTTGCGTGGTTGAGCGCTGCGCCGTGGCCGCCCTGGTACGACGATCTCGTGCTGATGTTCCAACGCGAGGTGGCCGAGCGCCTGATCGCCGGTCCGGGCAGCGGCAGCTATGGTCGGCTATCGGTCCTGGTCGGCTGGCGCTGCACGACGAGGCTGCTTTTCGACATTGCGCCGTCGGCGTTTGTGCCGGCACCGAAGGTCACGTCTTCGCTGGTCCGCTTGACGCCGCGGCCGGACCCACTGGCGGCCGACTTGACCGATCTCGAGCGGGTGACCGCGGCTGCATTCGGCCAGCGGCGCAAAATGCTGCGTCAGAGCTTGCGAACCCTCGTGGCGGACCCGTTGCCGCTACTTGCGGCGGCTGGGCTTGATCCGACCGCGCGGGCACAAGACATACCGATCGCCGGTTTCATTGCACTGGCACGCGCGCTCGCGCGATGAATAAATACCGAGCCCTGTTCGCCCGCGCGCGCCTGTAGGATTGATCTACAACTCGCTCTGCAGCGAGCGCACGAATTCGGTCAGGCCGAGCTGGCGCTCACGCTTGAGGCGCTCGGCGGCGAGAATGGCGCGCACCTCCGCGAAGGTCTGCTTGAGGTCGTTGTTGATGACGACGTAGTCATACTCCGCCCAGTGGCTCATTTCTTCGCCGGCACGTTCCATGCGGCCGCGGATGACGGCGTCGCTGTCCTGGGCGCGCGACCGGAGCCGACGCTCGAGCTCCGGCACGGATGGTGGCAGCACAAAAACGCTGACGAGATCGCCGCGCGCGCGCTCGCGTATCTGCTGCGTACCCTGCCAATCGAGATCGAACAGCATGTCGCGGCCGGCCGCCAACGCCTTGTCAACCGGGGCACGCGGCGAGCCGTAGAAATTGCCGAACACGTGTGCCCATTCCAATAGTTCGGCGTCGCGCACCATGGCGTCGAAGCGAGCCTTGTCGATGAAATGATAGTGCTGACCATCGACCTCGCCCGGGCGGCGCGGCCGAGTGGTTACCGAAACCGAGAGTTCGACGCCCGGATCCTCGAGCAACATCCGCGAAAGCGTGCTCTTGCCGGCGCCCGATGGCGACGAAAGAACCAACATCATTCCGCGGCGATCGACGGCGGGCGGGTTTTGGTGCCGGTCGGACAAGCGCACCATGTTCATTCCAGGTTCTGAACCTGCTCGCGGAATTGCTCCACCACGGTCTTCAGCTCAAGGCCGATGTTGGTGAGTTCGACGTCGTTCGACTTCGCACATAAGGTGTTGGCTTCGCGGTTGAGTTCCTGAGCCAGGAAGTCGAGGCGCCGACCAATCGAGCCGCCACCCGCGATCAGCTTGTGCGCCTGATCGACGTGCGCCTTCAGGCGGTCGAGTTCCTCGCGCACGTCGGCCTTGGCGGCGAGCAGAATTGCTTCCTGATGCAGCCGGTCCGAATCAAGACGCGCATTGTTTTCAAGCAAGGCAGCGATTTGCTCGCTCAGCCGCAGCCTTATGGCCTCGGGCCGGCGCCCAGGGGCTGCGTCGGCACGCGCAACCAAGGCCGCAACTTCCGAGAGGCGGTCGCTCAGCACCCGGCCCAACGCCTCGCCTTCATGCCGCCGCATCTGCGCGAGGCCGGCGAGCGCGGTTTCGAAGCCCGCCAGCACGGCGACTTCCGCATCCCGTCGCTCGTCCTCACGCTCCTGCGCATCGACAACTTCAATCACCCCCTTGACGCCGAGAATTCCATCGAGCCGTGCCGGCTCTGCGGCGACGCGTCCGGCCAAGCTCTGCATCGCCTTCAGCACCGCCTCCAACACGCCCTCATTGACCCGCACGATCGGCGCCACCCCCTCACGAGCAACCGAGAGTGCAGCCTGCAATGCCCCGCGTGTGACCTTTTCCGCCGCTCGCGCGCGTGCCGGCACCTCGATGGCATCCCAACCGGGGGGCAGGCGCAGCCGCAGATCGAGACTCTTGGCATTGACCGATTTCACTTCCCAGGCCCACGCGTACGGCGCCGACAGGCCTTGGCTGCGTGCAAATCCCGTCATGCTGGAGAGGGTCATGCGAAACTCGCCGCTCGCCTTACTATCCCAACTGCAGAGTTCGCCGTGCGCCGTAGCGCAAACGCCGGATTCGCGGAGACACTAGCAAATTCACGATCCCGGTGCGGTTTGGATTTGAAGTTCCGATGTGAGCTTACCCGCGACGCCGGCAGGAATTTCAAATCCACCTTCAAAATCCACGACCCCAGGCAGTCGCCATCAGCGAGGCTATTATCGGCCGCTACGCGCGATTAGTGCGACAATGGAACGGAACGCCAAATGACTATTGCGGGCGGGGTTGCGGCGGCTGTGGCGCGCCGGGGTTTTGGTTCTGGGCCTGCGGCGCCGGAGGTTTCGGCTTGGGGGGCGCCGGTTTTGCGACTTTCGGCTTGGGCGGCTGGGGTGTCTCGGCCGGCGCCGCGGTCTCTTCGGGAGCGGACGCGGACTCGCCCGCTTCGAGTGCACGCAACTTGGCGACATTCTTCGAATGTTGGTCGAGCGTCTCGGCAAACGCATGCCCGCCGGTGCCGTCCGCTACGAAAAACAGTTCCTTGGTGCGCGCCGGGTTGGCCGCCGCCTCGATTGAGGCTCGCCCCGGATTGGCGATCGGCCCCGGCGGCAGACCGTCGATCGTGTAGGTGTTGTACGGCGTCGGCTGCGTGATTTCGCTCTTGGTGATCGGTCGTCCGAGCGCGCCTTTGCCGCCCACCAGCCCGTAGATGATGGTTGGATCCGATTGCAGACGCATCTTTTGCTTAAGCCGATTGGCAAACACCGCCGCGACTCGCGAGCGCTCCTCGGGACGCCCCGTCTCCTTCTCGACAATGGATGCCAACACGATCAGCTGCTCGGGTGTTCTAACCGGGAGATCCGGCGAGTGGCGTTCCCAGGCCTTCTGCAAGACTTCGCGCTGCTCACGTTGCATGCGTTGGATCACCTGCTCGCGCGGCGTTCCGCGAGCGAACCGATAGGTCTCCGGCAACAAAGATCCCTCGCGCGGAATCGATTTGATGTTGCCCGCCAGAAAATCGGTGTCGAGCAGGCGCTGAACGATCTGCTCCGATGTCAAACCTTCCGGTATCGTGATTGCGTGCTGAATTACCTTGCCGTCGACCAATGTGTTGATGACGTCCTGCAGGCTCGCCTGTTTGGTGAACTGATATTCCCCCGCCTTGACGTCGTTGCGCCGCATTCTGTTCAGGCCAACCGAGATGATGAACGGCCAGCGCTGATCGATCACGCCCTCGCGCTCGAGCACATCCGCGACGTCGAACACGCCGGCATGCGCGATGTTGACGGTCTTGTCGTCCTGCAATGGGCCCGGCGCCGCGAGCCTATTCTTGATCACCAACCATCCACCGCCAATGGCGAGCGCTATGATGATCAGGAGCGTGAACACCGCACTACCGGCCGTTACCACGGGATGGTGGGCGCGCCGAGAGTGGCGTGTCGGCATCACCACGCGTTCCGGCTGAAGCGCGGCACGCGGACTCCGGGGCGCACCCCGAACGCGATCGGGCCCTGCCTGCGGCTTGATCTTCAGCTCACCGGTATCGGACTCCGGAACCCGATCGGCCGGCTTGGCGAGCGAGTTTTCTTCGGTTGCATCGCTTTTGCGGCGCCATAGCATCGACGAACCCTCCTGGCAGCACGGACCAAACAGCTGGCATTCTCACCTGTTTGGAAAGTTGCCCACCACTCGTGCCGTGGATTTTGAGGTTCCAGTGACCCCCTTGCGACATTCTCGCATCAGGAACTTCAAATCCAAAACTATTTTAGAATCATAGGCTTGCTTGTGTCCATCCGAAATTCGCGGCAGCCGGTACCGTAAGCGTAGCGAACTTGGGGAACCGGGACACTCTCGCAGGGACCTTGTACCAGATCACCACAAGGGCGAGCCCGCCCATGCGCAGATCAGGTTACACGAGTGGCGTTGCCGGCGAAAGTTATTCGGGATGCGTGGCGGGACGAGAGGAAACCAGGCTCCGGTCCGATTTTCCCTCAAGCGGCGAGGCGGCGGACGATCAGGGACGCATTGGTGCCCCCGAACCCGAAGGAGTTGGACAGCACCACGTTGATCTCACGTTTGCGCGCGTGGTGCGGTACCAGATCGATCGGCGTCTCGACTGACGGGTTATCGAGGTTGATCGTCGGCGGGGCCACCTGATCGCGAATCGCCAGGATCGAGAAAATCGTCTCGACGGCGCCGGCGGCGCCCAGCAGGTGCCCGACAGACGATTTGGTCGACGACATGGAGATGCGTCCCGCCGCATTGCCGACTGCACGCTCAACGGCACCAAGCTCGATCTCGTCGCCTACCTGGGTCGAGGTGCCGTGCGCGTTGATATAGTCGATCTCGGTTGGTGAGATGCCGGCACGCTTGATCGCAGCCATCATGCAGCGATAGGCCCCGTCTCCGTCTTCAGCGGGAGCCGTAATATGATAAGCGTCACCAGAAAGCCCGTATCCGACGATCTCGGCGTAGATATTTGCCCCGCGGGCTTTGGCGTGTTCGAGTTCCTCAAGCACAACAATGCCGGCCCCCTCGCCCATTACAAAGCCGTCGCGGGCGCGATCATAGGGTCGTGATGCGCGCGTGGGCGTATCGTTGAAACCGGTAGACAACGCACGGCAGGCCGTAAAACCGACCATGCTGACGCGATGAACCGGCAATTCGGTGCCGCCGGCAACCATGACGTCGGCGTCTTCGAGCGCGATCAGCCGCGCCGCGTCTCCGATCGCATGCGCGCCAGTCGAGCAAGCGGTGACAACCGCATGGTTGGGACCCTTCAGCCCGAACTCGATCGATACGTAGCCGGACGCGAGGTTGATCAGCCGGCCCGGAATGAAGAACGGCGACATACGGCGTGCGCCCCGCTCCTTCAACAACAGCGTCGCGTCGGCAATGCCGCCGATGCCGCCGATGCCAGAGCCGATCATCACGCCGGTACGGGTTTGGTCGTCGTAGGATTGCGGGTGCCAGCCAGCGTCGTCGAGCGCTTGGCGCGCCGCGCACATGGCAAACACAATGAAATCGTCGACCTTGCGCTGCTCCTTCGGCTGCATCCATTGATCCGGATTGAAACTGCCGTTGGAGCCGTCACCGCGCGGAATTTGCATCGCGATTTTGCAAGGAATATCGGAGACGTCGAAGTGGTCGATCTTACGCGCACCGCTTTCGCCCGCGAGCAACCGCTTCCACGTCGCTTCGACACCGCAGCCGAGCGGCGTCAGGATCCCCAATCCGGTTACGACCACGCGTCTCATTCTTGGCCTTCCGCCCGGCCCACGCGGCCGGTTCCCGTTGCATCGTCGCGTGCGGGACGCGACGGAACGGCATTGGCTACCACATGTAGCCGCGCCATCGGCGATCGCAAAGCGTCATGCACACGCACGGCGTTGCCTGCAATCGCGCGCACCAATGCAACAATGCTACAAACTTTTTGATGTCTCTCGATCCGCGATGGGCCGCGACGATGACGTCCGCGCTCACTGTGCCCACCGGCTCACGATCGTCAACTCTTGGCGTTCTTTTCGAGGAATTTGACGGCGTCACCAACAGTCAGAATCGTTTCCGCCGCATCGTCCGGGATCTCACACCCGAACTCTTCTTCGAACGCCATCACCAGCTCAACTGTATCGAGGCTGTCGGCGCCGAGGTCGTCGATGAAGCTCGCGCTCTCAATCACCTTGTCGGGCTCGACCCCGAGGTGCTCCACGACGATCTTCTTTACCCGCTCGCCAATGTCACTCATCTTTCAAACCTCGTGCGCTTCGAATTGGCCTAGCCGAACTCGCGGCTCGTCGCTGCGGCGCGGCGCCCGTCGTGGTTATTCACACAGCTGGTTTGTGTTCCACCCGAAGGCGAATTGCAACTGCCCCGGCCTTCGGCGTCCAGCCCCGGGGTTCGGTTATCACACTTCAAATGGCTTTGCCAGCGTACGCCGTCCGCGCTTAACCGCCTCATTTGGCCTCAGAATTTCCTTGCTGCAACGAACGCGAGCTTGAACGCCTCCAAATCCTGCGGCGTTCCGACCGCGAGCGTGTCGACGCCGTCGGCAATCCGCTTGATCAGCCCGCTCAGCACTTTGCCGGAGCCGAGTTCATAGAATGCCGTGGTTCCGTGCGCGGCCATGAAGGCGACCGACTCGCGCCAGCGCACGGTATCCGTGATCTGCTCGACCAAGCGGCGCAGGATTTCCACTGGTTCCGTGAGCGGCGCCGCAAGCACGTTGGCAATCACCGGCACAACCGGCGCCTTCACCACCACGTCGGCGAGCGCTCGCGCCATCACGTCGGCTGCAGGCTGCATGAGCTTGCAGTGGAACGGCGCGGAGACGGGCAACATCATTGCTCGTTTGGCGCCGCGTGATCTTGCAATCTCCACCGCTCGTTCGACGGCTGCCTTGTCGCCGGAGATGACGACCTGACCGCCGCCATTATCGTTGGCCGCCTCGCAAACCTGGCCCTGCGCTGCTTCGCTCGCGATCACGGCGGCGACGTCGAACTCCAGCCCAAGCAAGGCCGCCATCGCACCGACGCCCACCGGTACCGCCTCCTGCATCGCGCGCCCGCGCAGGCGCACCAAGCGCGCCGCATCGGCGAATTTGAACACTCCGGCGGCGGCCAACGCCGAATACTCTCCGAGCGAATGTCCAGCCACAAATGTTGCGTCCCGCGCGAGATCTATTCCGGCTTCGGCCTCAAGTGCTCGCAGCGTCGCAATCGAGACCGCGAGCAGCGCCGGCTGAGCATTCTGCGTCAGCGTCAGGGACTCCGCCGGCCCTTCCCACATGATGCGGCTGAGTTTGTCTGACAGCGCGTCATCAATTTCCTCGAATGTGCGGCGCGCGACCGGAAATGCGTTCGCAAGCGCCAAGCCCATCCCAACTGCCTGGCTGCCCTGGCCGGGGAAAACAAACGCGGTCGCCATTGGGTCTCCTTCGCGAAAACGCGCCGGAGAGACACCGACACCCGGAAACTGTCAAGCAAAGGCCGCGCGGGGACCGTGGACCCGCGAAGGGAGCGCCTGCGACAACGACGCAAATCCCTTGGCTTTGGCGAGCTCCTGGAACCTGGCTTTGGCGAACTCCTGGAACCTGGTGCCAAGGAACCGCCGTAAACGTCCACCGCAGAACGCCTTTTTGATGCAGTTTAAAGGCGAATCCTTCCTTGCATTCGACCGCAAAATCCCTATAACCGCCGCTTCCGCTCGATCCCGGCCGGGAGCTGAACGGACGGCCGTCCGCAAGGCGGCAGGACCGCATGGTCCGGCGTCCCGTGTTCCCGCCTTCAAAGCTTTCGAGCCTTTCCGAAAGGCACGAGGGGCTTGGCGCCGGACGAGTTCGACAGAGGAGAGGCATTCCGATGCCGCTATACGAACACGTCTATATTGCTCGCCAAGACCTGTCGGCGCAGCAGGTCGAGGATTTGACCACCCAGCTCAAGGGTATTGTTGAAGGGCTGGGCGGCAAGGTCGCCAAGGCGGAATATTGGGGGGTCAAATCCCTGACGTTTCGGATGCGCAAGAACCGCAAGGCACATTTTACGCTGCTCAATCTCGACGCGCCGCCAGCGGCCGTCGCCGAGATCGAGCGTCAGGAGCGCATCAACGAAGACGTGCTGCGTTTCATGACCGTTCGGGTGGACGAACTCGAAGAAGGACCGTCCGCGATGATGCGCAAGGTCGATCGCGACCGCGAGCGCGACGAGCGGCGCGATGACAGACGTGGAGACGACCGGCGCGCAGACGACCGGCGCGGCGATCGTCGCCGCGACCGAGACGGTCGCGGACGCGATGATGATGGTATCGAGACGGCGGAGGAGGTGGCATGAGCTTCATGCAATCAGGCGCCGGCGCGCGCCGCCCGTTCTTTCGCCGCCGCAAGAGCTGTCCGTTCTCGGGCTCCAATGCACCCAAGATCGACTACAAGGACGTAAAGCTTCTGCAGCGCTACATCTCCGAGCGCGGCAAGGTCGTGCCGAGCCGCATCACGGCGGTGTCGGCAAAGAAGCAGCGCGAGCTTGCGCGCGCCATCAAACGCGCGCGCTTTCTCGGACTGCTGCCCTATGTGATCCGCTAGGATGGCGGACGAGGCGCGTCGACAATTCGTGTGGCGACGCGCCTCGAACCGCGACAACCAAGTCGCTGTGTCAGAATTCAAGAGGCTCCGAACGTAGAGTCCGGGGCCGATGGTTGGGGCGCCGGTCTGCGCCTCTAACCGCTTCCACGGCAAGCTGGTCGTTCCTCGAGGCGATCAGTGGCGGTGCGCAGCGCGGGACAGCTGATGATAGTGCAGAATCTCTTGATTGGTATCGGGTCCGGCATCGCTGCCGCGTTGCTTTTTGCAACACCGGCGTCCGGTGCCGCGCTTGCGCCGTTGCTGATGATCATGGCCCCGTTGCCGATCCTGATCGCCGCGATCGGCTGGAGCCACTGGGCGGGCTCGTTTGCGGTCGCTGTCGCCGCCGTCGCGCTCGTCGTGGTGTCCGACACAAGCTCGGTCCAGTCGGTTCTCGTGCCGTTCGTCATCGGGGTCGGCGCTCCGGCGTGGTGGCTCGGCTATTTGTCGTTGCTCGCACGCCCCGATCCTACAAGCGGCGGCCTTATTTGGTATCCAGCCGGCGCGCTGGTGCTTTGGTCGGCGTTGCTCGGCGCCTTGGTCATGCTTGCGGTCATCCCGTTCTACGGATGGGACCTGGAAACCTTTCGAGCCAGCTTACGCGCTTTGTTTGTGACGGCTCTGCAGGGCGAAATCGACGCGTCAACCGGCGGCGCGCGAATCGGGGATTCGACTCGCTTCATCGATTTCCTGGTCGACGTCATGCCATCGGCTGCTGCAGCGCTAGGTACCGTCCTTAATCTGCTCAATCTCTGGCTCGCCGGCCGCGTCCTGGACGTCTCCGGACGCTTACGAAGGCCATGGCCGGATTTGCCGGCGATGCGGCTGCCATCCGTCGCGCCGGCCCTGCTGATTGCAGCTGTTGTCGTCTCATATGCCGGCGGGATGTTTGGCTTGGCGGCGGGCGTTGTCGGCTCTGCGCTCTTGATCGCGCACGCCGTGGTGGGGCTTGCAGTCGTGCATATGATGACGCGCGGACGGCCTGGCCGCGCCGGCATGCTGGCGGCGTTGTACGCAGTGTTGCCTGTTTTTGCGCTGTTGCGCGTTCTGCACTGGCCGGTGCTGGCGCTGGCGGCGTTGGCCCTCATCGATTTCGTTTTTGACTTGCGCGGACGGTTGGCAAGCCACCGACCGCCGGTCGTTCGCGAATAACGGACCAACTATCGAGGGAGAATTCAAAGTCATGGAAGTGATCTTGCTGGAACGTGTGGCCAAGCTTGGCCAGATGGGGGACGTCGTGCGCGTCAAGGACGGCTTTGCCCGCAACTTCCTGCTGCCAAAAGGCAAGGCGCTACGCGCCACCAAAGACAACCGGGCCAAGTTCGAGGGCATGAAGGCGCAGCTCGAAACACGCAATCTCGAGCAGCAGAGCGAGGCACGCGGTATTGCCGGCAAATTGGACGGACAGAATTTCGTCGTGCTGCGGCAAGCCTCGGAAACCGGGCAGCTCTACGGCTCGGTGTCGGCGCGCGACGTCGCTGCCCTCCTAACCGATGGCGGCTTTACGGTGAACCGCAGCCAGATCATGCTCAATGCGCCGATCAAGTCGATCGGGCTGCATGTCGTCCCCCTTGCTCTGCATCCCGAAGTCGAAGTCACGATCAAGATCAGCGTCGCGCGCAGCGCCGATGAGGCTGAACGCCTGGCGCGCGGCGAGGACATCACGCTGAGCCGCGAAGCCGCCGAAGAGGCCGAAGCGGCTGCCCAAGCGGCCGCTGCATTCTTCGAGAAGCCCGAGGATCAGGAGCAGCTGGCCGAGGACGGCGCCGAAGAAGAGCCCAAGGCCGAGCGCAAGTAGCCAGTTCGCTTCGGCTAACCCGGCGGACTGCCGGTCGGCCGCTCGTTGGCCGGTGTGCCGGTGGCGGGAGCCCGTCCGGTCGGCGGGACGGGGGCGCCGCCGCCGACCGGGCTCGCGCCCGGCTCTCCGGACCGCACCGCATCCGCCGACGGCCGCAGCGTGGGGGCTGCGGCACCGTCGGGACCAGCCGACTTAGCTTCTTCGCCGACGGTGGCGTAGTTGCGCAGCTTGCTTTGCAGACTATCCGCGTTGGCTTTTGCGGTGTCGCGTTCGCTTTCGACCGGCGTGAGCTTGCCCTTGGCGCTGCGGGCATCTCCCGGCTTGGCGCGGTCACGCGCGCCCGCTGCGGCCGGAGGCTTCGCCTCATTGCTTGGGGCGGCGATGGCCTCCTCCGTTCCGCCAGGGATGCCCGCTGGGGGCTGTGGGGCGCGCGTCGTCGAAGCGCCTGCCGCGGGCTGCTGCGGCGGGCGCGGCCTGGTCCCGCCAACGCCGACGAGATAATTCGCAAGCACCCCGGCCCATTCAACCTTGGTGGTGTAATGATCGCGCAGAAAACCCGTCAGCGTGCTCGCGTCGCGACCCCTGGCAAGCCCCTGCGGCGACTGGTGACACGCGGAGCAATCGCCGGCAAACAACTGTTGCGGCGTTTTGCCGGCACTGTAGTCCGTTTGAGCCAGGGCAATGCCGGGCAGCGCAATCACGGCTCCCAGCGACAGCCAACGCCAGGATCGGATCGGGAAACGTGCCTGCGAAAATAACGCCATTGTCACCCGCCGTGTTGCCAAAACCGCCGAACCGGAACGGAAACCGTATCCTTAACCCATTTCTAGGTCGGATTTTGACCCAATTGTTCATGCCCGCCACGCGGCAGAGCCGCGCACTGCTCGCGTTGCTGCCATCGGCGGTTTCGGTCTAATTTTCCGGTGATTGCGGACAGAATACGGCGAAGTGCCGCCGTAATCTTGCAAAGCGTCGCAACGTCTTGCAGGATTTGCCGTTAGGTCGGTTGTGTAGTCAGGCGCCAGGAGGTCGCCGATGGCACGATTTCTACGTTGGGCTTTCCGATCGCTTGTCAAACGCGGTCACCTAAAGGTCACGACGTCGCGGGGTACCGCCTTTGCGGTCGGCGACCGTACCGGCACGCCGGTTGCGGTGCGCTTTACATCTCCCCGCGTTGAGCGCGCGATCCTCCTCAACCCCGAGCTTAAGCTTGGCGAAGCCTACATGGACGGCACGTTTGTGGTCGACCAGGGCTCGATCGCAGACTTTTTTGAATTGATCCTCGGCCAGGACCCCATGAACAAAGGCCCGGGGTGGGCGCGACCACGCGCGCGCGCGCGCCAGCATTGGCGCCGGCTTCAGCAGCACAACCCGCGCAAGCGCGCGCGCCGCAACGTGGCCCACCATTACGATCTCGATGCGCGGCTCTATTCGCTCTTTCTCGATTCCGATCGGCAATATAGCTGCGCCTATTTCGAAACGCCGAACGCGACGCTCGATGACGCTCAGCTCGCCAAAAAGCGTCACCTGGCGGCCAAGCTGCAGCTGCGTGAGCCCGGTAAACGCGTCCTCGACATCGGTTGCGGCTGGGGAGGGCTTGCGCTTTACCTCGCGGAGGTCGCGGGCGCTCGCGTTACCGGGATAACGCTGTCGCACGAACAGCTCGAAATCGCCCGCCGGCGGGCCAGTGAGCAGGGGCTCGACGCCGCGGTCGAATTCCGGATGCAGGATTACCGCGATGTCGTCGCGCGCTACGACCGAATTGTATCGGTCGGCATGTTCGAGCACGTCGGCGTCGGTTATTACGATGCATTCTTCCGTAAAAGCGCGCAATTGCTCACGAATGACGGCGCCATGGTGCTGCATTCGATCGGTCGTTCGGAGGGCCCCAGCAGCACCAACCCGTGGATATCGAAATACATTTTCCCGGGCGGCTATATCCCGTCACTCTCCGAGGTGCTTCCGGCGATCGAACGCTCGGGATTATTGGTCACGGATATCGAGATCTTGCGCCTGCATTATGCCGAAACGCTCAAAGCGTGGCGCGAGCGTTTCATCGCACATCGCGAGGACGCGGAGCGGCTTTATGATCCACGCTTCGTTCGGATGTGGGAGTTCTACTTGGCCGGCGCCGAAATGTCGTTCCGCCAGCAGAACCTGATGGTTTTCCAGATCCAGCTGACCAAGCGTCAGGGAATCGTGCCGATCACCCGCGGCTACATCGCCGACGAAGAGGAGCGACTGCGCGGGCTCGAGACGAAGGTCCATCCGCCGCTGCGGCTCGCCGGCGAGTAACGCGATTAGCAAGTCGCCGTTCGTCAAGACTCGATCGCACGTCTTAGCGCCGTCCGGTGATAAGCGGGGACAAATGCAAACTTAGTACCCGCGGCATCTGCGGCCGATGTAAGAGCGTGATCAGTGGCGTGCGCGTACGGCGTAGTCGACGGTTGCTCAAGAACCGCCTGCGTACAAGAAAACTGCTATGAAACTGCCGGAGCGCTATGGCCATCGAATCAGTCGCACGCAAGACGCTGCCTGATACCACCCGGTTTCGGGCCGCGCCGCACAACATCGAGGTGGAGCAAGCGCTGTTGGGCGCGGTCCTGGTCAATAACGAGGCGTTCTATCGGGTTTCCGATTTTCTAGCGCCGCAGCATTTTTTCGAGGCGCTGCATCAGAAGATCTATGAATTGGCCGGCAGCCTTGTGCGCCAGGGCAAGGTCGCAAGCCCGGTTACCCTCAAGACGTTCCTGCCCGCCGACCTCGACATCGCCGGTCTCAACGCCAGTCAATATCTCGCGCGGCTGGCCGCTGAAGCGACGACGGTGATCAATGCGGAGGATTACGGTCGTACCATCTACGACCTCGCGATCCGCCGCGATCTGATCGTTATCGGCGAGGACATGGTCAACGTCGCATACGACGCGCCGGTGGACCTTGCCCCGGCTGCCCAGATCGAAGATGCGGAGCGCAAGCTCTATGAAATTGCCGAGACCGGGAAGTACGACGGCGGCTTCCAGCGCTTCGCGCAAGCGCTCACCACCGCTGTCGACATGGCGGCACATGCCTACCAGCGCGACGGTAAGCTGTCCGGGATCGCGACCAGCCTCAAAGACCTCGACCGCATGATGGGCGGGCTGCAGAAATCCGACCTCGTCATCGTGGCCGGGCGTCCAGGTATGGGCAAGACGGCGCTCGCGACCAACATTGCCTACAACGTCGCGCGCGCGTGGCGTGGGGATGTCCAGGCCGACGGGCGCACCGCGACGATCAACGGCGGCATTGTCGGGTTTTTCTCCCTCGAAATGTCGGCTGAGCAGCTCGCCACTCGCATCGTTTCCGAGCAGACGGAAATTCCGTCGTATCGCATACGGCGCGGCGAGATAGACCCCAGCGACTTCGACCGTATCGTCGAAACCGCACGCGAGATCGAAGCGCTCCCGCTCTACATCGACGAAACCGGCGGCCTGTCCATTGCGCAGCTCGCCGCGCGTGCGCGTCGACTCAAGCGTCAACGCGGCCTCGATCTGCTCGTTGTCGACTATATTCAACTGCTCCAGGGGTCAACGCGGCGGGCAGCCGAAGGCCGCGTTCAGGAAGTCACCGAAATCACGACCAGCCTCAAGGCGCTGGCCAAGGAACTCAGCATCCCGATCGTCGCTCTCTCGCAGTTGTCGCGTCAGGTCGAGAACCGCGAGGACAAGCGACCGCAACTCTCGGATTTGCGCGAGTTGGGCTCAATCGAGCAGGACGCCGACGTCGTGATGTTTGTGTTTCGCGAAGAATATTACTTGCGCAATCGCGAACCGCGCGCCGGAACTGAAGAACACTTCAAGTGGCAGGCGGAAATGGAAGAAGTCCACGGCAAGGCCGAGGTCATCATCGGCAAGCAGCGCCACGGACCAACCGGTACCGTCCCGCTGCAATTCAAGGCCGATGTGACGCGCTTCGCCGATCTCGCCGAGAACGACCAGCTCCCCGGGCCGCGGTAAGGTCTTCCGGGGCGCTTGTCGCCATGCCTAAAGACATCGATATTGAATTCCCAACGTGATTCCGGCCGCAGGCATTCATGCTGTTTGGCAGACGCAAAGTCAGGGTCCAAAAGCCCAAATCGGTAGCAACGGCGCAGCCCCGGGGCGAAGTCGAGTTGCCGGTCGCGGCGATCGAGCCGCCAACCCCGGACGGCGACGCGCCGGCTACTCGGCCCGAGGCTGAGGCGGAGCGCGCCCCGCCTCCGCCACCCTTTGTGGCGGGCGAAACCCTGCCGGCCGCGGAAGTAGGGGCCGACCTCACGATCGATTGCACGGCGGTGGCGCAGAACTGGCGAACGCTGGCTAGCCGGGCCGCGCCCGCCGATTGCGCGGCGGTGGTGAAGGCCGACGCTTATGGCTGCGGTATCGAGCCGATCACGTCCAGCCTCGCGGCCGCCGGGTGCAACACATTCTTCGTCGCCCACATCGCGGAAGCGCGCCGCGTGCGCGCGGCGGCCCCGAACGCGGTCATCTACGTCCTCAATGGCATTGCACCGGGCAGCGCCCATTGCTTTGCCGAGATCGATGCGCGTCCGGTGATCGGCAATCTCGGTGAACTGACCGAGTGGGACGCGTTTCGCACCGTCCACTCCTGGCACGGCGGCGCCGCATTGCATTTCGACACCGGCATGAACCGCCTCGGCCTTCCGATCGAAGAGGCCGCCTCGCTCGCCGGCCGCGTGCGGTCGCTGCCCAACCATGGCATTGCGCTCGTCATGAGCCACCTCGCCTGTGCGGATGAACCTCGCCACCCGCTGAACCAGAAACAGATTCGCGACTTCCAGGAGATTCGGATCATGTTTCGCGGCGTTCCGGCGTCGCTTGCCAATTCAGCCGGAATTTTCCTGGATTCGTCAGCGCACTTCGATTTGGTACGGCCCGGTATTGCGCTCTACGGCGCGAACCCGACGGTCGCCAACGTCAATCCGATGCGCCCTGTGGTCGAGCTCAGAGCGCGGATGCTGCAAGCGCGCATCGTACCCGAAGGCTCGACCGTCGGGTATGGCGCGACCTGGACTGCCAAGCGCGTGTCGCGCATCGCGATCGTATCGATTGGCTATGCGGACGGATATTCCCGGCCGATCGGCTCATCGGACGCGCGGCGCGGCGGGGAAGCTGTGGTGCAGGGCAGGCGCTGCCCGATCATCGGGCGGGTGTCGATGGATCTGCTGGCGATCGACATCACCGAGTTGACCAAGGACGTGCATCGCGGTGACTGGGTCACGTTGCTTGGCGAGGGCATCGGCGTCGACGAGATGGCCGGCTGGGCCCGCACGATCAACTACGATGTGCTGACACGATTAGGTCACCGTTTCCACCGTGTGTGGAAGCACTGACTCAAAGCCCACTGTCCATCCAATGGCGCGTAACGCCCCGACGTTCGTCTGCCAGAACTGCGGCGCCGTCTACGGCCGTTGGCAGGGCAAGTGCGAGTCGTGCGGCGAGTGGAACACGATCAGCGAGGAGAGCGCGCGTTCCCAGTCGCCATCGATCGGCCCCGGGCGCCCCGGACGAAAAGGACGTGTATTCGCACTCGAACAGCTCGCGGGCCACGCTCACGAGGCCCCGCGCTTATCCTCAGGTATCGCCGAACTCGATCGCGTCACCGGCGGCGGGTTCGTGCGCGGTTCGGCACTACTGGTCGGCGGCGATCCGGGCATCGGTAAATCGACGCTCCTCATCCAGGCTGCCGCGGCGCTCGCGCGTACAGGCGAACGCGCCGTCTACATTTCCGGCGAAGAGTCGGTCGCGCAGGTGCGTCTGCGGGCAGATCGGTTGGGCCTGTCCGACGCGCCGGTCGAGCTCGCGGCCGAGACCAGCGTCGAGGACATCGTCGCGACGCTCGGGCACGGCAAAACGCCGCGGCTGGCGATTGTCGACTCGATCCAGACCATGTGGACCGACACGGTCGACTCCGCACCCGGCACGGTCACGCAGGTACGCGGCAGTGCCCAGGCGCTGATCCGCTTTGCCAAGCGGTCCGGTGCGGCGGTCATTCTGGTCGGCCATGTCACCAAGGATGGTCAAATCGCGGGGCCCCGCGTGGTCGAGCACATGGTCGACGCGGTACTCTCGTTCGAAGGTGACGGTGCGCATCAGTTCCGCATTCTGCGCGCGGTCAAGAACCGGTTTGGTCCGACCGACGAGATCGGCGTATTCGAAATGACCGGCGCCGGGTTGCACGAGGTCGCCAACCCATCCGAGCTTTTCTTGTCGGAGCGCGATCGCGGCACGCCTGGGACCGCGGTGTTTGCCGGGGTCGAAGGCTCGCGCCCGCTGCTTGTTGAAGTTCAGGCGCTGGTTGCGCCAACTTCGCTTGGAACCCCACGCCGCGCGGTGGTTGGGTGGGATGCAAATCGTCTCTCCATGGTGATCGCGGTCCTGGAGGCGCACTGCGGTGTGCGCCTTTCCAGCCACGACGTTTACCTCAACGTGGCGGGTGGCCTGCGCATCATTGAGCCGGCTGCCGACCTTGCGGTGGCCGCCGCCCTCGTCTCCTCGCTCGCCAATGCGGCTTTGCCCGCCGATGCTGTGTACTTCGGCGAAGTTTCGCTTTCGGGCGTGGTACGGCCGGTTCCGCAGGCCGCCATCCGGCTGAGGGAAGCGCGCAAGCTCGGCTTTACGCGTGCCGTTGTCCCGGAGAGCGCGCGTTCCGATACCCCCGACGCCACACTGTCCGTGACTGCGGTTGGATCGCTGGCCAGCCTCGTTGCCGAGGTTGCCGCTCAAAGCGTCGATCGCGATCGCCGGGTAACGAAATTGCGCCATCAAGACGGGTGACGGCCCGCCGGGTCGAGGCTATACACGGGGCCGCTTGGACCCGCCGAACGCGGGGCCAACCGGCAAACGCCGTATCGAGCGCCACGGGCATGCCGTCACTGCAAGGATTACCTGCCCACAGGCGTGCTTGCCGGTGACGGAATATTAGGGTGAGTTAGCTACCCAAGCGCTATCGATTCGGCGTTGGTCGAACGCAAACGTGAGCTCCAGATCAGACACGGTGCCGATGCCGATCACGCTGCTCGACGTTATCCTGCTCGGCGTGATGCTCATTTCGGGGCTGCTCGCGCTGATCCGCGGGTTCATGCGCGAGGTGCTGTCGATCGCCGGCTGGGTGGCGGCGGCAGCAGCGACGCTGTGGGCGTTCGCCAAGCTCAAGCCCTACGCACAGCAATATTTCAACAGCGACATCGTCGCGTCCGCTGTTACGGCGGCCGGCGTCTTCCTTGGCACGCTGATCATCGTATCGATCTTCACCGTGCGCATTTCCGACAAGATCCTCGACAGCCGCATTGGGGCGCTTGACCGCACGCTCGGCTTCCTGTTCGGGCTCGCACGCGGGCTCATCATTGTCGTGGTTGCATTCGTGTTCTTCGACTGGCTGGTGCCGGCGAAGCAACAGCCGAGCTGGGTCGCCAACGCCAAATCGCGGGTGGTCCTGCAGGCGACAGGTTCCTGGCTGATGTCCCTTTTGCCGGAGGACGTGGATAAATATATCTCGAAGGCCTTCAAGAAGGGACCGAAGGGCGGCCCCGGCGACGAGGAGGCACCTGCGGACGCGCCGCCGGACCAGCGTACAGACGCCGGTTCGGGCACGTCGCGCTCCGAGGCCACAGGCTATGACCGCACCGATCGGGCCAGCATGCGCCAGCTGATCGATACCAAAAGGTAGTTGATGAGTGATGCCGACGAGGAACTGCTGACCGACGAACTCGACGGCGATCGGCTGCGCGAAGAATGCGGCGTCTTCGGCATCTTCGGCCACCCGGACGCGGCCGCCATCACCGCGCTCGGGTTGCACGCGCTGCAACATCGCGGCCAGGAAGCGGCCGGTATCGTCACCTACGACGGCAAGCGCTTCCATTCCGAACGCCGCCTCGGCCTGGTCGGCGATACGTTCTCTCGTCGCGATGTGATCGACCACCTGCCCGGCATGGCGGCGGTCGGCCATGTGCGCTACTCGACGACCGGCGCCACCATTCTGCGCAACGTGCAGCCGCTATTTGCCGAACTCAACAGCGGCGGCTTCGCGGTCGGCCACAACGGCAATCTGACTAATGGGCTCACGCTCCGCCGGCAACTGGTCGGCGAAGGCGCGATCATGCAGTCGACGACCGACACCGAGGTGATCCTGCATCTGGTCGCACGCTCGCGTCGCGCGCGGTTCATCGACAAATTCATCGAAGGTTTGCGCCAGCTGGAAGGCTCCTATTCGCTCGTTTCACTCACCAACAAGAAGTTGATTGGCGCTCGTGATCCGCTCGGTATCCGGCCGCTGGTGATTGGCGAGCTCGACGGTTGCCCGATTTTCACGTCGGAGACCTGCGCGCTCGATATCATCGGCGCTCGCTACGTGCGCGACGTCGAGAATGGCGAGATCGTTGTCTATTCCGACGAAGGCTGGCAGAACCACAAGCCGTTTCCCCCACTCCCGCCGCGGCCGTGCATCTTCGAATATATCTACTTCGCGCGTCCCGACTCGGTCGTCGGCGGACGTAGCGTTTATGAAATCCGCAAAAACGTCGGCCGCGAGCTGGCGCTTGAAGCGCCGGCAGATGCCGAAGTGGTGGTACCGGTGCCGGATTCCGGTGTGCCGGCCGCGCTCGGGTACGCGCAGGCGGCCGGCATCCCTTATGAGCTCGGGATCATCCGCAACCATTACGTTGGGCGCACCTTCATCCAGCCGACGCAGTCGATCCGCGAACTGGGCGTGCGCATGAAGCACAACGCCAATCGCGCAGTCATTGCCGGCAAGCGCATCGTGCTGATCGACGACTCGCTGGTGCGCGGCACGACCTCGGTCAAGATCGTGCGCATGATGCGCGAAGCCGGCGCCAAGGAGGTGCACTTCCGCATTGCCTCCCCGCCGATCACCCACCCCGACTATTACGGGATCGACACGCCCGAACGCGACAAGCTGCTCGCCGCCGTGCATGACCTTGAAGGCATGCGGCGGCTGATCGACGCGGATTCGCTCGCGTTTCTGTCGGTGGACGGCCTCTACCGCGCCATGGGCGAAGCGCGTCGCGACCCGGCGCGGCCGCAGTTCACCGACCATTGCTTCACCGGCGAGTATCCGACGCCGCTTACGGACCGCATGGGGCAAGAGGCGTTGCCGCGGCAGCTCTCGCTGCTGGCCGAGGCGAGCTGAGCTAGTGCCGCCGATTTGAAGTTCCTGCATCCCCTGCCGCTAGCTCGTTCAGGAACTTCAAATCGATAAGCGGCATTAGAATCGAATATTTGCCAGTGCCCCTTGGTTTCCGAAGTTCGTGTCAGAGGGTGCCGCGATGTATCACGAACTTCGGAAACGGGGCACTGGCTTGACCGTCCCGCATCGCTAGTGTGGTGGATTTGAAGTTCCTATCATTCTTGCGGCACTCTCGTCATAGGAACTTCAAATCCAAAACCACACTAGAATCGTATATTTGCGAGTGTCCCTTTGATTCCGAAGTTCGCTACAGAGGGTGCCGCAAGATAAAGCGAACTTCGGAATCGGGACACTCGTGTTGAGGAGCCGTGAACGCACGGCGCCCGCCTTGCCGGGCACTCAAGGTCGAGAGCCTTCATGACAGCCGAAGCAAAGCCGCTTGCCGATCGCGTCGCCCTTGTTACTGGGGCTTCGCGCGGCATCGGGCATGCGACAGCGCTCGCCCTCGCCAAGGCCGGCGCGCACATTGTCGCGGTGGCGCGCACGGTCGGCGGACTCGAAGAGCTCGATGATGCCATCCGGGCGGTCGGCAGTACCGCCACTTTGGTGCCGCTCGACTTGAAAGATTCTGCCGGGATCGACCGGCTCGCCGGCGCGGTGGGCCAGCGCTATGGCCGGCTCGATGTGCTGGTTGCCAACGCAGGCATCTTGGGGCCTCTTTCGCCGCTCGACCACGTGCCGCCGCACGAATGGGACGATGTGGTCGCAATCAATATTACGGCCAACTATCGGCTCACCCGGGCCTTTGCGGACTTGCTGCGGAAGTCGGCAGCTGGACGTGTCGTGTATGTGTCGTCGGCAATCGCGTCACTTGGGCTGGCCTATTGGGGACCTTATGCGGTCTCCAAGGCGGCGATCGAGGTGCTGGCGCGCACGTTCGCGGCCGAAACCGCTTCGACCAACGTGCGGGTCAATGTGATCGCGCCCGGCCAGGTCCGCACCCGTATGCTCGCAACGGCGCGACCCGGGCTCGACATGACCAATGTGGAGAAGCCAGACAAGGTGGCGGAGCACATCGTTGAACTCTGCCTGCCGAGCATGACCGAGACCGGCAAATATTACGATTTCCCCGCCCGCAAACTGTTTGAATTCCGGCGACCGGGGTAAGTCGCACCACGCGATTGCCGCGCGTCACCGCGATTCCGTCACCCGGGCGCCGATAATCATGGCCGCGGTCAGAAAGGCCGCCGCTAGCAGGAATGGCGCACCGGACAGCCATGGTCCAAACGAACTTGTAATCGCGCGCGCGTAGGTCACCGTGAAGAAGATCGGACCTATCATGTTGGCGATACCCATCAGGCTCGCGTTGGCGCCTTGCAGCTGGCCCTGCTCGTGAGCCGATACCCGCTTGGTCATGAGGGCTTGGATCGCAGCGCCGCCGAGTCCCCAGAGTGCGAGGATCGGAATTCCAATCCAGAACAGCGTGCCGGTCCAGGCGAGCCCGAAGGCTGCAAAACCCGCGACCCCGAACGCGAGCCCCGTGATCAAGGCAGCGCGATCGCCAAAATGCGCGACGAAGCGGCCAATCAGTCCCCCCTGCACCACGAGCGCGCACGCACCGATGAATGTCATGGAGAAACCGATCATGCGCGCGTCCCAGCCATAGCGGAACGTCATATAGAGCACCGTGACGCTCGGCAGCGCCGCGTGCGCCAGGCTGTTGAGAAAGCTCGCCGACGCCAGGCCGAATAGCTCGCGATGCGAGCGCAACAGGGTGAGTGATCCGAGCGGATTGGCGCGACGCCATGAGAAGGGTGCCCGTTTTGAGAGCGGCAGGGATTCCGGCAGCACGAACACGCCATAAGCCGCGTTGACCAAGCTGAAACCGGCCGCAACCCAGAACGGCAGCCGCGGATCGTCGCTGCCAAGAAGTCCGCCGAGCGCCGGCCCGATGATAAAGCCGGCGCCGAACGCGGCGCCGATCATGCCGTAGCGGGCGGCGCGCAGTTCCGGTGGAGTCACATCGGCGATGTAGGCATTGGCCACCGAGAAGCTGGCCGCGGTCATGCCGGAGATCACTCGTCCCACGAACAGCCAGACAAGCGACGGCGCTAACGCCATCAGAATGTAATCGAGCCCCAGGCCGATGTTGGACGCCAGAATCACTGGCCGCCGCCCGAACCGATCCGACAGCGAGCCCTGTACCGGCGAGAACAGGAACTGCATGAGCGCCCAGACCGAGCCGAACCAGCCATACACATCGGCGGCGAGCGCGTGGTTGCCGTCAACGAAGTCGATCACCAGACGGGGCAGGATCGGCACGATCATGCCGAGCGCGAGCATGTCGAGCAGTACCGTCACCAGAATAAAGACGAATGCAGCTTGGCGCGGTGGCGCGAGTGCGGTTTCGGTCATCGCCTTCTCGCTGCGCGTCCCGCGTACGGGTTGGCCTTCTCTCGCAGCGTCAGACGGATCGGCGTTCCGGGCAGGCGGAACTCGTCGCGCAGGCCGTTGATGAGGTAACGCTGGTAGGCCTCCGGCACGGCGTCGGCGCGGGTGCAGAAAATCACAAAGCTGGGCGGTCGGGCCTTCGGCTGGGTCATGTAATTGAGCTTGAGACGCCGTCCCGAAACTGCCGGCGGCGGATGCGCAGCCAGTGCCCGATCAAGCCACCGGTTGAGCGCATTGGTCGGCACCCGCTTATTCCAAACCGCATGAGCCTCGTTGATCGCCTGCATCAGCCGGGCGAGCCCCTGACCCGTCAGCGCGGACAGCGCTACGACTGGCATGCCCGTCACCTGGGGCAGCCGGTGATCGGCGTCCGCGCGCAGCTTGCGGATCGCGTTCGGGTCATCCGCGAGGTCGCATTTGTTGATCCCGATGACGAGTGCCCGGCCTTCACGCTCGACCAGATCGGCGAGACGAAGGTCCTGCTCCTCGAATGCGGCCTGGGCATCCATCAACACGACGACAACCTCGGCGAAGCGGATCGCCTCGAGCGCGTCGGCGACGGAGAGCTTCTCGAGCTTGTCCTCGATGCGCGCGCGCCGGCGCATGCCGGCGGTGTCGTAGATCTGAAACGAGCGGCCCTCCCAGGCGAGATCGACTGCAATCGCGTCGCGCGTAGTGCCGGCTTCCGGACCGGTCAGCAGCCGTTCTTCCCCCAGCAATCGGTTGATGAGGGTGGACTTGCCGACGTTCGGACGCCCGACCACCGCGACGCGGATCGGCCGCTCGGTCGCGGGTGCCCGCGGCGGCTCGCCGGTTTCCGCAGCCGCGGTCTGATCAGGCAGCGCGGCTCGCAGGGCCGCATAGAGATCGGCCAAGCCCTCGCCATGCTCGGCTGAAAGTGCGACCGGCTCGCCGAGGCCGAGGCCGTAAGCCTCATAGGCACCCGCATCTCCGGCCCTGCCCTCGCTCTTGTTGGCAACGAGGATCGCGGGCTTGCCGGCCCTGCGCACGAGATCAGCGAATGCGCGGTCAGCCGGCAGCAGACCTGCACGCGCGTCGATGAGAAACAGCACCGCATCCGCGCCCGCGAGCGCCGCCTCGGTTTGCGCCCGCATTCGACCAGATAAGGTTTGCGGGCCGGCTTCTTCGAAGCCGGCTGTATCGATCACCCGAAATGTCAGATCACCGAGTTGGCCTTCCGCTTCGCGCCGGTCGCGGGTGACACCGGGGGTGTCGTCGACCAAAGCCAGACGCCTTCCAACCAGCCGATTGAACAGAGTCGACTTACCAACATTCGGCCGACCGACGATGGCGACGGTAAAGCTCATGGCCGCTAGCGATTCCAGTGTGGCTTGGATTTGGCGTTTCTAAAAAAGGGACTCGCGGCAATGCTTGTAGGAACGTCAAATCCGCCACACTGTCCTACACGCGCGTTCAGCGAGACGGCCAGGCCGGTGGTTGTTGCTGTTGTTGCTGCTGCTGAGGCTGGCTTGGCCAGGGTGCCGGCGATTGCGCGGCGGGCTGACTCTGGGCTTGCGCAGGCTGCGCGGGCCACGCCGCGGTTTGCGTCGATTGACCCTGTGGCGTTGGGGCTTGCGTCGTCGTACTCGCGGCAGGCGGTGGTTTCGGCCTGACGACCTTTTTCGGCTTGGGCTTTTCTGCTTCGTTCGATTGGGCTGCTTCAGACTTCTCGGCCGATTTTTGATCCGACGGTGGCTGCGCACCCTGCCCGGGTTGCTGCTGCGCCTCTTGTTGTTGCTTCTCCTGATAGCCCTTCATCATTTCCGGCGGCACGCCCATCGAGACTCCCGGGGTACCTTCCGGAAACACCGGCTTGCGATCGCCCGCCAGTTTTTTCTTGGTGTCGAGCAAGTTGGTGAGGTTGTCGAGGCTGTCGCACGCGCCAAGCGAAAAGCCGGTCGCGACCAGCACTGTCAACAACGCTATGCGGGTGATATGCATCGGCTTAGCTTTTGTCAGCGGCGCCCGAGAGCGTCATGAGAACGTCGACGCGCCCGCGCATGCTTTGCGGCGTATCGACGTCGCCGGCGATCGTGTCGAACCATTTTTTCGCCGCCGGCGTGTCGCCCGCCTTCCAAGCCGCGAGCGCGAGAACCTCACGCGCGGTGTGGCGGAAGGTGCTGTCGGGTTGCGCCAACGGCTCCAGCCTGCGCGTGATCTCAGACAGCGGCGCGCCGTCGACCAGAAGGATGGCCGCCCGTACGCCCGCGAGCTGCCGAAACACCGGTCCGACCGAGGCGTCATTGGCGATCGCATCATAGGCCGCAACCCCCGCCTTCGGATCGCGTTGCCCAACGATCGCGGCTGCGCGCAGCCGCGCCAGGACTCGATATCCGGCCGTGCCTTGGCCGGCGAGGCGTGCGAACGCCGCCTCTGCATCCTCGGTCTTGCCCTGATCGGCGAGTTCAGCCGCGGCATCGAAAGCTGCGCCCGCTTGCGCGGCTTGCTTGGCATCCCACCACTGATAGCCGCGCCAGCCGCCGACCGCGAGCAGGACCACGACCGCCGCCGCGATCACGAAATTGCCGTAGCGCTTCCATAGCTTTTCCAGCTTCTCGCGCCGGACGGCTTCATCAACTTCTTGGAAAATGTCGGACATCGACCCCACCCCGGCGCCGCACCCCACGGCCCGGCTTGCCTGCTAGCCTAGCGATGTGGCGAGCGCGTGGCAAAGCCGCCCGGCCTCCACTAGATAACTCTATGACACTGCGACGTTTTTACGCGTCTGGTTAAAGACTCTTTGCGCCCGGTTGAGATTCCGGCACGTCCGGGCTCTATGACCGGGCTTAGGGAGCGGTCGCCCGTTTTGGCTTGATGGCGTACACGTTGTCGGCGGCCGGGAAGCGGCGCTCCCGTACCTCCGCCGCATAGTCCGCGACCGCGCGGTCGATCGCCGGCCCGAGATCACCATAGCGCTTGACGAACTTCGGCACCCGCGGCGACAAGCCGAGCATGTCTTCAAGCACGAGAATCTGCCCGTCGCAGGCCGCGCTGGCGCCAATCCCGATGGTGGGAATCGCGATCTCGCGCGTGATCTTCGCGGCCAGGGGCTCGGCGATCGCTTCCAGCACCACGGAAAAGGCTCCTGCGTCGGCGACGGCGCCCGCGTCCTCCTCGATCGGCCGCCAATCGGACGGATCGCGGCCTTGGGTGCGAAATCCGCCCAACGCATTGATCGATTGCGGGGTCAGGCCGACGTGACCCATCACCGGAATTCCGCGTTCGACCAGAAATGCGATCGTGTCCGCCATGCGTCGGCCGCCTTCCAGCTTGATCGCTCCGCAGCCGGTCTCCTTCATGACACGCGCCGCCGACATGAAAGCCTGCTCGCGCGATGCTTCGTAGGAACCAAACGGCATATCGACCACGACCAGGGCGCGGCGGCTGCCGCGCATCACCGCCCGGCCCTGCAGAATCATCATGTCGAGCGTAACCGGAATGGTGGTCTCAAGCCCGTGCATCACCATGCCGAGCGAGTCGCCGACCAGAATGAGATCGCAATGTTTGTCGAGCAATGCCGCGGTGTGAGCGTGATAGGAGGTGAGCGACACGATCGGCGCGCCACCTTTGCGGGCGCGAATATCGGGCGCGCTCAATCTCTTCTGGTCCGGCTGAATAGACATCTTCTGCCCCGATCCGAATTGAGGGACTTGAAACAGACGAACTCACCACGCCATTGAACCGAACACTGGTACCCCAATCCAAAGCGGGTGAAACACAAGCCCGAACGCCAGATAGATAATGGTTCCGACCACCGCGGCAATGATATCATTTTGGCGTCCCCCATACGGTATCGGAGGGGCGCCGGGGTCACTACGATGCTTAAGCGAAATGCGATCGTAGACCGCCCAGGCGAGTACTGATCCAAACAGGATGATCGAGCCGAGATCGCCATTCGCCATCAAATGCGCGACGGCCCACAACTTGATGCCGACCAGCATCGGATGCTTGAGTTTGCGCGCAATGTCGCCCCGGATATAGGCCGCGACGACGAATATGAATGCCGGCCAAACCAAAACGGCCGCCACTTGGCGTATCCAGGACGGCGGATACCAGATGTCGACCCAGCCGGTCGCACGATATCGACCGAACCCGACCACGATCAACACAAAGCCGATAATCGCGAGGACCGAATAGAGCGCTTTGTAGGGTCCGACCCCAAGCCGTTCAACCAGCTTGGCGCGCCGGTCCCTCAGCGAAGTCAATACATGGACGCCGAGAAACACGACAAGGCCGAGTATGAGAATAGCGAGACCCATGAAAAGTCCTTGTCCTGACGCCGCGGAGTAGAAGCGATGTAGGCCGCAATAGCAAGATTGCCTCGGTCCGGAGTTGACGCCGCGCCTTCGGCCCGCCAGAAAAGCGGATCGCAAAAACGAAAGATCAGGAATGAAACGAACGATCGTAGCCGCAATCCTGGCGTTGTTTGCAGCCGTGCCGGCACTCGCACAAGACTGGCCCACCAGAAGTGTCAAACTAATCGTGCCCTTCGCCGCCGGCGCGACGCCCGATATCGTGGCGCGGCTTCTGGCTGACGAGTTGCAAGCGAAGCTTGGCCAACCGTTTGTCGTTGAGAACAAGCCGGGCGCGAGCGGCAATCTCGGGACTGACGCGGTCGCCAAGGCGGAGCCCGACGGTTACACCCTCGGCATCAGTATCGGCGGCCCGCTTGCGATCAACACGCTGCTGTTTGGCAAGCTTCCCTACGATCCCGGCAAGGACCTCGCGTTCATCACAATGCTGGCAACGCAACCGAGCGCGCTCGCCGTCAATACGGCGCTCAAGGTGGACAACGTTGGCGAGCTCGTTGCGCTGCTCAAACGCAACCCCGGCAAATACAATTTTGGCTCCATCGGCAACGGTTCGTTGTCGCACCTCGCCATGGAAGCAATCGCGCTCAAGAGCGGGACGCAAATGGTCCACGTCCCCTATCCGAGTTCACCGCAGGCTGTGACCGCCCTGATGCGCGGCGATGTACAGATGGCGTGCCTGCCGGCGATCGCCGTCACCCCGCAGCTTGGTTCCGGTCAGATCAAGATTCTGGCAATTTCGACGGGCGAGCGCGACCCGCTGCTGCCCGGCATCCCGACCCTCAAGGAACAGGGAATTGACGTCCAGGCCGATGCCTGGATGGGGCTGATCGCACCCGTCCAAACACCCGCGCCGGTGCTCGCGCAAATCCGCAACGCTTTCGCCGCCGCGATCACCGCACCGGCAATCCGCGAAAAGCTCGCGACCCAGTTGATGACGCCGATCCCGACGACATCTCCGGAGTTTCGCGCGCGCGTCGACGCCGACATCGCGCGCTGGACGCCGGTGATCAAAGCAGCCGACATCAAAATCAATTGAGGCACTGGATCGGAACAACAGTCGTCGATGGCGGCCCCGCGTTCAAACAACGATCCTTTCGCCGCCGTGCGCGCCGGCACGCTGGCGCACCTGCGCCGGCACGGGTGCGGCTGCTACCCGTTCTTCGACGGCTCACTGCTCGGCGTGATTGCCGGAGCAGCGCGCGCGCAGCGCATTCTCGAATTGGGAACCGCGCTCGGCTACACGGCCTGTTGGTTCGCGCACGGGGCACCCGAGGCACGTATCGATACGATCGATTTTGACCCGGAACACGTGCGGCTCGCGCGCGGCAACATCGAGGCCGCAGGGTTCGCGGACCGCGTTGTGCTGCACGAGGGCGCGTTCGACAAGATTTTGCCGACGCTCGAGCCGGGCTACGACATCGGTTTCTTTGATGGATTTGATCCGACGCTGCGCAATCTCAAGGACGTGCGTTCGTTGTTGCGCCCGCGCGGGATCCTTATCACCACTAATTTGAATTTCGGCAGCGAAGCACGGCCCTATCGCGAACGGCTCGCCGATCCCAAGCAGTGGCTCACGAGTTTCGCCGCTGAGGACGGCCGCACCGCGATCAGCATCAAACTGTGAACATCGGGCCCGGGGTACTAGCCGCGCCGCAACCAATTGCCGATCCGCTCCACCGCTTCCTGCATCTCGGCCGCCGAGCCCGCGTAACAGAAGCGCAGGAAATTGCGGCCATGGAACGGATCGAAATCGACGCCCGGCGTGGCGGCTACGGCCGCCTCTTCCAGCATCCGCTTGGCGAAATCGAAACTGTCGTTCGTAAACCGCGACACATCGGCATAGAGATAGAAGGCGCCGTCGACCGGCAGGAATTTCTCGAGGCCCGCGCCCGGCAATCCTTCGGTTAGAATCCGGCGGTTTTCCTCATACCCGTGCTTGACGGCTTCCATTTCGGCGCGCCCATCGAACGCCGCCTGCGCGGCGATCTGCGACAACGTCGGCACCGAGATCGCGAGGTTCTGCTGCAACCGGTCGATTGAGCGCACCAGCGGCTTGGGCGCGACCATCCACCCGACCCGCCAGCCGGTCATGCAGAAGTATTTGGAGAACGAGTTGATGATGGTGGCGTTGGGCGAGAGCCGCGCCGCGGTCTCGGCCGGGAACGCATAGTCGAGACCATGATAGATCTCGTCTGAAATGAATCGAATGCCGGCATCCTCCGCGGCGCGCATGAGGTCGGCCAATGCGGCTGCGGTCATCATGGTACCGGTCGGGTTCGCCGGGCTCGCGACCAGAACGCCCTTGAGCGGCGTTGCGCGATGAGCGGCCAACAAGGCGTCGCCGGTCAGTGCCCAGCGCGTCGCGGCTGATGTCTCGATCGGCACCACCTCACAGCCGAGCGCCGTCGCAGTGTGGCGCGACGGCGGATAGCCCGGCACCGCCATGGCAACGCGATCCCCCGGCTCGAACAGGGCCAGGAAAGCCAGGATGAACGCCGCCGACGACCCGGTCGTGACGATGATTCGCGCCGGATCGACCTCAATCCCGTGGGTTTCGGCATAGTGACGGGCGATGCGCGCCCGCAGCGACGGGATACCGAGCGCTTCCGTGTACGCGATCCGCCCGTCGAGCGCCGCGCGGGCAGCCACAATTGCGCTCGCGGGCGCGCCCGCAGCCGGTTGGCCAACCTCCATGTGGATGACGTGAGCGCCCTGCTCTTCCAGGCGCGCGGCAGCCGCCATCACGTCCATGACCATGAACGGCGGGACATCGCTGCGGGCGGAGGCCACAACCAGCCGTTTGGCGTTGTCGAGCATCAACGTGCTACCGCCGCGCTGTTGCCGCAATTGCCGCATTTGTGAGCGCTCTGCATTTGTCAAACCGGCTAAGTTGACCACGCCCGGCCACAACCCTAGTTTCCCCCGTGTCGCAGCCGAGGCGCGTATTGGTGGTGGGGCCTGGAAGCGGTGGGGAATATCATCTGCGATGATCGACGAGAGACCTAGCAGCCAGCGGCGCCTGGCGCCAGCATCCCGGGCGGTTGCCGCATTGACCGCGGTGGCGGTGACGCTCGCGAGCGTCCCGGTGCGTGCCCAGGAGGGCAGCCTGCCGGTCATCCGCGACGCCGAAACCGAGCAACTGCTGAGCGACTACACGGCGCCGATCCTGCGCGCCGCAGGCCTGTCGCATCAGAACATCCACCCGGTCATCATCAACGATCGCGCGTTCAACGCGTTCGTGATGGACGCCAAGCACATTTTCGTCAACGCGGGCGCGCTGGTGGATTCAAAGACGCCCAATCAGATCATCGGCGTGCTGGCGCACGAAACCGGACATATCGCCGGCGGGCACCTGATGAAACTGCGCACCGAACTTGCCAACGCCCAGACCGCCGCGATCCTCGCCATGTTGCTCGGCGTCGGCGCCGCGGTGGCCGGCGCACGCGGCGGCGCCGGGACTGGTGATGCCGCCATGGCCGCCGTGATGGCCCCGCAGTCGGCGATGATGTTTTCGCTGTTGTCCTACCAGCGCCAGCAGGAGGAGCAGGCGGACAAGGGCGGCGTCAAGTTCCTGACTGCGACCGGGCAGAGCGCCAAGGGAATGTATGAGACCTTCAAGCGCTTCGCCGACGACGAGCTCTACAAATCGCAGGGAATGAGCCCCTACATGCGCTCGCACCCGATGTCGAAAGAGCGTGTCGCCGCCCTGACCGAAATCGCAAAGTCCAGCCCCTATTGGGACAAAAAGGATCCACCGGAATTGCAGCTGCGCCACGATTTGATGCGCGCCAAGCTGCAGGGCTACCTGGAACGTCCCGACACCGTGGCCCGCCGCTATCCGGAGTCCGACCAGTCACTCCCGGCGCGGTATGCGCGTGCAATCGCTGCGTATCGCTTTGCAAACATACGCGGTGCCCTGGCACAGATCGACGGCTTGATCGCGGCAATGCCCGGCAACCCGTATTTCTACGAGCTCAAGGGTCAGGCCCTGCTCGAGAGCGGGCGTCCGGCCGAGGCAATCGCGCCGCTGCGTCACGCGATTTCGATCGCGCCAAACCCCACGCTCATGCAGGTCATGCTGGCGCAGGCGCTGGTCGCGACCAACAATCCGGCGGCCGCCGGCGAAGCGATCAGCAACCTGCAAAGCGCGATCATTCACGACCCGGATATCCCGGACGCCTACAGCCAGTTGGCGATGGCGTACGGACGCAAGGGCGACTACGCGCAGGCGGATCTTGCCTCCGCGCAGGCGGCGTTCGCCAAAGGCGACTTCCGCACCGCGCGCCAGCTTGCCAAACGCGCCAAGACGCGGTTCCCGGTGGGCGCGCCGGGCTGGGTCAAAGCCGACGATATCGAAGCCTACAAACCGCCGGGTCCCCGCGGCCCTCTGTAACCGCAACTGATCACGCCATGGCATCGCCAGCATAGGAAAGTCCGATGAAACGCAGCCTCCAAATCGCCGCCGTCCTCGCATGCACCATGTTGGTCGCGCCCGCGGCGGTGAACGCGCAAAGTTTCAACGATCAGCAGAAGACCGAGCTCCAAAGCATTATCCGCGAATATCTGGTCCAGCACCCGGAGGTGCTGCAGGAAGCGATGGCGGAGCTCGAGAAGCGCCAGGTCGCCGCCGAAGCGGAAAAGACCAAGGCCGCGGTCAAGAACAACGCCCAGACGCTGTTTGATTCCAGCCGGCAGGTCGTGGTCGGCAATGCGCAGGGCGACGTGACCCTGGTCGAGTTCTTCGACTACAACTGCGGCTACTGCAAGCGCGCGCTCACGGACTTGACCGATCTGATGAAGGACGACAGCAAGCTGCGCGTTGTGCTCAAGGAATTTCCGGTGCTCGGCCCCGGCTCGCAGGAAGCCGCGCAGGTCGCGATCGCGGCACGCATGCAGGACAAGAGCGGCAAGAAATACTTCGATTTCCATCAGCGGCTGCTGAGCGGCCGCGGCCAGGCCGATCGCGCGCGCGCGCTGGCGGCGGCCAAGGAGGCCGGTTTCGACATGGCGAAGCTCGAGCGCGACATGGCGAGCCCGGAGGTGAAGGCCACGATCGAGGAGAACATGAAGCTCGCCGAGCAGCTCGGGCTCAACGGCACGCCGAGCTACGTGGTCGGCAGCGACGTCGTGGTCGGCGCAGTGGGACTCGAGGCGCTCAAGGGCAAGGTGAAAGCGGCACGTTGCACGACCGCTTCGTGCTAACGACAGCCACGGAAATTTAGTTTATCTTTTTGCCGCAGGTCCGCGGCGGGGCCCGGTTGCGCCGGACGTAAGTCCGGGCGGGGGTTGCCGCGGGCATGCGGTCGGGCAATTACAGTCATCCGGGGGGCAAACCGCGCGACGCGGGCCGGCGCATTGCATGGTAAGCACCATCTACATCATCAACGGCCCCAATCTCAATTTGCTGGGCCAGCGCGAGCCTGAACTCTACGGCCGCAGCACGCTCGCCGACGTCGAGGCGCTCTGCCGCGCCAGCGCCGAGCGCCATGGATTTGCGATCGCGTTCCGGCAATCCAACCATGAAGGCGACATCGTCGATTGGCTGCAGGAGGCGCGCCAGCAAGCGGCCGGCATCGTCATCAATCCGGGCGCCTTCACGCACACGTCGCTCGCGATCCTCGACGCCATCCTGGCCGCGGCAATTCCGGTTGTCGAAGTTCACATCACCAACATCCACGCGCGCGAGGAGTTTCGCCGGGTCTCGCTTGTGTCGAAGGTGGCAAAGGCAGTGATCTGCGGCTTCGGCATCGAGGGCTATGCCCTTGCCATCACGGGTCTCGCTGCCGTGCTCGGGACGAAGGCGCAATCGTGAACGAGGAAAGCGACGCAACCACGCACAGCGCCGACTATCAGCGGGTCGTGCGCGCGCTCGCCACGTTGCTCGACGAAACCGGGCTCACCGAGATCGAGGTCGAGCAGGGCGGCCTGCGCGTGCGGGTCGCGCGCCAGCACGCTGCGCAGCCCGCGCACCCGGCCGCGACGGTGCCGTTGACGGCAGCCGCTTCACTGCCGGCCGGCGTCGATCCGGCGCAGCATCCGGGCGTCGTCACCTCGCCCATGGTCGGCACCGCCTACCGGGCGCCGGAGCCGGGCGCCAAGCCGTTCATCGAAGTCGGGAGCACGGTCGAAGCCGGCGCAACGTTGCTGGTCATCGAGGCGATGAAGACCATGAATCAAATCCCCGCACCGCGCTCCGGAACGGTGGTGCAGATCCTGTTCGAGGATGCGCAGCCGGTCGAGTTCGGCGAACCGTTGCTGATTATTGAGTGATGGCTGCTTTGTGTCGCAGAGCCGATGTTTGAAAAAATCCTGATCGCCAACCGCGGTGAGATTGCGCTGCGCGTCCTGCGCGCCTGCAAGGAGCTCGGCGTTCAGACGGTGGCCGTGCATTCAACCGCCGATGCCGATGCCATGCACGTTCGGCTCGCCGACGAGAGCGTATGCATCGGCCCGCCGCCGGCGCGGGAATCCTACCTCAACGTCCCGGCGCTGCTGGCAGCCTGCGAGATCACCGGCGCCGATGCGGTGCATCCCGGCTACGGGTTTCTCTCGGAGAACGCCCGCTTCGCCGAGATCCTGGCGGAGCACAGCATCCATTTCATCGGCCCCAAGCCCGAGCACATCCGCCTGATGGGCGACAAGATCGAGGCCAAGCGCACCGCCGCCAAGCTCGGCATTCCGGTCGTGCCCGGCTCCGAGGGCGGCATCAAATCCGACCAGGACGCGATCGCGATCGCGCGCGACATCGGCTATCCGGTGCTGGTCAAGGCCGCGGCCGGCGGCGGCGGACGCGGCATGAAGGTCGCCGAAACACCGGCTGATCTTGCAACCGCGCTTGCGACCGCGCGCGCGGAAGCCAAGGCGGCCTTCGGCGACGATGCGGTCTATCTCGAGAAATATCTCGCCACCCCGCGCCACATCGAGATCCAGGTGCTGGGCGACGGCCTCGGGCATGCGATTCACTTAGGCGAGCGCGACTGTTCGCTGCAGCGCCGCCATCAGAAGCTCTTGGAGGAAAGCCCGTCGCCGGCGCTCAATGCCTCGGCGCGCGGAGAGATCGGCGAGATCGTGGCGCGCGCAATGCGCGAGATCAAATATCTCGGCGCCGGCACCGTCGAGTTTCTGTACGAGGAAGGGCACTTCTATTTCATCGAGATGAACACCCGCATCCAGGTCGAGCACCCGGTCACCGAAATGATCACCGACATCGACCTGATTCTTGAACAGATCCGGGTCGCCGACGGCGCCGCGCTTGCGATCCAGCAGAAGGACGTCGAATTTCACGGCCACGCGATCGAATGCCGGATCAACGCCGAGAGCCCGGTGTCGTTTCGGCCCTCGCCCGGACGGATCGTGCACTACCATCCGCCCGGCGGCATGGGCGTGCGCATCAATTCCGCCGCCTATCAGGGCTACGCGATCCCGCCCTACTACAATTCGCTGATCGGCAAGTTGATCGTGCACGGCAAGACGCGCGGCGAATGCCTGATGCGGCTCAAACGCGCGCTCGACGAATTCGTGATCGACGGGGTCGAGACCACCCTACCGCTGTTTCGCGCGCTGGTGCGCGACCGCGATATGCTCGACGGGAACTATCATATCCACTGGCTGGAGACGTTCTTGGCGAGCGGCGGATTGACCGAATAGGACTTACGGCTGCGCTCGGTGACCTTGGTGAGCAGCGTGCAGATCTTGGCCGGCTCATACGGCTTGGGCACGAACACCGAATCCGGAACCTGCTCGATGCGCTCGACGCTGCCGGAGGTATAGACCACCGCGAGTTCAGGCAGCAGCTTGCGGGCAAGCACCGCCAACCGCCCGCCGTCGACATCACCTTCGAGTTCGACGTCGGTGAACAGCACGTCGACCGGCCACTGCGCGGCGAGATGCGACAAGGCATCGCGCGCGTTGGCGACGGCATGCACCTCGAACCCGTCCTCAATCAGAACGTCGACGATCAGGTGGCGTACGATGGCTTCGTCTTCGACCACCAATACGCGCCGTGGCTGAACACTGGCGTCCATGATCAGGCTCCTTCCATGCTTACGTCGCATTTCCGCAGGCACAGGTTCAATTCTATGCTCGGTTTGCGGTCTTGCGAAAACTTACGAAGATCGTGGTTATCAGGGCGTGAATACCGGCCTTGAGAACGCGTTGTGTCTGAGCATGTGCTGTGTCGCAAAACCGGATCCCACTTTTGCGGGACATGCTCTAGGGGCGTTGGCGCGAAAGACGCTGGAACGAATCTTATGGCCAGCAAGGAACACGCAGTCGTCGAGATCACGCCCGAGGTTTTGCTGAAAGCCTACGCGTGCGGGATTTTTCCGATGGCCGAGAGCGCCGACGATCCGGCGCTCTACTGGATCGAGCCGGAAGCGCGCGGCATCATTCCGCTCGCAGGTTTCCATGTGCCGGCGCGGCTCGCGCGCACGATTCGCACGGATGCTTTCACGGTCGTCGCCAACCGCGATTTCGACGCGGTGCTCGAGGGCTGCGCCGAGGCCAAGCCCGGGCGCACGCACACCTGGATCAATGCGCGCATCCGCCGGCTCTATCGCGGCCTCTTCGACATCGGTCACTGCCATACGGTCGAGGTCTATGACGGCGATGCTTTGGTCGGTGGGCTCTACGGCGTCAGCCTCGGATCGACGTTCTTCGGCGAGAGCATGTTCCACCGCGCGCGCGACGCCTCCAAGGTGGCGCTCGTGCACCTTGTCGCGCGGCTGAAGGCCGGTCGCTTCCGGCTGCTCGACACCCAGTTCGTGACCGACCACCTGAAAATATTCGGCGCGACCGAAGTCTCGCGCCGGCAGTACCACAAGCTCCTGGCCGACGCGCTCATCGGCGAAGCCGATTTCGGCGCGCTCGCGATCGATCGCCCGATCCCGGGCGCGCGCGCGCTTGAGCTTGCGGTTGCGGACCCGGCGGTCGGCTGAGTCAGCCCCCAAGAAGCAAGAAGGCCGGGACTGCCCCGGCCTCGACGGCACGGAAATTTCCATCATTGTCGCGGCGGCCACTGAAACTGAAATGGTGATTGGGCCGGGGGCGGTGGTGGTTGTGGCGGCTGGCGCGCGGCGGGAGCCTGCGCGACCGGCTGCTGGGCGACCTGCCCCTGCGCGGCCGGTTGCTGGGCCGATTGGCGCTGCGGTTTGGGTGCCGTTCCCGCCGGCGGTGACGCGCCACCTAGTGGCGGTTGTTGCGCGGACGGCTTGGGCGTTCCCGTGGGCGAAGACGCGGCGGCGCCCCCCGCCGGCGGCTGTTGGCCGCGCGCGCCGCCCTGCGGCGTCGACTGGGTCGGACCGGGGGCTGCGGGCTGGGTATCGGCAACCACGGTCTGGCCGCCTTTGCAGCCGGTCAGCCAGACGTCGTAGATCGGGTGCTCGACCGCATGCAGGCCCGGGCTCGCGGCGAACATCCAGCCCGTGAACAGGCGCTTGGTCTCGCCCTGCAGCGTCACCTCGTCGACGTCGATGAACCCGTCGGTGTTGGCGGCTTCGGTGGTCGGGCGCGTGTAGCAGACCCGCGGCGTCACCTGCAGCGCGCCGAACTGCACCTTCTCATTGAGCTTGACGTCGAACGCGATGATGCGGCCGGTGATCTTGTCGAGCCCCGCAAACACCGCGACGGGATTCTGAATTTTCACGGCCGGCATTTCCACGACGACTTCGTCGCCCGGCTGCAGCGCGGTGCTGGCGGGTTGCGGCGGCTTCATCTGTCCCGCGCCCGCGGGCCCTGGCTCGCCGACCGGCGGGACGCTTGGCCCGGTCCCGGGCGCATTGGCGGCGCTGCCCGGCGGCGGCGCCAGCGGCTGGCCACTGATCGTACCCGGCCGTCCTGGCAGCTGGGTTGGCGGCAGCCCGCCGCGGGTCGCGGTTTGCGGTCTCGTCGGAACCGGCGGCGGCGCGATGTCCTCGTCCATCTCCTCGGGCGGCATCGCGTCCTGCATGTTGAGCGGAGGCGGCCCCCCCGGCGCGACGGCGGGTGGCGGTGGAGCGGGCGCGCGGTTGGGGACGTTGCCGGGCGGGCGTGGCGGGCTGAATTGCGCAGCCGCCGGCTGGGCCAGAAGGGCCAAGCCCGCAACGGTCAGCAGTCCCAGACGGAAAGATATCGGCATTCCACCCCAACTCCCCAGCCCCCGGTTAAGCGCGTGATTAAGGCGATTCGAGGGATGGGGCGGTCACGAAATGTGCCGAAAAACACCGTCCCTTCGGCTTGCGGCGGGTCCGCCGTAGGATGGGTTGAGCGCCAGCGAAACCCATCAATTCTCGTCGGGATTTGAATGATGGGTTTCGGCGCAATGCGCCTCAACCCATCCTACTCAATGATCCGGCCGCCAAGCGTGGTAATCGCCTGTTGCCTCCGGCCGGCGCAACTCGGCGAGCGTTGAGCCGGGCGGGCGATAGGCGAACGGCGTGCCGGTCAGGTTCGGCAGGTGCGGCTTCTCCCACGGCCGCAGCACGACTGTCTCCTGCGTCGGCGGGGTGTCCGTGAGATGGTGCATCCAGCCGTGCCAGTCCCCGATCGCCGTCGGGTCGGTGTAGCCGTTGAAGATCACCCAGCGCCGATCGAAGCCGAGGTACGGATCGATCTTGCCGCCCTTGGTCCGGTAATAGCGGTTGCCGCGCACGTCCTCGCCGACGAATTCGCCATAGAGCGCGGTCCAGACCTGAGTGCCGAAGGTCTGACCGTTCCACCACGTGAAAATGCGCGAAACAAAGGTCTTGATCGACATGGTGGGCAGTTGATGCCACCGCGATTGCGCGATGTCCACAACGCGATGGCGACGTCGGCGGCAGCGAGTCGCGCGCGTCGAGCCGAGCGCGTCGCGCATGGCTTAAGCCCCATGGATGATGATTTCTGCTCCATGGATGCCAATTTGGCTTGATCCTTGTCATCCATGGCTAAGCCACTGCGCACGCGCACGTTTGCCCCTCGCCTGCGCCCATGGATGACAAATTGAGAGAGAGGCATCCATGGTGGCAAGCCATGCGCCACTGGCAAAGCTGCGAGCGCGGGCGCTGTCCACGCGAAGCCGCGCGACTCGCAAAATGTCGTCTCGAGGTCGCGACGCTATCCACGGTTTTGCACGTGCCTGTGGACACCATGACGGATTGTCGACGGTATCGTGACAGCGCCGCGACACCACCCCCTTCCGAATCTCGCGGCGATATCCGATACTTGCTTTGCCTCCCCGAAATTGTCCCCAGAATTCTCCACCCAACCCCAGCATTTAGGGGTTCGTTCAGATTTCAACACTATCCCTTGACGGGCGCCGCGGAGTCGTCCTAGCTTTTGAACCCTGCGGCGGGGGAGTATCAAGTCTCTGCCGGACCTTTCCCGAAGAGGCTTGCGAGACCCTCCCGCAGGGGCCAAATGGCTCATGTGGCTGTGGAATCGCGTGCCTCAGGCCAGGGGGTAAAACCCCGGCGGGATCTTCGTGGCCGAAGATCTCGAAGCGCCCAGGCGACCGGTCCGGCAACGACTTAGGCAACTAGTCGCAGACTGCATCCGGGAGCTTTCACCCGGAGCCGGGTTCAGGGCGTCAGACGAGACACGGAGCGAGGAAACGCGCGCACGCGGACAGCTTGCGCGGTGGAAGTTGCGTCGGCGAGTTCTGCTTTAATGAGCAAGTCGCGTGACGCCAGCAGCAGCCGAAGGGGCAGACATGCGAATCGAGCGACGTTTCACCAAGACCGACCAGTCACCCTACGCGGGCATCGAGTTTCGCTTGGCGACGAGCGAGATCCGCAATCCGGATGGCTCGGTGGTGTTTCGCGCCGATGACGTCGAGGTGCCGGCGCACTGGTCGCAGGTCGCTTCCGACGTGCTGGCCCAGAAATATTTCCGCAAGGCCGGCGTGCCCGCGCGCCTCAAGAAGGTCGAGGAGGAGACCGTCCCCTCGTGGCTGTGGCGCTCGGTGCCCGACGAAGCCGCGCTCAAGGAGCTGCCCGAGAAGGAGCGCACGATCGGCGAGCGCGGCGCCCAACAGGTGTTCGATCGCCTGGCCGGCACCTGGACCTACTGGGGCTGGAAGGGCGGCTATTTCGATTCGGAAGAGGACGCGCGCGCGTTCTTCGATGAGCACCGCTACATGCTGGCGATGCAGATGTGCGCGCCGAACTCGCCGCAATGGTTCAACACCGGCCTCTTCTGGGCCTACGGCATCGACGGGCCGAGCCAGGGCCACTACTACGTGGATTTCGCGACCGGCAAGCTCACCAAGTCGAAGTCGGCCTACGAGCATCCGCAGCCGCACGCCTGCTTCATCCAGTCGATCAACGACGACCTCGTCGGCGACGGCGGGATCATGGATCTGTGGGTGCGCGAGGCGCGCCTGTTCAAGTACGGCTCCGGCACCGGCACCAACTTCTCGCGCCTGCGCGGCGAGAACGAGCGGCTCTCGGGCGGCGGCAAGTCGTCCGGCCTGATGAGCTTCCTCAAGATCGGCGACCGCGCGGCCGGCGCCATCAAATCCGGCGGCACCACCCGGCGCGCCGCCAAGATGGTGATCGTCGATGCCGATCATCCCGACATCGAGCAGTACATCGACTGGAAGGTGAAGGAGGAGCAGAAGGTCGCGGCGCTCGTCACCGGCTCCAAGATCAACCAGAAACACCTGCGCGCGGTGCTCAAGGCCTGCGTGAACTGCGAGGGCTCGGGCGACGACTGCTTCACGCCCGACAAGAACCCGGCGCTGCGCCGCGAGATCAAGCTCGCCCGCAAGGCCTACGTGCCGGACGCCTACATCAAGCGCGTGATCCAGTTCGCGCGCCAGGGCTACAAGGACATCGAGTTCCCGATCTACGACACCGACTGGGATTCGGAAGCCTATCTCACGGTCTCCGGCCAGAACTCCAACAACACCGTGCGGGTGACCGACGAGTTCCTCAAAGCGGTGGAAGCCGACGCCGACTGGGATCTGACCTGGCGTACCAACGGCAAGGTCGCCAAGACCGTGAAGGCGCGCGCGCTGTGGGATCAGATCGCGACCGCAGCCTGGGCCTCGGCCGATCCCGGCCTGCAGTTCCACACCACGGTGAACGACTGGCACACCTGCCCGGCCTCGGGCCCGATCCGCGCCTCCAATCCGTGCTCGGAATACATGTTCCTCGACGACACGGCGTGCAATCTCGCCTCGCTGAACCTGCTCGCGTTCCACGAGAAGAACTCGCGCAAGTTCGACATCGAGGCCTATGAGCACGCGGTGCGGCTGTGGACGATCGTGCTCGAAATCTCGGTGATGATGGCGCAGTTCCCGTCGAAGGAAATCGCGCAGCTCTCGTTCGAGTACCGCACGCTGGGCTTGGGCTACGCCAACGTCGGCGGGCTGCTGATGTCGTCCGGCATCGCCTACGATTCGGAAGCCGGCCGCGCGATCTGCGCCGCGCTGACCGCGATCATGACCGGCGTCGCCTACGCGACCTCGGCCGAGATGGCGGCGATCCTCGGCGCCTTCCCGGGCTACAAGAAGAATCGCGAGGCGATGCTGCGCGTGATGCGCAACCATCGCCGCGCCGCCTATGGCGAGCGCTCCGGCTATGAGAAGATCGCGATGCCGCCGGTGCCGCTGCAGCACGCTGCCTGCCCCGATCAGGATTTGATCGCGCACGCCAAGCGCGCCTGGGACCTGGCGCTCAAGCTCGGCGAGGAGCACGGCTATCGCAACGCGCAGGCGAGCGTGGTGGCGCCGACCGGCACCATCGGCCTCGTGATGGATTGCGACACCACCGGGATCGAGCCCGACTTTGCGCTGGTGAAGTTCAAGAAGCTCGCCGGCGGCGGCTACTTCAAGATCATCAACCAGGCGGTGCCGGAGGCGCTGCGCGTCCTTGGCTACAGCGAAGCGCAGATCGCCGAGATCGATGTCTACGCGGTCGGCCACGGCACGCTCTCGAACGCGCCCGCCATCAACCACACCACGCTCAAGGTCAAGGGTTTCACCGACGAGGCGATCGCCAAGGTCGAGAAGGCGCTGCCGACCGCCTTCGACATCAAGTTTGCGTTCAACAAGTGGACCCTGGGCGAGGATTTTTGCCGCGAGGTGCTCGGCATCGACGCCGACGAGCTTGCCAAGCCCGGCTTCGACATGCTGGCGCATCTCGGGTTCTCGAGGCGCGAGATCGAGGCCGCGAACGTGCACGTGTGCGGCGCCATGACGGTCGAGGGCGCGCCGCATCTCAAGGCCGAGCACTATCCGGTGTTCGACTGCGCCAACCCGTGCGGGCGCAACGGCAAGCGCTATCTCTCGGTCGAGAGCCACATCCGCATGCTGGCGGCGGCGCAGCCGTTCATCTCGGGCGCGATCTCGAAGACCATCAACATGCCGAACGACGCCGCGATCGAGGACTGCAAGGCGGCGTACCTCTTGTCGTGGAAGCTCGCGCTGAAGGCCAACGCGCTCTACCGCGACGGCTCGAAACTCTCGCAGCCGCTGCAGAGCCAGCTGATCGCCGACGAGGACGAGGAGGACGACGTCGAGTCCTTCCTGGAGAAGCCGATGGCGGCGCGCGCCACCGCGCTCTCGGAGCGGGTGGTGGAGAAGATCGTCGAGCGCATCACCATCCTGCGCGAGCGCGAGCGCATGCCCGACCGCCGCAAGGGCTATACCCAGAAGGCGGTGGTCGGCGGCCACAAGGTCTATCTGCGCACCGGCGAATACGACGACGGACGCATTGGCGAGATCTTCATCGACATGCACAAGGAGGGCGCGGCGCTGCGCTCCTTGCTCAACAACTTCGCGATCGCGGTCTCGCTTGGTTTGCAATATGGCGTGCCGCTCGAGGAGTACGTCGACGCGTTCACGTTCACGCGCTTCGAGCCGTCCGGCCCGGTGCAGGGCAACGACTCGATCAAGTACGCGACCTCGATCCTCGACTACGTGTTCCGCGAGCTGGCGGTGAGCTATCTCACCCGCTTCGACCTCGCGCACGTCGATCCGACCGAGACCAATTTCGATGCGCTCGGCAAGGGCGTGGAGGAAGGCCGCTCGTCGCCGAACTACGTGTCGAAGGGCCTGACGCGCTCGCGCACCGACAAGCTCGTGGTGATGCAGGGGGGCGCCGACCGCGCCACCGATAGAGCCGCCCCACCCTCCCCTGGATCGGCCACCAGCGCGGAAAGCCTGGGCCGGGGTGGGGCGACCAATATCACGGCGTTCGGCGGCAACCAGCCGCGCGCCGAGAGTTCCGGCGCCGCGACCGCGCTCAAGTCCGAGCCGGAGGCGAAGCTCTCGCCGGCGCAGGCGCTCGAGGCGCTCACCTGGACCGACGCACGCTCGCACGCCAAGGCGGCGGCGGCCGAGAAACGCGCCGAAGCGCGCGCCAAGGGCTACGAGGGCGAGGCGTGCGGGGAGTGCGGGAATTTCACCCTGGTGCGGAATGGCACGTGTCTGAAGTGCGACACGTGCGGAAGCACGACGGGGTGTAGTTGAGATCCCAAGCAAACTCTCTTATTCGGGGCGGTCGTGGGCCGCCCCTTTTTTGGTCACCTAGTACAATTGGCGCCACCTGAATCACTTAAAATAGAAACGGAAAGTACGTTCTAAGAATCTCCATGAAGCTAATTTGCTTCGTCGCTTTCAGTTGGCCGGTTCACCGCAAACTTATATTCGCAGGCGCCTGAGCGGGTGGTCGGGCATGGGCGTGAGCCAGATGTCGACGTCGAGACCAAGCTGATGGCTGGTATGTCCTGCCAGCAGCGGGCCGCCGCGCGGCTGGGACATGTCGCCGATAAGGAGTCCGCGCCAGCCGTTTCGCGCCGCCTTCTCGGACAGCTGTTCGATGAATTGGATCAGCTCCGGGTGGCCCCAGTTGCGGTTGCGCGAGAGCGGCGTCAACTTCCACGGTCGCCGCCAAGCTAATTGCCTACATCAAGTCGTAGCCGGCGGGTTGCGGCGTCTGGCCCGCGGGCCTGGACACGCGCCGCTGCGTCGCCCCAGCGGCGCCGGTGTGCTAGCCTTCATCGGCGCGCAACCGCCACGCTCACCAGGGAGACCTTTTTGAAAAAGCTCAGCCTCATCGGGATTGCCATTGCAGCCGCGTTGCTGACGGCGGCGCCTGTCTCAATTCAGTCGTCGTCCGGGAGCGTGGTGCGGTTAGCCCTCAGCCAAGCCGAGGCCCAAACCGTCGTTTATCGGCGGGCTCGCCGCCCCCGCATCTATCTGGCGCCCACCTACTACGGCGCTGGCTACTACGACTACGGCCGCGGCTATGCCAATCCCTACCCCTTGTTCTCCTCCTGGAGCTATGGGCTCTACCCGACCGCCTACGGCACTGCGTATCGCGTCATGCCCTGGTGGTGGTGAGCCGCTTCGCCTGCAGCGCCCTTTTGGTCACGGCGCCGCGGGCGCTGCGCCGGTGATCGCTTCACCCGGCCTTTTCAGTCGTCGGATCAATCATCTTGCGCACCTCGGTCACCTTGGTGGCGGGAAATCCGCTCATCTCGGCGTGCTTTTTGATGATCGCTTCGTCCTTGGCGAGATAGACGCAAAAGGTCTTGTTCTCGGCCACGTAGCTCTCCACCCATTGAATGTCCGAGCCAAGCTGCCTGAGCACGGTATTCGACTTTGCTGCCGCGTCGCGGAGCTGGTCGCGTTCGAGCGTGCCGACCTGGGGAATGTCTCTTTCGATGATGAACTTTCGCAACATGACCGATACCCCTGCGTTTTGAGACTTTCAGTTGCGGAGACTAATTGCAGACGAACTCGATTGGATCAATCCGCTGTGCACGCCATCCCGATAAATCCTCACTGGACCACCCCGCGCTCCAGCAATCCCTTGATCAGAAACATCTCGGCCTCATGGACGGTCGATAGCTGAACCCACTCGGCGTCGGACTGGGTCGCGAGCCGCCAGGTCAGCAGTGTGACCACGCAGGTGTCAGCGCTCATCTTCAGCGTGGGGCCGGGGATGACGCGCGACATGTGCCGGAACCCCATCGCCTCCCGGCTCGGCGCCGACCTCGTAATCGACGAGGAGCCGCTCGCGATCCGCGTTCAGCCGCACATAAAGCCCTTTGCCGGTGAAAACCGACTGGCCATGGAAAATACCGGGCTCAACTTCCCGCCGGTTCATGCTGCCCAAGGCCCATTGGCCCTGCTTGAGGCCATTGGACATGATCTCGAAGGCAGCCTCGGCCGCGCAGCCGATCGAAATGCTGCTCGAGTGACAATGCGGATCCTGCATGAAAACCGCGCCCTTTCACGGATCTGATGATGCGCCTCCCCCAACCGGATGAGGTGGGCGACAATCAACTAGCGTATAGAGGTATCCTCGCATCGATTGGAGATTGATCATGCTTGCGCTCTCCCGACGCATGGCCGCCATACTCGCGTTGGCGAGCGGCGCATTGGCGCTGATCTCGTTGGCGGCTCCGGTCCCGGCGGCTGCGGACGACAAGGACCTTGCAAACGCGCTGCGGGCCGGCGGGTTGATCATCGTCCTCCGGCACGGCGCCACGTTCCCAGACCAGGCCGACACCGACCCCTACCACCCCGACAACATCGCCGCACAGCGCAACCTCAACGACAAGGGCAAGGCGCTGGCCAAGAGCTTCGGCGACTCCCTGCGAGCGATCGGTGTTCCGGTCGGCAAGGTCTATACCAGCCAGTTCAATCGCGCCTACGAGACCGCGGTGCTCGCGGGCTTTCCCGATATCGAGAAGACCGCGGATCTCACCGAAGGCGGACTTGTCGTGTCGCCGAACGAGAACAACCGGCGCGCCGAGGCGTTTCGCAAGCTGCTCGGCGCGGCGCCAAAGGCCGGTACCGACACGGTCATCGTCACGCACAAGCCCAACATCGTCGACGCGCTCGGGAAGGACTGGTTCGACGTGAAGGAAGGCGAAGCCTCGATCTTCCGTCCCGAGAACGGCAGCTACCGTCTGATCGCGCGCGTGCAGATGGATGAATGGCCTCGCCTCGCGGCGGCGAAGTAAGCCAGCCGTCGCGCGGCGCCGCTGCGCCGGGCCCGACCTAAGGCTGCAGCGGATCGGGGCCAAAGCGGTTCGGCCCGCGGGTGCCGTGTAGAAAACCGAGCACCACGATGCCCCAGAGCATCAACAGCAGCCCGATCAGCGACAGGATGAGTGTCAGGGTATCGTTTCCCTGCTTGTCCACGGTGTTTGCTGCGCCGCCGACGATCCACGGCAAGATGTAGAACACGACGATCCACCACCCGCTCTTGTCGCGATCGTGCAGCCGCTTGACCCCGATCGCGAACCAGGAAACCCAGATCGCGATGGCGACGACCAACAGGACGATGAAGGCCACCGCGTAGTCCAGGATCATCCGAACAAGCTTGTCCGGCTGATCGAGGCCCGGCAGCGAACCGTCGGTCACATTCACGCCGAGAATGAACAAGGCCACCAGGAACGCCACCACCCAGGCGAGGATCGAAAACACGATCAACAGGATCGACAGCAGCCAAAATCTCCCCCGATTGATGCGCCCGCTAAATCCGAAATATTGATGAAGTATGCTCATTGTCCGAATACCTCCCGCGCCAGACACCACACTAGAGCAGGCTCCTTTTGAATGGAAATGCATCATTGGGCGCGTCATGCGCGGGCTTGTCCCGCGCATCCACGCGAATGCATCAGCACATCCCCAAAGAAGAACGTGGATGGCCGGGACGGGGCACCCCCGCGCGCTTGCGCGCGGGGACCCCGACAAGCCCGGCCATGACGAACCTCAGAGACTTTGCTCTAATATGCGTTGGAAAGCCGGGAACAATTCAATGCGCCTTCGTACAGTCACCGCCGCGCTTGCGTTTGTCACGTCTGCTTGTCGGCGCGCTGTCCGCACAGCCGGCCGCCGCCGCTTCCTATTGTCCGAACCCCGCCCACGCCAAGCCAGCGAAGGTCCCGCCGGATCTGGTCGCGCCCCTCGCCAAGGCGTTCGCGCTCGAGCCCGGCGCGCTCGGCGCGCGCGTTCGTGCGCTGCGTCGGGCCAAAGCTCATGGGCTGCATGGTCGGCGCCAACCTGGTCTGCGACAAAGCCGATCAGCGGCGCGCGCTGCCGGGAGCGACCGCCTGGTGCCGCGAGAACCCGGGCGCAACCGTCATCCCGATGGCGGCGACCGGCCACGCCACGATCTACCAATGGTCCTGCAGCGGCCGCAACGCGGTGCCAGGCAAAGCCTTGGTGAGCATCGATCCGCAAGGATACATCGCCAACAATTGGAAGGACGTGCGCTGACACGCGATCAGCGTGGCGCCGAGCCGCGCCGCAGCAGCGCGACCCATTCGGCGAGCGCGGCCAGCAGGTCGCCGATCTGCTTTTCGATCGCAGGGTCGTTGATGGTTCCGTCGGCGGAGATCTTTTCCCAGGCGTTGAGCACGAACACCTCGGGCCGCGGCACCGGCAGCATGCTGAGGCATCCCAAGACCTGCCGCAGGTGATATTGCGCGCGCGCCGAGCCGAGCCGTCCGCCGGCGCCCATGATCGCCACCGGCTTGCCGTTGGTGATGGTCTGCTCCGGCGGCCGCGACAGCCAGTCGAACACGTTCTTCAACACGCCGGGAATCGAGAAGTTGTATTCCGGCGTCACGACCAGCAGCGCGTCGGCGCGCCTGAACTGCTCGCGAAACGCGACGACCGGCGGCGGGAAACCCCGATCCTCGACGTCGCCGTCGTACTGCGGAATGTCGCGGATGCTTGCGATCTCGATGGTCATGCCGGCGGGCGCGAGCTTGCAGGCCGCCCGCAACAGCGCGGAGTTGTAGGACTTCGCCCGCAGGCTGCCGGAAATCCCGAGCACATTGATGCTATCGGCCATGAACTTCACTTAGAGCTCGATGACTTTGCTTGGAAGCGTGATCCCCTCTGTCGTCATGCCCGCGCTTGTCGCGGGCATCCACGTCTTTCGTCCGTGCAACAAATACGTGGATGGCCGGGACGGTGCACCACGCGCGCTTGCGCGCGGGGACCCGACAAGCCCGGCCATGACGCAGGAGAATGTGAAACGCGGATCGAACGTCACATGCGGTCGGACGCGGCGCGTCACGGAATGGCGGCATCGATCGCGCCGAAAACCCGTTCCATGCGCAGGTGATGTTCGAACGGCTTGCGCTCCTGCGCGAACTTCGCCGGCGCCGGACCGTCGACATAGCGCTGCAACGCCGCCTGCGATTGAAGCCCGTAGATCATCATGTACGCGCTCCAGCCGTCATCGGAAGCCTGTTCGAGCTTCACACGCCGCACGAACAGAAATCCCGGCTGCGCCACCACCTCGGCCATGTGGCCGCGGTCGAGCCAGTCCAGCACGGGCTTGAGACCGTCGGGGTGGACCCAGAATTTCACGATGTAGAAATAAGGCGCGTCCATGGGTCGAACGTCATCCACTTTTCGGGATCATGCGCTAGGTCGAGTAGCCCCTTGCGCTGGCTCCAGTCGGTGACGGTGGCAATGCATTGCGCCAATTGCTCGGGCTGGCCGAGATAGTAATGCGTCGCGCCTTCGATCTCGACGTATTCCTTGTCCTTGGTGGCGAGCGCGGCGCGGATCGCGGGATTGTGGGTCGCGGGGACCGCGTCGTCGGCGCCGTTGACGATCTGGACGACCGGGCAGGACGTAATGCGGGCGGCGTTGTCCCTGCCCTTGGCATTCGAATGATCGTAGGACCATTGCGAGAGCCACGACCGCAAGGTCGAGAACCGCGCGAGACCGGCGGGCGCGGAGTTTGCAACGCGCGGGTCGCCGAGGAAGCACCAGCCCGGCTTGCGGCCGTTGGGATCAATCGCCGGGTCGAGCCAGCGCACGTCGCAGTTGGTGCGATGAACCACGAAGCCGCGCTCCATCTCGCCGTCGTTGCGGCGCGCGAAGGCGTCAAGGAGCTCGCGCACCCGGGCCGTGATCTTGCGGTTGCGCGCAAGCTGGGCAGCGCGGAAGGTTCGGACAAATTCGGCCGAATACGGCGGTTTGTTGGGCGCGCCGGCCGCGTAGATGTCGAGCGCGAGATCGCGGGCGTCGGGATCGAGTTCGTCGCGCACCGACGGATCGAGCCATTCGGTCAGGGTCTCGGCGCGGCTGAGATGCGCGGCGATGAAGACGATGCCGTCCGCCGGCTGCAAGTCAGCTTGCGTCAGGTCGTAGGGATCGCCGGCCGGCGTCTGCTTGATGCTCGGGCGCTCGGCCTGCGCCTGGTAGAACAGCGACAGCGAGCCGCCGCCCGACCAGCCGACCAGAACCACCTTGCGATACCCGAGCACGTCGCGCGCGTGGCGAACATATTGCCCGAGGTCGTAGGCGACCTTCTCCATGATCAGCGCGCTGTCGTTCTTGGCGTAGCGACTGCCGGCGCACAGCACGTGCAGCCCGGCATCGGCCAGCGCCGCCGGCATCGGCAGCATGTTCAGGGTCGTCGCCGGATGCATGAACAGGAATACGGTGTCCGAGGGCCGGCCACGCGGCAGCAGACGCTGGCCCTCGAGCACGGTCTGGCCCTGACTGCCGGCAAAACCGTAGGTCTCCACCATGCGGAGACGCTCGGCAAACGTAATGACGACCGGAACGCGATCCCACTCGGCCTTATTCATCAGCCGGTCAGGCGTGGGCCTTGGCTGCCTCGCGCGTGCGCTGCGCTTTGTTCTCGTTCCACGCCTTCAGCGCGCCATGCGCGTCGCGCGCGTAGCCCTCGATCGCGTCATCGCCGACGACCTGCGTGGTGAATTCGAGGCGCACGCCGTTGGGGTCGAAGAAATAGATCGAGTTGACGAATTCGTGGTCGGTGATCCCGAGCACCTCGATGCCGTGCGACTGCAGCCTGGTCTTCATCGCATTGAGCGCCTCCATCGACGGCACCTTGAACGCGATGTGATTGACCCATGCCGGCGTATTCGGAGACGGCTCGGCCGCGACATTGTCGCCGAGGTCGAAGAAGGCGATGCACGATCCGTCCGCGAGTTCGAAGAACACATGCGCGAACGGCGTGCTCTTGCCGGTGCTCACATGATCGGCGGTGACCACATGAACGAGCGGCAGGCCGAGGATGTCTTCATAGAAGTGGCGGGTTTCCTCCGCATCGCGGCAGCGGTAGGCGGCGTGATGCAGGCCCAGAACGGGCGGCGTGGCGGTCTTGCTGGCCATGTTTCCTCCTGAACGTTCGTTGCGACCATCTTAGTTTCATGCAGCGGCGACACAACACGGAAAAGCGCAGCCCAGCCGCGCAGCGTCCGATCCATGTCGAAGCACGACCCCGAAGGTCGTCATGGCCGGGCTTGTCCCGGCCATCCACGTCTTCGTTGCGTTGCAAGGCCGCAAAGACGTGGATGCCCGCGACAAGCGCGGGCATGACGGCGCGCCGGCAATTCGATCCGATCGAAATAGGCTCTAGATCGGAGCTTCGACCAGCTGCGGGCCGGACGCGGACAGCTTGAAGTAGAGATCGTGCAGGTCGGTGCGCTGCGACAGCTCGCGCGTGGTGCTTTCGAGCACAAGCCGGCCCTTGAGCATCACATAGGCACGGCTGGCGCACCGGAGCGCGATATCGAGCTTCTGCTCGACCAGCAGGATGGTGAGACCGTCGCGTTGCAGCTTTTGCAGCGCGGCGACGATTTCCTCGACCACCTTGGGGGCGAGCCCGAGAAACGGCTCATCGAGCAGCAGCAGCGTCGGCCTGCACATCAATGCGCGTCCGATCGCCAGCATCTGCTGTTCGCCGCCGGACATGGTCCCGGCCCGCTGGTTCGCGCGTTCCGCGAGGCGCGGAAAGAGATCGAGCACATAGTCGTGACGCTCGGACAGGCTGCCGCGGCCGGATAGCGCGATCGCGCCGAGGCGAAGATTGTCGCGCACCGTGAAGGGCGTGAAGATCTGCCGGCCTTCCGGCACCAGCGCCATGCCGGCGGCGACGAGCTCGTGGCTTGCGGCGGCGCTGAGATCGCGTCCTGCGAGCCGCAGCGTCCCGGCGCGGTGCGGCAAGGTCGCGGTCACGGCCGCCATCAGGGTCGACTTGCCGGCGCCGTTCGGACCGAGCAGCGCCACGGCCTCGCCTTGCGCAACGGACAAGGTGACATGATCGAGCACGTCGGCGCGGCCATAGCCGCCGGTCATGTCGGTGATTTCAAGCATGCGCGGGCCTCGCCACCACGCCGCCTACCGCTTCACCGAGATAGGCCTCGATCACCAGCGGGTTACGGGCAATCGCGTCGGGCGTTCCCTCCGCGATCTTGCGGCCGAAATTGAGCACCACGATCCGCTGCGCAAGCGGAAACAGAAAATGCATATCGTGCTCGATTAGCAGCACCGCGATGCCGCGCGCCGCGATGTCGCGGATCACCGTGCCGAGGCGCGCCATCTCCGGCTGCGTCAAGCCGGCTGCCGGCTCATCGAGCAGGATGACGCGCGGCTCCCCGGCCAACGCGCGCGCGAGTTCGAGCAGCCGGCCCTCGCCGAACGACAGCGTCGATACGTCGTGATCGATCCGCTCCTGCAAGCCGACGAACTGCGATGAGTTCCGCCGCGCGGCGGCGCGCCGCCGCCTCCTGGTCACGAAACCGGCGGCGTCCGAGCAGGATGTCGAAGAGGCTGCCGTCGCAGTTTGTATGGCAGCCGACCAGGATGTTGTCGGTGAGCGACATGCCGGCGAACGGCATGTTGTGCTGGAACGTCCGCATCAGGCCGAGCGCGGCGATCCGGTGCACCGGCAGGCCGTCGATGCGCGCGCCCGCGAGCGCGATCGATCCGGCCGTCGGCCGAGACACGCCGGCGATGAGATTGAAGGTGGTGGTCTTGCCTGCGCCGTTCGGCCCGATCAGTGCGAGGATCTCGCCGGGAAACAGTTCAAGCCCGAGATCTTCGACCGCGGTCAGGCCCCCGAAGTGCTTGGTCAGGCCGCTGACCGCTATGAGCGCCTTGCCGGTCACGTCGCACCTCTCGCTGGCCGGCGGTTGAGAAGCCCGGCAAGGCCGGACGGCTGAAACAAGATCGTCAGCACAACCAGCACGCCGAACACGATCAGAAACCCGTGCCCGACGATCGGCTCGAGCACAAATGGTGCAAGATAGAGAAACACCGCGCCGATGATCGCGCCGATATGGCTGCCGCTGCCGCCGACGATGACCATGAACAGCAGCAGGAAGATGTTTTCGATCCCGAATACCGGTGGATTGATGACGTTGTCGATATACGCATAAGCAACGCCTGCCAGTCCCGCGAGCGTACTCGTCAGCGTGAACGCCTGAACCTTGACCCGCCGTACGTCGACCCCCATCGCGGCGGCGGCGACCGCGTTGTCGCGGATCGCGCGACAGGCGCGCCCGAACGCGGAGTAATCGAGCCTGCGCAGCGTCCACAGCGTGAAGGCAACGAGCAGCACGAGCAGAACCGTGTACCAGGGACCGCGGATTACGTAGCCGAACACGCTGGGCAAGCGGTAATTGGCAATGCCGCCGGTCCCGCCGGTGAGATCGCCGCCTTCGCTGATGACGACAATGACGAGCTGCGAAAATGCGAGCGTCGCCAGCGAAAGATAAAAGCCTTCCAGCCTTGTCGACGGCAGCGCCACGATGAACGCCAGCAGGGCGCACAGCGCCAGCGCCAGGACCAGCGCGGCGCCGAACGGCAGCCCGAGCTTGTGCGCGAGGATAACGACCCCGTAGGCGCCCACGCCGGCGAAAGCGAAGTGAGAGAAGGCGACTTGTCCCGCGATGCCGAACAGGAAATTGTAGCTCAGGGCGAGCGCGACCCAGATCAGCATCTTGCGATAGACGTCGGTCGCGTACCCGCCGAGCCAGAACGCCAGTGCCGAGGCGGCGATGATCGCGGCCAGCCACACCAGGGCGCTGCGTGCTCCGCGCATCAACGCGCCTCGCGCGGTGAGATCAGGCCGCTCGGCCGCAGGAACAGGAACAGGATCAACAGCAGGAACGGAAAGCCCAGCGTCAGCCCGGACGGGATCGGCAGATAGCGCGCACCGAGCTGTTCGACGAACGCAAGCACCAGCCCGCCGAGCAGCGCGCCCTCCACCCGTCCGACGCCGCCGATCACCAGCGCCGTGAAGCCCTGGATCGCGACCGGCAGGCCCATCATGTAGTGCGCCGAGGTGAGCGGGCTCATCAGCAGGCCGGCGAGGCCCGCGACCATCGCGCCGATCGCAAACGCCAGCGTCGTAACCAGTCGTAGATTGATGCCCATCAGGGCAGCCGCCCGGCGATTGAGCGCGACTGCCTCGAATGCACGCCCCCAGATGGTGCGTTCGAAGAACAACCACGCCCCGGCGAACAGCACGAACGTCACACCGATGATGAGAAATTGCTGCGATCCGCCGGCGAACGGGCCGAGGACGACGCGCTTGAATCCGAACGGCGGCGGCGACGGCAACGGGTCGGCGCCGAACAGCAGGGTCAGGCTTTCGCGAAAAATGACGAGCACGCCGAGGAGCGCCAGGATCGAGCTGGTGATGCTGGCGCCGCGCCGGATCAGCGGCCTGACCGTGAGCGCTTCCACCAGCCAGCCCAGCACCCCGAGAATGGCGGGCACCGCGAGCAATGCGAGCCAGTACGGCCCTTCGAGCCTCGGCCAGATCAGCGGCGTCAGGATCGCGACCCCGATGAACGCGCCGGTCGCGGCCCATTCGCCGACCGCGAAGTTGATCACCGATGTCGGCCGCAGGATCAGCAGATAGGCCAGCGCCACCAGTGCGTAGATGCAGCCCGACGCGGTGGCGCTGACGACCAGCTCCAGCAGATCTTCCATCGGCCCCCTCGCCGTCAGGCAAGCGACGGATGCGGAGGCGCACCTCGCTCGACCCGATCTCCGCGTCATGGCCGGGCTTGTCCCGGCCATCCACGCCTTTCTACCAGGAACTGCTGATGCCTTCGCGTGGATGCGCGGGACGAGCCCGCGCATGACGGCGCCCAGGGCTTGATTCCATTCCGGTCGAAACCTGCGCTACTTCTGGCCCGCGTAAACCACCGGGCCGTGCTGGTTGTCCTTGATAATGCGCACGACCGCGCCCTGCGGGTCGAAGCCCGTGCGCTTGCCGTCGCGAAAGCCCCAGGACGTCCCCTTGGCGCCGATCGCGCCGACGAAATTCGTCGTCGATGCCATCGCGGCGCGCAGCTTCTCCTTGTCGAGCGACCCGGCCTTTTCCATCGCCTGCGCGATCAACCGGATGCCATCCCAGCCATAAGCCGGCAGGCTGCTCGGCTGCTCGTTGTATTCCTTGACGTAGGCGTCGGTGAACGCCTTGGCTTCGGGCTTGTCGATGTCGAAAGCGTCGACGAACACCACGCCGTCCATCAGGTCCTTCGCCATGACCAGATAGGCAGGAATGCTGAGATTGTATGAGCCGAGGATCGGCTCCTTCATGCCGAGTTGCTGATAGGCCCGGAAGAACTGCAGCATTTCAGGCCCCAGCACACCGGCCTGCAGGATCGCATCGACTTTCTCCGCACGCACCTTCTGCAGATTGGCGACGGCGGAGGTCGCGCCCTGCGGAATGACCTCTTCAAGCGCGACCTTGATTCCAGCCTTCTCAAGGCCCTGCTTGAACGAGTCCGCAAACGACTGCGACAACGCGCTGTTGTCCCGCACGATCGCGACCGTCTTGATGCCGCGCGACTTGGTGTAGGCCATCAAGGTCGCGAGCTGGATCGATGCGAGCGGGCCGGTCTGGAAAAAATACGGATTATCGAGCTGCGTCGTCAGCGTATCGGCGCTGTTGGCCGGCGTCAGGTGCAGCGTCTTGGTCTCGAGCGAGACGGTCTGGGCCTGCTGCGTTGCGGGCGAGCCGGTATTGGAGATGATCGCAACAACGCCGTCGTCGACCAGCTTGCGGGCCTTCGCGGCCGAAACGTCCGGCTTGTTCTGATCATCCTCGATGATGAGCTGGATCTTCTTGCCGAGCACGCCGCCCTTGTCGTTGAGCAGCTTGGCGCCCAACTCGACGCCGCGGGTCACCGGCTCGGCGTAGAATTTAGCGCTGGCGACCCGGTCGGTGATGACGCCGATCTTAATCGTGTCCTGCGCCGACGCGACGGCGCCTTGTGCCAACAGGAGCGCGGCGGCGACGCCCCGCGCGACATGTGCAACACCGACATCGTTCCCTTCCCGACAGTTTTTGGGTTATTTAAAAAGGATAACCAGCCGGGTCACGTTAAGCAACCGACGAATAGTTCGCGAGCCGGCGACCGGCCGATCTTTGAGCGGGAGGAGTACCATGCAGAAATCTCTGGAGAAGAATGCGTCGACGAAGCGCGCGTCACCGAAGCCGCGTCTTCGAAGAACGAGCGTCGTTTGCGCGCGGCGTTCATCATCTCGCGCTGTGCACCGACGACATCAAGAAGACCACCGAGTTCTACACGCGGGTGCTCGGCATGCCCTTGGTTCATGCGCTCAAGGTCCCGCCGGGATTGGGCACCGGCAAAGGCAATCGCGGCAATCCGCCCTACGAGGAGATCCGTCATTATTTCTTCGACATGGGCAACGACAGCACGATCGCGTTTTTCGAAATTCCGAAGGGCAAGGAGCCCGCAACCAACCGCAACGCCATCGGCAGCATGCAACACTGCTCGTTCGTCGTGACGCCGGAGCGGTTCCGCGAAGTCGAGCAGCGATTGAAGAAGAACAACATTTCCTACATCGGCCCGATTCCGCAGATGCCGGGACTCGACGGGATCTATTTCATCGACCCGAACGGAATTCGGCTGGAATTCGCGTGCCAGGCCGCGGACGGGAACGATCCGCACGTCATCGACTGCTGCAAGCAGAGCAAAACCGAGGCGTTGCGCGAGCTCAAGACGCTGCCCGGGTGTGGACGAGGCCTGGCTCAAGGAAATGACCGCGAACCTCCCTGATTGATTGCGTCATCGGCGCGCACCAAACCCGGGAGGAGCTCGTGAGGAAGCAAACTTTGCGGCATTTCGCGTTCGCGTGTCTCGCCCTGCTCGCGTGCGCCCTCCCCGTGGCTCCCGCGCATGCGCAACCGAGCCAAATCAAGATCGTCGTGCCCTATACGCCGGGCAGCGGGCCCGACATCCTGTCGCGGCTGATGGCGAACGAGATCGGCCGCGCGCAAAGCGTGACCGTGCTGGTCGAGAACCGGCCGGGCGGCGGCACCCTGGTCGGCACCGAACTCGTCGCGCGCGCCGACCCGGACGGCGGCACGCTGCTGCTGATCGGCAACTCGTTCGCCGTCAACCCGGCGCTCGGCAAGGGCAGTTACGACCTCAAGAGCTTCGCGCCGGTCTGCTACCTCGCCTCGACCCCGTTGGTGCTTGTGGTCAAGGGGGATGCGCCCTACCGCACGCTCGCCGACATGCTCGCGGCGGCGCGCGCCAAGCCCGGTGACCTGTCGCTCGCGAGCGGCGGACCGGCCTCGGCCTTGCACGTCGCCTTCGAGGTGGTGCGCCGCGCGGCGAACGTGACCATGACCTACGTGCCTTACGGTGGCACGGCGCCGGCAATCAACGCGCTGATGGGCGGGCACGTCACCTCGGTGTTCGCCGACTATCCGACCGTGGTGGCGCAGCTTCAGTCCGGCGCGCTGCGCGGGCTTGTGACCACGTCGCCGGCGCGCGTTCCAACGCTGCCCGACGTGCCGACGCTCGATGAGACCGGGCTCACCAAGTACGACGCCGAGATCTTCTACGGCATCGTGGCGCCGGCGAAGACGCAAGGCGATGTGCTCGCCCGGCTTTCGGACTGGTTCCTCGCCGCGCTCGATGCGCCCGAGACCAAGCCGAAGCTCGCCGCGCAAGGGCTGTTCCGGGCCGGGCAGTGCGGGGCGGCGTTCGGCGCGTTCCTGCGCACGCAGGTCGAGGACTACACCCGCATCATCCGCGAGACCGGCATCAAAGCGGAGTGACGTCGAAGCGCCCGTAAGCGCCTGCGGCCGTCCTTCGAGACGCCTCGCTACGCGAGGCTCCTCAGGACGAGGATGGCGAGTGTGGCACGCTCACGGCCAGCATCCGTGTCACCGCCGCTGCCGCTGGCTTCTTGAATACGACACACAGCAAGCCGCATTATTGGCGAGGCGAGCCACGGCCTCGCAGATTTCGCCGGGTGAGGAGTGATCTTGATGCAAAGCACGACGGCCGCCACCGTCTATCTGAAGGATTACACGGTCCCGGCCTTCCTCATTCCCGAGGTTGAGCTTGATATCTCGTTATTCGAAGACGACACCCGGGTGCGGGCGAAGCTCGTCGTCGAACGTAACGGTGCGGCAGCTGATCCGCGTGCCCCGCTTGCACTCGATATCGATGAGCTGATCGTTGAATCGGTCGCGCTCAACGGGGTTGCCCTCACCCCCGACCGGTACACGGTGGACGCGCGCCATCTGACCATTCCCAACCTGCCGGACAGGTTCGAGCTGACCACCGTCAGCCGCATCGCCCCCAAGAAGAACACCAAACTGATGGGGATCTATACGTCGCACACGGGGTTCTTCAGCCTGTGCGAAGCGGAGGGGTTCAGGCGCATCACGCCGTTTCTCGACCGACCCGACGTGATGGCGCGCTACACGGTCACGCTGCATGCCGACCGGGAGCGCTATCCGGTTCTGCTGGCGAACGGCAACCTGATCGCCCAGGGGGAGGAAGCGGATGGACGCCATTGGGCAACCTGGCAGGACCCATTCCCGAAACCTTCCTATCTGTTCGCCGTGGTGGCCGCCCGCCTCGATCGCAGCTCCGACAGCTTCGTCACCCGATCCGGCAGGAAAGTCTTGCTGCAGTTCTTTGTGGAGCCCGGCAAGCTCGACCAGGGCGCCTTTGCGCTCGAAGCCCTCAAGAAGGCGATGAAGTGGGACGAGGACACCTATGGGCTGGAGGTCGACCTCGACCAGTACAACGTGGTGGCGGTCGGCGATTTCAACGCCGGCGCCATGGAGAACAAAGGCCTCAACGTCTTCAACACCAAGCTGGTGCTGGCCCGGCCCGATATCTCCACCGACTTCGATTTCAGTTTCATCGACCGGACCGTCGCGCACGAGTATTTCCACAACTGGACCGGAAACCGGGTCACATGCCGCGACTGGTTTCAGCTGTCGCTCAAGGAAGGGCTGACCGTCTTTCGGGAAGAGCAGTACGCCGGCGACATGTATTCGAAACCGGTGGCGCGCATTCAAAAGGTGCGTGCGCTGCGCTCCTCGCAGTTTCCGGAAGACGCCGGCCCGATGGCGCATCCGGTGCGGCCATCGTCCTACGAGCAGATCAGCAACTTCTACACCTCGACCGTCTACGGCAAGGGCGCCGAGGTCGTGCGCATGATGCACACGCTGGTCGGCGGTGAGAATTTTCGCAAGGGCGTCGATCTCTACTTCCAGCGTCACGATGGGCATGCGGTCACGACCGACGAGCTCGTGGCGGCCATGCAGGACGCCGGCGCGATCGATCTGACGCAGTTCAAGCGCTGGTACGCGCAGTCAGGTACGCCGCGCCTCGACGTGCGCGACCGCTACGACCCCGCCTCGCACGTCTACGAGCTGACGGTGACGCAAAGCTGTCCGCCCACCCCCGGACAGTCCGGAGAAGCTGCCGTTTCACATGCCCCTGACCATCGGGCTGCTTGACGCCGGCGGCCACGACATCCCGCTGCAGCTCGCCGGTGAAGCGAGCCCGCAACGAAGAAGCCGTGTCCTGTCGTTGCGCGAGCAGGAGACGGTGTTCCGCTTCGTCAATGTGCCGGAGGCGCCGGTCCCCTCCCTCGGGCGCGATTTTTCCGCCCCGGTGATCATCAACTACCCCTACAGCGACGACGGCCTTCGGCACCTGTTGAGCCACGACAGCGATCCCTTCAACCGCTGGGAGGCCGGACAGCGCCTGACGCTAAAACTGCTGTTACAGGGGATTGCCGACGATCAGCAGGGGCGCGAGCTGCGCTTTCCCGACGTCCTGGCGGAGGCGTTCGGCCGCGTCCTGGCTGACGGGCTCAACGACCCGGCCTTCGCCGCCGAGGCGCTGGCGCTGCCGCTCGAAGTCTACATTGCCGAGCAACTGGCGGTGATCGACCCGGACGCCGTCCATCGGGTGCGGCTCGCCATGCGCCGCTTCCTGGCCGAACGGCTCAAACCCGCGCTGCGCAAAACCTATGATGCATGCGAGGTCACCGGGACCTACAGCCCGGACGCCAAATCCGCCGGCCGCCGCGCGCTGCGCAACCTCGCCCTCGCCTACCTGATGGAGTTGGACGATCCCGAGGCGCGCCGTCTCGCCGTCAAGCAACTGCGCGAGGCCGACAACATGACCGACGCGCTGTCGGCACTCACCGCGCTCGCCAACTGCGACTGCCCGGAACGAAAACCCGCGCTCGAGCAGTTCTACGCGAAGTGGCAAGACGAACCGCTGGTGGTGGACAAGTGGCTCAGTGCCGAGGCGCTGTCCCGCCTTCCCGGCACGATCGCGCGGGTGCGGGAACTCACGTCGCACCCGGCGTTCACGCTGCAGAACCCCAACAAGGTCTACGCGCTGATCGGCAGCTTCGGCGGCAATCAGGTCAATTTCCACGCCGCCGACGGCTCAGGGTACGGCTTCATGGGCGAGCAGATCCTCGCACTCGACCCGATCAACCCCCAGATCGCGGCCCGCATGGCGCGCAATTTCGAGCGGTGGAAGCGGTTTGAGCCTGAGCGCCAAGGGCTGATGAAGGCAGCGCTCGAGCAAGTGGCCGCGGTTCGCGGATTGTCGAAAGAAACCGCGGAAGTGGTGTCCAAGGCGCTGGCCTGACCCGTCTGCACGCTAGCGCCATCGGAGCAGCCATTACTCCGGCCGGATGCCCGCCTCCTTCACGACCTTGCCCCAGTATTCGACCTGCTGTTTGACTAAGGCGCCGTAGCTCTCCGGCGTTCCACCGACCGGCTCGGCGCCGATCTTGGCGAACGCGTCCTTGACCTTCTGCGTGGTCAGCGCGTTGTTGATGGCGGTGTTGAGCCGCACCACGATGTCGTCGGGCGTGGCGCTCACGACCTCGAGCCCGGTCCATTCCTCGACAATCAGGTTCGGAAACCCCTGTTCGACCACGGTCGGAACATCTTTCAGCACCGCGATGCGTTTCGGCGCCGTCACCGCGAGCGCGCGCAGCTTGCCTGCTGCGATGAGGTCGATCACCGGCAGGGTGGTGATGAACATGTATTGGTTGGTGCCATTGAGCAGATCGGCGATGGCGTTCGAGAAATTCGTCGGATAGGGCACGTGGGTCGCGTGCAGGCCGTTCTGCAGCTTGAACAGTTCGCCGATGAGATGGGCCGGCGTGCCGGCACCTCCCGACGAGAATGTGAGCTTGTCGGGTTTACTCCTGATCAGCGCGACCAGCTCGGCGACTGAATTGGCCGGCACTGACGGGTTGACGACCAACACGTTGTAGGACGCCGACAGCCTCGCCACCGGCCGGAAATCGGTGACCAGGTTGAACGGCATGTTGGCGAGCATGGTCGGCGCCGAACTGATTGGCATGGCCTGCGCGAAGATCGAATAGCCGTCGGGCGGACTTTTCAGCACCTCGCTGCCCGCAAGGGTCTGGATCGCGCCGGGCTTGTTCTCGATCACAAACCGCCAGCCTTCGGCTTCGGAAACTTGGTTTGCAACGACGCGTGGCACGATATCAGGCGGCGTGCCCGGCCCGCCCGGGATGACAATGCGGATGTTGCGCGACGGATAGGGCTCCGCCGCGCCGGCGCCGCAAACGGAACCCGCCGCCATCGCCGAAAGCAGCAGCGCCGGCACAGCGTGCCGAAAGTGGTTGATAGGCATATCCTCCTCCGTGACCGTGAGACGATGTTGTTGTCTGGCTCTACGGTCCCCTCGCCTTTCGCCCCGTGTTCCAACTAAACGCTAAATCGCGCGGGTCTGGAAGGGGCGCTCAAGGCATGGCCCGCCGATCGGCCGTTACGGCGCCCGCTGCTGTTTGACCTCGAGCGCACCTGGCTCGAGCGGACGCAGCAACTCCGCTTCCGGCCGGCTCAGGTTGAGCCACGCCGACCAGTCGGGCGGGCGCAGCACCACCACCTGGCGGTCGTGATAGGGCGCAACGTCCGGACCGGGTTGCGTGGTCAGCATGGTGAAGCACGGCGACTGGTCGATCGCATCCGGCCGGACGATGCCGGCGATGCAAAACCATTCCGCGCCCGCGAGGGTGAAGCGCCATTTGTCCTTGCGCTTCTGCTTTGGATCGGCGGGCGTCGTGAACTCGACGAAGTGTGTCGCCGGAATGAGACAGCGCAGGCTCTTCGCGAAGCTGCGCTTCTCCGAGCGGAAGTTGAACACCGGCTTCTTGTTGGGTCCGCGCGGCGCCCACACCCGCTCGGTCAGCTCGACGCCCTCGGCAGCGGCGACAATAACCGGCGCGGTGTCGCGGATGTGGATCTCATCGCGCGGGGTCAGATCCGGCCCGTTGCCCTGCACGGACAACGGCAGCTTGAGGTGGCTGAACTCCTCGATATAGCGCTGATAGGGAATGCGATTGCCGTACTCGTTGCACACGCGCGTGTCACCGCCCGATGCCGGTGCTGGCGGCGTTTACCGCGATCCCGAGCATCATTGCGGAACCGTCATCAGTTCGAGCACGTGACCGTTCGGGTCCTTGAAGTACACGCCACGGCCGCCGTTCCATTCGTTGAGCTTGCCGTCGTCGAGGCTCCAAGGAGCGCTGCCGTAGGCAAGGCCGGCCTTCTTGATGCGCTTGAAGATTGCGTCGAACTCCGCCTTGCTCACATGAAAGGCATAGTGGTGGCTGTCAAACGACGTCTCCTCGTCGAACAGCAGCGTCAGCGTCTTGTTGACACGCACCGGCGCGAAATAGTCGCCCTTGCGGCTCACCTTCAAACCGAAGATGCGCGCGAAAAAGCGGGCGGCGGCCTTCTTGTCGCGCGCCGGGACGATGGTGTGGTTCAGGACAATGGTCATTGAACCCTCCTCGTTCAGTGCACGCGCAATCTAATATCCGATCGCGGCGCCGTAAACGTGGTCATTCGACAACCAGCGTGTGGTCCGCGCCGCCGCCGGCGGACGGCTTCTTGAACACGACGAGTAGCAGCACCGCGGCGAGCGTTGCGATCATCAGGAGCTTGTAGTCGTCGATATAGGCGATGATCTGCGCCTGCTGGGCGACGATTGCGTCGAGCGCGGCGCGGCCGGCCGCGGTCACCGGGCTCAACATGTGGGCGATCGCCGGATTGTCGAACTGGCGGTTGACGGCAGTGACGTGCTGGGCAATGTCGGCGTGATTGGCCTGGGTGTTCTGGGTCAGCAGGCTCGTCACCACCGAGATACCGACACTCGAGCCGATGTTGCGCGAGAGATTGTAGATCCCGGCGCCCTCGGTGCGCTGATCGGGCGGCAGCGTCGCCAACGTCGCCGAGCTCAGCGGCACGAACAGAAAGCCGAGGCCGGCCCCCTGCACCACCCCGATGACGATGATCTCCGTTTGCGACACATCGGGCGTCCATCCGGTCATCGCGTAGAACGACCAGGCCGTGAGCCCGAGGCCGATCGGCGAGCAGGAGGCGCGTATCGAGCCTCCCCACCAGCCGGCCGACAAGCATCATGGCCGCCATGGTGCCGATGCCGCGCGGCCCCATCACCAGGCCGGCAGTGACCACCGGATAGTTCATGAGACCTTGCAGATAGGGCGGCTGCAACGCCATCGAGGCGTAGTACGTGAGGCCAATGATCGCGATGAACAGCGTGCCGGCCGCGAAATTGCGATCCCGGAACAGCGCCGGGCGAACGAACGGCGCGTCGGCCGTAAAGGTGTGGACCAGGAACAGGTAGAATGCCGAGGCCGCGATGATCGCCTCGATCCAGATCTCGCCGGAGCCGAACCAGTCGAGCTGCTCGCCGCGGTCGAGCAGGACCTGAAGGGCCCCAATCGCAAGGCTCAACGTGCCGAAGCCGAACCAGTCGAGCTTCGCGACGCTCTTGCGTCCGGACGCCGGCAGAAACACCAGCATACCGAGGAAGGCGAGCACGCCGACCGGCAGATTGATGTAGAACACGTAGCGCCAGCTGTAGTTTTCGGTGAGCCAGCCGCCGAGCACCGGACCGAGCACAGGCCCTGCCATCACGCCAACGCCAAACAGGGCCATCGCGAAACCCTGGCGCTCCGGGGGATAAATCCCGAGCAGCACCGATTGCGATAGCGGGACGAGCGCGGCGCCGAACATGCCCTGCAGGATCCGGAACAGCACGATCTCGACCAGCGACTGCGCCATGCCGCAGAGCATGGAGGCGACGGTGAAGCCCGCGACGCAGACGAGAAACAGCGGCTTGACGCCAAAGCGGCCGGCCAGATACCCGGTCGGCGGCGTCATGATCGCGGCCGCCGCGATGTAGGAGGTCAACACCCACGCAATCTGGTCCTGACTGGCCGAGACGCTGCCTTGAATGTACGGCAGCGCCACGTTGGCGATGGTGGTGTCGAGCGCCTGCATCAGCGTCGCCAGGATCACGCACGCGGTGATCCCGGCCCGGTTGCTGCTGCCGGCTGCGAGGTCTTGGGCCATTTAGGCACCTTTCTCCGACCGGCCGAGCAGCCCCGACAGGAAGTGCGGCAGGCCGCGCGCGTGGCCGGTATCGACGTCGACCTCGACACTCATTCCGGCGCGCAGCGGCGGGCGACTCTGGTCGCTGGTGTCAACGCGCACCCGCACCGGAATCCGCTGCACCACCTTGACCCAGTTGCCGCTGGTGTTCTGCGCCGGCAACAACTGGAATTCCTGTGCGGCAGCCGGGCTGATGCTCTCCACGGTGCCGTGCCATTCGAGGTCAGGATAGGTGTCGACGCTCACCGCGACCTGCTGTCCGGTCCGGACGTAGGTCAGCTGTGTTTCCTTAGGATTGGCGTCGACCCAGACGTGGTCGGTCGCAACCAGATAGAACGCCGTGGTCGACGCCGCGAGATACTTGCCGGGCGCGATCGACGGCACATTGGTCGCGATACCGGCGAACGGCGCCTTCACCACGGTATGGTTGAGCTGGCGCGCGGCTTCGTCGCGCTGCGCGACCGCGTCGCGATAGCGCGGGTGCTGCTCGACCGCGACATCCGGGTCGCCGTTGAGGTTGGCGACGACCGCGGCCTGCTGCTGCTTGAGCGAGGCGAGCTTCTGTTGTGCCGCCTGCAGGTTGCGGTGCGCGGTGTCGAACGTCTGCTGCGACGCGAAGCCCTTGCCGGTCAGTTCCTGCTGACGGTGGAACTCGGTCGTGTAGTAGTCGATATCGTCCTGCGCCTGCTTGATCTGCGCCTGCATGTCCTGGTAGTTCGCCTTGAGCGCGTTGAGATCGTTGCGCACGATACCGACCTGCGCCTCGGCGCGGTCGAGCGCGTAGCGGAACGGCAGGTCATCGAGGCGATAGAGCACCTGGCCGGCGTCGACATGCTGGTTCTCGGTTACGTCGACCTCTTTCACGATCCCCGAGACGTCGGTCGAGACGCCGACCTTGTCGGCTTCGACGTAGGCGTCGTCGGTCGACATCACCGCACCGCCGGCGACGTACCAGTAGGAGCCGGCGATCAGGGCGAGCGGCAGCAGCGCAAACAACGCCCAGCGGGTCCAGCGCTGGCGTAGGGAGCGCGGGGTCTTCGTGGGCACCGCGGATTGACGTCGCGGCGACGGCACGTGCGGCAGCTCGATCGGAGGATTTGGCTTCGCGGCCGGCGCCTCGCCTGTCACCAGGTGAGGCGCGATCGGTCCGCCGCCGGCGGGCGCAGCCTCTTCTTCGGCGGCCATGCGCCGACAAGCCGATTGATCGGTTGAATCTTGGACATTGCAACATTCCTTACGCAGCCGCGTCGGCAAGCCGCCGGCTGCTCACATTTTCCTTCATCTGGCGCAGACCAATGGCCATCGCCTCCAGCACGGACGGATCGATGCCCTTGGTGATGATCTTGTGCAGCCGCGCCCGCTCCACGCTCAACGCGCGCAGAACGGCGTCGGCAGCCGGCGTCAGTCGCAGCCGCCATATGCGCCGGTCCGTGGGGTCGATGCAGCGCTTGACGAGGCCGAGCGCCTCAAGCCGGTCGACCAGGCGCGCGACCGTCATCGGCGTGACTTCCGCGATCGCGGCGAGTTCGTTCTGGGACAAGTCGGCCTTGCGCTCGAGGCGCGCCAGAATGATCCACTGGGCCCGCGTGAGGCCGTGCGCCTGCGCGACCTGATCCGCGTAGGTCCGCATCTGGCGCGCAGCGTCAGACAGCAGGACCAGCAAATCGTTTCCGACATTGGTGGACATCGTTCACCCCTCGGGTTCCCCGTTACCGGTCGGCGCGGACTGCGCCGGACTTCCTTAAGCAACGATAATGTAAGCTTGCTTATGATCTTGGCTAGATTACGGCGCGTGCAAAATTGCAATCCTGACCTCAGGGTCCGGCATCGCGGTAAGGGGAAACACTTGAAGAGACAGTAAATTGCCGGCGCCGGCGATTACCTCAGCTCGGTCAGAAGATCCGCGCACGCGGCCGTCAGACTGGCGCGCTTGCGCGGCAACTCGTCGAGCACCAGCAGGCTTTGCCCAAAAATGAAGGCGTAGAACAGGACGGCGCGCGCCTGCGCGTCCTCGCTCGAAAGGCCGAGCTGGCGGTAGAGCTGCGCGACGTTCTGCAGGCGCGCCGCGTCCACGCTCGCGACCGCCGCGGCCGCGGCCTTGTCGGTGCGCGCCCACTGCCGGATCGCGAGCTCGATCGCCATGCCCTGTGGATTGAGCCGCTCGGAATAAAGCTTGATTACGGATTTCAATCGCTCGCGCGCGTCTTCATCGCCGAGCCTGGTCTGCGCCTCGACCGCCGCGATGCGGCCACGCGTCCAGGTCTCAAGCAGCGCATCGAGCAGCGCGCGGCGGTCCTTGAAGCGCCGGTAGAACCCGCCCTTGGTGATCCCGAGCCGGCCAGCCAGCACTTCGACCCGCACGCCCTCGACGCCGGCGCGGCCGATCTCCTTGAGCCCGGCCTCGATCCACATGTCGCGCCCGTCGGTCTCTTTCATTCGCACCTCAACAAATCTTGATACGGCGCCGTATTGACACCCCGGCAGCGGCTGATACGGTACCGTATCAAGACGACGAGCTTGGTGCAAAGCCCCGGGGCGGAATCGCCGGCCGCCGCGGAGCGCCGAACGCCATGCGTATCTCGCCCCAACTCGTGCGCCCGCCGGCACGCAGAACGAGGAGACGTCGATGGACCGGCAACGCCAGATCGATCTCTTGAACCGCCTGCTGCACTACGTCGAGACCAGAACAACCTGCCTCGCCGAAGCGCCATGGCGAAACGACGTCGCGGTCTACACCGATCCGGAACATCTGGCGCACGAGCAGAAGCTCCTGTTCCGCCAACATCCGATCCTGATGGGCTTTGCCTCGGACTGGCCGACAGCCGGCGCGTTCCGCACCGACGATTTCGCGGGCCTCCCGATCCTCATCGTGCGCGGGCGCGACAACCAGCTGCGGGGATTCCTCAACGTGTGCCGTCATCGCGGCGCCCAGGTGGCGAAGGGCTGCGGCGAGGCGCGGGTGTTTTCCTGCCCCTACCATGCCTGGACCTATGACCTCGCCGGTCAGGTGACCGGCATTCCACACGAAGCGTCATTTCCGGACGTGCGCCAGGAGCGGCCTTCGCTCACCGCCCTGCCCTTGTGCGAGAAGCACGGCCTCGTGTGGGTGATCCCGACGCCGGCTGCTGATGGTTGCGCGAGCTTCGACATCGATCCTTGGCTCGGCGGGCTCGGGCCTGAACTCGCCTCTTACGGTTTTGCGTCCTGGGTCTTTTACGACAAGCGCGTGATCCCCGAGACGATGAACTGGAAGCTCATCGTCGACACGTTTCACGAGGGCTATCACATCGGTTTCCTGCACAAGGAGTCGCTGCGCCCGATCCTGCACGGCAACGTCGCGGACTTCGAGCCATTCGGCCGCAACCATCGCCTCACCTTCCCGCGCAAGAAGCTCGAGCGCCTCAAGGCCGAGCCGGAGGCGAGCTGGGACCTGATGTGGAACACGACGGTGATCTACTCGCTGTTCCCCAACACGATCCTGATGCTGCAAGGCGACCACGTCGAGCTGTCGCGCGTGTTCCCGTGCGAAGGCCGCGTCGATCGCGCGGTGATGGAGCTTTCGCTCTACATCCCCCGCGCGCCGGTCACGCAGGACGAGCGCACCCATTGGGACAAGAACATGCAGCTTGTCCTCGACATCGTCACCGGCGAGGATTTTCCGGCCGGCCGCAGCATCCAGCTCGGGCTGACCTCGGGCGCGCAGACCCACACGGTGTTCGGCCGCAACGAGCCCGCGATGATCCACTATCATCAGCAAATGCTTGATTTTATGGGTCTTACTTCAAAGGAAAGGAGCCGTCATACAGCTAAGCCTACGGGGAAAAGGGAGCTTGAGCTGTTAGCCTCGCGCTAGGCATCAACACGAAGGGAAATAGTGGTCGGGGACATTGCCGTCGCGCGCCCCACAATATTTCCCATCCGCTACCCTATTTTAAAATGAATTAAGTCATTGAACGCGCTTAATCTTTTATCACTGACACGTCATCTACGGTGGTGCTTCAACTCAACCTGCTTGGCACCTGTTCTGAGCGGGGGCTTTCTCAGCGCGGTGAACTCGGAGCGAGGCTGCCTACCTGCTAACTGTCTAACTCCTTGCCATACACATATTGCCTTAGCTCTTGCGCCATACATCCCTAAAAGCGACCCGGCCTTCGCCTACAAGTACCCGTGGCCTCGCCAAATAGGTAGCCTGCGCTCCTAGCTATTTGCGCTTGGAGCCTCCTTTTTCGCGGCGCAGCTTGCCGCGTTATCGGCGGGCCCAGCGGCGGCTTTTGCTTGGGTGCCATAAGCATCAAAGAAAAAGCCCAGCCGCGTGGCCGGGCTTAGAAGCCTATCTCGCGCATTGCCAACGCGAGCAACTCACCGCTAACGACCGAAATGGCCATCCACCAAATCATGACTTTCAAGTCGGCCCACCACTCGCCCCACTCGCTCATACGCCCCTCCCAAACCCACAGGCCATTGACAATTCGCATTGCGGCGTAAATGCGAGCCTTGGATTGGAAGCACCTGCTTTGAGCAAAAAAAAGCCCAGCCAACCCGGGCTGGGCTAGGTCGGAGGAAAACGATCCGAGGGCGCGTCGAATCGCCCACGGACCAAAAGCAGCATACGCGCCGCCATCTGTCGGCGGCGTGACGCAGGTCACATGCTGTCTACTGTTCAAGACCTCCATCCCCGCCCGAAGTCTTTAGTTTGGTAGGGATATGTCCGGTTTGCAAAAAATACGTGCGACTCCCGAGAGTTAGCGAGACGTCACGCAGTATCTGCGGCGTAGCTTTCTGAATTTTCGGCCGCAACCGCCCAGTTTTCCGCGCCAGCCTCTGATCGCCAATTTTCAATATCCGCGTTGTAGCGCTAGAGACTCGGTTCGAAGTCGCAACGCGATTTCATGTGCTTCCGGTTTGGCCACTTCTTTTCTAAGTTAGCCACGCGTTCGATCAAATGCCGTGTAAGCAAAGGCTTCGTCTCTGCGCTCAGATTGCTCTGCGCGACAACCTTGCAGATTAAGGCATACAGTCTGTCGTAATCACCAGGCCAGTCGTCGGTTTCGTGCTTGACGACTGTTCTTGTGATCCGCGCTAACAGCGAACGACTTAGCTCATCAATCGGCTCGCCGGTTGACTGAGTCTTCGCGTGACTGATTTCAGGATTTAATTCTGCTACCGAGAAAAAATCAAATTCTTGCGACCTGTCGTCCAATGTCGCCCCCCACCTGTCCCCCTCAGACAACAAACAATAACAAATTGCTCCCGACAAAACGATTATACTCGAAATATTTTTTGTGTTGCCAGAATCACACATCGCACAAGTGTTGCTGATTTGCGCTAGTTGCAGGCCGTTTGTGAAGCCTACCGGAACAGGTTTTACCTGACGGGATTGACGATATGCCCTGGCGCCATCCGCCACGGGGCGGACGCGCGTAAAGCTAATGATCGCCTTCTTATGTCTGCACACCCGAGCTAACAGCCATGCCACCTTCTGCAGAGGACTGTCGCGCCAAGGCATTTCAATGTGCCGAATTGGCATCAAAGACCAGGGACCGTTTCAGCAAGCGCCTTTTGGAGCAAACAGCCGAACAATGGAATGTGCTCGCTGTCGGCGCTGAACAATACGAACTAGCAACAAGTGGGGTCCCGCAAATGAACGACGCAAATGGGTTCCCAAGCCTTCGGGGGCTCGCCTAATAGGCGTGGCCTGGTGCCTAGGCATTATCGCTTGGAGCCTCCCTTATTGCACTACTTCGCTTGTCGCGCGCGCCGCGATTGACCACACCGCCGCGCTCTTCTTCGCCCTGCGATAGGCCATGAAGCCCAGGCCAGCAAAGCCGATCAGCATCATCGCCCACGTTGACGGCTCAGGTACGGCAGAGAAATTGAGTTGCGTCTGTCATTGTGCGCCTCACATCAAATATAGAACTAGAGCGAGCACGAGCGTTCCCACGATTCAGTGCAGTATGGCGGCAGGCATCGCTCAAGCATGACGCAATCAGCCGCGCAACGCCCATCTCGCGCATGTTGCCGAGCGTCATCGGCGGGCCGGGCGGTCGCTTGGGCTTCGCCATTACCCGTCATCCCTGTCGCTGAGCGGTAGGCGGTGAAGCGATAGTATTCGACGACGTACACGCGGATGGCCGACGATAAGTTCGCAGCCTTGCGCTCGCGCTCACTGTCGATTTTCGAAACAAGAGCTGCGGCAGTGATGTTTTGAGCAACTGCGACTTCCTTGAGCGCGTTCCAGAACGCGCCTTCCAGGCTCACGCTGCTGTGGCGGCCTTTGATGCTCACTGATTGCTTCACGACCAATGATTTGATCGGCATGGCGCGACGGCGGTCTAATTTCATCCCTCGATCACCCTAGTCGCTGCTGGTGCGTCAGGGTTCTTGACATTGATCCAATCGGGCGACCAGCCCGACCGATACTGCCGAGCTCGCGCATATTGCCGAGCGTCATGGGCGGACCGGCGGCTGCTTGCGCTCCGCCATCATTTCCCCTTGTGCTTGCGCTCGGCTAAGCGGCGATAGTGATCGAGGACGAACAGGCGGATTGCCGATGACAGGTTGCCGTGCTTCCGCTCGTTGGCGATTGTGGACACGAGGTCTGACAATGGAATTTTTCGAGTTGCTGCGATTTTCTTGAGCGCACTCCAGAAGGCATCTTCCAAGGAGACGCTGGTCTTGTGCCCGGCGATGTAGGTCGATCTTCTTTTCAAAACCTGCGACGGTTTCCGGGGCGAGTCGGTGGGGCGCTTGCGCTTCACTCAATCACCTCGTCGGCACGGGCGAGCAATTGTGGTGGAATGTCGAGGCCGAGTGCCTTGGCGGTCTTGAGGTTGATAACAAACTCGAATTTTGTTGGTTGCTGTACCGGCAGGTCAGAAGGTTTTTCCCCCTTGAGGATGCGCGCGGCGAACACACCGCCTTGCCTATAGGAATCGAAGAGGTTCGCCCCGTAGCTTGCTTGGCCTCCGGCATCGGCAAACTCACGCCATTGATATATCGCGGGCGAATGCAATTTATTTGCTAGTGCGAGCACCTGCCCACGCTGAGCAGTGAAAAATGGATCGGCAGCGACTAACACTCCTGCGACGGATCTCTCCGCAAATGTCGCGAACGCTTCGTCTATCTGCGGCACCGCGCTCGCATAGCTCAGCACCAAATCGCGCCCGACGGATTGGGCGGCATTTTTAATGCCATCGACCTGAATTTGCGTATCGGGCCGGGTTGGGTTCAAGAGCACCCCAAAGGGGCCGCTGGATGGCACCAGCTCGTTCAATAATTCAAGCCGCTTCGGGTCTAGTTCGATAGTAAGGGCAGCCACCCCGGTCACGTTGCCTCCGGGCCGGTTAAGGCTCTCTACCAAGCCGCTACGAACAGGATCCGGGATCGGCGCGAACACAATCGGTATTGTTGTTGTTGCGCTCTTCGCCGCTAGAGCAGGTCCGGGACCTCCCGAAGTGATGATAACGGCAACAGGAATCTTGACCAATTCGGCTGCCAAACCCGGAAGCTGATCGAGTTGGTTGTTCGCGTAACGATATTCCATGCGGACTGTTTGTCCGACCTCATATCCAGCCTGTTTCAATGCAAGGTTTATGGCAGCGACGCGTCCTGCTGGGGCTTCGGCTGACGAAGAGGCTAGGAAACCGACCACTGGCATAGTTGTCGCGGGCTGCTGCCCGCGCGCGACCAGCGGCCACACCGCGCCGCCGCCGAGTGCCGCGATGAACGCGCGCCGCCTCATGGCCATCCCTCCCGGAAGGGAGCCCAGGCTAACACATTCGCCGGGCGTCAGCGCATTGGGTGAGAAGGCTTGGGCCGCCGATTGATCCAGCCCTTTTCGTACATGGCTTTGACGCTCCAAAACACAATTAAATTATCGCCCCGCCTCTATTTCACAATGCCCAGCTGAATGTGGATATCGCGTACGTTACGATAAACAGCATCGGCCGCTTCATGGATCGTCCGGCGCGGATGAAGGCGACAATTGGCTACGGCGCTTCCTGCAATCGCGTGCTTCCCCGCGTCCGAGAAGTTCGACCAGATCCCCTGCTCACCCGCGTTGGTGCGTTGGCGATCCAGCTGATCCATTATGTTCAAGATGTAATTGCCGACCTCAAGCACCTCCTGGGACGGCGCGCCCGCCAGAACCTCCCCGGCACGCTTGGCCGAACCGAATGCGTGAATGGCGACCGAACATGGAGTGGTCGCATCAATTGGCTCGGCGAGGGTCGGAGCGGCTGTGGCGGTGATGATGACTGCTAGAAGTGATCGCTTCATCGTGGTGCAACGTCCCCAGGTTACCGACTGGTGTATGCACAATAATGGTCGAATTATCCATCGGCGTGCTTCGCGCGCCTTCCTTTGGCGGCTGCTTGTTCGCATTTAGACCTCGCTCTCGTTCGGTGACGCCCGCGCCGAGTGCCGCGATGAACTCGCGCCTCTATCTGGGCCATTCCATTCAAAGCAATTCGTCGACAGTCGCCTACGGTGCATCACTCTTTGACGGCAAGCTTGTCCGCATTCTCATCGAGAAACTTTCGGATGTTATCGACCTCGCCGAGAAGTTTTTCCCATTGGGCCTTGTAGAGAGTCACCGGGAACCGTCCGAGCCCGTACAGACTCACGCCGCTCTTTTCGCTGACCTTTAGTTTCATCTCGCTCATTGGAATTTCTCCGTTGTATTGCGTTTTTTTGGTGACTGGAATGGTGGCATCTAATTGTCGCAATGTCGCGACAGGAGCTATACGCGTTGGCGACAGCGGCATCGGTCTAATCAGCAGAGCTGCAGAGGCCGACGTATTTAAAGAGCCAGACCTGGATCGGTTAATATCGGTCACCCTTCCGCTCGTCAGCTTGGAGCAGTCACAAGCGCGACCTCGCCTTCGCCCACAAGCGCCCCCCGGCCTCGCCTCTACCAAGAGCCTACGCTCCTACCCATTAGCTGAAAGAGACTCCGTATTGCGCCGAGACCGAGCAACGCGGTCGCGCGTCTGCTTGCGCCTGCGCTCGCATTCAATACAGCCCGGCTTGTGTAACGCTACGTGCCAGACGCTCCACCTCATCACAGAGAGCGATCACGTCCGGAAGGCGCGTAGCGCGGCAAACCCTGGTCGTTAGCGCGAAAGCTCTGTTCTATCCATACTGTTACACTTATGCTGTTGGTGCTCGATGGGGTCGGGTGGCACCAGCGAACCTCGAGGATCTCGTGCCGCGTCCCTCCGGCTATCGGGATACCAAAGCGCCACGATGTGCTGGCCGTCACAACCTATCGGACCAATTCGGCGTAGATGTTGTAGTTGATAGTGTATCGCTTTCCTTTTGGGCGGAGGAAAACATGTCAATCAGCATCACAGCTCAATCTCATCTGCATCAGCACCCGGGAGTTTGGCTGGGAGCCAAGCTGGCGCTGGCGCTAGTCGCAATATTGCTGCTCAGCCTGACCGCTGCGGGGCTTGAGACGCGATACGGAGTGGCACCGTCGGCTGACAGTGCGACGTCGTGGGTGCTCTTCGGCGAGTGAATTGGCAGCCTTTTCCTTTGCGCGTCGTCGAAACAAATCGGTGTCGGCTTAAATTGGAGGACGCTATGAAACGGTTCGGGTTCGTGTGCACTCTCGCCATTTTTGGTTTTGCCGCGTTCGTCTGGCTAATCCCGGGAACTGCTCCCGCGTCTGATCGGACAACCGTCAGCCAGGTTAACATCCAAGAGCTTATGCGGAACGCGCACGGCCTGCCCGACACCACTGTGGTCGAACCATTCTGAACGCGATCTAATTCTGATTTGTGGCTGGCCGACCTTCCTCATGGAGGAACTTATGGAGCGCGTGCTTTTCCAGGAAATCGCAACGCCCGCAGACCTTCACGAACACCACAAGTGGGCTCGCAGGGTAGGTGCGTTCTACGGCATTCTGTTCCTCGGTGGTATCAGCTTTGTGGTTGTCCACCATCACTATCAACCTACGAACCACGTGAAGCCCGCCGTAACGTCGGTCGCCGCGATCAACCATCTTCAGCGCTGAGATTCGGCCCCGGCCAGAACCGAGGAGGGTGTCGGGCCAGGGCCGTCGTGCCGCTGGAGGGTGACCCCAAGCGAGCTGAAGCCACCCAGCAAACGTCTGAAAGCGCCACAGTCACAAGCGCGACCAGCCTTCGCCCACAAGCACCCCGGGCCTCGCCTCTTCAAGAGCCTGCGCTCCTGTTCATTAGCTGAAAGAGACTCCTTATTGCGCCAGCACCGCCGCCCTAGCGAAGCGCCTTGCCTCGCACACAGGACAATCACCGATGCGGCTTGCTCAAAGTCCGCTTTCCACCACATAGCGACCGAATAGCGGACATACAGACAGGTCGGCTTCGTGCCAGGAAGAGACTCAGCACCGCAGCAAACAGCGGCGTTATCCGATCACTCATGTGCCCGCGCCTTAGACGATATGCAGAAACCGGGTGGAACGGCGGTCGCAGTGCCGCGATTGTTGACGTGTTACGCCTAGCTCGGAGTGCAACCCATGACGAAATCATCTGTTGGCAAACGGTATGGCGTCATCGATGACGACCAGCGGCGTGCAATGAGCGGCCTCGAATTTGTCGAAGGGCTCGTCAACGGTACGTTGCCCCTGAACACGATGGCGGAAACCCTCGGCTATGACATTGTCGAGGTTTCCAGGGGCCGCGTCATTGCCGCCGCAGAGCCCCATGAGGGTCACCGCAATCCTGCCGGTACGGTTCACGGAGGTCTTGCGGCAACGTTGCTGGATAGCTGTATGGGGCTCGCGATCCAGTCCATGCTGGAAAAGGGCTTTGCGGAAACAACACTCGAGTTCAAGATTTCTCTACTTAGGCCTATCACCCCGCAAACCGGCCTGGTGCAGGCTGAAGGCAAGGTCATTAGTTGTGGGCGCCGTGTCGGTACGGCTGAAGGAAAGTTGACGGACAAAAATGGACGAGTTCTCGCTCACGGCTCGACAACTTGTTTGATCTTCGAGCATTGAAAGCCCAACGGCGGCACCTCCATTTGGAGGCTCGATCATCCCTCGATGATAAATTCCAGTCCCGTCATGTCCGCTTCGGGTCAAAAGGCTCACGTCCCTAAACGCGACCCGGCCTTCGCCCACAAGCACCCGGGGCCTCGCCTAATAGGTAGCCTGCGCTCCTGGCGATTTGCGCTTGGAGCCTCCTTTTTCGAGCGTCACCGGCGGGCCAGCGGGGTGCTTGCGCTTCACTCGATCACTTCGTCAGCGCGCACTAGAACCGAAGGTGGGATGGCAATGCCGAGAGTTTTTGCGCTATTCCGATTAATCACGAGTTCAATCACGGTCGGCTGCTCTATCGGTAGCTCGACCGCCTTGGCTCCTTTCAAGATGCGGTCAACAAAATAGGCGACTCGCCGGTATGATTCGATCAGTCGTGGTCCGTAAGTACAGAGCGCCCCAGCTTGAGCCATAACGGACCAGCCTGACACGACTGGCATCTTCCGGCTCATCGCAAAGTTGATGATGTGCTGACGGTTTTCGACAACGAATCCATCAGAAAATAAGACCATGGCTCGTGGCGGGTCAGCTCCTATAGCGTCAAGTGCGCGATCTAATTCCACTCGATTAGGTATCGGAAAGAACGCTATCTCGATGCCGAGTTGCCGAGCCTTTGCCTCAGAATCGGCACGTTCCAGAAGTTGGCCAGGATGCAAAGGGTTCGCAAGGACAGCGATACGGCGAACGTCAGGCATTATTTCGTGCAACAACTCAAGGCGCTTTCCGTTCAGCTCCGGCGTCATGAGGCTAACGCCGGTTGCGTTGTTGAGCGGATGAGCCAAGTCTTTGGCGATGCCCAAGGTTACAGGATCAGCGCTAAATTCATAAACGGCCGGGATAGTTCGGCGGCCCTTGACAACGATCCCGGTCGCCGCTGCGTGAGTGACGATGACCTCAACGTGTTCGCTCTCCAATTGGTCGACCAACGCGGGTATCCGTTCAGGCGCGAAGTTGGCGAACAGCAGATCGAGTACGAGTGAGCGCGGCTCGACGTAGCCATATCCGGCGAGCCCGTCGCGGAGCGCAGCTATAAAATCCCTGGCGGTGGCCTCATCGTAACCGCTGATGAAGCCGACCCGCGCCGGGGAAGATCGCTGAACTGCCAAGGCTGGCTTCGCGGATGCGGCCACACCCGCTATGCCGCAAAGCCCCGTAATGAACTCGCGCCGCCTCATGGCCATCCCTCCCGAAAGGATGCCCAGGCTACCACATTCCGCCACTCGGCCTGACGACGTTTTCGCGACGCATTGTTGCCGAACCGCACTAGTCGCAGACCGGCAGAACAATTTCCCAATGCCGACGCGGAACCAGACCTGCCTGGTTGGATTTCCTCCACAAGTGCGAAGTCCTGCGATGGGTACGCCCGGTGTGGGACAAGCGAAGGGCAGCGGCCTGCATGAGGAGTAGGTCGCTGCCCTTTTATTTAGGCCGTCGCGCCGACCCTCCAGCAAACAAAATTGGTCACCAAATGCTCGCCAACTCGTGACCACGGTTTATTGACCCTCGGATCGCACGGAGAGTATCGGTGGTTTCGGCCCCCCCAAAGAGCCCACGGTCCCGGTCGCTGCCCCCTTCCCCTCCCCAGCGACCGGGACCATTTTATTGGTCACTCGCGAGTGAGTTGATGGCCCTTAATAAGACGCTGCAACCTGAGTCGAGCGTCGGGGACCGTCGGGACACCAGTTATGGTGTCGGCCACATGCAGGAGGTCCGCCTGCAACCCCCTCGGAACGTTGTGCCAAAGGATTATTGCGGCGGCTCCAAGTTGGGCCAATGTTGCTGCGGTGCAGTCTGTTAGGGCATTTGAACGCCTCTGAGCGGCGCTAGGAGAAAACGATGCTTTCGAATGATTATAGCCGCCTACATGCGGCCTGCCTCGTCATGGCCCGACAGTATGATTTGCCTGGCATTCAGGCCCGCTGGCTTGTGATGGCGGAGGCTTCGCGAGACCTTGCAAATGTCGTCGAGAAGAAACGGCGACACTCACGTAATGTAATTCCGCTTAAAATGTAATTCCACTGAGACTTAATTAGAATTCCGGAGGCCGTCTTTCGGGGCGGCCTCTTTTTTTAACAGTCAGCGTTCCGCCATTCACGACAAGGGCCGAAGGGCTGGCACGTTCAAGGTTTGTTGGTTGGGTTGGACGGCTTAGTTTTTTACTGGCCCTTCTGCGAGTCCCGCATCGCTTCAAGGCAGACCACAAACTCGACATAACTCGGCGTTTGTCGTGCGTTGGTTTGTAGGCAGCGAACTTTGGCCGTTTCGGAAAACGTCGGCCAGCCCTTGACGATATCGCCACGGGCTCGACTTTCGCTTGCTTCGCACATTTCCGCCGTTCTTCCGGTAACCCCGGCCAAATCGATGGCCGCACGGCATGTCGGTTTGACGTTATAGGTTGGAACGGTAGCGGCCACGTTGAAGATCAGGCCAGTACCAACGAAAAGCGTCGCAATGGGCATCATGAAAAGACTTTCTGATTTGGTCCGCTGTTTGCACGCCCTCAACCCCCGGTCGGCAACATCGAAGCGGGGGGAACGTTAACTGGCTTGCATTGAAGACCTCGGCCGTGGGGGGCACAGCCGAGGTCCTTAGTACGCCTGAGCACCTCGGGGGCTGGGGGGCTTGGGAGGCGCCCGGCATCTGCGTAACTTTGAGCCGGCCTCCTTCCTGCGTCTGTATAAAATAGCTCGCTCACGGCGTGCTCGCGCATATTGCCGAGCGTCATCCCTGGGCCGTCGGGTTGTTTGGGTTTCACTCGATCACATCGTCGGCTCGAATTGACGCAGGAAAGCACCGTATTCGCGGGTGGAAAGCGGGATTTAAACTTGATGCCCAGCGCCTTGGCAGTTTTCAAGTTGACGACCAGGTCGAAACGTGTGGGTCGTTCGATTGGCAAGTCAGAGAGGCGCGCGCCCTTGAGAATTTTGTTCTTGCGCTCGGCGGCTCGGGCCCATGCTGGAAGGCTATCGACGGTATGCTCGATCGGCTCACGATTGTTTTGCCTTCGCGTTGAGCCTTCGCTCGACCTCGTCAAGGTTGCGAAAATGTATCAGGCCGTGCTTATCCCTTAGGATAAAGCGGATCGGCATTGTGCCGTAGCGCGCGGCCACGTTTGATTTTGTGAGCGTCCATCCACGTTCTCTAGCTCGCTCGTGCAGCACATCAAAATTCACGGTCATTTCCTCTTAAGCCCGAGCGCGATGAGCGGGCGGCGCCCCCTCGCTCTCGTTCGTTTGCCAACAGATAGCCGGTGTTGGCGGACGGACAATTGACCCAAAAGATATAGGCCCGCTCATTGTCGCTTGCGCTTCTTTGGATGTAGCAAGCGCGACCCGGCCTTCGCCCACAGGCACCCCCGGCCGCGCCCATACTAATAGGCTGTGTCCACGATCCGTGGCACGCGTAATGTCCTCGGCGCCAAGGTAGCCGAGTCAGGCAGGGTATCGTCGTGTGCACGTGAAGCAGCCGAGGTGGGCGCGACGCCGCAGTCGGAATTATAGTAAGATGCTCATCGCGTTGGAGGGCGTCGCCGTGCTTAGGAAACAGCGTGATTACGCCGCGGCGCTAGGTGTAGTAGCGATCCTGCTAGGATTGTTTGTTATTGGTGGGATTGCATACACCTACATGACAAGGCCTGCGCTCATCGAGGCCGCCACTAAGCGGGTGCTGGATATACGTCAGCTATTCGAGGATACGTTTCGCTAGCCTCTCCACCCCGCAACATGCGCGCCACTCGATAGCAAATTGGGTGCAGTCGATGTCCGGCTGCACCCAAGGTAGTCCGGCCAACCACAGGGGGTGTGGGGAAACGACGGGACGGCCGGACGGACCATCCTAGGCACGGGCTTGTTTGAATGCTTGTGACGTAAGTCACATCCCGGCCTTCGCCCACAGGCACCCCCGGCCGCGCCTATACCAATAGGCTGTGTCCCTACCCATTGGCCGAAAGAGACTCCTTATTGCGGCAGCGCCGCTGCGCTGCTGCCTTGGCCATGCGCCGAGCGTCACACACAGGACAATGGCGCGTAGATACTACTGTGTCCACGCGCTCGCTCTCTACGCGATTCATCTCTGCCAGGCACGCCGGTCGCCCGGCGTCACTTCGCTGCGTTTGCGCCCGCTTGAGAGACCTGTGCGTCCTGTCCCGAAGTTCCGCCTGAGGTGCCAATCGAGCCAACGATTTTTCCATCGACAACGATTGGAACGCCTCCTTCAACAAATACCCCTGAACTACGCACACTCAGTAATCGCAATCCCGCACCGCCTGCTGCGATGCCATCTTCGACTGCCTTGGATGGGCGTTTAAATTCGACAGCAGTTCGCGCCTTGCCTCTAGAGATGGCGATTGAGCCCAACGGAGCATTATCCATCTTGTGGGTCATGACTAGATTTCCACCGCTATCGAGAATGGTGATGACCATGTCCCAATTGTTCTTGACCGCCTCGGCTTCAGCCGCAGCCATGGCTTTTTTCGCCATCTCAAGACTAATAGGCGGCCCATAAGCTGGCGGTAGCGGTGGTGCTGCTGGCTGTTGCGCAAAGACGTGTGAGTGGATGAGAAGCGCGGCGCAAATCGCGCATAGTGTGAGAGCGAAGCGGCGCATGGACGTTTCCCCCTTGATGTTGCTGTTTCCCATCTTCGATGTTCTTGCAACAATGCGCAATAAGCAGTCACAAGCGCGACCCGCCCCTCGCCTACAAGCACCCCGTGGCCTCGCCTATTAGGCGTGGCTTGGTGCCTAGGCATTATCGCATGGAGCCTCCTTATTGAGCTGCTTCGCTCGTCGCGCGCGCGGCGATTGACTACACCGCCGCGCTCCGCCGTCGTCCAGCGAATTAGCAACGCCAGGGGGCTGTTTGGGCTTCATTTGGCCGCTGGCATCGGCACGCTCGGCCATCGGCTATCGACCGACGATGGGGTCCGGGGGGTCGATATATTTTGTTCGGCTTTTGCGTTGAGATCGGTGAACCATCGCTCGAGATCGCTTTTGAGGCGTTGTCTTATCCTGGACGCGACCATGGGGCCCCAGTCGGTCTGGTCAAAGACCATATCAAGCACTGAAACCAGAGCGCGCTCCTCAGTCTGACAAGCAAACAGGGCGCGTTCGGCCGCAGTGGTTACGTTTCTGTCAGCGATGAATTGCGGGCCTGCTGCCTCGGCCAAATACGCACGGCGGGTGCACTGGGTGTATTGGTCGATTGCATAGTCGAGTTGCGCCTCACCGAAGGCCGGTGTGACCAGGAGACAAATCGCAAGTGCAGCGCGCCTCATGTCGAAGCCGCCTAGCCCAAGTTGCAGGATGTGTAGTGCAACTAATCGGGCTCGGGCATGAAACACATTACCACGAACGCCGCAGCCAAACATTAAAGTTGGGCCGTGGGGCCCTTACTCGGATGTTGGAGCGCTACCGGGGCAAACTCAGAAAAGATATGCTCAGGTTGTTCTCGGTAGTATCGGGACAGTTCAGACGGAGCAACAAGGATGGATTTAGCGTTACTACAAAATCTGATGGCCGGAACTGGATCGAGCGGCCAGTTCATTGGTGGGCTAGTTGTGGCTCTGTTGTACGTAGTTATCGGTTTGCTCAGCGCGATTGGCAGCATTCTTATTTTTCGACGAATTTTCCAAGGACGATGGGAACAGATATTCTGGACCTCTTTTCTTGTGGTGATTGCCGCTTTTTACCTAAGCTTCGCTGCCTACTTCGAAGCCTCAACTCATGCTTGGCAAACTGAAGTAATCGGCGTTGCCGTTTTCTTTGTTTGTGCTGTGGGTGGGCTGTTTTCCCGACCTGCTATCGCGGTTGGCTATGTCATGCATGGGCTCTGGGATCTGTCCCATTGTCTGTGGGGCTCTTCATTTGCAGGCCTGTCGATAACAGAAATTCCACTGGGCTACGGTCTCTTTTGCTCAACGTTCGACTTTACGGTCGCGGGTTATCTCATGATAAGTGACACTGCATGGCACGCGTCGGGCAAGCTCGACCTCTACTTCTGGCGGCATCTCTAGTGCTAAGGGTCGGCAGGCATGGCTCGACAAAACCAGGAGGGCGGCGGGCGGGAGCGGAGCGCCAGCGTCCCTAAACGACCCCGCCCATCGCCCACAAGCACCCGGGGCCTCGCCTAATAGGCGTGGCCTGGTGCCTAGGCATTATCGCTTGGAGCATCCTTATTGCGCTGCTTCGCTCGTCGCGGCGCCGCGATTGACTACACCGCCGCACGCCAAGCTCGCGCATATTGCCGAGCGTCATCGGCGGGCCGTGCGGTGCTGGGGGTTCACCTATCGTCTTCGTTGGAGTCACGCGGTGTTGTTCGGTCGTCCTTGTTTCTTCGCGCAGCGCTGCCTGTCATTTTCTCCGCAGGTCCCTTTTTGACTTTCCGCTTAGGCTTCGCCTTGGCGGCCTTTGCCTTCTTGGACATCAGAACCCTCCGTTACTCAGACTTTCATCGACACCCTGCGGGGTTCTTGGGCTTCACTCGATCACCTCGTCGGCACGGGTCAGTAGCGAGTGCGGCACCTCAAGGCCGAGTGCCTTCGCGGTCTTGAGGTTGATGACCAATTCGTACTTGGTCGGCGCTTGCACCGGTAGGTCAGCGGGCTTCTCGCCCTTGAGAATGCGATCAACATAAGCTGCGGCGCGCCGATACTGGTCGACCCGATCAGGACCGTAAGAGATCAGGCCGCCGCCGGTGACGAAGACACGGTCCGAGTAAACTGCGGGCAACCGGTGCCGGGCCGCAAGCGTGGTGAGCAGGTCGCGATGAACGTTCGCCACCACACTCGCCGTCACGATCAGGCCGCCATTCGGGGAACGCGCGAATGCCGCAATGGCGCGCTCGATCTCGCCAACGTCGCTTACGCCAATCGGGCGTAACTCCACCCCGAAGGACTGCGCCACCGACTGGATCGCGCCCAACTGGCCTGTCCCGCCAGGGATGCTGGTATCGCGAAGGACCGCCGCTCGCGTCACGCGTGGCTCGCCTGACAGTAAGCTGCCCGGACGGTCGCGCGGCGCCTGCGCCTGACCTGAAAAGGTCGGGACAAGGGGGACCCCGGGCGTGTGCTGCGGCCGTCCACCGAGGTCCGCCCTCAAATGAAAAGCCCCGCGTGGGGCGGGGCTGTTCCGCTCGGCGCCACGGAGGGGTTGGGGGGCGGCGCCAAGGTTCTTGTGCGGAACAATCTCATCGGACACGCCGGCGGCCTATTATACGTTGGTGTGCGGTGTTTCGTTTAGCCGGCGGTCTGTTGCTTCTAAGGCACACCGCCGGCCGTTTAACGAACGTCGGGAACCAGGCACAGAGCAAGCCGTTCACCTCGTGTATTCGGGGGTGGGGAAAATCCGAATATTGGATCGGTGGACAGCGATGCGGGCCGCGTTGAAGGCGCCACAGCGCTAGGCCGTGTCTTGTCCGGAACGCCGTCCGTCGATCCCTAAAGCTTCCCCGCTGAACAAGGAGAGCGGGCCATGCCGATGCTGTTCTGGCTACCAATGATTTTCGCGAGCGCGTTGTGGGAGATAAACGGGTTTGCGCCGCGGGCCTTAGCAGACAACGACCAGGCTGCCGCCTGACGCGAGGGTGAACAAATGACCGTAGCAGCCGGGCTCGTGATTTTTGCGGCAGTGATCAGTTCGCAGGTACTTCTTTGGTGGTGTCGCCGCCGAGGCGGCGGCTTTCGTCGTATATAAGCCATCACGAAAGCGCGACGCTGCTCGCCCAACGCGCCGAGCGTGCCCCGCAATGCGATTCACCGAATCTTAAACGCCCCAGTTTCAACTCGATGCGTGATAGCGGTCGACGAGGGCGCGATGCGACTTAAAATCAACTTGGATCAAGAAGATTTAATGCTCGGGACGGCTGCCCTTATTTGCGCGTTGGTTTCGATTGCGGTGATTCTCATCGACCACTAGCAGCAATTCTGAATCGACTGTTGCTGTTTTGCACTAGCGTCGAATTGGACAACACGGCTTCTCGTTGCGTACGTCGGCGCTCGTGTCCACAACCCAATTCCCACTTTGCGGGCGTCGACGACCATGTCCCGAGCAGGCCGCTCGCCTGTATCAACCTGAGCCCCTAAGTCGGAGTCACTGAGATCAATGATGGCCCGCCCGCTGCTCGGCTGACCTGACCAAACGTTCCAGCACGAAGGTGCCAAAATCCGCGAATACGCGCTGGCCAGCTACATCAGCGAAATGCTTAATTGCGCGCATGGCTTTCTCCTCTGAGTTGTGGCGAATAATGGCAGCGCGGCAGGCCCTCGAATGTGAAGAAGATCACTTCGACCCGGTGATAAAAATCACAAATTGTCTTCGAGCTAGACGCGTACCTTGCGCCGGAATGTGAGGGCGCATGGGCGGTCGAGGCTCTGGTGGGCACAACTCCAAGGGCAAGCTGCGTGATGTGCAATGTGCGCGGCTCGACGTGCATGAACTGGCCCGAGATGGGAATCTGACACTCGGTAAGTTTGAATACTGCTCCTGATCGCAATTGCACTCCCAGGCAATGCTCAGAGCTACTTCGACGGTCCAGATCGGCTCGAATCATTGGGAGCCAGATGAGCATCGGCAGGCACGTTCCTTCATTCAGCAGGGAAGAATGGGGCGACGGCGGCCCTATCGCTGGACCTGGTCAATCGGTTCACGCGATTGATCTGCCGAAGGAGCTGGAAAACGTCACAGACGCCGATGAGTTAAGTCACCTTGGCTTGAAGAAATGAGGCGCGGCGCGTCGGGGAAGGGACCGGCTTTCCACTTCTACCCAATGGTACTCAGAGGACTAGGGGCGGCCTATGGGCCGTCCTTTTCGTTTGGCTCTGGCGTTTCGAGAGTGCTCGGATGCGCGGCAACGAAACCGGCGGCGGCTTTCTGCTGCCGACGTGGAAGCGCGAGGGTTCGGGGCGGCCCGCTTTGGCTTAGATGGGGTCTGGCAATCTGGCTACGAATTTACCAATGCGAATATCTGGATCGCCTCGGAATTTTCGCCGATCGCCCGACATTCTCACGAGGTCGCGCGCGCTCATTCGCTCTATGCTTGCTGCACTCCCGCCTTCCTTTTGTCACACGGTGATGGCTTCTTGAGGCATTAATCAACCGAGCGGGAAAAAGCTGTCCCCTGCGACTGAAGTTGGAGCAAGGCGCCAAGGTGCAAAGTTCACCTCTGAATGTCGCCCCCCTTGTGCCGAATGTGGAGCCGCTGCTCCATGCGCCGCCTCGCCCCTCCGGCTTCAACAACGATCACCTGGCGAGCGACGGGCCGTCGATTGGCGGGCGAATATTCCGCACCCTTGCCCGCTTTTTCATTGCGGTTCTGATCGGCGTCGGCGCTACGCTTGCATGGCAGTCGCACGGTGACGACGCAAAACAGATAGTCAGGACCTGGGCTCCTTCGCTGGGCTGGCTGTTACCCGTCTCGACGACGACGTCACCCCCCGACGGTCCGGTTTCCGCGCAAGATCCGGCACTTCCCCAATCAGTGCCTGTCACTCAGAAACCAGCGCCTGCTTCGGCTGTAACATCTAGTGAGTTGGTGCAGCTGCTTGAGCCCATAACGCGTGATCTCACCGTCGTGCGGCGCAGCTTAGAGCAGCTCGCTGCCAAGCAAGAACAGATGGCCCAAACCATCACGGCACTGCAGGCGGCCGAGCAGGACATCAGACAGAAGATGTCATCGCCGCCTCCGTCCCGTCCGGTCCCGCCGCGCAAGCCCCCGGAGGCCGCTGCGCAGTCATCGGCTGTGCAGCCATCCTCAGTGCCTTCCCCGTCGCCTCCCGCCCGGCCACCCTTGCCTTTGCGCTGATGGGTAGCGGCCGCCCCGGGTCTAGCCTGCAAGGCAGCTAGTTTCGCGCAAAGGGCATCCCTGCCACCTTCGAGGTCGTCCGGGACCGTCGCGATCAGGTCTGGCGCGAACAAGTCGCAAATACCTGCAGCATCACGAGCGTTGAATGCATCCGTCCAGCGCCACAGCCGCTCAATGATAGCTGCCCTGTCTGCATCCGGGTCGCCGAGAGCGGACGTGGCAATCGATGTTGCAGCGAGCAGGCACATAACTATGATCAAGCCGCGAGTAAACATTGGGTTTGCCTTTGGGTGCATGATCGAGAGCTACGTCTACGTCTGTTGGGTTCGCGCCTTTTAGCGGACCGACCATCCACTAAGCTGCACAAACCTGTTTCGGCACCGCCACCACAGGTGAGCGCGGTGCTGTTCTGACCTCTCTTTTCGAGCGTAGCTCGCGCCCTGCTTTCTAACAGCCTCGTGGCTGAGATATACGCCGAGGCATATCGGAGCTGTTATCGGGATGAAGCCGAAGCGGTGGTGAATTTGCCACGTCGCCTCCCAATCGCCTCGCGCCTGAAATCACTGAGCACAGGCTACTAGGACGGCGGGAGTAATCAGAATTTCGACACGAATCGCAGTGTAGATCGGGATGTACCCTGTCTGACGGCACTGGGCGGCTCTCACGGGCCGCCCGTTTTGTTTTCATCCGCCCGAGCGGCAAAACCGGATTTACTGTCGAGAAGATGAGCAAGAGCTCATCGGGCAACTTCGATTGTGTGGCCATTACCACGCACGCCGCGCGGCCCGCTGGCTCGGCATAGCGCAACCCATTGACGACCTGATTCTCTAGGCGGGCGGCGGGCAATGATCGAGACGAGGTAGCGTAATCGGCAAAAACAAGCCCCGCCAAAACTAGGCGGGGCCAGCATATCGGTTCGGCCTTTTCTTTTGCGCTAGCTCCGGAATGGGGCGATTCCGATCGGCTGGCGATGTTGTACACACAATGCACCAACTCCGCAGTCGTAGTGTGACAGCCATCACAAAACTGCCGTTCGTGACCTACATCTCTCGATATAGGCCGAATGACGGGGCGCCAATCGGCGAACTTCTGAATTCGCCGCGCCAGCGCAAGAGCCGCAATAAATCCCGTTCACGACCACGCAATAATCCCGACCACGATCATCGTTATGGCGATTAATCGTCCTGCGCCCCGCGGCCGCCGGGTCGGTCTCGGTTGAGATGTTCCGGATCAGCCTCCGGCTCGTTATCGCTATCGGTTGCCGCCAGAACAATGGCTGTGAGTTCTGCATCCGTCAGTTCGCGCAAAGGCTTGTTGTCGTGCGCCATGTTCGTAAAGGACTTCGGGCTTTCCCCACCCACGATCAAGGATCGCATTCGCGGCGGCCACGCGTGCGGCAGCTGTGGCCTCTTCATTGTTCATCACACCGACCAGCGTTTCTATGGCCGCTTCGGTATGCTCGCGTGCCGCTTGCTTCACCTCAGTGAAAATCTTCGGCCTGCCACCGGGATTCCCGCTCTGACCCTTCATGAAACGGCCGTCGCGGCCCCGATCTGACTTTCCACTGTCCATGGTGTTTGCTCCGCTCAATAGGCTCGGCCACAGCCGCCCACGAAACTCTGGTTGAAGCTATTAATGCTGTCGTGCCAAGCCAGCACGTCGGGGATGTTGCCGACATAAATGGCGACCAGGCCGGCGACCCCACGCGCCTTATGGGCTGAAAGGAAAGACAGCGCGCTGGATTGCGTCCTCGGGGCGGCGGGCGGGCGGACATCAGGCGCGCCTTCTACCCCATAGGGGGCCAAATTGCCCATAGGGGGCCATGTATTTTCTTGGCCCCCTATGCATTCGATGGCCCTCTATGGGGACCGGGCAAGACCAGAAAAAACTTGCCACCTGGCCCGAAGCCCTCGCGCTGTCTAGTGATCTTAAGCTCCGCGCGAGCCCGTTTGAGCGTCCGATCCGCAATGCCTGCTCTCTTTGCGGCGGCCTGGATAACGGTGACGTCGACACGGCCCTCGGCAAGCTCAGCCAGCAGAAATTCCATCGCCTCATCCAGTGCGCCCCTTTCTTCGGAATGACCACCGAACGCGGCGACCGCCTCGTCGGCCGTCGTCTCGACGGGTTTGTCCTCCCACAGGATGTGGCTGGCCCAAATTTCCGTATCGGTTCGGTCGTCGATACCGACCATCTGGGCGCCGAGACGGAAGGCCAACCCTTGGGCTTTGACGGCAAGGTTGTTCTTCAGGTGCAGGAGCAGCCGCCGATTTTGAATCATCCGGATCTTCGATGATGGCGAATGCCGCGCGGGGGGCGGTCGTGAAAGCAGCCCCACCCATTACGCGGTGCATCGCTTTGATGCCCTTATCCGCAGAGCCCTTGGTGAAGTGGGTTACTGAAGCGAACGCGACGTTGGTGCGCTCTGCCATTTCGCTTATCGGGTCGAGAATGCCACGGAGCGCCGTATTATTGTGGCTATCGACCTTGCCCATGTAGGACGTGACGGGGTCGATCCAGACCAACCCGACATCCCCGATTTCGGCAATTCTCTTCTCAAGCTCCTCCAGGTCTTCCTGCAGACTGAACCGGCGCTCTCCTCTGCCGTCTTCAGCCTTGATCGCCCTTACAATGTGAACCCGTGTGCGATCGGCTCCGGCCGCCATGAGGCGCGGAACGAGCACATCATCAACGCCATCTTCAGCTGAGAGGATAATTACGTTGACTATTGGGGCTTGCCCCTCGCCGCATGGCCATGCACCACCGGTGGTGAGAGCTGCAGTTATGGCGACGAGTAGCTGGCTCTTACCGAGGCCACCTTCTCCCGCGAAGCAAGTGTGCTTGCCCTTGGCTAGACGCCCTGGCCAGATGAAATCGATGTTTTTCGGCTTCACGCTGCTCGCGTTGATCGTGACCAACCGTGATTTTGGCGCGGCCAGCGAAATAGGCTGGTCCGAATTTCTACCATTTGAATGCTTGTTAGACCGGGTATCGGCGTCGATACAAGCTTGGCGAAAAGTGGCGCTTAGCAAGCCGTAGTTTGCTTCTCTGAAGAAGTCGCCGCTCATGACGCATCTCCGGCAAAGGCTGCCGCAAGCACGTCCTGCACGCTGGGGACGCCAAACAAGTCAATCAGGCCAAACCCGGTGGCGACCTCCCACAAATCATCGATCACTTGCTGCCGGTGAGCGGCCGCATCCTCCGCGGCAGTCCTCGCCATCATGCCGAAGACGACAAGTTTGTTCTGGACGGGAGCGCCAGCAATTACACGGCACAGGCTGGCATATATAGCCACCTGTGCTCTGTCGGTCTCGATGTCGACAGCGTTGTAGCCGTGCATCAAATCGCGGCCTATGAGTGCGGAGGGTCTGCCATCGGGGCGGGCCCGAACTCCGAAGGCGCCATTGTTGTGAGCGGGCTGCGTCATGATTGTCGAGGTCCCGCGAGTTCACGAGCGCCTCGTGAGGGATGCGCCGACTTCGCCCAATGCGAACAGTTGGTAGCTTGCCCTCTGCGATCAGTTTCCAAACAGTGCTGACGCCGAGGTCCAACATGGCCGCGGCGTGAGGCACCGTGTGAAGTAGCTGCTCGGGCTTGTCGGGGGCGAGCACGCTCATGCCGCGTCCGCCCCGTTGAACACGTCGTGGCGATCGAGGTCTCGTCCGCGGTGTCGTGGTTCAACCGCCGGCAAGCTTTCCAGCCACCGGCGCAGGTCGGTCTGGAGGATGAGCGTTGATGTACCACGCTTTACTGCGCGCAGTTCTCCACTCTTGATCGCCTCATACACCGTTGTGCGCCCGCAACCCGATGCAGCGCACGCCTCATTGATTCTGAGGGCGAGGTTTAGAGCCACTAGCCAGTCCCTCTAAAGCCGGACGATCCCGGCGGACGGGGCCGTGTTCAGGCGGCCACGGTCTGAGGGTTAATTGCGTCGGTGGGGACAAAAAAGGAAATTAATTTAGTCGCCAGCAAATATTGGCGACGAAACTCAAGCGCGGGTTTTGTCGTCGCCAGTGTACTTTTCAATAGCTCTGATTACTATGTCACGGGCTTCAGCACGAGTAAGAACGGACTTGGCAATTAACTCATCAATCAGATCCCGTAAAATCCAGTTATGTTTCTCCGAGCGTGCGCGTTCCAACGCTTTTCGTACTCCCGATTCTTTCGCTTTCCGAAAATAGGCCGGGCTCGCTTTGTCATTCGCGAGTCTTCGCAAATCGCGCGATCGGACAGCTGCGCTTTGCTACGCTGCCTGCGACGACCAACCTCGTGTATCAATTCCCAGTATCTCTCGTTCGTCCACTCGATTCGGCGGCCGGGTTTTGAACGCCCAAAAAGCACATACGCCCAGTTGGCCGCCAAATCCCGCCAATCTCCGGGGTCGTCAGGATCTAAACCAAAAAACGCGAAGGTATTTTTTAGATATTCGTCCTCCCTTACCGAGAGAGCATGTTTGGCGACCGTGGCCCACTCTCGCTTCAACACTTCCTTCGATATTGGCTCAATCCCCAGCAAACGCTTGATGGGGTCTAGAGAAGGAGGAGTGCGGACATCGCAAGCACCGCGGCGGATTATCTCGCTTAACCGCTTTGGCGCTCCGCGCATCGGCCTAACATTATTTCGTGAAGCAGCCATAAATGCCCGCCTGCACCGCCCTTAGGGAAGGCTGGCGCGGGCAAGCTGGACGGCGGTGACCCGCGCCAATCAGAATATCAACGCTGCGCAACCTATGCACGAAATGCACCGCTATCCGCGTGCGGTTTGAGCGCCATTTCAGTTACTCGCCCGTCGCAGCTGGACGACCTCCCCGCCGGTGCTTGTGCAGTAACACCCCCACGCCGCCATAAGCGCGCGGCGTTGCTCGAACAAGTCACTGCGAAAATAGGCGCGCTCAGTCGCATCGCCGAGACGATGTGCTAGAGCCGCCTCACAAACCTCCCGCGAGTATGTTGTTCGTTCAGCGCACCAGTCGCGAAAGCTGCTCCGGAACCCGTGCACTGAAGCGCCTGTTCGGTTCCGCCTCAAAAGCGCCAGCATGGTGCCCGAACCAATATCAAATACGCTCTCGCCGTTCCGTCGCAGCGCTGCCAGCAGGTCAACAGCCTGCAGCGATAGCGGAACTCTGTGCTCACGACTTGATTTCATACGCCCAGCCGGGATGGTCCACACGCAAGTAGCCAGGTCGATCTCGGACCATTTGGCCCCAAGCACCTCACTCGACCGGCAGGCGGTCAGGATCGTGAACTCGAGCGCACGCGAAGCGACGCTCTCAGATTGTCTCAGGCGAGCTAGGAAGCTTGGTAGCTCACTGTGAGGCACCGAGGGGAAATGCCGAACAACCCTAAGCCTAGACCGACGAACCAGCAGATGGTCGAGGTGGCCGCGCCAGCGAGCAGGGTTCTCGCCCTCGCGATAGTGCTTAACCCGCGCCCAATCCAGAATGAGCTCTATCCGGTTGCGGACGCGCCCTGCCGCCGTTGGCATTTTGGTCCATATCGGCTCCAGAACCTTCAAGGCGCTCTCGGTGTCGATTGCGGCCACAGGCATGTCGCCAATGACGGGGCTAACGTGATCGCGCAATGACTGCGACCACTGCTTGGCGTGCATGACACTGCGCCAGCCAGCAGAATGGCTCTTGATGAACTGCTCAGCACACTGGTCGAAGGTCAAAGCCCTGAGTTGCTTCGTGTGCTGTTGACGCAGGGAGGCCCGTGCAGCGCGTTTATGCGCCAGCGGGTCTTCGCCATCGGCAAGCAACCTGCGCGCCTCCAAGGCCTTCTCACGGGCGCGCTTCAGGGTCACGACCGGGAAGCTCCCGAGACCCATCCAGTGCTGCCGGCCTACGAGCGCGTAGCGAAAAAGCCAACTACGCGTGCCCGCCGGCTTAACCAACAGATAAAGCCCGTGGCCGTCGCAATGGGAGCCAGTAGAGGCGGTGCGGCATTTAACATCGGTCAACCTTACAGGGGTCCTCATGGTCCTCACTGATCCTAATCGTAGTTTCCTACATGTTGTCGGACGCAGATTCGTTAGGATAGTGGTGTACGACTAGAGGGAATTCAAGAGAGGTATAGTTGATCAACAACAAATATAACGATTAAAAGTGACTGTGGCAGTGGAGCAACTTGCACTACTATAAACAAACATAGAGAACTGTAGACGGTTGTTGATTGGGCTCCACTATCATCAGCAAATGCAAGCCGCGCTCGGCCGCCCGGTTCCGGAGGCGATGCGGCAAGCCGCCGAATAGCGCCGGGCCGAGCTCAGCGATCGGCGAGCGCCAGCTTGGCGCCAAGCGCCACGAACGCGGCCGCAAAGGTCCGCCGCATCCAGGTCAACACCCGCGGGCGTGAGATGACGTGGGTGCGGATCGACGCGGCACAGAGCCCGTAGCCGACGAAAACGACAAACGTCATGAGCATGAACACCGCGCTCAACTCGAGCATGCGGGAAAGCGGATGCGCTTCAGTTGCGCTGACGAACTGCGGCAGGAACGCGAGAAAGAAAATCGAGAGCTTTGGGTTGAGGATGTTGATCAGGATGGCGGTGATCGTCACCTGCACGGCCGAGCGGGCGCCGACCTCGCCTTCGACGCGCAGCGCGCCATGCTCGCGCAATGCGTTCCAGGCCATATAGAGCAGATAGGCAACGCCCAGATATTTGAAGGTCTGAAATGCCAGCGCGCTGGTGTGCAGGAGGGCCGCCAGTCCCAGGATCGCCGCCGCCATATGCGGAACGATGCCGAGCGTACAGCCGAACGCGGCGACAACGCTCGCACGCGAGCCGCGCGATAATCCGGTCGCCAAGGTGTAGAGCACGCCGGTGCCCGGCGATGCGACGACGATCAACGACGTGATCAGGAATTCAATGCTCATGATAGCCCTCCCGCCCGGCACATTAATCAGCCGCATGGCGGTTCGGCTATGATAAATACAGTTGCCCCTACGCGGAGCTACCCGATATGCGTCGCCCAACTGCCAACAAGGCCGCTTTCATCGCAGCGCCCGTTGTGTTTGCGCTCGGCGCGGTGACGCCGGCCGCAGCGGCGCCCGTGCCCTCGGCCACGGCCGCGCTGAAGGCCGCCGCCGAGCGGCCGGCGATCGCCGTGCGATGCTGGACCGGCTGGGGCTGGAGTGCAGCCGGGTTCGCTGGCGCGCTGCGGCCCGGCATCCTCGCGGTCGGGTCCTATTACAACAGCATGGCTTACGGCTATTCGGGCGCCCCACAGTACTATGGCGAGGGATATCCGCCGTATTACAGCTGCGATCCGGTGTACTACGCCTACGCCCCGGCTGACCGCTACGTGCGCGCACGCCACCGGCACCGCGCCGCACGCGGGTACAGCCGCTGAACTACTCCGCGCCCTTGGTGGCCCGCGCCGGCGCGCTCGCCAGCAAGTCGGCGAGCTGCGCTTTCCAGAATTTCGCGAGCGCGGTGGTACCGTGGCCGCGGGTCTCCGGACCGGCAGGGATCAGATAGAAGCGGGCGTTTTTGACGCGTTTGAGCGCGGGCTCCATGATTCCGAGCTCCGGCGGGTTGCGTTCATCGTCGGCCGAGTTGATGGCGAGCAGCGTGGCCGTGATGCGCTCGAGTCCGGGCGCCGGGTTATAGTCGCGCGAGGCATCCCACTGATAGAGAAAGTCGTTGGCATCGGCCGTGAAGGGCGCCGCCAGGCGCTCCGCGACCACTCTGTCGGCCTGCGCACGGCTGGGCGCCAGCTGATAGAGCCCTTGCGCCCCGCCGCTGGTGGCGATGCCAAAGAATACATTGGCCGACCTTAGCGCGCGCGGTTGCGTCGCGTAGTTGCCATCCTTCCAATCCGGGTCGCTGCGAATGGCATCAATCAGCAGGCGGCGCAGCATCCAGTTGCGGCCGGCCATTTCGCTTGGCTGTGAGGCCATCGGCACCAGCGCATCCATAAACTCAGGGTAGGTCAGACCCCAGAGCCAGGTGTGCATGCCGCCCATCGAGTTGCCGATGACAAGGCGCAGGTGGCGGATTTGAAGCCCTTGCGTCACCAGCAGATACTGCGCCGCGATCATGTCCTCGTAGTTGTACCGCGGGAATTTCGTGCGCAGGCCGTCGGAGGGTTTGGATGATTGTCCGGCGCCGATCGCATCCGGCAAGATGATGAAATATTTGCGCGCGTCGAGCGGTTGGCCAGGACCGAATAATTCGCCGGCAAATGCCGATGTCAGCATGCCGGCGCCGGAACCGGCAGTGCCGTGCAGAACCAGAACAGGCTCACCGCTGGGTTCGCCGACCGTCGTGTAGTGCAGCCGCAATTGCGGCACGATCTCGCCGGTGTGAAAGCGAAAGTCGCGCGCGACCCAATCGCCCTCCTTGGGCAGGGGATAATCGGCCGCCGATGCCGCCACGGCGATCAGGGACACGATGGTGCTCGCCGCCGTGCGCGCGAACCAGCCAAACATTGTCATGCCAGTCTCCATCATCAAAGAGATAGAGCCAGCCCCCACCGCCAGCGTAGCGCGGATCGCGCGCCGGCAAAATCCCGCGGTGCCTTTCCGCCACCTGTCTGTTTCGGCGCGCGGCCAGACCAGAGCGACCACACCGGATGTCGACGCGCGCGCTCATCGGCGGGCCGATACCCCGCAACCCGGCGTGGTCAACGCCGCGCGCCGAAAGCCTTCTCGTACTGCTCGGGCTTGAAGCCGACGAGCAGCTTGCCGCCGGCGTCGAGCACCGGCCGCTTGATCATCGAGGGCTGGGCCAGCATCAATGCGATCGCCTTCTTCTCGCTCAGCTGTTCCTGCTCGCCCGCGGGCAGCTTGCGGAAGGTGGTGCCGGCGCGATTGAGCAAGGTCTCCCATCCCGCGGCGCCGGCCCAGCGTTCAAGCGAGGCGCGGTCGATCCCTGCCGCCTTGTAGTCGTGAAACACGTAGGCAACGCGGTGCGCGTCGAGCCACGCACGCGCCTTCTTCATCGTGTCGCAGTTCTTGATGCCGTAGATGGTGACCGGCTTTGCGCCCATTGCGTCCTCCTGCGCGGCGATCAGCGCATGGCCGGCTGCTCGGGGGAGCCGGCGCTGAAGTAAGCGTCCGCTTGCATGCCAACCGCGAGCGGCCCAGGGTCGTTGAGATCGACAACGACCTCGGCCACGTCGACATCGGTCAGCTTGTTGCGCTGGCCCTGGCCGCTCAGGCGCCCAGGCCCGACGTAGCGGGCGATCGAGCGAACGCTGCCCTCGAATTCGCGATCGGGAAACGCGTAGGCGCGCACCACGACGCGCTGGCCGACGCGAACCTTGGCAAAGTCGTGCTGGTCCAGTTCGGCCCGAACGGCAAGGCCCGATACGTCGCCAAGCAGCACCAGCCACTGGTCCGGCAAGGGTATCGCCATTTCGCCCACGCGAGCGCGCACCTGCAGCACGCTGCCGGCAATCGGCGCGCGGATCCTGGTCTTCTGCAGCGCGACCTGAGCGAGCGCCAACTCGGCGCGCGCGGCGGCAAGCTCGGCCTCCTCGCGGGTGGGCAAGCCTGAATCGTCCTTGGTCTTGCGCAGGACGTCCTGGCGCTGCCGAAGCTGATCCTGGGCACGCAACAGTGCCGAACGTGCCCCGCCTACTGCCGCGTCCTCAACGGCCGAGCGCGTCACGTCCCTGGGTGCCGAAATCACATCGAGCCGCTCCCAAGCCTGTGCGAGCGCCATTGCGGCATCGGCAACATCGTCTTCGGCGCGGATGAGCGCCGCCGGTCCTTTTTTCTTTTGATCGTCGCGGATGCGCTGGCGTGCCGCGACCTGGGCCTCGGCGGCAGCGACCCGGGCGCGGGCCTCGTCGTCGTCAAGGCGAACCAGCAAATCACCGGCCGCGACCTTGTCGTTGGGCCGTACCCGCACTTCGGCGATACGACCGGCAACGCTGGCAACGACCTTGACCTCCTGGGTGCGCGGCTCGATCCGGCCCGGGGCTATCGCGTCCCATTTTGCCTGATTGGGTTGAGCGGAAGCGCGCTGCCCGTGCGCGGGATCGTTCGGGGCCGAGAGGACGCCCAGCACGGCGGCAACCGGGATCACGCTCCGCAGAGCACGTCGGATCTGACTAGCCATGAGCGTCGACACCATCCTGTTTCTTGTCCACGAGCCGTCCGTCCTCGATGTTCACCACGCGGTCCGCGAACGGCAAGACCCGCGGATCGTGCGTAACAATAAGCACCGTGCGCGACGGATCTTTCGCGATCTTGGCCAAGAGCGACATGATCGCGTGCCCGTTCGCGCTGTCCAGCGCCGCGGTCGGCTCGTCGGCGAGTACAGCGGCAATGCCGCCGACGATCGCGCGTGCGATCGCGACCCGTTGCTGCTCCCCGGAGCTCAGCTCCCGGGGGAATGCCTTGACCTTATGGGCAAGACCGACGGTCTCCAAGGCGCCGATGGCTTTGGCATGGGCGCGCCAGGGCCGCTCGCCGCTCATCTCCAGGGCCAGGCGGACGTTCTCGACCGCTGTGAGGGTCGGAAACAGGTGGTAGCTCTGAAAGATAAACCCGACGTGGCGGCGACGGAGGTCGGCCAACCGTTCGGGCGCAAGGCCTGCCGTCGAGCGGCCGAGCATGCGGACCGTGCCGCTCGTCGGCGTCAGCATGCACCCGAGCATGGACAACAGCGTGGTCTTGCCGCTGCCGGACGGTCCCATGAGCAGCACCAACTCCCCGCCGGTGAGCGAAAGACTGACACCGCGCACGGCAGCGACGCGCCCCGCGCCCGTGCCCAGGTATTTCACAACGTCGGTCGCCTCAATCACCGGCTCGGTCATCGCGCTAGCACCGTCACTGGATCGACACGGGTGACGACGACGATCGCCGAAATGGCGGAGACGATGCTCATGGTCACCGTCAGGGCGAACAGGCCTACGATCAGCGACGGAGTCATCACGATCGGTAGGGCCAATTCGGCGCTCAAGCGCGCAAGCCCGAGGCTGCCGGCAGGCCGCGATGGCGAAGCCGATGACGGCGGTCAGCAGCGCCTGCCAGAGAATGGTCAGGTAGAGATAGCGACGCGACGAGCCCATCGCGCGCAACGTGGCAAACTCGCTCAGATGATCCTTGGTGCTGGAATAAAGTGTTTGCGCCACGATGACGGTGCCGACGGCTATCCCGAGCAAAGCGCTTCCGAACAATGCGGCGCCGGCGCCGGTCCCAAACAGCCAGTAAGATCGACTGCGGGCGCGAAACTCCTCGGACGTGATCACCTCGAGATTGGGCAGCGCGGCTTGCAGGCGCTGCCTGACCTCGTTCACGCTCGCGCCCGGCGCCGTGCGTACCAGAAAATAGGTCGCCGATGCGGACGGCACCCCGAGATAGGCGCGTGCGCGGTCGAGCGGCATGAACACGTAGGGCGTGGTCGTAAACGATCGGATGCCCTTGGTGACCGCCGCAACACGCGCTTTCTTGTCGCCGATTTCCCCGTAATCGCCCAACTCGGCAACGCCAAGCCGGTCAAAATAGGAACGGTCGACCGCGACCGCTTGTGGCGTCGACAAATCGGCGAGGCTGCCTTCGACGATATTCCACGGCTGCAGCCCGCCCGGTGAGGTGCCGACGAGAAAGACCGGGGTTTGCGACTTCCCGTTCGGTTTGCGCCAATACGTGAAGCCGATCAGCACCGGCGTGACGTCCGCGACGCCGGGAACGGCCAATGCCCGAAATCGTTCGCGGCCCTCCAGCAAGGCCGTGGCCTCAAAGCCCTTGGTGTCGGCCGGCGCAATCCAGAGGTCAGCCGACGCATGGTCGATCATGGTCGAGACCATGCGCTGGAAACCCAGGAACAGCCCGAGCTGAACGGTGAACAGCACGACCGAGAACACGATCCCGACGAGCGTCGCGATCAGCCGGATCCGGTCGTGAAACAGGTTACGGGACGCGAGCGTGAAAATGATGGGCGTCAGCCGACCGAGTTCCATCTCTGTCCCTTGTCAGCGAACGCGCGATCAACCGGCCCGAGCCTGCAAAAACAGCAGCACAGTTGGCCCGCCTACAAGCATCCGATTGCACGATCGTGGAAATGAGGAGATATTTGCGCGGGCTGACCGGCGGCGTACGTCGGCGAATCGGATGCGGCTGGCACGAGGGGCGACGCGGGTATGCAGAGCTCGAGTATAGCGCTGAGCAATCTGCGCGCGTTCGTCATCCTGATCGTCGTGGCTTTTCATTCCGTGCTCGCCTACCTGGGCTCGGCACCCATCGCGGCAGCGCCGTTCGACGACCCCCCTTATCGCTGGATTGCGACCCCGATCCTCGACAGCGAGCGCTGGTTCGGTTTCGACTTGTTCTGCGCATTTAACTACGTCTACTTGATGCATTTCATGTTCTTTCTTTCGGGTCTGTTCGTTTGGCCGAGTCTCTTGCGCAAGGGCAGCGTGACGTTTCTGTTTGAGCGGATCTTGCGCCTCGGCGTGCCGTTTCTGGTGGGCGTGTATCTATTGATGCCGATTGCGCATTATCCTGTATACCGCGTCACGGCCACCGATCCGAGTTGGTTCGCCTACTGGAAGCACTGGATCGCCCTGCCGTTCTGGACATCCGGGCCGTTGTGGTTCCTGTGGTTTTTGCTGATCCTGCACACGATCGCCGCCGTACTTTATCGGGTCGCGCCAGGCAGCGGGGAGTTTCTCGGGCGACTGTCGGCCGCAGCGAACGTTCGCCCAGGGCAATATTATTGGCGGCTGGTTGCGATTTCGGCGGTGGCCTACATGCCGCTGGCCGCGATCTACGCGCCGTGGGAATGGGTCCGCTTCGGTCCGTTCGCCTTCCAACCGGGCTTCTCCCTGCACTATGTCGTGTTCTTCTTCGCCGGCCTTGGGGTCGGCGTGCAAGGGCTCGAGCAAGGCCTGCTGGGACAATCCGGGGCGCTGGCAAAACATTGGGGCAAGTGGGCCTTGGCCGCCGTGGGAACATTCTTTCTCTGGATCATACCCACCGCGCTGACGACGCAAGGCTTCGCGTTTCCGGGGCTGCGAACGCTCGCCGATCTAGGTCTGACGCTTGCGACCGCGGCGAATTGCTTCGCGCTGGCGGCGGTGTTCTTGCGGTTCGGCGCCAAGCGCCAGCCACTCGCCGACAGTCTCTCGGTCAATGCCTATGGCATCTACCTCGTCCACTACGTGTTCGTGATCTGGCTGCAGTACGCATTGCTCAGCGTCGCCGTGTTCGCGGTGGTCAAAGGCTTCATCGTATTCGCGGGCACGCTCATGCTGAGTTGGGCAACAAGCGCCGCTCTCAGCCGCACTCCGCTCGGCGCGCGCCTGATCGGCACGGAACCGCGCACGGCATCGAAAGCCCAGCGAGCCAACGTCCAGGCGGGATGAGGTGAAGGATCGCGGCGCGTTTAGCGCCGCGACCGCGTGCGATGGGTCGTCTCAGAGCAAC
>CAWFLX010000066.1:0-25564 GCA_963816775.1 uncultured Alphaproteobacteria bacterium
CGGACAACAAATGCTCAGGCCGAGCTTTTCCGCTTCTGACCCAAAGCGGGGAGAGAACTCAATTCTCCGTCAGCAACCGTTTCGCTGCCAGCAGTTCAGGCCGGTCGCTGTCGGCGGCGGCAAGCTGCACCAGCTTCTCGCGGTAGAGTTTTGCCTTGGGAGCATCGCCCGCCCGCTCCGCGGCCGCCGCGGCGCCAGCCAGACCGTGGAACCGGTTGGGTGCCGAGTTGAGCGAGCGTTCGTATTCGATCAGTGCCTGCGCTGGCTGGTTTGCCTCCAGCAACATATCGCCCAACAATTCGCGCGCCGGCACGATCGAGCCCGGCGTGACGGGATGCTTGTCCGAGGAATCTTCGAGGTCTGCAGCGGAGCGCATTAATGTCAGCGCATCGTCGCTCCTGCCTTGAGCCTGCGCTAGAACGGCTGACGCGGACCGAACTTCCACGTCCACCTGGCCCGCCCAATACGTATTTTTCGCCTGGATCAGCGCGTCCCTGGCGGATTTCAGTTTGTCGATCTCGGCTTGAGCACCTGCCAGGTCACCGGTGTGCGCCGCGCCGAGCGCCCGCGCGTAGGTGATCATTGGCGCGGTCCAGGGAAACGCGCTCCAAGGGAACGCTATCGGCGGCGAGGATAGAGCTGCGGCCTCGGCCCAGTTCTGTCGTTCGACCGCGTAGCGGGCTGGAATAGCGGCAATGGCGTAAGCAGCAGCAAGACTGCTTGGGATCGCCTTCTGGTAGGACGCGAGTTGGTCAAGAACGCGCTTGGCCTCAGCGTCCTGACCGGTCTGCAAATAGGAATATGCCAGATAATCCATCGCATGCAGTGATTGGTCCCAGACAACGCCTGGACCGAATGCCTTCGCGGCGTAATTCTTTCCCGCCTCGGCGGAAGCGCGATTAGAGGCAATGGAGTTCTGCCACTGGCCGACCCGCGTAAAGATATGCGAGGGCATGTGCAGCGCATGTGGGACTGCAGGGGCGATGTCCGAGTAGCAGATCGCTGCCGGCAACCCGAGATCGGCAAGCGGCGCCGAGTCGTAGCTGTGGATGAGATAATGCGCGGCACCCGGATGGTTCGGCTGCTCGGCGAACACCCGCTGGAGGATCTTCGCGGCCTTCTCCTGGTTAGCGTAAGTCTTGTCGGTGGGCAGCGCTGTCGTGTCGAGCGCGAGAGCGTAGAACACCCCTGCCTCCCGGTCATCGGGGTAGCGCAGGTAGACCTGCTCCATCGCCTTCTCGTAGGCGACACTACGCGTCCGGTTATCGAGTTTGTCGCTGTCGCGGTAGAAGCTTGCGATCGCCTCGATATAGTCGCGCTCCCTGTCGGTCTTTGCGCCGATGGATTGCGCCTTGGCGACGGCGTCCGATCCTGCTTTGAGCGCGGCCTCGCTGGGCGGGTACCAGAGCGGGTACCAATTACTCATCGCCGCGCCCCAATAGGCCATGGCGCAAGCGGGATCAGTTTCCGCTACCACGGTGAAGGCTTTGACAGCCTCCTCGTACCAGAATGAGTGCAAGAGCGCGACGGCGCGCGTGAACTGCTGTTGCGCCTCGGCACTGCAAGAGACCGGAAAACCGACGTCGCCTACCTTGCCGATGGCTTGTGCGTGTAACGCGGTAGGTGCGAGCGATGCCGCGAGAGCGGAGGCGAGCAGTGCACTACGGAGCGAGATTCGTGCCATTGCAAATACTCCGGTTCGTGTGAGCGACGTTCGCCGTCAGCCTTGCAGGATCAGGGCTTCACGTCTGTCGGCTCGGCTGCCGCGACCACAAGCAAGCATATACGCCGGTGTTACCAACGACCATCTAAACCTTGCAGGCCGCGATGGTGAATGCCGAAGGCGGTTTCGCCCGGCGGTAATCGCTCCGGAATGACGTATGGGCCTCGCAATGTCCGGTTTGGGTCAAAAGCTGAAAAACTCGACTTGAGTATTTGTTGTCCGCTTTGACCCCGATAGGAGACGACTGAGCGGACATCTTGATCGTCGGCTTCGTGCCAGAACCGGAAATCGTGCGGGCGTGGGGAACATCGACGCGGTTTGCGAGACTCGGGCTAAAGCCCGAACTCGACAGCCCGGAGCAGACGGAAGCGCATCTCGTCGTCATTGCTCGTGAGCGAGATCACGAAACGTACCCGCCCGCGGCTTGAGGTATTGGCATAGCCCGCGAGCGTGCTGATCCCCTCCATGCTGCCGGTCTTGTTCATGCCGCCGTCACGGCCCCGGAGCAGGTCGGCGTGCGGCGCGAAGAGCTCCAGCACTTTGGCGAGGCCGCGGGCGGTAAAGCGGTTGTTGCGGCTGATGCCAGAACCCTCTTCGAGATGAATGGCTTCGGCGAGGCCGCTGGCGGCAAGCAATTCGTTCGCGACCTGAAGCGACTTCTCGAGGCTGACGGGACCGCCCAGGCGGTGCGCGCCGATCTCCAGGAAGACCTGGTTGGCGATGTAGTTGTTCGATGCGCGGAGCAGCTCGACGAGGATCTCCGAAAGCTTGTGCGACCGGTGACTGTAGACCGGCTTCAGTCCATCGGGTACTGGTCCGATCGAGATCTCGCCCTTCATGCTGCCGCCAGCCCGCTTGATGAACGCCGCAATCAACTCGCCGGCATATTGCAGGCTTATGTTGGGGTCCTGGCTCAGGCTGATACGGCCGGTTCCGTTAGGACCCCGCAACCGAAACTGGCTGATCGCGAGCGGGGTGATTGGGGTCTGCGGCTCGGCGGAGCGCACCTTGTTGCCGTTGCGCACAGCGTAGATCGTGTTGAAATTCACCGCCAGCGCGGAGTTCAGCGCATTGTAGGACTCGGCGATGTTCTCGATTCCCGGGATGCGGAGGTTCGAAGGGTAGTAGCTCGCGTCCAGCACGATGCCGGTGATCGGCTTCTTGCCGATCGCTGCAGCCAGCTCGGTCGCGAGCCGCGCCAGCTCTTCTGAAATCAGGAAAGGATCGCCGCCTCCACGCACGTAGAGCAACCGTTTGTTGTCGAGGTAGAAGCGGGTCTCAAAGCGATAGTCGCCGCCCAAAACCTCCATCGCCAGCCAAGCCGTCACGATCTTGGTGACCGAGGCCGGGACGAAGGGTTCATCTGCGTTCTGGGCCACCAACTCGTTGCCCTGGCCGTCCACCACGAGCACCAACCCCTGCGGAGCGAGGGCCCCGACCTTCTCCTTAACGCCGGCCAGAGCCGGGGCAGCGAGCAGGAGCAAAGCGAAGAAGAGCGAACGAGACCACATGGCGACTCCAGCGCGGAGCAGCATCCGCAACTTGCAGGCTAGGCCAGGTGATAATGAAGCGGTATGTCAGTCAGATGGCAGAATTTTCCGCTTATGGCACAAAGCCGACCTACTGCATGTCTGCTGTTACTTCCGCGTTCAAGGGTAAAGCGGACATTGCATGGCCCGCTTAGACCGGAGCCGATTTATGAGTACACGGCCTAGGTAGCTCATGCCTTGAACGTGGAATTGGTTGAGCTTGCGCGAGCACGAAAACGCACCCAAGTCCATTGATGCGCTCCGACTATGGCCTGCTACCAGGCGCTATAGTTACTATGCGCACTTTTGTGATTACGGTCACTGCGGTCGGCCGTGAGCCTGTCCAGACTGGTTTGGGTGGGGGTGCGTATCTCATGCTAGCCAAGGCCGAAGAATATCGCGCGATGGCGATCACGTGCGAACGACTGGCGAAAAAGACGCGAGATCCGTACAGCAAGAGTGTTTTGGTGCGCAGTGCACGAAAATGGCGAGCGCTTGAAGATGCGCCGCGCGGAACAATGAGCATTGCACGTTCCCGCGCGCCGCGCTCCGGTCGTGGTCCGAGCGGCGGACGCGGAAATCGCTAAAGCCGCCAATCAAATTAGGCCAGACCAAAATTAAAATTAGGGCAAAAGCCTCGGAATTAGCCGCGCTCCAGTTCTCGGGACGGACAGTCGCCTGGGTAAGGTTGCGGTTGTTGAAGCTTGCCACCGTCAATGATGTTCACAGGAAGAATCCCCCATTTACAACCGCAGAAAGCGGAAAAAGCGTCCCATTCCCCGTGCTTTACGATCCAAATTGTTAAAATGTGTTGCCCATCACTGTGTCGCACCGGCCGATCTGCAACGCTTTAACTCCGATTTTCCTTCTGTGGTTCTTGCCAGGCTTGCGGAGGAACCGATGAAACATCCCGCATTAACTTATCGTTGGTTCGCGCACCGCGTGCGCAGCCGCCGCTTGGGGTTCACTCATGAACGCCGTTGGGAGGGCCTTCAACGGTTGGGTTTCCTCGGGGTGCCTGCATAGCTTCATAATTGCTTCGACGGCAATATCGCGCCGGATCGCGCGATCACCGCAATTGATCTCCCCGCGAACTCCCCTGATCGCAGCTACCTCATCGCTGTGCTATCAGGCAACTGGACCCCGGTGTGGCCACCGGGGTTTCTCTTTTTTCATGTAGAGCGTGCGCCGTTTGCTGCAGTGCATGAGTCCGGAATTGGCACTGAGCGGACGTTGACGGGTTGCCGATCAATGTCCGCTTTCGGAAGTCAAGCAGACATCACGATACGAATGGCGTCATGGGCCTCACCATGATGCCGGATAAGTCTCTCGACCGACATCCGAGCCTCCCGTTTTTTCAGCGTCGGACAATAGGCGACCGCCGTGGCGCAAGCGATCCAGTGCCGAGCAGGCGCCGAGCGAAGGCGCGCAAGACCTAAAAGTGAAAACTGGAAAGTCCTAAGATGTTATGTCCGGGGCCGGAGCGGGCCGAGCCAAAAACGGAAAGCCAGCGTTCGTGCCTCGGCAGTGTCAATATCGTTCGCCCCGGCCCTTGACCCGAGATCAGAACGGACACGCGGGGTTCCTGATCCACACCGCGTACGGGCGTCGCAGGCCCGGGCGATACCACACGATCCTACCCGGATAGACAACTCCGCCCAATCCCCAGGCCGTTGCTACGACCCGGGTTGCAGAAACGTAAGCACCTTCCGACGCTGGGCCGACATTGTTGTAGAACGCAATATGGTTCCTGCCCGGCCAGAATCCGTCAACATACGCTCGCGAGCACTGACCTGGGGTGGCGCAGTTTCCTTGGCAGATGTACCCGCCGGTTATGTTGACCTGCGCACGAGCGTCCACGCTCCCGACCAACAGCAAGGCAGGCACCAGTGCAACCAATGCGCGTTTGAACACGTCCACCTCCCTTTGTTGAAAAAACCCAGACTAATGGATTTTACGTCCTCTGCAAGACATCGCGACCTATTTTGATCGCGCTCGGCCTGGCCCTCATCAACCGCCCAGACATTAGGGATGCTCTTCTCTAAAAAGCATTCTTGCTTTGGTGGCTTCGGGGCTGTCTTGCGCAGCACTGGCTTTGTCTACGTCTACTTCGGCAGGAGGCTGACGAGTAGAATGAGGCTTCGAACCCTTGAAAGGGCGGCCGCGTTTCACGGCCGCTTCGCCTTCGCCTTGAGCGCCTCTTCCAACGCAGTGCGATAGTAATCGAGAATGAACAGGCGGATCGCCGACGATAGATTGGCGTACTGGCGCTTGCTATCGATTTTTGTAACGAGGCGCGACACCGAAACGTTTTGAGCTGCAGCGATTTCCTTGAGCGCGCTCCAATATGAGTCTTCCAAGCTCACGCTGCTCTTGCGAAAACCGATGTCGACCGCTCGTTTGAGAATAGGAGATTTGAGGCGCCGATCTTTGGGCGGCGAAATTCTCATTGGTTCGCCCCAGCTCGACCAGCCGACGGATGGCATCGGACAGGTTCAGCCTATCGTATTAACGTTTCGCCCATTTCTCAACTTCCCGCCTTGCTTCAGCTGGCAAACGGACCCAAACCATAGGCGTTATACGATACGATGGCGCCATGTCCGCTAATGACCCTCTCCAGACATCCCGCCAGAACTGGGAGCTTCCAAAGCTCAAGTGGGTTCCATAGGAAGACAATAAAAGTTGTTTCCGGCCATCGATCTGAATCCGACCCTTTTCCGGGCATCGGCGGCGGCGAATGTGCCGTCCGCCATTTTAGACCACGCGCACTTTGCTTCATCGGCTACCAGCCTCATTTGACAGCAGCGTTCAGTTCGTAACCTGAGCAGCGGAGCCACTTCAACGATTTGCATGTCGGCGTTGGTGGTGACGGACGACATGGCTAGGCCCCTGACGGGGGCGGTGAAGGCATGCCTCCCCTGCGCGTACGTGCTCTGGGGGCATGGTTTGCTCGGCATGGGCCCGTGCAGCACGATATCCATATTGTGCCACCGCTTGACGGACCTGCTCACATTGAGCCTCGGATTGAGCGTAGGCGGGTGTGACTAGTAGGGACAGCAAGAGACACAATCGCTTCATAACTTAGGTCCTTTGTTTTATTCCAAGAAGACAAGTTGTCTCGTGAGAAGCACGGATTGGAGCCCTCCCAGCAATCTTCTTGGGAGTTCTATCCCATCTTACGCGCCGGCGCGGAAGAGCGGGACTGTATTCGCCGGCGGCGCTGCGGACTACGTTGATCGTATTCTGAAAGGTGCCAAGCCCTCTGACTTGCCAGTGCAGCAGCCAGTAAAGCTAGCGTTAATTATCAATCTCAAGACCGCGAAGGCGCTCGGTCTGACCATCCCACCGTCGCTGCTCGCTCGCGCCGACGATGTGATCGAATAGGCTGAGTATTGCTGCGCCGCGCCATGTCTGCTTGTGGCACTAAGCGGACGTCGATGGGCTGCCGATCAATGTCCGCTTTCGTGGGGTGGACGGCTCCTCCACCGGCACGGAGTGCCATGGATGTGGGTGCTGATAAGGCCCCACGATTCGGAGGAGCCAAGTCATGCAAGCGATTACGACCATCGGTCTCGACATTGCGAAGTCGGTTTTCCAGGTTCACGGCGTCGATGCGAAGGGCAATGTGGTGCTTCGCCGCCAGATCAAGCGGCGCTACGTTCTGGCGTTCTTCAGAAGCTGCCGCCGTGCCTGGTTGGCATCGAAGCCTGTGCCTCGGCGCATCATTGGTCGCGCCAACTGCAAGCGCTTGGCCACACCGTTCGCCTGATGCCGCAGGCTACGTGACGCCCTATGTGAAGCAGCATAAGAACGATGCGATTGACTCCGAGGCGATCTGTGAGGCAGTCACCAGACCCAATATGCGGTTTGTGGCGACAAAGACCCGCGAGCATCAGCGTTGCCTGACGCTGCATCGGATCCGCACTTGTTGATCCGTCAGCAGACCTCGGTGATCAATGCCATCCGCGCTCATCTTGCCGAGTTTGGCAACGTCGCGCCGGTTGGGCGCAACGGCGTAGACCAACTGCTAGGCATCGTCGCCGATGCAAGCGACAAGCGGCTACCCGAGCTCGCCCGGGCGTGTGTCGCCGCTCTCGGCACCCAATTGGGGACGTTGAAGGCTCAGATTCTGCAGTTCGATCGTCTGATCATGGCCTGGCACCGATCCAGCGAGGCAAGCCGGCGGCTCGACGATATACCGGGCGTCGGTCCGCACTGGCCACCGCTCTGGTCGCTACCGTTGCCGACCCGCGGGCGTTCCGATCAGGACGTAATTTCTCAGCCTGGATCGGCCTCGTGCCGAAGCAACACTCGAGCGAGGCAAGGACCGGCTCGGCAGTATCAGCAAACGAGGTGACCGCTATCTGCGCTTCCTGTTTGTGGCCGGCGCACTGGCCGTCATCCGCTATGCCAAGATCCATGGCACCAAGCACGGCCCTGGCTCACAGCATTGCGCTCGGGATCGGTCGCCAGCCGGTTCGACTCTGCCCGAACGATCTTGCCCACGTCATCCACAATGCAGACGCTGGTCTCCTTGACCGATACGTCCAGTCCAGCAAAATGGTCCATGCTGCGCTTCTCCTTCTGATGCTTGAGGCCGCAAATGCGAGACCTCGTTTCACCATCAGCCTGAAGCGCAGCACCCAAAATCTTCAGCTATCCGACAAGCGACATCACAATTCGATGGCGCCATGTCCGCTAATGACCCATTGCGGACCTCGGCCGCACCCGCCTTGATCGCCGCCGGCCCCCCTTCCATGACGCCGAGTTGAGCCGCTACGATGCTGCCTTCTGGGCTAGGGAGGCGTGCGTGAAGCGACGGGAATTCATCGCTTGGTCGGCGGAGCAGCGGCGTCGCCCGCCGACACTGCTCGCTAGGTGAGGAAATCGGAGCAGCCATCATGATGCAGAAGGTTGGCTTTTGCCTAGCGGCGCTTTGGCTTCTGGTTTTGGCGCCTGCGTCGCCAGTGGGTGCCGAGACCGGGCCGTGTGTCTCCGACCAGGCCGGTGTCATGACCTGCGGCCAGGGACCGGGCGCAGCCCGCGTCGTCGATGGAACGACGTCGCCTTCCAAACGCCTCGCATTCGCATGGCGCGCTCCCGGCCGCTTGCCGACGGAGGACCCGCGCGAAGACTTTGTCGAGAGCTTGTTGATCCGCCTCTCCGACGGCGCCGTTCTGTCGAGCGCTAAAGGCGAGTATTGGCGCACGGGTGACTCGGTGGCGAACCATATGGATGAAAATGTGGCCTGGTCCCCGAACAGCAGCCTCGCCATCGAGGTGCAAAGTTCCAAGTGGAGTACGGATTTTCTTCGTCTTTACGCGATCGGTGCGGACGACAAGGTGCTCGTTCTCGACCTACAAAAGATCATTGAGCCGGCCGTCCGCAAGCGACTCCGACAGCTCGGCAAGAACGATGGCGACTACGCGTTTTCGGTCGAAAACCCTCCCCCCACTGTCGACGATAGTGGGCTCGTGCGGGTAGCAGTCTTGATGCAAATCCCCAAGCAAGACGGCTACCTCGACCTCGACGTCACGCTCCAAGTTTCCCAGAAGAACGGGGCGCTCTCGGCGGGCGACGTGTCGGTCCGCCGCTCTCGCACAAAGTCGTAACGGTGGAAGCAACGTTCGATCAGCGGTAATCCGCGCGGCACTGGCGGTCCGCACCGCCTGGGCGGCCCGGGAGTATCAAACCATGTTGAAGAACTTCGATCATCCCTCCATCGTGGTGCGGGATATCGACCGCGCCAAGGCGTTTTTCCGCGCACTGGGATTCAAGGAAGCCAGCGCCTTCTCGACCTTGGCGATCGCCGCCCTCATGGTGAGGAGCGCCCGCAGGGCGCGTCTCGAACCAGAGGGCGGATGCTTAGGATGAGGGGCCGAGCGTCTCGAACCATGGCCAGGGGCAATACCCTCGCCTTTGGCCATCCTTCGAGACGCACGCGCGCAGAGCGCGCGTGCTCCTCAGGATGAGGCCGAAATGTCTTGCTGCTACACCCCCTCGGGCCGGATCGGCGGGCGGAAGGCGAGCCCGGTGTCCCAGGGAAAGAAGATCCAGGTGTCCTGCGACACTTCGGTGATGAAGGTGTCGACCATCGGCCGGCCCATCGGCTTGGCGTAGACGGTCGCGAAGTGCGCCTTGGGCAGAAGATCGCGCACCACCTTGGCGGTCTTGCCGGTGTCGACGAGGTCATCGACGATCAGCACGCCCTTGCCGTCGCCGCCGCCGATGCGAACGATGTCGGCCGAGACGCTCTTGACCAGCCGCAGATCGCCCTGGGTCTGATGGCTGTAGCTCTCCACGCACACGGTCTCGATCAGGCGGATGCCGAGCTCGCGCGCGACGATCGCCGCCGGCACAAGGCCGCCGCGCGTCACCGTCACGATCGCCTCGAACGGCCCGGCGGCCGCGAGCCGCCACGCCAGCGCGCGCGCGTCGCGATGAAACTCGTCCCACGACACCGGAAAATGTTTTTGCGACGCTTCCGGCTGCGGCTGCGCCGGCACGTGGCTGATGACACTCATGACCTCACCTTGGCGTGGACTTGCGCAAGCATTTCCTCCACCGCCGACATCGCGGCGGCCAGTTTTTTTGCGTCGCGCGAGCGCACGACGATGTTGGTGTTGGGCCCGCTGCCGTCGAAGAACGGATAGCTGCCGATGATCACCTCGGGATTGGCCTTGGCAATCTCGCCGAGCGGCGTGCCGATGTCGCCCTCGCGCGCGTTCGCGCGCACGGATTCCGACAGCATCTTGGCCCCGGTCTTGAGCTTGCCGGAGACCGCGTCGAGCATCGACTGCATGATCGAGGGCACGCCGGCCATCACGATGACGTTGCCGAGCCAGAAACCGGGCGCCGCCGAAATCTTGTTTTCGACCAGCACGGCGCCCTGCGGGATCCGCGCCATGCGCAGGCGTGCCTCGTTGAGCTCCATCGCAGGCGCCCGGGCGCGGAAGATCTCGACCACGCGCGGGTCGACGTCGATCGGCACGCCGAACGCCTTGGCGACGCTGTCGGCGGTGATGTCGTCGTGGGTCGGGCCGATCCCGCCGGTCGTGAACACGTAGGTGTAGCGTTGGCGCAGCGCGTTCAGCGCCACGATGATCTCGTCCTCCTCGTCGGGGACGACGCGCACTTCCTTGAGATCGATCCCGAGCGCGGTGAGATACTCGGCGATGAAGCCGATGTTCTTATCCTTGGTGCGGCCGGACAGGATTTCATCGCCGATCACCAGCACGGCGGCGGTGACAGTCGCGTGGGCGGGCTCATGCATGGGGAGAAGTAAGTCGAAGGGCGGCGCGAATGCAACTGCCGAGAGGATGGGACAATTTGCCCAAATTAGCGGCAAGATCGGCGGCGCGACACGGTCGGCGGACGCCTTTTGCACAACCGTTTTGCTGGCGCAAAGCTTGCAGCTAAGATGACTACCAGGGTGTGCCGGGTGGCCAATGACGCTTGCGTTCGATGAAATGAAGGCGCTGGACGGTTCGATACGCCCCGCCTATGCGCAGCTAAATGCTTGGCTCGGCAGCATTTCGCCGGACGTGCTCGACCACCGGCGGCGCGAGGCCGAGCTCCTGTTTAGGCGCATCGGGATCACCTTTGCGGTCTACGGCGACGCCGATGCGACTGAACGGCTGATCCCGTTCGACGTGCTCCCGCGCATCCTGGCCGCGAAGGAATGGGACCTGGTCCGGCGCGGGCTCGAGCAGCGGGTGCGCACCATCAATGCCTACATCAAGGACGTCTACGGGCGTCGCGAGATCCTCAAGGCCGGGGTGGTGCCCGAGGACCTGGTGTTCCGCAACCCGGTGTTTCGCCCGGAGATGAACGGCCAGAGCGTCCCGCACGACATCTATGTCCACATCGCCGGCATCGACATCGTGCGCATCGACGCCGAGACCTTCTACGTGCTCGAGGATAACGCGCGCACGCCGTCCGGCGTCTCCTACATGCTGGAGAACCGCGAAATCATGCTGCGGCTGTTTCCGGAGCTTTTTTCCCGTCACCGCATTGCCCCGGTCGAGAACTATCCGGATGAGCTGCTGGGGACCTTGAAATCGGTCGCGCCGGCGTCGAGCTCGTCCGATCCGACCGTGGTCCTGCTCACACCCGGGCCGTTCAACTCGGCCTATTACGAGCACTCGTTCCTCGCCGACAAGCTCGGGGTCGAGCTGGTCGAGGGCCGCGACCTCCTGGTCAAGGGCGAGGTCGTCTACATGCGCACGACCGAAGGCCTCAAGCGGGTCGACGTGGTCTACCGGCGCATCGACGACGACTTTCTCGATCCGCTCGCGTTCCGCCCCGACTCGGCGCTCGGCGTGCCCGGCCTGATGTCGGCCTACCAGGCCGGCAACGTCACGCTCGCCAACGCGGTCGGCACCGGCATCGCCGACGACAAGGCGGTCTACAGCTACATGCCGGAGATCACCAAGTTCTATTTCGGCGAGGAGCCGATCCTGAAGAACGTGCCGACCTGGCGCTGTCGCGAGCCCGCCCACTTGTCGCACGTGCTCGACAACCTCGAGGAGCTGGTCGTGAAGGAAGTGCACGGCTCCGGCGGCTACGGCATGCTGATCGGGCCGAAGGCCGACAAGACCACGATCGCGGCGTTCCGCTCCAAGCTCAAATCACAGCCGACCAACTTCATCGCGCAGCCGACGCTCGCGCTCTCGACCTGCCCGACCTGCGTCGACGAAGGGGTGGCGCCGCGCCACGTTGACCTGCGGCCGTTCGTGCTGACGGGGCGCGACCGCGTGCGCATCGTTCCGGGCGGGCTCACCCGGGTCGCGCTCAAGCAGGGGTCGCTGGTGGTCAACTCCAGCCAGGGCGGCGGCACCAAGGACACCTGGGTGCTGGATTCATGAAAATGCCGGTTCCCCCTCACCCGCTCGCTTCGCTCGCGACCTCTCCCCACCGGGGAGAGGTGACATCGTGGCACCGCCGTGCCTCCTCTCACCTCTCCCCTGTGGGGAGAGGTCGGCGCGCTTTTGCGCGCCGGAGGGGGCGCCACCCACATTTTCTCTGGCGGGCGACCGATGGCGAGCGGTTTGTGTTCGGATAGATCGCGATGCTCTCGCGCACCGCCGATAACCTCTACTGGCTCGCGCGCTACGTCGAGCGCGCCGAGTATCTGGCGCGCATCCTGGAGGCGACCCACCGGCTCACCACCTTGCCGCTCGCCTATGTGGGCACTTCGAACGAATGGGCGTCCGCGGTCGCGACCGCCGGCTGCGCCAACTCGTTCTTCGCCAAGTTCGAAGAGGCGAACGAAGAGAACGTCACCGAATATCTGGCGTTCTCGACCTCGAACCCGTCCTCGATCCGCAACTGCTTCGAGGTCGCCCGCACCAACGCGCGCGCGGTGCGCACCGCGCTTACGGTCGAGATGTGGGACGCGATCAACGGCGCCTGGCTCGAGCTCAAGCGCTTCGGCAACGGCCCGACCTCGCGCGAGGAGTTCATGCGCTTCCTGCGCTGGGTGCAGCAGCAGTCGCTCCTGTTCGACGGCTCCGCCTACCGCACCATGCTGCGCAACGACGCCTACTGGTTCTCGCGGCTCGGCCTTTACGTCGAGCGCGCCGACAACACCGCGCGCATTCTCGACGTCAAATATCACCTGCTGTTGCCGGCGCAGGAACACGTGGGCGGCCCGCTCGACTATTTCCAGTGGGCGGCGATCCTGCGCTCGGTCTCGGCGCTCACCGCCTATCACTGGGTCTACCGCGAAAACCTCAAACCCTGGCTGATCGCCGACCTGCTCATCCTCAAGGACCAGATGCCGCGCTCGCTCGCGAGCTGCTACGACAACCTCGTCCGCTTCCTCGACTCGATCGGCCACGCCTACGGCCGGCAAGGTCCTGCGCAGCGTCACGCCCGCGCTATGAACGCACGGCTCGAGCACAGCCGCATGACCGAGATCTTCCAGCACGGCCTGCATGAGTTCATCACCGAATTCATCGTCGACAACAACGAACTCGACGCCGCGGTCACGAAACAGTATCTGACCTGACCCGCGAAAGAGCCGACGTCTGCTGGACAACGCGGCCGTAACCATCATGATGCCCGCATGCGTATCGGCGTGAGGCACGAGACCCACTACCACTACGACGCGCCGCCGACCGGCGTGATCCAGACGCTGCGGCTGACCCCGCGCAACCACGAGGGCCAGTTCGTGCTCGACTGGCGGATCGAGGTCTCGGCCGATTGCCGCCTCGACGAGCAGGAAGATGCGTTCGGCAACATCATCCACGCGTTCACGGCCGACGCGCCGCTCACCGATCTGACCGTCACCGCGGCCGGGGTCGTTGAAACGCAAGATACCAACGGCGTGGTGCGCGACGCGATCGAGCGCTTTCCGCCGAGCCTTTTTCTGCGCGAGACCCCGCTGACCCACGCCGACGCGGCGATGCAGGCGTTCGCAACCGGCATGGACAAGACCGATAGGCTGAGCCTGCTGCACGGCTTGCTCGACCGGCTCTACGAAGACATCGCCTTCGATACCGACCCGACCCACGTCGCGACCACGGCGATCGAGGCGTTCGCGCTCAAGCGCGGGGTCTGCCAGGACATGGCGCATATCTTCATCGGCTGCGCACGCGCCGCCGGCGTGCCGGCGCGCTACATTAGCGGCTACCTCCACCGCAACGACGGCGCGATCGACCAGGGCGCCGGCCATGCCTGGGCCGAAGCCTACGTGGAGGACCTCGGCTGGGTCGCGTTCGACCCGGCCAACGGCTCCTGCGCGACCGACGCTTATGTGCGGGTCGCGGTCGGGCTCGATTACCTCGGCGCAGCGCCGGTGCGCGGCACCCGCTTCGGCGGCGGCAGCGAGGCGCTGGCCGTGCAGATCCGGGTCGACCAGGCGTCCCGGCAGAACCAGAACTGAGCGCTTGCAACTCACTCGGGCGTCATCCTGAGGAGCGAGCGCAGCGAGCGTCTCGAAGGATGGCCAAAAGGGACACTGCGGCCGTCCTTCGAGACACGCCCTTCGGGCGCTCCTCAGGACGACGGCGTAGGTGTGGCTTACGCGCGGTGCGCTGGCTATAACCTCAGCGTGTTCGCTGGGGCGTTTCTCATATGACCTATTGCTGCGGCATCCTGGTTCGCGACGGCCTCGTCATGATCGCCGATACCCGCACCAACGCGGGGCTCGACAATATTTCAGTGTTTCGCAAGCTCCAGGTCTATTCCAATCCGGGCGAGCGCATCATGGCGATCGCCGCGTCCGGCAACCTGTCGCTCACCCAGTCGGTCGTCTCAACCGTGAACGAGGGCTGGGAGAACCCCGAGAGCGGCGAGCGCGAGACCCTGACGAACGCGCCCACCATGTTCAAGGCGGCACAGCGGATCGGGCGCGCGATCCGCACGCTGCACGACATCGAGGGGGAGGCGCTGGATCAGTCCGAGGTCAAGTTCGACCTCGCGTTCCTGTTCGGCGGCCAGATCAAGGGCGAGCGGCTGCGGCTGTTCATGATCTACGCGGCCGGCAACTTCATCGAGTGCACGGTCGACACGCCCTACCTGCAGATCGGCGAGCACAAGTACGGCAAGCCGGTGCTCGACCGCGCCATCACCTACGACATCGATCTCTACGACGCGCTCAAGATCGGCCTGATCTCGGTCAACTCCACCATGCGCTCGAATCTCAGCGTCGGCATGCCGCTCGACATTCTGGTCGCCCGGCGCGACGCCTGCGCGGCCGAGCTCAACTACCGGATCGAGCCGGGCGAGCCTTATTTCCATGATCTGCGCGAGCGCTGGTCGGCGGCGCTGCGGGCAGCCCACAACAACATTCCGCGCCCGCCTTACGGTCACAAGCGCTGAGCGCGCAGGTCGACGGCCGGGGCATGCGCGCCGAGCTGCGACCAGCATCAGCACGTGCGTCAGTGAGCCAGATCGGGACCAGATAGCGCCGGGATCAGGACCCACGGAAGCGTGGTCATGATCGGCTCGCTCGGGACGGGAACATCAGCAGCGGCGAACCCGGGCCGAGACAGATCCCGAATGCGATCGCCGCGATCAGGTCGGCGGCGCCAAACAGGTTCCAGATCATCGGCGAGCGCGCGCCAGCCGGCAGCCTGGCGCCAAACCGCCCAGGCGACCGGGACCGCCGCAACGCCGGTGATGATGTCGCCCCAGCCGGCGCTCGGCGCGAACGGCGCGGTCAGACGGCCCGCCGACCAAAGCATCAGAAACTGCACGCCGAGGACGCGCAGCACGTGGGTCAGAATGAGCGCCGCCATCGGAATGGCGAGCACGCGTTGCGAGCGCTCGGCAGTGCTCGGTCGCAGCGAACGCGATCACCACCATCGGAATGAGGAAGGCAAAACCGAGTGCCGGCACGCCGAACCCCTTCACCGGGTCCAGCAGGTCGAAGCCGGAGGTCAGGACCACCAACGTGAACCACAGCGCGAAGGCCCCGATGATGCGCAGCCGTGCCGGCAGCGGCCCGGGATAAACCGCGGCAATCGTTCCGACCAGCAACAGCCGCAGTCGCCGTTATAGTCGATGGCAGCGATGACATCGAGCGAAGCCATGGTCAACTCCCTTGCTTGCTTGCGCCTGGAGGCGGCGCCGAAGGTCGGTGCCCCCGGCCTCCGGCCGGTCCGTATCCCGTTACTGTATATACATTGACTGTATATGCATCTAATCTCCGGCGCTGAGCCGCTGTCAAGCGGCCGGACGCACAAGCTTTTGTGAGGCCTAAGCCCTCAACCGGTTGTGAGGTGCGCGAGCGCCGACCCGAGCGATTGATCGAGCGTCGCGTGGCCGCGGGTGCCGAGAACCTCGCCCAGCTGCGCGCCCGCTTTGCGCCAAAGTGGCACGGCCTCGCGGAACGCGGCGCGCCCGGCGTCGCTGAGCGCGACATTGCGGCGACGGCGGTCGTCCCGCGCGGTTGCAACCCTGATCAGCTTGCGGCGCTCGAGCGGCCGCAGTGTCCGGGTCAGGCTGGTCGGATCCATCACCATTTCGTCCGCCAGCGCGCCGATCGACACGTCGCCGTGCGCCGCGAGGTTCGCGAGCAGGCCGAACTGGGTGATCGTCAGGTCGAGCGGAGCCAGCGCCTGGTCGTAGATCTGGGTGACGCGGCGGGTGACCTTGCGCAGGCGCGCGCAGGTGCACGTGAGCATCTGCTCGGCGATCAATTGCCTGGGGAGGGCCTGCGTCATGGCGGATAAACCGTAGCGGCGTTAAACTTGTATATGCACATTGTTTCCGCGCGTGCAACGGCACGCCTTTGCTCATGGGCATTGCGCCGGGCCGCCGATGTCGGCCACCATGCGGTCGCTTGCGCTCGGCATAGCTTTAAGAAGACAGGAGCATCCGCATGGCCACCGCGAAAATCGCCATCGTCACCGGGGCCGGAACCGGCGTCGGCAGAGGCGCCGCGCTCGCGCTGATGAAAGCCGGCTTCACTGTCGTGCTGGCCGGGCGCCGCCGCGACAAGCTGCAGGAGGTCGCCAACGAAGGCGCCGCCAAGGGCGGCCAGAGCCTCATCGTTCCCGCCGACATCGCCGATCCGGCCTCGATCAAGACGCTGTTTGCGACCACCAAGCAGGCGTTCGGGCGGCTCGACGTCCTGTTCAACAATGCTGGCGTCGGCGCGCCGCCAGTGCCGATCGAGGACCTGCCCTACGAGAAATGGAAAGCCGTCGTCGACACCAACCTCAACGGCACGTTTCTGTGCACGCAGGAAGCGATCCGCATCATGAAGGATCAGACCCCGCGCGGCGGGCGCATCATCAACAACGGCTCGATCTCGGCGCATACGCCGCGCCCGTTCACCATCGCCTATACGGCGACCAAGCACGCGATCACCGGCTTGACCAAGTCGACCGCGCTCGACGGGCGCGCCTACGACATCGCCTGCGGGCAGATCGACATCGGCAATGCGGTCTCCCCGCTCACCGAACGCATGGTCGAGGGCGAAGGGATCCTGCAGCCGAACGGGCAGAAAATGCTCGAGCCGCGCATGGACGTGGAGCATGTCGGCGAAGCGGTCGCCTACATGGCGAGCTTGCCGCTCGGCTCCAATGTGTTGTTCATGACCGTGATGGCCACCAAGATGCCGTTCGTCGGGCGTGGCTGAGCGCGCGTTCGCCGCGACTGGAAGAAGGAGAAGCGCGCATGGCCAAAATGACCCGCAGGCGGCTCAGGACGGCCCGCAAAACCACCCGCAAGCGGCCCAAAAAGACCCGGCGACCGAAATCGACCAAGGTCCAGCGCCGCACCACCAAGCGGCGCGCGGCGCATAAGCCGCGCTCGCGCAGCGGACCGAAGAAGCCGACCTAGCCGCGCTGCTGAGCTTCGTCATGGCCGGGCTTGTCCCGGCCATCCACGTCTTCTCGCAAAGGCGGCGCTGTAAAGACGTGGATGCCCGCGACAAGCGCGGGCATGACGGCGTGGTGGTGGCTCGATTCGATCGAACTAAAACAACGATCCCTGCCGATCGTCGCGCTTCGGTTTTGGCGGCTTCTCCGCTGCCGGTTCCGGTGCGGGCGGCAGCGCAGATGCCGCTGCCGGCAGCAGTAGGTCGGGCGAGTCGTTGGCGACACGATTGACCGCGGGCGAAATTTCGTAGGCGTCGAAAAAATTCTCCGGCGCGGGCGCGAGCAGCGCGGCCGCGACCTGCGCGTCGACGGTCCGGCAATCGAGCCACATGTCGTAGGCTTCCGGCGCGAGCACGACCGGCATGCGGTCGTGCAGCGCGCGCAGCGCGCGGTTCGCCTGCGTGGTCACGATCGCGGCGGTCTCAAGCTCCTCGCCGTTCGGTCCGGTCCACACTTCCCACAGGCCCGCGAACGCAATCGGGCCGCCGGCCCGCGGCCGAACCGCGAACGGCTTGCGGCGCTCGCCTTCGGTTTTCCATTCATAAAATCCGTCGGCCGGGATCAGGCAGCGACGCCGGCGCATGGCGTTACGAAAGGCCGGCTTGTCGAGCACGCTGTCGCTGCGCGCGTTGATCAGCAGCGAAAACAGACGCGGGTCCTTGACCCACGCCGGAATGAGGCCCCAGCGCACCAGCGCGAACTGGCGCGCGCCCTCCCAGGTTCGCACGATCGGAATCGGCTGCGTCGGCGCCACGTTGTAGCGCGCCGGGAAGTTCGGCTGCTCCAGATAGCGGAAAAACGCCCGCATCGCTTCCGGAGTGGTTATGATCAGGTAGCGTCCACACATCGGATGACTTGCAATTGTCGACTTCCGCGACGGAAAGCAAGCCCGCGTCTGCGCGAACCTATCCGGCCCGGCCGATTATCGCGGTCAGCGCCGCGATCGTGCGCGAGCGCCGCGTGCTGATCGCGCGCCGCGCGCGCGCGCCGGCCAATGGGGTCTACACGCTTCCGGGCGGCGTGGTCGAAGTCGGCGAGACGTTGCGCGAAGCGGTGCGCCGCGAAATCCTGGAGGAGACCGGCCTTACAATCGAGCCGGTCGCGCTCGCCGGCTATCGCGAGCGGATCGCGCGCGACGCGAGCGGCCGCGTCGAGCAACACTTCGTCATTCTGCCGTTCGCAGCGCGCTGGGTCGCGGGCGAGCCAGTCCTTAACGAGGAACTCGCCGAAGCCCGCTGGCTCGTCCCGTCCGAACTCGCGGGACTGACCACGACCGAGGGTCTGGCCGAGATTGTGGCGGCCGCACTCGAGATTGTTGCGCCGGGAGCATGATCCCGAAAAGTGGGCATCGGTTTTCGGAAAAGATCATGTTCCAACAAGCTAGATGCCCTGTTGCAGCCCGCTTGCGCCCGCGTGCGTCATGGCGCATAGCCATGCTTATGATGAAGCTTGTCTTGGCCGCGCTGGTGTCGCTTGGGCTCTTGGGACCGATTAACTCGGTCCGGGCGCAGACCACGGCGACGCTCGATGACAGCCTGCAGCGCCTCTCCGAGATTCTGGGCGCGCTGCATTATCTGCGCTCGGTCTGCGGCGGCAGCGAGGGCAACAAGTGGCGCTCCGAGATGCAGGCGCTGCTCGATGCCGAAGCCTCAACGTCGGATCGCAAGGCCCGCATGGTCGCCGGCTTTAATCGCGGTTACGGCGGATTTCAGCAGACTTACCGCACCTGCACGCCGGCGGCCGAAGTCGCCGTTCGACGCTACCTGTCGGAGGGCGCAAAAATCGCCCGCGAGGTTACGGCGCGCTTTGCCAACTGATTAGCCTTGCTCATTAACCCTTTCGCAAGGTCCGCGTAGCCGCGCGCGCGGCGCGTGCTAATTTGCAGCACGCCGCACTGGGGACGGCGGTTAGAGACAACAGATCATGCTGACTTTTACGAGGCTGATCAGCGATCCGATCCCGGATCATGAGCAAAAGCAGGTCGCGCTCACCTACCTGCACGAGGCTTGGGCCGAAGCCAACCTCGACGGCGTCGACGGCGACTGTATGGCGCAAGCGTGCCTGTTCCGCGCGCTGAGCGAGCTCATCGGCACGTACGGGGAGGACGCGACCGCGCATTTCACCGAGTCGCTCTCCAATCGCATCAAGAACGGCGAGTTTTCGATCCCGCGCCGCCGACAATAAAGACTACGCGTTCGCCGCGAGCGTCTCGAGAAAGCGCACGGGCTCGCCCTGCGCAGGCGTCATCAAGCTTCCTTCCCACATCACGCGATTGCCGCGCACGAACGTACCGACCGGCCAGCCGGTCACGGTCTGGCCGTGGTAAGGCGTCCAGCCGGCGCGCGACGCGATCCAATCATTGGTGATGGTCTCGCGCCGCTTGAGATCGACGACGGTGAGGTCGGCATCGTAGCCGACCGCGATGCGCCCCTTGCAGGCGATGCCGAACAGCCGCTGCGGGCCTGCGCTGGTCAGATCGACGAAGCGCTGCAACGTAAGCCGCCCGGCGTTGACGTGATCGAGCATGATCGGCACCAGCGTCTGCACACCGGTCATTCCGGACGGCGTCTGCGGATAGGTTTTTTCCTTTTCCTCACGCGTATGCGGCGCGTGATCGGAGCCGAGCACGTCGACGATCCCCTGGCTGAGCGCGTTCCAGAGCGCCGCCTTGTGGGTCGCGCCGCGCACCGGCGGATTCATCTGGGCATACGCGCCGAGCCGCTCGTAACAGTCCGGCGCTTCGAGGGTGAGATGGTGCGGCGTGACCTCGACCGACGCGACGTCTTTGTGGCCTTCGAGAAACGCCATCTCCTGCTTGGTGGTGATGTGCAGAACATGCACGCGCTTGCCGGTCTCGCGCGCAATCCGGATCAGCCGCTTGGTCGAGGTGAGCGCGACGAGCTCATCGCGCCACACCGGATGTGTGCGCGGATCACCGGCGACGCGCAGCCCCTGGCGCTCGCGCAGCCGGAACTCATCCTCGGAATGGAACGAAGCGCGCCGGCGGATCACGCCGAGAACCCGGCGCAGCGTATCGTCGTCCTCGACCAGGAGCGCGCCGGTCGAGGACCCGATGAAGACCTTGACGCCGGCGCAGCCGGGCAGCCGCTCGAGGTCCGGCAGTTCGTTGGTGTTCTCGCGCGTGCCGCCGATGAAGAACGCAAAATCGCAGTGCATGCGATGACGCGCGCTGGCGATCTTGTCGGCGAGCGCCGCGCCGCTCGTGGTGGTCGGGTTGGTGTTGGGCATTTCGAACACGGCGGTGACGCCGCCCATCACGGCCGAGCGCGAGCCGGTCTCGAGGTCCTCCTTGTGGGTCAGGCCGGGCTCGCGGAAATGCACCTGGGTGTCGATCACGCCCGGCAGCACGTGCAACCCGGCGCAGTCGATCACCTCGCCGGCCGACGCGCGCCCCAGATGGCCGAGCGCCGTGATCTTGCCGCCCGCGATGCCAATATCGCGCAGGCCCTCGCCGTCCTGGTTGACGACCGTGCCGCCTTTGAGGATCAGGTCATAGGTATCCGGCATCGGACCGCCCTTGAGGTGCGCCGTTACGCACTCTATTTTTTAGAATACTTTGCAATCGGATTGAATTGGAAAGCATTCTGTTCTCTATCTTGCAACAAATGACCACTTGGCAAGGAATTGGATGAAGGCTGCGCTGCTTCCGGATCGCGGGGTCGTCAAGGTCGCCGGTGACGGCGCGCGCGATTTCCTCAATGGCCTGCTGACGGCCGATATCGGCGCGGTCTCGCCGGCGCAGGCGCGTTTTGCCGCGCTGCTGACGCCGCAGGGCAAGATCGTCGTGGATGCGATCGTGGTCGAAGCACCGGCCGAAGAGGGCAACGGCTTCTTCCTCGATTGCCCGCGCGCACTCACCGCGTCCTTTGTCGCAAAGCTCAACTTCTACAAGCTCCGCGCCAAGGTGATCGCGGAAGATCTGTCCGAGACACTCGCTGTGCTCGCAGCCTGGGACGGCGAATTGCAAAAAACCTACGCGCGCGCCTATCGCGACCCGCGCCTGCCCACGCTCGGATTGCGCATCATGCTGGCGCCCTCGCGCGCCGGCGAGGCGGCCGCGGCGCTTGGCGCGCAACTCGTCGATGCCGCGCACTACGAGGCGCACCGGATTGCCCTCGGCGTGCCGCGCGGCGGGCTTGATTTCATCTACGGCGATGCGTTCCCGCACGAAGCCGACATGGACCAGCTCGCCGGCGTCGACTTTGAGAAAGGCTGCTACGTCGGCCAGGAGGTGGTGTCGCGCATCGAGCATCGCGGTACCGCGCGCACCCGCATCGTGCCGGTCGCCTACGAAGGGTTCGCGCCCGAGACCGGCATTGCGGTGACGGCGGGCGAAAAGTCCGTCGGCACGTTCGGGTCGGCGGCCGACGGTCACGGGCTTGCGATGCTGCGGCTCGACCGTACCGACGAAGCGCTCGCGGCCGGTCTTCCGTTGCTCGCCGGCGGCATTGCGTTGACGCCGCAGAAGCCGACGTGGGCGCGCTTTGCGTTTCCGGGCGAGGCAAAGGCCGCCGAATGAAAACACCAGCCGTTCACGTTGACGATCTCCCGCGCTGCACGTGGCCCAAGCAGGATCCGCTCTACGTCGCCTATCACGACACCGAGTGGGGCGTGCCCGAATATGACGACCGTGCGCTCTATGAGAAGCTGATGCTGGACGGCTTTCAGGCCGGGTTGTCGTGGATCACGATCCTGCGCAAGCGCGACAACTTCCGCCGCGCCTTCGATGGGTTCGAGCCCGAAAAGATCGCGCGCTACGGCAAGCGCAAGACCGCATCGCTGATGAAGGATGCCGGCATCGTGCGCAACCAGGCCAAGATCGACGGCGCGGTGCTCTCCGCGCGCGCGTGGCTCGAGATCATGGAAAAGGGGCCCGGGTTCTCGAAGCTCCTGTGGGACTTCGTCGACGGCAAGCCCAAGATCAATCATTTCCGCTCGAGCTCGCAGATCCCCAACGAGACGGCGCAATCGCGCGCGATGTCGAAGGAGCTGCTGCGGCGCGGCTTCAAATTCTGCGGGCCTACCATCGTCTACGCCTTCATGCAGGCCGTCGGCATGGTCAACGATCATCTGATTACGTGTCACCGTCATCCCGAGGCGGGCCGCAAGGTGAAGCGTTGAGCGTGCTGCGCAAGCTGCCGCCGCGACTGCGAGCGCGGACGGCGCCGCGCGCCTGGCAGCGCATGCTGTCAGGGCGAAGGCTCGATCTGCTCGACCCCTCCCCGCTCGACGTAGAGATCGAGGACATCGCGCATGGTCTCGCGCGGGTCGCGCGCTGGAACGGCCAGACCATCGGGCCGCACATCTTTTCGGTCGCCCAGCACACGCTGCTGGTGGAGGAGATCGCGCGCCGGCAGGTCGGTCACCTCGATCGCCGGCTCGCGCTCGCGCTATTGCTGCACGACGCGCCCGAATACGTGATCGGCGACATGATCACGCCGTTCAAGGCGGTGATCGGCGACACCTACAAGGCGGTCGAGAAACGGCTGCTGACCGCGATCCATCTGCGATTTGGATTGCCGGCCGAGCTGCCCGCGGAAGTCCGCCGCGTGATCAAGACCGCGGACTCAGGCGCGGCCTTTCTCGAAGCCACCGGCCTCGCGGGGTTCGCGATCGAAGAGGCGTTGCGCTTCTTTGGTGCGCGCCCGGCGCTACCGGCGGCAGTCGAACGCGAGTACCTCGCGCCTTGGCCGGCCGAGACCGCCGAGAAGCGCTATCTCGCGCACTACCGCCGGATTGAATGAATCCCAACGCCGAACGTCACGTTCGCGCCTACTGCGATCCCTCCAAGCCGAGCGACTTGACGAGCTTGCCCCATTTCGCGGTCTCGGACTTGATGTAGGTCTCGGTATCCGGGATCGACGGCGGGTTGAGCGGGATCAGGCCGAGGTTGGTGATCTTCTGCTGGATCTCCGGCTTGCTCATGATGCGCGTCATCTCGTCGTGCAACTTGGTGACGATCGGCGCCGGCGTGCCGCTGCGGGCGAACAATGCGTGCCAGGACACGGCCTCGAAGTCCTTTGCGTCCGAGACTTCGCGCATCGGGGCGACGTCGCCGATTGTCGGCAGCCGTTCGGCCGCGGATACCGCGAGCGCGCGCAGCTTGCCGTCCTTGATCAGCGGAACCGAAGCGCCGGCTTCCGCGAAGGCCAGGCTCACGTGACCAGCAGCAATGTCGGAGATCGATTGCGGGCTGTTCTTGTAGGGCACGTGCACCATGTCGAGCTCAAACCGCTGCTTGAGATACTCCATCACGAGGTGCGGTACGCCGCCAGCTCCGGACGAGCTGTAGGACAGCTTGCCGGGATTTTCCTTGGCATATTTGATGAGATCGGCCACCGAATGAATCGGCAGCGCCGGATTGACCACCAGAATGAACGGCGACTTGACGTAGAGCGACAGCGGCACGAAATCGCGCAACGTGTCGTAGTTCGGACTCTTCAGCGTCGTGGCATTGATCGCCGCGCCGGCGCTGGTCATTGCGAGCAGCGAATAGCCGTCGGCCGGAGCCGGCAACACGGCGTTGACGGCCAGCGTTTGAAAGGCGCCAGGCTTGTTCTCGATGATGACCGGCTTGCCCAAAGCCTGGGACAGCTGATCGCCGTAAAGCCGAACGATCACGTCCATCCCGGTGCCGGCCGCAAGCGGTACGTCGATCGTGATCGGTCGTGTCGGGTAGTCGTCGGCCCGCGCCGGATACGACGCCAATCCCGCAAGGCCCAATATCAGCAGGGCCGACCGTGCGGCTGTTCGCAACATCACTCGTCCTCCTCCTCGATCGCCTGGCGCGCGCCTGCGTGGGCGGCGCGTTTGGCCCACAATGGCGCGACCGGCGCGCGCCCGCAACCATCGAAGCCGGGTGCGACAGTTTTTCCAAGCCGCGACAAAGGCTTCGACGCTTAAACGGTGCGTAAACGGTTTGCCGCAAGACTGCCGAAAGGAGAGTTCAGCATCCGGAGTGTAGCGCGTGAGCCGAGACCGTCACCTCGATCGGCTGGCCCAAGACCATGCGGCCGCCAAGGCGGAAAGCGAGCGTATTTGGCAATTGCTGCAAGCGGAACTGCGTGCCGGGACGCCGCCGCGCGAGCTTGCCGGTCTCGAAGACCGGATGTGGGCGGCGATGCATCGATTGCACAAGGCGAGCGCTGAACTCTCGGAGAGCTCGTGTGCCGCCTGGAAGCGCTTTCCGAGGACAACGCGGCGCTCCGGATAGATTAGCGTAGTGGCCAATGCCCGAGAGCATCAAGGTTGAGGTCGCGCCGGCCGACCAGGTGACCGCCCTGCTCTATCCGGCCGAGGCGAGCAACGCCGCGGGCATCACCCTTATCCTTGGCCACGGCGCGGGCGCTGATCAGCGCAACGCGTTCATGGTCAATTTCGCCACTGAACTTGCGCGGCGCGGCATCGACACGGCTACGTTCAACTTCCTCTACACCGAACATCGCCGCCGCGTGCCGGATCGCAACGATCGGCTCGAGGCCTGCTATCGCGCGGTGATCGACACGGTGCGCGATCGGATTTTTCATCAGGCCCGCGGCCGCAACAAGCTCGCAATCGGCGGCAAGTCGATGGGCGGCCGTATCGCGTCGCAGGTTGCAGCCGCAAGCGCGCTCGATCTCGCCGGGTTGGTCTTTCTCGGCTATCCGCTGCATCCTCCCGGCAAGCCGGATCAGCTTCGATCAAAACATCTCGGGCGCATCGGCGCGCCCATGCTGTTCGTGCAAGGCTCGCGCGATGCATTCGGAACGCCCGAAGAGCTGCAGCCGATCATCCGAGACCTCGGACGCTCCGCCGAAATCTTTGTCGTCGAGGGCGGCGACCACTCGTTCAAGGTTCCGAAGAAAATCGGGATCCCGCAGCAGCAGGTCTACAACGTAATCCTCGATCACGTCGCTCAATGGCTGGAGCGGACCACGCGGCATCCCAAATAGAGAGGCCCGCCGCGCCTGAAACGGCCA
>CAWFLX010000067.1:0-14144 GCA_963816775.1 uncultured Alphaproteobacteria bacterium
CAGCAGGGCGGTGGCGATCGCAGGGGAGCTCACCGGTTGCGGCGAGCCTGTGTCGCGGCGATGCCCGAGACAGGGCCTCAATCGAGCTGGTCCGATCTCATACAAGTTAGTCTGCTTGCGCGCCTCAATGAGTTGATCGAATCCTGGCAGGAATGCCTCGAGCTGGCGGCGTTGACCCGTGACCCGTCGCTTCCTCAGGATCGCAGCCTGCGCGCCATCCTCAAGCAGCGCGCCGCCAAGCCGTTGCACCGCGATCACGGCATTGCGGCGCTCTCCGCGATCGCGGCCGGCCTCGCCATGCTGGCATGCAGCGCGTTCTGGATCGCGACCGCCTGGCCGCAGGGTGCCACGGCCGTTGGCCTGGTAGCGGTCATTTGTTCGTTGTTCGCGACGTTCGACGATCCGATACCGGCGATGTCGAGCTTTACGATCGGGGTTATTGCGTCGGTCCCGTTGGCCGGGATCTACCAGTTTGCCATTCTTCCAGCGATCGACGGCTACACTTGGCTGGTGATTTGCCTCGCGCCCGCCTTCATTCCGATCGGCATCTTGATGGCGATCCCGCGATACTTGCTGCTTGGGCTGCCACTGGCGGTGGGGATGTCGCTCAACCTCGCACTGCAATCGAGCTACAGTGCCGACATGGCGTCGTTTCTCAATACCTCAACGGCGGTGGTCATCGGCAGCTTGACCGGCGTCGCGGTGACCCAGCTGATGCGCGTCATCGGGGCGGAGACCGGGGCGCGTCGGTTGCTGCGGGCCGGTTGGCGGGATCTGGCCGATCTCGCCGCTCAAAATTTCACGCCGACGCGCGCCGAGTGGGCGAGCCGAATGCTCGATCGCGTCGGTCTCTTGATGCCGCGCCTGAGCCGTGCCGGGCGCGATCCGGACCTTGTAACCGCTGACGCGCTGCGCGACCTGCGCACCGGCGTCAACATCATCGGCCTGGAGGAGATCGTCAGCGTTGAGGACGAGCGCGCACGCAACACGACGACGCGGGTGCTCGATGGGATTGCCGCGTATTTCCGCGGCCTCGCACGCGGGCGGCGCCAACCGCCTGCGCCTGCTCTGCTCGAAAGTCTCGATGTTCTGATCCGCGACGTGCTCGTTGCGGGTTCACCGTCCGCCCGCCACAAGGGCGTGGCCGCGGCCGTCGGGCCTGCGCCGCAATCTCTATCCAGACGCGCCGCCCTACGCCGGCGAACCGCCGCGCCTTGGGGACGCCGCGTGATCGCCGAGTTCGACATCTACGGTGTGTTTGTTCCGGCGCTGCTGGTGTTTGCCATCGTGGCTTTGCTGCTGGTGCTCGTCCTGCGACGCCTGCTTGACGCGATCGGCTTCTATCGCTTTGTGTGGCACCGCCCGCTGTTCGACCTCGCGCTCGGTGTTATTTTGTTTGGCGTAGTCGCAGCGTACGCCGAGCCGATCGTCGGCTTTCTTCGTCACCATGTTCCCTGGATGATGGTGTGATGAAGCCCGTGCTGTCGTTTCTGTTACGCTTTGGCGTTACCGCGGTCGTGGTGGCGATCGCTGGCGTGGTCGCCTGGCAACTCTGGCTCTACTACATGGTTGCGCCGTGGACGCGCGATGGGCGGGTTCGCGCCGATGTGGTTCCGGTGGCAGCCGACGTGTCGGGCCTCGTGAGTGACGTGTTCGTTCACGACAATCAGGTGGTCAAGAAGGGCGACCCGCTGTTTCGGATCGATCAGAAACGCTTCGAGTTCGCGCTGGCGCAGGCGAAGGCCGAGGCGGCGAGCCGCCAGGCGACGCTCGATCAAGGCAAGCGCGACCTTGCACGCAGCAAGGCGCTGTCGTCGGTCGTGGTGACGGCGCAAAAGGTCGAACAGGATCAGCAGGCAGTCGACGTCCAGCAGGCGGCGCTCGATCAGGCCACGGCCACGCTCAACGTCGCCAAGCTCAATCTCGAGCGTTCGACCGTAGCCGCACCGGTCAACGGCATCGTCACCAATTTCGGATTGCTGCCCGGCCGTTATGTGACAGCGGGCGCGCCCATCCTCGCGATCATCGATTCCGATACGTTTCGCGTCGAGGGCTATTTCGAGGAAACGAAGTTGCGCGGCGTGCACGTCGGCGACAAGGCGACGGTCCGACTGTTGGGGGATCCTCGGATCCTGTTCGGCCATGTCGACAGCATCGCCAGTGGAATCGACGATCAAAGCCGCGGCACCAGCAATGACTTGTTGGCGTCGGTCAATCCGACGTTCAGCTGGGTGCGGCTCGCGCAGCGCGTGCCGGTTCGTATCAAGCTCGACGAGCTACCCGACGACGGCCGCCTGGTGACGGGACGCACAGCCACGGTCTTTATCGGCGACGCCCGGTTTATGCTGCGCTGATCGCGTTTTCGGACTTCGCCGCAGAGTTGTCCCTGAACCGGCGGATGCTGTATGAGAAAAGCTGAACGCACGTTGGGACGATCCAGAATGAAAATCATGAAGCGAATGTCCATGCTTTTGCGCCGAAGCGGCTTGCACGGATCGATTTCTCGGCGCGCCTTGCGCGAAAAAATTCCGGCAATGGCGCTGCTTTCGATGGTTCTTGCGCTGTGCGCGGGTGACGCGATCGGGCAGCAAAAATCGCTCAAGGACGAGCTCGTCGGCGCGTGGAAATTCGTCTCTTCGACCAGTCAACGCGACGACGGAAGTGCCACGTGGGGGCAGAATCCTAAAGGCCTGTTGATCTTTACAGACAGCAATCGATTTTCGCTGCAGATCATGCGCAGCGATCGCCCCAGATACAAATCCAACACACGCATGCGAGGAAGCCTGATCGAAAATCAGGCAACCACACGTGGGACGCTCTCCTATTTCGGCACCTATGCCGTCAGCGAGCCGAATCGCATGCTAACTTTTCATATCGAGAGTAGCTCGTTTCCGAATTTGAACGACACCGATCAAAAGCGCGTGCTTACGCTGGCAAGCGACGACCTCAAGCTCGAAAACCCAACTCCGTCGCGCGGGAGCGGCGCCACCGTGCAGGTCTGGCAGCGGGTGAAATAGAGTCTGAACGCGGCAGGCGCTAGGGCGGGGTTTGACGGCCGACCGTCGTGACTATTCGGCGGCAACGAGGCGCCGCTCGGCGCTCTCGACAACCATGGGCGTTTCCCATTCTTGGCGCTGCGGTGGTACTGCCCAACGCTTGGTGACCATCGCAACCCAGTCGGCCGTGTAGAACGCGTTGGCGGCGGCTTGGCTTTCCCAGAGATAGATGCCGACAAGCGAACTGCCGTCCGGCGCGATCCCATAATATTTGCGGATCAAGCCCGGGATACCTTCATAGGTATGAGCGGTTGCGTTGATGGTCTCGACCAGCTGAGCCTTGGAGGTGCCCGCTGGTACTTTGAACGTCCACATCACGGTGTGCATCATTGCATCTCCCGGGCCGGAAAATCCGAACGCACCGCGCATTCAATCACGGGGGATGGAGAGGCGAAAGACTGACCGCCCGACGTGTCGTGAATGGTTTGATCTGGAGGTTACTTTCGCGACAAGGCATCGCGCATCTTGGTCAGCTTGGCGAGTTCCTCCTCCTGCTCCGCGATCCGATCGGCCGCCCTGGCTTCGTCTCCGGCACCCGAGAAGGCGGCGGCCTGTTCGATCAACTCACGAATGTTCTGTCTTATCAGGGCGATGCGCTGGTCGAGTTCGGCAAGCGTTGGGTTGGCACTCATCGCAGGCTCCTGGTCGACTGCATTTCTATCAGGGCTCGAGGTCCGTGGCGAACGGCTGGGTGAGCACCTCGCGGCTGGACTCGGTCGCCGCCGGAGTGGTGGAGTACCGAACGCTGCTGTGATGGGGTTGCGACCTGGTCGGGTTGCGAGACGGCTTTGAGGTTTTGTCACCCCTGCGCTAAGGTGTTACAAATTCTCGCATCTTGGTGTCCCTTGGTGCGGGCAGTTGGAGAGAGCCATGCGGGTAGGGGGGGTGAAGACCGTCGTCGTTGTGCTGCTCGGTCTCGTCGCCGGCGCCAACATCGGCGGTGCGCAGCAAGCCGAGTCGCCGGCTCCTTCCAAGAGCGACGCCCCGAAGCAACCCTATACGGTCAACGGGCTTGCGCTTGGCGCGCGGGTCGCGTCCGGTAGCGCGGCTTACAAGGCCTACGACTGCAATCGCAGTGAACTCTTCAAAGGGTTCACGTGGTGCCACCGGAACAGCACCGAAAAGAAATCGGGCAGTAAGATCAACTCGTCCTATTCGGTCCTGCATTCCGCCGATGGCGCCGTCGTCTATACCAATCAGTCGTCCGAGCCATCGTCCTTTACCTCCAAGGAGGTGAAAGCGGAGATTCAAAGCCTGACGCAAAAGTATGGCGCGCAGCCGCGCATCCTCAACATGCCGCGCAAGCCGGAATTTGCCGAAGGCGTGATTGCGGTATGGGGCGACGTTGCTCTCGAACCTCTTGATGCAGCCAGTATCAGCGTGCTGGCGACGGGAAAGAGTCCCGGCAAAGGGCTGCTGCTTGATTTCATCGGCAATCTGCGCCGCTCCGCTCAAGTCGGCTTGCCGGTTTACCGACTGGCTGGAGGCCCGGGTTTCGTGTGGTCGGCCAGTTACGGGAAGAAGGGCGGTGGAGCCGTTCGGTCCGCAGCCGTAGATGCATCGGCATTTTCTCCTTCACCTGCCGGTCGTGCTCCTGCCGACGCTGCCGCGCCTGTAGCGTCCCCAGCTCCTGCTCCAGCCGCTTCACCAGCTCCCAGTTCGGCTCCTGTTGCGTCGCCGGCGCCTAGTCCGGCTCCTGTTGCCTCGCCGGCGCCGAGTGCCGCTCCAGCCGCTTCACCAGCTCCCAGTCCGGCGGTTGTTGCTTCGCCAACTCCAGGTCCGGTCATTGCTCCGGCGCCTAGTCCAGCTCCTGTTGTCTCGCCAGCTCCGGGTCCTGCTCCTGTTGTGTCTGCGGCTCCCGGTCCGGCGCCTGCTGCGTCGCCCACTCCCGGTCCGGCGGTTGCCACAGCTACGTCTCCTTCACCAGCAGCCGACAAAGGCCCTGAGCGGGACGTTGCTCTGGCCGAGTTGAATCAGACGATCGAAAAGCTGAAAGCTGATCTGGCCAGTTCCGTTGGAAAGATTGCGGAGCTCGAAACCGCAAAAGACCAGGCGGAGCGTGCCCTGCGGCAAGCGCAGCAAGCGCGCGCGGATGCCGAAAACGACAAAGATCAAGCTGAACGAGCGACCATCGCGGAACGCAAGGCCTTTGATGGCAAGACCCAAGCACTGCAAATCCTGGCGTACGCGGCAGTTGCCGCACTGATTGCGGTTTTGGCAATCAACGCGTTGGTTTTCTTGATCAGGCGCAAGCGACCTGAGCAGGCGAGCGACGAGGAAGATGTCAGTCCGCAGGCAAGATCATTGGAGCCCGAGACGTTCTCCGAGCCGATCAAAACGGAGGAAACGGAGACGCAATATCGGGGCGAGCTTGTTTCCGAAAACATATTTGGCCGCGAGTTGGAAAGGCATGTCGCCAGGATCAATGCGCTGCAGGACGAGACACAAAGCGACCCGGTAAGGTGAGATCCGGGCGGTTCTGATCAAGACCAACTGAAGCCTTGCGTTTGAAAATCAGTTCGCACCGGGAGTGCCCGGCGGATCGTCAAATCTGAATTGGCTCTGTCTCGGCGCGTCAGCGCTCATCTACTTTCCATCAAAGCGCCGTCACTCAGGGCTCAGCGGAGTTACGGTATGCCGTGCAGACGAGAGTTCATACGGTCGGTGGTGCTGGCGCTCCCATGCGCGCTCGCACTCGCCGCGAGCGCGCACGCGCAGAGCGGACCGATCAAGATCCTGGTTGGGCTTCCTCCCGGGGGCGCGGTCGACATCGGTGCGCGTCTCGTAGGGGAGAAGCTACAGGCCAGTCTCGGACAACCGGTCGTCGTCGAGAACCGGCCCGGTGCATCCACCCGCATTGCGGTGCAGGCGCTCAGGGTTTCCGAGCCGAATGGGCAGACGTTGTTGGTCGCGCCCGACGCGATCGTGACCTTGTTTCCGCATGTGTTTCGCGAGGTCGGCTACGATCCGTTCAAGGATCTGACGCCGATCTCGCAGGTGCTGTCCTGGAGCTTTGGGTTCGCGGTTCCGGCGGCCTCGCCGGCAAAAACCTTCGCGGAATTCGTCGCTCTCGCGAAGGCCGATCCCAAGTTCGCGCTGTTTGCATCGCCGTCGACCGGAAGCGGTCAGCATGTTCTGGGCCTGCAGCTTGCTGGCCTGATCGGCGTGAAACTCGAGCACGTTTGGTTCCGGGGCGCGGCCGACGCCATGAATGCGCTGCTGAGCAACAGCGTTCCGTCCACGATCCTGACGCTCGGCGAGTTGACCAACCTGCACCAGAGCGGCAAGGCCCGGATTCTCGCGACTTTCACGCCGGTGCGTACGGCGGACTTGCCCGATGTGCCGACGTTCACCGAGCTCGGCTATCCCGCGATGCAGGCGACCGGCGCGGTTGCGATGTTTGGCCCGGCCGGAATGGATCCGGCATTGACCGAGCGTATCAGCAAGGCCGTGCGGGATGCCCTTGAGGATCCGGAGGTGAAGGCAAAAATCCTGAAGATGGGCATGCAGGCGAAGAGCAGCACGCCGCAGGAGCTTGCAGCCTATGACCGCGCGGAACTCGAGCGCTGGCGAGCCGTGGTGCAAGCCTCGGGTTACGTTCCGGAGTGAGTTCGCCGACAATCACGGCAGCCGGCACCGAGTCTGATCATGTGATCAGTGGAACGCAAAAATGCTGTACAAACTCGTGCTCGTCATCGCGATCGCATCTTGCCTGTTGATGCCGGTGATCGCATTCGCTCGGGGTGGCCACGGCGGTGGAGGCCGCGCGCACGGCGGCAATTACAAAAGCAACTACAATATCGGCTACCCTGGCGTGGGCTCGTGCTGGCGCCGGACGACCCGGGGATATGTCTGGATCTGCAAGCAGTAACTCAATCGGCATTGGAGTAGGGTGGTAACAGCCGGCTGCAGCGCAACGAGGGTGCGCACGATAGCTGACATCTCTAGTCAGTACGGGTTTCGTCAGGCAAGCTTAGTGGCGGCTGCAACCGCAAGGGAGCCAACCATGGATGTCGCCGCATTGTGGCGCAGCCTGCGCACGGATCCCGCCAAAGCCCCGCACATTGGAGCGCACCAGGCGACGGCGGGGGAGGGAATTACCATAAATGTTGCACAGACGTGCCAGGTTGCATTGCCGCCCCGCCGAAACCTGATCCCGGAAGTCAGCGTGACCATCACGTCCAACCGTCCCGGCGTGGCCGCTCAGGTGACCATCGGGGCCAACCTCAACAGCCCGGACGGCAGTTATCAGGGTCCCACGACGACTGTCGGCCAAGGCCAGTTCACGGCCACGGTCTCGGAAGTCCGCACAGGATTCGTCATCCTACCCTCCGGTTGGCCCGTTCTGGGCGTCGGGGCTGAAGCCATCTGGGCGGACGGGTCACCGCACAGCGTTACGCTGACCTACGTGCAAATCGCTTGCGACCCGTGGGTTTGGTGGAGCTGGTTGATGCCGATTGTCGCCGTTCTCAGTCGCCTGTTCTCGCCCAGCACGGGCTCGATATCTTCGCGTTGAACGGCTTAGGTCTACGCCAAGCCGCTTCGCGCCTTTAGCAACAGCGTTTTCATCCACGCTCAATCGTCGGTTAGGTGATAACGCTTATGCGCCGCGCGCCGCATTTCCAGCGCCTCATGGAACAACTCGTAGAGCGCGACGATCACCCATAGGAGCAGAGGGCGTTCCCGCCGGCGCGAATCTCGAGCTGGCCAAACGAAAACGGGTGCGTGGGCTAGGTTGGTGCAAGACATATCTCATCTCCAAAAGGAGCGAGACAACGCTTGACTGCAAGGCAGCTAATCGGGCGGTTGTCGTTGGCCCGACACGATTTGGTTGATTAAGTCGCGCGGCGCGGCGTTTGAACGCCACGACCGGACGCATCATCTGAGCGAATTGTCAGAAGCAGATTGTGATCGCAGGCATGGATTGCTCCAGTGCCGCCGCCGGATCGGACTTATGGAGATCAGACATTCCGCCAAAAGACCTCTGCCCGGCAAACGGGCGAAGAGCAGTGCTTGGGCGGATGCCTTGGGTAAGCCGGGCGACTGCGATCAAGCCCGACGTGAAGCAATCTAATCGAGATTGGTTGAGAGTCAAGGTTATTCGCTGATGCCGTTGTGCCGTGTATCTGTCGCCAGCTCCACGCCTCTCGAGCGGCCTCGACCGCCCGCGAGCCCCGTTCCGGTGTCCCAGGCATACCAACCATAAAAAGATATCTACCAAAGCGATTTTGCATGACCATCGCTCATGCATTTGGATGAGAAAATGTGCTGGGAACAAGATTCCGTATTGGCGCGTTTGACCCTTGAGCGAGCCTCCGAGGGGCCTCGGCCGGACTTGCTGCCGGTGAGCCATGCCACAGCGACTTCAAGCATCAAACGCGCACGCGAATTACCTCGACCACAAAACTCGAGTTTGTACTCGGTGCGGCGGTGCTATGACGGTGGCCCGGACAACGCCCAGTTTTGGCTCGCTGCCTGAACTCATTACATTTAAGTGCCAGGCGTGCGGCGAGATAAGCACCGTCGTTGAAACTAAATCATCGATTGTGACAGTCCCTGCCGCATTGGACTTTCTATGAGAACGAATTGATACATCATTCACAGGCAATCGGTCGGACGCTTGACTCGCAGAAGTACCATCAGCTGATCGTCAACGAACTTCAGCTGTGCGGCGCACAATGCCGTGGCGACCACGAGTTGCTTCGAGGACTTCCACGCAACAAATCGATCAGCATTCAACGCGCCGCTGCGTAAGGTTTCGCGGTCACGGTTCCATGTCCTGGTGGCTATAATTTGTGCAATGGCGCGCAGTGACAACAAACAAATGCGGGTAATCGCGTTCACGCGCGCGTGTTGAACCGGATGCCTGCCGGAACACATCGTCCGTCACGGGCGTTATCAAATTTGTTTGGGCTTGAGAAATCGATATGTGCGGGATTTGCGGCGAAATCAGTTGGGATGGAAACGTCAGCGTCTCAGCCCTGCAGGCGATGACGGCATCGATGAGGACCAGAGGTCCGGATGCCGAAGGCCACCAACATCAGCAGAACCTGGGGTTCGGTCACCGGCGTTTGAGCATCATTGATCTTGCGCCGACGTCGCAGCAGCCAATGATCGATCCGCACCTCGGCGTGGGAATCGTGTTCAACGGATGCATCTACAATTATCGCGAGCTTAAATCGGAGCTCAGTGCCAAGGGATATCAGTTCTTTTCCGGTGGCGATACCGAAGTCATCCTCAAGGCGTATCACGCTTGGGGTCCACTGTGCGTGGAACGCCTAAAAGGGATGTTCGCGTTTGCCGTTTGGGAGCGCGACAGCGGTCGCGTTGTTCTCGCGCGCGACCGGCTCGGCATCAAGCCTTTGTATTGGGCGCGGTCGCCGCACGCATTTCGATTCGCTTCGACCTTGCCGGCGCTCCTGGCGGCAGGGGATGTCGATACCACGATCGATGCAGCTGCTCTTCACCACTACATGAGCTTTCATGCAGTCGTTCCCAGGGACATGACAATTCTAAATGGGGTCAGACGATTGCCAGCCGCCACCCTGATGGTCATTGAGCCCGACGGTTCTTGCCGTCAGCACAGGTACTGGAAGGTTCATTTTGGATCCCAGCAAGGCGACGAGAGACTGACTGAGACGGATTGGCGAGACGCCTTGAGCGACGTGCTGGCGAAGGCGGTCGAGCGGCGCCAGATCGCCGATGTCCCGGTCGGCGTTCTGTTGTCGGGTGGGTTGGATAGCTCTTTGATTGTGGCGCTGCTCGCGCGGGCGAGGCGGACGTCACTGGAAACATTTTCGATCGGGTTTGAGAGTATCGATGACGTCAAAGGCGATGAATTTGGCTACTCCGATCTGATTGCCGATCAGTTTCACACCACGCACCATCGGATTGAAGTGGGTAGCAACCGCGCCGTCGACGCGCTGCCTGGTGTCATCTCGGCGATGTCCGAGCCAATGATGAGCCACGATGCGATCGGTTTTTATCTTTTAGGGGAGGAAGTCTCCCGCGACGTCAAGGTGGTTCAGTGCGGGCAGGGGGCTGATGAAATCTTTGCGGGGTATCACTGGCACGCACCGATGATGGAGACGGCCGACGCGTTGAGTGATTACAGCCGACTTTATTTCGACCGCGATCACGCCGAAATGAAGGAGGCTTTGCATCCTGACTACGTCAACGGCGATTACAGCAGGTGTTTTGTCGAGAAATTCTTTGCGGACAGCACGGCGGCTACGCCGATCGATAAAGTGCTTCATCTCGATACCGAGATCATGCTGGTCGACGACCCGGTGAAGCGGGTCGACAACATGACCATGGCGTGGGGCTTGGAAGCGCGCGTTCCATTCCTGGACCACGAAGTCGTCGAGCTGGCTGCTCGCGTCCCGTCTGAGCTCAAAGTGCGAAACGGGGGCAAACACATCCTGAAGGACGCGTCTCGAGACATCGTGCCTTCTGAAATCATTGACCGCCGGAAAGGTTACTTCCCGGTGCCGGGCTTGCGCTATCTGCGTGGCCCGTTTCTCGACTTCGTACGAGACGTTCTGAACGAACCGGTCGGACGGCAGCGTGACATATTCAACAGGTCATACGTGGACCGCTTGCTCGCCGACCCGGAAGGCGAACTAACCCCCAAGGGGCATTCCAAACTTTGGCAAGTCGCCGTGCTGGAAGCCTGGCTTCAAAGTCACGACATCAATTGAAATGTCGACGGCTAACGCGTCCCAAACATCCGATCTCCAACATCGCCGAGACCGGGCAGAATGTAGCCAGCCTCATTGATGGCGTCGTCGATGGCCGCGGTCCAGATATGAACGTCCGGGTGATTTGCGCGCACCTTTTCGATCGCTTGTCTCGTCGCCAGCAGGCACGCGATGCGGACAGTCTTCGCTCCGGCTTCCTTGAGCCGATCGACTGCCGCGACCGCCGAATTGCCGGTCGCCAGCATCGGGTGCAGAACCAGCGCGAGGCGTTCCGGCATGTCGTCGGGCGCCTTGAAGAAATATTCGACCGAGGTGAGCGTGCGTGGATCGCGGTAAATCCCGATATGGGCAACGCGCGCTGACGGCAGCAGGTTCAGCATGCCCTCGAGAAAGCCGCTGCCGGCGCGTCCAACCGGGGCCAACACCAGCTTCTTTCCCGCGAGCTTGGGCGACTGCATCTTCGCCAACGGCGTTTCGACTTCGACGTTGGCCAATGGCAGATCGCGGGTCACCTCGTAGCACAGCAGCGCGCCGATTTCGTTGAACAGCTCGCGAAACACTTTGGTCGAGCGGGTCTTGTCGCGCAGCAACGTCAATTTGTGCTGCACCAGCGGGTGATCGACGATCGTGACCCCGTCCATGACGAAATCCTCGCTAAAAAACTGACCCGTCGCTGGCAATGTTCAGCGGTGGTCTGCCATCCGCTCTTTTCTGCTGCGCAATTCTGCGACCCGCCGCCCAGGTTCCGCCCTCCAGAATGCTTGCAAGTGGCATGGCCGCGCGCCCGCCAATTCTGTGCTGCACGAGCCGGGCGAGACGGTCGAGCAACGCGACCGTGAGCGCGCGCCATTCGACGACTGCCTCGCAATCCACGGCAAGCGGCTCGCTCAGCAGCGACGGATCGCGCGCGGTCAGCACGCCGGTATCGATGAACAGGCCGCCGTTGCGATATTCCGCAAGCCCGGTGAGACCATCCAGATCGGTGACCGCGACGCCGGCGCGCGTCATCGGTTCGATCAGCGAGTACATGAGCCACTGCGACAGCTTGTGCAGCGGAACGAGCCCGTCGGTAGGATCGCTGCGCCGGATCGCGCTGTGCCTCCAGGTGTCGCCGAGCGCCACGCCGCCCAAGCTCAAGCGCGACGGCCAGATCGGCCCGAGCGTGACCAGCACCTCGCGCAGTGCTGCCGGAGCAGCCACGCTCGGCCCAAGGAGCGTTGCGAGGTGATCAAAAAGCCCTCCTGGGCGCGCGGAATCGTGGAGCGCAAACACGTCCGCCCGGTCCAGCAATGTATGGCCGAGACGCGCCAGCAGCGCGGCGCGGCCGTCGAGACCGGTGATTGGATTGTGCGCGCTGACCTGAAGCCCGTCGCCGAGATCCTTTGTGGTGAGCGCGGAAAGCTTCGCGGCGTCGGCGCGCAGCGGATCGCGGGGATCGGACGAAAAAAGCCCCGACTCGAACATGCGAAGGCTCGCAAGCGCCAAGCCTTCGGAACGTCCAACGCGAATGCCGGTCGGTTGATCGTGGAACTGCCAGTCAATGCCGGCGCCGGCGTCAAGCAGAACCGACACGATCGCAAGATCGAATTCGGCGCGCGCACGCGTGGCCGCATCGGGCCAGGTTGTTCGGCGGGCGATGTCCTGCCAGAGATCACGCCCCGCGAATACAAAATGCCGCCAGCGTGCATGCAGCGGCACCTTCAGGCTCGGATAGTTGTCGCGGATTACATCAGCCACGAAATTTGCCGTTGGCCCGAGACCTTCGGCATCGACACGGAAGTTCGGCAACGCGTTGGTAAGACCGAGGTCGAGGATTTCGTTGGCGCGTTCGCGCACCGCTTGCGCCGACAGCAGCGCCAGCGCCGCGCTCCTTTCGACGTCGTCTCGTTGGCCCGCCAGCAAGGTCAGAACTCTTTGAGCCCGCGCCCGACGATTGACTTGAGATCCGCGGCGCTCGGCGCCGGCTCGCCCGTGTAGTAGCCGGCTGCCATCTTGGCTTGGAGTTCGACCTGCGCGTCGGGCGGAACCAGGCCATCGGGAATCGGAACGCGCTCACCTATCTCAATCCCGGTTGCGACGATCGCCTCGTACTTCATGTTCGACATCGAGACGAAGCGGTCGATGCGGGTGATGCCGAGCCAGTGCAGCACGTCCGGCATCAATTGCTGGAAGCGCGCGTCTTGAACGCCGGCCACGCATTCGGTGCGTTCGAAATAGGTCGCGGCCTGGTCGCCGCCTTCCTGCCGCTTGCGCGCGTTGTAAACCAGGAACTTGGTAACCTCGCCGAGCGCACGGCCTTCCTTGCGGTTATAGACGATCAGTCCGGTGCCGCCGTTCTGTGCCGACTTCACGCATTCGGCGATGCCGTGGATGAGGTAGGGGCGGCAGGTGCAGATGTCTGATCCGAACACGTCGGAGCCGTTGCACTCGTCGTGGACCCGGCAGGTGAGCGATCGCTTGGGGTTCGACAGCGCTGAGGGATCGCCGAAGATGTAGAGCGTGATGCCGCCGATCGGCGGCAGAAACACCGACAAGTCCGGCCGCGTGACCAGCTCGGGATAGATGCCGCCGGTCTGTTCGAACAACGTGCGGCGCAGCTTGTCCTCGCTGATCTGGAAACGCTCGGCGATTCCCGGCAAGTGCCATACCGGATCGATAGCGGCCTTGGTCACGGCGAAATCACCGCCCGGCCGAACAATCTCGCCGTCGATCTCGACCCACTTCTGACCCTGCGCTGCGAACTCCGGGATCGTAAGCCGCGCCTTGGTGACGGCGATGGTCGGGCGGATGTCGAGGCCTTCCGCGATCTCGCGCGCAAAATCGAGCGCGACACGGTGCCCCCACGGATCGAGCGATACGATGCGGCCCGGCTCGCTCCATTGCGGATACGGCCCGATGTCCACGACTGGCGCGGTGTTGGTCAGATCGGGACGCACCATCGGGTTGAGCGCCCCGGACGACACCGCCAGCGCACGGTAGAGCGCATAGGAGCCGCCATGCGCGCCGATCGTGTTGCGTTCCGCCGGCGACGTCACTGTGCCGATCAACGGTCCGCGTTCGCGCGCCGTGGCGGCGTTCCAGTTGATCGGGTACCGGTCGCGCGCGCGGTGGCCGGGGTGAGACGTCAGCCGGATATGGCCATCTCGGTTGGTGGACATAGAGTTTGCCCCACAAAAGCAAAAAGCCCTCTCCGGCGGACCGGGCGAGCGGCTTCAAAAAACGAATATAGGGCTTGAACGGATTTTGTCGAGAGGTACCAAGGCGTTGAAGCCTACCAAATCGTCGCGCCCGGGGGCGCGGCTGGCATCAACAACCCTATTACGATCTCGGCAGAGCGCACGCGCAGCGCCGACTAATGAACATTGCCTTCGCGCGGAGGCGTCGAGCT
>CAWFLX010000068.1:0-64670 GCA_963816775.1 uncultured Alphaproteobacteria bacterium
GTGCCCCTGGCCGGACTCGAACCAGCACGATGTTGCCACCACCTGATTTTGAGTCAGGCGCGTCTACCAATTCCGCCACAGGGGCCGCGCGCGGACTATAGCGGCCGACCTCGGGGGGTCAACGGGTCGGGCGGAGCGCCGGCGAGCTGGCTCCGCCGGCGCTATCGCCGCTGGTTGATGCGGCCGCCACACATTAGCTACCGGTGAACAGGATTTGACTTGCCGGCGGCCGGGGCGGCACGGCTTATAAAACCCCGACGGACCAAGGAGGCTCTCATCTCGGTTTCCGCAAGCCAGGCGGTCCCCGCGACCCGTTCGCCGCTTTTCCTCGCCGCGTTCGCCATCGCGATCACGAGCGCGGCGACGATCCTGGGCGCCTACTTCTTTCAATACGTGATGGGGCTGTCTCCGTGCCCGCTCTGCCTGCAGCAGCGCATTCCCTATTACATCGCGATCCCATTTGGCCTCGTTCTCGCGATCGCGGCGTTGCGGGGGGCGCGCCCGAGCCTCATCCGCGGCGGGCTCGCCACCCTCGCGGTGGTGCTGATGGTCGGCGTGGCGCTCGGCGCCTATCACGCCGGCGTCGAATGGAAAATGTGGGCCGGCCCGACCGATTGTACGGGCCCGATCAGCGATTTTGGCTCGACCGGCAGCCTGCTGCAGCAGATGCAGACGACCAGCGTGGTGCGCTGTGACGAGGCCGCCTGGCGGTTCCTCGGCCTGTCGCTCGCCGGGTACAACGCGTTGATCTCGGCCACCCTCGCCGCGGTCGCGATTGGCGCGGTGGCCATCAACCTGCGGCAGGAGAAGCTCTAGTCCTGATTGCCGCTGCCATTTTTGGCCCCTTGATGGCTTCATTGCTACCTGAAATTGTAAATCAAGCATCGTATAGTGAAGATTGTAGGCTGTTTCTGGTCGCCTGATATTTCGATTTATAATCAATGCTTTACGACAAAAGCGCCGGATTGTGACCAGCGTCACTCCCTCGGCGGTCGGAAGCCGATAGGGTTAAATCAACGTTAAGCACGTCGGTCGCAGGGGTATGTACGCGACTAGGGGAGATCCAAATGTCTACCGACAAAAGGCTTGAGCGCTCTGGCGCGGATGCGCGCAAGGGGCTCATCGGTTGGCTCGCCGACACCATCTACGAAGCGAGCCTGCGCCGCACGCTGCGGTCCATCAAGGCGCACTAGGGTTTTTTGGCTTCACGGCCGCTCACCCCGCGGCCGTTGAAGAGTGGAGTCCCCCCATCACTCCACGCATGTCGCCCTCGACCTCGCCCCAAGGTCGGGGGCGACTTATTTTTGGGCTTCGGTTTCACCCGTCGCACAATTGCGCATCCCAGTCGCGCGCTAGCGCTCGCTGGCGCGCGTGATAATCTTTTTTCGCGACGATCAGGGAGGTCAGCATGAAGGTGGTCCAGGGCGACGAAGTCCCGCTTCAGCGTGGCCTCGAATATCGCGGCGGAATGTTTCACTCGCGCCGTTTGCTCGAAGGTCAGGCCGGTGCGATCGATAATTTCCAGCTCTCGATCGGCGTGTCGCAGGGCGATTTCTATTCGCCGCGCCACCACCACAACTTCGAACAGATTCGCGTCGGCCTTGAAGGGACGCTCGATTACGATCGCGACGGCAAGATGTCGGCGGGCGTGGTCGGCTATTTTCCGGAAGGCATCTACTACGGACCGCAGTCGCAAAACCCGGACGAAGTTGCGACCGCCGCGGTGCTGCAGTTCGGCGGCGCCAGCGGCAGCGGATATCTGTCGAACGCCGAAGTGCGCGCCGGCATGGAGGAACTCAAGAAGCACGGCGAGTTCAAGAACGGCGTCTACCGGCGGCAGGTTCCGTTCCATGGCAAGAAGAACGTCGACGGCTACCAGGCCATCTGGGAGCACATGCACCAGCGCCCGATGATCTATCCGGCGCCGCGCTACAACAAGCCGGTCTTCATGGACGCGCGCCATTACGAATGGGTCGCGGTCGCGAACGCGCCCGGCGTGTTCGAGAAGCTGCTCGGCGTGTTCACCGAGCGGCGGAGCGAGGCCGGCTTCCTCAAGCTCGACGCGGGTGCAAGCCACACGCTGCGCGGCCATGGAATCTATCTGGTGTTGAGCGGCGCGGGCGAGATCGCGGCGCAGCCGATGCGCAAGCTCACCACCCTCTATTTGGGGCGTGAGGAAAGCGCGACCATCGCGGCGCGCGAGAGCACCGAGCTTATGCACTTCGGACTGCCGAATCTCGCCGGCGTGCGCATGCCCGAGCGTGACGCGCTCCCGGCCGAGGCCGCGGAGTAGAGGCGGGGTGTCCCTCTCCCCGCTTGCGGGGAGAAGGAGAAGCGCCGGGCCAAATCGCCGACCAAGGAGGGGAGGGGCCCTTTCCATGGCTACGTTCGTACTGGTTCACGGTGCCTGGCACGGCGGCTGGTGCTACGCGCGTGTCGCGCGTTTGCTGCGGGCGGCCGGTCATGAGGTCTACACGCCGACCCATACCGGGGTCGGCGAGCGCTCTCATCTCGCGGACTATCGCGTGACGCTGTCGACCCACATCCACGACGTCGCCAACGTGCTCGAATACGAGAACCTGTCCGACGTGATCATGTGCGGTCATTCGTACGGCGGCATGGTGATCACCGGGGTTGCTGCCGCCATCGGCGAACGGATCCGGACGCTGGTTTATCTCGATGCGTTCCTGCCGGAGGACGGCCAGTCGTTGTTCGATTTGATCGAGCCCGAGATGGTCAGCCAGTTCCTCGGCTTGGTGAAGACCACCCGCGGCCTGTTGCCGCCGATTCCCGCGGCTGCGTTCAACGTCAACGCCAAGGACGCCGCATGGGTCGACAAGACCTGCAATCCGCAATCGCTGCTGACGTTCACCGAGGGGGTGCGTTTCAGCGGCAAGGAATCGGCGGTTCGCAATCGCACCTATATCCTGGCGACCGGCTACGACATGCACGTGTTCGATCGCTTCTACGAACGCGTGAAGAACGACTCGAAATGGAAGGCGCACGCGGTGCCGTGCGGCCACGACGTGATGCTCGATCGTCCCGAAGAACTCGCCAAAGTTCTGCTCGAGGAGGTCGGACGCTAACCGGCTTGGCCAACACCTCGTTGGCTCCTGAGAGTCTCTAGCGTAACGGCGCGCGGCCCCAGGCGACGAACCCGCTGTTGCGGAAGCCTGCGGCGGCCTTGCCGTAGCGAAGCGGGGCGCCGTCGGCGCCGATCACGCAACCGCCGGCGGCGACCAGCACGGCGTGGCCGGCGGCGGTGTCCCATTCCATGGTCGGAGCGAGGCGGGGGTAGACGTCCGCGTCGCCCTGCGCAATGACGCAGAACTTCAGTGCTGAGCCTGCGCGGTTAAGCGACGTCACCCGCAGGCGATCCAGCATGGCCTGCGTTTGCGGGTCGAGGTGCGAGCGGCTGGCAACGACACGCAGCCCGCTCTCCGGGTAGGGGGAGGTCGTGATCACACCGAGCCGGGTCAGCGCCGGCAGCACCGCGCCGGGCGCCACCGCGGCGCGAAATGCGGCCGCGCCTGCGATGTACATCGCTTGGCGCGCCGGCGCATAGACGCATCCGATGATCGGTTGGCCTGCCTCGACGAGCGCGATGTTGACGGTGAATTCGCCGTTGCGGTTGATGAATTCGCGCGTACCGTCGAGCGGGTCGACCAGCAAGAACCGTTCCGGCATTGCGGTTTGCTGCTTGGGATCGAACGATTCCTCGGCCAGCAACGGCACATCAGGCAGCACCTGGTGCAATCGCTCGCGGATCAAGCGCTCGGCACCGATATCGGCCTCGCTCACCGGCGAACCGTCAGCCTTGGTTTGAATCTGGGGCGCTGCCGCATAGATCGACATGATGAACTCGCCGGCCTGCGACGCAATGTCCCCGAACTGCGCGGCGAGCTGATTTCTGGCGTGTGCGTCCATTGTCAATGCATTTGGCCATAGTCTGCCGCGGCTGGCCCGTGAACCTCGCAAAATAGCGCGTTCGCGCCAAGTCCGGTGCGCCCGAGCGCTTGTCCTACCGCCCGGCTTGCCCAACCCTGGCCACATCCCATGGTATAAAAGGCCGTGGCAGGGCCTGGGTGGGCCCTGGGGGACCTGATGGGATCGATCGGCCGCTACATCCTACGCACGACGATCGGGGCGTTTTTCCTGGTGCTCGCGAGCCTGACCGCGATCATCTGGGTCAGCTATGCCTTGCGCGACATCGATCTGATGACGAGCCAGGGCCAGACCATTCTGACGTTCATCGAGATCACCAGCCTGGTCGTCCCTCAGCTTGTGCTCGTCATCGCGCCGGTCGCGTTCGTGATCGCGGTCTCTCAGATCCTGACCAAGCTCGCGAGCGACTCCGAGATCATCGTGATGAATGCCGCCGGCATGTCGCCGTGGCTGTTGTTTCGCGCGTTCTTCGGGGCGGCCGTTCTGGTCTCGGTGCTGGTGCTGTTCGTGAGTGCCTATCTCTCACCGGAATGCCTGCGCATCCTGCGCCGCTGGGCGACCGAGGTGCGGGCCGACGTCGTCGCCAACATCGTGCAGCCCGGCCGCTTTCTCACGCTCGAGCAGGGGCTCCTGTTTCACATCCGCGAGCGCCAGCCCAACGGGGTTCTGGTCGGCATATTTGTCGACGACCATCGCAATCCAAAGGAACAGGTCACGCTGCTGTCCGAACAAGGCCAGATCGTCGAGATCGACGGCGGCTCGTTCCTGATCCTGCAACATGGGAGCGTGCAGCGCCGGCGCGCCGCCGAGCGCGATCCGACGATCGTGAACTTCGACAGCTATGCGTTCGACCTGTCGAGCTTCTCTCACAATACGCGCACGCTCGCTTACCCGGCGCGCGAGCGCTATACTTGGGAGCTGATCTCGCCTCCGCCCGACGATCCGGTTTTTCTCAAGGAACCGGGTGAGTTCCGGGCCGAGCTGCACGATCGTATCGTGACGCCGCTTTATCCACTGGCGTTCGTCATCATCGCCTACGTTTATCTTGGGGCTCCACGCACGACACGGCAAAACCGCGCCATGGCGATCGTGTCGGCAATCCTCTGGGTTGCAGCCTTGCGGCTCGCCGGATTCGTCAGCATCGTGGCGGGCTCCCACACGGCGATCATGCTGTCGATTCAGTATGTCGCGCTCGCGCTCGTTTTCATCCTGGGATACATCGCGATCGATCGCGGGATGCTGATCGAGCCTCCAGCCTGGTTCACGAATTTCGTGGCCATGGTGACCGAACGCATCCAGCGGCGCTTCGCGACTTCGTGATCGTCAAAGTTGCCGGGTCGGGCGGACATGATCCGCGATTGACGCCGCAGCGCCCGGTCCCTATGGTCCGCGCCAAATTCGACCGATACGGCCCGCGCGCGGGCACCAAAAGGGTTATGCCATGAAAGTCCGCAATTCGTTGAAATCGCTGCGCGGCCGCCATCGGGACAACCGCATTGTCCGGCGCAAGGGCCGCGTCTACGTCATCAACAAGACCCAGCGCCGCTTCAAGGCTCGGCAAGGCTGAGGCCTAGTGTGGTGCGGGCGGCGTTTGCCCGCATGCGCATCCCTACACACAGGTTTGACGCCGCGGAGCTTGCCCGCGCCTGCGGTCGTTCTAAACTGCGAGCCATGATTCCGAGACTACCGACCCTGCTTGCGGCCGTGGCCCTCCTGGGACTGGGCTCGGCCGATACCGCGCTGGCGCAACGGGCCCCGGGCCAGCCGCTGGTCGCGCCGCCCTCCGACGTCCCGAAGGTGCAGCCGCGCGGCGATCGCACGCGCAACCTCGAGTTCCTGCTCGGGGCCCTCAAGGTGGCTCCCGACGATACCAGCGCCAAGGCGATCGAAGATCGCGTCTGGGCGCTGTGGATGATCTCGGGCAGCGACACGGTCGACGTCTTGATGTCGCGGGTCAAAGTCGCGAGCGACGCCGAAGACTATGCGCTCGCCATCCGGCTTCTCAATGCCGTCATCGAGATCGATCCCGCGTTCGTGGAAGCCTGGAACCGGCGGGCGACGATATTCTTCCTGCGGAAAGACTACAGCAATTCGCTGTCGGACATTATGCACGTGCTCGCCCAGGAACCCCGGCATTTCGGTGCACTCGCCGGGCTTGGCACGATTCTCGAAGAAGTCGGCGACGACAGGCACGCACTTGAGGCCTATCGCAAGGCGCTTGCGGTGCATCCGCATCTCAAGGGTGTCGCCGAGCACGTCAGATCCCTGACCGACAAGGTCGAGGGTCGGGATATCTAGAGACGAATTTCAATTGGCGTTCGCCGTCATGCCCGCCCGGCCATGAGGCACACGTTGCCGGCGGTGCCGGAGTTTATTGCGCGGCGGCCGCCTGTGGACCCACGAAGGCGATGCGAACCATGTTGGTCGCACCGGGCGTTCCGAATGGGACACCGGCCACGATGATGATGCGCTGGCCCGCTTTCGCGAAGCCCTCCTGGAACGCAATCTGACAGGCGCGCTGCACCATATCGTCCTGGTCTTTCGCGTCCTCGCACACGACGCAATGCACGCCCCACACGACCGCGAGACGCCGCGCGGTCGACAGGTTCGGTGAAAGCGCGACGGTCAGCGGCTTTGGCCGCTCGCGTGCCACCCGCAACGCGGTCGATCCGGACGAGGTCCAGCACACGATCGCGGCGAGATCGACGGTCTCCGCGATCTGGCGCGCTGCCGCCGCGATGGCGTCGGCACCGGTCGCCTCCGGCTCGTTGCGCTGGGCATGAATGATGGTGCGGTAGGTCGGATCGCTTTCGACCTCTTCGGCGATGCGGTTCATGGTGCTGACCGCCTCGATCGGATATTTCCCGGCGGCCGATTCAGCCGACAGCATCACCGCGTCCGCCCCCTCGAAAATCGCCGTGGCGACGTCGGAGACTTCCGCCCGAGTCGGCACCGGGCTCGCGATCATCGATTCCAGCATCTGCGTTGCGACCACCACCGGCTTGCCGGCGCGACGCGCGGCGCGCGTCATCTGCTTTTGGACGCCCGGCACCTGTTCGAGCGGGAGCTCGACGCCGAGATCGCCGCGCGCAACCATCAGGGCATCCGCGATCTCGAGGATTTCGGCGAGCCGCGTCACTGCCTGCGGCTTCTCGATCTTGGCCATCACGGCGGCGCGTCCGCGTGCGATTTTCTTCGCCTCGGCGACGTCCTCGGATCGCTGGATGAAGGAGAGCCCGATCCAATCGACGCCGGTTTCCAGCACCGCGTCGAGATCGGAGCGGTCTTTCGCGGTCAGCGCCGGCATCGCGATCATCGTATCGGGCAGATTGACGCCCTTGCGGGCGGATAATTTGCCGCCGACCTCAACACGGGTAATCGCGCGCTGGGGCGAAGTTTCAATCGCGACCAGACGGATCTTGCCGTCGTCGAGCAGTAACTTATGGCCAGGTTGGAGGGCGCTGAGAATTTCGGGATGCGGAAGATGAACGCGCTCGACCGTGCCTTCCTTGGGATCTGAGTTCGAGCACGAACGTCGCGCCTTCGCTGAGCATCACCGCGTCGCCCGCGAATACCCCGATCCGCAACTTGGGTCCTTGCAGATCGGCGAGGATGCCGATCGGTCGGCTGCGCTTGCGCTCCACGTCGCGGATCGCGGCCACCAGGTTGCGCATCCGATCCTGCGGCGTGTGGCTCATGTTGATGCGAAAAACGTCGGCGCCGGCTTCGAACAGCCGCTCAATCATTGCGGGTTCCGAAGACGCTGGCCCGAGCGTTGCGACGATCTTGGTGCGGCGTTGCCGCCTCATCGCGACGAGCCCCCCGGCACCTGTGACGGTGGCGGTGGCTGTTGGTTTCCAGGGGGGATCGGCAGCAGCGGCTGATTGGGGACGAGCGGGCGTGCCTGTTCGTTGGCGTCGGTCAACTGGACTGTCCATGACTGCTGCTCGCCGGTATCGACCTCGAAAAATCCGGTCCGGTCGAATCCACGCGCCAAGCAATCCTCAGTGCCACGCACGGTAAATTCCTTGTCGCGCGTGCACATGAAGGCCTGTCCGGACCATTCGCCGCCGCGGTCATAGTCAACGGCATAGATGTAATAGAATCGGGCGACGAGTGTTCCACGCAGCAGGGTTTCGCAAGATCGTGAAGCAAGGTTCCACCACCCTTCGGTGGTCCAGCCGTCCTTGTCCTTGTACCCGATCGCAATACCGACCCGGCTCGCCGTGTTGTTGCACAAGCGGAAATCCGCGGCGGCCGGCTGGGCGGATGCGACCAGCGCGGCGGCCGCGATGATCACGGGCGCGGCAGCCGTCATCACGGCACGTATCAACCGCATGGCCCTCGAACTTGCTCTCATTCCGACGCGCGTCCCGATTCCGAAGTTCGCAATACTTTGCGGCGCCCCTTGATGCGAACTTCGGAATCAAAAGGACACGCGCAAATATATGATTCTAGTGCCGCTTTTCGATTTGAAGTCCTAGATGAGCTTGCCGCGACCGTTGTAGGAACTTCAAATCGGCGGCACTAGCAGGGATTTCGATTGATGATTCAAGGTCTGTCAACGAGGATGGCACGGAAATCATTGACGTTGGTATAGGTGGGACCTGGCCGGAGCAGGTCGCCCAGCCGGGCGAAAAAGCCGGTAGAATCGTTGTCCGCAAGAAAGAGGGCGGGATCGAGGCCGAGCGCGCGCGCGCGGGCCACGCTTTGGCCGTCGACAAAGGCCCCAGCGGGGTCATCGGGCAGGCCGGTGCCCCCATCCGTACCGTCGGTGTCGCCCGCAATCGCCGCAAGGCCGCCAATTCCGTCGAATTCGCGGGCCAGCGCCAGCGCGTATTCCTGGTTGGGCCCGCCGCGACCCTGGCCCTGAATGGTGACCGTGAGCTCACCGCCCGAAAGGATCACGGCCCGCCGGTGCCGTGAGGCGAGGTCGCGGGCGAGCTCCGCATGGGCGGCCGCGACCGCGCGCGCCTCCCCCTCAATGCGGTCACCAAGCAGAACACATTCGTAGCCCGCGGCCTTGACGCGTTCGGCCGCCGTCCGCAGCGCGTCCGCGGGTCGCGCGACGATCGCAAACTCGGTGCCTGCGAAGATCGCATCGCCCAGCTTGGGCGTCTCATTGCCGGGATCGTGCAGCGCGCGCGCGACCGCATCGGGCAGCTCCAGCCGATAGCGCGCCGCGACCGCGCGCGCATCGGCAAGCGTCGTTGGATCGGGCACGGTTGGACCCGAGCCGATCACTGCCGGATCGTCGCCCGGCACGTCCGAGATCGCCAACGTCACAACCCGCGCCGGCCGTGCGCGCGCGGTGAGCCGGCCGCCTTTGATGGCCGAGAGATGTTTGCGCAGCGTGTTGATCTCGCCGATCGAGGCGCCGGACTTGAGAAGCTGACGCGTCACGGCTTGCTTCTCGGCGAGCGTCACGCCCGCCGCGGGTGCGATCAACGCGGCCGACGCTCCGCCCGATATCAGCACAAGAACGAGGTCGTGCTCGGTTGCGCCCTCGGCGAGTGCGAGCATTCGCTCCGCTGCCGCGAGGCCGGCCGCATCCGGCACCGGGTGTCCGGCTTCGATGAGCGCAACCCGACGGGTCGGGCGGCCATAGCCGTGGCGGGTCACCGCGATGCCGTCGAGGCGCGCCGGCGGCAGCGCGAGCGCATCGATATAATGACGTTCCGCCACCTCGGTCATCGAGCCCGCGGCCTTGCCTGCGGCCAGCACGAGCAGCTTCCCCACCGGCGGCGGAGGCAGGAAGCGCGTGAGGCACGCGGCCGGGTGAACGGACGCGACCGCGGCATCGAACAAGTCTTTGAGAAACACGCAGGGTGAGGTCACGGCCCATTGGTAGCCCGGATGGGACGGCGGGGAAATCGCCATCGATCGGCGAATGCGCGGGCTTCCTCATATCGGCCTATGGCAGGTCGCTACCCTTGCCATTATCTTTGATCGAGACTCACAGGACCAAAGATCATGGACGATCAGACCCGCACCGAACTTGAAGCCGCGGTCTATCGGCGCCTGGTGGAACACCTGCGCCAACGCACCGACGTGCAGAACATCGACCTGATGAATCTCGCAGGCTTCTGCCGCAATTGCCTGTCGAACTGGATGAAGGATGCCGCCGATGCCAAGGGCTTGGCCATGACCAAGGACGAGAGTCGCGAGATTGTGTACGGCATGTCTTACGATCAATGGCGCACGAAGTATCAGAAGGAAGCCACCTCCGAACAGAAGGCGGCGTTCGACAAAGCGGCGCACAAGCATTGACCGACGCTCCAAGCGTGGCGATCTGCGGCTGCGGTCGCTGAGAAAGCCGCGTTCGGCCCTCATCCTGAGGAGCCGACCGAAGGATGGCCAAAGGTGAGGCCGTTCACTCCTGCCGTTCTTCGAGGCGCTCGCTTCGCTCGCTCCTCAGGACGAGGCCGAAAGACATTCGCGGGAAGCGGCGAAAGTGCGGGATAGCCTGTGGACCAATCCCTCCGGCGCCTTGACCGGGACCCTCGCGCCCACGAACGTGCTGGGCGATCCCCGGCGATTCATGAGGAGTACCATGGCCACCAGCGCTGCCGCTGCCGCCGAACCGCAACCAGCCAAAACGCTGATCGCGAAGGACCATCTCAAGGCCTTCGTCGAGCGCATCGAACGGCTCGAGGAGGAAAAGAAAGCGATCGCCGACGATATTCGCGATGTCTACGCGGAAGCGAAGGGTAACGGCTTCGACGTCAAGGCGCTGCGCACGATCGTGCGGATGCGCAAGCAGGATAAAGACGAGCGTGCGGAGCAGGAGACGATCCTGCAAACCTACATGCTAGCGCTTGGAATGATTTGACTGGTCTGGAGGCTTTTGCGGGATGCGGGGCCGGGGCGCCGCCGCCCCGCGGCGCCCCAGAGCCCCATCCCCCCACCCAAACTCTATTGCTGCAGCATCGCTGACTGCGTCGTCACCGGCACTGTCGCAAGGAACACGACCGCGGCGTCACCACTGAAGTGATCCGCGCTCATACCCAGCATTGGATCGTCGCCGAACGACATCGCCAATGCCATCGCTGGCTTCTGCATCAGGTGACGCAGCTGCTTGAAGTCCGGCTTACCCAGCAGCGTCGCGCTCATGTAGTACTGCAGATCCGGCGCCATCATCATGGCGCGGGTCCATAGATCTTCCGTGTTCTGGGTCTTAGCCGACGCTGCCACGAGCGCGGCCCCGGATATCTGGGTCGCGACCGGTCGCGGCGTCGGTTGCGCGCGGCTCGGCGCTGAGGTTTTCGCGACGATCAATTCGGTAATCGCAGCCGCGGCGCCCGATGCAGGCGCGGTGACTGCTGACGCCGGTGCATAGGCCAACACCGCGCCGGAATCTTTCGCGGCGGTCAATGCTACGCCGGACTTGGCGGCGGCCGCAGCGGAGTCGACCTGCGCAAGACTTTGGCCGCGATCCCATGGACCGGATGAGCCGGCGTTCTTCGCCGGGCTCCCGGCCTGGGCGACGGTCTGCGCCGGAATTGGCGGACGCTTGCGCGGCAGCGGCACTGAAGCAAGGCGAAGCGGCGCCGGTTCGGCTGGCACGGCTTCAGCGGTTCGGTAGGTCGTCGTCGCCGGTTTTGCGGCGGTTGCCCGGCTGGGCGTGTTGGCGGCGTCGTCGTCCTCGTCGTCTTTGCCGCCCGATGCGCTCGAGTTCTTGGCGTTGCTGGCCACGGCGATGCCGGCGCCTTGCGCGGCGTCGAGCGAGGATTGCGACGGGCTCGAGCCGCGCTTCTCGACGTCGGCGAGCGCGAGCGCGTAACCCGACATCGGACGTCCATCGCTCGGCACGTGAACCGTGCGCCCGTTCGGGAACACGCGTGCCATTTCCTGGCGGCTGATGTCCGGCCAATGCCGGACTTTGCCGGTGTCGAGGTGCACGAACGGCGATCCCGACGTCGGATAGAAGCCGACCCCGCCGCGCTGCAGACGCAATCCCGCGTAGCGCAGCTGCTCGAGCGGCACATCCGGAATGTAGAAGTCCATCGCCTGGCCGTGGGTATGCATGCTGGCCTTGGCGACGCCGCTGCCGCGTTTGCGCAGCATTTCGTTGGTCGCGGGGGCGCGGTAGCCGCACACGATCTCGATCGGCTTCTGCGCGTGGAGTTCGGTTGCCACCTCCCACACGATGTCGAGCAGGCGGGGATCCATGCGGGTCTCCTCCTGGCGACGCCAATCGCGGAGGAACCAATTGATTTTCTTCAGCGCTTCTTCGTCGTAGCGGCCGTTGCGCTTGTAGGTGATGGTGATGCTCTCGTCGGTGTGCATGTGATGCATCGAGAGCGTGCGCGTATCGCCATTGGCGATCGCCGTCTGCAGGCTCTCGCAACCGAAGAGGACAAAGAGCGCCGCCAAGCCAACGCGGCCGGCGATGCGCGATCCTCTGGTCAAGCCGGCGTCTAGACGCGCGTGACCAGCAGACATTGGCGATCTCGCATAAAGACGGCGCTCCACGTTGTGCGCAGCGGCGTTCAACCGCAGCGCGCATGGCTGACGTTGTCTAAATCGGGATCGGTTAACGCTGGATTAGGCGTCCCCCACCGGTCCCCCACCGAGATCGGAGTGTTGTTGAGGAGTGTGGCGAAAAAAAGTGCGCGCTCGCGGCCGTTGTAGGGTTTTAGTGCGGAGCGATCTTGTTGCGGGCGCATGCCTGACGGTTGAGAAAAAGCAAAACGTCCTAAACAAAATCGCCGGGCGCGAGCCCGGCGATTTCGAAACACGGTTAAAGACCCGTTGGTTTGTTAGGACTCAGCGATAGTACATCCGGCGCCCGGGGATCGCCGCCGGCGGTGCCTGGCGTCCGCCGCCGAAGAACGTCTGGAAGAACCCGGAGTTGCCGTAAGCCTGCGGTCCGCCGGCAACGCGCGATCCGCGCTGACGCCCGCCGCTGCTGCCGGTCGAGCTCGGCTGCTGCTCTTGCTTCGCCATCGGCACATCTTCGCGCGCCGGGGCCCGCTCGCTGCTCTTGAGCGCCGCGATCAAGGTTGCGTCGCGGCCGTAGACGTCTTCACGGAATTGCAGCTTGCCGGCATCATCGACGAACGCAGTCTGATAGGTGATGTGAACCGGAATCGGCGTCGTGAACTTGACGTCGGTTTCGCTGCCGGCAGCAATCATGTGGCGGATACGATCCTGGGTGTAGGACGTGTCGGTGGTCCCGAGCGAGATCATCACCTCAGCGTACTTCACCGGATCCTGCACCCGCTGGCAGCCGTGGCTGAAGGCCCGCTTGGCAAGCGCGAACAGGTTCTTGTCCGGTGTGTCGTGTTGATAGACCAGGAACTTGTTCGGGAAGTTGAAGCGGATGCGGCCGAGCGCGTTACGATCGCCGGGCGGCTGCGAGATGTGCACGCTGCCGTCGCGATTGTAGCTCACGTGCAGCCCGTAGCGCGCGAGCGCCGTCGGATCCTGCTGCATGACCGGCAGGTACTCGTGGTAGACGATCGACGGCGGTACGTTCCAGGTCGGATTGATGGTGACGAACTTCATCGTCTCCGTCAGCAGCGGCGTCGGCTTCGACGGTTTTCCGACAACGACGCGGGTCTTCCAGAGCACAGCCTGGTCCTTGTAGACCTGCAGGGTGTAGTCCGGGATGTTCAACATCGAGTACGCCTTGCCGAGGTCGCGGCTGAGCCAGCGCCAGCGCTCCATGTTGGCGACGATGGTGTCGATCTCGTGCGTGCGCTCGCGACGCGGTCCGTTGAGCGCGTCGACCGTCGCGGTCGTGAGCTCGCCGTTGCCGCGCAGTTCGTGTTCCTTCTGGAACGCCGAGACCGCGTCCGCAAGCGTGCGGTCATAGACGTCGTTGTCCTTGGCCGCGATGCCGAGCTTCTCGCGCAGGGCGGGTACGCGCGCATCGTGCACCTCGGACTTGCCGAGCTTCAGCGCGGGCCCGCTGGGAACGCGGATTGCCGCAGCACCGTTCTTACCGCCGCGCAACTCGACCAGCTTGGCTTTGAGCGCCTTGTAATGGGGGTTCTGCGGATTGAAGTCGGCGAGCGTCGCAGCGATGTCCTTGCCGTCGGCGAACTTGGCCAGGGCGTCGGCCGGATCGACGGGTTCGCCCGTGTAGGCGACTTCCGGAACTACCCGCGAGGGGTTGATGCGGCCGTTCTGGGCGTGACGCGCATAAGTCAGCAGCGTTGCCGTCATCCGAAGGTCCGCTTCGGCGAGCTGATCGGGACTGGTGGCGGTTTTGAAATTGGGGATTGCATACTCGGCCGGGTCGAGGCCTTCGCTATCGACGGTTGCCAGATAGGCAATCGCCGCTTTCGCGCGATCGCTCACCACCCCTGCGCTCTCCCAGAGAGGGGCGTAGGTGCGCGCGGAATAAAACGCCTCCGCCGCGACACGCTCTTTCTTGCTGGAGAAGAAGCGATTCGTGGACAGCAGCTCTTTGATTTTGGCGGCGACTGGATCGGTCGGAATGACGGCGATATCTTGCGCTTTCTGCTCCGGCGCCGCCTCGGTTGTGGCCGGCGCCGTCGACGGCGCAGCGGCTGTTGCACTCGGGACTACCGGACTTCGTCTTTCCACGACGTCGGCTGGTGTAAGCGGCTTAACGTCGGCGGTCTCGGGGAGCGGAATGGCGGCAGCAATGACATCACGCCCGTCGGGCGCGGCGCGAACGGTCGTCGCGGTGGACAGAACAACAGTGAGGGCAGTACTCATCAACAGGTAGCCTAGGCGCAATTTGGCCATGTAAGGTCCCTTTCAGGCGTTGGGGCGACGCCAGTCCATCGACAACAACGACGCGGTCGTTGGTCGCAAACGGGGTTCATCGGTTCAAATCAGAGAGAACCGCTCCACAATGTACCTCAACAACGGTGTTACTGCGTGGCATTGACCTATCATTTACCTAATTTTCTATGACTGTGACTTGTAGGACACGCTTTTGTGGTTTGTTAACGTTTGTGCCGTGCGGAAACTCGCTCCGCTCGCCTTGGCTTCGCCATAACTGACTGCGAAGCGAAGCGTTCCACGGGATGTTTGCATGCCGACCAGTTCAGCCCTCGTTCACAAGCGTTCCGCCAAGCTCAAGAGGGTCGCTCCGAGGAAACAACGCGCCGGGCTCGGGGTGCTACCAGAATGGAAGCTCGACGATCTCTATTCAGGGATGGATGCGCCCGAAGTGCGGCGCGACCTTGATCGGGCCGACAATTATTCGGTCGTGTTCGAGGACGAGTTCAAAGGCAAGCTCGCCAGCATGGCGAGCGCGCCCGACGCCAGCGCGCGGCTGACCGAGGCGGTCAAGCGCTACGAGATGATCGACGACCTACTCGGGCGCCTCATCTCCTACGCAAGCCTCGTCTATTCCGGCGATACGAGCGATCCGAAACGGACCAAATTCTTCGGCGACGTGCAGGAGCGCATTACCACGGCGTCTTCACACCTTTTGTTCTTCACGCTGGAGCTCAATCGTATCGACGAGGCTGTGTTGCAGGCCGCCGTGCAGAGCGAGCCGCTCGCGCACTATCGGCCGTGGCTCGAGGACATCCGCCGGGAAAAGCCGTATCAACTCGAGGACCGCGTCGAGCAACTGTTCCACGAAAAGTCAGTGACGGCGTACGGCGCCTGGAACCGGCTGTTCGACGAAACGATCTCCGGGCTGCGTTTCAGTGTCGGCGGCGAGAAGCTTCCGATCGAGCAGACCCTCAACCTGTTGCAGGACTCCGACGAGACAGTCCGCAAGCACGCCGCGCAGGCGCTCGCCAAGACGTTCGCGGCGAACCTGCGCGTATTCACGCTCATCACCAACACGCTCGCCAAGGACAAGGAAATATCGGATCGCTGGCGTGGCTTTCCCGACGTTGCGTCGTCCCGCCATCTGGCCAACCGGGTCGAACCCGAGGTCGTGGACGCGCTGGTTGCGACCGTGCGCGCCGCCTATCCCCGGCTCTCGCACCGCTACTACGCCCTCAAGGCGAAATGGTTCGACAAGCCTCGCCTGCCGCATTGGGACCGCAACGCGCCGGTTCCCAAGGTGGCGAGCCGTACGATTGCGTGGACCGAGGCGCGCGATACCGTGCTGTCGGCCTACGGCGCGTTCTCGCCGCGCATGGCATCGATTGCGGAGCGCTTCTTCAACGAGAACTGGATCGATGCTCCTGCGCGCCCCGGCAAGGCGCCGGGCGCGTTCGCGCACCCGACGGTTCCGTCCGCGCACCCTTATGTGCTGCTCAACTACCAGGGCAAGCCGCGTGACGTGATGACGTTGGCGCACGAGCTTGGTCACGGCGTGCATCAGGTGCTGGCGGCACCCAATGGTCCGCTGATGGCGCCAACGCCGCTGACGCTGGCCGAAACCGCCAGCGTGTTCGGCGAAATGCTCACCTTCCGGCGCCTGCTCGCGATTACGACCGACAAGAAGCAACGCAAGGCGATGCTCGCCGGCAAGGTCGAGGACATGATCAATACGGTCGTCCGCCAGATCGCGTTCTACACGTTTGAGTACAAGGTCCACACCGAGCGTAAGTCCGGCGAACTGACCGCGGAGCGATTGGGCCAGATCTGGCTCGAGGTGCAGGCCGAGAGCCTTGGGCCGGCGATCGAACTCAAGCCCGGTTACGAGACGTTCTGGACCTACATCGGTCACTTCGTGCATTCGCCGTTCTACGTTTATGCGTACGCGTTCGGCGATTGCCTGGTGAACTCGCTCTACGCGGTCTACGAGAAAAGCCACGAAGGCTTTGCCGAGCGTTACCTCGCGATGCTGGCGGCAGGTGGCACCAAGACGCACGCCGAGCTGCTGGCGCCGTTCGGGCTCGACGCCCGCGACCCCTCGTTCTGGCAGGGCGGGCTCTCGCTGATCGAACGCATGATCGGGGAGCTGGAAAGTTTGACCTGACGCTCGGCGCTCGGCGCTCGGTCGCCGATCGTCGCGACGCGTCGATTACAAATATCCACGCCGCGATCAACTGCCGCCGCGTGCTGCCCCTTATCGATATTCATCTGTCGTATTAGATAACGGGCAGCTCGGCTCGCGCCCACGAGGTTCGATTTGGACGACAGCGAACGAAATCGGTTCTCCGCGCGCGCCGCGCGCTATGCCCGCGTCGGCACCAATGTCGGGGGCGTTGCGGCACGGGTTGCGGCCAATCGCGTGTTTGGCCTGCGGCTCGACCGCGCCAAGAACGCGGCCGAACTCACCGCGGCGCTCGGCGGCCTGAAAGGGCCGATCATGAAGGTCGCCCAATTGCTGGCGACCATCCCCGACGCGCTGCCGGCCGAATATGCGGTGGAACTCGCCAAGCTCCAGAGCGAGGCGCCGCCCATGGGCTGGGCCTTCGTCAAACGCCGGATGTCGGCAGAGCTCGGCCCCGACTGGCAGACGCGCTTTGCGAGCTTCGAGCACAAGCCGGCTGCGGCTGCGTCACTCGGCCAAGTGCATCGTGCACGCGCGCACGACGGATCGGAGCTCGCCTGCAAGCTCCAATATCCGGATATGAAGTCGGCGGTTGAGGCCGATCTGCGCCAGCTCGACTGGCTGTTCGCCTTGCACCGGCGGATGGACCCGGTGATCGATACGTCCGAGATGGGCAAGGAGATCGCGGCGCGGCTGCGCGAGGAGCTCGATTACGTGCGCGAGGCCCGTCATGTCGGGCTCTACCGCGCGATGCTGGCGGAGGTGCCGGAAGTGCGCGTGCCGCCGGTCTGGCCGGAGCTGTCGACCCATCGGTTGCTCACCCTCGACTGGCTCGACGGCACCAAGCTCCTGACCCACAAGGGCGACAGCCTTGAGATCCGCAACCGGCTCGCGACCGCGATGTTCAAGGCTTGGTGGTATCCGTTCAGCCGGCACGGCGTCATCCACGGCGATCCGCATCTCGGCAACTACACGGTTTTCGTGGCCGATGGCGAGCCGCGGGGGATCAATCTCCTCGACTACGGCTGTATTCGCATTTTCCCGGCCAAGTTCGTCGGCGGCGTGGTCGATCTTTATCACGGGCTGCTCAAGGGCGATGAGGCCTTGGTGGTGAACGCCTACGAGACCTGGGGTTTTCGCCGCCTCAACCGTGATCTGATCGAAACGCTCAACATTTGGGCGCGGTTCATCTACGGCCCCCTCCTCGACGATCGCGTGCGCACCATCGCGGATGGGGTCAAGCCGTCCGAGTACGGTCGGCGCGAGGCGTTCCGGGTGCATCAGGCGTTGCGCCAGAAGGGACCGGTCACCGTACCGCGCGAGTTCGTGTTCATGGATCGCGCCGCGATCGGCCTTGGCGGGGTGTTCCTGCATCTTGGCGCCGAACTCAACTTCTATCGGCTGTTCAACGCGGCCATCGAGGACTTCTCACTGGCGCGGGTCACGGCGCGCCAGGCCGCCGCACTCGCGCAGGTCGGGCTTTAGCGTTCGATTGCCGCGCAAGCGTTGCCCTTCGCGCGCATTTGCGCTACTTCCGCGCCCGGATCAGCGCTGGAGGACAGAATGGCCGACCACGCCGAGGTCGAATACGGGACCGCAACCGGCAACGACTATGACGAGCACGAGGGCACTTACGAGGGCTTTCTGCTGTTTGCCAGCATTGGGGTCGTCTGTCTGGCGAGCATCCTGATCGCGCTGACCATTGGCGGCGTGCTCGAAGTGTGGTGGGCATCAGGGGTGATCATCCTTCTGGCCGTGATCACGGCGTTCTATGGCCTTGCCACCCATTCGCACGGACCGGGCCTGGTCGTCCTCGCTCTTGCACTGCTTGCTCTTGCGGCCTTCGGCCTGGGTCACGGGTAACCCGAGATATGCGCATAGCCGTCGCGCGTGAAGCGGATCCCGCCGAGCCGCGGGTCGCCGCAACCCCCGACACCGTGAAAAAGCTCACCGCGCTCGGCGCCGAAGTCGCGGTCGAAGCGGGCGCGGGCGTCAAATCCGGGGTGCTCGACACCGATTACACGGCGGCCGGGGCGACCGTGTCGGCGAATGCGATCGATGGCGCGGACGTCGTGCTCAAGGTTCGGCGGCCGGGCGATGCGGAAGTTGCCGGCTACAAAAAGGGCGCGCTGGTCATCGCCATCATGGATCCCTACGACAACGAGGCCGCGCTCGGTGCTTTGGCGAAGGCGGGCGTAACGGCCTTCGCCATGGAGCTGATGCCGCGCATCACCCGGGCGCAGGGCATGGATGTGCTCTCCAGCCAAGCCAATCTCGCCGGCTATCGGGCGGTGATCGACGGCGCCGCCGACTACGGGCGCGCCTTGCCGATGATGATGACCGCCGCCGGTACCGTGCCGGCAACCAAGGTTTTCGTGATGGGGGCGGGCGTCGCCGGGCTGCAGGCGATTGCGACCGCGCGCCGGCTCGGCGCCATCGTCACGGCGACCGACGTGCGACCCGCCGCCAAGGAGCAAGTCGAAAGCCTCGGCGCAAAGTTCATCGCGGTCGAGGACGAGGAGTTCAAGCAGGCCGAGACCGCCGCCGGCTATGCCAAGGAAATGTCGAAGGCGTATCAGGAAAAGCAGGCCGCGCTCGTCGCCGAGCACGTCAAGAAGCAGGACATCGTGATCACCACGGCGCTGATTCCGGGCCGGCCGGCGCCGCGCCTGATCTCCGCCGCGATGGTGCAATCGATGCGGCCCGGATCGGTGATCGTCGATCTCGCCGTCGAGCGTGGCGGCAACGTCGAAGGGGTCAAGCCGGATCAGGTGACCGACGTCAACGGCGTCAAGATCGTCGGCTATCGCAACGTTCCAGGCCGGCTCGCCGCATCCGCATCGAGCCTCTATGCCCGCAACCTGTTTAATTTCGTCGAGCTCCTGATCGACAAGAAGACCAAGGCGCTGGCCGTGAACTGGGACGACGAAATCGTCAAAGCGACCGCGTTGACCCGCGACGGGGCCGTTATCCATCCGAACTTTCAACCGAAAACCGCAGGCTGAGGGGAATTTCATGGACCACGTTGCGACGGTGGTTGATCCATTTGTGTTCCGCCTCTCCATTTTCGTGCTGGCGGTGTTCGTGGGCTACTACGTGGTCTGGTCCGTGACGCCGGCGCTGCATACGCCGCTGATGTCGGTGACCAACGCAATCTCGTCAGTCATTGTGGTCGGGGCGCTGCTCGCGGTTGGGGTCCCGCTCGTGGTCAACGATGCCGGTCCGATCTGGGCGCGCGCGCTCGGTTTCGTTGCGCTGGTCTTTGCCTCGGTAAACATTTTCGGCGGATTCCTGGTCACCCAGCGCATGCTGTCGATGTACACAAAGAAGAAGTGACGGTGCGCGCGTCGATTTTTCGCGACGTCGACGGGCAGGGGGCCCATTCATGAACGCCAATCTGCAAGGGCTGCTCTATCTGGTGGCCGGGGTCTTGTTCATCCTGGCCCTGCGCGGACTGTCGAGCCCAGAATCGAGCCGGCGCGGCAATATGTTCGGCGTCGCCGGCATGGTGATCGCGGTGCTCACCACGCTCGCCGCGAATCCGCCGGCGGGCCTGATTGCCTGGATCCTGGTCGTGCTCGGCATCGGCCTCGGGGGCGGCATCGGCGCCGTGATCGCACGCCGCGTGTCGATGACGCAGATGCCCGAGCTCGTCGCGTCCTTCCATTCGCTGGTCGGGTTGGCGGCGGTGCTGGTCGCGGCCGGTGCGCTCTATGCGCCGAGCGCGTTCGGCATCGGCAGCGTCGGACACATTCATGGCCAGAGCCTCGTCGAAATGTCGCTCGGGGTCGCGATCGGCGCCGTCACGTTCACCGGCTCGGTGATCGCATTCCTGAAGCTGTCGGCGCGGATGAGCGGCAAGCCGATCCTGCTGCCGGCGCGTCACGCCATCAACCTCGCGCTCGCCATTGCAATCGTTGCGCTGATCATCTGGTTCGCGGTGAGCGAGAAACATCTCGCGTTCTGGCTGCTGGCGCTGGCGTCCTTCCTGTTCGGCGTGCTGATCATCATTCCGATCGGCGGCGCCGACATGCCGGTCGTGATCTCGATGCTCAACTCGTATTCGGGTTGGGCGGCCGCCGGCATCGGCTTCACGCTCGGTAACACGGCGCTGATCATCACCGGCGCGCTGGTCGGCTCCTCGGGCGCGATCCTGTCCTACATCATGTGCAAGGGCATGAACCGCTCGTTCATCTCGGTGATCCTGGGCGGGTTCGGCGGCGAGGTCGCGGGTCCGGCGCACGGGGCGGAGCAGCGCCCGGTCAAGCAAGGCTCGGCCGACGATGCGGCATTCATTCTCAAAAACGCCGGCAAGGTCATCATCGTGCCGGGTTACGGCATGGCGGTCGCCCAGGCACAGCACGCGCTGCGCGAGATGGCCGACAAGCTCAAGCACGAAGGCGTCGAGGTCAAATACGCGATCCATCCCGTCGCCGGCCGCATGCCCGGACACATGAACGTGCTGCTGGCGGAAGCCAATGTTCCCTACGACGAAGTGTTCGAGCTCGAGGACATCAATTCGGAGTTTGCGCAGGCCGACGTCGCGTTCGTGATCGGCGCCAACGACGTGACCAATCCGGCCGCCAAGGAAGATCCAACCTCGCCGATCTTCGGCATGCCGGTGCTCGAGGTGTGGAAGGCCGGCACCGTGATGTTCATCAAGCGCTCGCTCTCATCCGGCTACGCCGGCATCGACAACACGCTGTTCTATCGCGACAACACCATGATGTTGTTCGGCGACGCCAAGAAGATGACGGAAGGAATCGTCAAGGCGCTCGATTGACGGCGGCCTCGACGTTTGCCGGACTATTTGTAGATTTCGTTTGCCGCCTTGTAGGTCATCGCCTCGTTTTCCCAGGCGCTAGTGCCAAGCACCTTGGCATTGCCGAACGGCTGCAGGACCGGCGGCAGCTTGTCGTTGAGGCCGGCAACCACCGGGATCAGGCCTTGGCCGGCATAGATAGCCTGGGCCTCGTCGGAGAGCATGAAATCCATCAACAGCCGCGCGGCGTTCGGGTGCGGGGCTTTCTTGATGAGACCGGCGCTGTAGGGCGTCAGGCTCACGCCTTCGGCGAGCACGACCGCTTTCACCGGCAGGCCTTGCAGCGAGGGATAGTCGGTGAGCAGGAACGGCAGGTAGAGCGCAAATTCGCCGCGTGCGACCCGGCGCTCGGACTCGCGCTGATCGCGGGTGAACGTGACGCTGTTGGCGTAAAGCTTCTCATGATAGCCGCGCCCGAACGCCACATAGGTGGTCGAAAAGAAACTGTGCCCGCCGCCGGTTGGGCGGAAATCATCGGCGAGAATCTTGCCCTTCCATTTCGAGTCGGTGAGATCAGCGTAGGTTTGCGGCGGGTCGGGCGCGAGCCGCGTGTTCGCGAGCACCGCATAGTACAAGCCGAAGATCGGTACATGGACATCGCGTGCGGCCCAGAGCGCCGCGATGTCCGGACGAATACGCCCCAGCGACGGCAGCGGCCCAAACGCCTCGACGGTGCCGTCTTCTTCGGCGAACTGGCGCGTCTGGTTGGGCGACGTGTTGGAGACATCGCCGAGCGTGCGGCCGGCAACATATTCGGTCCTGATCCGCTCGCGCAGCTCCGAGGCGCGCAGGCCCAGCACATTGGCGCGGATCGCGTACTTCGCCTCGAATGCGGCGGCAATCTTGTCGTTGCTCGGGTTGCCGGGCAGCCCGGTGTAAAGCGTCACTGCGCCCTCGGCCTTGGCGGCGGCAACGATTTTGTCCCAGTCGGCGCTCGACTGCGCCTGAGCGGCGTGCGCTGAAAATATCAGCGTCAGCGCGGCTGCCACCGCCATCCGCATCGCCGTGTCCCGCCCAGGTGGCTCGATCATGCCGCCGCAACGAGCTCGACCGGCCGCTCGCGGCACGTCGCGCGGCGCATGTCGCGCCGATACTTGGTGTCCTCGAACTCGGTCGCGCGATGCATGGTGGCGAGATTGTCCCACATCAAGAGATCGCCGAGCCTCCAAGTGTGCCGGAACACGAATTGCGGCTGCGTTGCGAAAGTCATCAACGTCTTGAGGAGGCCGCGGCCGAGCTCGACCGGCCAACCCACGATGTGCGAGGCGTGCGAGGCAAGATAGAGCGCCTTACGGCCGGAGCGCGGATGCGTGTGCACCAGCTTGTGGTAGGCGGGCGGGCGCGACTCGAGCTCTTCCTTGGTTGGGGCCGGAAAATCGGCGAGCGCGCGCGAATGCCAGATCGAGTGCTCGACCGTGAGGCCTTCGACCAGGTCCTTCAGTTTGTCGGGAAGCGCGTCGTACGCCGCCCGCATGTCGGCAAACTCGGTGTCGCCGCCGGTGGGCGGGATTTCGTGCCCGAGCAGGAGCGAATAGGTGGCGCGGTTGGGGTGAAACGACATGTCGGTGTGCCACAGCCGATCGCCCTTGCGAAACAGCATCCTGCGATTGTCCGGCTGCATGATGTTGCCGTCGGCGTCGAGGTTGCCGACGTCGACCAGCGCCGGATTGTCGATCCGCTTCTTGTCGCCGGTGATCTTGAACATCGGCCCGACCTCGACCGGTCCGAACAGCCGGCTGAACTCGACGTGCTGCTCGTCGGTTGGCGGCCGCTCGTTGCGGAAGATCACGACGCCATAGCGATGGATCAGGTCGTGCAAGGCTTGCACCGGCTGGCGCTCAGGCGGAGCCGCGAAATCGACCCCGGTCGCTTCGGCCGCAAAGATCGGGTGAAGCTGGTTGACCTGCATGGCGTTTCCTCAGATTTAGCTAGTGTCCCGATTCCGACGTTCGCCTCCCTTGCCGCACGTGGTCATGCGAACGTCGGAATCGAAAAGGACACTAGCAACAACATGTTCCAGTGTGGCTTTGGATTTGACGTTCCTACGAGGGACTCGCCGCAAGGCTGGTAGGAACGTCAAATCCGCCACACTGCGGACATTTGTCTCTAGTGGATCATAGGCGAATTACCGCCCGCGTTGCATGCAGGATGAAGATACTGCTCTGGCTCTTGACACTGGCTGCCGGCGGCTACGGCGCGCTCGCCACCCTGATGTATTTCGGGCAGCGCTCACTGCTTTATTTCCCTGAACAGGCGCGCACGGCGCCGGCGGCCGCGGGACTGCCCGCTGCCGAAGAGGTTGTGCTCGACACCAGCGATGGCGAACAGGTCGTCGTCTGGCACCGGCCCCCGCAAGCCGGCAAGCCGGTCGTCCTCTACTTCCACGGCAACGCCGGGTCGCTGCGCATCCGCGCCGCGCGTTTGTCCGCTCTCACGTCCGACGGCACCGGACTGGTCGCGCTGAGCTACCGAGGGTTTGGCGGCTCGACCGGCAGCCCGACCGAGGACGGACTCATTCGCGATGCCACCTCCGCCTATCGGTTCGCGGCCGAGCGCTATGGCGCAAACCGAATCGTGCTCTGGGGCGAATCGCTTGGAACCGGCGTTGCGGTGGCGATCGCAGCCGAGCACCCGGTCGCCGGCGTCATCCTCGAATCACCCTTCACATCGACGGCCGAGGTGGCGGCCGCGATCTATTGGTTCATGCCGGTGCGTCTTCTGATGAAGGATCAGTTCCATTCGGACGAACGCATCGCCCGCGTCACCGCGCCGGTGCTGATCATGCACGGCGAGCGCGATGCGACCGTGCCGATCGGGTACGGCGAGGAACTCTTCGGCATGATCACGGCGCCCAAGCAATTCGTGCGGTTTCCCGAGGGCGCCCACAACAACCTCGACGCGTTCGGGGCGCTCGACGCGGTGCGGGCCTTCTTGCGCAAACTGTGAGGAGTTGCGGGCCGCCCTGCGTCGTGTCGTCGCGCGGGAAGTCCCGGGGTCGAGGAAATTGATTCACCAAATTCGAACGGCATCGCAATGCCGCCGCTGGTCTGGTCTATACTCCGTTTGGGGTTTCGGGGCTGCCGGGGCGCTCGTGAACACCGGACTTTGCGGCCATTTTCCCGGTTTGTGCCCTTAATAGGCCGCAAACGCGAGTAGGGTTATGGCCGGGAACTCGGGGAAAATCTCATCCGGATTGTGGCGATGCTGAAGTGGCTCATGAAGTTCACGCTTGAGATCGCGCCACCTGTTGCCGCGACGGTAATCGGCGCGTTCGTGGTGCATCAATTATGGCCATCGGGCAAATCGGACGTGCAGCCGGCCGCGACGCCGCCCGCGGCGCAGGTGACGACGGATGCGCCCAAGCCGGGCAGCGCCCCAAGGGTCATCGGCACCAAGAGCATTGAGGTACCGACCGTAGAAGCGCCCGCTACCGCGACGGCCGGGCCGCCCGGAAAGTCGGCTCGGCAGTCGAGCGACGTGGCCAAGACCGTAAGCAACCCGCCGTCGCCGGCTCCCCGCGAAAACGTCTTCGAGCGCGCCGAAAAGGCGCTCGCCGCAATCCCGCCGGCGAAGTCGGGATCTGCGCCGTCGCCGGCCGAGCCGCGCGCCCCCGCGCGAGCAACCGCAACAGTCCCGCTGCCGCCCGTGCCGCCACAACCGCCTGTGGCACCCGAGACGACGGCCGTTGTTGCGCCCGTGACCGCGCCGCCTGTGACCGCGCCGACCACGACCAGCACTGCGGCTGTCGCCCCCATGGCGCCGCCGCCGATGGATCCGCCGCGCGAGATCGCCTCTCCGTCGATTGCTCCGCCGCCGTCACCGCCGCCCCAGGTCGTTCACCGCGACCGTAGTCCGTTGCGCGTCTACCACAGCGACCGGGCCAATCTCGCCGACATTCCGATGGCAGATGGGGACGAGGCGCCTCCGCAAGAGGCCGCCGCAGCACCGCCTTCGGAGCAGACCGCACCGCAAGGGCCGCCGCGCGAGAAGAACATCGTCGAGAATATCCTCGGCTCGATACACTCCGTGCTGCCCGAGCGCTTGCGCTAAGGCGTAGGCGCGCTTCCCGACAAAATAGCCGGGCGAGAATCAAATCGCGGGCAGGTATGACCTGCCCGCGCAAAAACCCACGCCGTAGTTGAGGTCAGCGACCGCCGAAGCTCGGACGATCGCCTCCGCGTCCGCCGCCGGGTCCACGACCCGGGCCACCAGGCCCGCCCGGTCCGCCGCGACCCCCGAACCCGGGCTTCAACACTTTGGGCTTGCCTGGAATAAGGCCTTCACGCTGGGCCTTCTTGCGGGCGAGCTTGCGTGCGCGGCGGATGGCTTCCGCCCGCTCACGCGCCTTTTTTTCCGAGGGCTTTTCATAATGACCGCGAAGCTTCATCTCGCGGAAAATGCCCTCGCGCTGCATCTTCTTTTTCAGCGCCTTGAGGGCCTGATCGACATTGTTGTCACGAACGAGAACCTGCACGCGTCGTCCTCTCGAAATTGATCCTGATGAGCCGGAGCCCTCGCAGCGGGCCCGTAATTTGGCGCGGCGTGTAGCAGAAACAGTGTGGGAAGTCCATGCTCAGGGAGCACGCCCTCGAATTTGTTAGCCTGTTGCCGACAACCGCCCCCTCACTCCTCGAAAACCCGGGTTACATGCCCCATTTTCCGGCCTGGGCGGACCGCGGCTTTGCCGTAGAGATGCACGCAGGCGCCCGGCGTTGTGAGCCATTTGGCGTAGTCTTCGACTTCGCTCCCGATCAGGTTGATCATCTCGATCCGCCCGTGGCGAACTGGCGTTGCGAGCGGCCATCCAGCAACCGCGCGGATGTGTTGCTCGAACTGCGAGACCGTTGCGCCGTCAATCGTCCAGTGCCCGGAATTGTGCACGCGTGGCGCGATCTCGTTCACCAGCAACGGCGCCGCGGAACCTTCCGGCATCACGAACATCTCGACAGCGAGCACGCCGACATAATCGAACGCCTGGGCGATACGGGCTGCGATGCTGCGGGCTTCCTCGGCGACGCGCGGGGCGATCGCCGCCGGCACCCGCGATATCTTGAGAATATGATCGCGATGCTCGTTCTCGGTCGGGTCGAAACATTCGATCCGGCCATCCGCGCCGCGCGCCGCTACGACCGAGATCTCGCGCTCGAAGGTCACGAATGCCTCGAGGATCGCCGGTTGGGCACCGATTGCCTGGAAAGTTGCGGATGCCTCGCTGCCCTGCCGGATCATGGCCTGGCCCTTGCCGTCATATCCGAAACGCCGGGTCTTGAGCACGGCGGGTTGGCCGACCTGCTTGAGAGCGGACGTGATCTCCTCGGCTGACGCAGCAGCTGCAAAGGGCGCGGTCGGGATCGCGAGCGACGCGATGAACTCCTTCTCGACCAGACGGTCCTGCGTGGTCGCGAGTACGCGCGGATCCGGCAGCACCGGTTTTTGCGCGGACAGAAAAGCGGCAGCGGCGGCCGGGATGTTCTCGAACTCGTAGGTGATGACGTCGACGTCGTCAGCAAAACGGGCAAGTGCGGCGATATCGCCGTAGTCGGCCTCGGTCACCCGTCGCACGACGTCGAAAGCCGGCGATGCCGGCTCGGGACAGAACACGTGGCACTTGAATCCAAGGCGCGCGGCGGCCAGCGCCAGCATGCGGCCGAGCTGCCCGCCGCCCAGAATCCCGATGGTCGAGTCCGGCCGCAGCATCCCGGCCAATCAATCGCTCGGCCCGGTCGCAACCGAGGCGGTCTGGCGCGCGCGCCAGGCGTCCAGGCGGCCGGCGAGCGCCGGATCGGCCAGCGCCAGGACAGCGCAAGCGAGCAGGGCGGCATTGATCGCGCCGGCCTTGCCGATGGCGAGCGTGCCGACCGGCACGCCCGGCGGCATTTGCAGGATTGAGAGGAGCGAATCCTTGCCTTCAAGCGCGCTCGTGTTCATCGGCACCCCGAACACCGGCAACGACGTGAGGGACGCGGTCATTCCCGGCAGATGCGCGGCACCGCCGGCGCCGGCGATGATGACCTTGAAGCCGTTTTCGCGGGCCGACTTGGCAAAGTCGTACAGCCGATCCGGCGTACGATGCGCCGACACGATCAGGGCCTCATGCCCGACGCCGAGTTCGTCAAGGATTTCGGCCGCGTGCTTCATGGTCGGCCAGTCCGACTGGCTTCCCATGATGATGGCAACGGGTTTGTCGGTAGACGTCATGCCTGATTTCGGCGGGGTTGAGGGCCAGGCGCCCAAACGGGCGCCGATTCGATCTATCGCTTCCCGGCTATAGAACTGCCGGCGTCTAGGCAATAATATCCGGGGTCAGCTGATCTTCGATGAAGGTAATGCGGTCTCGCAGGGCTAATTTGCGCTTTTTGAGCCGTTGCACCTGAATAATGTCGGAGCTGGGGGTTCCCTGCAGGGCTTCGATCGCCGCGTCGAGGTCGCGATGTTCCTGTCTCAGCCGCGCAAGTTGCGCCCGGAGCTCGGATTCTTCCTCTTTGGTCATCGCCGCCGCATGTCCATGCCGCTGCCCTGCGGTCCTTCAGGCTTGCTGGCGCGCCTAGTGCCGCCGATTTGAAGTTCCCACGCCAGTTGCGGCGAGCTCGTGAAGGAACTTCAAATCGAAAAGCGGCACTAGAATCATATATTTGCTAGAGCCCCTTTGCTTCCGACGTTCGTGTCAGAGGATGCAGCGATGTATCACGAACTTCGGAAGCGGGGCACTAGAGTATCCTGCGTCCCAGCAATTCCAGCAAGCGAGCCACTATCCACAGGTATCCGATTCCGGAAAACATTGTTGCTCTGCAACATGATTGTTTTATCGACATTCGGCGGGGCTCATGGCACCATGAGGTGTTAAGCCGAAGCCCTGGAGGTTTCCCATATGTCGATGCAGTCGCATCTTATGGAACTGCAGAAAAGACACGAAGCACTCGAACAACAGATCGCAGAAGCCCTGCTTCACCCCTCAACCGACGATCTGACACTCAGGGAACTCAAGCGCCGCAAGTTGTACGTGAAGGACGAAATTACGCGTCTGAAACACGTGGAAAGCGTTCATTAATCGCCCGTTCAGGGCATGCGTTCTTGCCTGATTGGTTTACTGCTCGCGGTCGGTCTTGGCTGCGCGGCAGGCGGGCAAGATTACCCGACGCGACCGATAACGTTGATCGTGCCGTACCCGCCAGGCGGCGGGGTCGACGCGATGGCGCAAATCGTTGGCGAGAAGCTGTCGGCCGCGCTTGGCCAGCAAGTGGTCGTGGACAACCGGGGCGGTGGTGGCGGGAACATCGGAACCCGCACCGTCGCCCGGGCTGCCCCCGACGGTTATACGCTTTTGCTCGGCCATACCGGCACCATTTCGATCAATCCTTCGCTCTATGCCAACGCCGGCTACGATCCGCGTAAGGACTTTGCAGGCATCGGGCTGATCGCCTCCATGCCGGTCGCGCTGATCGCGCATCCGAGCTTTCCGGCCAAGTCCGTGGCCGACCTGATCGCGCTGGCCAAGCGCGACCCCGGCAAGCTCAACATCGGCACCTCCGCAATCGGGACCGGCGGATACCTGTGCGCCGAGCTGTTCAAGTCGATGGCGGGCGTTGATCTTCAGATCGTCCCCTACAAGGGCACGGCGCCGCTGATGAACGACCTCGTCGGCGGCCATATCCCGGTGGCGTTCGGCGTGCTGCCGCCGGCGATCAGCAACATCGAGGTCGGCAACCTGCGGGCGCTCGCGGTCACGAGCCTGGCGCGTTTCAGCCTGCTGCCCAATGTCCCGACCGTCGCCGAGTCCGGCTTGCCGGGCTTCGAAGCGGTCTTGCACTACGGACTGCTGGCGCCCAAAGGCACGCCGGCACCAGTGGTCGAGCGGCTCAACACGGCGTTGCGCGCGCTGGTTTCGACCGACGAGGTCAAGCAGCGGATCGCGGCCGAAGGCGGTGACCCATTAATGTCGTCGCCCGCCGAGTACGATGCCGATATCGATCGCGAGGCCACCAAGTGGGCGGGCGTCATCTCGCGGCTTGGGCTGAAGATCGAGTAAGTCGGCCGCGCCGCCGCGTGCGCTATTTGACTGGCGGCGCCTTCTCCACGAATCGATCCGTGTAGGTCGCGGCGAGATCGATCTTCGCATTGCGCACGTCGGGATCGAACGCCTTGAGCACGCTGTATGCGGTCTCGGCCCCCTCGCGCGCGAAGCGGCCGTCGGGCGAAAACATCGGGAGGCTGTTCTTGATCGCCTGGACATAGAGCGGCTTGTCGCCGAGCGCGTATTCTTCGGGGACGACGGCCGCGACTTCCTCGGGCGAGTGGCTTCGCATGAACGCAAGTCCGCGCACGAACGCGTTCACCAGGGCCTGGACCGTGTGCGGATTCTTGTCGATGAATGCCGGCGACGCATACATCACTGCCGCCGGGTAGATCCCGCCATAAACCTCGCGGGTGCCGTCGCGCGTGCGCGTGTCGGCCACGATCTTGATCAATCCCTCGCGCTGCAGCAGCGCAACCGCCGGATCGGTGTTGACGATCGCATCGATCTCGCCGCGCTTGACCGCCGCGACCGCGGTCGTGGTCGCGCCGACGCCGAGGAACGAGGCGTCGTCCGGCTTGAGCCCGCTCTTCGCCATCAGCTGCAGCGCCATGAAATGGGTGCTCGATCCCGGCGCGGTCACGCCGATCTTCATGCCTTTGAGGTCCGCCGGGCTGCGGTACGCAGCCGCCTTTGCGTTGAGCAGCGCGAGCACGAATCCGGGGAATTGGCCGAGTTCGACCAGCGCTACGACCGGCTGGTTCTTGGCCTGCATCTGGATCGTGTGGTCGAACGCGCCGGTCACCACGTCGGCGCTGCCGCCGACCAGCGCCTGCAGCGCTCGCGAGCCGCCAGCAAAGTCCGAGATGTCGACCTCGACGCCTGCCTCTCGGAAAAGGCCGAGCCGCTGCGTGACGACCAGCGGTAGATAATACAGCGCCGCCTGACCGCCGACCGCGAGCCGCACCTTTGCGAGCTCCGGCTTCTCCTGCGCGGCCGCCGGCGTTGCCAAAAACAGGCCAAGCAATAAGGTAGGCCAGCTCATCCTCACGGCACACCTCCCTCGCTCTCTTTTGGGCAAGATCGTATCGCGACGCAGCTCCTAGGAGAATGGCCGAATGACGCGCGACGCTCGCGGTTTGCCGATCACTGCCCAATCCGACGCCGAGGTTGCTTCGATCGATTGGTTCACGACGCGGCTGGCGCGCATCGACCGCGGCGCCGAAGCGATCCTGGAAGACGCCAAATCGTTTCCCGGTTCGCCGATGATCCAGCTCGGCGCGGCGTCGTTCTGCCTGTTCGGACAGACCACCGCCGCCGATCAGGCTGCGGCCGTATATCTTGCGGCCGCCAAGCCGCTGCTGGCATCCGCCACCGAGCGCGAACGACAACTTCACCATGCCCTGACGCTGTGGGGCCGCAAAGATCACCTTGGGTCGGTCGCCGCGCTCGAAGAGATCACGCGAACGTGGCCGCGCGATCTCCTGGCGGCGAAGATTGCGGAGTTTCTCTATTACGTGCTCGGCCAGCAGCACGAGGGGCAGCGCTTTCGCTCCCACATGGCGCGGCTCGCGGATGCGAACGCCGAGGATCCGGATTTCCTTGCGACCTTTGCATTTGCGCAGGAGTTGTGCGGCGACGTCGACGGCGCGCGGCGCACCGTCGATCGCGCGCTCGAGATCGAGCCGCGCAATCCATGGGCCCATCACTGCGTGGCGCATATTTATTTGCGCCGGGACGAGCTCCATGAAGGCGTTCGCATTCTCGAAAGCTTTGTACCTATTTGGATGAGCATGGGGCGCGTCATCCACTGCCACAACTCATGGCACCTCGGCGTGGCGCATGTGGCCGAACTCGACTACGTGAGCGCGCTCGACGTTTTTGCGCGCCATGTTTGGGGGATCACGCCCGATCTCGTGGTCGAGCAGGCGGACGCGATCGCGCTGCTGTGGCGGATCGAAATGGCGGGCGAGCGAGTCGATCGCCACTGGACGGAGCTCGCCGACCGGGCCGAGACGCACATCGAGGAACGCTATATGCCGTTCCTCGATGCGCATTTTGCGTTCGCACTGGCGCGGGCCGGGCGCACTTCCGCACTCGAGCAATTGAAGGCGCGCGTCGCGGAACGCGCCAACCGCGCCGACGCCGAGGCAACGCGCAGCTGGGCGCCGGTCGGCCGTGCATTGATCGATGCGTGCGCCGCCTACGCCACCGGGGAAGCGGCGCGTAGCGCTGAACTGCTTGATCCCGTGATGGCCAACGTAACCGTTGTCGGCGGCAGCGACGCGCAAGTCGATTTGTTCCGGCAGACTTATTTCCGCAGCCTTATCGACTGCGGCCGCAAGGCTGATGCTAAGGCCTATTGGACCAAGAAGACCGCCGGCAAGACGCTCTCGCCGCTTGATCGGTCCTGGTTGAGCTTGGCGAACTGACGCGTCGGAGGATCAATCCAAAATGGACAACGCTGCTTTCCAGTTGATGCTTGATTCCGGCTGGCTCTATCTCGCGGTCGGCGCTGTGCTGTGCGCCATCGTCGGCGTGAGCGCGGTCCGGCATTTGTTCCAAGGCGCCAAGCGCGCCGAACCGCGCGACCCGCCACGCAAGCGCAAGAAAAAATAGGAGGACACGACATGCCCGAGGCAACTCCCGGCGGCCCGCGCAAGCGCCGCCGCATCGACGTTCATCAACACATTTACCCGCCCCGCTTCACCAAGCGGATGATCGAGGCGCTGGTCGAGGACTCGCCCGACTTCCCGGCCTCGATGTATCTCGATTGGTCGCCCGAGCAGGCGCTCGCGATGATGGAGACCCATGCGATCGACACCGTCATGGTCTCGCTGACCAGCCCAGGGCTGTGGTTCGGCGATGCGGCGGCGGCGCGCGAGGCCGCACGCGAGTTTAACGAGCTGGCGGCACAGATGATGCGCGATCACAAGGGACGCTTCGGCGCGTTTGCGCCGATCCCGCTGCCGGACGAAGCCGGCGCTTTTGCCGAGATCAAATACGCGCTCGACACGCTCAAGCTCAACGGGATCGGACTGCACTCGAGCTACGCCGGCAAGTGGCTCGGCGACCCGAGCTTTGCGGCGGTGTTCGACGAACTCAATCGGCGCGCGGTGCCGGTCTTCGTGCATCCGGTCGCCAACACCCGCGGACCAGTCGATAATCCATGGTTCGCCAAGCCGACCATGGAATTCGTGTTCGACACCACCCGCACCATCGGGAGCCTGGTTGCGAGCGGAACGCTGGCGCGCTGTCCCAACATCAAGTTCATCTTTCCGCACGCGGGCGGCGCCGTGTTCATGCTGGCGCGCCGGATCGAAGCCGGCCTCTCGCGGCGGCTGACGCCGCAACAGAAAGCCGCCTGGATGCCCAATGGAATGCCCGGCGTGCTGCAGAGTTTGAACTTCGACGTGGTGAGCGCCACCAACGAGACCGCGATGGCGGCGGTGCGCACCATCGTTCCGGCGAGCCGCCTGTTGTTCGGAACCGACCATCCGTTCCTGTCGGCGAAATCGACCGTCGATCAGCTCGGACGCCTCGGTTTCACGCCCGATGAAATGCGCGCGATCGAATGTTCAAATGCGGAAGCGCTGTGCAACCTCGTGAACTGAGACCCAAAGTAAGTTGTGAGCAGCGCAGGCCTCCCATGCTTGACAAGGGGTGCGCCGCCCCTCATTTTTAGCTAAAGATTACGATCGTCATCAAAATAACGATGGCGGAAATAGCGGTACTTTGCGCGCGGGCGTCAGGCCACATGACCGGGTTCGCGAAGGCCATCGCCGGCGCCCTCCCGACAGGAGAACACCATGAGTGAACGAAGCGATCCGATCGTCATCGCAGCGTCGGTGCGCACCCCGCTCGGCCGTTTCCAGGGTGAGCTCGCGCCAATTGCTGCCCCGCGCCTCGGTTCGACGGTGATCAAGGCCGCGGTCGAACGCGCCGGCATCAAGCCTGAGCGCATCGACGAAGTCCTGATGGGCTGCGTGTTGCCGGCAGGCCAAGGCCAAGCCCCGGCGCGCCAGGCTGCCCGCGGCGCTGGCCTTCCCGATGCGACCGGCGCCACCACCGTGAACAAAGTGTGCGGCTCCGGCATGAAAGCCGTGATGCTTGGCCACGATCTGATTACGGCTGGATCGGCCGACATCATCGTGGCGGGCGGCATGGAGAGCATGTCGAACGCGCCCTATCTGCTCAGCCAGGCCCGCGCCGGTTATCGCTTCGGTCACGGCCAGATATTCGATCATGCGGCGCTGGACGGTCTCGAGGACGCCTACGAGAAGGGGCGTTCCATGGGCACGTTCGGCGAAGATACCGCGCAGCAGTACCAGTTCGATCGCAAGTCGCAGGATCACTACGCGGAGACATCGCTGCGCCGCGCCAGGAGCGCGGTCGAGAGCGGCGCCTTCGATGCCGAAGTCGTACCGGTCACGATCGCGGCCAAGGCCGGCGACCTCGTGATCAAGCGCGACGAGAACCCATTGAAAGTTTCTCCCGACAAGATCCCAACGCTGAAGCCGGCATTCCGGCCCGACGGCACGATCACCGCGGCGAGCTCGAGCGCGAACGCCGACGGCGCGGCCGCCCTCGTGATCACGCGGCTTTCGATCGCGGAACGCGAAGGGCTTCCGGTGCTGGCCGCCATTCGCGGTCACGCCAGTCACGCGCAGGAGCCGGCGTGGTTCACGACCGCGCCGATCGGCGCCATCCGAAAGCTGCTGGCGAAGGTCGGCTGGTCGAAGGACGATGTCGATCTGTTCGAGATCAACGAAGCCTTCGCGGTCGTCGTCATGGCGGCGATGCGGGATCTTGCTCTCGACCATGAGCGGGTCAACGTGCACGGCGGCGCCTGCGCGCTCGGCCATCCGATCGGCGCGACCGGCGCCCGCATCATCGTCACTCTCCTCAATGCACTGGAGAAAAAGGGCGGAACGCGCGGCGTTGCGTCGCTCTGCATCGGCGGCGGCGAGGCCACCGCGGTTGCGATCGAACGCCTGCACTAGGCGGTGCGCCGATGAGCGTGCACTACCTCGAAGACTTCGCGGTCGGGCAGACCTATGGCTCGCCGCGGCTGCGCGTCGAGGAGGCGCGCGCCAAGGCATTTGCGGCCGAGTACGACCCGCAGCCGTTCCATCTCGATGACGCGGCCGCGCGCAAGACCGTCTTTGGCGGTCTCGCCGCGAGCGGCTGGTACACGGCGGCACTCACCATGCGGCTCCTGGTCGACGGCGAGCTTAAGCCCGCCGGCGGCATTATCGGGCTTGGCTTCGACGAGTTCCGCTGGCCGCGCGCGGTCAAGCCAGGCGATGAGCTGCATCTCAAGAGCGAAATCCTCGAGGTGCGGCCGTCGAAGTCGCGTCCCGATCAGGGTCTCGTCAAAGTGCGCACAACGACACTCAATCAAAACGACGAGCCCGTGCAGATCACGGTCGGCAATCTCCTGGTGCCGCGCAGACCTGCATAGCAGCCGCTTGGCGTCTCGGGTCCGCTCGTCTTAGTCTTGGCGGGACCCAACGCCGGGAGGCTTCACATGGCTGACTTCACCTACGACCACATGCATCTGCGCAGCCCCGATCCGGAAGCGACCGCGGCGTTCTACGAGCGCATGTTCGGGGCGCAGATCCTGCGCAGCGTTCAGGGCGGGCAACCGCGCATCGATCTGAAGCTCGGCGGCGTCGACGTCTTCATCATGCAGGTTGCCGCCGGCAGCAACGTCAGTCCGGCGCCGCCTCACCCCCATCAGGGGCTCGATCACTTCGGCCTGCGGGTCAACGGCATCGACGCGATCGTTGCCGAGCTTAAGGCCAAGGGCGTGCATTTCACCATGGAGCCGACCACAGTCCGGCCTGGCGTACGCGTCGCATTCCTGCGCGGGCCGGAAGGCGTGTCGATCGAGCTACTCGACCGCGACGCGGCGTGAGGCGGCGGCGCCTTTGCCAGAAGCCGCCCTGACCGCAAGCACGTCTTGCTGCAGGTTTGCGCGCCGCGCTGCGATCCGTGGGCCGGCACCGCGGATCGTGTCGATCAAGTCCGCCGGGCGTTGCGGGAGATCATCGCCGCGCCAGGCGACGTGCCCATCCGGGCGCACAAGCACAAGACGCCGCCCATAGAGCGCCGCAGCCGGCGATGACGTGATGCGACACACCCTCAGCGGAAGCCCGACGGCGGCCGCCGCGCGCTCGAGCGCGCCGGTTGCGAGGTCCGCAAACGCGAGCAGCACGAATCCGTCGCCGAACAGATCGAGCGTGGATCGGTCCGGCTCGAGCCAAATATGCGGTGCGCGCGCACCCGGAAACGCCGTCGGCACGTAGCCGACCGTATCGTCGATCGGCTTGGGCGTGTCATCAGGCACGATGATCGGCGAGGGATGATAGATGTAGCCGAGGTGAACACCGGTCGGCTGCCAGGATTTCATGTTCTCTTCCACGAGCCGCGCGCCGATCGTACGCCGCGCCGCATCGCCCGCTGGTGTCGGCGCGAGAATGTCGGCGTGCTTGGTTCCTTGCACGAGGCGCCGATAGTTGGACAGCGACACCTCGGCGGCGCGTGCCGAAGCGGGCCGCCGTTCCAGGTCGTAGCTCTCCAGCAAGTCTGGACCGCCCCAGCCCTGGATCATGGCGGCAAGCTTCCAGCCGAGGTCGAAGGCGTCCTGCAGACCGGTGTTCATGCCGAGTCCGCCGTTGGGAGGATGCGCGTGGGCGGAATCGCCCGCCAGAAAAACCCGTCCGTCTGCAAATCGATCAGCCACCGTGCGCTTGCGCACCCACAGTGTTTTTCCCTCAACCGCATACGGGATGTCGCATCCCATGAATCGGCGCACCAGCGCCGAAACGTCGGCGCGCTCCAGATCATTCTCGTCGATGCCGACGACCTGCAACCGCCACAGGTCCTTGCCGTCGACGAAAGAGATGAACGACCAGGTTCCTTCCGGGCCGACGAACACGTAACGGACTGCCGGATCCTTGTCGTGATGGGATGCGAAATCGGGGATGCGCAGATAGATGTTCATCGACCAATCGATGTGGCGCTCGCCGCGAATCTCGATCCCGAGCAGTTCGCGTGTCGTGGATGCAAACCCATCGCAGCCGACCAGATAGTCGGCGCGCACGATCTCTACCTCGCCGGTGCGCTGATCGCGCAGCGTTGCGGTGACCCCGGATAGGTCCTGCTCGAACGTTTCGAGCTTAACTTGGTGGCGAATGGTGACGTGCGGGAACGAGCGCGCGCAGTCCTGCAGGATCGGATCGAACCAGGTTTGCGGGCACATCAGACCGCGCTCGGGGCTGAAGGCCGAGTCGGCTCGCTCGTTGAGGGACGGCACGCGGATACGCCCGATCTCGTAGCCCTGCATGTCGGTGACGAAGGCATTGTCGAGCGGGTAGTCGAGCGGAAAGCCCCAGTTGCGAACCTTGCGAGCGATGCCGAGCTGGCGGCAGAACTCCATGGTTCGCACGCTCACTTCCAACATCTTGGCGGGGCCGAGCTTGTTCTCATTCTTCTCGACCAGCATGGCGGCAACGCCCCGCCGCCCAAGGTCGGCAGCGAGCACAAGCCCGATCGGCCCGCCGCCGACGATCAGAACCGGCGTTCGGGCGGTCGCGCCAATCACCATGGGTTACGCCGCCGCGGTCACATCCATCGCCACCCATCCGGGCGGCGGCTCCTTGCCGGGATGCACGGTGCCGCAGTGCTTGCAGGTGCGCGCCTGCGGATCGTTGTAGAACGCGGTGAACAGCGGCGGCAGGTCCTTCACGATATCCTTGACCTGCACTTCCACGCGGTGCACGCGCTCGCCGCACTTGAAGCAGTACCACTCGAACCCGTCGATATCGGTGTCGCGCCGGGTACCTTCGACCACGAGCCCGACCGAGCCCGGTATCGGCCGCTGTGGCGAATGGCGCGTGTGCGGCCCGATCATGAACACGTCGCCTTCCTTGATCGGCACGTCGTAGATCTTGCCGCTCTCGGCGATCTTGAGAAGCATGTCGCCCTTGAGCTGATAGAAGAATTCCTCGACCGGATCGTCGTGGAAATCGACGCGCTGGTTTGGCCCGCCGACGATCATCACCGTCATGTCGGACTTGGTATCGAACAGCTGCTTGTTTCCGACCGGCGGCTTGAGGAAGTGCTGGTTCTCGGCGATCCAGCGCTGGAAGTTGAACGGTCGATGGCGCGGATGTTGCAACATGTCGGATCCTTTCGAAGCTATAGCGGCTATTCGGCGGCGACGACGCGCGGCTTATCGGTCAAGGTGAGCCCGCACGTTTCGAACGCAGCCCGGGTCGCGGCCTTTTCGGCCTCACTGAGTTCCACCAGCGGCCGGCGCACCGGGCCGCCGACCTGGCCTAGCAATTCCTGCCAGTATTTCTGATGCGCAAACGGCTTGCCGGGCGGCCGCGTCTTGCGGATTGCCTCGCGCACCGGATTGAGGCTGTCGCGCACGCGCCTCCCTTCCTTCACGTCGCCGGCCATGGCGAGGTCGGTGTATTCGCGCATCCGCCGGTCGAGCGCGGTTTGCAACGTGTAGGGCGGCGATGAGCACAGATAGAGCTGCCACCCGAGCTCGACGATGTTGTCGAACCACTCCTCCTCGGAGGCGGTCGACACCAAAAACTTGTCGCCGGCGAGCTGCGTCAATTTTACGTACATCTCGCGCGGCACGCTGTACTTGATCGCGACCACGTTCTCGATGCCGGCGAGCTCGGCGCACAGCTCGGGGCTGAGCAGATAGCCACTGTCTGGATGGCTCCACAGCGCGATGCCGATCGAAACCTGCGACGCGATATAGCGATAATATTCGCGCACGCAGTCGTCATGGGCGTGGTGGAAGTGGAGCATCGGCGCGTGCACGATGATGTAGTCGCCGCCGATCGCCTCGGCGTGGCGGGCGAGTTCGATGACAACGTCGAGGTTCTGATCCGAGCAGGACAACACGGTCTGCGCCTTGCCGGCCGTCTCCTCGACCGCGATGTCGAACAGACGCTTGCGCTCGGCCAGCGTCAGCGAAAAGAACTCGCCCTGTTTGCCGGCGACGAACAAACCGTCAATCGCAAGATCGTTGATCCAGTGCCGCATGTTTGCGCGCAAGCCGGCCTCGTCGAGCGCAAGATCGCCCGGCCGAAACGGCGTATTGGCGGCGGCGAAGATGCCGCGCATGTGCACGCGGGAGTAGTCCTTGGCCTCGTGCTTGCGGTATTTCATCGCGCGCCGTCCGTCCTTGCATGGTGACGGAGTTCAGTTTGCGTCAATCCTCGAGCAGCCGCAAATGCTTGTTGGTCATGCCGCCGATGATTTCTGGCGCGGCTTAACGGCGCCCCGGCATCATTTTTCGGCCCCATAGGACTTGAGCAACTTGCCCGCATTGACCCGGTCCTCCTTGAGGAATGCGGCGAATTGCTCGGGGCTCGAACCTTCGGGCTCGATGAACTGCGCTTGCGCAAAGGCGCCGAATTTCGAACCGCGGATGATCCCTACAACCTCGGAATAGATCCGCTTGACGACGTCGTCCGGCGTTGCCGTCGGCACCACCAGTCCCCAGAAGATCGGGCCGCCTGGAAAGCCCGCGAGCCCGGCTTGCGCGAGCGTCGGAACGTCGGGCAGGCGCGCGTTACGTCCTGAGCTGCGCAGCGCCAGAACCTTGAGTTTCTTCTCGTCGAGCTGGCCCGCCATGTTGCCGACGCCGATCTTCGAAACATCGATGGTCCCGGCCAGCAGCGCGGCGATGATCTCGCTGCCGCCCTTGTAGGGAACGCCGACGAAGCTCGTCTTCCACAACTCGCCGAGCCAGAGGCGGTACATGTCGGTCGTCGTGCGCGCGCCGAGCGTGCCGAAGTTGAGCGCACCCGGGCGCGCCGCCGCGAGCGCGCGCAGCTCATCGACCGAATTGGCGGCGAGCGCCTGTTTCGCCACCAGCCCTTCGACCACGTAGTACATGTTGGTGACCGGCCGGAAATCCTTGTCCGGGTCGTAGGGCAGGTTTGGAACCGTAAACGGGTTGAACGACATCGTGTCCGGGCTCACCACGCATAGCGTGTAGCCGTCGGGCGCGGCCTTGGCGCACTCCGCGCCGCCGATCACCATGTTGGCGCCGGGCCGGTTTTCGACGATCACCGGCTGCCCCATCCGGTCGGAGAGTTCCTGCGCGGTCAGCCGCGCCGCGACGTCGGTGACCGAACCGGGCGCAATCGGCACGATCATGCGGATCGGCCGGCTCGGATAGGTCTGCGCGCTCGCCGCGGTTGCGCCAAGAAACAGCCCCCACAGCGCCATTAGGATTTGCGAGCCCGTTCGTGTGGCCATCGACATCCTCCCCGTTTACGCTGCGTTGGTCGCTTACAAGCGATCCTTGCAGAGAAATGCGGTGACGTCGACCTAGTGCCCTGAGATCAGCATCCGATGCATGACCAGCTCTTTCGCCTGGATCGCAAAGTCGCCGTAGTCACCGGCGCCGGCAATGGACTTGGCCGGGCGTTCTCGCTCGGGCTTGCCGCATTCGGCGCAACCGTGATCTGCGCCGACCGCAACCTCGAGGGCGCCGATGAGACCGCGTCGCTGGCGAAGCAATCGCGTGGCGTCGCCGAGGCGCTGCGTGTCGACGTGGCGAGCGAATCCTCCGTGGACGACATGTGGAAGGAGATCGCGGACAACCATGGGCGCATCGACATTCTGATCAACAATGCCGGCATTGCCACCAAGACGGCGCGCACCCACGAGTTTGCCATCGAGGATTGGGATCACCTGATGGCGATCAATCTGCGCGGGGTGTTCCTGGTCACCCGCAAGGCGCTCGCGCTGATGCTTCCGGGCCCCGGCTCGATCATCAACATCGCGTCGATTGCGGGACTGCGCGGTTATTGGCCGGGATTTCCCTCGCTCGCCATCAACTACTCGACCTCGAAGGCCGGCGTCATCGGGTTCACCCGCCAGGTTGCGGCCGAATATGCCAAGGAGAAAATCCGCGTTAACGCGGTCGCGCCGGGCTGGCACGGCGGCACCGCGCTGGGCGCCGCGCGCCGGGCGAGCCTCGGGCCGGACGAAATTGCGGCGTTTGAGGAGGCGATCCAGAAACGCATTCCGATGGGGCATCGCGGCACGCCGGACGATCTCGTCGGGCTCATTGTTTACCTGGCGAGCGATGCATCCCACTACCTGACCGGACAGGTGCTCGCGCACGATGGCGGTTGGGACGCAATCGTTGCTTAGGATTTTGGCGGGAGACTCCCTTCTTGATTCGACCGACCGGCACCGGACCGAACGGGGCGACAACTCTCGGATGGGAGTACCGTGGCAATCGCCAACCGTGTGGTCACCCGCCGGCCTTCGTCGTAAAATGTGTGTTGCCGCAGGATTCGGCGGCGGCTAGGGAACCGGGATGCGGAAGCGCCTCGCACTAGGGCTGGCAATCGCAGCCGCCGCGTTGGTCGCGGTGCTGGGCGCCGAGGCGCGCGCTCAAAACCTGTTCGACTTTTTATTCGGTGGCTTCCAGCGGCAAGCCCCGCAACAGCAGCAGCAGGCGCCGCCCCCCGGCGGCTCGATCCCGGAAGCCGGCTACGGCGGCGGTCAGGCGTTTTGCGTGCGGTTGTGCGACGGGCGCTACTTCCCGCTGCAGCCGCATCCGACCGCAAGCCCCTCGCAGCTTTGCAGCGCGTTCTGCCCCGCGACCCAGACCCGGATTTTCCGCGGCAACGAAATCCAGACCGCGGTTGGGCAGGACGGCAGCCGCTACCAGGAACTCAAGAACGCCTATCTCTATCGCAAGCAATTGGTCTCCGGCTGCACCTGCAACGGTAAGGATTCCCTTGGCCTCGTAACCCTTGACGCCAGCAACGACCCGACCTTGCAGCCGGGCGACACGGTGGCGACGCCGGACGGCAAGACGGCCACCGTCAAGGTCGCGCCACCTGGCGGAGCGCCTCCGCCCGGCGCAGCTCCGCCCACAACGGGCGCGCGGCCGCCGGCGCCGGTGCAGCAGCGGCAATATTAATCGCGGCTTGCCTGCGCGCTGTCGCGCTTGCGGCCCACGAGGTCGATCAGCGCCGCCATCCCGACGTGGCCGCTGCCTTCCTGGGTCATGCTGTCATGCGAGCGGATCTGCAGGTCGGAGAAATCCGCGAATGCCTCCGCCAACATGGCTTCGGTGTAGAGATTTTCGACCGCCGACGGGCCGCCGGTCTTGTACTTGAGCTGCTCGGGCCGGTAGCCCTGCAGCAGCAGAAGGCCGCCGGGCTTTAGCGCGCGCCGGATCCCGGCGAAGATGCGCCCGCGCTGCGCCGGGTTGGCAAATTGGATGAAAATGACGGCGACGACGTCGAACGCCTCCTCGGGCCAGTTCCAGTCGATGACGTCGGCCAGCTCGAACTTGAGTGAAACGTTGCGCGCCTTGGCGAGCGCGCGGGCCTTCGCCTGCGCGGCGGATGAGAAATCGACCGACAGAACCTCGAGGCCCTGCTGGGCGAGCCAGACCCCGTTGCGGCCTTCGCCGTCGGCGACCGCGAGCGCGTTGCCCCGCCGCGGCAGCAGATGCGCCTGCGAGCGCAGGAACACATTGGGCTCGGTTCCGAACACAAAGTCGGGCGCCGAAAATCGGGTTTCCCAGCGTTCCAATTCGCTCATGCTTGTCGTTTCCTCCGTGATCAAACCGCGCGGCGCAGTTTCGGCAAGCGCGCTGGCCGGTCAATCATCCGGCCCGCGTGGCAGCCGTGCAAAATAGTCGCGCGAAGGAACGGCACAGCCAACACGAAGGGGATCTGCATGGCCACCATCGATGAACGGTTTGCGGCGCTGGAGCGCCGCATCGCACTCTTGGAAGACCAGGTTGCGATCTATCAGTTGATGGCGGCTTATGGCCCGGCCGCCGACAGCGGCAGCACCGATCGTGCGACCACCCTGTGGGCCGAGGACGGCATCTACGATCTGCATTCACGCGTGATGACCGGCCGGGGCGAGATCGCGCAGGAGCTCGAAGGCGAATGGCACCAGGGGCTGATCGCGCAGGGCAGCGGCCACATCGTCAGCATGCCGCACGTCGTCGTCGACGGGCGATCAGGCCGTCGCGACCTGTCATTCGCGGCTTTACCGCCGCGAGGGCGAGGCCTATCGGGTCATCAGCTGCAGCGCCAACCGCTGGGAGTTCGTGCGCGGCGCGCGGGGCTGGCAGGTCAAGCGCCGGATCTCACGCCGGCTCGACGGATCAGAGGGCTCGCACGCGCTGCTGGCGGAAGGCATCAACGCGCGTCGGACTTAGTCGCCGCGTTCGAGACGTTTGTCCTATGCCGGCGTAACGGCGAGGAAGGATTTGTTGCTGTCCAGGTTCTCTTTGGTCGCCGGCCACTATGGCGGCCGCCGGATGCGGTACCTATTATCAAGCAACGTCGTATGACCCAGGTCGCGATCTGAAAAATCAAGGAGGCCCCCATGGTCCAACTCGCCGAGCCGGAAGCGCCCGCCACCATCGACGCGAGCATCAACTATTACCTCGACAATGGGGAAAAACCCTACACCTACACCGGCGGGCCGGGCTCGACCGACCTTCGCTCCAGCACGACTGCGGATCCGCATCGCGTGGCCATGCACAACGGCCGGCCGTTCGTCGACCGCTTTGCACTCGAGCGCGACGGCTTCCACTTCGTGCCTCACGACACCAAGGTGCAGAGCTTTTTCGAAGAGGACGAAATCCGCCGCGTCTACTATCCGGAGATGGAAGCGCTGGTGAAGGCCGAGAGCGGCGCCAAGCGCGTCGTGGTGTTTGACCACACGCTACGCACCGCCGACGATGCCGAGCGCGAGCAACGCAAGATCCGCGAGGTGGTCCAGCGCGCCCACAACGACTACACCGAGTGGTCCGGGCCGCAGCGCGTGCGCGATCTCTTTCCGCCGGAGGAGGCGGAGGAGTTGTTGCGCCGGCGCTTCGCCATCATTCAGGTGTGGCGGCCGATCCGTCATCCGGTCGAGACCTTTCCGCTCGCGATCTGCGATGCGCAAAGCGTGTCGTTTGACGATTTCGTGATTTCCGAGCGCCGCTACCCCAACCGCGTCGGGCAGACCTACGCTGTCAAATACAATCCGGCGCATCGCTGGTACTGGTTCCCGCGCATGCGGCGTGACGAGGCGCTGGTGTTCAAGGTCTACGATTCGCTCGCCGACGGCCGCGCGCGCTGGACCGCGCATACGGCGTTCGACGATCCGACCGCGCCAGCAAACGCGCGGCCGCGCGAGAGCATTGAGATCCGCACGTTCGCGTTTTTCTAAGCGCCCCGTTACGCCGTAGGGTGGGTTAGGCGCGCAGCGCCGTAACCCACCAGCGTGCTCGCCCATTGCAGCGCTGACGATGGGTTTTGCGGCGCTCAACCCATCCTACGCGTCTACGGCGGATCCCTCTTCACGATGTCAAACAGCCCGCGACGCCAACGCTCCGCATCCCGGTTCAACAGGGCCCCGGGCCGCCCTTCGTCCTCTTTTCCGTTCAAGAGTGGCGCGCCGTACGACTGCCCGGCTATGCGCGTCAACGAAAACCTGAACATTTAAGTAAAACTTGTTGTAGATTGGGTCGCGCGTCATTTGTTGGTTGCCCAGTCGTTGCGCGACCGCCCGCGGGCGGCCTGGTGCCCCGTCAATGGCGTCAAAGGTGAGCGCCGCGCATGCCGTTCCTCGATTTTCTCCAGAAGCTTCCACTTCCTATTTTGTGTGTCGTGACCGTCGTTCTCAGCCTGCTGGCAGGCTGGATAATCCTTCGCATTGTGCGTTGGGGCCTTCGCGTCCGCGGCTGGGATCCGGCCAAGCCAATCAACATTCCCGAACTGGTCACCGTCACCAGCGTGTTGTTTGCGCTGATGTTGTCGTTCTCGGCCGCCGGGGTCTGGAACGATTGGCAGCAGGCGCAAGGCGCGGTCCGCCGCGAGGCGCTGGCGCTGGAAAACGTGATCGGCCTGGCCAACGGCCTGCCGCCCGAACGGGGGCAAAAGCTCAAGGAACGCGTGCTCGCCTATACGAAGGCGGCGGCGGACCATGAATGGCCGGCCATGGCGCGACGGGCCGACACGGACGATCCGATATTCAAAGCGCTGGACGGCGTGCTCGCGAGCCTGACCGTCGAACTGTCACGCGAGATCGCCCAGGGGGATACCTCGCCGATCACGCCGATGCTGCTGCCGCAGATTTTCGAAGCCCGGAGCGCCCGCCTGGCACGACTGAACATGGCGCATTCCTCGATCTCCGAAGCACAATGGTTCGCGCTCGTGGCTTTGATCGTGAGCGTGCAGGTGTCCGTCGCGTTGATCTACAATAACAGCCAACGCATTCAGGTCCTGGCGGTCAATCTGGTCTCGCTCGCGGGCGCGGCGGCGTTCTACGTGCTGCTGGCGCACGACCGCCCGTTTATCGGCGCCATAACGGTCAGTCCGAAGCCGCTGCTGCAATTGCACGACGAAACATATCCTGAAATTGAAGTTCCAGCGTCCGCGGGGGCACAGGCGGTGCCCGGCGCGGCACGCGAATAAGCGCCTTCGGGACGACATCGGCGCAAGCAGGCCGAGCGGCGCCAGAACCACGTGCGGCCTCGTCATGGTACGTTGTCCATCTGATCAATCGATGACGGCGATCGCGTTGATCTCGATCAGGCAGCGCGGGTCGGTGGCGAGCCGCACCACCTGCACGGTCGTGGTCGCGGGCTTGGCGTCCTTGAAATACTCGGCCCACACCCGGTTGAGCGCGTCCTGATCGGTCAGGTCGGTGACGAACCGGTCGGCTTCGACCACGTCGGCGAAGCTCGCGCTGACCGCCGCGAGCCCGCGCTTGAGGTTCTCGAGCGCGGCGCGGGCCTGCCCCTCCATGGTCTTGGGCATGCCGTCGAACTCCTCCGGCCGGTGCGGATGATGGTGATAGACGGGCGCGGCGGTCACGCCCGCGAGGTAGACCGTCGTGCCGCCGCGCACCTTGATGGCGGGCGCATAGGGCATCCACAGGTCGGGAGCGTCCGGCCAGTGCACGTGCTCGATGGTTTTGGGCATTTGGGGTCGCCGCCTGTCGGAACTGTTCGAAGACCGATTGTTTCGCCTGCCCGAGGGGGCGTCAATGATCACGATTTCGTGTGACGTCGTCCTAGGATGGTGCGCAGGGAATCGAAGCACTCTCGCGCGCGCGGTTCGATGTGGTGGTGGTCGACGTGTTCATGCCTGGCGTCGGCGGGCTCGACACCATCAAGTTGGTCCACGCCCGCGCCCCGGGCGTGCCGCTGATCGCGATCTCCGGCCACGTGTTCGTGGACCATCCGTTTCCGGATCAGTTCCGCAAGCTCGCGCTCGAACTGGGCGCGGCGCGGTGTCTCGGAAAGCCGATCACGCCAAGCATGCGTGAGATCAGCGCCATTCTAGCGGACATTCGTCAGGCGGGGCCCGCCGGCGAACGTTCGGCTGATCAAGCCAAGTAAGCCCGGCTCGGACGAGCTACTGCGTGCGGCACGCGGCGATCGCTTGCGGGCGTGTGCGGGCGTCGTCGGACGGCGCGGCCGCGATCTCCAGGTAGGCATTGCTGCCCTTAAGCGGGTGAAAGCCGACCTCGCCATAGCCGACGGCCGCGAGCTCGCAGCGCAGAAGCTCCGGCGGGGTGCCGTGCTTCGCGATTGGACCGAGCGCATCGACGATCCCGATCCGCGCGCCCGGCTTGAGCGCTGATGCAAGATTGTAGAGCAGGCCATAAGGCTGCGTGATCTCGTGATACATGTGCACCAGGATCGCAACGTCGAGCGAATGCGCCGGTAATCTCGGATCATGCGGCTCACCGCGGACGACGGTGACGTTTTGCAATCCGAGATCGCGAACGCGCTTGCGCAAGTTCCTCAGATAGTCCGGCGTTATATCTTCGGCAAAGATGCGCCCGTCGGGGCCGACGATCGGTGCGAGCTGCACCACGTAATAGCCGCTGCCCGAGCCGATGTCGGCGACGGTCATGCCGGGCTTGATCCCAAGCAGTTGCACGACCTGTTGGATTTCGCCGGCGTCGTCACGCTCCTTTTCGTCGTGCCAGATCGGGCTGACGATACCCGCGACCGGCCGTTCCGGCTTGGGAAAGAGGTTCGCCGCAGCGCCCGGCGCGCCGACGAAATCCTGTGCTGAGCCGAGCGCGATGCAGGCGAGCGCAAACGCGAGGGCGATTGCAGTTCGCGCAGTGTTTTGACGAATAGCGGCCATCAGCCGTATCTGGGGCGAGGCTTTGCTCGGCACAACCGCTTGCTTACCTAGTGCCGCCGATTTGAAGTTCCTGCATCATCTGCCGCAAGCTCGTTCAGGAACTTCAAATCGAGAAGCGGCACTAGAGTCAAATGCTTGCTAGTGCCCCTTTGCTTCCGAAGTTCGTGTCTGAGGGTGCCGCGATTTATCACGAACTTCGGAAACGGGGCACTAGGCCGCGAATACGAGCGCGGCTGCCGACAAGGCGGCAGCGACAGCCGACGCGGCCTCGGCAAACAGCAAAGCCTGGTCGCGGAGATGGCGGCACGCCCATCGGCGGCCGCCAATTCCCGCTGGTCGTTGACCGGGGTTCAGCATTCGCCAAGCTTGGGTCGAGACGACACGATCGTCGGTCAGGGACTGTGACCACGCGATCAGACCGAGCGAGAACAGCAATGCCACATTGGCGCCTGCGAGAAACGCAACTCGAAGGGGCAGGTCGCGGGCGATTGTCAACAGGATGGCGATGAGCGTGGTCAGAAACGCTCGCCAGACCAGCAGTCCAAAAACCTTATCGCTAAACCGGTCCATCCGTCCGGCTCCGCACGCCCCAATGGGCCCGAGCCTAGGTGGCATATTGATCTTAGACTAAAGTATGAGACGGGCGGATGAAAAGGCCCCTGTGCGCAGTTCGCCCCTTCTGAACTGGTAGCGCGGCGGTGCTGATAGGAACGTCAAATCCGCCGACGCTTGCAAAGTACCCGTCGAAAGCGGGACGCCAGGAACCGACTTTAGTCTTAAGACTAAATCACGAGGACGCGTCGTTTTTCGCCGGTTTACATTGGCTCAAAAATAAGTCCGCAGGCGGCGCGCGTGGCAGCGCGTGCCGTGAAGCGATGAAGCCGTGAAAACAAAGTCTAAAAAAACTGAAGCCTGAGCAACTCGGAGGAAATAACAAAAGGAGGAAACGACAATGGCCGGTCCACAAGTTCCGAAGGACTTCCGGCGGGTGATCATCGCCGCGTCGGTCGGAAACGTCATCGAGTGGTATGACTTCTATATCTTCGGGAGCTTGGCTGCGATCTTGTCGGTCAAGTTCTTCGAACAGAGCAACCCGGTCGCGGCTCTGCTGAGCACGATTGCCCTGTTCACCGCCGGATTCCTGATCCGTCCTTTGGGGGCATTTCTGTTCGGATGGATGGGCGACCGGTTGGCCGCAAGTACACGTTCCTCGTCACGCTCAGCGGAATGGGGCTGGGCACGGGAGCGATCGGGTTGATCCCGAGCTACGCGTCGATCGGTTTGGCCGCCGCGTTCATCCTCTTCGGCCTGCGGATGATCCAAGGCCTCTGCCTGGGCGGCGAGTACGGCGGCGCCATCACCTATGTCGCCGAGCACGTGGAAGACGAACACCGCGGCTACTACACCGGCTGGCTGCAGACCTCTCCGACGCTCGGGATCGTGGTGTCGCTGGCCGTGATCATCGCCACGCGCACGTACTTTGGCAATGACGTGTTCAACGCATGGGCGTGGCGCGTTCCGTTCCTGTTGTCGTTCCTGATGGTCGCAATCGCAATCTACATCCGGCTCCAGCTGCAGGAGACGCCGATCTTCGAGGAGATCAAGGCCAAGGGGCAGATGACCAAGAATCCCTGGAAGGAGGCCTTCCTCACCGCGAATATCAAATACGTGCTGATCGCCATCGTGGTGCTGATCGGGCAAGGCGTGGTCTGGTACAGCGGTCAGTTCTGGGCGCTGTACTTCCTGCAGCAAGTTTCAAAGGTGGACCCGCTGAGCTCGGCTTACATCGTGGGAGCCGCGCTGCTTATTGCAACGCCGAGCCTGATCTTTTTTGGATGGCTGTCCGACAAGATCGGTCGCAAGCCAGTGATCCTGGGAGGCATGTTGCTCGCCGCGATCACCTACTATCCGCTGTATCTCTGGCTCGGGTCGGTCACGCAGCCCGGCAACATCAACTATCCAATCGCGGTCTTCATCATCTTCATCCTCGTTTGCTACGTCGGGATGGTGTATGGGCCGGTCGGGGCGTTCCTGGCGGAATTCTTCCCCGGCAGGATTCGCTACACGTCGGTCTCGGTGCCGTATCACATCGGCAACGGCTGGGGCGGCGGATTGGTGCCGTTCATTACCTCGGCGGCGTTCGCGGCCACGGGCAGCATCGGTTACGCGCTGATCTACCCGATCGCAGTTCCCGCGGTGTGCTTCATCATCGCCCTGTTCGTGATGCCGGAGACGCGTAAAAACAGCATCTGGCAACCGGTACAGCAGCTCAAAGCGGCGGAATAGCGCGACAATTCACGTGCAGGGCCTCGCGGCCCTGCACGGTCGCCTTCCCGTTTAATAGTGTCAGGCCACCGCGCCGCGTCGAGCGAGACGTTGCCGATGTGCGCGACTATGCTTCGCCCTTGGCCGGCCATAGCCACGCGGCGCCTCGCACGCCGCTCGAATCTCCATGCATTGCTTTGACGATCTTAGTCTTGATGTCGTCGGAAAACGCGTACGCGGCGATCAAATCAGCGAGGCCGGCGTAGAGCGCTTCGATATTCGAGAGTCCTCCGCCCAGCACCACGACATCGGGATCGAAGACGTTGATGACGGAAGCCAGCCCACGCGCGAGACGATCCTTGTAGGCAAGAATTGAACGCACGGCGTCTTTGTTGTCTTGGATTGCCGCTACAGCGACGTCCTCAGGGGTCAATGCTTTCCCTGATCTACTGAAGTATTCCCTTTGCAGCCCGGCGCCTGACAGGAAAGTCTCGATACAGCCGGTCTTGCCGCAATAGCAGCGATGCCCGGGGCGTTCGACGTCGTTGAGCCACGGCAGCGGGTTGTGGCCCCACTCTCCGGCAATCCGATTGCATCCGGTCAGCGCCCGCCCATCAATGACGAGACCGCCGCCGACACCCGTTCCTAGGATCGCGCCGAAGACGATCTTGGCTCCTGCCGCCGCGCCATCCGCAGCTTCCGATATCGCAAGGCAATTCGCATCGTTTTCGATCCTCACTGGTTGACCCAACGCGGCGGCGATGTCGCGAGACAGCGGTCTGCCGTTCAACACAGTGCTGTTTGAATTCTTGATCAGGTTCGTCGTCGCCGAGATTGCGCCCGGCGTCGCGATGCCGACGCTCGCAGTTTCTCCAATCTCCTGCTGGGCCTGGACAACAAGATCTACGATCGCCCTCACGATGCCGGCATAATCGGCGGACGGCGTTGCCATCCGACGCCGGACGATTGTCCTTCCATTGTCGTCAAGCGCGATGATCTCGATCTTGGTGCCCCCGACGTCGACCCCTATCCGCATTGTTGCAAATCGATCCAGCGCAGAAATTGCGTTTTGACTGAAGTGTATCGGCGTGCGCAAAACGTCAAGAAAATAGGGCCGGTGCTGCGGGAGAGGAGTGAACTCTCGACCTCTCCCTTATCAAGGGGGACGTTGAATTCCAAATTTCTCGTACGTCTCAGTATGTTAGATGCACCTGAATAGGGAACCGTGCCAGCTGCGTGACAGAACTATCGGGTGGACCTTGGCGAGCCGACGAAGTCCGCTTTCTAGGTCGTAGCGGACCACAAATGCTGCAGGCGAGCCTTTCCGCTTTTGACCCGAATCTGACCTCGCAGCCGCGCTTTGATCCAAGATTGGTTGCACCTTTGCCGGAAGGGCATCGCTGCCGCTGCAGGCTTCATCCGCAAGATTGCTTGTGCGCAGATTTTTCCGCGTTTCGCATTTGAGATCGAAGAAGCGCTGATAACTCTGGATTGAAGGAAAAATGATGCACTGTCCCGGTCCTTGATTGGATGCTCATAATGATTTTGCCGCTGCCTGTCGGCGACGATGCCGCGACCGCATCGACCCCCAGAGCGGCAATTGTGAGCTCGCCAAATCGTGCCACTATCCGATTCCTCACATGCTGAGCCAGGTCGGAAAGATTGATAAGTAGCTCTGCCAGAACGTCCGGGTTGATTTTGCATACGCGGCGGAGCCCGTCCTCAGTTGCCAGGACAATATCAATTTCGCATAAGTCAGCGCTGATGTTGGACGAGACTATGCTCCTAACGCTGAATTCATCGTTAGCCACGCCGTTCTCCTTGGGATAGACGGGATCGAGGCTGGGACGGACCGTGCGTTACCGCGTTTCAGATGGCTGGGTACGAACCTGTGCAGGAGTCGGTACTTTTCACCGTTCACGGGTCGGCACGCAAGCGCCTTGCTGGAGGATCGGTCCAAAGATGCGCGCCAAAAACATACACCGGGTCCACTTGGCGTGCTAGATTAGGGTGCGCGCTACACCATCGAACGACGCCGGCAGCGGCGTCACCAGGCGCGTATTCAATTGATGAGAGGGAGTGAGTGATCGCCATGGCCTACCGGAATTTGGAGGAGGCGCTTAAGGCCTCCGGCAACGCAGTCAAAATGATGCGCAACTCGCAGATCGGCGCCTACGTATATCCCGTGGTCGCTCCTGAGTTCTCCAATTGGAGAGATGAACAGCGCGCATGGGCCGAGACCTGCGTTCTGTTCGACCAGTCCCACCACATGGTGAATCTTTTCGTGCGCGGACGGGATGCCCTCAAATTGTTCTCGCATCTCGGGACCAACTCGTTCAAGAATTTTGCCGTCAACAAGGCCAAGCAATTTGCCCCATGCAGCTATGATGGCCATGTGATCGGCGACGGAATCTTATTTTATCTCGCCGAGAATGAACTTGCGTTCGTTGGGCGCAATCCGACCGCCAATTGGATCGAGTTTCATGCCAAGACCGGTGGATACGACGTCACGACCGAATACGACGACAGGTCGCCGTCGCGCCCGATGGGAAAGCCGGTCGTTCGAACGCTTTACCGTTATCAGATCCAGGGGCCGAACGCCGAGCAGGTGATCCGCAAGCTCAACGGCGGCAAGTCTCCGGACATCAAGTTCTTCAACATGGACTACATCACGATCGCGGGACGCAAGGTGCGCGCCCTGCGCCATGGTATGGCCGGCGCGCCCGGGTTGGAGGTGTGGGGCCCTTATGCTGAGGGCGAAGAGATCCGTAGCGCAATCATGGAAGCCGGTAAGGATGCCGGCATCGTCCAGGTGGGCGCACGCGCGTACGCAAGCAACACGCTCGAGTCGGGCTGGATCCCGTCGCCTGTGCCCGCTGTCTACACCGGCGAGAAGATGAAGGCGTACCGGGAATGGCTGCCAGGCACCAGCTACGAAGCCAATGCGTCCATCGGCGGCAGCTTCGTGTCTAACAACATTGAAGACTACTACACTACACCGCATGAGCTGGGCTACGCGTCGTTCACGAAATTCGACCACGACTTCATCGGCAAGGAAGCCCTGCAGAAGATGGAAGGAAAGGTACACCGTCAGAAGGTGACGTTCGCGTGGAACGATCAGGACGTCGGCAAGGTAATGCAGTCCATGTTCGCGCCAGCCGGCGAAAACTACAAGTTCATCGATATCCCGCTGGCGAACTACGCCTCAAGCTCGTTCGACGCCGTGATGAGCGGCGGAAAGGTTGTGGGCGCTTCAATGTTCAGCGGCTACAGCTTCAACGAACGCAAGGTGCTCTCGCTCGGCTTTGTCGAGGAGCAATACGCCAAACCGGGCACCAATCTCACGCTGATCTGGGGCGAGGAAAACGGCGGCACCAAGAAAACGACGGTCGAGCGCCACAAGCAGCTCGATATGCGCGTGACGGTCGGCCCGACGCCCTACGGCAAGCAGGCGCGTGAAACCTATCATCAGGGATGGCGCACGGCCGCCACCGGACGCTAGGCACCCGGTTCTGGGGTTTGCACTCCGGCAACTAGCGCAAGGGGTCCAGTTGGTGCCAGGCGATGTCTGCGTCTGGCACCAAGCGGAACTGCTGAGATCGCAAACGGATGTCCGCTATCAGCGGCAAAGCGAAAACACCTTCTCAGGGTGAGTTTTTCCGCTTTTGACCCATAGCGGACATCTTGTCGGCGTCGGCCACCGAATTTCAGCGCCATCACCTACATATGGGCCAAGTGTTTCTTGGTCTGTCGCAAAATGGTTGCGGACAGTTTCGGGTTTGTCACGATCCGCGAAATTGTAATCGCCCCAATCATCGCCGACACCGCGACCAACGCCCGCTGCGTTGCAGTTTCATGGTTCGTCCGTCGATAATGTTGGGCGAAAACATCCACAAGCGTGAGAAATCCGGCGGTTGCGGCAGCCCGCGTCTTGTCGTCGCTCCGCGCCAGCTCGCTTCCGAGCCCAGCCAGCACGCAACCCTCCGACAGATTGTCTCGGTGATCCTTCGAGAGGTACTCCGTCAAGATTGCTTCGAGTCCAGTCTTATCAAGGCCCGGGCACCTCGAGAGCCGGTTCTTCTCCCCAGCTGAGTCCATTGCTGCGGCGCAAGCTTCAGCGACCAGTTGGTCCTTTGAAGCAAAATGCCGGTAGAACCCGCCGTGGGTCAAACCGGCGGCCGCCATCACCTCGTTGAGGCCGGTGTTGTTGATTCCTTTGCGGCGGAACTCCGCGGCCGCGGCCTTGACGATGCGCTGCCGCGTTTCAGCAGCTTCGAGCTTCGACTTCTTCATATACGATTTAGCCCTTCAAACCACACCCTGGGACATCGTCTTTGATTTCGCGGCAACACGTTCCTTGCCGCCGATCCTGCGAACGAGCGTGTAAAAGACCGGGGTGAACAGGAGGCCAAACCCCGTCACGCCGAGCATGCCGGCGAATACCGCCGTGCCAAGTGATTGACGCATTTCGGATCCGGCACCGGTCGCGACCACGAGCGGGACAACGCCGAGGATGAACGCAAACGACGTCATCAGGATCGGACGCAGCCGCGTGCGCGCCGCACGCACCGACGCTTCTTCGGCGCTTGCACCTTGCTCCTGAGCCTGGCGCGCGAATTCAACGATCAGGATTGCGTTCTTGGCGGCGAGACCTACCAGAACAACAAAGCCAATCTGGGCCAGGACGTCGATCGACATATCGCGCAGCAATAGACCGGTGACCGACGCGAGCAGGCACATCGGCACGATCAACACCACAGCAAGCGGCAGCTTCCAGCTCTCGTATTGCGCGGCAAGCACCAGAAACACGAACAGGGCGGCGGCGCCGAATACGAGCATCGTTGGCGTTCCGCGCTGCTGCTGTTGAAAGGCAAGCTCGGTCCATTCGAAACCAATGCCCGGCGGCAATACCTCAAGCGCCAACTCCTCCATCCGGGCCAACGCCGAGCCGGTCGCAACGCCCGGCGCGGCGACGCCCATGACTTCGGCCGCCGGGAAGAGGTTGTAGCGCGGCACCCGATAGGCCGCCGTCTCGTGCCGCAGGCGAGCCACCGTGCCGATCGGCACCATTTCGCCCGCGGCATTGCGCGCCTTGAGCCGTCCGATGTCGCCGGCGTCGCGCCGGAAGCTGCCGTCGGCCTGGGCGATGACTTCGTAGGTTCTGCCGAGATAGTTGAAGTCGTTCACATACTGCGAGCCGAGATAGACCTGCAACGTGGAGAACACGTCGGTCGGCGTGAGCCCGACCTTTTCAGCCTTCTCGCGATCGATATCGGCATAGATCGAGGGCGAGCGGGTACTGAACAGGGTAAAAACCCCGGCGAAGTCCGGATCTTTGTTCGCAGCCGCAACGAGCGCCTGCGCCGCCCGCGCAAGCGCCTCGGAACCGAGCCCGGTGCGGTCCTGCACCATCAGCTTGAAGCCGCCCGCGTTGCCGATGCCCTGCACCGGCGGCGGCGGGATGGTCAGCACATAGGCGTCCTGGATCACCGAAAGCCGCTTGCGCAAGTCAGCGAGCACTGTCGTTGCGGTCACGCCCTTGAGCGAATGATTGTAGAGCGACGGCAGGCCCGAGAAGATCGTCCCGGCATTGGATGCCACCGTGAACGTGGTGGCATCGAGGCCCGCGAACGGTGCGACATGCTCGATGCCGGGCGTATTGAGGATGATGTCGATCGCTCGTTTGACCACCGCCTCCGTCCGATCGAGCGTGGCGCCCGGCGGCAGCTGTACGACCGTGATGAGGTAGCCCTGGTCCTGCTCCGGGATGAAGCCGGTCGGCGCGCGCCAGAACTGAAAGCCGGCGAACCCGATCAGCAGCGCGTAGATCGCCAGCATGATGCCGACCACCCGCACCAGACGACCCGTCAGGCGACCGTAAGCATTCGACAACCACTCGAAGCCGCGGTTGAAGGACTCGAATATGGCTCGACCAATTCGACCGATCCCTCCTGTCCGGGTGCTGTCGGCAGCCTGATGCGGTTTGAAAAGCACCGCACACAAAGCGGGGCTGAGTGTCAATGAGACGAAGCAGGAGATCACGGTCGAGGCCGCGATCGTGATGGCGAACTGGCGAAAGAACTCGCCCGAGATCCCCGACAAGAAGGCCGAGGGTACGAACACGGCGCAGAGCGTCAGCGCGATCGCAATGAGTGCGCCGCCGACCTCGTCCATCGTCTTGTATGCCGCCTCTTTGGGAGGCATCCCAAGCTCAAGATTGCGCTCAACGTTCTCGACCACGACGATCGCGTCGTCGACGACGATCCCCACCGCAAGCACCAGTCCGAACAGCGACAGGTTGTTGAGCGATATGCCGAGCGCGTACAGCACCGAGAACGTGCCGATGAGCGAGACCGGAATCGCAATGACCGGGATGATCGCCGCGCGCCACCGTTGCAAGAAAAGGAACACGACCCCGACCACCAGCAAGATAGCGACGAATATGGTGCTAATGACCTCCTTGACCGACTTGCCGACGAAAATCGTCGGATCGTAGATGATCGTGTAAGCAAGGCCGGGCGGGAAATCCTTCGCCAGGGTCTGCATCGTCGACAGGACCTCGTGCTCCACCTCCAACGAGTTCGCTCCCGGCTGCGCGAAGATGAGCAGCGGCAGTCCCGGACCGCGGTCCGTGAAAGCGGTCGATCCGTAATCCGCGGCGCCGATCTCGACGCGTCCGACGTCGCGCAGGCGCGTCACCCGTCCCTGGGCGTCGGATTTGAGAACGATGTCGGCAAATTGCTGCGGTGTTGACAGGCGACCGAGCGTCTGCACGTTGATCTGATAGGCTTCGCGCGAGGGCACCGGCGGCTGATTGAGGATGCCGGCCGAGACCTGAATGTTCTGCGCGCGCAGCGCCGCCAGCACTTCGCCCGCGCTGATGTTGTTGGCCGCGACCTTGTCCGGATCGAGCCAGATACGCATCGCGTAATCGCGTGCGCCGAACAGCTGAACGTCGCCCACGCCGGGCAGACGCGCCAGCGTGTCCTTAACATGCAGCGTCGCGTAGTTTGACATGTAAAGATCGTCGCGCGAGCTGTCGGGCGACATGAGATGGACGGCAAGCAGGATGTTAGGCGTCGCTTTTCTGACCTGCACGCCTAAGCGCTGGACGTCTTCGGGCAGGCGCGGCAGCGTATCCTGAACGCGGTTCTGGGTGAGCATCTGCGCGACGTTCAAGTCGGTTCCGATCCGAAACGTCACGGTAATGGTGAGCTTGCCGTCGCCGGTCGACTGGCTGCTCAGGTAAAGCATGTTCTCAACGCCGTTGATCTGTTGCTCGAGCGGCGTTGCCACCGTCCGCGCCACGGTGTCGGCGGACGCGCCAGGATAGACTGTTGTGATCTGTACGGTGGGCGGCACGATCTCCGGATATTGCGCGACCGGCAGGATCGCCAGCGCGCCAAGACCAATCAACGTCACGAAGACGCTGAGGACCGTCGCCAGGATGGGCCGGTCAATGAAGATGTGGGACAGGCGCATGTTGAGGCTCCCGTCCTAACGTTGGCCGTCCGCGCTCGCGTCGTATTGAATCGCGCCTTCCTGCGCGTCGACCTTGCTGCCTGGCATTGCGTGCACCAACCCCTCGATGATCACACGGTCCTCCGGGCCAAGACCTGACCGGATGACCCGCAAGCCACCTCGCAGATCACCGGTCTCAACAGGCGCCGGCACGACCTTGCTGTCGGCGGAGACCGTCATAACCATGTGCTGTGATTGATCGAGCACTACGGCGGCGTCGGGCACCAGGACAGTCGGCGCGGGCGCGGCGATCGCAACGCGAATCCGCGCGAACTCGCCCGGTACCAGGAAAAGATCCGAATTGGGGACCGTGGCACGAGCATGGATCGTACCGCTCGAACGATTGAGGCTGTTGTCAACGAAGTCGAGCGTGCCGGTGCGCGCAAACCGGTTTTCATCGCCGAGACTGATCGCAATCTCGTTGGCAAGCGGACCTGGCAAACGCGCGCGTTCACGCGCAAAGGTCAAGTAGTCGGATTCGCTCATGTCAAAGTCGAGATAGATCGGATCGAGCGACACGAGGGTGGTCAGCAGGGTTGACGGGCTGCTGCCAGCACGGCTGCCGGCAATGAGACTGCCGATCGAGACCAGACGCGCGCCGATACGGCCGGTGAACGGCGCGGTAATGCGGGTATACTCAAGATCCAGCTGAGCGTCGCGAATCTGTGCCTTGGCGTCGTCGATCGCTGCCTGTGCAGAGTTCTGCTCAGCGGTGCGCTGGTCGACCGTCTCGGGGGTTGCGAAACTGCTGCGCTGGAGCGACTGCGCGCGGCCAAGCTCGCTGGTTGCGAGCGCCAAGCGCGCAGATGCGGTCTGCAACAGGGCGTTCGCCCGGGCGAGCTTGATCTCATAGGGGCGCGGGTCGATGACGAACAACAGATCGCCCTCTTTGACAATCTGCCCGTCCTGAAAATGGATCTCGGTCAGCGTGCCGCCAACCTGCGGGCGCAATTCGACCCGGTTGATCGCGGAAAATTGGCCGAGTAAGCCGATGCGCGTGTCGACGTCGCGAACCAACGGCTTGCTCACTGTGACCTGAGGGAGCGGCACCGTCGAGGTCGCGCGCCCGCCTTGGTGGTATGAGAAGCCAATCCAGGTGAGTGCTGCGACCGCCAGTCCGACGCCGGCCACAAGCCAGGGCCAGGCCTTTAAGCGTGCAACACGAGGATGTCGCGATTCGTCGACCCAACCCAGTTGGTATCGGTCCTGTCGCGGCCTTGCCGGTCCCCGACAACTTGGTCGCCCTGTTTGGCGAAAAAGCGGCTTCGAATACTTTGATCAGTAGACGCCTTCGTTCCACCGTCGTCCTCAGAGTCCTCGCGGGCAAAATGAGCGCCACCGAGTTGATCGAGAAAATGATCGCGCATCGGCCCGGCGCCCATGTGGTAAGATGATGATCAACATCTAACTTCAGTGGAGGATGATGGCCGGCATATAAAAGGTCAATAGCATTCCCGATCACAGATGCGAGTACAGGCGTACGTCGCCATCCCGCCGGCGCGCGCCTGCATCGTTCTGCACTCAGATGCATTTGAAGGGAAGCGCCGGTGAGAATCAAAAAGCCTGCAAAACCTCAACGAAATCCCAGTTTTTTTGCTGGTGCTGCGGGAGAGGATTGAACTCTCGACCTCTCCCTTACCAAGGGAGTGGTCACCCTCAGCAACTTCAACAGGTTAGCTCGCATCTTTTTATACATCCACGACGCGTCCACGTTTTGGTGCGGGCAGACCAACCGCGCGGCGCGCTTCGGCTGTCGGCTCGCTGTGCGAGTAACGCTCGACTGACTTTAGGTCCGACCAGGCGCCAGTGCGGGCGAGTCCGAGGGCGTCGAGCCCGCCATAGAGACGCATCCACGTCGCATAATTGTGCCGAAACACGTGGAAGGCTGTTCGGCGCGGAAGGACCACTTCGGAGGCTCGGCAGGCGGCGGCAAGCTGGTCCATCAACCATCCGCCCTTGTGAAATCGGAATAGACGCCCCTGGCGATCAAGTCCGCGCGGATGTTTTGCCAGAGCCGTGACCACGGTCGGCGGCAGATACACCGCCCGCGGCGCGCCAGTCTTCGTCTCGGGCACGTAAGCAAACTCCCGCGATAGATCGAGTTGGTCGCATTGCAGGCCGAGCGCTTCGCTCAAGCGCAGGCCCGTGTAGTTGAGCAGCGTGCAGAAAATGCCGAATTCAGGATCGATCGCGGTCGCGGCGCCGAGCAACGCAAACGTCGCGTCGGGCTTGAGCCAAAACGTCCGCTGATTCCCATAGGCGCCCTTTGGGCGCTTGATCTTCCGATCGATTCCGACGTGTTTGAGAATTGCCGAAACCGGCGTGTAGACCTGCCGGTTGCGCGTGGATGCTTCTGCATCGGGGTAGAGCTGGTTAGCGAGCGTGTCGATCGCGACTTGATCAATCGTCTCTAGCGGCCGCGCGCCCCAGGACTTCAAGATCGGCTCAATAAAGCTGCGCTCGCCACCAGCCTGCATATAGGCCACGGCCGCGCTCAGGAAGGTTGCTTTAGCCGGCTCTGTCGATCGGTGAAATTCACCACGTTCGGCTTGTCGCTTCCACGTCGCGAGAATCGTTGCGGCCGCGCGCCGGTCAGTAGTTCCCGTGCTGTGATCCAAAGCGATCCCGAGATATTTTCCCCGGATGTACCAATTGACGGTCTTGCCGTCGCGCGGTGGGACGAGTTTCCACATGGCAACGCCTCGATCAGACGACTCACATCTTCATCGGTGAATAGCTTTGTGCGACCCGCGGTCCGATAGTAGGGGTGGTCGCGAAGGAAATCCTGCAACCATCTGCGACTTTTCCGCAGCTTTCCGGCGACTTCATCCATGGTGTGAAGCGCAGTCATGTGACTCGCCCCCCTGGCGCCGCCCTCAGACGCAGATGGTCCGCCAGCGCGTTTTGGATGTCTTGCTCTGGACGGCGGCGCATTAGGGCACCACGGGTCTAACGATCTGGGTGAAATACCCGACGCACTCGACGCGCCCAACATACTCAAGTAACTTCAATAGGTTAGCAGAAGCGCCGCCGCGGCGCAGGGGCGTCGGGTGAAACTCGGGCAAAGCGAAAAAAATCGTTAGAAAACAACGCCCCGTGTCGCATGTGTCGCGTGCGTCGGATGTGTCGAGGATAATTCGCTTATACATCACGCATGTTCCCAGGCCGCGGCCTCGGGCCAAGACTGCGGGCCGTGCTTTTTGTTAAACCGTGCCCGCAGTTCGGCCAGTGGTGGGAACGTGATGCCGCGCTGGTCGTGCCCCCTCCATGGTGTGCACCCCCAATCCTCTTTGAGATGGCGTCCTACCACGGTAGACGCGGTGTGCTTCAAATCCGGGACAAGGTTGCGGGCGGCGACATAGAAACCCTTGTTGTCCGCCTCACCGGACGTGACGGCGACGTTTGGAAAGGTCAAGTTGGCGCACGGAAGCTGACCATCGCGAGCGAGATGCTCAACCAACAGATCTATACCTCGCCGACTGTGTGCCTTCTGTTCAGCGAGGGCCTCCGTCTGAGGGACCTGCCTGACATTAAAATCCGAGAGATCTCGTTCCTGCAGAAGAAACAGTAGCGCAGCGCGGCCGCCGTCTTTCATCTGACGGGTAATCGCCGAAAAGTAGTCGGAATCCTGCATTCGGGCATCGGAGACGTTGAGGACGAAATATCGTCTTGCTTCGGCACCCGCTGGAATAACCCAGTCGCTGTTGGACGACATCAGCAGGTGGATGCAGTTCCGCACCGGGAAGGAATCAACACCCTTGGGTTCGACCAAAAAGGTCCCCTCAGTGATTAGCGCCTTGAGCGCGCCCTCGTGACTCCGATTGCCTGCAAAAAATGCCTCATCGGCGTATAAAACCGAACACTGCTGTAGATGTGAGTTGAAGTGTCCGACGAGATGCTGTGCGTGGACTACGTGCCGGAAGTGGGGCCCGAATAGATAGCCAAACTCCTTCGCAGCAACTCCTTTGCCAACACCCTCCTTACCGCGCATAACCACTGCGACCTCCCCCGGTTTGCCGGGATTTTGGACCGCGTAGGCCATCCAATTGAGCAGGTATTCGTAATATCCGTCATCTCCGCCGCAGACGTTTTCCTTTAGATGAGTGAGATATCGATCGCATGCGCCTTCCTTGGCTTCACAAGCAAAGCCTGACCACAAATTGAACATGTTCGCCGTGGTACCCCCGGGCGCATAAACAACGCCGTCATACTGGCGGCGATCCTTGTGCTCGACCCACCACTTACCGATGCCGATCTCACGTGGGAAACCCTTTGCATCTAGGCGGATCTTCTTCCGTTTAAGGTGAAATGAGTTGAAGTCTTGGATGGTCGAGAATACTGGCACCTTGCAGCCGTCAGAGACCGGGCTTTCCTCCATTGACATGATCCGCGTCTTGCCGCCGATCTTCACCACCGCATAGTCGGCGTTCATCGCCAAGAGATCGGCATCCTCCGATGGCTTGTTCTCGTGTGGGCCGCCTTGGACGCCGGATAAAGTGTGATTGGTTTGATTATTACGGGCGTTTTGCCGGTTATTTGACCGCTGGTCGGCAGAATCATGCGATCGATTCAGCTCCTCATAGTTTGTTTGTTCAAATACTGTGCCATTCTTTGGCGAAATAATCGTTTCAGTGAACGCTTCTGGATATTCTTTGGTCTGAAAATTCATGAAAGCACCACGTTATTAAAATCGGTTTTTGCAATATTCGGCTTGAGCAATGTGACTTCACGACCGGCAGCACCCCATCGAGCTCTGCATTGATCTGCAGCGCGCTCGCCTGCACTGTCATTATCGACCAGGATGGTGAGCGCTTCGATTCCCGACAGCACAGGAAAGTTCGCCATGTTGCCAGCCGAACCGGCTGCCCATGCTGGTTGCAGCAATGTCCCACGGTGCTCGATGCGCGTTGATGCGGCGAGCGTCGTCTCGACGCCCTCACCAAGCACTAGCGCGGTCTCTACGGCGGCGTCTGGCCACAGTCGGTTCACGCAACCAGCCGTTGGAGCCAGAGCTTTTGGCTTGGTTCCGTCGATAGGCCGCCGCCAGATCCCGCGAGGCTTGTTATCGACTGCGGTGGTGTAGCGCCCGACGACACAGGGCTTAGTACCGCCCTCCCACGGACAGGTGGGATGCCAGCGTAGTCCGCCGTGGTCCGGCACGTCGTCGACCGGGACGCCGCGCCGTTCGAAGTAGGCAATGGCCTTTGGCCCTAGCGCGACAGATTGGTCCCAGATCCGAACTGCGACACTGAGCGTACGGTCGTCGTTAACGGCGCCGAGCGTCGGCGCTCGGCGCCCGCGAGCGCTGATATCGGCGCCACCTAGGACGCCGAGCGCTTCCCGATATCCGCACCCTTCAATATGTTGAACGAGAGCGATGGCATTGCCACCGCGAATGCAGCCACGGCAGTTCCAAACTTCCTTCCGTACGTTGATAGCGAACCGATCTCTGCCGCCGCATCGAGGACATGGGCCGACCAGCTCTGGACCTTGGCGTTTCAGGCGCAGGCCGAACCGGCCGACCACATCGCTGATAGGTGCGCGAAAAGCCGTGTTGTGCTCGCTGTAGAAATTAGACATATAAGCCCCGAAAGTGGTGGACTCGACCAGCAAACAAATGAGAAGGCGCCGGATAGCCCCCGGCGCCGTTTTCGTTAAGTGGCCCGCTCCGTCACCTGGCGCCGCTCATCAAGCTGTGACTTGAGCGCCCTGAAACCGAGTTCAATTAAATTATGCAGCGGCACATCCAGCCGTTGCTGAAGTTCTGAGCGGAGATTGTCGGTTTGCTCGGAAACGCGAGCACAGAGGGTAAGCGTTGTTTTGCGAGCCATAGTGGCACCTTTTGGTTTTGGTGCCGCCATGAATGCATGATTTGGCGCGTTACAAAATTTATTTAGTAAAATTTAGTTTCGGGGAATTAGATCGATTTTTTGGGACTGTTCGGCGGCGTATTTCTTTAGCCTTGCCCGCTCGACCGGCGAGGCCTTCTTCCAACCATTATATTCCTTCCGGAGACGTGCGGTCCGATTTATGGGGGTGCCTTGCCCAGTGACCAGCCCTAGATCGCTAAGACGTCTCATCGCCTCTGCTACCGACATTCTTCCATGTCGAGTCATCTCATCGATCCGCGGACACAGAGTCGAGATCATCTGCGCGGTAGCGCGCGATGTCGCCTCGTTTTGGACCCCGCTTGCCGCGCAGCCAGTGCAGATTGTGCACAACACTAAACTTACTGATCGGAGGACGACCGCTTGGATCTTCACGGCCAAAAAACTGGCTCATCTTTTTGGAGATGGTATCAACACCGCAAATTAAACACTCGCCTGTTCCCCACTTATCGGACGGAGCCCCGCACAAGCTACAGTTAAAGACCCTCGCCATCACGTCCGCTTCGTCCCAAGCTCATCATGGACGGCAGATGACCCGCTCAGCGACATCTGGCGTTGAGAGCGTTGCGTAGGTGAAAACAAAAATAGAGCGCCACCGCCCCTACAGCAATCCCGTTCGCGAACCGTGCTAACGTCCCTAAAGCGAACCCGCTCATCGCCCACAAGCACCCGGGGCCTCGCCTATACCAATAGGCTATGTTCCTACCCATTAGCTGAAAGAGACTCCTTATCGCGCCGAGACCGAGCAACGCGGTCGCGCGTCAGCTTCCGCCTGCGCTCGCATTAAATACAGCCCGGCTTGTGTAACGCTACAGGTTCAGGCTGTAGCGCTACCGTGGGGTGCCAGACGCTTCACCTCATCACAGAGAGCGATAACGTCAGGAAGGCGCGTAGCGCGGCCAACCCTGGTCGTTAGCGCGAACAGCTCGGCTTATCCAATAGTCCTACTGACAGCCTTTGTTTCCATACACAAATTCCCTTAGCTCCTCGGTGCTCATGCTATCGAAACGCTCGACGCTCTTGTTCTCAACGCGCTGCACATGCAGACCCTTTAGCTCGCGCTCAACCAGTTAAGAAATCTTCACGGACGAACTCCACTCATCGCAACTGGTTGCCGGTCAGGCTCTCGCTTGGCAGCTGTTATTTCCAATTTGGCCGCACGAGGCTTTCGCGTGTTGATGCGAAGGACGCGGTTGCAGCTTTTGAAGCCTTTGAACGACCCTTTGCGCAACAGGTGCGCATCTCGATCCTGCTCGTGGGCTTGTCCGGCTTCTACATGAACCAATGCAAGAACATGTATGGCACGGGCCAACGCAAAGTCATCAAACATGGCTGTCGATCAGGCTCTCGCTCGGCGTCGGCCCACTTAGCTCGAATTTGGGGGGCTTTTTCTTTCTGAACGAGTTCGATGACTGAACGCAAAGTACCTCTGATTGTAGTGGTGTCATTCGTTATTCTGTTCGCAATCCTGTATTTTCTCCCAACCCAGTGAGGCACATTTCCAGCGCCAAACCTTCCCCTCAAGCTTGGCCTCGGCGGCTGCTCTTTCCAGACTGGGCCACACGCAAGAAGCGCCGCGCATACGGCTTGCGATGAAGTTTCACCTGTCGAGGTGGTTCGGTTTAGACGGCCTGCACCGCCGACCAATCGGCCCGTCGATTGATCGCCACACCTTCCCAGTCATGCTGCCGCCTAGGAGCACCTCCGGTGCGCTCTTGGCTTCAGCAAGGAACTGCTAATCATCTCGCCGAAGCGACGACGGATTTCATCGTCAAAAAGCTTTTCAGCATCGTCACTTGGGGCGCGTTCATTGCGGATCAGTGCGTCGAACTGATCTTTCAGCAATTTCCATTCACCGCGCTGTTGCTCGTAAGGCATTTGGCACCATCACGAAGGTGCCCCACACTAAGCCCAAACCCTATCGCCTGCATAAGTTCCGTGGAACTTGGTGTATGAAGCCTTTCGTAATGGGAGAAATCACGCCGCATCCGGATCCTGCCGCTACGCTTCCGCCGCGCTACCGAGCGCCACGATGAAACACGCGCCGCTCATTCGATCACCTCGTCGGCGCGGGCGAGCAGGGGTGACGCCGGTATCGTGAGGCCCAATGCGCTGGCTGCCTTGAGATTGATCACAAGTTCGATTTTGG
>CAWFLX010000069.1:0-53200 GCA_963816775.1 uncultured Alphaproteobacteria bacterium
TTGGCGCGTCGGAACAGATTCTTCGATCGCCGGACCCGAATCGGCTCGCGCTTATCACGCGCCTGCCGGACGGGCCGCGAAAATCGGCGTGCCGGCAACGCGCCCATCACGCTTCGGCTCAACCCTGCCACCGGCCTCAACCACGTTTTCGGCAACGCAGTTGCGGCCTGCCGCCTTGGCGGCATAGAGGGCGTGATCCGCCGCTTCGACCAGAAGAGTAGACGCAAACTGTTCCGTTTGCTGACCCATTGAAATACTGGCCAGGCCGATTGAGATCGTGACATGAGGTGCGACGTCGGAATGGGCGTGCGGCATGCCCAGGTCGCGAGCGCTTTTGCACAGGTGCCGTGCCAGCGCAGACGCTCGCTCCGGGTCTGTTCGCGGGAGCAGGATCGCAAACTCATCGCCGCCGTAGCGTGCAATCGTCTCGCCGGCGCGCCGGGCGCCGCGCGCAAGCACCTCGGCGACCCTGCGCAGGCACTGATCGCCAACGACGTGGCCGTAGTTGTCATTGAAGGGTTTGAAGCAGTCCACGTCGATCAACAGCAGCGCCAAGGTGGTTCGATCGGTGAGCGCTTGGCGCCATTCCGTTTCCAATGCCTCGTCGAAGGTACGGCGATTGGCAATCGTGGTGAGCGGATCGGCGGCGCTCAGGCGCAGCAACTCGGCTTGCCTGGCAGCGAGCTGCGCATAAAGCCGACCGTTCTCGATTAGAAGGATGAGGAGCACGAAGCTGACGGCCGCCAGCCCGTAGATCCGACCCAGGTAGAAACCGAGATCAAACCGGCCTCCATTGAGCGTGGCACTCAAAGCCACTTCGAGGACCAGCACCCACACCACGACGACGACCCACAAATCAAGCACGCTCGGGGGTCCGCGCCGCAACAGAACCGCAAGCGTGACCAGCGCAACGGACCAGCCGCCCAGCGCGACGAGATATGATCCAGGACCATACCTGTTGCCTTGCATGATCGTTGGAAGCGCAGCCTGGCCCGCCGTCGCCAGAAGAATGAGCAATACGCTCGCGAGCAGGACGAGGCAGGCGGTCCAAGCAATCACGATGCGCGCACGTCGATGCGGCGCATAGGGCCGGCTCTTTTCATTCTTCAGCAGCGCAAACGCGAGCACGAACAGCGTGAAGCCGACGTGCCAGAAGACATAGAGCCATACGGTCGTCTGCGGGCCAGCGCCGAGCAGTCCCTGCGGTGAGAACAGGCCGGCCGGAGGGCCGAACCATGGAGCGCTACGGAGGCGGTCTCATTGTCGTAACCGACTACAATCCGCCTGGCCGGCGATGTTCGAGCAGGAACGCACGAAGCTACCGCGCTCGGCCCGCTTGTCGTTACGATTGAGCACGTGGGAAGCACTGCGGTGCCCGGCTTGGCCGCCAAGCCGATCATCGATCTCCTGGTCGGCGTGCGCAGCCTCGACGATGCCCGGTCTGCTTGCATCAAGGGGCTGCAAGCGCTCGGCTACACGTACATGCCGGAATACGAGGCGTGGCTTCCCGGTGAGCTGTTCTTCCGCAAGGGCGTTCCGGGCCCAGGACCCATCACGTCCACCTCATGCAGCCCTCCAATCCAGGCTGGGAGCGCCGTCTCGTGTTTCGTGACTACTTGCGGGCGCACCCGGATGCCGCCGACGCCTATATGCATCTCAAGCGACAATTGGCGGCCGCGTTCAAGGACGACATCGCCGCATACCGGAACGGCAAGGATACGTTCGTCCAGGATGCAATGGCGAAGGCGCGCCGAGAGCGCGTGTCCTGATCGAGCACACGAGACCGTTCTTCCCGGAGATCGCCCTGATAGCTTGACCGCGAGGCTCGTCCTTCATCGCCTTGAACAAGAGGCGCGACGCACATTTTATCGATACCCTGCCCAACTGCACGCGCCACTCTGGGGTGGCCACGACCGCAATGTCTGACGTGGCGAGCGGTCATCTCCAGGCGGTTCAATGCGAGGAACAGGGATCACGGGCATGAGCTACAAGACACTGCTGATCGAGAAGTCCGACGGCGTCGCTATCCTGACCTTCAATCGGCCGGACAAGAAAAACGCGATGAACCCCCAGCTGCACGAGGACATGACGGCGGCGCTGGAGGAACTGCGCTACGACGATGCCGCGCGCGTGCTGATCCTCACCGGCGCCGGGGACACGTTCTGCGCCGGCATGGATCTCAAGGAGGTCTTCTACGAGCTCAGGGATCAGCCGGCGCGATATGACCGCGTGCTCCGGCTCGCGACCGAATGGCGCGGGCGCACGCTGCGGCACTATCCCAAGCCGACCATTGCGATGGTGAACGGCTACTGCTTCGGCGGAGCGTTCTCGATCGTCGAAGGCTGCGACCTCGCGGTCGCGGCCGAGGAAGCCACGTTCGGCCTGTCCGAGATCAACTTCAAGGGTTTCCCCGGCGGCAGCGTGAGCAAGTCGCTGGCCAACCTGTTCCGCCCGCGCGATGCTTTGTTCTACGGGCTGACCGGGCGGCGTTTCGACGGCAGGACGGCGGCCAGCATCGGTTTCGTCAACCTTGCATTCCCGGCCGCGCAGCTGCGCGCCGAGACTTTGAAGCTGGCGCGAGAGATCGCGGCCAAGGATCCGGCCGCGCTGCGCGCGACCAAAGAAGCGTACCGCTTCTCGCTCGAGATGCCCTGGGAAGCCGCCATGAACTTCGCCATGGCCAAGGAGGAGGAACTGCAGCATCGCCAGGGCATCGGTTGGAAGACCGAAGGCGTGGGCGATTTCGTTCAGGGCAAATTCAAGCCCGGCCTGCAGGGGCACGAGACCATCGGCAAGGGGGATTGAGTCCCCCTTGAAGCTTTAACGCCGCTCCGGCAAAGCCTCGCTCGGTCTCCGCCGCCAGCGAAATCCATGCGCCGCGCTCATAAGGCGCGCTTCCAACGACCAATGGAAATCGCGGGCGACATTTTCACAAATAGGTCACCAGACCCATGAAGCCTTCGTCCTGGTGATCCTGATGATGGCAGTGGAGCAGCGTCGGCCCCGGGTCATCGGCGACGAAATCGATCTCGACGGCGCTGAACCGGGTCATGTTGATGGTGTCCTTCATCACGCCGGCGGTCGTCTTGTCTCCGACTTTGGTGACCTCGAAGGTGTGACGATGCAGATGCACCGGATGATTGTCCCCGCTCTTGTTGGTCATCGCGAGCCGGTAACGCTTGCCCGGCACGGTCGTGAACAATGGATTGGTAGCCGGCCACGACTTGCCGTTGACGGTCCAGCGGTTGTAGCCGCCACGACCGCCCGGTACTTTTTCGAATACGAGATCGAGCCGCTCGTCCGGCGCTGGCACCGGCTTCTCCACACCGAAAATCGTATAGTCCCATTGTGCGTCGAGCGGCGCTGACCATTGCGGCTCGCCGCGCTGGCCCGCGTATTCGACCACGACGCCAAGGCCCAGTTTGCGGTCGTCCTCCTTGATCGCGCCGAAGATCCAGACACCGGGCCGGTTCATCTCGACGATCACGTCGGCACGCTCCGCCGGAGCGAGAAACAGGGTGTCGACCGCTCGCGGCGAAGGCACCGGATTGCCGTCAAGAGCGATCACGTTAAAGCGGTGGCCGGGCAGCGCCAGCGTGATGTTCTCGGTCGGACTCGCGTTGAGCAACCGGAACAACACGCGCTCGCCCTCGCGCACGCGCACCGGCTCGCCGTGACCAAGCATCTTGTCGTTGAAGGATGCCGAGGCATACATCACCTCGAGTCCGTTATCGGGCGGCGGCCCTTTGCGGATATCCTGCATGCTGACCCATGAGCCTTCCCAATGATGGGCCGCGAGCAGCACTTCCTGATCGTAGCGGCCCGGATCGTTCGCGGGCTCCACGATCAGGAAGCCGTACATTCCCGAATAAAGGCTGCGCGTCAGATCTTTTCCAGCCACGTCATGGCTGTGATACCAGCGCGTGCCCCTCGGCTTGGCGGCGAACGTGTAGCGCTGCGTGCCGCCGCGCTCGACCATCGGCGAGCCTTCCTCCATCGCGCCATCGGCATCCGAAGGGACGTAAAGCCCGTGCCAGTGAATGATGTCGTCAACGTCGGTGTCGTTTCGGATATCGATGTTGACCTGCCGGCCTTCGCGCAGCCGCAGCGCCGGACCCGGCACCGTGCCGTTGTACGCGAAGGTATCAATCACCTTGCCGGGGGCGAGTTCGAGCCGCAAAGGAGCGATGCGGAGCGAATGGTCCGGTGCGGTCGTGATTTGCGTATAGGCGCGCCCCATCGCCGCCCCCAGTGCCATTCCGGCGGAGCCGGCGCCAATCAGGAAACCGCGGCGATCGATGAATGACGTCGAGATTGGGCGGCTCGGGTCCATGGCTAAGCTCCTGTTCAAGCCCACTGGTTCTGTCGTTGCGCGATCACAAACACGGGTAAGGACGCGATCTCCACGCTGACGGAGAATAAGACCAGCGCGAGGTGTGATTGCTCGTAGAGCAAACCGGTCCCGAAGCCGACCGCATCCGCCAGGCGATATTGTGCGAAATCGTGAACTGGCGCGCCCGAGGGGATTCGAACCTCTGACCTTTGCCTTCGGAGGGCAACGCTCTATCCAGCTGAGCTACGGGCGCGTCGGCTCTCAAATAGCGGAATGCGTCCGGGGCGGCAACGCCCGCCCCGGTCAGGCAAGGCGTTCTCGCGTCTCTTGTGCGCAGCTCTCGTCTCCGCGCGCTACTCTCATCTCACTCCAATCGATGTGTGCGAGATCACTGCACGGGCGCGCACGCCGGCAGTAGCTTTTCCCTTGTTGCCACCTTGTTTTGAATGAGGAGGTAATCATGCCCGGCAGTCTCAGCCCATGGCCCGTTACGGCAGCTGGATCGAACGGTCATCCGGTCTGGACGCTGCAGGATCTGTTGCGTGCGCGCGGTCATGCGGTCGCGGTCGATGGCATATTCGGCCCGCAGACCGATGCCGCCGTGAAGGCGTTCCAGACCAGCAAAGGTCTCACCGCCAACGGAACCGTCGATCCCACCACCTGGAAGGCGCTCATCGTCCAGGTCAAGAAGGGCGCGAGCGGCGACGCGGTGCGCGGGGTGCAGGAGGAATTTCAGTTCCGCAACGGGTCCGGCGATCCCACCAAAGGCGTGCAAATCGACGGCGCTTTCGGCCCGCAAACCGACGCCGCGGTGCGCGGATTTCAACACGCCCTGTCGCTCGACATTCCCTCGGTCGCGGTGGACGGCATCGTCGGCCCGATCACCTGGCAGGCGCTGGTCAGCGGCATGCTGTCGGGCTAGCGGCGCCCACGGCCATTTGCCGACTTGCCTCGGCGCGCGTGCCGCGCCGGGCCAAGACGTTGTTGGTGCAACGCAAAAACCGGGGTGGAACCATTATCCACCGACGGCGTTTACCATTTCGCTGGGGTCATGTGGTGGGGGACTTCAATGGGAAAAAGGTATTCCGCTCTTCGGCGGCTGTGGTTCGCTGCTGCGGAGTTCGCGGTTATGTCGGCAGCCGTCTTAACCGTGGCAACGATCGCAAAATACGGACTCTGATCGCAACCGGCCGTCGGCGTGGCCGGCACATCGCGAGCCTTCTCGCGGTGAAGGATCGCGCGCGGGCGCCTTAGCGCGACGTGTAGCGTGCTGATCGATCAGAACAACGAACGAGGGACCGTGATGCCGTTTGACGATGAACCGTTCTCATTGGAATTCCAGGACGACCAGGAAATTTGGGTCAAACACCGCATCAGCGGGCACATCGTCTGCTTCCCGATCTCCGATGGCGGGGAGTGGATCGAGGACCTGCATCGGATCAATTTGGACGCTTCGTCCGCATACGATGGAAGCCAACTGATTCCATCGGCCCGCCGGGCAGCGCGTGAGTATCTGCAAAGGTCGAGGGCTTTCTCGGTCGGAGATCGAAGCGTGCCCGGCGCCCGCAACGTCTGATCCCGTCGGGGCCTATTTCCTACATCGATACCGGGGCATCAAACCGTCGCGCGTGCGCTGCCAGTATTATCGAACCTATTCCTGGTTTGCTGGTTTGATCGCTGCCCTCCTGAATGTCGGATTTGTGACCTATTGAAACCAGATTCAGCGACGAGATTTTGAGCGTGGGCGATCGAGACGGCGATCAAACTGGGGATGCCGCTCGATCGATTTGGGGGACGTCATGTCGAGAAAAAACATCGCCGCCATCGCGCCGGCAGCTGTTGCCGGCCTCCTGGTCATCTACGGCATCATCCTGAGCAGCAATCCGGCGTTTGCTGTCGACGAGTGTCTGGCCGCGCCGAACGCGCCGGCGCCCGCAGGCAGTCATTGGTATTACCGGTTGGAGCGTTCGACCGAGCACAAATGCTGGTATGTGCGTGAGCAGCGTCAGGAGACGCGTGCGGCTCCGCCAAAAATGCGACCGGCTGCCGTAGCGCCGGCGCCGCAGGCAACGCAGACTGCGGTCGATCAATCAACGCCGATCGAACAAGTCGAACGCGAGACGCAACCGACACAACCAGCGTGGACGCCGGGCGAGCAGACGCCGACGGTTGCCTTCGTGGCGCAGACCTCAGACGCGCCCGCGAGCGCGAATGCGATCCAAGCCGAGCAATCGGTAGCGGACCGCCCTAACGCGCAGGCAGCTTCCGCGACCGCGGCGCCGGATGCCGCCGGTGAGACTGCGGGTCAAGCGACGATCGCGACGCAAACGGCAAAACCCACGACGCCCGCGTCCACGCGGATGCTCTTGATCGTGCCGGCCGTGCTGGCATTCGCAGGCGTGTTTGCGCGCGTTGTTTTTTCATCGGCGTTTGGACGGCAGCGGATCGATGTGCGCCAACGCGGCTCCGATTGGGGTGCGGGCATTGCCGACCTGCGGCAGTCTCCCATCAGATTCAACAATAAGATTGCCGCGCCTGACCAGCCTCTCCCGCAAATCGAGATGCCGGAGGACCTCAAACAAACGCTGCGGCAAGTTCTGCAGTCGTTGGAGGCGCGGGCGGCCTAATCAGGGCCCAGCCAAGGATTGGCGCGTCATGCCGGCGAGGGAGCGCGCGCTTCGGTGCGCTCCGGAAACGCGCCGGCGATCGCCGCGCGGGTCGCCTCGATCACGCCGCGCTCGGTGATCAGTGCCGTGATGAGCCGCGCCGGGGTCACGTCAAAACCGTAGTTCGCGGCCGCCGAGCCTTCCGGCACAATGCGCACGGTCTCGATGCGACCGTCGGGGCGGGCGCCGGTCATGTGCGTCACCTCGGCGGCGCTGCGCTCCTCGATCGGAATTTCCGCAACGCCGTCGCCGAGCGCAAAGTCGATCGTCGAGGACGGCATTGCCACATAGAACGGCACGTCGTTGTCGCGCGCGGCCAGCGCCTTGAGGTAGGTGCCGATCTTGTTGGCGGCGTCGCCGCGCGCAGTCACGCGATCGGCGCCGACGATGCAGAGATCGACCTGGTCATGCTGCATGAGGTGGCCGCCGGCATTGTCGGCGATCACGGTATGCGGGACGCCGTGGTGCAGAAGCTCCCAGGCAGTGAGCGAAGCGCCCTGGTTGCGTGGGCGCGTCTCGTCGACGAACACATGCACCGCGATGCCTTTGTCGTGCGCGGCGTAGATCGGTGCCAGCGCGGTGCCGTGGTCGACGGTCGCGAGCCAGCCGGCATTGCAATGGGTGAGCACGTTGACCCGTTCACCCGCGCGCTTGCGGATCGCGACCGCTTCGATCAGCGCGAGCCCGTGGCGGCCGAGCGCGCGGCAGTTGGCGACATCCTCCTCACAAATCTCCGCGGCACGCGCGTAGGCCGCATCGACGCGAACGCCAGGCGCGCGGTCGCGCACCGCGGCCGTCATTTCGGCAAGCGCCCAGGCGAGGTTGACCGCCGTCGGCCGGGTCGCGGCGAGCGTGGTGCAGGCGCGCGCGAGACTTTGGTCCGACGCGTCCGCGCGCAGCGCGAGCGCGACCCCGTAGGCAGCGGCGGCGCCGATCAACGGCGCGCCACGCACCTGCATCGATTTGATCGCACGCGCGGCGTCGGCGAGCGTCTCGAGCCGCCGGGTTTCGAGCCGGTGCGGCAGCAGGGTCTGGTCGATGATGCCGATCGCGCGGTCGGCCTCGACCCAGATCGTGCGCATGTGCTTGCCGTCGACCTTCATGCATCCCCATGTAGGATGGGTTGAGCGCCAGCGAAACCCATCGTAAGCCCCGTCAAACCGAGGACATGGGTTTCCCCCGCATTAAGTGCGGGGTCAACCCATCCTACGAACTGCCACGCGCGTTACCATCGGCCTAATCCAGGCGTGCCCGGAGGCCCGCATGCTCCCAGGATCGGGCAAACCCAGGGGGCTCCCGGCGCGGCGGATCGCGCCGCCGCGCTCACGCGTTGTGCCTGGGTGGCATTGAGAATCTGAAGAACGAACGCCGCGCAAAGCGCCACGAAGGCGACAATTGCTACCGCATTTTCCAGATGTCGCCGCATCGCGCAGCACGCCCCGGTTCAGAGTGCCCGCATCGCGTTGATCATATCGGATTTCGCGGCCACGTTTGACCCTTTTCAGACATTCGCGAGATTCTTGGCTGAAACCGGGAGGGCGCCGTCACGCAAATCCATAGACCCGCGCCGGATTGTCGACCAAGACTTTCTTGCGCGCGGCCTCGTCCGGAACCCAATCGAGCAGCATGTCGAGCATCCATATGTCATTCGGTTTTGTTACGCCCGGCGTCGGATGCGGCCAGTTTGTACCCCAGAGCATGCGATCCGGCGCGTGTTCGACCAGCGCCTTCGCCAATATCCCCACGTCATCGTAATTGGGCGGGCCTCGTTTCGACACCTCATAAGGCGCCGACAGCTTGACCCAGGTGCGGCCGTTTTGAACGAGGTCGAGCAGGATACGGAAGCTCGCGTGATCGGGTGGAACCGGCTCGAGAAACTTGCCGACGTGATCGACCACGAGCGTGCCCTTCAGTCGTCTGACCTGCGCCTCCCGCTCGGGTAGCTCGCGGCCGTCGAGTTGCAGCTGAACGTGCCATCCGAATGTCGCGACGCGCGCCGCCATGGTTTCCAGAACGTCCCAGGGCAGGGCGCCGCCGGGCAACATATGGAAGCGTAGGCCGCAGATGCCGAGCTTGGTCAGGCGGTCGAGCTCAGCATCGGTCACTGTTTGATCGACGACGGCCACGCCGCGCGCACTCGATCCTAAGGCCTTCATGGCCTCGAGGGTGCAGCGGTTGTCCGTGCCGTAGGTCGTGGGTTGCACCACCACGGTGCGCTCGATGCCGAGGCGCTCGCGAACTTTCAGGTACTCCGAGACAGGAGCATCCGGCGGGTCGATCTTTGCGGTGGGCGCCTTCGGATACTGCCGCGCGGTAAATATGCATGTGAGTGTCGCAGGTGCCGGCTGGAGCCTTGAGACGCGGTCGTTCGTCATTGCCCGGCTGCATATTGAAGGTCCTACCAATCGCTCCAAATATTTCACGGGCACTATAGCCTGCGCTGCCGTTATTTGTCTTGCCGCGCCGGAAAAGCCTCTGCTTGTTGACAATCCTGATCCGCTAGTGGGAAGCTTTAACAAAGCGGACGCTCAACTTTCCGAACGAACCGCCCTACAAAGCGATGAAAATTCCGGGAGGACTTCAATGCGCCCAATCAGCATCAGGGCCGTGAGTGTCGTGCTATGTTTCGCGGCAAGCTTGGCTGTTGCGACCAGCACCACCGCGCAGGAGACCAAGCACTTTCGTTTTGCGCACGATCAGCAGCTCAATTCAGGTTACAGCGTCGCTTACGATATTTTTTCAACCAAGCTCAAGGAATTGAGCAAGGGCACGATGCTCGTCGACCAATATCCGGGCGCGCAGTTGGGGCAGGAGCCTCAAATTCTGCAGCTGGTCAAAGCCGGCGACCTCGACTTCGCGATCGTGTCATCGGCCAACACTGCGACGATCTCGCCGCAAGCCGGCGTCATGTCGCTGCATTTCCTGTTCCGTTCGGAAGATCACAACATCAAGTCGCTTGGCGACGAGAAAGTATTCGAAGCTATCAGGGATATGATCGACGGCACCGTGCAGGGCATTCACGTCATCGGGATCGGCACGCAAGGTTTCCGTCACCTTTACGGCAGGAAGGAAATTCGCAAAGTCGAGGATCTCAAAGGCCTGAAGGTTCGCGTTCAGGCAACCGCCACCGAGGACACGATGTTCCCGGCTTATGGTGCGCAAACCGTGCACATGCCGTTCGGTAGCGTTTATACATCGCTGCAGACGGGCGTCGTCGACTTTGGCGAGAACGCCGTCAACGTCTATCTCATCAACAAGCACTATGAAGTGGCGCCCGTGCTCTCGATGAGCGAGCATGAGGCGAACAACGCGATCCTCTGGATCAGCGACAAGCTATGGCAAAGCCTCAGCGCCGATCAGAAGCAATGGGTTCTAACCGCCGGCAAAGATGTCAGCACGCAGGAACCAAAAAAGGCCTTTGAGCTTGAGCGGCAGGCCGGCGGGAAACTTAAGGGGATGGGGGTCAAGATCGTCACCGATGTCGACAAGGCGGGATTCCAGCAGATCGCCAATCCATATCTGGACAAGCTCGCGAAGGACCTCGGCCCCCATGCCGATAAGATAAAAACGTTGATCCGGTCCATCAACTGATTGCTCAAAGCGGAGCTAGTGCCCCGAACCCGAAGTTCGCGTCGAGCGTGCTGCAATGTGTGGCGAACTTCGGAATCGGGACACTAGCTGACCACGGCTACTGCGGGCATTGGCGGGCGGGGTGATGGGTATCGCGGAAAAGCTGGTGCTGAATCGGCAACGTCACCTCAAGTGGCGCGCGCTCGACAGGCTCGAAATGATCTTGATGACCATCTGCGGCCTGACGCTGTTTGGCTTCTCCCTTTCGGTTGCGCTCGACATTCTCACGCGGACGTTGGGTTACCCCTGGCTGTGGCTCCAGGAAGTGACATCGACGCTGTTCATTTACGGCATCTTTGTCGGCGCCGCGGTCGCAACCCGGCGCAATGACCACCTCTATCTGACAGCGTTTTCCGATGCGCTGCACGGAACGCCGCGGTTGATTGCCGAACTCATCATCCGCGGGACGGTCTTCACGGTTGCCGCCTGCCTCGTGTATTTCGGTTACCTCAACTATCTGCGGGGCTTCGGCAGCTTCCGATTGCCGTCCGGGACGCCGATTGCGTCGCTTTATGCAGCCATTCCTTTGTCCGGCGCGCTCATTGCGCTGTTTACCATCGAGCAATTGGTCAACGGTTGCCGCCACGGCTTCGACCACCCTGAGCCGCCGGAGGAGACGGTCTCCGGGGCTCCCATCGGACTCTCCGCATCGATGCGAGACCACCGGTGAGCTCGCCGGTCGTACTCGGTTTGATGACTTTCTGCTTTCTGTTCTTCGGATATTTGGGCGTTCCTGTCCCCTTTTCACTGATGGCTGGCGTATTCGTCGGCGCTCTGCTCAGCGACGTTTCACTCGCCGCAATCATTCAAAAGATGTTCGACGGCGTCGATTCCGAAGCATTGTTGGCCATTCCGTTCTTTCTTCTGGTCGGCGAGCTGATGAGTTCTGCGAACGTGGTCGTGCGGGTGGCAAACCTGTCGCTTGCCCTTGTCGGGCACATTCGTGGCGGCCTCTCGCAAGTCGTTACCGTGTTCAGCATGTTGTTCTCGGAAATGTCCGGCTCGACCACCGCCGACGTCGCGGTCATCAGCCGCGCACTCGGCGGGCCGATGAAGAAGGAGGGTTACGATCCGGCCTTCATCGCAGCGATCATCGCCGCCGCATCGACGATCGCCGCTTTGGTGCCGCCGAGCATTACGGCGGTGGTCTATGGCGCCGTCGGTAGTGTCTCCATTGCCGGATTGTTCATGGCGGGCGTGGTGCCGGGGCTGATGATCGGTTTTGGCTTGATGATCTATTGCTTCTTCTTCGGTCCGCCTGGACGGCGCAAGGCCCGGGCGCCGTTCGGCGAAGTTGCTCTCGCCGCCAGGGATGCCGCGCTGCCGATGATGATCCCGGTCATTCTTCTTGGCGGAATCCTCACCGGCTGGTTTACGCCCACCGAGGCCGGTGTCGTCGCCGTCGTTTGGATCATCGCCGTGATCATACCCGCTCTGAACCGCGGACATTTGTGGGCGCTTCCTTACGATTTTTGCGTGGCCGGTCTGATTTTTTCATTGCCGCTGATCACCATTGGCGCCGCCAATGCTTTTGGCTGGATGCTGGCCTACATGCGCGGCGCCATCGTGATCGCGGATTGGATCACCTCTATTGCCGGAAATGATCCGCACCTGATCATGCTGCTGCTCGTCGTTCTCTTCACCATCATTGGAGATTTCATCGAGCCGGTGCCAACCATCATCATTTTCATGCCGCTGGTGAACACGCTGACCCAGGTCGGCGACATCAACCCGGTTCACATGGGCGTGGTCCTGATCGCCACTCTCGCCTTTGGATTGATTACGCCGCCGTATGGCCTCGTCCTGCTGATGGCGTCGAAATTCGTCGGCGTTCGCTTCTCACACGCGCTGCGCGCAGCGCTGCCGATCTACGTGGTGTTTCTTGTCACGATCGCATTCACGATCTACTTCCCCAGCGTCGTCCTATGGCTGCCAAAACAGGTCATCCCGGCCTCAGTCGGCTGCTTCAAGGCGCCCGACGGTCCCGGTTATATCTGTCCGAAATAGAGGACATTCTTCGCCATGCTTCGAATCGGAATGATCGGCGCGGGATGGGTGACCCAGCACCATCTTAATGCCTACAAGCAATTGTCGGAGCGCGCCAAGTCGTCGCAATCGCAGATCCGGCCGCAGAAGCCCGCAACAGGCGCGCGCAAGCTTACGCGATCCCAACAGCCTACGCGAACGCGGCCGAGATGCTTGAGCGTGAGAGGCTTGACGCAGTCGATATCGCGAGCCCGCGCGAAACCCACGTCGCAATGTGTGAGCTCGCAGCGTCAAGGGGCCTGGCAATTCTTTGTCAGAAGCCGCTCGCGCCGAATTTGCGCGAGGCGCAAACGCTGGTGCGGAACTTGCCTGCCGGCACACAACTCATGGTGCACGAAAATTGGCGCTTTCGGCCGCATTATCGATTGATCTCCCAGTGGCTCACTGCGGGGCACATCGGCAAAGTGCGGCAAGCCGCGATGACGATATTGACTTCCGGTCTCGTGCCGGATGCGCAAGGTCGTCTTGCCGCGGTCGAGCGACAGCCGTTTTTCGCCACTCTCGACCGGCTGCTGTTGATGGAGGTGATGATCCATCACATTGACACGCTGCGCTTTCTGCTGGGGCCTCTTCAACTCGAAGGTGCCAGCTTGGGCCACTCTTGCGCGGGCGTGCGCGGCGAAGATCGCGCTACCTTACTGATGTCATCGCCCTCCGGCACGGCGGTGGTGCTGACCGGAGATTTCATGGCGAGAGGTTACCCGGCGGCGCAATTTGACCGGCTGGAGATTTTCGGGGAGCGTGGCACGATCCGATTCACGGACACGACACTGCAGCTGGTCAACGATCACCCTATCGCGCAGAGCGTCGATCTCGATGCAAACTACGCAGCGTCCTATCGTGGTGCGATCGAACATTTCATAAATTGCCTTGCGTCGGGGGCGCCATTTGAGACGTCGCCTGCCGACAATCTTGAAACGCTCAGGATCGTTGAGGATGCGTACGCTTGGAATTGACTGGCTTCATTTGCGGGCGGCGAATGGTTAGGTCGAACGCTGACAACTACCTATTGGACCTTGCCCGAGTACAGCATTGCCGCCGATCTTGCCGCAGGAACGCTGGTCCGGGTCTTGCCACAACACACAACCCGCCGGCCGGTCATGGCGCTTTACGCGCGATCGCCGCACCTTCCCCAGAAGGTTCGCCTGCTGATCGATTTCCTCGCACAGTGGTTCAAGCGCGAACGTTGGGCACCGTCGATATGAACGACAAAGCAGATCGCAAGGTGGCGGTTGTCACCGGTGGCGGCCGCGGATTGGGCGCCGCCATGGCACTTGGATTGGCGCGCGCCGGCTATCGTGTGGTTGTGACGGCGGCCCGTGAGGCGGCGGAAATCGAAGCGATCGCGGCCGAAGCTGGCGACGATCGGGTCTATCCGCTCGTCGCGGATGTTACTCGGGAGGAGGACTGCGAGCGCGTGGTCGACGCGGCTCTGGCGCGGTTCGGCAGCCTCGACATTCTGGTCAACAATGCCGGCCGCGGCATGAAATATATCAGTAGCAGTTTCATGACTGAGCCGACGCGCTTCTGGGAAGCAGATGCGTCCGCCTGGCGGTCGGTGATTGATACCAACATCAACGGGCCATTTCTGATGGCACGGGCCGCAGTGCGGCCGATGCTGCGTGGGCGCTGGGGGCGGATCATCAATATCTCGATGAATCGCGACACGATGCAGCGCGCCGGCTTCTCGCCATACGGTCCATCGAAGGCTGCGCTCGAATCCGAGACGATCATCTGGGCCCAGGATCTCGCCGGGACCGGTGTGACCGTGAATGCGCTGCTTCCCGGAGGGGCCACCCTGACCGGCATGATTCCGCCCGGCGTGCCTCAACACGTAAGGGCTTCGCTCCTCGACCCAGGCATCATGATACGGCCCTTGCTCTGGATGGTGTCGCCTGCCTCCGACGGGATCACCGGCAAGCGCCTGGTCGCAAATCGCTGGCGTATGGACGTAGAGGATGCTGCCGCCGCACAATCCGCGATGTTGGACGCCGGATGGGGAGCGCCCGCGACAGCGACTGGAAGTCCGTAGTCGCGCAAAGCGCCACGAACGCGACAATTGCTACCGGATTTTCCAGATGTCGCCGCACGTTATTTTTCTGTTGGCTTTCGGGCGGCGACAGGTCACGGTTGATCGACGTGCGCGCCGCTCTGCAATCCTTGATCGGCACGTGATTCCGAATTGCGCTTCCCGTGACTTGCCACGGTGTTCCCCATGCCACGTTGCCGCGCGATGGTGGTGAAGCCCATCTTGTCCCGATGACGTCGTTTCGACGTCTGGTGGCCTAGACAGGCGTTGCCTGCCTCGTTCGTTGCGAGAACGCTTGCTCGCGGGGAGTACAGCGTAGGCGATGCTGCAAGTGATCTGCTCGCCAGAATTGTCTCGTGGAAGGGGGCCCATGCCGCAGACAACACTGTCAGTCGTGCTCGAAGTCGCACCGGAAAGCGCCAGACCTCTTTTGAAGATAATCGAGCAGGTCTCGGGCGCCGAGGAGACGTGGCGTCCCGGCGACACCGAGCTTTACAGCAGATTGAAGTGGGGCGTGCCGTCGCTGCACTTCATGTCGATGTCGGTTTTCCACGGCGCAGATTACGACCCGATCTTCGTGATCGAGGCGAATTTCGACGGCCCTCCGGGGCCGTTTTGGGCGCAGCTCGAGGCGACGCTCGGTCCGAATCTGCGGCTCATGCTGCGCTGCTGCAAGCGCCCCGCTGATAGCAGCGGGCCGTTGTATGACGCGGTCACCAAGACCGGCACATCCTATCCCGTGGCGCCGTATCTCGAGCGCAAGACCTTGACCCCCAGCGTTTTCCACCACGGCAACAGGGGGCTGGAGCGCGCCCGCATCCTGAACGACGCCGATCTGTTCTTGGCGACCCGAACCGAGTTGGCGCAGGCCGATCCGACCATCCCCAATCCCTACCGCGGCATCACCGCGCAAGCAATTCACAAAAAACTGCGTGCCGCGCTGCTAAGCAAGTTTCCCTGGCTTGACACGCCGGCACCGGCGCGCATTTCGCCCGCCGAGCGCCTCGTCGACTTGTTGAAATTTTCTGCCTTCGTGTTCGTCGCGCTGTTTTGCCTCTCCATTCCCGGCTTGGCGCTGGCAGCGATCATGACACCGTGGAAGTTCATCATCCTGTTCGGATGTGCGGCGTTGCTGGTCGGCGCTTTTCTGTGGCGGATAAAAGCGCCGCGGGCCGGCGAGGGCGCTCCAACACGGTCAGGAGGGCTCACCGTCAAAAGCCTTTCCAGCGAAAACAAGCTGCTTTCCCCGGCGAATCCATGGGGCTTGGTGTTCTGGGTGGCGGTGTTCCTGGTCGCCTATGTTGCCGTTGCGTCCGCGGCGATTTTCGTCGTGTCGGTGCCACTCTCATTCGCCGCCGCGCTGATCACCGGCACGGTCATCAGCGACCAGTTGGGTTCGATCATCTGCTCGGTTGTGCTCGGCCTGTGCAGTCTGGCCTTCACGATCCCGGCGCTCGTGCTCTGGCTCCGCGTGCTCGAACGGCGCGACTCCTCGCAGGACGCGCCGCCGGTCGATCTGCGCGAACTGCGCAAGATGACGCATCGCGAGGATTGGATTCCGCAGAACCACATGGGCAGCGTCGTGCTGGTCAAGCCCGGCGTGCTGCGTATGGCACTGTTCCGCGCTGGCCATCGCGGCTTGGGCCTGCTCCTGCGGGTTCAGGCGACCGACGGATACCTCGGTAGCATGCGCACGATTCACTTCGCCCATTGGGCGTTTGTGAACAATAGCAGCCGGCTGATGTTCTTCTCGAACTTCGACAACAGCTGGGACAGTTATCTCGACGACTTCATCGAGAAGGCGCATGGTGGATTGACACTCGCGTGGGGCAGCGGTGTCGGCTTTCCGCCAACTCGCTTCCTGGTGCTCGACGGCGCGAGTCACGGCCGCCAGTTCAAGGCCTGGGCGCGCCACTCCATGGCGGTGAGCAGGTTTTGGTTCAGCGCCTACAAGGACCTCACCGTCAACCAGATCGAGCGCAACGCCCGCATCGCCGATGGCCTGCGCAAACGCACGCTGACAGCCAAGGAGGCAGACGCATGGGCGCGGGATCTGTGACCGGTCCGCAAACGCCGGCGTCATCGAGCTGGAAACTCAAGCAGCCGCATGACGCGCAGACGCAAGGGCTCGTCGTCAACGGATTCAGCTCGCTACCTTCGGCCGAGGCACTGTTCCTCCGGTTCGATTGGCCGGATAATGGGCTCAGCGGCCCGAGAACGAAGGGTAAGGGCGCGTGGCTTCAGACGCTGGAGCAGGTCGCGCCCGTCACGAATGCCGAAGGGAAGGACAAGGATTCCCCCGCCGCCGCGCTTGCCTTCACCTGGACCGGCCTGCAGAAGCTGGGGCTCGCGGCCGAGGCGCTTGCGACATTTTCCGCGCCGTTTCGCGAGGGCATGTATCAAGAAGATCGTCTGCGCCGGCTCGGCGACAAGGTGAAGGATGAGTGGCAGGACAGCGTCATAAAGGGTGGACCGCGCTGGAGTGCCAACATTCCGGCGCGCAAGAACGAGCCCGTGTCCGGCGACACCGGCCCGCAGGAGCACGACGAGCGCGAGGTCGTCACTCCGATAACCGTGCACGCATTGCTGCTACTTTACGACAAGGATCAAGTTGCCTCTTGTGCGCGTGCGCAGGTTGTCGCGGCTGCGCTTGCCCCGCATGGCGTGACGATCGTGCACCGGCTGTCGCTTGACCTTCGGTTCGATGCCAAGAACATCGCGCGCGAACATTTCGGCTTCGCCGATGGCCTGTCGCAGCCGATTCCCTATGACGAGACGAGCGGAAACGAGGGCGCCGTCAACTGCGTCGTCGTTCTCAGCAACCGCCAGCCCGTCAAACGGGACGACTGCCATGGCGTGCCGCTCGGGGAAATCCTGCTGGGCCACACCAATGCCCATCACGAGAAGGCGCCCGGCCCAATGGTGCCGTTCGACGAGCTCGCGGGCGACATGGGGCTGGAGTCGGCAGGGGCGCCCGCGGGATTTCGGAATTTCGGCCTCGACGGCAGCTATCTGGTGGTGCGCGAGCTACAGCAACGCGTAGCCGAATTCTGGAAATCACTGCAGGCCGGTGCCGCCTTGATCCGGGCCCACGATCCCGGCGCGACGCATGTGACCGCCGACTGGCTCGCCGAGCGCGTAATCGGCCGCACCATCGACGGCCATCTGCTGTGTCCCGGCGGAGCGGTCTTGCCGCCGGATCGGGATGGTGAGCCGCAGAACGATTTCCGCTTCAAGCGTGACGATCCGGAGGGCGCCGGCTGCCCGCTCGGTTCGCATGTACGCAGGGCCAATCCGCGCGACAGCCTCGCAAGGGACGTAGCTTCGGCGCAGACCTTGCTGGACGCTGCGAATAATCACCGCATCCTGCGGCGCGGTCGCAAATTCGGCACCACGCTCCCCGATCGCTATAACGACGACAATACCGAGCGCGGACTGCTGTTCATGTGCTTGAACACGGACATCGCGCGTCAGTTTGAGTTTGTTCAGCAAACCTGGCTGCTGAACCGGAATTTCCACACGTTGTTTGACGAGACGGACCCGCTGGTCGGGCCAAAAGGCAAGTTCACCATCCGCGAACGGCCATTGCGCCGGATCGTCGACGTCGAAACCTTCATCCAATGCGCCGGTGGCGAATACTTCTTCCTGCCGAGCCTTCCGGCGCTGAAATATCTGGCGCAGCTGTAACCATGACCCAGACGCAAGACGTGCTTCGGCCGGCACCCGGCGGGCTCAAGGGCCGCGTGATGGCGTGGCTGATGCCATGGGTGATGGAGACCGTCCTACCGCTCGGCTTTCGTTTGTTGCGGGCGCTGCCGTGGAATCCGCGCTTTGGCAAAGTTGTGGTCGCAACACGCTACGACGAGGTGCGCGAGGTCTTCTTGAACGATCCATCGTTCCGCGTGCCCTACGCGGAAAATCTCAAAGTCATCATGGGCGGGCATCCGTTCTTCTTGAGCATGGATGACACGGAGGAATATCGCCGCGACACCGGTGCCATGCGCAAGGTCATACGGGTCTCCGATATTCCGGCTCGCCTCATCCCGGAGGTCGAGCGGCTGGGCGAGAAAATCGTAGCCGACGCGAATGGGCGGCTCGAGGTCGTGGATGCCCTCGTGCGACGGATCACGTTCGAGCTGTATAGCGCTTATTTCGGCATACCGAATCCGCCCGGCGAAGACTTGCGCGTCCTCGCTACCCGGCTGTTCGAATTCCAGTTCGTCGATACCGGAGATCCCGCGCTGCGCGCCGAAGTCGATGTCATGGCGCCGGTCCTGCGCGCTCACATCCAGGGCCTCATGGAGGCGCGCCGGGCATCGGGGCAAACGGTGGATGACGTGCTCGGGCGATGCCTTGCCATGCAAGCGCTTAAGGAGCCCGGCTTCGACGACGGCCACATCCGCAGTTCGTTGATGGGCTTCATCGTCGGGGGGCCGACGCAGCCGCCGATTGTGGTGCCGCAAGCGATGGAGCAGTTGCTGCGTCGCCCGGACGCGCTCGCGGGCGCGCAGCAGGCCGCGCGCGACAATGACGACAAGCTGCTCGCCGGATGCGTGTTCGAGGCGATGCGCTTCGATCCGCTCGCGCCGTTCCTGCCCCGCGTCGCCACGCGGGCGAGCACCATCGCGGCCGGAACGCCACGCGCCGTCAGCGTACCCGAAGGCACCAAGATATTCGTCGCGTTCAGCTCGGCGATGATGGACGAAAGACGGATTGCGGACCCGCAAGCGTTCAATCCGCGGCGGCTGCCACACGAGTATATCCACTTCGGCTACGGGCTTCACCAGTGTTTCGGCATCCACATGAATATGGCGCTGTTGCCGTTGATGCTGAAGGCGCTGCTGAAGCGGAGGAACCTCCGGCGGGCGCCCGGGCCTGAAGGCCATCTGACCAAACGCGGCGCGTTTGCCGACCGGCTTCACGTCAACTACGATTGAAGCTGTTCAAAGATGGAACCGTGTGACGCGCCGAATCGTCGCGACCGGTAGAGACGATCAAGAAGTTCGCTGGTTCGGATCCCACAAATCCTGCATCGCGCCGATCATATCGGACTTCGCTGGCATTGACGAACAAGCCGCAAAGCGCCACTTGGTCTGCGTGAACCAGGAGACGATGAGATGTTCATTGCGATGAACCGGTTTCGCGTCCGCAAGGGCTCCGAGGACGCGTTCGAAGAGGTCTGGCTCAAGCGCGATACGCACTTGGAGAAGGTGCCGGGCTTTGTCGAATTCCATCTCCTCAAGGGGCCGCAAACCGACGATTACACGCTCTACGCGTCGCATTCGGTGTGGCGCAGCCGGGCCGCGTTCGAAGCGTGGACCAAATCGGACGCGTTTCGCGCCGCGCACAACCGCGCAGGCGAGAACAAGCCGCTCTATCTCGATCACCCGCAGTTCGAAGGTTTCGAGGTCAAGCAAACGGTACGGACCGGCGTTGCGGTCGCGTGACCACGATGCCAATCGACTACGCCGCCGAGTACAACAACCGCGCTCGCATCGCGGACGGCGATGAAATTCTCGCCCGTATGGCGCGCGGGTCCGCGGGATATCGGGCGCGGGTACTGACGCGGCGGCCGGCTGACCTCAACCTGCGCTACGGCGCGACCACGCGTCAGATCATTGATCTCTTCCGCGCCGATGGCGGCGGTGACGCACCGCTCGCCGTCTTTATCCATGGCGGGTTCTGGCGCTCACTCGATCCGACCCACTTCAGCCAGGTAGCAAAGGGATTGAACGGGCGCGGCATCGATGTCGCGCTCGCCGGTTATGATCTCTGCCCTCAAGTGACGATTGGGCAAATCGTCGAAGAGATGCGCCAAGCCTGTCTTTATCTGTGGACGCGTTTTGGCAAGCGGCTCCTGGTGCTCGGCCATTCGGCCGGCGGCCATCTGGCGGCGGCGCTGTTCGCCACTGATTGGGAGCAGCATGGTGCGCCCGCCGACCTCGTCCCCGTCGCAACCGGGATCTCAGGTGTCTACGAGTTGGCGCCGCTTATTCATACGCCGATGAACGAGGACTTCCATCTGACCGAGAGCGAGGCCCGTCGACAGTCGCCGCTCTACTGGCGCCCGCCGGCCGGGCGGCCGTTCGACGTCATCGTCGGGGATGCGGAGTCGAGCGAGTTCCTGCGCCAGAGCCGCGCACTTGCGGACGCCTGGGGCAAGGCCGGCGTGCTCACCCGTTACGACGCGCCCGCCGCCAACCATTTCACCGTGATCGAGCCGCTGGCCGACCCCGCGAGCGCGATGGTGGAGCGGCTGGCGGTGCTGGCCGGGAAGACGCGTTAGCGCCCAAAAGAATCCGGCAGGCCATGCGTCCTGGGCGGTGTTCGGAAGGTCAAAACCAGTAGCGCCAGGCAAAAATCACCGTCAGCAGCGCGCCGACTGCGACCACCACGACCCGCATGACGGCATGTGGGGCGATCTGCGCAAGCCTCGCCCCAATGAACGCGCCGACCAGCGCCCCGGCCATCATGATCAAGGTCGGCGTCCACAGCACGGCGCCCTGCCCGATGAACAGCGCGGCGGCCACCAGACTGTTGAGACTCGTGACCAGATTCTTGGTCACGTTGGCGGCGCGGTAGTCGCCGGGCTTGCCGATCGAGAGCACGCCGAGCAGCAGCACGCCGACGCCGGCGCCGAAGTAGCCGCCGTAGAACGAGACCGGCAGGATCACGCCGATGCTGTGCTCCCAGCGGCGCGGGCTGTTGTCCTGGTCACCGACGCGCGCGCGCACGAATGCGCTGATGCGGCCCGCGTAGGCGAACAGCAACGTCGCGAAGCCGAGCAGCAGCGGCACCAGCACTTCGAACGTCCGCTCGGGCGTTCGCAACAACACGAACGCGCCGGCGAGCGCCCCCAACACCGAGGCGATCACGAGGCCCAGGAACGAGCGGTTGAGCGGCGGCAGCTGGGTCCGGTCGTAGAGCGCAGCCAACAGGTTGCCGGGGGAGAGTGCGACGAGATTGCAGACAGTAGCAGTCACCGGCGGCAGGCCGACCGCGAGCAGCGCCGGATAAGTGACCAGGGCGGCGCCGCCCACCAGCGAGGAAATGGTCCCGCCGGCGACGCCAGCGACGATCAAAAGCAGAGCGTGGGTGAGGTCCATGCCAGATGTTTGCTCGGGGATGAGCAGCGGGCGATACCTCTCCCCGCAAGCGCGGAGACGTGAAACAAACGATCAGAAGAATGCCTGGATCCCGGTTTGGGCGCGTCCGAGGATCAGTGCGTGAATGTCGTGGGTGCCCTCGTAGGTGTTCACCGTCTCGAGGTTCGCCATTACCCGCATCACGTGGAACTCTTCCGAGATGCCGTTGCCGCCGTGCATGTCGCGCGCGAGCCGGGCGATCTCGAGCGCCTTGCCGCAGTTGTTGCGCTTGAGCATCGAGACCGCGGGCGGCGCGGCGGTGCCGGCTTCCATCATGCGACCGAGGCGGAGCGCGCCGGCGAGCCCGAGAGCGATCTCGGTCTGCATGTCGGCGAGCTTTTTCTGGATCAGCTGATTGGCGGCAAGCGGGCGACCGAACTGCTTGCGGTCGAGCACGTATTGGCGCGCGCGGTGCCAGCAGAACTCGGCCGCGCCCATTGCGCCCCATGCAATGCCGAAGCGCGCGTTGTTGAGACAGCCGAACGGGCCGGCCAGTCCCTTGACGTTGGGCAGCAGGTTCTCCTCCGGGATCACCGCGTCGGCGAGCACGATCTCGCCGGTCACCGAAACCCGCATCGAGAGTTTTCCGGTGATCTTCGGGGTAGAGAAACCTTTGGTGTCGCGCTCGACAATGAACCCGCGGATGGTGTCGTCGAGCTTCGCCCACACGACCGCGAGATCGGCGATCGGCGAATTTGTGATCCACATCTTGGCGCCGTTGAGCTTGAACCCGCCCGGCACCTTCTCGGCCCGCGTGATCATCGAGCCGGGATCGGAGCCGTGGTCCGGCTCGGTCAGGCCGAAGCAGCCGACCAGTTCGCCGGTCGCGAGCTTGGGCAGATATTTACGCCGTTGCGCCTCGGTGCCGTAGGCGAAGATCGGATGCATCACCAGCGAGGATTGCACGGAGGCGGTCGAGCGATAGCCGGAATCGACGCGGTCGAGCTCGCGCGCGATCAGCCCGTAGGCGACGTAGCCCAGGCCGGCGCCGCCGTACTCCTCCGGAATGGTCGGACCCAATAGACCGAGGGCGCCCATGTCGGTGATGGTCGCGCGGTCGAATTTCTCCTCGCGGAAGGCCGCAATCACGCCGGGAAACAGTTTGTCCTGCGCGTAGCCGCGGACGGTGTCGCGCACCATGCGCTCTTCCGGCGTCAGCTCGCCTTCAAGGTCGAGCGGATCTTCCCAGTTGAAGTCGGCGCGTTTGCTGGCGGTGGTGGTGCGCTTCTCGGCGAGCTGGGTCATCGATGCTCTCCCGGCATAGGGGCGATGCGTAGGTTTCGGTCGACTGACTATACGATTTCCGGCTGATAAACTCATCTTCTGGGAGGAATGCAATGCGAGATTTCAGCGGCAAGACCGCGTTCGTTACCGGCGCGGCCAGCGGCATCGGGCTCGCGCTCGCGCGCACCTTCCTCGACCGCGGCATGAACGTGATGATGGCCGACGTCGAGGACGCCGCCTTGGCGGCGGCGGTGCACGGTCTTTCCAACTACGGCGATCGGGTCGCGAGCGTGCGCTGCGACGTCGCGATTGGCGAGGAGCTCGCCGCCGCCGCGGCGCGCACATTCGAGGCGTTCGGCAACGTCCATATCCTCTGCAACAATGCCGGCGTGTCGCGCGCCGGCCATGTCGAGGAAATTACCGTCAGCGATTGGGATTGGGTGATCGGCGTCAATCTCTATGGCTTGATTCACGGCCTGCGCGCATTCCTGCCGCACATGAAAGCGCACGGTGAGCCGGGCCACATCGTCAACACGTCCTCGATGTCCGGGCTCACGCCCAAAGCACTCGCCGGCCCGTACGGAGCGACCAAGTTCGCCATCGTCGGTCTCTCGCATGTGCTTGCCGACGAGCTCGCCGGCACCAAGATCGGCGTCAGCGTACTGTGCCCGGGATGGACGCGCACCAATATGCCGGACAACGGGCGCAACCGGCCGGCACGGTTCGGCGGCGCCTACGACTTCCGCGCCGATCCGCTGCTGGCCGAACGCAACAAGCAATATGTCGAGGGCTCGCGCAACGGGCTCGATCCGCTCGACCTCGCGGCGCTGGTCTTGCGCGCGATCGAGGAGAACGAGTTCTACATCATCACGCAGCCCAACCGCCGCCGCGACGTTGAGGCGCGCTACGAGGAGTTGTTGGACGCGTTCGACGCGGCGGCTGCGCGGCTGCCGCGAATCTTGAAGGCGGGGTAGCTTGTGATGGACACGCTGAGCGTTGCCCAACCCGCTTCCGTCAACCTTGCGGCCGAGTAGCTGACAATGTTCGCAACCGAAATCATCCGCCATCCGGACGGCCGCACCAGCAAGGTGTTCCGCGCCGGTCAGGGCCCACTCGTGGTGTGGCTGCACGGGCCGCACGGCATTCGCGGCCGCGATCCGGTCATCGCCGAGTTGGCCAAACGCCATACGGTGGTCGCGCCGCTCGCGCCCGGTTTCGCTGACCTCGCCGAGCTCGACGAGATCCGCAATGTGCACGAGCTCGCCTTGCACTATGACGATGTCCTGCAGGCGCTCGGCCTCGAAGCCGTCACACTGATCGGGCATTCATTCGGAGCGATGGTGGCGGCGGAGGTCGCGGCGCATTTTCCGCGTCGGGTGGCGCGGTTGGTCCTCATTTCGCCGATCGGTCTGTGGCAAGACCAGCATCCGCTGCCGGATATGTTCGGGCAGGTACCGTACATGACGATCGACACGTTGCTCTGGAAGGCCGGCAAGGCGATTCCCGCCATGGCGGATCCGGCCGACGAGCCCAACAATCCGGTCGAGCGCCAGGTCGCGATCGCACAGGCGCTCACATCGGTCGCCAAGTTCGTTTGGCCGCTGCCGGATCGTGGGCTGCGCCGGCGCCTGCCGCGCATCACCGCGCAGACCCTGGTGATCGCAGGCGCGGACGATCGGTTTGTGCCCGCGAGTTATGTCGAGGAATTCGCGTCCCGTATCCGCGACGCCGGCATGGCAATCATACCCGACGCCGCCCATATGGTGCCGTACGAGCAGCCCGCCGAGGTGTTCGGCAAGCTCGACGGATGGGTCGCTGCTAAAGTGCGAGCCGCGTAATTTTGATGGGACTGTGATTCGCCGCACTAGGGGACGCGCCCCGCGCGGCGCATCTTAGAGGGGGACATGCGGCGACTAGAGCATATCTACATTGCACCGCACAAATTCTGTTGCTGCATCGCAGCATAGGTGCGATACTGCGCTAAGACTAGAGGAATGACGATCATGGGCAGTGCCTGGAAGACCAAATACGGCAAGCGGCGGGTCAAGAACGAGCCGCCGACGCTCGAAGACGCGATTTTCGCGGCCCGAGGGCTGACCGACAATCTCCAGCAGCAGGTCGAAATCGCTGCATCATTGATCGGCCTGCCGCCCGACGAGGTCAGGGCGGCCGTGCTCAAATCCAATCAAGGGGCAAAGCAACTCACTCTCGTGCAGCCGGCCGGCGGGCGTTCGCAACGGACCGTGGTCGTGGAGCGCATTGCGTCCCGCCGCCCGAGCGACAAGCGCCGGTTCGGGTCGTAGCGCGACGCGCGTTCAGGCCAGTTTCAAAACAGTTTCGTCGTCATGGCCGGGCTTGTCCCGGCCATCCTCGTCTTCACTCGCCGACGCGCGGATGCCGTGTGTGCGGGACAAGCCGCGCACACGGCGAAGAGGTTGCGCTATCCAACCAGGGAGCAGCCCACAAGCTCAGGGCTTCTTCCCCATCATCATCGGATTAGCAGAGGGCGTGCGCTCGCCCTGCGCGGCCTTGTAGGCCGAGACCTTGGTCTTGGGTTTGTCCGCCTTCGGCTTCTTCTTTTCCTTGCTGCTTCGCATTTGCCCCTTGGCCATAGCCATTGCTCCTTTGCTTGCTGATGATCAGGCCCGATGACGCCGCGCCGTCTTGCCGGCCTGCTTCTTGGCGGCGCCGCCCTTCGCGGCCTTGACGGCGGCTTTCTGCCGGCCGGCCGACTTTGCGGTCGCTTTCGCGGCGACTTTGCGGCCCGCGCTAGCCGCCTTCTGGCTGGCCGCGCGTGCGTGCGCGCTCGCGCGACCGCGCGCCGCGAGGCGCTTGCCTTTGCCGTGCCGGGCGAGTCGCTTCGACGTGCGCTCGCCTGCGCGTTCCTCGGCGCGCGCGTCGGCGGCGGCTTGTTCCGCTGCCGCCTTGGCGGCCGCTTCTTGCGCGGCTTGCGCTTCGCGCATCGCCTCGCTCAGCCGGTCGGTTTTCTTGACCGCCGCAAATGGAGGCGGTGAGTCCTCGGGTTTTGCCGGCCAGCGCGATCCAATCATTTCCTTGGGGGATTGATCGCCCGGCTCCCGGGCGGCCTCACCGGGTGCGTCCGCCGGGGGCGGCTCGACCATTGGCTTCTCGTCATCCAGCGCAGGTGGATCCTGCGCGCGCACGGGCAGGGGCCCTGCCAATGACAAGGCCAACACCAACGCCAAGCAACGACCTGTGGTACGCACCGCAACCTCCGCGCAGCCTCAGCCTAACACAGGAAATCAGTACCTGTTCAGAGCGTTGGGTGCGGTCGGATGCCGCCTAGTGCGCCGCTTCCGAAGTTCGTGAGACATTGCGGCACCCTCTGACACGAACTTCGGAAGCAAAGGGGCACTAGCAAATGTAGGCCTCTAGTGCCGCTTTTCGATTTGAAGTTCCTTCACGAGCTTGCGGCAACCGCTGTAGGAACTTCAAATCGGCGGCACGAGGTTATTTGATTGCTTGCGGGTTGATGGGCGAGCCGGTCCCCCCCGTGATCACCAGCGGCGGACCGCAGAAGAAGAACTCGTAGACCTTGTCGGCCGCGCAATCCTGCGCCAGCTCCTTGAGATAGAAGATCTCGCCCATGCACAGGCCCATGGCGGGGATCACAACCCAATGCCAGGGTTGGTTGGCGTCCGTAGTCTCGTTGGGCCGCACTTCGACGCCCCAAGTATCGGTGCAGATCGCGGCGATCTCCTTCTCCTGGCACCAGTAGCAGTTCTCGAACTTCACGCCCGGCGCATCGCCGCCAGCGTAGCCGCCCCATTTCTTCTCGCTGAGGCAACGTTCCATCTGGCCGGTACGCACGATGACGAAGTCGCCGCGCCCGATGGTGACGCCTTGTTTCTTGGCGCAGGCGTCGAGTTCGTCGTTGGCGATGCTCTCGCCGTCCTGCATCCACGGCACGCCGCGGAAGCGCGCGATATCGAGCAGCACGCCGCGCCCCACCATCTTGTCCTTGGAGTGCTCGATGCCGAGCACGTTGAGGCCCTTGGCGTCGATCAGCTTGGCGTCATAGCCGTTGTAGGCTTTGTCCTCGTAGAAAATGTGGCCGAGCGCGTCCCAGTGGGTGGCTCCCTGCACGCACAGCATCAACGTGTCGTCGGCGTAGCGGATCTTGTTCCAGTCCTGCCGTTCGGCAATGGCGTCGGTGCCGGTGGCGAGCATCTGGTGGATGGGATTGAAGCGCCCGCCGAACAGGCCGGTCTGCGGGCCGCTGGCGTCGAGCGGAATGCCGAGCGCAAACACCTTGCCGCGCTTGATCAGGCCCGCCGCGCGCACGATGTCCTCGGGCCGCACATGATTGAGCGTTCCGATCTGATCGTCCGCGCCCCAGCGGCCCCAGTTCTTGAGCTTCTCAGTCGCCTCCGCGATCGCCTTCTTTCCCACAGTAATGTTCATTTGCTTCCCTCAATTACCTCGCGCGGCGAGCGGCGCCGCATCGCATCAGATCTTCCCTAGTGCCCGCAGTACAACGTCCGGTGTAATCGGAATTTCCGTGATCGGCTCCGCGCCAAGCGGGCGCAGTGCGTCGTTGACGGCATTCATGATCGCGCCCGACGCGCCGGCGGTTCCAGCTTCGCCCGCGCCCTTGGCGCCGAGCTCGCTGTCCGCCGTCGGGGTCACGACGTGACCGATCTCGATATCGGGCATCTCGGGCGCCATCGGCACCAGATAGTCGGCCATGGTGCCGTTGGTGAGCTGGCCGCGATCGTCGTAGACGCAGTGCTCCAACAACGCGGCGCCGATTCCCTGCACGACCCCGCCGCGGATCTGCTCGTCCACCAGCTGCGGGTTGATGACCGTGCCGCAGTCCTCGATGCACCAGTGCTTCAACAACCTGATAAAGCCGGTGTCGGTGTCGACCTCGAGGTGGCTCGCCTGCACGCCGTTGGTGAAGGCGAACGCGAAGGCCCGCGGCACATAGTGGCGCGTCGCCACCATCTCGGCCTGGAAGCCCGGCGGCAGCGTGTCGGGCCGGAAGTAGACGATGCGCGCGACCTCATCGAGGCCGATACGCTCGCGGCCGGTCCCGGCATCGACGATCACGCCATTGGCAATATCAAGCGTCCCCGGCTCCGCCTGCAGGATCGAGCCGGCCGCCGCCAACACATTCTGTCGTAGCGCCTTGCCGGCCTGCCAAGCGGCTTCACCGCCGATGCCGGCCGCGCGCGAGGCCCAAGTGCCGCCCCCATAGGGCACGTTGTCGGTGTCGCCGGTGATGACGCGCACGCGCTCGAGCGGCACGCCGAAAGCAGTTGCAACGCATTGCGCGATCACCGCCTCGGTGCCTTGCCCTTGCTCGGTCACGCCGGTCGCGCAGAAAATCGCGCCGGTCGCATCGAGCCGGACAGTCGCGCCGTCCTGCGCCGAGATGAGCGCGCCGCCGACTCCGTAGAACGCAGCGGACGGGTTGGTCACTTCAATGAACGACGCGAAACCGACGCCGCGATGAACGCCGCGCTCGCGCAGGCGAGCCTGCTCGGCGCGTAGCCCCGCGTAGTTCATCATGGTGTCGAGGCGGGCGAGGCAGGCGTGATGCGAGAGCGCCTCGAACTTGATGCCCGACGGACCCGATGCCGGATAGGCGTCATCTGGAATGAGGTTGCGCCGGCGCAGCTCCAGCGGATCCATCCCGATCTTGGCGGCCGCGAGCTCGACCAGGCCTTCGGTCACCGAGGTCGCGATCGGATGGCCGACCGCGCGGTACTGGCACATCACGTTCTTGTTCTGGAACACGACCCGCGCGCGCGCCCGGTAGTTCGGGCAGGTGTAAGGCCCGCCCACGAGATTCACGACCTGGTTTGCTTCGATGCCGCTGGTGCGCGGGTAGACCGAATAGGGCCCGATGCCGGTGAGGTCGTCGATTTCCCAGGCCGTGATGGTGCCGTCGCGCTTTACGCCGATGCGGGCGTTCACCCGATGGTCGCGCGCATGAATGTCGGTGACGAAGCTTTCCAGCCGATCAGCAACGAATTTGATCGGCCGCCGCAGCAGCTTGGACAGCGCCACGGTCGCCATCTCGTCCGCATAGGTGTGCACCTTGATGCCGAACGAGCCGCCAACGTCCTTGGTCAGGACACGCACCTGATGCTCTTGAAGACCAAGGTGCTTGGCGAACAGGTTCTGCATCATGTGCGGCGCCTGCGTGCCCTGGTAGACGGTAAGGCGCTCCTCGCCGGGGTTCCAGTCGGCCACGATCGCGCGCGGCTCGTTGGTGACGCCGGTGTGGCGGCCGAACCTGAACGTCGTTTCGACGATTGCGTCTGCCAGCGCAAATCCCTGATCCGGGTCGCCGGCCTGGTGCTTGCGCTCGAACGTGAGATTGTCGCCGAGCTCGGCGTGGATCACAGGCGTCGTCGGATCGAGCGCGGTCTCCGCATCGGTGACCGGCGCGAGCTCCTCGTATTTGACGTGAACAAGCTCGCAAGCGTCTTCCGCCTCGGCGCGGGTGCGCGCCACGACGGCGCAGACCGCCTCGCCCTGCCAGCATGCGCGCTCGACCGCGATCGCGTGTTGCGGCGCGGATTTGATGCCCTTGAGATGGGTGAGGACACCGACCCACGGGCTGATCACCTTGGCAAGCTTCGCGCCGGTGACGATCGCGATCACGCCGATCGCGCGCTTCGCGGCGGTTGCGTCGATCATGACGATGCGGGCATGCGCGTAAGGCGAGCGCACGAACGCGACATGCGCCATACGCGGCAGGACGATGTCGCTGACATATTGTCCGCGCCCTTGCGCCAGCCGCGCGATGTTCGGTCGCGGCACCGATCGGCCGATGTAGGAGTTGGGCCGGTCGAGGGCGGAAAGCGTAGAGGGGAGATCCGGCGTGTGCGTCATCGGGCGCCATCCTTGCGGGCGAGCGCAACCTCCTCCACCGCATCCACGATCGCCTGATAACCGGTGCAGCGGCAATAGTTTCCTGACAGGTGCGCGCGGATCTCTTCGCGCGACGGCGCGGCGCTCGCCTTGAGCAACAGCTCCTGCGCGGTCAGCAGCATGCCGGGCGTACAGAAGCCGCATTGCAGCGCGTTGCGTGCCACGAAAGCGGCCTGCAGGTCAGCGATCTCGCCGGTGTCGGAGACGCCCTCGATCGTTTCGACGGTACAGCCTTCGCATTGCACCGCCAGCAGCAAACAACCGCGCACGATCACGCCGTCGACCCGCACCGTACAGGCGCCGCAGACGCCGTGCTCGCAGCCGACGTGGCTCCCGGTCAGCTGCAGTTCCTCACGCAGGAAATCAACGAGGTTCTGGCGCGGCTCGACCGCGGCGTGGACTTCCTCGCCGTTGACCGTGAGCGCGATGTCGACCCGATCGCTCATGCTGCGCTCAGTTGCGCAGCTACGCGACGTAGCAAAACCGCCGCGAGATGCCGCTTTGCGGCGGCACTCGCGTGCACGTCGCCGCTTGGTTCGAGATCGCCGGCCAGGGCCGCGACCGCCGCGTCGAGGTCGCCGCCGGCGAGGGCCGTTTCGGCCGTGCGGGCACGAACCGGTGTCGTGCCGACGCCGAAATAAGCAAGCCTGATCGCAGGTGGCTCGGCGCGCGCCGCGGCCGCAAGACCGACCAGCGCGTAGTCGCCGTGCCGGCGCGCCAGTTCGGCAAAGCCAAATCGGTCACGCGGTTGCGCGACCGGTATCCGGATGGCGCTGATAATCTCGCCGGGGGCGAGCGCGGTCTCGAACAGGCCCTTGAAAAACGTGTCGGCCGCAACGGTGCGCCGGCCGGCACGGCCCGCGATCTCGATCTCGCCACCAAGCGCCAACAGGCAGGCCGGAAGCTCCGCTGCCGGATCCGCGAGTGCAATCGAACCCCCGATGGTACCGCGATTGCGGATCGCCGGATGCGCGATATGAGGGATGGCCTTCGAAAGAAGCGGTGCAAGCCGCGCGACGTCCTGACTATGTTCGGCCTGCGCGTGGCGTACCAAGCCCCCTAGCTCGATCTGCCCATTGGGCTGCGCGATCCGGGCAAGCTCGGAAACCCCGTTGATATCGACCAGCAGCGGCGGGGCGGACAACCGCATGTTGAGCGCGGGCATGAGGCTCTGCCCGCCGGCGAGGACCCTGGCCTCGGGAGCGCCGTCGAGCAGCGCGATCGCGTGGTCGAGCGAACGCGCCTTCGCGTAAGCGAACGGCGCCGGTTTCACCTGGACATCTCCCTCGCAGTCTTTGTCCGGTTTGATAGCACCGAAGTAAGTCTTCCCGCGAGGGCTACGTTGCCCTTGAAATACCTCGCGCCACGGTGTTTCCCTGCGTCAGTGCCCCGCTTCCGAAGTTCGTGATACCTCGCAGCAGCCCCTCGGCACGAACTTCGGAAGCAACGGGGCACTGGCAGATATATGATTCTCGGGCCGCTTTTCGATTTGAAGTTCCTTCACGAGCTTGCTGTAACCAGTGTAGGAACTTCAAATCGGCGGCACGAGCTTGTTCGGGAAGCGAAGATCGCGCGCTTCCGATAAGAACATGCATAAAAATGATGCCTAACGAGGTGCACAATGCGGCTTGCAAGCTTCACCGCCCGCGGGCGGACTACTTTTGGCGTGGTCGAGGGTGAGGGCGTCGTCGACCTGCGGCTGCGGTTTGGTGTGCGCTACACGACCCTGCTGGAGCTCTTGCGCGCTGGGGCGCTGCACGAGGTCAAGCCTGCGATCACCGGGGTGAGGGCGGATTTTCCACTCTCCGAGGTCGATCTGCTGCCGCCGATCCTGGCACCGGAGAAAATCCTCTGCATTGGCATCAACTACAACCGCAATTCCGAATACAAAGGTCAGGATCTCAAAGAGACCGGCTATCCGAGCATGTTCTATCGGCATCCGGGATCGCTGGTGGGTCAAAATCATCCCATCGTCTTGCCGAAGGAGTCCGATCAACTCGACTACGAGGGCGAGATCGCGCTGGTGATCGGCCGCGAGGCCAAGAAAGTTCCGAAGGACCAAGCGCTCGACTACATCGCCGGCCTGACGTTGTGCAACGAAGGTTGCCTGCGCGACTGGATGCGGCACGGCAAGTTCAACGTCACGCAAGGCAAGAATTTCGATGCATCCGGTTCGATCGGCCCCTGGATGGTGACGACTGATGAGCTCGATCCGTCGCGCGACCTGCACCTCACCACCAAGGTCAACGGCGAACTGCGCCAGGACACCACGACCAAGATGATGATGCTGTCGTTCGCCGATCTGATCGCTTACGTGACGCGCTTCATGACGCTCAAGCCGGGCGACATCATCTCGACTGGCACGCCGGTCGGCAGCGGCATGGGTTTCGATCCGCCCAAATGGCTCAAGGCAGGGGATACCGTCGAGATCACCGTGCCGGAGATCGGGACCCTGAAGAACACGGTGGTGGCGGAGAGCTAGCGCCGAGGCGTCATGGCGGAACCGCGCAAAGCCTGTGTGGTCGGCTGGCCGGCCGGACACTCGCGCTCGCCGCTCATTCACAACTACTGGCTTCGCCAGCACGGCATTGCCGGCGAGTATGTGGCGCAGCCGGTGCCGCCGGAGCAGTTCCCCGATTTCATCAAGACGCTGGCGCGCCCATATGTCGGCGCCAATGTCACGCTTCCGCACAAGGAGGTCGCGCTCAGCCTGACCGAACCGGACGCGCGCGCCCGCGCGGTCGGCGCTGCCAATACGCTCTGGTTCGATGGTGGCGTGCTGCGTTCCACCAACACGGATGTCGAGGGCTTCTTGGCGAATCTCGATGCCGCGGCACCCGGCTGGGACCGCGCCGCGGATGCGGTGGTGCTGGGTGCGGGCGGATCGGCCCGCGCCGTCGTATTCGGCTTGATCGAGCGCGGCATTGCGCGCGTTCACGTCGTCAACCGGACACCGGAGCGCGCGCAAGCCTTGCGCACACGCTTCGGCGAAACCGTGCGTCCGGTGGGTGCGGCGGAATTGCCCACTCTGCTCGCCTCAGCGGGACTTTTGGTCAACACCACGTCACTCGGCATGCGGGGTCAGCCCCCACTCGACATTGATCTTCGGCCGCTGCGCAGCGGCGCGGTTGTCGCCGACCTTGTGTATGTGCCGCTCGAAACGGCGCTCCTCAAAGCTGCTCGGGCGAGCGGCCATCCAACCGCCGATGGCCTTGGAATGTTGCTGCATCAAGCCGTGCGTGGCTTTTCCCTCTGGTTCGGTGTGCGGCCCAGTGTTACCCCCGAGTTACGAGCCTTGATCGAGGCAGACCTCGCCAAGACGTGATTTCCGCTTCGCCGCGGTCTCTTGCAGGCTCGGAATAACCCATCGATCCCGCGGGTTGATCCGGTTGCATCGGCGCGCCGCGCCGAAAGGGGAGAACGATCATGAGGCAAATCACCCGGTTGGCTATGGGCGCCGCCGCCATGGGATTGGCAATCGTCGCTACGAGCGCGGTCGCACAGGAGCGGGTGCGCGTGCGCGGCACCATCGAGCAGGTCGCCGGTAACGTGCTGACCGTGAAGACACGCGAAGGGCAGGAGGTGAAAATCAAGCTCCCGGACAATGCGCGCGTGCTCGGCATCCAGAAGGCATCGCTCGACGAGGTCAAGCCGGGGTCCTACGTCGGCGTCTCGGCCATGCCGCAGACCGACGGCAGTCAGAAAGCGCTGCACGTGCATATTTTCCTCGACGCGATGCGGGGCGTCGCAGAAGGGTTCGGACCTTGGGACGTGCGGCCCAACAGCACAATGACAAACGCGACGGTCGACACCACAGTGGCCGGCACGGACGGCCGCACGCTGACGCTCAAGTACAAGGACGGCGAGAAGAAAATCGTCGTCCCGCCCGACGCGCCGATCGTCAAATACGTTCCGGGTAATAAGGATGAGCTCAAACCCGGCGCCAAGATCTTCATCGTTGCGGCCGTGAAACAGCCTGACGGAACGCTGGAAGCCCCCAACGTTTCGGTTGGATTGGACGGGCTGACGCCGCCGATGTGAGTTGGCGTTCGCAAGCTTCCCGATGTCGAATCGAACGCTATGTCATGTCCGCACCGGCAGCGCGGACATGACCGACAAAACCCTGCAACAGGAGAAAGCATGAATAGATCAGCGCGCTGGTTTCTGGGCGGATCGATTGCAATGGTTGCCGCCCTGTCGTCTGCCTTCGCCCAACAACCGACCCGGGTTCGCGGCACGGTCGAGAAAATCGATGGCTCGACTCTGACGGTGCGGGCCGGCGAGGCCAACGAGGTCAAGCTCAATCTTACCGACGGCGCGCAGGTCTACGGTGTCGTGAAGGCCTCGATCGCCGACATCAAACCAGGCCTGTACGTTGGTGTCGGTGCGATGCCGCAGACCGACGGCAGCCAGAAGGCGATCCAGGTCATGATCTTTGCCGAGTCGATGCGTGGCATTGGCGAGGGACACCGCCCATGGGATCGGCCGGGCAGCACCATGACCAATGGCACGGTCGATGCCACCGTCGGCAGCGTCGATGGTCAGGCCTTCACTGTCAAATATAAGGACGGCGAGAAGAAGATCGTCGTGACCCCGGACTCAGTGATCCGCGCCTACGTGATCGGCAGCCGGGACGAACTCAAGCCCGGCGCCCAAGTGGCGGCCTTTGCGGTGAAGAAACCGGATGGCGCGCTCGAGGCTCCGCGGATCAATGTCGGGCGCGACGGCGTCGTACCGCAGTGATGCGGGAGCCTGAGCGCCGGATCGCCGGCGATTAAATCTTCGGCAATGATGAAATGTTGGGCAGGCGCCTCGCGCGCCCCCTCTGGCGTGCGCAAGGGCTGCGCGGATTACCAAGCTGATTCAGGACCTTAGGTTGCTCCAGCAATGGCACGGGGGTTGCACTTCCATGCGCCAAAACCCGGCCAGGGCCCAGAGGGGAGCAGCCAACATGTCGACGTTTGACAATCCTTTCGATTCGGAAGTGCGGCTGTCGTCCGGGTGTGCGTGCGGCCGGCATCTCAGCCAAGCTGAGCATGAGCACGACCAAGCCGAGCAGGCCCGCCTTCAGTGTGTGGCCGGTGAGAGTACCGAACAGCGCTACGAAGGCGTCGTTGCATCGGCCGTGATGCGGGCGATCTTTCCCAGGAACGCCGCGCGCCGGGCTTTCCTCAAGTCGGTCGGCGCGTCAACTGCGTTGGCGGCACTGTCGCAACTCTTCCCGCTTAAGACCGCAACCGAGGTGTTTGCCGAGGGTGCACCGCTCGAGAAGACCGATCTCAAGATCGGATTTATTCCGATTACTTGCGCCACCCCGATCATCATGGCGCACCCACTCGGCTTCTACAGCAAGCAGGGCCTCAATGTGGAGGTGATCAAGACCGCCGGCTGGGCGGTGATCCGCGACAAGACGCTCAACAAGGAATACGACGCCGCCCACATGCTGTCGCCGATGCCGCTCGCGATCACACTCGGCGCCGGCTCCAATCCGATTCCCTACACGATGCCGGCGGTCGAAAACATCAACGGCCAAGCGATCACGCTCTCGATCAAGCACAAGGAGAAGCGCGATCCGAAAGACTGGAAAGGCTTCAAGTTCGCGGTGCCGTTCGACTACTCGATGCACAACTATCTGCTGCGCTACTACGTCGCCGAGCACGGGATTGATCCCGATACTGACATCCAGATCCGCGCTGTTCCGCCGCCCGAGATGGTGGCGAACCTGCGCGCTGAGAATATCGACGGCTTCCTGGCGCCCGACCCCGTCAACCAGCGCGCGGTTTTCGACGGCGTCGGCTTCATTCATATCTTGTCGAAGGAAATCTGGGACCGGCATCCGTGCTGCGCGTTTGCAGCCTCGAAGGAATTCGTCACCGGCACGCCCAACACCTATGCGGCGCTGCTGAAGGCGATCATCGATGCCACGGCATTCGCGGCCAAGCCGGACAACCGCAAGCAGATTGCGGAGGCGATTGCGCCGGCAAACTACCTCAACCAGCCGGTGACCGTGGTGGAGCAGGTGCTCACCGGTACCTTCGCCGATGGGCTCGGCAACGTGCGCAAGGTGCCGGACCGCATCGACTTCGACCCGTTCCCGTGGGAGTTGTTCGCAGTCTGGATCATGACGCAGATGAAGCGCTGGGGGCAGATCAAGGGTGACATTGACTACGCGGGCGTCGCCAAACAGGTGTTCCTCGCCACCGACACCTCCAAGCTGATGAAGGAAGTCGGGCTCACACCGCCGTCAGCCACATCCAAGTCATTCGTGGTGATGGGTAAGACGTTCGATCCATCGAAACCCGACGATTACATCAAGAGCTTTGCGATCAAAAAGGCGTAGCGGCGAATGCAAGGCCTGCCGGGTTTCGACCTATTTTGCCTCACAGCCGTTTCCGCCGCCCCTGCTTTCCTGCGCAGGTGCGGGGCGAGGGCCTTGCCATGACGTCTTCGCTCACCTTGCGTGCCGCAGTGGTCTCGGTGCTGGTGTTCCTTGCGTTCGTCCTGGCGTGGCAACTCGCGACCCAGGCGACCGGTCCGGTACAGCAAATGGATCCGGAATACGCCAAGCTGATGGGCGCGAGCGCGACCCATGGAAAATCAGCCATGCCCGGCCCGCTCGAGGTCGGCGCCAAAATCTGGGATCACCTGAAAGACCCATTCTACGACCGTGGCTCCAACGACAAGGGGCTCGGAATCCAGTTGGCGTACTCGATCGCGCGCGTGATGATCGGCTATCTGATCGCGGTCGCGGTCGCAATCCCGATCGGGTTTCTGATCGGCATGTCGCCGTTGATGAGCCGTGCGCTGGATCCGTTCATCCAGGTGATGAAGCCGATCTCTCCGCTCGCCTGGATGCCGCTTGCGCTCTACACCATCAAGGACTCGAGCCTTTCGGCGATTTTCGTCATCTTTATCTGCTCGCTCTGGCCGATGCTGATCAACACCGCATTCGGCGTCGCCTCGGTGCGGCGCGAATGGCTCAACGTGGCGCGCACCTTGGAGGTCGGCGTGTTTCGGCGCGCGTTCACGATCATCCTGCCGGCTGCGGCGCCCACCATCCTCACCGGCATGCGCATCTCGATCGGCATTGCGTGGCTGGTGATTGTCGCCGCCGAGATGCTGGTCGGCGGCACCGGCATTGGCTACTTCGTGTGGAACGAATGGAACAACCTCTCGATCACCAACGTGATCACGGCAATTCTGGTCATCGGGGTGGTCGGCATGGCGCTCGATCAGGTGCTTGCCCGCCTCACGCGGCTGGTCACGTTCCCGGAATAAGCCGTCGGCCGGTCCGCTCCGCCATGTCAGCCGACCACTTCATCTCGATCGAAGGCATAACGCGCCGGTTCCCGGCGGCGGACGGCGGCGAAACCACCGTGTTCGAAGACCTGTGGCTTGCGATGCGGCGCGGCGAGTTCACCTGCATCATTGGACATTCGGGTTGCGGCAAAACCACGGTGCTTAACATCCTGGCCGGGCTCGACCTGCCAAGCGCCGGTACTGTGATCGTCGACAACCAGGAAATCGCCGGCCCGAGCCTTGATCGCGCCGTGATATTCCAGAGCCATGCGCTGCTGCCCTGGCGATCTGTGCTCGGCAACGTCGCTTATGCGGTCGCCTCGAAATGGCGGCGCTGGCCGCGCGCCAAGATCGAGGCCCACGCCCGCAAGTTCATCAATCTCGTCGGCTTGGCGGGAGCGGAGGCGAAACGCCCCGCCGAACTCTCAGGCGGCATGAAACAGCGCGTCGGCATCGCGCGGGCGCTCGCAATCGAGCCCAAGATCATGCTGATGGACGAACCGTTCTCCGCGCTCGACGCGCTCACCCGGGGAACCCTGCAAGACGAAGTGCGGCGCATCTGCCTGGAGACCGGACAGACGGCGTTCATGATCACGCACGACGTTGACGAAGCGATCTATCTGGCCGATCGCATCATCCTCATGACCAACGGGCCGAACGCGGTGTTGGCCGAGATCGTCGACAACCCGCTGCCGAAGGAGCGCTCGCGCAGCGATTTTCACCGCCACGCGCTCTATTACGGCGTGCGCAACCACATCATTGATTTCCTGGTCACGCGCAGCCGGAACTTCGCCGCCGAAGCGAGCGGCTTCGACCGGCGTCACGTACCAATCGTTCGGCCGGGTGTCCCGGAGCCCACGATCGCCACCATTGGCAAGCCTGCTCGTAGCAGGCCGGGGACATCACCGCGTCCCGATTTACATGCAGAGGGAGAAACACCATGACACGCGCCGACCTCACGGAAAAAATCCTCGACATCAAGCGTGAGAAGGGTTGGACCTGGAAGCACATCTGCAACGCCGTCGGAGGCATGTCGCCCGTCATGATCACCGGCGCGTTGCTCGGCCAGATGAAGCTGACCAAGTCGCAGGCGGGCAAGGCAGGCGAACTGTTCGGCCTCACCAAGGCGGAGACCGCCTTGCTCAACGAGGTTCCGCATCGCGGTGGGTCGATGCCACCGACCGATCCGCTGATCTATCGGTTCTACGAGCTCGTGATGGTCAACGGTCCGGCCTGGAAGGCGTTGATCGAGGAGGAGTTCGGCGACGGCATCATGTCGGCCATCGATTTCGACATGCAGATCGACCGCCTTCCGGATCCGCGCGGCGACCGGGTCAAGATCACCATGTCCGGCAAGTTCCTGCCTTACAAATACTACGGCGCTACCGGCAACGTGCCGCAGTATGGTTACAAGGAAGAATGAGCGCGCGCCGGCAGGACGATCCGACGCGCTTGAACGCTCCGCACGTTTCCGCCACAGTCCCGGCTCGCTCGCGTGCGCATGTTCGGCGAACGGGGAGACTTCGATGGCCGGCCCACGCGTCGGATTGTTCGTTACCTGTCTGATCGACCTGATTCGTCCGTCGGTCGGCTTTGCCGCCGTGAAGCTCCTGGAAGGTGCCGGATGCGTTGTCGACGTCCCGCGCCAGGCGTGCTGCGGCCAGCCGGCTTTCAACTCGGGCGATCGCGCCGACACCCGCGCAATCGCGGAACAGGTGATCGCGGCGTTCGAGTCGTTCGATTACATCGTGGTTCCGTCCGGTTCCTGCGCCGGGATGCTGAAGGTTCACTACCCTGAACTGTTTCGTGGTGATCCCAACTGGCAGCCGCGCGCGGATGCGTTCGCCGCCAAATGTTTCGAGTTGATCTCGTTTCTGGTCGACGTGATGGGCGTCACGGCGAGCGGCGCGCAGTTTGCCGGCACTGTGACCTATCATGACTCGTGCTCCGGGCTACGCGAACTCGGCGTGAAGGCGCAGCCGCGTACGTTGCTCGCAACCGTCGCCGGCTTGACGCTCTCCGAGATGCCGGACGCCGATGTCTGCTGCGGGTTCGGCGGAACCTTCTGCGTCAAATATCCGGAAATCTCCAACGCCATCGTGGCGAAGAAGGTTGCCAATATACGGGCGACCGGCGCCGGCACGTTGCTGGCGGGCGACCTCGGTTGCCTGATGAACATGGCCGGCAAGCTCTCCCGCGATGGCAGCAGAATTGACGTGCGGCACGTCGCAGAAGTCCTGGCAGGAATGATCGACGAACCGGCCATTGCGGCAGCGCCGCGCGAACAGCGGGCGTCCGCACCATGACGCATGCGGCAACCTCACCGCAATTCAAGGAAAACGCCCACGCCGCGCTGGCAGACGTCGAGCTGCAGCGATCGCTGGAAGTTCTCGAGACAAACTTCATCGGGCGCCGCAAGCAGGTCGCCGACAAGTTGCCGGAGTTCGATGCGCTGCGCGACGCGGCGCGCGACATCAAGAACCACACGCTGGCGTACCTCGATCTTTATCTCGAGGAGTATGAGCGCCGGGTGGTCGCCCAGGGCGGCCACGTGCACTATGCCGTCACCGCGGCTGACGCCCGCTCGATCATTCTCGATATCTGCCGCGCGGCTGACGCGAAGCTCGTGACCAAGGGCAAGTCGATGATCGCCGAGGAAGTCGGTCTCGACGATTTCCTCGCCGAACATTCGATCACGCCGGTCGAAACCGACCTTGGCGAATACATCATCCAGATCCGGCACGAGATGCCGTCGCATATCATCGCCCCGGCACTGCATCTCTCGAAAGCGCAGGTTGAGGCCGACTTTCGCCGGGTGCACACCAACCTGCCGGCTGATCGCAACCTCGACGAGCCAGAGGCACTGCTGGCCGAAGCGCGCGCGGTGCTGCGCGAGAAGTTTCTCGCCGCCGACGTCGGCATCACTGGCGCGAACTTCCTGGTGGCCGAGACCGGCACATCAATCATCGTCACCAATGAGGGCAACGGCGACCTCACCCAGACCTTGCCGAAGGTCCACATTGTGCTGACGTCGATCGAGAAGCTCGTGCCGACGCTCGAGGACGTGGCGGAGTTCCTGCGCGTGCTGGCGCGCTCGGCGACCGGTCAGGAAATGTCGGTCTACACCACGCTGTCGACCGGCCCGCGGCGACCCGGCGACCCCGACGGCCCGCGCGAGTATCACGTCGTGCTGCTCGACAACGGCCGCTCCGCCATGTTGGGCGGCCAATTCCGCGACATGCTCCGTTGCATTCGCTGCGGCGCCTGCATGAATCATTGTCCGGTCTACCAGGCGGTCGGCGGTCACGCCTACGGGTGGGTTTATCCCGGGCCGATGGGCGCGGTGCTTACGCCGAGCCTGATCGGGATCGACAAGGCCGGTCATCTGCCGAACGCCTCGACATTCTGCGGGCGTTGCGAAGAAGTTTGTCCGGTGCGGATTCCGCTGCCGAAGCTGATGCGCTTCTGGCGCGAACGCGAGTTCGAGCGACAGTTGTCACCGGCGACCGTGCGCACGGGTCTAGCGTTGTGGGCGTTCTTTGCGCGGCGGCCGTGGCTTTATGGCATCGCGACCGATCTGGCGGCGCGCGCTCTCGCACTCGTGGGCAGGGCCCACGGACGGTTTCGCTGGCTTCCGTTTGCGCGCGGCTGGACCGACCAGCGCGATTTTCCGGCTCCGCAGGGCGCAACGTTTCAGTCGCAGTGGAGACGGCGGCGGTGAACGCGCGCGCCCTCGTGTTTGCATCGATCCGCTCAGCGCTCGGCGTGAACGGCCGCGAGGCGCCGCGGCGCGAGGCTGTTGCTGATCGCCTGCGCGAACACCCGGTCGGAGTCGTACCGCGACGCGGGCACCTTCCCCCCGACCAACGCGTCACCTTGTTTGCCGACATGGTCACGGCCGCGGCTGGCAGCGTGACGCGCGTCAGCGCCGCCGCGGATATTCCAAGCTCCGTCACGGAGTTTCTGCGGCGACACAATTTGCCGCTGACGGTACGACGTGGGGACGACGCGCGACTAAAGGCAATCCCGTGGGAGCGCGAGCGAACGCTCGAACTAACGGTCGGACCGTCCGACGGACACCAACTCGCGTCCGTGTCGCATGCCTTCGGCGCCGTGGCCGAGACTGGAACGCTGGTGCTCGCGTCCGGCGCGGACAATCCGACGACGCTGAACTTCCTGCCTGACAACCACATCGTCGTGGTCGATGCCAATGACATAGCTGCGGACTTCGAGAGCGTATTTGCACGGCTGCGTGCGCGCTACGGCGAGCGCCAGCTACCGCGGGTCGTCAATATGATTACGGGCCCATCGCGCTCCGCCGACATCCAGCAGACGCTGATCCTCGGCGCGCACGGTCCGCGCCGCCTTCACGTCATCATATGCGATTGAGTTAACTATGTTTTTGATTGGACCTGGCGCGCGATCAGCAAAATGGGCACCGGTTTTGCGTTCGATCGCGCGCCAATATATTGATTTAGCGCATGATCTTGTCGGCGAACCGCTCACACTTCGCCGGATCATGCGCTAAGGCTCGGCACGGGGGTGCCGGAGGGGTCCGCATTTTTTGGACATTTGTTGGCAGGATTTCGTAATATCCGGCTCAACTGCGGGCAGGACGCCCGGCGGGGCAGGAGCACGATGGCGGTCAAGTATTTTGGAACCGACGGTATCCGGGGGCGCGCCAACGGCGTGATCACGCCGGAGCTTGCACTCAAGGTCGGACAGGCCGCCGGACTGATCTTTCGCAACGGCGAGCACCGCCATCGGGTGCTGATCGGCAAGGACACGCGTCTGTCCGGCTACATGATCGAGAACGCGCTGGTGGCTGGCTTCACATCGGTTGGGATGGATGTCCTGTTGACCGGGCCGATCCCGACGCCAGGCGTCGCCATGCTGACACGCTCGATGCGCGCCGATCTCGGCGTCATGATCTCGGCGTCGCATAATCTTTATGACGACAACGGCATCAAGTTGTTCACGCCCGACGGCTTCAAGCTCTCCGACGAGGTTGAGGCCCAAATCGAGCGCCTGATCGCGGGAGATTTCTCCAAGAGGCTCGCCAAGCCGGCGGCACTCGGCCGTGCCAAGCGCATCGACGGAGTGCAGGATCGCTACATCGAATTCGCCAAGCGCACGCTCCCCAAGAACCTGTCGTTCGACGGCATGCGGGTTGTGATCGATTGCGCCAACGGCGCCGCCTATAGCGTCGCGCCTGCGGCGTTGTGGGAACTCGGCGCCGAGGTGTTCTCCCTCGGGGTTGAGCCCGACGGCTTCAACATCAACAAGGATTGCGGCTCGACCGCGCCGGAGGCGCTCGCCAGCAAGGTGCGCGAGATGCGCGCCGACATCGGGATTGCGCTCGACGGCGATGCCGACCGGGTGGTGATCGTCGATGAGCGCGGACACGTCGTCGACGGCGACCAGATTCTCGCGGTGATCGCCGAAAGCTGGCGCGAGGACGAGCGGTTGTCGCGTCCCGGCATTGTCACCACCATCATGGCGAACTACGGCCTCGAGCGCTTTCTCGGCTCGCTCGGGCTTTCTATCCTGCGCACGCCGGTCGGCGACCGCTACGTGCTGGAGCAGATGCGCGAGCAGGGGTTCAACGTCGGCGGCGAACCTTCGGGCCACGTGATTCTTTCCGACCACACCACCACCGGCGATGGATTTGTCGCCGCCCTGCAGGTGCTGGCGGTGGTCAAGAAGCGCGATCAGCCGGTGTCCGCGGTTTGCCATCGTTACGATCCGCTGCCGCAGGTCACCAAGAATGTGCGCTATCGCGGCGGCGCGCCGCATGAGCACGCCAAGGTGCGGTCGGCGATCGCGGATGGCGAAGGCCGGCTCAACGGCCATGGCCGCTTGATCGTGCGACCGTCGGGCACCGAGCCGGTCATCCGCGTGACCGCGGAGGGCGACGACCGCGCGCTGGTCGAAGACGTGGTCGATGGCGTGGTCGACGCCCTGAACCAGGTCGCGGCCGCCTAACTGACAGTTTGTTCCGTCCATCTTTTGGCCTTGACGCGCTGCGAGAGCTTCTTTATTCGCGGCGGCGGGACACCCTTCCCCAACGAAGGGCGCCCATCTGGAAGGATGGAGACAATGGCAAATCCGATGCCCGGCGTGCGGCCGGTCACCCCGCACTTCTCATCCGGCCCCTGCGCCAAGCGCCCCGGCTGGAGCCTGCAAACCCTCACCGACGCAGCACTCGGCCGCTCGCATCGCGCGAAGATCGGCAAGGCCAAGCTCAAGCGTGCGATCGATCTGACGCGCGAAGTGCTGGAAGTGCCGGCCGATTATCGCATCGGCATCGTCCCCGCGTCCGACACTGGCGCAGTCGAAATGGCGCTGTGGTCGCTGCTCGGACAGCGGCCCGTCACGATGCTCGCGTGGGAATCCTTCGGCGAAGGCTGGGTCAGCGATGTCCTCAAGGAGCTCAAGCTCAAGGACGCGAGCGTGCTCAAGGCGCCCTACGGGGAATTGCCTGATCTCACCAAGGTCGATTTCGCAACCGACGTCGTCTTCACCTGGAACGGAACCACATCCGGCGTACGCGTGCCGAACGCCAATTGGATTCCGGCAAACCGCCAGGGTTTGACGATCTGCGACGCGACCTCGGCGGCGTTCGCGCAACCGCTCGATTTTGCCAAGCTCGATGTGGTGACGTTCTCCTGGCAGAAGGCGCTCGGCGGCGAAGCCGCCCACGGCATGCTGATCCTTTCGCCGCGCGCGGTCGCTCGCCTAGAGACTTATCAACCGGCGTGGCCGCTGCCGAAGATCTTTCGGATGACCAAGGGCGGCAAGCTCAACGAGGGAATTTTCGAGGGCGAGACCATCAACACACCCTCGATGCTGTGCGTTGAGGACTATCTCGACACGCTGCAATGGGCGCAAATCGGTCGGAGGGCTCAAGGCCCTGATCGCGCGCGCCGATGCCAACACCAAGGTGATCGCCGACTGGGTTGCGCGCACGCCCTGGGTCGAGTTTTTGGCGCGCGTGCCAGCGACCCGCTCCAACACGTCGGTGTGTTTGAAGGTTGTGGACCCGGCGGTCACGTCGCTCTCTGGCGATGCGCAGAGCGCGTTTGCCAAGGCGCTCGCGGGCGCAGTCGAAAAGGAGGGTGCCGGCTACGACCTCGGCCATTACCGCGATGCGCCGGCCGGCCTGCGGATCTGGTGTGGCGCGACCATCGAAGCGAGCGATGTTGAAATTCTGACGCAGTGGCTCGACTGGGCCTTTGCCAAGACCAAGGACGCGCTCCCGAAGGCGGCTTAGTCCGGTCTCTCCCGGCACGCGGGGAGGCGTGAACGTTTAAGCGCCCGCGTCATCATTCGTGCAACGCAGATTGAGAATGAACATGTCTCCAAAAGTCTTGATTTCCGACGCGTTGTCGCCTGCTGCCGTGCAGATCTTCAAGGATCGCGGCGTCGAGGTCGATTTTCAGCCCAACCTCGGCAAGGACAAAGACAAACTCGCAGCGCTGATCAACGGTTTCGACGGACTTGCGATCCGATCTGCCACCAAGGTGTCGGCGAAGATTCTCGAGCAGGCCAAGAGCCTGAAGGTGATCGGGCGCGCCGGCATCGGCGTCGACAACGTCGACATTCCGGCCGCCACCGCCAAGGGCATCATCGTGATGAACACGCCTTTCGGCAATTCGATCACGACGGCCGAGCATGCCATCACCCTGATGCTGGCGCTGGCGCGCCAGATTCCTCAGGCCGATACGTCGACACAGGCCGGCAAGTGGGAGAAGAACCGGTTCATGGGAGTTGAAATCACCGGCAAGACACTGGGGGTGATCGGCTGCGGCAATATCGGCTCGATCGTCGCTGATCGTGCGGTCGGGCTGCGCATGAAGGTGATCGCATACGATCCGTTCCTGTCGCCCGAGCGTGCAATCGATCTCGGCGTCGAAAAGGTGGATCTGGCCGAGCTGCTCCGGCGCGCCGATTTCATCACCCTGCACACCCCGCTCACCGACAAGACCAAAGATATTCTCGATGCGCGCGCGCTGGCGACGACCAAGCCGGGCGTACGCATCATCAACTGCGCGCGCGGCGGGCTTGTCGACGAGGCGGCGCTGCGCGCCAGCCTCGATTCTGGTCACGTCGCGGGCGCGGCTTTCGACGTGTTTGTGGAGGAGCCGGCGACCGCCAATCCGCTGTTTGGTCATCCCAATGTGGTGTGTACGCCGCATCTCGGCGCTGCCACCAGCGAGGCGCAGGAGAACGTGGCGCTGCAGGTTGCCGAGCAGATGTCGGACTATCTGCTCCGGGGTGCGATCTCCAACGCAGTGAATTTTCCATCGATCACCGCCGAGGAGGCGCCGCGCCTGAAGCCGTTCATTGCGCTCGCCGAAAAGCTTGGCTCATTCGCCGGCCAATTGACCGAGAGCGGCATCAAGAAGATCCAGCTGACGTATGAGGGCGCCGCGGCCGGGCTCAAGACCAAGGCGCTGACCTCGGCGGCGCTCGCCGGCCTGCTGCGCCCGATGCTGCAGGACGTGAATGTGGTGTCGGCCCCGATCGTCGCCAAGGAGCGCGGCATCATCGTTGAGGAAACCACCCGCGAGGCCGCCCACGACTACGACAGCCTGATCACGGTGACGGTCACGACCGAGCACCAAACGCGCCACGTGTCCGGTACCGTCTTTGCCGACGGACGCCCGCGCATCGTCAATATCAAGGGCATCCGCATGGATGCGGAGTTCGGGCACTCGATGATCTACATCACTAACCAGGACAAGCCCGGGTTCATCGGCAAGTTCTCCTCCACACTCGGCGACGCCGGCATCAACATCGCGACCTTCCACGTCGGGCGCGAAGCCCCCGGAGGCAATGCCATCGCGCTGATCGAGGTCGACGGTGACGTACCGCCCGACGTGCTCGCCAAGGTGCAGGCGCTGCCGCAGGTGCAGCAGGCGAAGCAGCTGAAGTTTTGAAAACAACGGTACGCTTGCGCGTTTGTAACGCTTGCGTGAATGTCAGTCACGACCCGGCGCGGCCCCAGCATGCCATGGGGTTTCTGCTCCGACGTTCGTGATCGCTCCTGAGGGAAGGCATCGTCATGGCCAATGTGGTGGTGGTCGGCTCGCAGTGGGGCGACGAAGGCAAGGGCAAGATCGTCGACTGGCTGTCGGAGCAGGCCGACATCGTCGTCCGCTTTCAGGGCGGGCATAACGCCGGCCACACCCTGGTGATCAACGGCACGACCTACAAATTGTCGCTGCTGCCGTCCGGCGTGGTGCGACCCGGCAAGCTGTCGGTGATCGGCAACGGGGTCGTGCTCGACCCGCGCGCGCTGATCGAGGAGCTCGACCGTCTGGCCGGGCAGGGCGTGAAAGTGACGCCCGACAATCTGCGGATTGCCGAGAACGCAACCCTGATCCTGTCGCTGCATCAGGAACTCGACGCCATCCGCGAACAGGCCACAACGCGCATCGGCACCACCCGGCGCGGTATCGGCCCGGCCTACGAGGACAAGGTTGGACGGCGCGCAATCCGTCTGATGGATCTGTCCGATCCGAAGGCGCTCGACCTCAAGATCGAACGGCTGCTCGCCCATCACAACGCGCTGCGCCGAGGTCTCGCGCTCGAGGAGATCAGCGTGAAATCGATTCGCGACGAGTTGCTGAGCACTGCGCCGCGGGTGCTGCCGTTCATGGATTCGGTGTGGTCGCTGCTCGAGCAGAAGCGCCGCGAGGGCCGGCGCATCTTGTTCGAAGGGGCGCAGGGTGCGCTGCTCGACGTGGACCACGGCACCTACCCGTTCGTGACGTCGTCGAACACCGTGGCAGCCCAGGCCGCGATCGGTTCCGGTCTCGGTCCCGGTTCGATCGGCTACGTGCTTGGCATCTGCAAGGCGTACACGACGCGGGTCGGGGAGGGGCCATTTCCGACCGAGCAGAAAAACGAGATCGGCCGCATCCTCGGTGAGCGTGGCCGCGAGTTCGGAGTGGTGACGGGACGCCCACGGCGCTGTGGCTGGTTCGACGCGGTGCTGGTCCGGCAAACGACGCGGACCAGCGGGATCAATGGTCTCGCTCTGACCAAGCTCGACATCCTCGATGGCTTCGACGAAATCAAAGTCTGCACCGGGTACCGGCTTGACGGGCGTGAGATCGATTACCTGCCCGGGGGCGAGCACGCACAGGCGAGGGTCGAGCCGATCTACGAGACGATCGCCGGCTGGCAGGAGCAGACGGCGCGCGCCCGCTCGTGGGGCGAATTACCCGCCCAAGCGATCAAATATGTGCGCCGGGTCGAGGAGTTGGTTGGGTGCCCGGTCGCATTACTGTCGACGAGCCCCGAACGCGAAGACACGATATTGATGCAAAACCCGTTCGAGGCGTGACGTTCTGGTGTCCCGGTTTCGGAGTATGCCGCACGCGGCGGCACACTCCGCGTCCACCTGGGAATCGGGCAGACGCTAGTAAATTTATGATTCTAGTGCGGTTTTGGATTTGAGATTTTCAGCACGGACGCCCGCAACGACGATACGAATTTCGCATCCGTCACCCTGCTGTAAGTTACCATTTCTGAAGTTTCGTCGTGGTATGGCGATGTGTCGCGTACCTTGTCTAGGAGGCAGGCGACACAAGACATTGAATTGGTTATGTTCCGGGGTTGATCGGAACACTGGGCGACCGTCACGGAAATAGGGACGTCAACTTGGTGCCTGGAATCTGATGGCCGACTACTACCCCCTGATCAGCCGCGCTGTCGCTGGTCTCGAGCGGAATACCGGAGAAAATCGCCGGTCGCTCTATGAGCGGGCGCGCAACGCGTTGCTCGATCAATTGCGCAGCATCACTCCGGCTCTGAGCGAAACGGAGATCACGCGCGAGCGGCTTGCGCTTGAAGAAGCCATCCGCAAGGTTGAAGCGGACGTTGCCCGGCGCATGCGTGAAGAGATACCGCGCCCGTCGGAACGACCGCCGTCTTCCCAGCGTCTACGCGAGGCGCTGCGTCCCGAACCCGGTGCGCCTTCGCGGCCGGTGCTCGGCCCATCCGCGCCGCCGCCCGATCAGACCGATACGCACCAACAGCCAACGCCGCCAACGCCGGAAAGCCGCCCGCCGTTTGGCAGGGTCATGGGCCGCCCCGACGTCACCGCTGCTGATCTGCGCCGACCTATGCGCCGCCCGCCTTTCGGTCCGGCACCGCCCGAGAGCAAGCCGCTGGAGGCTCCGCCCCCGGCCTTCACGCCGCCGCCCGAGCCGGAGGTGCACGAGGAGGTGCATGAATTCGCTCCGCAGCCGCCCGAAGCGCCGGTCGCGGAACTGCCGCACCCGGAGCCGCCGCCGCTTGCGCCCAGCCCGGTCACGCCGCCGCCCGAACTTGATGAGCCGCCGCCACGTCGGTTCGGCGGAATGCCCAACTTCCTGGGCCGCAAGCGTGCGGAGGCACCTGCCCCTGCTGCTCCCGCCAAGCCTTCACCGGTCGACATGGATCTCGATCGGGAGTTCGAGCCACCTGACGATGATTCTCCGTATCGCGACCTCGCCGACGCTCGCTCATTCGACCCGCCGCCCATGGAGGGTGTTCGGGCTGCGCCAGCCCCTGCGCGTCCGGCGACTGAGGATGTGGCCGAGGATAGGGTTTACGACAAAGGTCGGTTCGGCCGTCTGCTCAACAGTTCGATCGGCACCGTTGCAATCGCCGCCTTGCTGATCGCCCTCGTCGGCGGAGCGCTGTTCTGGCAGCGCGAAGCCATCAAGTCCGGGCTCGTCGGGATTCTGACGCTTGCGCGCGGTCCGAGCGCGCAGGCACCGCGCGACACGGCTGCGACTGCGCCTTCGCGCTCCAAAATTTCTGATCGCATCGGCCAAGCCGGACAAGCGCAACCCGATCAGTCAAAGGCGCAGGAAGCCGCGGCGCCCGGACACGTTGTCCTGTACGAGGAGGATCCGAGCGATCCCAACGGCAAGCGCTATACCGGCACCGTTGTCTGGAGCCTGGAGAACGTGGCGGCCGGCCCGGGCCAGCCGATGGACAAGGCAATTCGCGGGGACATCTCAATCCCCGAGCGCAACATGACGGTGACGTTTACAATCCGCCGCAACACCGACAAGGATTTGCCAGCGAGCCACACGGTCTCAATCAACTTCACATTGCCGGCTGACTTCTCTCACGGCGGCATTCAGGAAATTCGCGGGCTGTTGATGAAGCAATCCGAGTCGACCCGCGGCGTCACGCTCGCCGGTCTTTCGGTCAAGGTCACGACCGGGTTCTTCCTGATCGGGCTCTCCGCCACGGAAGGCGATGTTCAGCGCAACATTCAGATGCTCAAGGAGCGCGGTTGGTTCGACATCGCGGTCGTTTATAACGACAATCGCCGCGCCATTCTGGCGGTCGAAAAGGGACCGCAGGGCGATCGGGTGTTCAACGACGCATTCGCGGCCTGGGGACAATAAAAAAACCCCGGACGCGGCGCGCCGCGATCCGGGGCTTTAGCGGTTTCTGCCGTTAGTGCGCAGCGAGCGCGGCCGGCTGAGCGTGCGGCTGCTCCATGGCAGCGACCCTGTTTCTCACAGCCTTCTGCACCTTCTCGAATGCGCGCACTTCGATCTGGCGCACCCGTTCCCGCGACACGCCGAACTCATCGGCGAGTTCCTCGAGCGTGACCGGATCTTCGGCCAATCGGCGCGCCTCGAAGATGCGGCGCTCGCGATCGTTGAGCACCGAGAGCGCATCGGAGAGGGCCCGACGCCGATTGTCGAGCTCTTCGCTCTGGGTCAGCGTCGTCTCCTGGTTTTCGCGGTCGTCGACAAGCCAGTCCTGCCATTCGCCGGTGTCGCCGTCGTTGCGGATTGGTGCGTTGAGCGAGACGTCGCCGCCGAGACGGCGGTTCATGTCGATGACGTCCTGCTCGCCGACACCGAGCCGCTTGGCGATGGTCGCAACCTGGTCGGGGCGCATGTCACCCTCTTCCAGGGCTGAAATCCGGCTCTTGGCCTTGCGCAGGTTGAAAAACAGCTTCTTCTGGTTCGCGGTGGTGCCCATTTTGACCAGGGACCAGGAGCGCAGGATGTATTCCTGGATCGCCGCCTTGATCCACCACATGGCGTAGGTCGCCAGCCGGAAGCCTTTTTCGGGCTCGAATCGCTTGACCGCCTGCATCAGCCCAACGTTGCCTTCCGAGATGACCTCGGAGATCGGCAGGCCGTAGCCGCGATATCCCATGGCGATCTTGGCAACCAGGCGCAAATGGCTTGTGACGAGCCGGTGCGCCGCATCGCGGTCGCCGTGCTCGCGCCAGCTCTTGGCCAGCATGTATTCTTCCTGCGGTTCCAGCATGGGGAACCGGCGGATTTCTTCGAGATAGCGGGAAAGACCGGTCTCGGCGGTCAGACTTGGTAACGCGGTAGCGCGGGCCATGACAGCACCCTTTCAAAGTTGATCGGCCCCCGAAACGCCGGCGGGCCAAAACGACATCGCCGCTCCCGAGCCGGCGACACCGTTTTTTGGGTTATGTTTGTGTAACTCACCTGCGACGATACAGGTTCTTGGGGGGCAACAGAAGGAGACGGGTCGTCACGTCGTGGTGACAACCGGGTGAAGAGGGCGGAAGCGGAACTCTAACGTATTGGCTTTTCTACCTTTTCACGGAGCCACCCGGTCTGGCTGTGACAAGGCGCAGCGCAGGGCTGCAAGATCGGCGGGTAGTTCCGAGCGGAAATGCAGCAATTCACCGGTGACCGGATGCTCCAAGCGCAGGATATGGGCATGCAGGGCCTGGCGATCAAGGGCTGCAAGCGCGTCGCGTGCCCGCTCCGGTAGCTGACTCGCTTTTGTTTTGAACCCCGGGCCGTAGACCGAATCACCCAGCAGAGGGTGGCCGATCGCGGCCAGGTGGACCCGGATCTGATGGGTGCGGCCGGTCTCGAGCCGGCATTCGACCAAGCTTGCCACGCCTTTTTGGTCGGCCCCGGCATAGCGCTCAAGGACCTCCCAATGCGTGATAGCGGTCCGCCCGCCGGGACGAACCGCCATCTTGTCGCGGGCATGCGGGTGGCGGTCGATCGGCTTGTCGATTGTCCCTTTCGGGCGCGCTGGAACGCCCCAGACGAACGCGAGATATGCGCGTTCGAGCGCGCCGGTGCGACCGTGATCCGCAAACTGGGCAGCGAGCTTGCGGTGGGCGCGATCGGTCTTCGCCACTACCAGCAGCCCGGTCGTGTCCTTGTCGAGCCGGTGCACGATACCCGGACGGCGCACGCCACCGATTCCCGAGAGGCTGTCACCGCAATGCGCGATCAGCGCATTGACCAGGGTGCCGGTCCAGTTTCCGGCCGCCGGATGCACGACCAATCCCTTGGGCTTGTCGATCACGATGATGGCGTCGTCCTCATAAACGATGCTGAGCGGGATCGGCTCCGCGCGCGGCTCTGCGGGTTCCGGCGCCGGCACCGTGATGGCGATCGCGTCGTCCGCGCGCGGACCTTGCGACCGGGATCGAGGACCGGCGCCCCGTCGATCGTGACCTGACCGGCGAGCACGAGCGTCTTGAGCCGCGAGCGCGACAGATCAGTCATGTGGCTGGCGAGCACGCGGTCGAGCCGCTCGCCGTCCTCCGCTGCGGCGATCACCAGATTGCGGACAGCGTCAGGTGCGTTTGCCGTCATGTGCGCATCAATCGCACACTATGCGCGCCTGCGCATTGACCGGATGGCGCTGTCTGCCAATGCTCACCCGCAAATCTGCCGGCGCATCCTGCGCGATCGGCGCGACGCTGCGGGGAGGATATGGCACGGATCGACTTTGCCCTTTGGGACGCGGTGGGCGGCTATTCGACCGCGGCGTCCTCCATGGCCGACGTCTATGACGAACACATCGCGCTCGCCTGCGAGCTCGACGAGGCTGGCTGGCATTCCTACTTCGTGATCGAGCATCAGAATTCTCCGCTGGGACGGATCACGGCGCCGACCGTCTTTCTCACGGCGGTGGCCCGCGCGACGGCGCGGCTACGCATCGGCGCGATGATGTGGCAGCTGCCGTTCTATCATCCGATCCGGCTCGCGCAGGAGGTGGCGATGCTCGATCAGCTCTCACGCGGGCGGGTCGAGTTCGGCACCGGCATCGGGGTGCATGAGCACGAGTTCATCCGTTGGGGCGTCGATTACTACCAGCGCGCCGCGATCGCCGGCGAAGTGCTCGAGATCGTCAAGCAGGCCTGGACCAGGGACGAGATCACGTTCGAAGGCAAGTATTTCCGCTTCAACGAGGCGCTGCCGCAGCCCAAGCCCTATCAGCAACCGTATCCCCCGATCTGGGCGGCGGTGCACAGCGACCAGGCGATCGAATTCGCGGCGCGCAACAACTATCACGTCTCCCAAAACCTCGACACCGACGAAGTGGTCGCCCGCAAGTTCGACCTCTATCGCAAGATCTGGTCGCAATGTGGCCATGCCGGACCGATGCCGCGCGTCTTTCTGATGCGCCAGGTGCATGTCGCCGAGACCGACGCCAAGGCACATGAAGAGGCGCGGCAATATCTGGCATCGCGCGAAGGCGGCGCGGTTCCGGTCGGCGGCGGCCCGCTCGAGAAGACCCGCATCGGCTGGGGCACGCATGCGCGCGGCATGGGGCGCGACAGCGAGCGACCGGACGACAAGGCGCGCGGCGAGACCATGCGGCTTGCGCGCGAGAGCTACGAGTTCAACATCGAGCAGGGGCTCGCGCTGGTCGGCAGCCCGGACACGGTCATCCGCAAGCTCGAGGAGGGCAAGCGGCGGATCGGCTACGATATCTTCTGCACCAATCACGAGATCGGCGCGATGCCACCGGAGCTAGTGCGCAACTCGATCCAATTGTTCAGCCAGCATGTGGTGCCAGCGTTCAAGTGAACAGGAATGGCAACGCGCAAACCTTTGTGGTGCGGCACCTCTCCCTGCTTGCGGGGAGAGGTGACCTCCCCATG